>JBCBVV010000004.1:0-240881 GCA_039817415.1 Bacteroidota bacterium
ACGATGCTGATGCCTCCAATGAGCTTCAGACCCTATCGATCTCAGGTTCTACTCTTACCATTTCTAGTGGAAACTCGGTTACAGTTCCTGTAACCACCTATTCTGCGGGAACGGGTATTGATATCACAGGCACCACCATTACCAATATAGGCGATACAGATGCTTCGGATGATATTACTGATACTTCCAATTCAGGCGGAGATGTATCAGGTGTATTCTCCAACATGACGGTTGAAGGCTTACAAGGTAGAAGCGTATCCACCGCTGCCCCATCTTCTAATGAAGTTTTAAAATGGAGCGGTACAGAATGGGAACCAGCTACAGATGAGGTAAATGACGCAGATGCGAGTACCACCAATGAGCTTCAGAGCCTCTCAATCTCAGGAACTACCCTTAGCATTACAAGCGGAAATTCCGTTACCATTCCGACCAACACTTATACAGGCGGAACAGGTATTGGTATTTCAGGAAATACCATCATCAACCTAGGTGATACAGATGCTTCAGATGATATCACAGATACATCAAATGCCGGCGGTGATGTGGATGGAGTCTTCTCCTCTCTAAATGTTAATGCCATTCAAGGCAATGATGTGGAATCAGGAACACCTACTGCGCTAGATGTCCTACAATGGGATGGCGCTCAATGGGCTTTGACTGAGGACAATGACCAGGATACCACCAATGAGCTTCAAAGCTTAAGTATCGCTGGAAACCTTCTTACCATTAGCGATGGAAATACCATTACCCTCCCAGGTGCCTTAGGTATATCAGCGGGAACAGGTATATCAGTTAACGGTTCCAATGTAATTACCAACATTGGAGATACAGACTCTACCAATGATGTTACCATTACAACCAATGCAGGTGGTGATGTCGATGGCGTATTCTCCAGCCTAAATGTGAATGCCATTCAAGGTAATGCGGTTGAGGCTGGTAGCCCTACCACCTTAGATGTGCTACAATGGGATGGATCTCAATGGGCATTAACCCAAGACTTGGATCAGGACACCACCAATGAGCAGCAGCAGCTAGCCATCTCAGGAACCACATTAAGCATTAGCGGATCAACTGGAAACTCTGTAGCCCTTCCCTATGTAGGCGGAACGGGTATCGCCCTTTCAGGAGCAACCATCGTAAATACAGGTGATACAGATCCTTCAGACGATATTGTTAGTGGAGATGCGGCTACAGGTGATCTTTCAGGTACATACCCAGACCCTACTGTAGCCGGTATTCAAGGAAATCCTGTATCTAGTAGTGCGCCAAACACTTCTGAGGTCTTAAAGTGGAACGGAAGCCAATGGGAAGCCAGTGCAGATTCAGTAGATGATGCGGATGCGAGTGTAACCAACGAATTACAGTCTCTATCTATCTCTGGAACTACCCTGAGTATTTCTAGTGGAAATTCTGTTACAGTTCCTGTCAATACCTATACAGCAGGTACAGGCATCGATGTAACAGGAACCGTTATCACCAACACAGGAGATACAGATGCTTCGGATGACATCACAGATACTTCCAACTCTGGAGGAGATATTTCAGGCGTATTTTCTAATATAACAGTAGAAGGCATTCAAGGGGTAGATGTGGCCGCCACAGCTCCATTGACCAGCCAAGTTTTACGCTATAATGGCGCAGAATGGGTACCAGCTTCAGACTCAGTTGATGATGCAGATGCCAGTACCACCAATGAGCTTCAATCTCTTTCACTTTCCGGAAGAGATCTTACGATTTCTAGTGGAAATACAATCACCCTCCCAGACTCGGTGGATGATGACGATGCTGATGCCACCAATGAGTTGCAGACGCTTTCCATCTCTGGAACTACCTTGTCCATTTCTGATAGAAACTCTGTTACGATTCCTGTCAATACCTATACAGGAGGAACAGGAATTGATGTAACGGGAACCGTTATCACTAATACGGGAGATACGGATGCTAGTGATGATATCACAGATATTTCAAATGCAGGGGGAGATGTAAGTGGAACCTTCTCTACCTTAACAGTAGAGGGTCTACAAGGCAATGACGTGGCTAATACGACTCCGCTTACCAATGAAGTATTGAAGTGGAACGGCAGCGAATGGGAACCAGATACAGATGCGGTAGATGATGCCGATGCCAGTACGACAAACGAGTTGCAGACCCTTTCTATCTCTGGAAATACATTGACACTTTCCAGCGGAAACTCGGTAACCATTCCTACCATTTCTAATGTTTATACAGGAGGACCTGGGATTGATGTTACGGGTACAACCATTACCAATACGGGTGACAGAGATAGCACCAATGATGTCTTGATCACAGATAATGCTGGTGGCGATCTTTCTGGTGTATTCTCCAATTTGACAGTAGAAGGCCTACAAGGGGTAACAGTATCTTCAACTGCCCCAACTTCAAGCCAGGTATTGAGATATGATGGGACAGAATGGGTTCCTTCTGATGACGATGCGGATGCTACAAACGAACTTCAGACACTATCATTGACAGGGGAGAAATTGAGTATTTCTTCTTCGACGGATTCTGTTGATTTAAGCGGATTCGTCCTGGCTACTGAAACGGTTACTGGAGACCTAAGCGGAACCTTTGCCTCTCCAACTGTGGATGGTCTACAAGGAAGGGCACTTTCTGCCAATGCTCCATCTGTAACCGAAGTCCTAAAATGGAATGGTGCTGAATGGATTCCTTCTGCAGATTCTGTAAATGACGATGATGCAGACGCGACCAATGAGTTGCAGACGTTATCCCTAACTGGACAGAAGTTGAGTATTTCATCTTCAACCGACTCTGTAGATTTAAGTGGCTTCCTACTTGGTACGGCTACAGTAACTGGAGACTTGAATGGCTCTATTACTGCCCCCACTGTGGATGGTCTTCAAGGAAGAGCGGTAGCTGCCACAGCCCCTACTGCAACACAAGTATTGAAGTGGAATGGCATTACATGGACACCGGCTGCAGACTCCGTAAATGACGATGACGCAGATGCCACAAATGAGCTTCAGACCCTTTCGTTGACGGGAGAAAAGTTGAGCATTTCATCTTCAACTGACTCTGTAGATTTAAGTGGATTCCTGTTGGCTACGGAGACTGTTTCCGGAGACCTTAGTGGTACCTTTGCTGCTCCAAGCGTCAATGGTCTACAAGGAAGGGCGCTTTCAGCCAATGCTCCAGCAGCTACTGAAGTCCTAAAATGGAATGGCGCTGAATGGATTCCTTCTGCGGATTCTGTCAATGATGCCGATGCCAATGCGACGAATGAGCTACAGGATTTGACCCTTACGGGCAACCTGCTTAGCCTAACCAATAGCTCGGTTGACCTTGATATTTCTTCCTTCTTGCTAGAAACTGAATCCCCAAGTCAGGGAGACTTGACTGGAACATACGATTCTCTTGTAGTAAGTGGAATCAAAGGAACATCAGTTGCTGATGTAACTCCTGAAACAGGTGAGGTGTTGTTCTATGATGGGTCCGATTGGACACCAGATTCATTGTCTACCGCTTCTCTGCTGTACAATGCTGATCTCGTTCCAACTTCAGCTTCTACTGTTGACCTAGGATCAGCTTCTAACCCTCTTGATTCCATCTTCGTAACAGAACCTTTACAAGTAGTTTCCGATGCAAGGTTGAAAAAGGACATTGAACCTATTGCCTATGGTTTGGAAGAAATTTTGAACCTCAATCCAGTTTCTTATCATCTGAAGCACAATGACCCTAATGGCAACCGTCAATTAGGATTATTGGCCCAAGATGTAGAGGGAGTCATTGGTGAGGCAGTTGGAAAATATGCCGGAAGCATAGAGCTACCAGATGGGACTCGTGTAGAGAATGGCCACTATACCATCTCTTATACAAAGTTGATCCCTGTCATTATCAAGGGTATTCAAGAGCAACAAGAAGCGATCAACAAGCAGGATCAAATCATTGAACAGCAAGCAGAAATGATTGAACTTCTTCGCAAGCAGCTGGAGATCCTTCAGCAGCAGGAAGAAAACGATTCGCGCGATTAATTTTCACTTATGAGGCGGGAGATATTGACTCCCGCTTCATCCAATTATCTGAATGATGAAGAAATTGATTTTAATCGCCTTCTTACTCCTGAGCTTCGGTAGCCTATCTGCGCAAATAGATACGGTCATTACCCGTGATGTCATCGCACCTATGGGTAACTATAATAGCACAGCTGGCATTGAAATGGTCTATACGATTGGACAGCTTGTTATTTCAAGTACCAGGAGTATCAATGGACAATTTATCCTAAGGCAGGGCTTCCATCAACAGGATACCGTGCAAATTCCAGTTACGAATACAGAGGGACTCATCGAGTTTGCTGTCCAATACAAGATTTTCCCAAATCCAACTGAGGACAACCTGAATATTGTCTTGGATTCAGAAAAATTATTGAAGCTAAAACTACAGCTCTTTGATATGGCTGGAAAGGCGACGAATATTCCAGTAGAAGATGTCATTTTAAACGGCACGAAGACCATTCGTTGGGACTTGACCGATTTACCTGCTGGAGTGTATAACCTAAAGTTTATGGATAAGCAAAGAAGGGATATCAAAACCTTCCGTATCCAAAAAATACATTGATCAAATGAGGAATATCGTTATCATTGGCTTGCTCCTTATGACTTACCTACAGGGATTTAGTCAAACATTCACTGGAAAAAGCGACAGTCTTCAACTTGACTTTGGCTATCCGGTTATTCAGTTGACGGATACTGTTTCTATTGAGGATGAGAATGGAAATGGCCTTTTAGAACCAGATGAAAGTAGTGTGGTTCTCTTTACCATAAAAAATATCTCAAAGTATCCTGCCAAGAATGTTACCATCAGCCCGGAAGAACTGAATAATATTCGAGGCTTTGAGACCTTTAATCCCGCCTTTGTAGGAGATATTCCTGCAGGTGGAGAAAAACTGGTTGAAGTAGGAATTACCACCACGCCGAGGCTGCAAGGAGGAACGGCTAACTTTGTCTTCCATTTGTATGAGAAAGGGGTGGAAAACGATATCTCTATCGTATTCACCATTGGAACCACCAGTAAACAAAGGGAGGACTAGCCTTCTATTGTTTCTAAAAAAATAGGCTCCTTTCATCCAACATGAAGGGAGCCTTTTTCATGTCGTTTGAAAAGGCTATGGATTCCTTCTATAGCGGTTTATCGTGCGTTCTACCATCACCATGTCTCCTTCTGGTTTGTATCTGGTAGTCAACAAACTTCTGGTATACCAGTCTTTTCCAGCCTTGTTTAGTTTGAATTTTCCCTTCATATTCTCTCCAAACCACAACACAAGAGTTGCCCTTTTTTTCTTGACTTTTATTTCTTCTATACTCCCATAACAGGGGTCAAGGGTCTCAGGAGCCTGCTTAGATACGAGCTCTATTTCCTGAGATCGCCAATTGATATATTGATTACCAGAGATTTTGTGATTGGTAAAAATGACCTCTAAGCAAATTTTATTTTTCTCATCTCGGATCACAAAATCTTTTAAGGAGGGCGTTTCCAGACAGGCGACAAAAATTTCTTCCAAGGGATGCTGCTGCGCAAACAATGGAATCGATACTCCTCCGATAAGAATGATGAAGATGGCTTTTTTCATGTTGTATGCTTTATCACTAAGAAGGCTAAGTTGCACGAAAGGTTGTTCCAAGCAAAAAAAATGCATCGCATTGTCCTATATTATAGGCTCTTCCTATCTTGAGGTAGGTTTTTATAACACAACTTATCGTATGAAATTTCTAGTTACACTTTTTCTACTTGTTGGATCAATGAACCTAATCGCCCAAAACGATTATGAATTGGTGGAAAAAACTGTTTCCAAAGACATCATCAAAAGCCACATCTATTTTCTGGCTTCTGACGAATTGAAAGGAAGGCAAACAGGCAGCCATGAAGGCAATGTAGCGGCCCTTTACCTAGCCAACCAGCTAAAAAAATACGGTGTCCAGCCCATTTCGGGAGCGGAGAAAGGATATTTCCAACCCGTTATGATTAGAAAAACGACTGCTCCAACCTCCTTTTCATTAACTATCAATGGAAGTACATCTGATAAACTCCTGATCATCAAAGGGGCCAATATAAATCGTCAAGCCGAAATGGTCTTTCTTAACCATGGGGAGGAAAAAGACTATGAAGGTGTCGATGTGAAGGGCAAATGGGTACTGGTAAGAGCTGGACTTTCCGAAGAGGACAATGCGCGAAGCTCCATTATGCAAGGAAGAACAAAGCGAAAGGTCGCCAAGGAAATGGGAGCCCTTGGATTAATAGAAATCTCCCTTGAAGATGACAAGACCTGGCGATCTTTGGGATTCTACTTTAACCGTTCCAAAACGGTCATGGGAGAACAAGACGATTTTGTTCACTGCTGGGTTCAGCACGCCTCCGCCGACTTTCTTGAAATAGCTCATTCAGGACAAAGTCTAGGCGCAACCCTTAGCATAACAGGTATTGTAAACTCCGAACTTCCCTCTCAAAATGTAGTGGGTATGGTGGAAGGAACCGATTCTCTTTTGAAAGATGAATTCATCATCTATTCCGCTCATTACGATCATGTAGGCACTGGCAAACCCGACAACCTACAAGATTCTGTTTTCAATGGAGCAAGAGACAATGCAGTAGGTACGGTCACGGTGCTTTCTATGGCAGAAAACCTGGCAAAATATCCAACTAAAAGATCGGCCCTATTTATCCTTTTCACAGGAGAGGAGATGGGCTTGCTTGGAAGTCAATATTATGTTGACCATCCCCTGTTACCTTTGGAAGATATGGTATTCTGTTTTAACAGCGACAATGGTGGGTACAACGATAAGAGTTTGGCCACCATTATTGGGTTGACCAGAACTACTGCAGAAAGAAACATTGTAGATGCCGCTAAAATGGCAGGTTTGAGAGCCATAGAGGATCCAGCACCAGAACAGAACCTATTTGACCGTTCTGATAATGTCCATTTTGCTGTTAAGGGAATTCCGGCTCCTACCTATAGCCTAGGATTTAGGGCCTTTGATGCAGAAATCAATCGTTTCTATCACCAGCGAACGGATCAAGCAGATAACCTAGATTACGATTATCTCCACAAATTTTTCCTATCCTATGTGTATTCTGGAAGGAAAATCGCCAATGATCCTGAAACTCCTTTCTGGGTTAAAGGAGATAAATATTATGAGGCTGGACTTAAGTTATACGGAAGAGAAAAATAGCCTTATCTTCTCAACAGCCTGAAACCATATTGAAGTACAACAGTACAACCAAATCAAAGCAAACTAGATGGAAGATTTAGATCAGCTCAAAGCTGCCATACAGTTATCACCGGACAACATTCCCCTAAGAAAACTGTATGCACAGGCCTTGCTGAAACATAAGAGATTTGAGGAAGCAGAATACGAGTTTAAAGAGGGTTTGAAAAAGGCGCCTGAAGAGGTAGGTCTTAAGGTAGGACTGGCAACTGCCTTCCTCGAATTGAATAAGTTGTCGCTGGGCTTGGTATTGATTGAAGAAGTCACCTCCTCCCCTACCCCTCCAGCTACAGCTTGGGTTGTGTATGCCAAACTCCTCTACCAAGCAGAACAATTTGAGGATGCCCAAATTGCCTACGAAAAGGCCATCATCCTTGATCCAGGCTTGAAAGATGCTTTTCTGGAAACCAACATTAACCTAAAGGTTCAGCAATCCAACCCAAGAGAGCCAGAAAAGATAAAGCTTTCTCATACCCCTAATTTGGAAGATCCGGATAGCAACCAATTCGAAATTGAAAGACCTGATATCACCTTTCAGGATGTGGGTGGCATGGATGCGGTGAAAGAAGAGATAAAAATGAAGATCATTCATCCGCTAAAGCATCCTGATTTGTACAAGGCTTATGGGAAGAAAATTGGAGGAGGGATTCTCCTATATGGCCCTCCGGGCGTGGGAAAAACACACTTGGCAAGAGCTACTGCAGGCGAGGTTCAAGCCAATTTCTTCAACATTGGCATTGAACAGATTTTGGATATGTATGTTGGCCAAAGCGAAAGGAACCTACATACCATTTTCAGCAAAGCAAGGCAGTTGACGCCTTCTGTTCTCTTTTTTGATGAGGTGGACGCCTTGGGAGCGAATCGTTCAGATCTCAGGCATTCAGCAGGAAGGAATACCATCAACCAATTTTTGGCAGAAATGGACGGGATCGGATCGGATAATGAAGGTCTTCTCATCCTCGCTGCAACCAATGCACCTTGGCATCTTGACCCCGCATTTAGAAGACCAGGACGATTTGATAGAATCATATTTGTTCCACCACCCGACCAAGAAGCCAGAAAAGCCATCCTTGAAATTATGCTAAAGGATAAACCGATAGGAAACATCAATTATGAGAAACTCGCCAAAAAGACGGAACACTTCTCAGGGGCGGACTTGACTGCGGTGGTGGACCGTGCCATTGAAGGAAAGCTGGAGGAGGCCATGAAAAGTGGAGTGCCCAAGCCCATGGAAACAGATGATCTCTTAAAGGCAATTAAAAAGACCAAACCCTCTACAAAAGAATGGTTTGGAACCGCCAAAAACTATGCACTCTTTGCAAATGAAGGGGGTCTATACGACGATATCCTCAATTACCTTAACCTGAAAAAATAACATGGAAGCACTTTTCGAAAGAGCCATTTTTTTCCTCGAACGGGAACGCTTCCAAGAGGCAGAGGAACAACTTCGCAATATACTTGGTCAAGATCCCCAAAATCCCAGAGCATTGGGACTCATGGCCCAAGTGCTCATCCGATTGGATAAAAGAGAAGAGGCACTTGAAGCTGCACAAGCCGCTGTAGCTGCAGCTCCTGATCAGCCCATGAATTATTACTCTCTCGCTTGGACACAGTTTTTTGTGAAGAAAATGGATGAGGCATGGGCGACCACAGAAGAAGGATTAAAATTAGCTCCCTTATGGGATAGTTTCTTTCTGATTCGAGTCCAAATTGCCTTCTACAGAGAAGAGTGGACCCTAGCCCTTGAGCAAAGTGAACAAGGATTGGCTAGAAATCCAGAAAATACGGCTCTTGTCAATTATCGTGCACAGGCACTCATCAAACTCAATAGAAAGGCTGAGGCAGCCCAGACCATGGAGTATGCCCTCAATCGTGAGCCCGATAATGCACAATCCCATTCCAACAAGGGATGGATTCAAATTGAGCAAGGGAAAATGGATGAGGCCATAGAGACCTTTAGTGAAGCATTAAGATTAGATCCTGATAACCGATTGGCTCGTCAAGGCTTAAAGGAAGCAATCAAAGGAAAAAATCCCCTATATAGGGCTATGCTTAGGTACTTCCTTTGGATGAATAAACTACAAGCCAGAGGAAGATGGCTGGTCGTCATTGGCTTTTACCTACTTTATAGACTAGTGATTGAGGTTGCTCAAAGTAATCCTGAATTGGCTCCTTTTCTGATGCCAGTTATCATCCTTTATGTGCTTTTTGCCTTCAGTTCATGGCTGGCATCCCCCATTTCAAATTTATTCCTGCGGCTCCATCCCAAGGGAAAACATGCCCTTGACAAAGAGGAGAAGCTTGCCTCAAGTCTAGTTGGAGGTTCTTTTGGGATATCACTTGTCCTTTTGATCAGTTTCTTCATACTAGGCAACCGAATTACCTCCGATCTGTCAATTGAAGGAGAAACGGCCTGGATATTACTACCTGCCTTGTATTTTGGCTTCATGAGCCTTCCCTTGAGTGGGATGTTTAATACGCGTCAAGGGGGTAGAAATAGGAAAATATTAGTTGGAGCGACTATTGTCCTAGCCATTGCAGGCCTCCTTGGAATGCTAGTTTCTATAGACTTATTTCAAGCCTTCTTCATTGGTGTATTGATTTACACTTTTGCGTCAGGATTTTTCATGGAAATGGACAGACGAAACTTTTGAAAAAAGAGTAGTAGCATAAAAAAAGGGACGCACCTTAGGTACGTCCCTTTTGATTTTTTATAGTCGCCTATTCTCCCTTTTTAAGCAATTGAGGGAATTTTGCTTTGAAGCGATTCAACCTTGGGATAGAAACACTTCTAACATAAGGCTGATCTGGATGAAGCTTTTCATAGTTCTGGTGGTATTCTTCTGCTTTCCAGAATACATCAAACTTCTTCACCTCAGTTACGATATCGCCCTCTTTGTAGCCGCCATCAGTTTCAAGGTACTTGATGTACTCTTCGATGATCTTCTTTTCCTCATCATCCTGATAGAAAGCAATCGAACGGTAGGCCGTTCCTCGGTCTGGTCCTTGCCTGTTGACTGTAGTAGGATCATGAGAACCGTAGTAAACCTGAACAAGAGTCGCAAAACTAACCACTTCTGGATCATAATATACCTCTACCGTTTCGGCATGTCCAGTAGATCCTGTACCCACCTGACGATAGGTTGGGTTTTTGGTCGTTCCCCCTGCATAACCAGAAACAGCTTCAGCTACCCCTTCTACAGATTCGAACACGGCCTCTACACACCAGAAACAACCACTGGCGAAATAGGCTTTCTTAAGACCATCGAGATTTACCTCAACCACCTCTTCCATGGTATCTAGGTTGGGATCAGCGGTTTTTTCAGCAGATGCCTGTGTACAGGAAATCAGGAGGAGTGCGCCCAGGCCAAATGCTATAAATGAAGACTTCATAAGTTTTGTATTTGCTTTTGATGCTTTTCAATACGACAAGCGCGACAAAAAAATGTTTACGTTTCGTTAAAAAAGCGTTACCACACCCCTGATTTTGGTAAGATATACGACAATTGGTCATTCAACCCAAGTTGCCCCTGCGTCGTCCGACGCAGAGGCGAAACCCCCATTAATGATACAAATACAATTCTTGGATATTTTTTATCCCAATAGGGTATTTCTTATCTGTTGGTTACATCAACAGTCGTGGTCTGCCCATTTACAGTTACATCCACTAGGTTATCACAGCTTCCCATTCCAAAATCTAAATCGATATCTGGCTGGCCAGAACGCGTAATGGTGGCTGTCCCCTCTACTGGAATTTTTACCTGCTGACGACGACAAGCACGACGGTAAACGAGAGTAGAATTAACCGTTCTTGTAAAGGAATTACCGTTAAATCGTGTCCCTTGGATGTTGCCATCTACCCAAAACTCATCCTGTGATGGATTGATTCCTCTTACCCAAGTAGAAGTACGATCGAAGGCCCTTGTGGCTGTATTTCCATTAGGCATGGTGATTTGTCCACCTGTCAGCACCACATTTAGAGAAAGGGTGTCGCGGAAGTTGACCATTAGGTTGGTGTAGGTTTTAGAACCCGCAATACTGACGCTGTCCACTACGTAGTTGACCAAGGTAACGGTACGGGTGGCGCCAGGGATGTACAGACGACGGCTATAATTGATCACAATCTGACCAGAACGAGTCTTTCCATCAGGGCCTAAACAGCCTGTCCCAAAATCAACTGTAACCGTTTTGGTAGCTGTATCATTGGTAATCGTAGCACATCCTCTTGAAATGGTGCGGAAAGCAGCTTGAGAAAATGAACGTGCGTAAATGGAATTGTCGGTCATTTCCATTGCTTCAAATGAGACATCGTCCACATCTCCAAAAGCATCATCGGAAACGGCATCCATGATCACTACGTCTATGTCTTCCTGTGCTACACCGACTTCGCCAGTAGTTTCACATGAGGTAAATATCAACAGCATGGAAGCAACTAAAGCAGTGATCAAAAAACCGGGAGAAATTTGCATAACAGTCTTCATTGTTTGAATTCGTTTATTAACGTAGAAATTGTTGTTGTTTTGTCTGAACGACATTGCTTTGATGCAGACTTCCTTCACAGGTTTAAATGCGTCTTGGTTTTTTCATAAAAAAGCACAAAAAAAAGAGGCTGAATGTTGGAACAATCAGCCTCTTTAACTCGAAAATATTCTACTTATCAAAAGCTCCCTTTCATCCGAAAAGCATCTTCAATATGATGAAAAAGGGGATTGTTTGGATCTTTTAGGGTAATGGCGATGATATCAAATCGCACGGGAACAGTCCACATATTTTTTTCATACAAATAGGCATCGGCAGCCTTGAAGATTTGTTTCTGCTTGGCTTCGGTTACAGATTCTTCCGGTTGTCCCCATAAATCAGTAGACCTTGTTTTGACTTCAACAAAGACGAGTTCTGCAGGGTCCATCCTAAGCGCAACCAGATCAATCTCGGCTCTCTCATATCTATAGTTCTTATCCAGAACGTGATACCCTTTGGCCGCCAGAAAGGCAGTTGCTAGTTCCTCACCTTGTTTCCCAAGTTCGTTGTGATCTGCCATAGAAAGGCAAATTAGCTTAGCTCGTTAGTAGGTCAAAATTTTTTCCCAATTAATAGCGATAATCCCGTCCTTTTACCTTGAAGGTTGGTGGAATCATAAATTGTTCTGGATCAAAGCTTCTGGACTTCAAGCTAATCAAGGAGGTTTTGACAGAGAGGTTCTTTTGCTTTTTGATGGTCTCAAGGGGGATTCTCCCATCAAGGCCTTTTGCTAGCCATGATGCCTTAGAACGGGGTTTCATTGGATAATTGGCGATATCTACTCTATACTTGTCGTTGACGTAATAGTAGAAAACGGTATTTTTTGTTACCATTTTATATTCATCGCACAACACTCCCTTGATTTCTTTTTGCTTGCCAGTGGGCTTAGCAGTAGGGATCGCCTCTTCCTTTTTGTCTTTGGTACGATCCGAATACATAGAAAATCGATAGGCTTTCTTTTCGCTGTAGTTGATGCTGTATTCGTAGTTGGAATCCGCTACAAAAATGAAGGTCTTGGGATAACGTCCTCCACTCAATTGCACAATGTAATTGTTGTTTTTGATGAACATGCGGATTTTGTTATTGGGCTCATTCATCTTCAGCTCTTCTGCCTGAGGACCTGCGAATTCAACTGAAAAATTTAAGGCTCCTTCGAAATAATCAGGAACTTCTGTTTGTGCGTATACACATACACCTACAAAAAATCCAATTAGAAAGATGGTACCTGACAACGTGTAATTCATGATAAAAAGAAATTAAGGCTTCCTGATATTTGTATGCCAAATCCGAGCAAAAGTTACATGTAAAGGACAGCATTTTCTATTAATGGGTGTCATCGCCTCCTCTATTCCCTACTTATTTCCCTCCACCATATCTGAATAAGATGTAGCCAATAGATCTTCTTCACCGATCCCAAAGGCCTTCATATAATAGGTGCATTGCTCTAGCAGTTTTTCCTCACCTATGCTTCCATCCTTGTCTATGGCTTCTATTTCTACAAAAGTCCCTAGTCCTTCCACTGTATCCAAATGAAACTTCACATTCTCCACAAAATAAATTTCTCGGGATTTGATTACCTCTTTCCATATTCCATGAGCTTCGATTAACAATTCCCTAAGTGCCTGGTCATCTTGTGGATGATAGAGGTTGACGTGAGAGGCTTTGGGACCTTCCTGGTCTGAGCGCTTATAAAAGATGAGGCTCTTCTCTATATTTCCTTGACGCAGTTTTAATCGGCCATTGGTACAATGAAAATAGGTATCATGCTGCCTATCAGTTCCCTTGGGTTCTGCTTGATGGTCTGTCAATACCTGACGAATGGCCTCATGTCGCTGGCTTTTCGCCTTGATTTCAATATTCAGATGCATAGTAAAATGGAGCTAAAAAAATAAAGGGCGAATGGCTTCGCCCCTTTTATTCATGTTGAAGTAAATCCCTTGAGTTTACTATTTCTTCAACCCTATTTCCCTCAAACGCTGATCCAAGTATTCTCCTGCGGTCATGTCTTCAAACAGCTTGGGATGGTCTGCATCGATGCAAGACGCTAGGCTCGTCAAGTCCATGGTAGACTTAGGATGAAGAAAGAAAGGAACTGAGTATCTAGGCTTATGAAGCTCTTCCTTTGGAGGATTAATCACTCTATGCGTGGTAGACTTTAGCTTATTATTTGTCAAACGCTGTAGCATATCTCCTACATTGATGACAATCTGGTTTGGTTCCGGCTTGGCTGCCAACCAATTCCCCTCTTTTGTTAATACTTGAAGCCCATCCGCACTTGCGCCAATCAACAATGTAATCAGATTGATGTCCTCATGGGCGGCAGCTCTGACCGCACCTTCTGGCAGGTCATCAGGATTTTGAATGCCATAGTAGTGAATGGGACGCAAAATTGAATTGCCATTGTGCACCTTGTCATCAAAATAGGTTACAGGAAGATCAAGGTATTCAGCTATGGCTCTCAACAAGTATTTCCCTGAATTTTCAAGAGATTGGTACAGAGCAACCCCATACTGTTCAACCTCTGGTACCTCATTAGGAAAAATATTGTCAGGATATTGTTCCTTGATAGGATCGCCATCTTCTACAATTTGTCCTACGTGGAAGAACTCTTTCAGGTCAGCTACCTTGGCGCCTTTAGCATGCTCACGCCCCTTGGAAATGTATCCACGCTGGCCAGCTAGCTCAGGAATCTCGTATTGTCTTTTTATATTTTCCGGTAGGCCAAAAAACGACTTAAATGCTCCATAAGCTCCATCTATGGTATCTTGTGTAACTCCATGATTGGCCACAATGGCAAAACCAATTTCAGAAAAGGAGTCTCCCAACGCCTTTACAAAAGCTTGCTTCTTCGCCTCATCACCATGCATGTAATCATGCAGGTCAACTGTAGGTATTTTATCTAGTGTCATGTTCAATTAGGATTGAGATAAGTCTGCCAAAGATGTCATTCTGCAAATTTAAGGAAAAATGAAAAAGACATATTTGTTAATAAACACGGAAAATTTTCAAAAAAATTTCATAGAAATGTTTGAAAACCCTTTATAAAAGTCTATTCAAACCGTTTTTACTAGGAAAAGTAGCTTTACATTTGATAGAGGAACTTCAATTGCTATTCTGACAAAGAAGCGTTTTGATTCAACGGAAGATCATACATATCGACATGGATGCCTTTTATGCCTCAGTAGAGCAAAGGGATAATCCTGAACTCCGTGGGAAACCCGTAGCCGTGGGAGGTTCCAGAGAGAGAGGGGTAGTGGCTGCAGCAAGTTATGAAGCAAGAAAATATGGTGTTCGTTCTGCTATGCCCTCTTCTAGAGCCTACAGACTATGCCCAGACATCGTTTTTGTCAAACCCAGATTTGATCAATACCGTTCTGTTTCAAGAGAAATTCGAGAGGTATTTTATGCATATACTGACCTGGTAGAGCCCCTCTCCCTTGACGAGGCCTACCTTGATGTAACGGAAAACAAAAAAGGTATGGGATCTGCCACAGCCATTGCTAGGTCCATCCGAGCAGAGATCAAGGAGAAAACACAACTGACAGCTTCCGCTGGTATTAGCATCAATAAATTTTTGGCTAAAGTTGCATCAGATATACATAAGCCCGATGGTATCACCCTGATTCCACCAGAAAAGGCCATTAGTTTTCTTGAAAAACTCCCCATTAAAAAATTCTTCGGTATTGGAGCAAAGACAGAAGCAAAAATGAAACGGCTCGGCATACATACTGGGGCAGATTTGAAGAAGAAATCAGAAATCGAATTGGTCAGACTTTTTGGAAAAGTAGGTAGACACTACTTCCGAATTGTTAGAGCTGAGGATGACCGCCCAGTAAAGCCCAATCGAATTCGAAAGTCAGTTGGAGCTGAAAATACCTTTAGCGAAGACATACCCGATACGGAAACCATGCTGGAGAAACTAAGGCCAATCTTGAAAAAAGTGGTAGAGCGCATGGCAGTTTACCCAACAGGTGGAAAAACTGTTACTCTGAAAATAAAATACCATGACTTTCAGCAGCAGACACGAAGCAAAACCGTAGGGAAGTTTCTAAGCAGTTATGAAGAAATTTTTCCCATAGTAATAGACCTTCTACATAGTCAAGAGGTAGAAAAGCCCGTGCGACTACTTGGAGTAGCCATGTCCAATCTCGATTTGGTAGAAGAAAAAGACGGAAGGCAACTGACCTTGGAATTCTAATTAATGAATTGGCAAAGCATTGAAAACACGCTTCTTGATCTGATAGGGAATACCCAACTCATCGACCATTTCCCAAGGATCAATCAGCAGCGTAGAACAAAATACCCTTTGGCCTCCTTTTAATTCTATCTCCATGTAATCAATTCCATAGGGAAGCATTTGCGTATGGTAGATGGTGCACTTCTCAATGGAATCTAGGCTAAAGTGAAGGTTTCTTTCAGCTTCCTTGTCTTCGTAGGTGATCAAGTGATGTTTATGGTCAATCTCAAGGCGTTTGTTCTCTTCTCTCTTAGCATACTGGTATAGGTGATAGATCCCAGGAAAATAGAAAGGACTAAAAATACAGTACAACCAGAAAATGACGAGGTTAAAGGAATCGTTACCGTAGAAAATTAGATTCACCAGTGCGATGGCCACAAAAAAAAGGAGCGTCCCAGCCATCAAATGTAAAGGAAAAGCCAATTCAGACCTGCTTTGGCTATTGATATCATAATAGCTCACGTGGGGTTCCAACAATCTCTTCTCAAGTAAAGAAGTCTTGTTTAACACTTTCCTCCAATCGTTCATCATACTGAATCGGCTTAAAAAGAATGATACAATCGAAAAATCTACTACATACCTAGGTACACAGGAGGGAGAATCCTGTTTCCCGTTAGTTAAATGATGGTTTTCCTTAAATAGGGAGACTGATATGTTATTAGTGCTTAACAAGAAACTGAAGAAAAAGTTGGCGAAGAGCTACTCAATTCTTTAACAAATCTTTCAAAATGTCATTTTTGTTCTCATTTTCTCTCTTGCTTAAAACTTCTGGCTATCTATACATGTAGACCTATACGTATTTATATGTTTAGCTAATTTTATGCTAAATCGGGACATTTTCATTTTTTTACAGAGTCGGAACTTATTGATTATCTTGCAGGGTAAATGAGCGGAACATGAAAAATCTGATCCTACCTTTTCACATACTTTATTCGATTTATACCTACACGATGTATTTCATCCTGATGGTCCCCGTCATCCTGATCTTTTTTCCGGTTGGCCTAATTCCGAGAAACAGGAGAATGATCATTGTATTCTACATCAACACCATTTGGTTTAGTACATGGGGGCTGTTAACGGGTATTTTCATGCGTTCCAAAGGCCTTGAAAAGATAGAAAGGGGAAAAGATTATGTCATGATATCTAACCATGTCAACATGATGGACATGAATATGATCGGCTCTATGATCAAACATCCTTTTCAGCCCTTGATCAAAAAGGAGTTGCTAAGCATACCTCTTTTTGGGATGCTATTTCGTAAAACTGCAGTTGCCGTAGACAGATCAAGTCCGGAGAGTCGTAGGGCTTCCTTTAATACAATGTCTTCTCGCTTGGATGAAGGAACTTCTGTGGTATTTTTTCCAGAAGGGACAAGAAATACCACAAAAGCTCCCCTAGGCCCCTTTTATGCGGGAGCATTCAGGCTTGCGGTTGCCAATGAGGTTCCTATTGTTCCCTTGTTATTGATCGATGTTAGAAAAGTCCAAAAACCAGGTTCATGGTTGATTCAACCTGGAATAGTAGAAATGCATGTCGGCGATCCCATTCCAACCAAAGGATTGACAGCAGAAGATGTTCCTGACTTGATGAAACGTATCCACCAGCTCTATTGGGACTATTTAATAGAGCATGATGAAGTATTCAAAGATTTTGAAGGCGAAAAGGTGGCTGCCTTGACTGGAAAATAATCCGCTCGGTAGCTACTTTCCTACAATCCCCTTTTCTCTAATTCTTTGAAAAGGGCCTTTTCCTCTTCGTTGAGTCGACGAGGGACGATGATTTTTACCTTGACAAAGAGATCACCAAAGAAACCTGGATCTTCATAAATAGGCATCCCCAAGCCTTTGAGTTTCAATTGTTCTCCATTCTGTGTACCGGGAGGGATGGTAATTGACATCTTTCCCTTAAAAGTCTCTACTTGTACTTTCCTTCCCAACACAGCTGCGGTAATGGGAACATGAACCGAACGAAGGAGGTGGTTTCCCTTTCGTTTGTATTCACCTTGATCTTGTATCATTACCTTGAGATAGAGATCACCTGGAGGACCTCCATTGGCACCGGCTTGTCCTTGGCCCTTAATTTTTAGGATTTGGCCATCCTGAATTCCCGGCCTAACCTTTATGCGTAATCTTCTTCCTTCAAAAGTGAGGATGGTAGACAATCCCTTGTAGGCTTCTGCCAAGGAGATTTTAATATTGGCATCGTAGTTTTTACCACGTTTGGCTCCTCGTTTTCCTCCACCAAAGACTTCCTGCCAAAAATTCCCGAATACTGAACCGAATTCTTCTTCCCCTTGGGGAGGTCTTGGTCCGGAGGGTCTACGCCCTGTGGTGGCGCGTTGATATTGCTGGAAGCGTAGGTAATCGCTTCTTAGCTTATCATATTTTTGTCGATTGTCTTTATCCAGTAGGATTTCCTTCGCCTCAGAGATCTCTTTAAACCTGGCTTCAGCTTTCTTATCCCCTGGATTTCTATCCGGGTGGTATTGTAGAGCCAGCTTTTTGTATAAGGTCCGTAGTTCCTCCTCAGTTGCATTGGGAGAAACGCCCATCACTTTATAATAATCTTTGTAATCCATCGCTGAGACAAGATATTAAATTCTTTACGTTCAGGGAACAGTCTTCTTTTATTCCTTTTAAGGATTTTCGCCATTATCCAAATATTGATACTGTCCTTGCTCAGGGGTTTTGTCTACCTCAATTTTGTTAATTTGTCCGAAAATGAAACCAATTTCAGCTATACGGATAGAATTCCCGCCTAAGTGGGTATGGGCTTTCTCCCTGATCACCACGCTGTTCTACTATAGATATGGCATTTACGATCAGATTGAGCAGCTCCCCATCATCATGCGGGCCATGGACAGCAGTTACTTACAAAATGATTTTTTTGTGGAAGCATCGGCTGGTTTTGGTCCAAGATATTATTACAGTCAATTAATTGCCAACATAGCTTCTTTCATAGGTTTGCCCTTGAGTATGTTTCTCCTCACCCTCCTTTCACAAGCAGGAATAGCTTGGGTTTCTTGGGCCGCAGGAAAATCTCTTTTCCCCGAGCAAGAATATTCAGGTCTATGGGCGGCGGCTCTTTGTATGTCTGTACAAACTGTTCAGATTGGCTCGGACAACACGGTTTATGAACTCTATTTGATTCCAGGTATGCTCATTGCACCGCTGGTGTTAGGGAGTATTTGGAAGGCTTGGGAAGGGAATTTGGTCCTGGCTGCCATTGGGGCTGGTTTGGCCTCTCTAGTCCATGTTCTTTATGGCTTGGAAGTCGGCTTATTGGTATTGGGAAGTGCATTTTTGATGAATCCATCCTCCCTTGCCCTATGGAAGAAATTGATCCCATCAGGCCTTATTCTTTTGGCCTTTGGATCACTGACCCTTATTCCTTATTTGTCGCTCCCCAAAAGCCTTGAAAATGGGGAGTTTGTAGACATCATTGCACACTTTAGGCATCCCCATCATTACATCCCTTCCTACATTCTTTCCGATTGGGGGAATATCCTGTTTGGTGTTTGTTGGCTTGGAATTGGCCTGCTCGCTTTTCGCAGCAGAAAAAGAATTACCCAAGGAAAAGACAGTCGAGGAGTATTTATCCGAAATTTCTTTTGGCTGATTCTTTTGGCTGCCTTTACGGGTTGGCTCATGGTCGAGATATTTCCAAGTAGGTTATTTACTACCGCACAGACCTGGCGATTGTTAAACCTCCTCAAATGGATGGCAGTGATCTTATTGGCTGGACAGATTTCAATATTCATAAACAGCTGGGATACTTCTGCTTATGTTTCCACTTACCTCAGCTTTCTGACGCCCTTTACAGCCTTCGCTCAGTCATTTCGAATTCAATCTTCCAGATTCCCATCCTTTTGGCTAGGGATACTAGGAATAGGGGGAGCTGGGGTTCTCCTTCTATTTGGGAAAATAACCCTTACTGGAATCGGACTTAGCTTGCTTTATACCCTTTGGCTAAGCTTGATCATGAGGAAAGATTGGCGGTTTTGGGCAAATGGTCTTTTTTTGGCTTGCCTTCTCTTTACAGCAGCTCAATTGACCCTTCTTCCTGGGCAGCTACCCAATAGCCTTGAAAAATATGCCTCAAAAGCTTTTAGGCCTTCGATTTTCCAGCCACCCTACGAAGAGGAAGTCATTGAATTCTCCAATTGGCTAAGAGAGCATAGTCCAAAAGATGCGGTTGTACTTGCACCTCCTCGTTTTGGGGGTGTCCGAATTCTAGGGCAAAGAGCACTGGTAGCTGATTTTAAGGCCTTCCCTTTTGGGGATGAGGCTATCAAGAGTTGGTACCAACGTTGTCTGATGGTTTATGGAAAAAATTATGAAGAAAAGGATAGACTAAGTTTCTATCAAAAACTAGGACCTGAACAATTGTCTGCTATTCATCAAAAATATCCCTTCGATTATGCCATCATTGGCAAAAACAAGTTGTTGAGTTGGGAGGTTCTTTTAGTTGGTAAAGAATATGATTTGGTCAAATGGCCTGAATGAGGAACGACCGCTAATTTTCTATATTTACGACATGCTATTCAACAAGGATAAAGGAATTACTGAAAAGAAAGTCTTGGCTGCCCTTAGCCATGTAGATGACCCAGACTTGAAAAAGGATCTGGTAACGCTGGGCATGATCAAGGATATCAAAATAAAGGGTAAAAAGGTTGATTTTACGGTGGTCTTGACCACACCTGCCTGCCCCATGAAAGATGCCATCCAAAATGCGTGTATCAATGCTGTAAAGTTGATGGTAGACAAGGAGGCCGAAGTGAATGTCAACATGACAGCTCAGGTGGTAAAGGACATGAATAACCAGGTCTTGCCCGGCGTCAAAAATGTAATTGCGATTTCCTCTGGTAAAGGAGGTGTAGGAAAATCTACCGTTTCCGCCAACCTAGCCATTGCACTTGCCCAAAGTGGTGCCAAAGTAGGATTAATCGATGCAGATATCTACGGGCCCAGCATACCTATCATGTTTGGCTTCGAAAATGAGCGTCCCACCCTAGAAAAAGTCAATGGACGAGATTTGTTAGTTCCTTTCGAGCGCCATGGCGTCAAATTGATGTCAATTGGAGTATTGGTGAGAAGCGAGCAAGCTGTTGTATGGCGAGGTCCTATGGCTTCTAAAGCTTTACGTCAGCTCATATTTGATACCAATTGGGGTGAAATTGACTATCTCCTGGTGGACCTTCCTCCTGGAACGGGCGACATTCATTTGACCCTTGTTCAGGCATTACCTGTAACTGGAGCTGTCGTGGTTACCACCCCCCAACAAGTGGCGGTTTCGGATGCGAGAAAAGGAGCAGATATGTTCCAACTGGCTCAAATTCAAGTTCCTTTATTAGGTGTCATTGAAAACATGGCCTATTTCGTTCCCTTTGATCAACCAGAGAAGAAATACTACATCTTTGGTGAAGGAGGAGGAAAAAGATTAGCTGAAGCCACTGGCATTCCATTGTTAGGAGAAATCCCAATGAGAGAAAAAATGGCAGAGCGAGCCGACAAGGGTAGTCCAGCCATTCTGGGAGAGGATGAAATCCTAAAGACAGCCATCACAAACCTATCCCAAAGACTGGCACAGGAAGTAGCTATCAGAGTAGCCACACAACCTCCTACATCTAAGGTGAACATGAGCTAAATATAAATTTTCCTATATTCGAAGGCTCCCTTTAGGTACGATTGAGATGGACTCTCCTGAATTGATTCAGGCTAACAAACTCGTCATGAAAAAAATCGTCCTATTTTTCTTCCTTGGCTCAATGCTCTCTTGCAGCTTATGGGCACAAAGAGATCCGCTAAAGTGGCCATTTGCAGATACCTCTATATGGAATATGCCTATAGGGGATCAGGCTGTATATATCCCTGCTTTAATCGAACCCGCTCAGGCTTGGGGGATGACCGTGGATGAGGATATTCTATTCTTAGATGCTCAAGCCCCTCTACTCCCTGTCATGACAAACTATGCAGGCTGGGATGGGAGCAAAGACAGATGTGTTGAGGAGGGACCCATGCTCTTTCAAGCCCCCATTCCAGATAGTTTTTTTGTAAGTCCTTCTACTTGGGACGGGCTTACCCCAAACTCTGGGGCTGCCTTTCTCATGCGAGATGGGCAAACGATCAAGCAGACCCAGCCCTTTTCGAGATGTTTCGACAGCATAGCCACCTCCCAATTCGTCCCTTCTGATGTAAATTTATTCGGAGAAGGAATAACAGGCGCACATGGAGGATCAGGGCTATCTGCTATGGGTGGGACTTTGCGCCTAGGCGAATTGGACGATCCCTCAGATACCATTAGGCATGTCATGAAGGTAAATCTTTTTGCTGCTCGCAACCTATTTTACGATCTACAAACAGAGGGCTATCGTTGGCCAGCTTTGAGGGCAGACGGTTATGCTCCTTCAGTCTATTATACCCAACGAACCCTCGACACGGTAAAAGCATGTAGAATGGGGGCATTGTTGGCTCTCCGTGCTGACCTTCAGCTAGATAGCCTAAAACTAGAAACACAGCCCGCTCGAATTTTAGCCCTTGCTTTTCAGCAATATGGAGCTTACGTAGTGGATGATACTTATTGGGAAGTCTACGCCATGTGCACAGAATGGTCTCCTAAAGGAAGATTTGTTGATGAGTTCGAGCAAGCTTGGGGCTATTCCTTTTCCGAAGCCAATAAGAATACTCCTTGGACCAGAGATATGGCTAAAATTTTTGCTGCCCTCCATGTAGTAGACAACAACACACCAAACAATAAAGGCGGCGGGGGAAACCCTATCGCCCCCATGGCTCCTCCTTTTCTAACCACACAGCTACCCTCCATTTCCTCCCCTTCTAAGGTAAATTGGCGCAAAATCGGGGACTTCATTCATGTAGATAAACCTTTCCATTCGCATGAAACACTCGTCCAATTGATTGATCTGCAGGGTAGAACAATCTTTACAGCCCAAGCGAAAGAAGAAGCCCTACAGATTCCCATTCCTTCTACAAGAGGTGTATATTTACTCAGAATTCAATCCAAGTGGGAGAGTCAGCAACACAAACTCGTTCTTCCATGATTTGAATTCAGCTTTCTATTCATCCCTATCAATTATATCACCACCTATGAAATCCATCATCTGTTCAAGTCTGATCTTACTTCTCATGTTAAGTTGCCAAAGTAATACAGCTGGCAAGAAAGAAAGTGAGGAAGAATCTGTTCTGAATGTATACAAGGGGCGTGTTATTAGAATTGACAGCTTTCAATCGGAATATGTAACTGCAAGAAACGTTGATGTGTGGTTACCAGAAAACTACAAGAAACTCAAGCGCTATCCTGTTCTTTATATGCATGATGGCCAGATGCTATTCGATTCTACCACCACATGGAATGGACAAGAATGGGCAGTAGATGAAGTAGCGCATCAATTGATGGCAGAAGGCAAGGTCGATCCCTTCATCGTGGTTGGTGTGTGGAATGGAGGACCTACAAGACATGTCGATTATTTCCCAAGAAAACCTTTCGAAAGCCTTCCAAAGGATTTTAAAGATTCTCTTTTGGCTACCTACAAACGTCCAGGACAAGAAAATCTCTTCGTCAGTGAGTTGAAATCTGATTCTTATCTCAAGTTTCTAGTTAAGGAGCTCAAACCCTACATAGACGAAAACTTCAATACCAAGAAGAAGGCAAAAGATACCTACATAGCAGGTTCGAGCATGGGAGGCTTGATTTCATGGTATGCCATCTGTGAATACCCAGAAGTATTTGGGGCAGCTGCCTGCCTGTCTACCCATTGGCCAGGTATCTTTCAAAATGAAGGAAATCCTATTCCCCAAGCCTTTGCCTCTTACCTAGAGAATAACCTTCCTGATCCCAAATCCCATAAAATTTATTTTGACTATGGTACCGAAACCCTTGATGCCATGTATCCAGCCCACCAGAAAAAGGTAGACAACATCATGGAGGAGAAAGGATATGTAGAGGAGAACTGGAAAACGCTCGTTTTTGAAGGAGAGAATCACTCTGAGAATGCCTGGCAAAGAAGGCTACATATCCCGCTTGAATTTATCATGAATTGAGCAACTTCCGCTAAAGCAGAAAAAGACTCATCACGTAAAGCTTGGTAGCACAGACGTCAAAGAAACATTTGACAATCCTTTTGTTCTATGAAGCTTTCAGACACGATTTTCACCTACCATTCACTTTCAGAAAAACAGGGTATCTACTTGTCGCAAAAAGTAGATCCCTTTTCCATTACTGAAGCCCATACAGAGGCGATATGGAATCTTCACCCAGAGGAATTTCATGAGCTGCACATCCACGGCAGGAAGGTCAAGACCCCTCGCTGGCAGCAAGCATATGGTCGCAATTACCAGTATTCAGGCTCGAGGAACAATGCACTCCCTATTCCTACTTCGATGAAGCCTTTCATGGATTGGTGCCAACAACATATCGACCATAGCTTAAATGGGATGTTGTTGAATTGGTATGATGGAGCCTCTTCTCATTATATCGGCGCACATCGGGATGATGTTAGGGATCTGGTAGTCAATTCCCCGATTGTTACCATTTCACTAGGGGAAGAAAGGAAGTTCAGAATGCGACCTTATAAAGAGGAAGGCTTTCACGACTTCACCATTTGTCATGGAGATGTGCTTGTCATTCCTTGGGAAACCAACCTACGATGGACACATGAGGTTCCCTCCTTCAAAAAATATCAGGGTAAGCGTATTTCTGTTACGCTAAGGGCCTTTAAGTAAGTCCTAGATGTTATCATTTTATCGAGTTGAGGGCCCTCTCTTTTTACTCCCCCAAAAGGGGTAAAAATAAGTATCCTGCTTTTAGGGCTAGAAAAGGGGCAAACATTCCACCTACCTTAGTGTTCGAATAAAGTAGTAATAACCCTATAACTCGAAAATGATAAAATTTACCCAAACTAAACTGGGAATGTGGATGCTCATCCCATTGGCAATTTTCATGGCATCATGTGAAAATACAGCTATTGAGCCTGAGAAAATCTGGTCAGGGGTCGAGCTTACCTTTGAAAAAGCCGCAGGTACAGACCCAGCCGATGCTGCCAATCAAGATATATTGACAGATAAGGTAGCCATCACACGTGGTAATGGAGGAGGACAGATCTACAATGCAGTCAGCGAAAGTCAGTCTAACCAAGATGCAAGTCCAGCAGGAACAGAATGGGCCATTGGGACAGTAGAGGATATCAATGAGTTAGAATTCAAGCCCTTTAGAGCTGCTGTTGAGAACCCCAAGGATGTAGTGGGTAAAAATCTCATTCTTCATCTGATAGAAGATGATGTTTATCTCACTGTCCGATTTACCAAATGGTCTTCAGGAAATGCAGCAGGAGGGGGATTTGCGTATGTCAGATCTACTCCCTAAAAAATAAGGTAGTTGTGTGTAGTAATGTTTGAGCGTAGGCCTACAGCCTACGCTTTTTATTTTTATCTGTTTTCTTCAATAAACCTTCTGACTTCCTGTACGAACCTGCTTCCCTCTGTATCATGAGGATGGTGGATCGTTTGCTCAAATACAAAAACATCCTTTTTATCGCTGCCAATCTCTTCAAAGGCCACTGCCCCCACCTGTAAAGGGACACTCACATCATACCTTCCAAAAATCATGAGAGTGGGTAAGGTAATCTCTTGAAGCCTTGGTGTAAGCGAGTAGTCCATTTCACGTGCCTCAGAAACAGGCTGATTGAAGAAATCAGAAACCGCCCATGTGATGGGATTATTTGCCAATATTGCTTGCGCCAGCTTCTCAATTGTGGTCGTACTCTCAATCACTTCATCCCTTAGCAATAGTTCTATGGCTCTAGCTGCCAAGCGCAAGGTAGGCCTGTAAGACGATTCTTCAGAAGGATCGAGTTCATCTACCTCCTCTGATATTGCTGTCCATTCTTCAATTGAATTCCCAAGGTCTATTTGCTCTTCTGCAATGATCTGAATCCGGGAACCTCTTCTTGCTGTAGCCAAGGGAATATCAGTAGCACCTGCTACATTGATCCAGCCGGCAAACTGACTCTGATCCTTCAAAAGGGTGGCTCCACTCAACAAACCACCCCAACTATGGCCCATGAGAAATAGATTGATGTCTTCTCCGTATTTTTCTCTCAATACAGCTGCCAAGGCCAGAACATCCTCGGCCATGAGATCTACAAGGTCCTCAGGTTTGGAATAATGACCTTGTGCCATGCTTTGCCCCCTTTGGTCAAAATAGACCACTACATAGTCGTCCTCCAAGTTCTGCGAGAATTCCCCATCACGAAAGGCTAAGCCAAAGCTTCCCGCTCCATGTAAAACAATCAAAAACGTATTTTTAGCTGGATCACCATGAACATGCGCAGGCATATCGGCCCCCTTGTGTCGAACATAAATCACATCACTAATCCTTCCCGTATTGATGATGATACATGAAGTAGCCAGTAAGGCAAGGGTAAAGGTTAATAGGTATCTCATTTGGTGGATGTTAAAGGTGAACGAACGCCTAATTCAATCATAAGAAGAGGCAAAATGTAGGTATTGTAGGGAAGAAGTGTCATGACTCTGCCTCCAACAAACCATTCCCTTTTTCCTGCTTTTCCAAGATGCAAAGCTGCAGCAGGAGCCAAATACGTTCGACCGGGTAACCTTACCTGGCTGACATTTCCATTATCATCTACTGCCCATGTCTCTGTCAGGAATGAGCGATACAAACCCAAAGGGCTTAATTCAGCATCAAAAAACCAGCCCTTCTCTCCTACATTTCGATATAGAGCACCTGCCTGAATGTAAAAGCCGGTATGGCTTTCCACATCGTGGTACAAACCAGCTGTTATCATTTTTGACCAGGAGGTGCTTCTTTCCTTTCCCAAGAGAGTAGAAGTTTTCTCTTCTTTCCAATCCTGTACTATAGCCAGACGAAATCCAGGATTCCATAGGTTATTTCCTGAATAGGTCAGTTCCAGCATGCGGTTTTGTGCCGATAAGGGGGAATTCATGAGCATACTGCCCACGATGAGGGCTAATATGGCTGAACAAACGAGTGAACGAATCATAGTTTCGGGCTTTTATTCCAAGGGAATATCTTTCAAACTAGGCTATATTTACATGAAATCAAATTTCTCCCTTTCCAATTAATTCCAAGAACAGAATGGGAGGTAAAAGTTTCAAATGGGGAAATTCAACACTTGAAAACTGAAGATAATTTCTGATTATTACGGCAAGCTCTACAACAAATAGCGCAGATGCAAAGATTTCTTTTTCTATTCTTCCTCCTACCCTCTCTACTCCTTGGTCAATCCCCTGATCAATATTTCGAGAAAATCCGTCATCAGACAGTTTCTCTTAGAGCCTTTTTTTCACAAATGCCAAAGGGGGGGGATCTTCATCATCACCTGGCCGGTTCGATTTACGCGGAACCCATTCTAGAACGAGCCATTAAAGAGGACTTTTGGGTGAATACCCGCACATATGGAGTCAGTCCTACCCCTGGAATTGGACCCAAATGGGTTAAATTTTCCACATTGACCAAGCAAAATCGCCTAACAGAAACCAAGATCAATATCCTAAAAAGATGGTCGATAAAAGACTATGATCCGTCAGATCATCCCTCAGACAAACTTTTCTTTGAAAGCTTCGATAAATTCTGGCCAGCTGTGGATGGATATATCAAAGAGAGCATGATCGAAATAAGGGACCGAGCCATCAAAGAAAAAGTCAATTATATCGAGACACAATTTCTGCCCGTAGAGGTCGATATCGATATCGAAGACCTTCGTCAACAAAATGGCAGCCTACGAGAAATTGCCCTACAAAGAGATTCCAAGAAGTGCCAACAAATACTTGAGGGCATGTATAACCAATTGCTCGAAAGAGGGGCAGTAGAAAAAGTCAAGACGTTTAATCAAAACACAGTTCAGAAACTACACAAAGAAGCAGAGATTGATTCCAAGGACTTCGTGATGCGCTATCAAAATTTCGTTTTTCGATTTCTAGCGCCTGCAGATGCCTTCAAAAGTACAGTCTTGGCATTCCTTTCGTCGGAACTTAGCCCATTAGTTGTGGGTGTCAATATCCTTGCTCCAGAAGATGGCGAAACCTCTATGAAGGACTATTGGCTACATATGCAGATGTTCAAATTCTGTAAAGAGAAGTTTCCCGCTGTCAAAACCTCTATGCATGCAGGCGAATTGACATTGGGCTTGGTCCCTCCAGAGGAGTTGACATGGCACATCGATGAGGCTGTTAGAGTCGCAGGAGCCAACAGAATCGGCCATGGAGTAGATATTCCCTACGAAAAGGACACCTATGGTTTGATGCGATACATGATGAAAAACAACATTGCCGTAGAGATCAACCTCAGTAGCAATGAGTTCATCCTTAAAGTCAAGGAAGATGCTCATCCCTTCCTGCTCTATCGAGAAATGGGCGTTCCGACTGTTATTGCGACAGATGATGCAGGTGTATTGAGAACCAATCTCACCGAACAGTATGTCTTATTGGCCAAAAGATATCCTTCATTGTCCTATTCGGATATCAAGCATCTGGTTTATAATTCTATCACCTATTCCTTTATCAAAGAAGAGGACGTTAGAAAGCAGATTCTGACAAAAATGAAGATGGAATTTGAAAAATTTGAAGCTTCTTTGCCTAGATAGCACTCGCTTTTTCATCAAAGGTCAAGGGTGAGTTGCAGATAGTGAGAGAATTTCGCCCTTCCTCTCTCGTACATGGAAATCTTTTGCTAATATTGATTTGATATACATCTAATCTAAACTTTCCTTGTATGAAATACATACGCTGCTGTTTATTCATCCTCCCCCTATTCATTACTCTTTCCTTCGGACAAAGCACAACCGAAAGCAAGACGAAAAAGTGGACACCCGAGCATATCATCAATACAGAATACGCTCGTTCGGTTTCCATTTCTCCTGACAACCAAAGTGTAGTCTGGACCAAAAGAAAAGGCGATAAAAAGGCCGATAGATTCAAGTCTGGTATTTACCTAACCAGATTGAATATGAAAAAAGCTGGTCTTCCAAGAAGCTTTCAAATGACTCGCTTTAAGGAAAGCGATTACAGTCCTTTCTTCTCCCGTAATGGTGAGAATATCTATTTCCTTTCTTCTAGAGAAAAAGGAAAAAAACTGTGGAAAATGAGCATGTTGGGTGGCGAACCCATGCTGGTGAAGGAATTTAAGAATGGCATTTCAAATATTCAGTGGAATAGCGACTCTTCCTTCCTGTATAGCTCCAATGATGGCAAAAGCCTCTACCAACAAGAAAAAGCCAAGGCAAAGGACAATGTAATCGTGGTCGAAGATAGCGTCCATTGGACCAAAAATCGCCTCTACGAGTACGATATGAAGCGCAAAACCAGCCGTAGAATCACGAGCGACAAGTATCCAGTAAGTAGCTACAAGGTTTCTAAGAATGGACGATGGCTCATTTATGTGTTGAATCGCAGTCGACACTATGCATCTGATGGTCTCCCCAAACGTGTCTACTACCTACAAAATTTGGCTACAGGTTCGAAAAAACAAATTCTTCAAGGATTGCAAGAACCTGGTAATTTCCAGTTTACAGAAGATGGAAAAGGATTTTACTTTGTGACTCAACTTTCCTCTGATCCAGAGTGGAATGGTGCTGGTGTGGGCTCATTGCGCTATTTTGACCTAGAACGCTCTCAAATGTCTACTGTTGATTTGCAGCATGAATGGGCCATGGAAGGAAGTTATTATGTAGTGGACAATGATGTCTTGGTTTCTTTGGCAAATGGCGCGACCAATATCTTGGCCTTTTACCAAAAAGATGGTGATACCTGGAAAAAGCATGTTCCTGATTTTGGAGACAAACAAGACCATCTTGGCGTTTTAGATATATCTGATGATTTTTCCAAGGTCGTATACAATCATTCCACCGCTTCCCAACTTCCGAAGTATTATATCGCTGACCTAAAAGTTAAGGGTGGGAAATTGTCCTTCGAAAAAGAAGAAGAGCTCCTTCGATTAAATAAAAACCTGGCTTCCCTTCCCATCGTCAAGTCGGAAGTCATGAAATGGAAAGGATACAACAACGAAGAAGTAGATGGCATTCTGTATTACCCGGAAAATTATGTAGCTGGCAAGCGCTATCCATTGATTCTATCTATTCATGGAGGACCTGCAGGAACAGATAGAGATACCTGGAGTGAAAGATGGTCGACTTACCCTCAGATTTTGGCTCAAAAAGGAGCCTTTGTTCTAAAACCCAATTATCATGGGTCATCTAACCATGGTCAAAAATTCGTGGAATCTATCAAGGGCCATTACTATGACCTTGAAATGGAAGATATAACTAAAGGCTTAGAGGTGCTGAATGAGCAAGGAAAAATTGACATGGATCAGTTGGGAGTCATGGGATGGTCCAATGGGGCTATTCTAACCACTATGCTGACAGTCCGTTACCCAGATATGTTTAAAGTAGCCGCTCCGGGTGCTGGTGATGTCAACTGGACTTCCGACTTTGGAACTTGTCGCTTTGGGGTAACCTTCGATCAGAGCTACTTTGGCGGGGCACCTTGGGATGACGTGGATGGAAAGACCTACAATGAAGCCTATATCACCAAGTCGCCCTTGTTTGAGCTAGAAAAGGTCAAAACACCTACTATTATTTTCCATGGCTCTGAAGACAGGGCTGTTCCCCGAGATCAGGGATGGGAATATTACCGTGCCCTCCAACAGGCTGGCAAAACACAGGTGCGCTTTCTTTGGTTTCCAGGACAGCCTCACGGTCTGGGTAAAATCACCCACCAGTTGAGAAAAATGAATGAGGAGATCGCCTGGATCGATCAACACCTCTTTAAGAAAGCGCCTGAAAAAAACGAAGCCTTCAAGAAGGACAGTCCTTTGGCCATGCTACTAGCTAAGGAAAAGGCAGCAAGATATGGCCATTTGTATGGAAAGAACCTCAAGGGTAAACTAATCCCTGAAACCGTCAAGGCAGACAGTATGGAAATTGGTCGTTTTGAGGTAACGAACGCCCAATTCAAGGCCTATTACCCAAGGTTCCTATTCGCCAAAGGACAGGAAAATTATCCAGCCGTAGTGAGTTATGAGCAAGCCAAGGCATATATCTCTTGGTTAAACAAAAGGACAGGTGAGACTTATCGCCTTCCCAATGAGAAGGAAAGCAAAATGCTCCATAAAAAAGCCATGGCAGTTGCCGCAAAGGAGAATACCTTGAATTTCTGGGCTGGCTATGATATCACCCCTGAAGATTTAGACATACTGGAGCCAAAGTTAGAAGCTATTAATGGCAGCCTCTTCCAAGAAGTAGGCATGCACAAGGCTACCAAAATAGGGGAAGCCGAGATATTCGATCTAGGAGGCAATGTCGCGGAGATGAATGCGGAAGGTGATTCGTATGGCTTTGGAGCCTACGATTATGTGGATAAAAACCAGCCTGAGGCAAGTGCAAAAGGTGATAAATTAGGGTTTAGAGTGATCAAAGAATAAGACTGAGAAGTATATGCCCTTTCCCAATGACTTCATCCAATTCCTGCACCAACATACCCTTGTTGGCATCAAAGGAGGCGAACAAAGGAAGACCTTCCTTGATATATGGATGGTTGAAGTCGGTGGGCGGGTATTTGCTCGATCATGGAGCAAAAGTGAGAGAAGCTGGTTTACAGCCTTTCAACAAGAGAGTTTTGGTGAAATCCGGTATGGGAAGTCCATTCTTCGTGTGAAAGGAATCAAACTCTCCCATGACCCTAACCTTTCCGACAACATCAATCAAGCTTACCTCACCAAATACACCCAGGAGCAAAACATTCGATATGCCCAAGGCATCACCCAGCCTGAATATGTTGATTATACCATGGAGTTTTTCTTTTTGGAAAAGAAGGAGGTGGACCTATGAAAGCTGCAACAATCAGAGACCTAAAGGCGGAACTAAAACATAGAGATGAGGACGAACTGATGGAGCTGTGCCTGCGTCTCGCAAAGTTCAAAAAGGACAACAAAGAACTCCTGACCTACCTCTTATTCGAAGCAGAAAACGAATGGCTCTACATAGAAGGGGTAAAAAAGGACATAGAGGAGATGTTTGGAGAGATTAACCATACCAGCTTTTACTTGGTAAAAAAGGGCATTCGGAAAGTCCTTCGCCATGTCAAAAAGTGTATTCGTTATTCTGGAAAAAAAGAAACAGAGGTGGAACTCTTGTTCTATTTCTGCCTACAGGTCAAAGAATTAGGCGGATATCTGAAAAGATCGACCATTCTTCAAAGGCTGTATTTTCGACAGGTTCAAATGATCAATAAGGCCATTGATAAATTACACGAAGATCTACAGTTTGATTTTCAGCAGCGAATGGGTGAATTGGCCTTGTAAATCTTCTTCCACCTTTCGGATTAATAGCGTATCTTCTGTTTCTACTAAATGCCTACGCTATGTCTATTCGCATATTTGACCCTCATATTCATTTGTGGGATCCTTACACCACACCTCGACCCGTTACTCCCTTGGTAAAAGCACTGGGGCGCTGGCCCAAAACACTGGATAAAGTAACCCGTGCCCTCATGCCCAATGCTTCTGTCAACTTCGTAGGGGTAGCAGATTATGTGGTAAATCCCCATTTACCAGACATCTACCACCACGATACAGGGAAATATCAAGTGGAAGGTTATGTTCACATTCAGGCAGCATGGGAAGGAAAAAAACCCATGGACATGGTTCAGGAAACAGTATGGCTTGAAAGCCTAGAGACTAAACCCCATGCCATCATTGGTCAGGCCCATTTAGAGGATCGGGAAAACCTTCCGAAAGTATTGGCCGGGCACCAAGGGGCAAGCGAACGATTTCGGGGAATAAGAGACATGATAGCTATGCATCCATCTAAGGGAGTCATGGACCACAATCATCGTGGAGACGCATGGAAAACTGAGGCATTCAAAGAAGGATTGAGCCTGTTAGGTGAAAAGGGATTGAGTTATGATGCCTATTTATATTCCCATCAGCTAAAGGACTTTATCAAGCTTGCTCAAGATGTTCCCGGGACCGCTATCGTACTGGATCACCTCGGCTGTCCTGTTGGGCTGGCAAATGAGCACGGAGGCGTAGGAAAAACTGAGGCAGAAAGACAAAAGACGTATGAAGAATGGTATGAGGACTTGGCCACACTCGCACAGCTTCCTAATGTCCATGTAAAATTAAGTGGCCTGCTCATGCCCATCCTTGGATTCAATTTCCATCAGCGGCCAGAAAAGGCTAGTGTGGCAGAAGTGGTGGATGCCATTGGTCCCCATATTGAATATGGCCTGAAAGTATTTGGTGTGGACAGGTCTATGTTTGCTTCGAATTTTCCCATGGATAAGGTATCCGTCAGTTTTGAACACCTCTTTGATGCCTTCTTCGAGCTTGTAGCTGATTACGCTGATTCTGATAAGCAAAAGCTGTTCATGGACAATGCTTTGGCCTTTTATCGCATCAAACTTTAATCATCTATTCCCAACCTTTAGAAGGATTTTCTATCTTTATTGTACATCTAAGCGAAAATTCGCACAACACTAAACAACCCATTCATGGCAAGGTATAAAGTTGAGACGCTGATTTATTATTCCAAATTCACCACCGATAAGAATCACATCAAAAATGATTCTGAGAAGGATATACAGGCCAAGTTGGACGAATATGGAAGAGCTGGGTATAGACTGGTTTCCACTGATGCAACCAGCTTTGGAGCTGCCGTATATATCTACCTCTATTTTGAAAGAGACTAATCCCTAAAATAGAGAGGCGAGAGTCTCTCTTTTCTTTTCCCACCCCTAGAATGTAAAGCATGAAAACCTTCCTGACAATATTTGGCTGGCTTGCCGTAGTGACCTTTTTCGGGATCGCGTGGATGGTGTATTCGGTAACCAGAATAACCAGAGATGAACTGGCGCTCAAGAAGGTGGTCTTGGCTGAAAAGCCCAAGGCAGAATGGGATGAATATGGAGACGAGATTACAAGTGTGAAGTTCAAAGCAGTAGATGAGACCTTTCCCTATTCTATCAGTGGCAATCTATTCAGAGCCTCCCAACAGGGAATTCTTGATTTGGAAAAAGGGGATGAAATAGAATTCCATACCTATCAAAAGAGTGATAATTTCTTCCTCAAGCCCTATGAAAGAATCCTCTTTAGCCTAAAAGACAAGCAACAAACCTATATCAAAGTAGACCAAGGCCTTGAACATTTTACATCTACCAGTATGATATTGATCTCCTTGTTTTTCTTGATCGCAGGGCTTACGATCGCTTATTTTTTGATTCCAAAGGGAAATTAGAATTTCCTTATCCTACACCCCTATCCTCCACATCTACACGCAGGCTAATTCTACCTCCCCTATTCCAACCTAATGGATGATTTCAAGGTACATATAGAAAAACATATACGATTAGATCTTCAACCCTTTAACAGTCAAAACCATGATGAAGAAGCTATTCACCTCCGTTTTTCTTGTGCTCTTTGCTAGTACCATGTTTGCTTCACAAGCAGCTGATCCTCAACCTACTCAAAAAGAATATTTGACATTCGTTATCAGCTACACCGAAGGAGGACAACACATTATGATTACCTATCCAAGTGGGGATCACGAGGAGTACTTCGTTGTAAATTCCAGACTTCCGCGCTTTGTCAAGAAACTGGTAAAACTACGACGAATCCCAATCGTCGAAGCTGACTTAGTAAGTATTTTCGATAACAGCTATGTGATGAAAAGATTGAATGAGTTTCAGATGGAGGGATGGGAGGTCGCCAGCCATAATTTTACAACTGCCATGGCTGGAACCGAATCGATTTTTGGAGATCCCTTCTTTTCGGATGTCGAAGTGGAACGAACCTCCTACTACTTACTTGAACGATAGCCTATTAACCCAAGAATAATTGAGGGAATTCTGAAAGGAGTTCCCTTTTTTTTATTATTGGCCCTTATCCCTACCCATCCATTCCATAGGCTTCCATAGATAGGTTTGTCAAATAAACCGAGTCTTTTCACGGAGAAAGGAAGTAGGTAGGAGAGGATGATCATTTACACACTCTACAATTAATCGTAAAAAATGAATCTTGAAGACTTAGCTCATATGGAAGAGAGGCTCAAAGATTTTCCTACCCAAAAAGAAGAAATTCTTTCTCACTTTATGCAAAAAGGAAAATTCCTTTCTTTAAAAAAGAAGGAGAAGTTGATCTTGGCAGGTAGTGAGGATCGACATCTATATATTGTTCTTTCAGGAGGGGTAAGTATGTCTATTGTATCCCATGAGGGGAAGGAAAAGACCATTATGCTATTCACCAATGAACCTCTATTTGATACGCTTGTTTGTTCAGATTCCTATTACAATGGAGGTCCTACTTCCTACCAAGTTCGAGCAGAAGCAGATTCCATTGTTCTTCAAATACCTAGAGAAACTATTCAATATTTAATTCAAGCATATTCGGAATTCAATTCCTATTACATCACCAATCTGGAAAAAACACTAGCACTAACCATTCAGATGTACAATCATAATCTATTACTTTCTCCTACTGAGTTTCTCGAATACTTGTATCAAACATATCCATTTCTCCTCCAACGCTTTCCGGCCCATACCATCGCCGACCTGATGGGCATTAGCCCAGTTTGGCTAAGCAAAATCAAAAAAGGGATGGACAGAGATTGACTCTCTACTAGTTCAGTTTATTAAATTAATTTAAGAGAACTTTGGCAAATGATAATCAACTTGGAAGCCAACCAATTCAAGTTGACAAGATTCATGAATTATCTGCCAAATAAATCAAAATCACTTGTAACCAATCATACGGTTTGCAACCAACAGCTATTTGAGGAGAATCGTCAAAAAATATCCTCAAAACCCTACGCAAAATACCTCAATCCTGAAATGTATGTCTATGACGAACACATACTTAATGCTCAGAAGGGCCCCATTCCACCCTCCGAAATTCTTCCACCCACTATCGAAGGGCTTAATAAGCTGCTAGAGCCAGGATACCTTCCTCATGAAACAGGCTATGGTCAGATGGCGGATGGCACCCTTTTCGCTTCAAGCCTTACTCATTTCCCACATGCAACCCCAGAAATGCTACAATGGTGGTTTTGGTGGCATTCTGTAGAAGCTGAGCGATATGCACTATGGTATCCTTACTGCCATGTTAGTGCCATGGCCGAAAATAGAGAGGTTCTTAGCCAATCCAATCTCCATCATTCAGATCGCTACATTGGAAATACACATAAGATCACAGAATATCTCTTTGATGAGAAAAACGACATCCATATTCACTTTGTAGATCCATTAGAACTTGGCTTTGATACTACGAAATTCAAGAAGGTAGGTATCAAAGCCCATGCTTGTGGGTTCGTTTCCCTCCAATCTCCCCCAATCGTCATTTGTACCATGGTCCATCTTGCTAGAGAAACAGATTATGGCTTTGAGTTGAGGAGTCGATACTATATGGGCCATAACGCTCAAATAAATCTTATGGGTCGTGATATTAAATTTCCGAGCTTCCTTCGCCAACAAATGCTCAAAAAAGCTGGCTTACAGGTGGCCTACGAACAAGTCCTCCATGATCAGATTGAATTCACGCACCTAGCTTCTTTTCTTCCTGACCTCTATCAAGAATTTGGTTCCGATCTCTAAGCAGGTAGAAATGGTAAGGATCATTTGATATCTTGAGATATGAAAGTTTCCTTTTCCTACAAGAAAATCATTTCTCCTAGAATGTTGAGTGCAGGCTTGACCATCGAATTGATTGAATCAGATAGCTTCGAAATAAATTCCCTGGCAAGTTGGAAGGGAGAAAATTTTGAAGACGCTATTCTTCATGGCGTTAAAGATGGATTGCTAGATATAGGAGTTTCTCATGATCAGGCCTTTAGAATTGATGTTCATAAGATAGAATCTCACCCTGTGGATTCATCCTACAAATCTTTTTACATCGCTGCTCGAGTGGCGGTCAGAAGCCAACAACTTGTACAGCAACTACATAAGGAAGTACCCTCACATTGGGAGATAAGGAGACCTGATTAGAAGTGGATCCAATTCTCTGTCTTACCCTTATTTCGAGAGTTCGGATTAGCGCTTGATTTTTCGTAACATAAGGTATGACTACTACAAGCAAGGAAACGATTGTCTTCGTCCATGGGGCATGGCATGGTAAATGGTGCTGGGACAAATATTTCCGAGACATTTTTACAAAAAAGCCGGATACAATGTGATCACCTTTGACCTACCAGATCACGACAAAAATGGAAAGGTAAAGGGCATGAACAAGTATGCTATAGGTGATTATGTCAATGCCCTAAAAGAAGAGGTAGCCAAACTAGAAGAATCACCCATCATTGTAGGCCACTCTATGGGAGGGCTCATCGTCCAGAAATACCTGGAATCCGAAAGCTGCAAGCAAGCCATTCTCCTAGCTCCTGCCCCACCTCATGGCGTATGGAGAACTTCCCTTCGATTTGCCACAAAAGGATATTTCTATCCTGCCATCGCAGGCTTGAACTTATATGGCCTAGTAGATACCCCTCAACGAAGCAGACATGCTTTCTTTGGAGAGGAACTTTCAGAAGATGAACTGATGGAGTACAATGGGCAGTTGTGTTCAGAGTCCTTTCTTGCCTTTATCGGCATGCTATTTCCCATGGTCAAAATCAATCATCACAAAGAAGTTCCCATGCTGGTCATAGGGGGAGAAACGGACTACATTTTTACAGAAAGCGACAATCTCAAAACCGCCCAAAAATATGGAGCGGAGTTGATCATGGTGAAGGACATTGCTCACGACTTAATGTTGGACAAAGGCTATGAAAAGGTAGCAGGACATATGTTGGATTGGTTAAAACAATAACTCATAAGTGCGACCGAAGATGAAGACGCTAAACTTGAATATATGGATGACCTGTTGCCTCATAAGTGTAGCCCTATTGAGATGGGAGCCCATACAAGCCAATCCCAGAGTATTCATTTTCACCGACATAAACATTGATAAGGGAGACCCTGACGACCGCCAATCCTTGATTCATCTCTTCTGGTATGCCAATGAGCTTCAAATAGAAGGAATTGTACCCGATAGATGGGAAGCAGAAGGCTATCAAGCTTGTAGCTTAGTCATCGATGCCTACAGACGAGATTACCGCTCTTATAAGTTTGGGAAGAAAGGCTATCCTTCAGCTCAACGACTCAAAAAATCAATTGCAAGGGATTCTTCTCATGCTTCCAAGCTCTTCACAAAGGCAGTTTCAGACAGCACACAGCCTCTTTATATCTTGGTTTGGGGAAATTTGAAGCTTTGTTCCAAGCTATTAAACCAGTATGACGGCCCTATCAAACATATCCGCCTCATCACCATTGCCACGGGTCTCATGATGGAGAAAGATATCCCGCACATGCCTAAGGCTTGGCCAAAGACCATTCCATGTGAGCAACTGAACTGGAATGGATTCGGACGACCAGAGATTTACAACAATCCTCGCTTTGATTCTTTATGGTGGCTAGAAATGAATTGGACCTACAGTGGAATGTTTACAGGAGAAGAACCCAAGGAGATGTTTGACAAGCTCATTCCATACGGTAGCCTAGGCCAACACATGCAAGAAGTAGTTAAAACCAAAGCCTGGGCCCAATATTTTCGAGTTGGGGATACCCCTTCCGTCTTATATGTCATTGATGATAACCACAACATCAATGATCCCACCACCTCCAGTTGGGCGGGAAAATTTATGCGCCCCTTTCCTATCAAAAGACCTCATTATTTCACAGACTTTTTTGGGGATATCCCTTGGGATTATCATGCCCCTTGCTCTCATTGGAATAAACATGAGGAGGCACAAAAAGCCGCTATGCAAACCCTTGAAAACAGAAGAGAAGACATGTATCAAGCCCTTCTTCAAAAGTTAGATACGCTTTACGGGAACTAAGCTGATCTTTTGTCCCAAGGACAATGGCTTCTAAGGGATTTCCTCCTAACTTGAAGAGAAAGTAGGGATTTATGGTAGATCACATCATCCAAGACATCACCACCACCTATGCTCCCCTTTCAGCAGAAAGTCAGGCTGCTTTGCTATCCTGTATCACCATCAACACCTCCCCCAAAAACACCATACTCGTTCGTGAGGGTCAATATTCTGATAAGACCTTTTACCTCATCAAAGGCTGCGCACGCGCCTACTATTTGAATGATGGACGGGATATTTCGGATTGGTTTGCCTTTGAGGGAGATTTCATCAGTTCAATCAGATCTTTCTTTGAGCACGTCCCAAGTCCACATTATATCGAACTCCTTGAAGATTCCTTGGTAGCGGAACTCAGCAGAGAGGATATCGAACGACTTTCTGACAAATTTCACGATTTTGAGCGTCTCAGCAAGGAAATTGTCATCAATACAATGCTCAGACAACAAGAGCGAATTTCTTCTATGCTTTTCCAGACAGCCGAACAAAAATACCAATCGTTACTGGCTATTAGACCAGACATTACCCAAAGAATTCCCTTGACACACATAGCCTCTTATATTGGTATAACCCTTGAAACACTCAGCCGAATCCGAAAGACGAATTTGATATAGATCAAATGAGCATATGCTCTTGGGCTCGATCTTGCCTAAAAAAAGATGACAAGAGCTCACTTTATTTCTGGCATGTTCCTCACCATCTTCATTGGCTTCCATTTATTCAATCATTTTATGAGTCTATTTGGCTCGGAGGTTCATATTTCTGTGATGAACTCCTTGAGATTGATTTACAGGAATCCAGTGATAGAGATTCTCCTGATGCTGGCCGTTCTTCTTCAGATAGGTTCTGGTATCAAACTATTTTCCATTCGTAAACCGTATGCTTCGAGCTTTTTTGATCGACTTCATCTTTGGTCAGGCATGTACCTGGCTATTTTTCTCCTTATTCATGTTTCTGCGGTATTGATAGGTAGGTCGGTCCTACAACTAGATACAAATATTTATTTCGGCGCAGCTGGCCTGAATACCTTTCCTATCAATCTATTTTTCATTCCTTATTACAGTCTGGCCGTGTTAAGCTTTTTTGGACATGTCGCTGCCATTCACCACAAGAAAATGAAGCGTCATTTCCTCTGCCTTTCTCCAGCCCAACAAGCGTGGGGTATTCTGATAACTGGACTGGTTATCTGTGTCTTGTTATTATTCGGTTTGACAGCGGGATTCACTGGATTGGAGATTCCAGAGACATATCAGCTTTTTCCATAAGATAAATGGATATCTTTGAGAAAATGTTTCTAAGCTGCTATGAAATCCTTTGCTTATTTTCTTGTCCTAGCTAACCTTCTGGTAGCTTGTCAGCCACAACATTCAAAAGGAGGAGAGATCGCGGAAGTTACCCAAGATACTCATACACCGTCCTTCAAAAACCTTGAAAAAAGGAAAGGACAACCTGAAGAGGATCAATCTCCCTTTTACCCTTTTTCATATGGTCATACCCAAGAGTTTTACGAAGGAATATTCAAGGGCGAGAAGCTTAATAAGATAGATAGCACCTTCCATCAGGATATTCTAACCCAAATAGATGGATATGAATCGAGCCTTTATCCCCAAGGAGACCATAACTTCTATCTATCTAGACAAGATAGTATTGGACCTTTGTCCCTGATCACAGTATCCCTGTATTGGGATGTTTGTTATGAAGGGGTTGAGCTGTTGATCATCGACAAAGATTCACTTGTCAATGCGATTTCCCTTACAGAGTGGTACAGCTCCTGCGATATTCCAAATGAAACATACACAATTTTTGAGTCAGACAGTGTGTTCGTTCGTGATCAGAAGCTCATGGAAATAGGCCCAGATTCTGCAGATGTCAGGCAGCTTTCTCATCGGATTTTAATTCGGACCAATGGGCAATTTGATACACTCCAAACTCTGATTGATACCAGCTATGTAGAAGCTTACTAGGGAAAAGATCTACTTGTTTATCCCTCCAGCTTAAATGCGAAAAATTGGTTAAGTTCATCTTTATGACGCCACAGGAAAAAATCATAGAGAAGGCCAGAGCTTATATTAAGCTTTCCAGCGCAGAGGAGCTATTGATTATCAAGAGTTTTCAAAGGCTTGATCTCAAAAAGGGAGAATTTCTCTTAGAAATGGATAGGGAGAATGACAAGGTCAGCTATTTGGAAAGTGGCTTACTGAGAAGCTATTATGATGATGAAGAGGGAAAGGAAATTACCTCAGGCTTTTTTCAAGAGGATAGCTTTTGCACAGACTTAATGAGCTTCCAATCTGGTGGAAAAAGCAAGCGTTCTATCGAGGCCTTGTTGGACTGTGAACTCTATTTTCTTTCCAAGTCAAATCTAACACTCATTAGGCGGCAGGTAAGCGAGTGGCTTCTTTTTGAACAGCACTACATCGCCAATCTCCTATTGGGCAAGGTAAATTTTCAACGAGAACTGGCCAACAGCAATACACAAGAGGCCTATGAACGCTTTAATGAGCAGTACAATCAGGCTGCTCGATTTGCCCCTAGGTATCAGATAGCCTCCTTTTTGGGTATTTCCCCCTTCACCCTTAGCCGTATTTCGAACAGGTAGTATTTTCATTTTTTGCTTTTTAGCAAATCAAAAGTCATGACCTCCACCTATCATTGTACAAATACCTAAATAATTGAACAATGAACCTAGCAGGTAAGACCGTCTTAATCACTGGAGCCTCATCAGGGATTGGAAAATCCTTCGCCTATTTATTTGCCTCTAAGGGATCTCATGTCATCCTCGTGGCAAGATCGCTAGCCAAGATGGAAGAGATAGCGGAAGACATCCGCAACACCCATAAGGTAGAAGCTTATAGTTACCAGAAGGACTTGAGCGCAAACTCAGCCAGCCAGGAACTGTATGACCAGCTCAAGACAGATGGACGTGAGGTAGATATTTTAGTTAATAATGCTGGATTTGGAAAATGGGGAAGATTTGAAGACTTCAGCATGGAGGACTACCGAAGTATGATCCAACTCAATGTGAATGCCTTGATGGATTTATGTTATCTTTTCTTGGAGGATTTCAAAAAGAAAGCCGAAGCTGGTATCATCAATGTAGGATCTACTGCCTCCTTTATTCCAGTCCCTTATAGTTCAGTTTACGCGGCTACCAAGCATTTCGTACTTAGTTTTACCGAAGGTCTAGTGGGAGAATTAGAAGGAACCAACATCAAAGTATTTTGCCTTTGTCCTGGAGGAACAGAAAGTAATTTTGCTACAGTTGCCAACTCCAACAACTATCAGCAAAATGCTTCACCCGAGATGAAATCCTCCGACGAGGTAGCCCAAATCGGACTGGACGCCTTCCAATCTAGTAAGCACTATGTGATTACAGGAAGAAAGGGACAATTGAACATGATGAAGCTTTTTTCAAGGAAAAGAGTCATTGATATGATCGCGAATTATTGGAAAGAACGCCTAGGGTTGTAGGCTCATTTCATCAGAAGGGAGATTTGGCAATGGAAGGTATCCTTTCTTATCTTGAGAGTTGAACCTCATAGAAAGGAGATTATGAATCCGCTCACATCCTATATTCAGGCCTCCCTTCCTGATGTAAATGTGGACTTATTGGACATCATTGAAGATTCTTTTGTCAAAGTAGAAAGGCAAAAGGGATATCAATTAGTATCTCAAGGAGAGATTTGCCAGTATTTATATTTTCTTTCCGAGGGCATATGTAGATCCTATTCAGAGCGCAATGGCCACGATATCACTACCTGGTTTGCCTTCCCTCATGATTTCGTTACTTCCTTTACGAGCTTCTTTCCCCAAGAAACAAGTTATGAAAGCATAGAAATGCTAAGCGATGGTATACTCTACAGACTCAGCCGTTCAAAGATGACGGAACTGAAGAAGCATAAGCCTGAAACCGAGAGAATCATCAATCATTTCCTTATTTCTTATACCATTGAAATAGAAAAGAGACTGTTTACCATCCAGTCCCATACCGCCATAGAGAAGTACCAACTTATCATGGAACATGAGCCTCATTTGATTCAGCATATCCCCAACAAACATCTAGCATCCTATTTGGGTATCACCAGAGAGACGCTTAGCCGCATTCGCTCGAGCATTAATTGACATTTATCACAGATTTCGTTTTCCCTCCCAAATAGTTTTGCCATTGTTTATCCACTAAGCTCAAACAATGACAAAATATCTCATCATTGGGGCTGGTCCTGCAGGCTTAGCAGCTGCGGTGGCCCTTCAACAAGCTGACATTGCCTTCGATATGGTCGATGCAGGTAACAAGGTCGGAGGCATATGGGACATTCAACGGGAAGATACCCCCATGTATCAGTCCGCCCATTTCATTTCTTCGAGGACGCTCTCAGGCTTTGAAAATTATCCCATGCCTGCAAATTACCCAGATTATCCCTCTCATACCCTAGTCCAATCCTACATTGAAGACTATGCCAACCGCCATCACATTGGAGAAAAAATACGATTCCAAACCAAAGTAGTCGAGGTAAATACCTTGAATGCTCAATGGGAGGTAATCTTCGAAAATGGAAAAAGAAGCAGATATGAAGGCGTTATTTGCGCGACAGGAATCACATGGCATCCCAATTTTCCTAAGGTGAAAGGAGAATTCACAGGCGAGTACATCCATAGCTTTGCCTACAAGGAGCCTTCATTCTTCAAGGGAAAAAGAGTCCTTATCATAGGTGCTGGAAATTCTGGTTGTGACATAGCCTGCGATGCAGCAAGAGCTGCTGAAAAGGCCTTCATCAGCTTGAGACGGGGTTATTATTTCCTTCCGAAATATACCCTGGGCATCCCCTCTGATTTGTTCAAGGAAAAATTTAGCACGCCCTTTAAGGCCCTTGATACCCACCTTTCTGAATTCTTGTTGAATAAGGTGTTAGTCGGAAACTTGGAGAATTTTGGCTTACCTAAGCCTGATCACCACTTGATGGAATCTCATCCCATCATGAACAGCAGACTACTTCATTATTTGGGCCATGGAGACATCCAAGCGAAGAAAAATATCGCTGAATTTCAAGGAAATGTGGTCATTTTTGAGGATGGTAGTCAGGAGGAGGTTGATGTGGTTGTAGCAGCAACAGGATACAAAAGAGTCTTCCCTTTTCTTTCTGATGAGCTGCTTGATTCATCGAAGGACAGTAAGGAAATTGACTTGCACTTGGAGGTTTTTTCAAAGAAACATGACAATCTCTTTTTCATGGGAGGAATAGAAGTTTCTTCTGCAATTTTTGGCTTGTTAAACCTCCAAGGAAGGCTGATTGCTAGCTATCTACAGGCAAAAGAAAACACCTCAACTGCCTTTCAGAAATTCCTTCTACAGAAAAGTAAAAAGGTGAGTCTTAAAGGAAAAAATCGATACATCGACTCCTTGAGGCATCAAAGATATGTAGACAAAGACCTTTATAGGGCTAGGCTCAAAAAGGAGATACAACAGCTAGGTCAATGAAAAAGTTACTAGAAAAGCAGATCGTTTTTAGCGCTAGCCTGAAAGTTCTGGCCTTCCTTGCCCAAAGAAAAGGCTTTGATAAACTAACTGGCTGGGCGACAGCTCAAGCAGCAAAACTGAACCTCCTTCTAAATAGGCCCACATCTGGGAGTTCTGTTGAGGAACTGGCACATACATGGCAGGAACTGATGCCCCCTGACGGGCGGAAATACTTCCCCATAAAAGAAATTGATGAGCAAACTGCCTATACCGAAATACACCTCCATTGCCCTTTGCGGGGAACAGGAAATGTTGAAGCCTGTTACAAACTGATGAACTATGATAGGACATTAATGGCTAACACAGGAGGAGAACTCATCGTTCTAGAGTCCCAATCCAATTCCGGGAAAAAATATTGCAAATTGGCGATTAGGGTGAAGGGAGCTGACACAGACGATCTAACACCTGCTCATTTATCTGGAACATGAGACCATTGTTTCGGACCATCAATCCATTCAACCTTTAAATCTATCTCACTTGGAATTATACCTCACCCACATAGATACTGCTTGTTGCCTGCTGGAAATAGAGGGCTACAAAATTTTGACTGATCCAGTTTTGGATGAAGCTGGTGGCTGGTACCACCACGGTTTTGGTGCCATTTCCAAAAAAACTCAATCACCGAAGTTGGAAAATGTAAATCTCGATGATGTCCAACTGGTGCTTTTGAGTCATCCGCAGCATAAGGACAACTTTGATCACAAGGGGAAGGAATTTGCTGCCAAGGTTCCTCTGATCTTATCGACTCCTGCTATTGAGCGGCAATTTGCTCATGGAAAGGGTATGCAAGTCTGGGAAACATTTGAAATCGAATTACCTTCGGGAGGAACCCTTAGGATTACCGCTACACCTGCACAGCATCATCCACACTGGCTGCCAACATTTGTCTCAGGGCATGTCATTGGTTTTGTAGTAGAACATTCAGAATGGGATACCTGTCTTTACATTAGCGGTGATACCATCTTCTACAAAGGAATACAGGAGATCAAGGATCGTTTCCCTCATATTTCCCATAGTTTGATACATGTGGGCAGCGCCGAGTTCAGGTATCTTGCAGGACTGGGAAAATTCACCATGGATGCCAAAGGTTTTATGAAGACCGTTGAAGTACTAGCTCCTTCTGTCTGTATCCCCATTCACAATGGAGGTTGGACACATTTCAAAGAAAATGATGAGGGGCTTAGAAAGGAAATGGGGATCCATAGCTCAGCCGAAAAGGTTCACATGATGGAAAAGGGCAAAAGAACCCTTCTAACAAGATAAAAAGACCGCATGAAGAAAGGTGAAGATTTTTTCCCTACACGAATTGTATGCCTGACAGAAGAACCAACAGAAACTCTTTATTTACTTGGAGAAGAGAAGCGGATCGTAGGGATATCCGGTTTTACTGTCCGACCGGCACAAGCCAAGAAAGAAAAGCCCAAGGTATCTGCTTTTTCCACGGCCAGCATAGATAAAATTATCGATCTCGCACCTGATTTGGTCATTGGTTTCTCGGATATCCAAGCCAATATCGCTCAAGAATTGATTGCAAGAGGTATTCCTGTATGGATCAACAATCATCGGACTGTGGCAGAAATTTATAAGATGATTGTTCAAATTGGAAGCTTGGTAGGAAAACAAGCCGAGGCCATTGAACTTGCCACGCAATTAAAGACCAGCCTACAGCATACTTGCCACGCAAATCAACAAAAGACCATGAAACCAAGAGTATATTTTGAAGAATGGGATGAGCCCTTGATTACGGGTATTTGTTGGGTAGGAGAATTGATAGAGTTGGCTGGAGGAATTGATATTTTTAGTGAATTACAACAAGAATCGTTGGCGAAGGATCGAATCATCCAGGATAGCGATGAAGTCGTTAGGCGCAATCCTGATATCATCATAGCCTCATGGTGTGGGAAAAAATTTAAGAAGGAAAGATTGGTTAGTCGCCAAAATTGGAACAAGATCAAGGCTGTAAAAAACGAATTCATCTTCGAAATCAAATCAGAAAATATTCTCCAACCGGGACCAGCAGCCTTAACAGATGGCGTTCAGGAGATTGCTGCTATCATTGCAAAATGGCATAGCGCACAAGGAAATTAACTAGCAGGTTAAAGAAATCCCCCGATCTTGACGACCGAGGGATCATATTGAGATTTCCACTAACACTAACGTACTGAATAAGTTCCGCTAAGGCATTTACTAGCCCCCAACTCATAACTTCTTTTGTCAGGAAGACTACCTCCAACAAAAACTTCAAATTCTCCCTTCTCAATCATTCTTTCCCCATCTTCATTGACCATCCTCATCATATCCGGAGTAATGACAAATTTTACCACCTCTGAGGCTCCTGGCCAAAGGTTGACTCGTTTGAATCCCTTCAAGGCCATTTTGGGCAAAACGACTGAGCCTTTCTTGTCTTTTAGGTAAAGCTGAATCACCTCTTCACCTTTTACGGTTCCCGTATTGCTCACCCTTACAGAAACAGTCATGCTTTCCCCGCTTTTGATTTTCTCAGCACTTAGTTTCATATCGCTGTAAGCAAATTTTGTATAGCTCAACCCAAATCCGAACGGAAAAAGCGGATCAACCTCCATGTATCGATACGTTCTGTTTGTCATATTGTAGTCTTCGTAAGGAGGAAGATCTTTGATTGATTTAGGAAAGGAAACGGGTAAGCGGCCCGAAGGATTCGCATCACCGAATAGAATATCGCCTACGGCACTTCCTCCTTGCTCACCAGGATACCATACAAAGATGACAGCATCTGCTAGCTCATATACTTCTTCAAAGGCAATGGCTGAGCCTCCAGTAACGACAACAACCAGTTTTTTGGCTTTGGAACGAATGGTCTTTAAGAATTCGACCTGATTTTGAGGCAATTGAATATCAGCTCTATCCCCTAAATGTCGGCTAGCAATGGCTTCTCCTTCCTCTCCTTCCCATAACTGAGAATTACCCAGGCAAGCGATGGTAACTTCAGCATCTCCGGCTTCCCCAGAGAACCAATCTACTGGGTTTCTATTTTTTTCATCCAGTAAGGCTCCCTGGCTATAGTGAACAGAGGTATGGGGTTCGACTTTGCCAACGACTCCTTCCAATATGGTCTTCATATCTGGACTTAGCCCATAGTAATTCCCAAGTAGGGCCTGGGCATGGGTGGCCATAGGTCCTGTTACAAAAATGCTTTCTAGCCCTTTGTCTAATGGGAGTAGTCCTTCGTTTTTCAGCATAACGATGGATTTGGTTGCGGCTTCTTTGCTCAGCTTGATGTGGTCGTCGCAAGCAATCACCTCTGGGCCTAATTTGTCCCAAGGGCCAGAACCCATTGGATCAAATAATCCAAGCTTAAACCTTGTGGGAAGTAATTCTCGTAGGTTTTCATCCACCATATCTTCTGTGGTATAACCCTTTTCTAGGGACTCCATCAATGATTGATAAGAGGAGCCACAATTGAGGTTACAGCCATTATTAAGTGCGAAGGCAGCAGCTGAAGGAGCATCTTTAGATATCTTATGGCCTTGGAAAAAGTCCACGATGGCCCAACAATCAGAAACAAAATATCCATCAAATCCCCATTGTTTTCTTAGGACTTCCTCCATCAGATAGGGGTGCGCATTACAAGGTTCCCCATTGGTACGGTTATAAGCCCCCATGATCCCTTCCACATCAGCCTCAGTTACCAATGCCTCAAAAGCAGGCAAATAGGTTTCCCAGAGGTCTTTCATGCTCACCTTGGCATCAAACTCGTGTCTTAAGGCTTCAGGACCAGAATGAACAGCATAGTGCTTGGCCATGGCTGCCGATTTGAGTAAAGTGGGATGATCTCCCTGCAAGCCCTTCACATAAGCAATACCCATTTGAGAGGTCAAAAATGGGTCTTCACCATAGGTCTCTTGTCCCCTGCCCCATCTTGGATCACGGAATAGATTGACATTGGGAGTCCAGAAGGTCAAGCCTTGGTATCTCCTTCGAAATCCCTTCTCAACGGATACATTGTACTTGGCACGGGCTTCGGTAGAGACAGCCTCCCCTACCCTAAAGATCAAATCGTTATCAAAAGTGGCCGCCATTCCTATAGCTTGGGGAAAAATGGTGGCTCGGCCATTTCTAGCCACCCCATGAAGACATTCATTCCACCAATTGTAACTAGGAATGTCGAGTCGATCGATGGCTGGGGCGTCATACCTAAGCTGCCCCACCTTTTCCTCAATGGTCATTCGGTCGATTAAATCCTCAACTCTTTCCTCCAAGGATAGATTGGGGTTTTGGAAGGGATAACTGGCCTCCTGCCCAAGTGCAGAAAAGCACAAGAGCAGGTAGACCAATGATAGTAGTAGTAAGTTTTTCATTATTCTCTAAGGTGAATGTGGTCAAATCTTGATGGGATCCCCCTGTCCAGATGTAGTTTCCCTTCTTTTTACAGAAGGGGACTATTAAAGGTGGAGTTGATCCTAGATATAGCGATTGATGATGTTCTCAAACAGCTCCTGTTTTCCGCTACGCTGTTTGGGTTCACCATGCTGATGGGCAATAGCAGCCAAGTCTTCCAGGCTTAGTTGTCCTTCTTCAAAGGCTTTGCCTTGTCCACCATCAAAGGTGGCATAGCGCTCTTTTCTTAGAAGTTTGTAGGGAGATTTTTCTAAGACCTCATGGGCAATCAACAGTGCCCTGGCAAAAATGTCCATTCCCCCAATATGAGCATAGAAGATATCCTCCAAGTCAGAGGAATTTCTCCGCGTCTTTGCATCAAAGTTGATACCTCCGCCTTGAAATCCGCTCCCTTGTAAGAGGACTAACATCGCTTCGGTGATCTCATATAAATTATTCGGGAATTGATCGGTATCCCATCCATTTTGATAATCCCCTCTGTTGGCGTCGATACTTCCCAACATGCCAGCATCTGAAGCAACCTGTAATTCATGCTCAAAGGTATGTTGTGCCAAGGTGGCATGATTTACTTCAATATTGAGCTTAAAATCATCCATCAAGTCAAACTCTCTCAGAAAGTTTAGACAAGTAGCTGCATCAAAATCGTACTGATGCTTGCTGGGTTCCATGGGTTTGGGTTCAATAAAGAAGGTTCCAGTAAAACCATTCTTCCTCGCATAGTCCTTGGCCATGTGAAGGAAGCGTGCCATGTGCTCCAATTCACGCTTCATATCGGTATTCAACAAAGACATATAGCCTTCTCTTCCTCCCCAGAAGACATAGTTTTCTCCACCAAGTTTGATAGTAGCATCCAACGCATTTTGTACCTGTCCAGCTGCATAGGAAACCACTGCAAAATCGGGGTTGGTCATGGCCCCATTCATGTATCGAGGATGAGAGAACAGATTGGCTGTTCCCCAAAGTAGTTTTACACCAGAAGCTTGCTGCTTTACTTGCGCATAATCTGTAATGGCTTCAAGGCGCTGGCGACTTTCGGCTAAAGATGAACCTTCATCTACCAAATCCACATCATGGAAACAGTAATAAGGCACACCTAATTTTGTAATGAATTCAAATCCTGCATCCATTTTGTCTCTAGCAGCCTGAACAGGATCATCTGCTCCCAACCAAGGAAATGGCTTGGTAGGTGCGCCAAAGGGATCACCACCAGTTCCACAGAAGGTGTGCCACCAAGCGACAGCAAATTTAAAATGGTCTTTCATGCTTTTGCCTCCGACCATTCTGTTTTCATCATACCAGCGAAAAGCCAAAGGATTATCTGAATCCCTTCCTTCAAACTGTATTTTTCCTATTCCGGGAAAGTATTCCCTGTTTCCTATTGTTGGCATATCTGATTGATTGTTGTGGTTCTTATGCATGAATCATGCTTTTGAGCTCTGTTTGCCAAGCTTCAAAAGCTAGTTGTAATTGATCTTTAGAATATGTGGGTTCGTAGGTTTGGAGGACATTCCCTCCTTGAACAGCCTCTTCTATGCTTCCAAAGCGACCAATAGCCACTCCCGAAGCCCTTGCAGCGCCTATGGCACCAGAAGCCTCTACCATTTCAATGCGACTCTCAAGTAGAGAGGAAATGGTATTCGCAAATACAGCTGAACGGAAAAGATTGTCATTGCCTACTCGCATCAGGGAAACATCTACCCCCATTTGCTGAAGGATTTCCATTCCATGAACGAATGAGAAGGCAATACCCTCTAAGGCAGCTCTATATAGGTGAGCGTGTGAATGTCGATTGAACTGGAGATTGACGATTCTACCGCCTGTATCTTCATTGCCTAGCATTCTTTCGGCTCCATTCCCAAAGGGGAATACCCTCAATCCATCCGAACCTGGGGCTATTTTTTCAGCCAATTGATCCATCTCGGGGTATGAATATTTGTCATGGACAAGGTTGTTACGAATCCAACTGTACTGGCTGCCTGCTCCATTGATACAAAGCAAAATCCCTATCCGTGGTGCTAAGGGGCTGTGGTTCACATGAGCGAAACTATTGACCCTAGACAAGGAATCATAGGAAGCCTGATCTGATACAGCATATACCACCCCAGATGTTCCACCTGTAGCTGCTACTTCACCTGGATTTAATACCCCCAGCGCCAATGCATTATTGGGTTGATCGCCTGCACGATAGGTAATTGGAATTCCAACTGGAAGGCCTGTTTCAAGGCTAGCAGCTTCATGGATATGACCTTGATCAGAAAAGGTTGGAGCACCTGTAGGAATCAGATTCTTATCAAATCCATAATAGTCCAACACCAAATCAGCTACCTTGTTGGATGTGAAATCCCAAAGCGTCCCTTCTGACAGTCCAGAAGCAGTAGTGGCTATGGTCCCCGTCAACTTCATCGCGATGTAATCACCGGGTAGCATGATTTTGTGAATCTTCTCGTAGATCTCTGGTTGATTTTCTTTGACCCATTTGAGTTTTGAAGCGGTAAAATTTCCTGGGGAATTCAACAAATGCTGAAGAGAGGTTTCTTTCCCTATTTCTTCGAATGCCTTATTCCCAATCGAAACAGCACGGCTATCACACCAAATGATAGAAGGTCTCAGGACTTGCTGCTTCTCATCGACCACCACAAGACCATGCATCTGATAGGCGATCCCCACAGATTCAATTTGTTGAGCATCAATGTTATGCTGAGAAATGAGTGTTTGAGTGGCCTGACAAAGATGTTCCCACCATAAGTCAGGATGCTGTTCGGCAAACCCTTGTTGGGGAGCATCTATGGGCATTTCCTGATCAGGAGATTGTGCCGTAGCTACTAATTCTCCATTATCAGCCTTGACCAAGGCAGCTTTAATGGATGAGCTTCCTATATCCAATCCGAGTAGATACATGATTTCCTTTTAATTGCGATAGAACAGCTCAATAAGCTGCTCTTAACAAAGAAGGAAAAAATTGACGGGAAGATGAAGTAAAATGCCCCTGCAAAAATTCGTCAAGCCTAAAAATAATTACGCCAACAATACGCCACCCCTTATCCTAACTCTTGTAAAAAAGCATGAAAGTTCTCCCCCTTTTTCAAGCCTAGTTTCTTCCTTAACCTATATCTACAGGTTTCAGCTCCTCTAGTTGATAGATTCATATAACTTGCTATTTCCTTCGTGCTCAACTTCATCTTCAGGTAAGCACACATCTTCAATTCCTGCATCGAAAGGCTTGGACAGATTTCATGAACTTTCTGGAAAAAGTCATTATGCAACAAGTCAAAATGCTCTTCAAAAGCCTCCCATTTTCTTTCTTTTCCTAATTGTTCGGAAATTCTGGAGCGTAATTCCGCCACCTCCTTCTGACTTGATGGCCCATTTTTTTCAAGAATAAACTGAGCCTCTTCCAACAAATCTTGAGCGGCCTGTAACTGTAGTTGAGAAACTGTTAGGGCCCTGTCTTTTTCCAATAATATTTTGGAAAGCGGATAATCAGCCTCAGGGCCATGTTCTAGGGTAGCGGCAGAGGGAGAATGAGATTCTAACACCATCGACAACCTAGACTTCCAATAGGAATAGGCTTGCTGACATAAGCCCACGTTAAAATCAGGCTCATATACAACTGTAACGGGATTGTCCTCAAGAGCATGTTCTAGGGAATCGTATACTCCTATGGCAATGCCAGAAGCTCTCGCAGCCCCAATTGCCCCATTGGTATTTACCACCTCTATTCTACATCCCAGAAGGGTAGCAATGGTTTTGGAGAATATCCTGGAACGAAACATGTTGTCATTCCCAACCCTGATCACATTCACATCCAGCCCTAATTCCTTCAGGATATCTACCCCATAGACAAATGAAAAGGCGACTCCCTCCAATGAGGCTCTATACATATGCGCTCTCGAATGGCGATTGAAGTCGAGGTTGAAGACATGAGAGTTCAAATTTCGATTCAAAAACATCCTTTCTGCCCCATTCCCAAAAGGTAGAATACACAAGCCATCAGATCCAATAGGGATACTGGAAGCCATTCTTTCCATGTCCTCATAGGAATGAGAATGTCTCGCTACTTGATGCTTGATCCAGCTATATTCTGTCCCTGCGCCATTGAGGCATAATAAAAGACCAATCCGGTCATAATTCTCCTCATAGTTGATGTGAGCAAAGGCATTTACCCTTGATTGTATATCAAAAATAGGCTTGTCCACTATCCCATAGACGACCCCCGACGAACCGCTGGTGGCTGCAATTTCCCCTGGATGAAGCACATTGAGAGAAAGCGCATTATTGGGTTGATCCCCTGCTCTATAGGTTAAGGGGGTTCCTTCTTGTAGACCCGTTTGAATAGCGGCCGTTGCGCTGACTTTGCCCTGCAGAGAAAAGGTTGGCACCGTTTCAGGTAAGAAGTCCCCCTCAAGTCCCAATTGATTCAGCAGTTTGTCAGATACTTTCTTTTCCTTAAAATCCCAGAAAATCCCTTCAGTCAAACCAGAAACAGTGGTCTTAAGATCGCCCGTCAAGCGCATGGCGATATAGTCTCCAGGGAGCAGGATTTTATGGGTTCGCTCGTAGACTTCAGGCTCATTGTCCTTGATCCATTTGAACTTCGATGCAGTAAAATTGCCGGGAGAATTAAGCATATGCTGAAGGCAATAGGTCTTGCCCATTTCTCTGAATGCCTGATCTCCAATAGGAACCGAACGGCTATCTGACCAAATAATCGCAGGCCTGATGACTTGTAACTGCTTATCTATGACGACCAAGCCATGCATCTGATAGGCAATTCCTATTCCTTGAATCAAATCGGGAGAAATTCCTGTATCGTCCAGCATCTGACGTGTTGCCACACAGAGATGATGCCACCAGATTTCAGGTTGTTGTTCTGCCCAGCCTCTTTGTCGAGAAACGATGTCCATCTCCTGTTGAGGATGATGGAGATGAGCGACTACCTCCTTGGTATCCGCCTTGATCAAGGCCAACCTGACATTTACATTTCCTAATTCATAGCCTAATAAATACATGTTCCTGCTATCCTCTTAAGCTGCTTACTCCCCATGAGAGAATGGAATTCCAATTCTCATGAAAATAAAAAATCCCTGCATAAAACAGGGATTCTTTTGGCTCATATAAATTTAACCATCAATTTCCGAGAGAATTGAACTCTACCAATTCAAATTCGGGAGTAGCTTCAAATTGCTGTTTGAGAATAGAGGAATGTCCAGCTCCAAATAGGACTAAAATTCGATCATCGGGTGAATCAGTAATCTTTTGAATGTTGCGGAAAATCCTCAGGTTGCGGCTATACCAGTACAAAGCTAGCGCGTCTGCCCCTCGATAATCATCTGTTTTGAAATCCCCAATCAGGTAGGCACCATGGTATCTTTTGACCATCAAATCTGAGTTCATCTGTTTGAAGTATTCCAGTAAACTCAACTCTAGGCAATACTCATCATCTTTTTCATAAAAGACATTGTAGAGACTATCCATAGGATCATCACTTTTCCAATCATAGCCTTCAAATACCTTTTCCAAATAGGGTTTCATACAGCTTGAGTCTGCTCCGTTTTGCATATGCCATGTCATCCCTGGCGCATTGCAACCGTAGAGGGTATCCATGTCAAAGCGCTTCATCAGGCGAAAGGCCACTTGGTCAATTTCGCTGGCTCTTAATTTCCCTTTTCCTTTTTTCTTGATCCATTTTTCATATCGTCTTAGGATATAGCCACTGTTTCTACCTCCCTCGACGGCGATTTTGGTGGGCTTGAATTGAGCAATATAGTCTACCAATTCCTCTACTTCCTTTTGTTTTTCAGGTGAATGGATGTCTACCTGCTTATCTTTGTCGGTTACATGGGCATCTAGGTTGGGATAGGACATATGGAAGGTTCCAATTACCATCACCTTGGGTATTTTCTTATCCCCAATTAAAATGTTGTCAGGATACATGATAGGTTGGGCAAAGGCCGATCCGATCATGACATGTAGGAGTACAATCAATACTTGTTTCATAACTATTGCATTTATGTGATGCTTCCAATTAGCTGATGTATTTCAAGGGCAGGAAATAAAGTCGGTAGATGAAGGGATTCCCTCGTTAAATAGGCGCATGATTACCCATGGCACATTCACCGATATACTTTTTGATTTGACCGATTGAATCAACCTCTTCACAGGAATGAATTGGTCAAAGTCTCCCAATTCTATACTTTATAGACATGTCAGACTCATTCTCTCACATCAAACTAGAATCCGAAGACGGCTTTCCCTTTAAGCTCGGAGAATTGTTCCTATGGTTCATGCTCTCCTATTTGTTCTTCTTTTATTTGAGAGACTTGCTTAGAGACCTGAATTTTGAGTCTTTCTTTGATGACTTTTCGAGTGTGAAGAGTGTCATTCTGATGATCACCTCTATTATTCCCTTCTTCGTTTATTCTCTGGCAACCTATGGCATCTTGTACCTGACCCACAGGAAAAGAATGTACGTACTAACAGTTGTCTTATTGGCGATCATGCTCCCTTCGACTGCTTTGTTTAGATATTTCTTCCAAGAGGTGTTACAGAAGGCATTGACGGGATATGGCAATTACTATGGAGATTTTACGCTTTATGAATATTTCCTTGACAACCTATATTATGGCCTGTTTTTCCCTTGGGTTGGAGGGATATACTACTTTGTTCAATTTTCTAGATTCAAGGAAAAACAACGTCAGGATCTCATCATTCAAAACCAAAAGTCTCAACTTTCTTTGCTTCGATCACAATTGAATCCTCATTTCCTTTTTAATTCCCTCAACAACATCTACAGCCTGATTTACAGCAAGTCAGATCATTCGTTGATCGCAGTAGAAAAGCTCTCAGGTATCCTTCGATACGGCCTGTACACAAGGGAAGAAAAAGTATCCCTTGCCAAGGAAATAGATTACCTCAAAGACTACATTGACCTAGAAAATTTGCGCTACCCCAAGGGTATCGACCTGAAATGGAAGCAAGACCAAGGGATTGAACAACTAAAAATTGCTCCCTTCTTACTCATTCCATTTGTCGAAAATGCCTTCAAACACGGAGCGCTCAAGGCACATCCTCTTGAAATTTCCCTTGAAAAGAATCTAACCCACTTTATTTTTACTTGTGCCAATAAGGTAAAGCCTAAGGAAAAACATAAAGTAGGAGGAATAGGGTTGGACAACCTCAACCAACGACTAAAGCTCTTTTATCCTGAACAACACGAACTGAACATTGATCAGGCCGAGGATCATTTCCATGTAGAACTCAAAATACTGCTCGAAGTATGCTAAGATGCCTAATCATAGATGACGAGCCCTTGGCCGTGAATTTACTCGAGGATTACGTGAATAAAATTGCCGGGATCGAGTTGGTCCAATCCTTTAACAATCCTTTGGAGGCCCTTCCCTTACTAGAAAGCGAGGAGATAAACCTGATCTTTCTGGATGTCCAAATGCCAGAATTAACCGGGATTCAATTGGGCAATATTATCAATGGAAAAATCCCCATCATCCTTACCACAGCCTATGATGAGTATGCCATCCAAGGATATGAATTGGATGTGATCGACTATTTGTTGAAGCCCATCAGCTTTGATAGATTCTTCAAGGCGGTCCAAAAAGCTCAGAAAAGGATCACACCCAACATGGGCAAGGCCAATAACTCCCTGGAAGAAGAAAAACACCCTGGATATATTTTTGTCAAGACGAATTACAAAACCCAACGGATCAATTTAGAAGACATTTTGTATTTGGAAAGCCTAGGGGACTATGTGAAGATTCATTTACCTGATCAGCGAATCATGACACTTGAGAACATGAAGCATTTTGCCTCCACTCTTCCCCAAGAACAATTTATGCGGATTCACCGATCCTTCATCATCTCCTTTTCGAAAATAGACTTTATCGAAAGAAACAGAGTCATCATTGGAGAAACTTATATCCCCATTAGCCATTCATATCAGAAGGAATTTTGGAGAAGAACAGGAAGAGGATAAAAAAATTTCAATTATCACTTTGCAATAAAAAGTACTTTTCATTTATTGGATTCAAGATTAATGTTCCACCTGATTTCCATAGTATGAAAGTCAAAATGATTCTTCCCGCCCTAGCCGAAGCTGAAAGCCCATTTTGGCGTCCCATCAAATATTCTCTTTTCCCTCCATTGGGCTTGGCTACTTTGGCTGCCTTCCTTTCAGAGGAGGATGAAATTGATCTTCAAGATCAACATGTAGAAAAACTGAACCTAGATGACGAGCCTGAATTGGTCATCATTCAAGTTTATATCACCAATGCCTACAGAGCTTATGAAATTGCCGACCATTATCGAAAAAAAGGGGCCTATGTCTTGCTTGGAGGACTTCATGTCACCTCGCTTCCCAAAGAAGCAGAACCTCATGCCGATACTATTTTTATCGGCCCTGGCGAAGAGACCTTTCCACGTTTTCTCGCAGATTTCAAGGCAGGAAGCCCAAAGAAGATCTATTTTTCGTCTAAAAGAGAGTTGGAAACCCTGCCACCCATACGAAGAGATTTAATCAAACGTGAGCGTTATTTGGTTCCCAATTCTATTGTGGTAACAAGGGGTTGTCCACATCATTGCGATTTCTGTTACAAAGATGCTTTCTTCGAAGGGGGAAAGTCATTTTATACCCAAAAAGTGGATGATGCGCTAGCCGAGATAGACCGACTCCCAGGCAAGCATCTCTATTTTCTGGATGATCATTTGTTGGGGAATGGGAAATTTGCTTCAGCGTTTTTTGAAGGAATGAAAGGGATGGGAAGGGTCTTTCAAGGAGCAGCCACCATTGATTCAATTCTAAAGGGGAATCTCATCGAAAAAGCCGCAGAAGCAGGCTTGAGGAGTCTCTTTGTAGGTTTTGAAACCTTTTCGCCTGAAAATCTCAGACAGAGTAATAAGAAACAAAACCTTAAAAAAGACTATGAAGCAGCTGTCAATCGCCTTCATTCTCTTGGCATCATGGTCAATGGGAGCTTCGTCTTTGGCCTGGATGATGATGACAAAGATGTTTTCAAGCGAACAGTCGACTGGGGGGTAAAGCATGGACTTACCACCTCCACCTATCATATCCTAACCCCTTATCCAGGAACCAAATTGTACAAAGACATGGACAAGGCAGGAAGGCTGTTGACCCACAATTGGGACCTCTACGATACCCGTCATGTCGTATATCAAACAACCAAACTTACAGCCGAAGAACTCAAGAAGGGGTATGATTGGGCCTACAAGTCATTTTATTCCTGGCCAAATATTATCAAAGGTTCCCTACAGCACGACCAATTGAAACACATGCTAAAGCACATCTTCTACACGGGGGGTTGGAAAAAATTTGAGCCCTTGTGGAATTTCCTCATCAAAACTGGCAGCCTCAATCAGATGCTTCCTATTCTAGAAGCCATTTTATCCAAGGTCAAAACGAAAGAAAAATCTCCTCGGGAACTCGTTATAGCCCAATGATGAGAGTTACCTAGTTGAATCACATTTGGAAGTGGAAAGGGCTTTCTTTTACTTTCTTTAAAGTATCCTAAATGAAGCCAGAAGTTTACCTGAATAAGCTTAAGAGATTGCTTTCCCTTGCAGATGCCGGACTAGTGTATTCTCCTAATCCTTACGATCTGGAGAGATTTGAGGAAATGAAGGAAATCTGCTTGGAAATGTTGGCAGACGACAAAGAGATTCCGGATGACCTTAGAGCACTTTTCCCCAAACGGGAGTTCTACCCTACCCCACAGGTTGACATCCGAGGGATGGTGCTAAATGAGGAGAAACACGTTTTGCTAGTAAAAGAAAGCGCGGACAATCGTTGGGCGCTACCGGGTGGATGGGGAGACATTGGCTTTGCTCCTTCAGAGGTCATTGTAAAAGAAATCAAAGAGGAAACAGGTTTAGATGCTAAGGCTGAGCGTTTACTGGCTGTTTTCGACAAAAGGTGCCATCCTCATCCTCCCCAACCTTTCTATGTTTATAAGTTTCTTTTCCATTGCACGGTCGTGAAAGGAGAGATCAATCAATCTCATGACATCATGGATGTCGGTTTCTTTCCCATTGACAACCTACCTGAGATTTCTGTTGACCGAATTCTCACTTCCCAAATTGAGCTGGGCTATCACAAAATTATGGAAGACGACCTTACAACCTATTGTGATTGATACAAAAGCACCTACCTATGCAAACATGGACTTATTTAGAGGAAATCATTCAGGAAGGGCATTCTCATCAATACACCCTATTACAGGATCATTCCCCCATCAGCTTTACTGAATTTGCGACCCTTCTCCAAGAGGAGGAGGATTTCAGGACAGTATTCATTCACATGCTGCGGTCTTCTCCCTTTCAAGGTTTCTTTTGGGAATGCAAGGCTGTAACAGAGCAGGATAAGAACTCGGATTTTGAGTGCGTCTTGATCAACGGAAGGGCTTTTAGCCGTATTCAAGCGGATGAACGATCCTTCTCTAGCTATTTTAAAGTTGGATGTACAGTTGTAGACTTCCCCAATATAAGGGGGGATGCCAATTTGGTGGTGCCTTGCCCTCAGCCTGGAGCCTCAGCTGATTCCTACAGCCATCTAGCCAATTTTGTAAGATTAGCTCCTGAGCATCAGCTTCACGATTTTTGGAAACGGGTAGGAAAAGTATTCGAATCCTCCTTTAACAACCATCCAGTCTGGCTGAGCACCCATGGTTTAGGGGTATTTTGGCTACATGTAAGGCTAGATTCACGGCCAAAATATTACCACCATTTACCCTATCAGCATTTGTAATACGGATTTTCCAACTACCCAAGTCTCTAATTATCTGAAATAGAGGTTTAATCCGCATAAGTTGTTAACTTATTCATAGATCTACTACTCGTCTGTTTGAAACGGACCCGCAAACAACATATCTATGAGGATTTATGATTTTTTCATGAAGCCCACTGACCTTCCTTATGATTATGAGGAGTGGAAAAAGCTTCCTTTTCAAGAAAGGGCCAAAAAGGTTTGCCAAGCATGGGGCATGCAAGGGTTTGGCGCACCGAGATTTACAGTTATTTTTTACATGCTAAAGATTGCTTTCTATGTCTGGATGTGGACTTTCTTTTGTTCATTTTCCACTGAACTGGGAGGCATGGATACCGTTGGAAGTTGGTGGTTTAAGCTGGAAGCCGTAGGCAAAGCCTTATTCTGGACCATCCTACTGGAGGTATTTGGCTTTGGAGGAGCAAGTGGTCCATTGACTGCAAGATATATGCCCCCACTAGGAGGCGTTACCTATTGGGTACGACCTGGAACGGTAAAAATCCCCTTCTTTCCTGGTGTGCCGCTTATTGGGAGTGATAAAAGAACCCTTGTCGAGGTTGGCCTGTACCTCGCTCTCCTTTACTTTTTGGTAATGGCTTGTATAGCTCCTCAAATTACACCCGAGGTAGCTTTGCCCGTCATTATTTTGCTGCCCGTTTTGGGCCTGCTTGATAAACAAATTTACCTAGCCGCAAGAGCGGATGTATATTTTCCCTCTATCCTCGTATTTCTTTTTCCTGCTGAGGCTGGAGGGGCCTTACAAGTTATTTGGGTTGGAATTTGGTTTTGGGCGGCCTTCTCTAAGTTGACACCAACCTTTACTTCAGTAGTAGGGGTGATGATTTGCAACAGTCCTTTTTTGAAGTTTAAGTGGCTGAAGAGAATGCTATTCAAGAACTATCCAGAGGACTTGCGCTTGAGCCAAACGGCAATTTACATCGCACATTTCGGGACCTTGGTGGAATTCTCTCTTCCCATCATTCTCTTCTCGGGGATCATGTTAGGCTTTGATCCAAGTATCATGTTTTGGGCTTTGGTAGGCATGACGGCATTCCACTTTTTCATCTTCATCAATTTCCCTATGGGTGTTCCCATGGAATGGAATGTCATCATGGCCTATGGTGGATGGGCCTTATTTGGATCTGAAGCGGTTTACAGCCCTCTTGACGTACATCATCCAGTTCTATTTGTACTCTTTGCTATTTGTCTGTTTATCTTCCCCTTATTGGGAAACTTTTTCCCCAAATACATCTCTTTCCTGCTCTCGATGCGCTATTACGCAGGTACTTGGCCATTTTCAGTTTGGCTATTCAAAAAGGGTTCAAAAATGGAAAAGCTAGAACCCAATATCCGTAAAACCTCTGCAGATCTGCGTAAGCAACTCAACTTTTATTATGATGAAACCACCTCCTCAGCCATTCTGACAAGGGTTATTTCATTTCGGCTGATGCACTTACCCAGCCGTACGCTTCATGACGTACTCCCCAAGGCTGTAGACAACATGGACGACTACTATTGGATGGATGGAGAATTTGTTGCTGGGGAAGTCCTTGGATGGAATTTCGGGGATGGCCATTTGCATCACGAGCAATTATTAGCTTCCATCCAAAAGAGAGCACAATTTGAAGAAGGAGAACTCCGGGTCATCATGGTTGAATCTCCGCAACTCCACAATGGACGTTTACATTGGAGATTACACGATGCGAAAACAGGATTGATGGAAGAGGGTTATAGCTACATCAAAGAGTTGAAACAAAAAATGCCCTGGCCAGAATGGGAAAAAGCTACGACCTAGTTATCATTGGATCAGGCCCGAATGGACTGAGTGCAGGAATTTACTTAGCGCAGGCAGGCTATCAAGTCCTCATCCTTGAAGCAGCCGAATCTGTGGGAGGAGGCATGCGCACTGCGGAGTTGAGTATTCCAGGTTTTCATCATGATGTATGTTCTGCCGTTCATCCTACGGGCTATTTGTCTCCATACTTCAAAGAATTGGAGCTTGAAAAGTATGGCTTAGAATGGGTCTTTCCAGAAGCTTCTGTGGCGCATCCTTTAGATGATGGTCCAGCCGTCCTTTTATCAAAATCAGTCGAAGAGACAGCCATAAGATTAGGTAGAGATGCAAAGGCATACAAGAGACTGATTGGGCCTATCGCCAACAATATTGAAGGCTTATTGGCAGATTCCCTTGGGCCATTGAGTTTCCCTAAGGATCCTATCAACTTTGTTCGATTTGGTATGCGGGCTGGTTTGCCTGCCAATTTCCTTTCTAAGTTGGTTTTCAAAGAGGAAGCTGCCAGAGCCTTGTTTGCGGGCTGTGCTGCTCATAGCATTTTACCCTTTAGTAAGCTCTTTACCGCTGCTTTAGGAGTAGTATTTTTGGCAACTGGTCATGCTGTCGATTGGCCCATGCCCAAAGGGGGAAGCCAATCCTTAGCCAATGCTCTCTTGGCGTGTTTTGAAAAGGCCGGCGGCAGTATCGAATTTGGAAAAAGGATTAAGAATTTTAGCGAATTACCTGAGGCCAAAGCCTACATCTTCGACACTGATCCTTTCCAGTTGGCCCATATCTGTAAGGATCATTTGCCTAGTAGCTACAAGAATAAATTGCTTCGCTACCACTTTGGGCCTGGGGTTTTTAAGATTGACTATGCCCTGAAAGAACCCATTCCCTGGAAAGATCCCAACTGTCTCAAAGCATCCACCATCCATGTAGGAGGCACACTAGAAGAAATTGCCCAAGGGGAAAAGGAAGCCTGGGAAGGAAAAATATCACAAAGCCCCTATGTCTTGATGGCTCAGCAAAGTCAATTTGATCCAACAAGGGCACCTGAAGGGCAACATACCTGCTGGGCATATTGCCATGTCCCCTTCGGCTCGACGGTAGACATGAGTGAAATCATAGAAAATCAAATTGAGCGCTTCGCTCCAGGCTTCAGAGATGTCATTCTAGCCAAGTCAAGCATGAACTCTCCAGCTTTCGAAGCATATAATCCCAATTATGTTGGGGGGGCAGTTACAGGAGGGGCTGCCGATATTACCCAACTTTTCACCCGACCTGTTGGTCTGATCAATCCCTATTCAACTCCTAATGAAAAAATATTTATTTGTTCGGCTTCTACCCCACCGGGAGGAGGTGTACATGGGATGAATGGATATCACGCAGCAAAAGCAGTAGAAAAGCAACTAAAAAAAGGCATCAAGGCTTAGGGATTCGCCGATTTGTAGGAACCTCTTTATCGGCAGCTGAGGAATTGGATCGTGGCTCTATTCCCTTCAAGGCAAGCCTCAAATTGACGCGATACCATTGAGTGGATTGTTCGATATCCAGTTTATACCTATCAGGAAGATAATGGGCTAGCCTTTCCTGTAGATTGGTCATACCTGTCCCTGTAGATGGTTTAGGACGAAGACGTCCTCCATGAGAAGGAAGAGAATTTTCCGCAAAAAAATGGAGATACCCATCCACGATTTCTAAACTTGAATGGAGATAAGATCCTTCATATTCGCCCAAATGCCCATGCTTGATTCCATTTTCGAAGAAGGGTTGCAGCAACATAGGAGGAATTTCAATTGTTCTTAGCTCTGCTCTCGATAAGTTGTGCGTAAAGGAGATATTCAATTCGTCCATCTCAATCAACTTATGGAAATCGAGGAAATGTTCGATGAACTCAATCTCATACTGTAAGGAAATTGCATCCTTCTTGCCATGGCCCAGTAGATAACTCATCAATTCTGACATTCGTAGCAGGGCAGTTTCCACCTTATCACTTTGCAGAAGAGCCAGGTTATATACACCCGAAATAGAATTGATGAGGAAATGAGGGTCTGTTTGTGCCTTTAGGAACTTGATCTTTTCTTCCTGGGCTTTTATTTCAGCAGAATTCTTATCCAGTTCGTGCTGAAGAATATTCAACTCCAATCGTTGTTTGGTATACCAATCCTCTACCAATTTGATAGGAGTGGTGATAAAGAAGACCCCAATAGTCCCAACGAGCATTCCTAGGTTATGCACAGAAGTCAGTAATTGGCTGTCTTTGTTATAAAAGCCAGATTCGACTATTTTATTCTCTGCGCCAATTACCAACTTCTCCTCATAGAGATAGGCCAACATCCCTTGTTTGAAGCCTCCTTCGTCAAAGAAATATGACAACAAGATGTTATCTAATGCTATTCTAAGAAAAAGTACAATACCCAATAAGCCCAGAGCAAAAAGGATGTATTGTACGTATTTTTGTCTTGAGAAGAATCTCGGATAAAGGAAATATAAATTCGGATAGATCAACATGGCAAAGAGTGGGATGTGGAAAATATATCTCCATACCATGACAGAAAAGTATCCATTGAAAAATCCTCCTGTAGTTAGTACATCAAACACGCCCAGTGTTACCCAGAAAAACAGGTTGGCCACCACCAACAACTGGGTATTGGTCAAAGGTATATTGGGAATGGGCAACTGACGCTTTGGCATTCTGGGAGAGGGGTTTCTTCCAAATTCTTTCTAAAATACCCAAATTCTCATTCTACCTTACGATTTTTTAAATATTTTCACATTTAGGAGCCTGCTAACGTGTTTACCATTCAGCCTGTTTATGTCAAAAATCAAATCCATTATTGTAGACGATACCAAGATTCACTTGAGTAGTCTGATGATTCTCCTTCAAAGACATTGTCCTCAAATTGAGATCATAGATACATGTCGCTCTGCAGCAGAGGCCCTTGAGTCTATTGAAATGGTGGCACCTGACTTGGTATTTTTAGATATTCAAATGGAGACACCCATGGCTGGATTTGAGCTATTGGATCAGCTACCTGAGCGAAGGTTCGATGTCATTTTTACAACCCAACACGATACGCATGCCTTGAGAGCCTTCGAAGCTTATCCCATAGACTTCCTGACTAAACCCATTGATCCCAAACGCCTTGTACAAGCAGTCAACAAGGTATCTGAGCGTCAATTGCCAATTGTATCGACGGAACTCCTACACGAAATTAAGGAGGTCTACACCAATCCCGAGCAGGCTCTCCCGCAGATTTCCATTCCGACCATGGAAGGAGCAATCTTCCTGACCGCCTCCGAAATCATTCGATGTGAAGCCGCTACAGAGAAAGGGAATCAAACTCTATTCTACCTGACAACCCGAAAGAATCCTATCCTATGTTCCAAAACCTTGAAATTTGTCGAGACAGAACTCTTAAAAGGTCATTCCTTTTGTAGAATTCATCAGTCTCACTTGGTCAATCGCCTTCACTTAAAAAGCTATATCAAAGACGGGGGACAAATGCCTGCAGACAGAAAGCCAGACAAGAAAGCTGCAGGAGGATGGGTAATCATGATGGATGAGGCTCTTATGCCTGTTTCAAAATCAGGAAAACAAAAGTTGTTCGGAAGGGAATAGGTTCGACTGTATGAGGATTTCCAACCTTCATTCACATGAATTGTCTTTCATATCAAAGCTTTGATGATGAAGAAGACAAAAGTCCTAACCACCAAACAGGCCATACTTCTGGGAATAGGGATCGGATATGTTTCATTAGTAACAATCTTTGCAGCCTGGGGGGCACATGCAGATACAATTTGGATAATTGCGTCTTTATTTGCGCTTTCTTATATCGCTTTCCTTCCTCTTTTTCTTGAAAAGGACCCCAATAGGGATTAGCGTTCAAAGCCCTCTATTTGCCCATCCATCGCCTTCCGCATCAATTCAGCCTTACTGTTGATATTCAGGCTTTTGTAAATCTTTTTGATATGGTCCCTAACTGTATCGATGGATATCATCAATTTATCCGCGATGAGCTTATAGCTCAAGCCATCCATGATTCCTTGCACAATTTCCTCTTGCCTAGGCGTAAGTTTGCTTTCCGTTTTTTGTTTGGGTCGAAAATATTCAACCACCTTCCGTGCAATGGAAGGCGACATATAGGATCCGCCCCTGTGAATCGTCATGACAGCCTCTTGAATTTTGGGCAAGGGCGTCCTTTTGGACAAATACGAAACTGCACCTGCACACAAAGCCTTAAAGATCTTATCCTCTTCCTCATAGGTAGTCAACATAACAATATTCACCTCAGGTAAAAGCTTCCTAATGGGCTTGATTCCCTCTAATCCTGACATTCCAGGCAACCCAATATCGAGTAAGATCACAGATATATCTGCCTTAGCTGACTGGGAAGATTCTTCCAAAAAGGTCTCCACACTTTCTGAAATGGAAACCACTGATATACCTGGACAGGCGTTGAGAAAGGCTTCAAGGCTGTTACGAATCACCTTATCATCCTCTATGATAGCTAGCTCTATATCTTTCATCCCACTCTTAATCAATAAATTAGCAGTTACTTACAAAAGTAAGTCTTCGAATCAATCCATGCGACCACATCATCATGTGGTTAGCCTTCTTCAATTTTCACCCTCACCATAAATCCATCCTCATAAGATTGTAGAAAAGTACCTCCCAGACTTTCTGCTCGCTTTTCCATGTTTCTTGTTCCCTGCCCACTGGAGGCATATTCTTTCACCACACTGCTCCCATTGTCATGAATGAGCATTTCAAAGCCACTAGCTTCTTTTTTAAGAAGGACCAGCACCTTGCTAGCATCTGAATGCTTGATAACATTGGTAATCGCCTCCTTGAAGATTAAATAGATGTGCTGGCGAAAGTTTCCTTCAACGGCCTCTTGGTCGTCAATCCCCTCTATCCTAAGATCGAATTGAATAGGAGTTGGCTCCAGACTCTCTAAGCCAAACTCCCTCATCCTGTCAATGAGGCTGTACCAATTGTCCTTTTCAGCATCCATGGCCCATACAGCATCCCGCATTCTGGACATGGCTGAGCGACTCATTTCGCTGATTTTTTTCAACTTGTCTTTATCTCCTTCGGCTGATGTATGGTATAACAATTCAGACTGCATCGCAAGCCCAGTAAGGACTGAACCAATATCATCGTGTAAGTCAGATGAAATTTTGGTTCTGAGACGCTCTACCTGTATAGCCCGCTGAATTTTATTCCGATAGAATAAGATAAGAAAGCCTATTCCTGCCAATAGCAAAATGACCACGAGAACAATAGCAAATCTATTTCGATTGATACGTGCCTGTGCTTCATTCAATTGCAATTCACTTCTTTGTTGTTGGATGGTATTTTCCTTTTCCTGGGTTTCAAACTGTGTTTGGTACAACAGCAGGGTATTACTTTTCTCTACTCGTTGGGTGGAATCAAGGGCGCGGCTATACTGTTTGATATAATAGAATGCCTTATTGAAATCCTTTTTCTTACTGTACATGTCAGCAAGGAATTGATTGTACATCAATAATTCTGCCCCATCTTTGTTTTGTTGAGCCCGACGATACAGGATGTTCATAATATCTTCCGCCGCCTTATAATTTCCATTCCAGCTTTGAAGCAGGAAATTTGATTGACGGTAGATAAACTGAAAATTCTCAGGTTGATTCAGCTCTTGGTTCAATCGGTAGAGCTGTTCAAAGTACATGTTGAGTGAATCTCCTTCCTCCAAAAAGTAAAAACACTCAATGAGCCCATTGAGAATGTACATATTGAAAGCAGGATCCCCTTTTTGGAGTGGGGTAAGTTGATAAGCTCTTCTATATCGTTCAAGAGCATCTTCGTAGCGCTTCTGAATGATCAAGTTTCGGCCAAGGTTTCCTTGATCAAACATCTCCATTAAGGCAGAAGGAGGAAAAATGTATAGTTGCCTTTGATCTATGTATTCTTCGGCCTGATCGTATAGGCCTATTTGGCTAAACAGAATCCCAAGCTCCATCAATGTCTCAGCCATCCCTGTGCTGTCATCTTCGGCTTGGAACCTTTCTTTTGCTTGATTAAGGGTTACACTAGCCTCCCCAAATTGCCCAATACTCGAATAATTTCTTCCCAGATCGAGAAATACCCTGGCTTTGATGTTTTCTTCAGAACCTTGCTCAGACTGAATAAGTTCCCTTAGTTTTTCGAAATAAATTAATGACTTTTCAGGTTCCTTCTTAATGGTATATATCACCCCAATTATATTCAGAACTTCCCCTTTTTGCGATAAATCATCTAGTTGATCTATCCTATCCAGATAATACTGACACATCTTCAAGGCGGAATCAGGCATGTAGATGTCAATGAAATATTGGCATTTGTTTCCCAAATTCTTGATTTGAGTACTTAGCGCTACATGTTCTTTAGACCATTCAAAATCTGCCCAAAGGAGATCAACACCCGCAGGATCAAAATTATTATGATAGGAAACTATCAAAGAGTCTATAAATTTTCCCTTCGCTTCTCCGTCTTCCATGGAATGAAACACGGCTAGCACACTATCCACTTTGCTATTTCCTTGCCCAAAAAGAGAAGAAGCTCCAAATAGAACGTATATGAACAACAACTGCACATACCTTGCGGGTAATAGGCTCATGGAAAATAAATACTGAAAAATAATCGGGCCCTTCATCTTGGTCTATTTTAGAAGCATAGAATATACGTAAAATTGGATAAGCCAAAGGAATCTTCAGCTCAAAGAGAAGGCCAGCATTATTTCCTATTAATTTATTCCTACATTAGTCTGACTAACTACATTCAAAATACATGTTAAAGGAAGCATTTATAGTAGATGGCCAGCGGACGGCCTTCGGAAAATTTAGAGGTACACTTTCATCTATTCGCACAGATGATTTATTAGCTCATGTTATCAAAAATCTGGTGGAACGTCAGCCAGGTATTCCACAGGAAGCCTACGATGATGTCATTATGGGATGTGCCAATCAGGCAGGAGAGGATAACAGAAACGTTGCACGGATGGCCTTATTATTAGCGGGCCTGCCTTGGACGGTTCCTGGTGAAACGCTCAATCGCTTATGTTCATCGGGTATGTCAACCATTGTTCACGCCAATAGGGCTATCAAAGCTGGTGATGCAGATCTGGTGATCAGTGGTGGAGTGGAACATATGACAAGAGGCCCCTTAGTCATGTCCAAATCAGCACGTCCCTATGGAGGCGATTCCCAATTATATGACAGCAGTTTTGGATGGCGCTTTGTCAATCCTAAGATGGAAAAGCTCTACGGGATAGATCCTATGGGGAATACAGCTGAGAATCTAGTGGATATGTACAATATCTCTCGTGAAGATCAGGATAAATTTGCCCTTTGGTCTCAACAGAAAGCCTCAGCTGCACAGAAAGCAGGGAGATTAGCCAAGGAAATTTGTTCCATCTCTATCCCAAGGAGAAAGCAGGAAGATCTGGTATTTAATCAGGACGAGTTCATACGGCACGATACAAGTATGGAAGCGCTTGGAAAATTACGGACAGCCTTTCGCCCTGATGGGACAGTTACAGCAGGAAATGCAAGTGGTTTAAACGATGGAGCTGCTGCGGTGATTGTAGCCTCTGAGGATGCAGTGAAACAATACAATCTCAATCCTATTGCTAGAATCGTAAGTTCTGCCGTAGTGGGAGTAGAACCTCGTATCATGGGAATTGGACCTGTATTCGCAACGAGAAAGGCCCTTACCAAAGCCAAATTGAGCTTGGACAGCATGGGGGTGATTGAATTGAACGAAGCCTTCGCTGCACAAGCTTTGGCTTGTACGAGACAATTGGGCCTAGCTGATAACGACTCTCGTGTCAATCCAAACGGAGGAGCCATTGCAATAGGCCATCCATTGGGGGTTTCAGGTACGAGAATTACTCATAGTTTGGCCCTTGAAATGCAGGAGAAAAATCTTCAGTATGGACTAGCCACCATGTGTGTAGGTGTGGGACAGGGTTATGCTATTGTCCTCGAAAAAGTTTAGTGAACCGGACGATAGACCTTTTGGAGGCCTTGGACAAAGGCTCTGAAATACTGGTCCTTACAAGGCATATAATTGTGGTGGAAGGAATTTCTGAAAAATGAAGTCAATTCACTTTTGCTAACATTCCGCCCTGACTTTTTAAAGATGTGTAGCATATCATCTTGTTGAAGAGTCAGGGCAATTTTTATCTTCCTAAGTCGCTGATTGTTGTCCAAAACCAATTCCGGAACTGGGCTTTTGCCTTCCTTCTTCCCACGATTCTTGATGATCCATCCGTTTAGAAAACAAGCCAATTGACGGTCCGTCAACGCAACAAAGTCCTCATGATCTTCTTTTCGGAGCCAGTTAACTATTTCTTCTTTACTTGCTTCGAGTTCTCCCAAGGCAAATAAATCTTGCATTTGCTCATCCTTAAAATTGAAGATGTAGCGGATTTTTCCGAGAAGTTCGTTGTTTGTCATAGCGAAATTGAAGTCCAATAGTACGAAAAACAACCCAATTTGTTAATGGCTTACTATTTCTCGTCTAAAAATTCCTCCGTAAAATGTCCTCTGTGTTTATCCTTGGCAAACTTTTTTGCATTGTAAGCTTTTGATTCGCCTTTCGGAATAGAGAGAGTGGTCCAGTCCTTTCCTTTGAGAATTTTTCCGAGAAATACTATTTGACCGACATGGTAGGCATAATGACCCAACTGGCGATTCACCGCCTCAGGTATGCTATGGCCTATATTTCGGATATAGATAATTTTATCAAAGTTGGTTGGGTTGATACCAGCAAGTGCTTCGAATACACATTCCCAACCTTCTTCCCATTTTCTTGTCAATTCTTCTCTGGTTTCAATCACATTCTCAAACTCTTCATCTCTGTTTCGCCATTCCTTTTCTCCATCCGAAGTTAAAAAGTCAGTCCACCTCGACTTCATGTTTCCCCACATATGGTTGACAATAACAGCGATAGAATTGATATCCTCCACTGGCTCCCACAACAGTTGATCGTCATTCAGTTGGGCAAAGGTCTTCTCTCCCAAACTCTTGTAAAAACGAAACTGCTTGATCACAGATTCGATATAATTTTCTTCCATATGAAAGAATAGCTATCTCTTTTTTCTTACCCTATGATAAATGTTGTAGGGAATACTATTGATCATCATTTCAGATGTAATAATTCACATATATAGGAATTGGATAATTTAAGGGACTGAACTACATTGATTTAACAAGCAAAATTTATCCCAGATTAACTTTTTAGTCCATTAGTTAGTCCAATCAGCAGCACATGATTTTTGCACCTAATCCTGAGCACGAGGATGCCAGGTTAAAAGCCTTACATGATTACAATGTCCTAGATACAGTTGCAGAAGAAGATTTTGATGAAATCGTCCATCTCGCCTCACAAATTTGTGGGACTTCTGTTGCCCTTATTTCCCTTGTAGATCATGACAGACAATGGTTCAAGGCGCAAACGGGATACATAACTGCGAAGCAAACTCCCAGAGATATTTCCTTCTGTTCTCATGTGATCAATAGAGAGGATGAAATGGTAATCGAAGATGCCAGAGAGGATATTAGGTTCCATGACAACCCACTTGTTCATGATTCCGATGTCATTTTCTATGCAGGTACTCCTCTAGCAACGGAAGATGGACATAAAATTGGGTCTTTGTGTGTGATTGACAACCAACCCAAACGCCTTGACGAAGGCCAATTGTTTGCTTTGCGTGTATTGGGAAAACAAGTCATCGCCCAGCTGGAGAATCGGAAGAAGGTTCGCGATCTCAGGATTCAACTGGATGAAAATCAAAAATGCCTCAAGGTAGCGGAAAAGGCCAAAGAAGAGGCCAATCAAGCCAACGAAATCAAAAGCAAATTCCTTGCGCATATGAGTCATGAAATCCGAACACCTCTCCACGGAATGATCGGATTAATTGGCATGATGGAAGGTGGAGAGCTCGACAAAGAGCAGCGAGAAATCCTTCATATGCTAGAAAAATCGACTATGAATTTGAAGGGAATCATCAACGATATCCTTGATCTTTCCAAAATTGAGTCTGGGAAAATGACTACCTACATCCATGCCTTTGATTTTAGGCAAATGGTCAAGGAAACCTTTGAATTATACCAGCCAGTAGCCATGAATAAGGATCTGGATTATCAGGTTGAGATTGGCGATACCATCCCCATTCACCTCAAAATGGATGAGATGAAAATCAGGCAGATTCTCAGCAACCTTCTAAGTAACGCCATGAAATTTACCGAAGCTGGTCAAATCAAATTGGTCGTAGAGCAAGGAAAACAAAGTGGACAAGTAAGTTGGTTGACTTTCCGGGTTCAGGATTCTGGAATAGGGATTTCTCCCAAGAAACAGGCGCTAATTTTTGATGAATTTGAGCAGGAGGATGAGTCGACTACGGCTAAATTTGGTGGAACAGGACTCGGAATGGCGATTTCGCAAAAGCTAACAGTCCTTATGGGCGGAGAAATTGGATTGGTGAGCCCAATTTTTGGCGAAGATACTCTTGCTGGACCTGGGACGGAATTTTGGTTTACCCTGCCTGCCACTCATCTGACAGAGGAGGAAAAGAGGAAGCTTCTCCCTAATACATCGGATAAAGCTCAAACAGAAGATGTGAGTGGAATACGCGTGCTGGTTGCGGAAGACAATAAAGTAAACCAACGGATCATTGATAAAATCTTAACCAAGTTTGGTGTAGAATTTCAAGTAGTTTCAAATGGAGAAGAGGTACTTCATGCCCTTACTAGCCAAGATTTTGACCTCATTTTAATGGATATTTCGATGCCTGTTATGGATGGGGAAGAAGCGACCCGGATTATCCGCCAGAAAATGAAATCATCTATCCCCATTGTGGCCCTCACGGCCAATGCCTTTGATGACGACATGCAACGTTATATCGAACAAGGCATGAATGCCTGTATGGGAAAGCCCTTCCGAAAAGAAGAGCTTAGGGCTATGCTGGTAGAATTTGGGAAGAAAGGTTCTCCTAAGCCTCAGGCGGGACAGGCTTAGTTTCCTTCTTTTCATTCCATAGGTTTGAGGCTTCTTCAAAAAATTGGTCGAATTGCCCCCTTGCCATCCAACGACTATCCAGGTAATATGAATCTGTTGCGGTGGAGATTTTAATGGTACGTTCTGAGGTTTCGTATTTAACGAAGTACTCGATTTCTGTCCATGGCAGAAAGAGTTGCTCCTTGTCCTTTAAAAAGGGCAATCCCAAACGCTTATTTTCAAGGGCAATCAAAGGGAAGTTACGGTCCCTGATGAACTGATAAAGCTTGGTAAAACCAAGTGAAATAAATATGATGATGAAGGGAAAATAGATCAGTGTCCACGGAAAGCTAGCTTGTAATCTCACATATAAAATCAATCCACCGATCAAGGAGAAGACAATCCCCCAAATGAGGGAACTAATAGGAACTTTGTAAGCGTATTGTTTGATCATATTCACACAAATCAGGAAGGACGAAGCTCAATGGTAATTTCCTCGTCTGAAGTCTCCGGCAAAACTACATTTTTTCGTTTCAGATACCTATCAAAGAATGTTAGAAGCATCCTACTAACTTGTTGGTTACATCTTTCTGGCGATACCTCCCCTAGTCTGGATACCCTCAACAAGCCATGGTCTCTGAAATTGCTATGGTAAGCTTGGGTAAACCTATAACTGTAAACATCAAGCTTGTTATCAGAAACCAAAAAGGCCTCATGTTGTTTTTGAAGGCTGTCTCTTTTATGGATCAAAGATAGGCTCATTCCGGTTCCGAATACCTTCCAAGATTGTAGATCAGAAATGTCAGATTTGAGGTAGAGCAAGGTTTTAGTGCCATGAACAGAATCCATTTTTCCCATCCAATCCCAGCCATCAAGATTTGCTGCAACATGAATGTCCTCATCTTTCAGGCAAGCTTCAATGGCCGCAGAACCCCCAATGGACCAGCCCATCACCCCAATTGAATGCACATCTATGTGATCCTTGAGTGATTTGCTTAAAGGAATAGCACCCGCTATTAATTGATTTTTGAGGGCAATAAGGTCTTTGACTCTGATTCCATGAATAACTTCTCTTACATATTCATCAATAGTGCCTTCACGTTCAAGAGAATCCATACTGTAAGCTGGTATTCTCCTTCCATCCTCATAGATGACATCATTCAGAAAAGGATGTTCTATTGACATGATGAGGTAGCCATGGCTAGCCAATTCCTCAAACTGCGTCATATTGTCGTAACGAGATCCTCCCGCTCCTGCACTGTAAAGAATGATGGGGTATTTACCTCTACGGGCCACAGGTGCTTTGAACCTGGAGTTTGTCTGTATCCGATCCAGCCCTTTAAAGGGCTCTAATGGAAATTGCTTGGCTCCTTCTGCCGGATACCAAAGCTGTACCATGAGTTTTCTCCTATCGCCCTTTTTTTTCGTAAAAGCTTCCTCTCCTATGTTTACTTCTACTGACGTGCTTCCTACCTCAAGAGGACCTTTTGGTTTAGGAAAGGAGTAGGTTCTCAGCCAACCCCATTGACTCAACAGAAATACCATAGATAAGATGATCATGACACCCGCTAGCATGTCTCCTCTGTGTTTCAACACAATGCCTTGCGCGACTTGCATCAAGCCAAGTATCAACATCCCCGCCATTCCTAAGTTAAAAAACTCAATTCCGCTTAGCATCAAACTTACCATGGGAGAGGTGGAAAAATATCTTATCAGACCACCTGCTAAGAGGGATATGAAGATAAAAGTGGCTAAAAAACCAATGGTTGATCCTTTTTTACTGAGTTGATGAAAGAGACCAAATAAGGCTCCCCATCCTAGGGTAAAAATGAGATAAAGCCATTTGTTATCCCATGAACTAAAGAGAACCACAGCAGAAAGAATCAGGCTGATGATCATTATGGGACGAAGATGGGAAGGGCGTTTGCTCATAAATGGGTCAGAATCTATTTTGAATAAGCCCAAAATGTATGTTGGTTACAAATAGAATTACTCACCAACAAAAAACCCTGCCCAAAGGCAGGGTGGCAACCAAATGATGAGGATGCTATCTTTTGGCATCGGCTACAGCAAAAGCCTCATCATAATCTTCACGTAAAGTGCCCATCCACCTATCCCACCAAAGGAAGTAGAGGCCATAATTTCCCGTAAATTTCTTGTGATGCTGGTTGTGGTTGACAGAAGTATTGATCCATTTTCCGATCCATGTCTTATTAAAACCCTTCGGATAAAGCTCAAAGCCAAGGTGTCCATACACATTGTAAACAATCATGATGGCCAGAAAGGTGAAAAGGGCTGTTCGGTGAAAAGGGATCAAAAAAGCGATTGGAAAAATAATACCTGCTTCTACAAAGCCCTCTATGGGATGGAAAGCATAGGAAGCCCAAGGGGAGGGATTGGTGGATTTGTGATGGATGAGGTGGACGTATTTGAATAATTTTGGCGCATGCATCAAACGGTGCATCCAATAGAAATACGTATCATGTACCACCAACATCAATACTATACTAAGGATCCAATATCCCCATCCATAGTCAGAAATATTCGGATAGGCCTGGGTATATTGCCTCAATGGAGTACCAAATACCATGACCGCTACGATTCCAAAAATGGCGATCGTAATCATCGAATACACGATTTCGCGCTGGTAATCCTTTAACTTAGGGAACTTTAGCTGGAGCTTTTTATTCTTCCATTGATTTTTGAACAGCACATAAAATATCAGGAAGAATATGCCTGATACCACGAAATACCTTAGAAGATTATTAGTAACCGCACCTGTTAGGACTTTCGTCATTTCCATAAGAATGGGTGTTTGAGTTTATACTCAAGTTAATGAAGGATCATCTCAAAAAAATTACCTTCGGGTAACTTTTCAGCTACTTGATTCTTCTTTTCAAACGGGAAAATGACTGCGGCGTGACGCCGAGGTAGGAAGCGAGGTATTTCTGCGGAATGCGGTTGATAAGCGCTCCCCTATTCTTCACGAAATTTAAGTACCGCTCTAAGGGTGATAATAAGGTAAGTGATTCTGTTCGCTTGATGGTCAAAACCAAGATTTCTTCCGTGATATTGAGCACACAACGTTGAATCCGAGGATTTTCTATTTTTCGGATGTCTAGCATGGACAAACTCAGAAAGTTTACATTCTCCATGGCTTGGATGTAATGATTTGTTGGGCGGTCAAGAAATAGGGTATCATAGGCACCAATGACCTTGGACTCTTCTCTGAACATCGTAGTAATCTCACGTCCTTCATAATCTACCAGATACCCTCTTACCAGCCCCTCTTGTATAATTCCAATCTTGTGAGAATAATCCCCAGCCTTTGAAAAAAATTCCCCTTTCTGAAGCTGCTCCATGCGAGCCAAAACCAGAAGTTGCTCAAAATCCTCCTTTTCTAGATAAGTAAATCGCCGCTGAAAGTCTTTGATAAGTTTTTCCATAAATTTTCACCTGCCATCCTTAAGGTGAAAAATAAAGAAAAGCAGCAAAGAAGGGAAAAAGTCATATGGCCACCCGCACCTTTTTTCAAAAAAATCAAAAAATACTTGATACATCAACTAACCTTTCTTACTATTGTATCGTTAATTGATATATCAATGAAAGAGCAAGACTTAGAGGACCTTATTTTGTTTCAGATTGACCGTGCAAATAAGATGGCCAAGATCTATTCTCAGCGAAAAATGGACAAGGCAGGGATTGACATTACGGTAGATCAATGGGTCTTGCTGAAAATCATTGAAAAATGGGAAGAACTGAGCCAAAGGGAATTGGCAGAGCACTCCAAACGAGATCCAGCTTCTATCACCAGAACCTTGCACATTCTTCAGCAAAAGGGATTTGTGAACAGAGAACCGCTCCCCGATAATCGGAGGCAATACTCTGTAAAGTTGAGCCAGGCTGGGAAGGCCTTTGTGAAGAAAAATATGGCTCTTGTTACCAGTCTTCGCCAGAAAAGTATCAATGGATTTTCTGATGAAGAATTGCACCAACTCAGAGATATGTTGGTGAGAATTCAGGAGAATATGAGTGAGGGAGATTGATTTTTTTTACCCTAATAATTGATAGATCAATTATTGACACCGCAATCAAAAATGAAAACATTAGTGAGTTTGTTGGCCACCTTCAGCTTTTTGTTGGCTGCCTGTCAAGACGAACACAGTTTGGAACAGGAACTAAGCAGGTATGGGATGACGGTCAGCTGGAAAAAAGAGGAACATGGCATTCGGTTCCACATGAAAGCACCTACCAAAGGCTGGATCTGTATTGGATTCAATGATGGAAAGGGCATGAAGGATTCATGGCTTCTGATGGCCAGAATGATGAATGGAAAGGCAGAATTGGTGGAGCATTTCACCTTGAAACCAGGTCAATATCATCCTATTTCTGACTTAGGCGGTCAAGAGGAAGTGCGGGAAGTAGTAGGCCATGAGGAGGGAAATTATACCCACTTTTCATTTCTCCTGCCTTTTCAGCCCGCCTCTACCTACCAGCGAGAACTTACCACAGGAAAGACCTACGATATGGTCATGGCCTATAGCCGTGATAAAGACTTCCAGCATCATTCTATGATGCGCACCTCACAATGGATAACCTTCTAACGAAATCAAAAACTAAACTTTAAAGCAACATGTCAAAATTTTTGAAAACAATGATCTTATTCGGATTCATGTCCATCATGATGGCCTCGCTGGGGCTATCCCAAAACACAGATGTAAAAGCCATTAAACAAACCATCAAAACTTTTGCTGGGGCGGCTGATGCCTATGATACAGATGCCATAGATACATGTACCGATGACCATTACAGAATAGTGATGAACAGGCTATTCGGTAGCAAAGGCGTCGGAATTGTAGACAAAGCTACTTATCTCAAAAAGATCGAGAGCAAGGAGTGGGGTGGCGACAAACGTAGCTTAAGCTTCGAAAACATCACGGTAAATGGAGCTTCAGCTTCCGCAAAAGTAACCCTCAAAGGAGAAAAGGCCACTTTCGTTTCGACCTTCACCTTGATCAAAGATGGAGACGGAGTATGGAAGTTGGTAGAAGATGTACCTACTGTGCTGTAGGATCACTAGCAAACGTTCATGCTAATATTAAAAGGGGGTATCTTGCTATACCCTCTTTTTCTATGTTCAAAATTAAAAAGCTTTAAAAAATCAGATGTAGATATTTGTATATTCATTCCTCATAACTACCCTAATTCCACCTAACCCATGAATACCATCAAATCCTATTTGAGTTTCCTGTTGGGAATGCTACTCCTCCTTTCTACTCCCCTTTCCGCTCAGGTAACGGACATTCTACAAGTAGAATCCTACAAGCTTGACAACGGCTTTACTGTCTTCCTGAACCAAGACCCTTCCGCAAGTAAAGTATTTGGGGCTGTCATGGTCAATGCAGGCGCAGTCAATGAAGATCCCAATGCCACAGGAATGGCCCATTACCTTGAACATCTTCTGTTCAAAGGAACGGATGAGATGGGGACCTCAGATTTCTCTAAAGAAAAACCGCACCTTGATTCGATTAATGTGCTGTACGACCAACTCGCCGCAACTGAGGTAGATGCCGAAAAACTCACATATCAAAAGCTTATAAACGAGCAGGCAGTTGCAGCCTCCAAGTTTGGCTTGCCTAACGACTTCGATAAGTTGCTCCGAAGCATTGGAGGAGAAAGTATCAATGCCTTCACCAGCTATGAAATGACCTTCTATCACAATTCCTTCCCTGCACATGAAATTGAAAAATGGCTTGACCTCTATTCCATCCGTTTTAACAAGGCTGTCTTCCGATCCTTTCAGTCAGAACTGGAAGTGGTGTACGAAGAAAAAAATCGAGCCATGGATAACATGCAAAGGAAGGTATTTGAGAATATCAGCACGGTACTTTTCCCCAATATGCCATATGGGCAATGGAGTGTACTGGGCAAAACGGAGCATTTGAAGAAGCCTTCCATTAATACCATGTATGATTTCTTCCGCAAGCAATATGTGGCTGAAAACATGGCCCTCATCCTGACTGGAAATTTCGACAAGGAAAAGGTCAAACCCATCATTGCAGAGAAGTTCAAGCGGTTGCGTACTGGGAAAGCCCCAAAATTGGAATTAGAACCCCTTCAGCCACTAGAAGGTGTAGCTAGAAAAACGATTAGAATTACCCCTGTAAAAGCAGGATTTGTAGGCTGGCAAACTGTAGGCTATAATCACCCAGACAGATTGGCGCTTGATATTGCGGAATTCCTTCTATTCAACGAGTCAGAAACAGGCTTTATCAATGAAATCCAGCTCAACAATGAAATGATATATTCTGGTGCCATTCCGATTACCCATAACCATGCGGGTGCCTTTGTCCTATTCTTTGTCCCTAGACCGGTCATTCAATCTCTTAGCAATGCTCAAAACAAGTGTCTAGCCCCGATTGAAAAACTTAAGAAGGGAGAATTCACCCCAGCCTCAGTGGATGCGGCCAAGAATACCTTAGCCAATTATTTCGAAGAATCTCTTGAGGACATCGTGGACAGAGGCATTTTCATCGGAGAAGCCTTCAACCGTGGGTTGACATGGGAAGAGTATTTGGCTTACCCGCAAAATATCAGAGGCATTACCAAGGATGATGTTATGCGAGTGGCCAACAAATACTTTGGCGAGGATAGGATGGAAATGGTCTCAAAAACGGGCTTTGGCAAGCCCCAAAAATTGGAAAAGCCACCTTACAAGCCAGTTGTAACAGAGCAAAAAGGACGATCTCCCTATGAGGATCAATTTGAAGCAATTCCTTCCCTCCCCTTTCAACCAAAATTCCTTGATTTTGATAAGGATGTTGAAAGATTTCAACTCAACAACACAGCTCATGAGGTAGTGAGAATCGAAAACCCTGTCAACGACCAATTTGACCTAAGAATTCGCTTCCACATAGGAACAAACAAAATACCTGAGTTAGCCCAAGCAGCAGATTTACTAGATGACACAGGGGCGGGAACCATGAATCAGAAGGAGACGAAGAATGCCTTCGCAGCCCTGGGATGCAGCTACTATATCAATGCCAGTACCAACTACTTTACCATTTACCTAGATGGAAACGAGAAAAATGTCAAGCCTGCTGTAGAACTACTAGGTAAGCTCCTATATGAACCTTCTGCCAACCAAGACAACATGAAAGTTCTCTACAATGGTGAATCTGCTAATCGGAAGTTGGAGAAGAAAAATCCTTCTGCCATGGGTTCAGCACTCTTCTATTATGCGGCTTATGGACAAGAGTCCCAATACCTCAATCGAGCCAGTCTGAAGGAAATCAAAGGGATGAAGGCAGATGACCTGTTGAACCATATTGAGGAAGTCGTAAGCAAGTACAAGGCGAGTATTGAATTTATCGGAGATACCCCTTCTGAAGAGTTAGAAAGGATGTTTCAGAACTCCTTTAAATTATCCGAACTTTCTAAGTCAGAGCCCATTTATTCCAGACAGGGCCAAGAAGTACAGGAAATCGAAATCCTAATTATCAATGACAAAAAGGCCATTCAATCTCAAATCTATTACTATATCCCCGGAGAAACTTTTTCACAAAAAGACTACCCCTACATGCGGGCCTTCAACGAATACTTTGGAGGAGGATTTTCTGGACTGGTCTTACAGGAGATTCGTGAGTACAGATCACTTGCCTACTCAACAGGCGCCAGATACAATCAACCGTTGTTAGAAGGAACCAAAGGCTGGATGTATACTTTTATTGGATGCCAAGGGGACAAAACCACAGAGGCGATAGAGGTTATGAATGACTTGGTAAGCAACATGCCCTTGAAACCCGAGCGCATGGAAAACCTTCAGAAGAGTCTTAAAATGAAAGTGGTAACCAACTTTCCTTCATTCAAAAACATTCCTGATGAAATTGAGACCCTTCAAAGAAGAGGGTGGAAGCAAGACCCTAATATTGAGGCTTACAAGGCATATCAAAATCTACAAATGGAGGACATTGAAGGATTTTACAAGGAGTATGTCAAAGGCAAACCATATATCATTACGATTTATGGTGATATGAAGCGCTTTGACATGGAAAAGATCCGACAAATGGGCAAAGTAACCATTCTCGATTCCAAGGACATCGCAACATTTTAAGCCTTAGAGCGTGAAATTTAGCGGGCTTAGCATTAAGTTAAGTCCGCTTTTTATATCCTACACTAACATGAAATACATCCTAACCCCCTTTCTATTGCTCTTGTCAATCTCCCTCTTCGGTCAGGGAGCTCATATCCGAGAAGCAACTAAGCTTGATTCTGTATATGCTTCCTTTAGCTATTCGGGTCAGAATGTCCTTGCCGTCGTATTTGACAGAGGGATTGATTACCGACATCCTGATTTTATTGATGCCAATGGGAATACTAGAATCAAATACATCTACGATATGGTAGATCCAAGCGGTGCCAACGATCCCAACAACCCTTATGGCATTGGAACAATCTTTACAGAGACAGATATCAACAATGCGCTTTCACAAGGAGGAACGCCTATAAGTCTAGATAGATTTGGCCATGGAACAGCAACTGCGGGGATCATCGGCGGTGACAATTCCGACAATAATTTTCAGGGAGTTGCAGCTAACGTATCCTTCCTCATTGTTAAAATCACCCATGATCCTTTTCCTGCCTTTGGAACAGAAGCTGGTCAGGCGGGCTTTTTCAATCCTTCCTATCTTCCTGTAGCCCTTGAATTCGCGCATGATAAAATCACAGAAATCGGACTTCCCTCAGTAAGCTTGATGAACATTGGTTCAATTGGTGGGCCAACGGACGGGACTAGCCTGATTTCAAGAAAAATCAATGAATTTGTAGGGCAAGGCCATCCGTTTGTGTGTGGTGTGGGAGATGATGGCGGGGCAGATAACCATGCGGCTGGAGATTTTTCGACCTCTACGACGCAAGAAATTCTTGTTCAGAAGGGTGAGGAAGGCTTTTTAAGGTTTGACCTTTGGTACAGCGAGAATGATAGGTTTTCGGTGTCTATTGAAAGACCAAATGGAATGGTAGAAGGGCCTTATGCAGCTCCAGCTAACAGAAACTCAGCCGCCGACAGGAATTTGGGAGATATTTTTATTGGACATAGAGGAGCTGATGTAGAATTTTTTGAGGCCACTTCGGAAGTCAGGGAATTGCTCATCGACCTGATTGGAGCTACGGGAACCTACAAAATCATACTAGAGGGCACCTCTATCCCAGATTTGGGTGCCTTCCATGCAAGTTTGAACCCCTCTACCTATTCCAACACAAATAAGTTCCTTTCACATGTAGTGCCAGGCTATAGTATCAATGATTACACCACGGCTGATTCTTCCATTACCCCTGGAGATTATGTAGCAAAAAATACATGGACGGATGTAAATGGCCTAGCTCGGGGGATCAATGGACAAGGAAATGTAGGGGAAATATGGTTAGGATGCAGTGCTGGCCCTACTTATGATGGGGATCTGGGGATCGATTTTGTTACACCTGGAGAAGTGGCCTTTGCTGCTTACCAGCCCAATACTTACTACCATTCTTTTGCCTTTAACCAAATTCAAGGGAGCAACGGTTTATATGGCATACAAAATGCCGTTTCAGGGGCAGCTCCTGTTGCCACGGGGATTATGGCCTTGATGTTGGAAGCCAATCCCAACCTCACATCCGGTCAGCTTAAGGCCATTCTCCAACAAGCATCAGAGGCAGATTCCTTTACAGGAGCAGTTCCCAATGGTCAATGGGGATATGGCAAGCTCAATGCACATACGGCTGTTAGAATTGCGCGCCAATTGGCTGTCAAGAATGAAGCCATGCTCTCCTCGGGAATTAAGGTTTATCCCAATCCATTTAAGGATGAGCTGGTCCTTGATGTGAAGGGCGGACTGGACCAGATAGAAGGAATTGGATTATTTACCCTGACAGGAAAGCAAATCTATCAACAAAAAGGGAAGCCCATCAAGACTTCCCTATCCTTTCCGTCTCCCTTACCAAAGGGTATATATTTCTTACACATTCAAACTTCCCAAGGAAAATGGGTAGAAAAAGTGGTTAAAAATTAAGGCGTCAGCATGGCGGATAGCACCTCTTTTCCTACGGTGGAATTGTACATTTGAGCAGCATCATGGCCAACGTTTTGAACAATGCGTTGGCTGTGGTCGCTGTTACTGAAGAATTGTCCCATGTAGTTCACCATCTTCTGTCCTCGATCAAACCTATTTTCTCCAAGTAAATTGGCCTCACAATCGGAGGTATTCAAAGTACCAGAGGTGAAAATATCAAGACTACCCAACAGGTAGGTAAGCTTTCTTCCTGTATATCTATTGACAATGTCTGAGGAGGAAAAACGACTCAAATAGGCTGTTGGGTCATCGGTTCCATAAGGCCATTCCGTATAATTATTACAGCCAGTAGGTACCGTAAAGCTGTTGGAATTGGTATTCCACCTTTCAGGACCTGGGTAAAAGAAATATTGGCTATTGGCGACCAGAAACTCAACGCTTACTTCACCTAATTGATCCGGGATGGGGCTAGCAGCAGCGTACAAGTTGGTAAACTGGGCCCCAGCAGAATGACCTGTGACGACGATCTTTTGGAGGAAGGGGAAATTAGATTTGTCTCCCAGTCTCACCATTATACTATCAATGATGTCATAAGAAGCAATTTTTTCGCTGGTGATATTGTTCGATTGAAAGCCCCTTTTCCAGCCATCAGACGAATAGATCAACTCCTCAGAACCCGAAGCGACATCTGCGCTTGTTTTGAATTGAGGGGCAATGATAAGGGTCTCGTTTGCCTTGCCAATTGAATTTATGGCATTGGACATCCAATTAAAGTATTCATTTCCATTTCGGTTGTTGCCATGAACAACGATAACGGCCGATTTAATTGCTCCCCAAACAGCACTATCTCGCATAAAATCGAAGCTTGCAAATACATCCATGGTCAGATTAGCCGAACCAGCATTTACAGTCATGGTTTGTAAGGCACAACTAGAAGTCAAACAGGGATCTTCTACAGTAAAAGTAGTATCGACCGGAGCTTCTGGCTCGATGATCACTTGAGGCGTAAAAGAACCATCATCAAACTCTTCACAAGCTTGTAAAAGCATCAAGGTACAGACCAGCAGGATGCCCTTTAACAAATCTGAAATCAATATATTTTTCATGTTCTGATTGATCTTGAATGTTTTAACTCAATTACTCCCAGCCTAGGTTCATCCATTGCCCATCTGATGTACACCTCCAAACAGAAGTAAAATCAAAGTTGGGAAATAGTCCGTTTGGATTGGCACAAGCAAAGGAACCAATGTTCACGGGTACTCCATCCGTTGTGATGTCAGCACCACCAGCATAATTGATCACTTGATCCACAGGGTAGTAGAAGTCCGATCCAGAAGAAGAACTTCCCGCTTGCCCGACTACATTTCCTGGATAGTCTCCGGAGGCATCTGCATCTGTGATAGAGACATTTCCGGTCGCATAAATTCTGGCAGCCGCTCCGTCTAATCTTCCAAATGCTCCTCCTCCCCTATTTCTGGCAGTTACATTCCCTGTCGCATAAGAATCAAACACTTTGGCATCCACTTCCACCGAGCCTACCAAGCCTCCAACTCTGGAAGACAAGGATTCGCAGTTTCCTGAGGCAAATGATGCTGTAACGGTCCCCCCTTGAGAAAGCCCGATCAATCCGCCAACTCTGGATAATTCCGAAAATACCCCACAGGATGAGGAGCATCTTGTAACAGTACCCGTTTCCTGCGAGCCTACCAATCCACCTACCCGTGAACTCACGGCGGTTACGCTTCCTGAGGAATGGCAGTTTTCTATGTTTCCAGACAATTGCCTTCCGACTAAGGCGCCTGTAGCTTGCGCACCTGCGATTCCGAGTGAGTTGACCTTGATATTTTTGAGTTCTCCGCTTGCCAACACTCCAAATAAACCAACTTCATTTTGATCTGTACGATCGATTCTTAACCCACTGATCGTAAATCCACCCCCATCAATGAAGCCTGAAAAGGGTTCATCTAGATCCCCAATGGGTACCCATCCGGCAGGATCTGCGTCTACCACCTCTGTCAAATCAATGTCATTGATAATGGTGAAATAGCTCGTAGGGAATAACCTTATGATATCCATTTGTTGAGCATCAGCTACCTGATAGGGATCGGCTTCGGTTCCACTGCCAGCAGCAAAGAGGGGCATAGGCTCGATTTCAGTCTTGAAGGCCAGAACGGCCCCAACAGCTAAGGTTTCACCTTCCAATCCATAACTCCCCTCTCCGATAGTCAAGGTGTAGTCCGTCTCCCACTCAAGGCTATCAAGGGGAGTTATTCCGACTATAGATTGATCGTTATTGAAACTGATATTCAAAGCGGCAGCATTTCCATTTGCTTCTAGCCTAATGGCATTTCTAGCTCCTTCCTCATTCAAGGGTTTAGAGAAGATGATGGTAAAAACCCCATCTACCTTGACTCCGTCTTTCCCATTCTCCAAATCAATCCCATTGGATTGTATGGCAACCAAGCTCAACTTGCTTGGATCTGCTGGGAAGAATTCTTCCTCCACCGTACACTGGCTTAGGCTTACTCCCAGTGTGAGGAGAAGAATGGCCCTTAAGCAGCTATTTTGTATGATAAATTTCATGTTCTTTTTTGCTAATAGGTCAATCTGTATTATTGATTAATAGCCGTTTTGGCACAAAGGCCTGGATCAGCAGGTGCGTTGGGATTGGCATCTAACTCTCTGGCAGCGTACAAAAACCTGCCCGGTAAGCAATCTCCCCCTTCAAGCGGAAAATTGACAGCCACATCTGACTCAGTTTCTCTCAATCGGCGTGCATCGTTAAATGGCATCCAGGTACCAAAGCCCGATACATAACGTTCCTCCACAATTTCTCTTAACAAAGCAAGCAAGGGATCAATTCCATCTCTGTTTTCTAGACCATCTTCTTCAAAATCGTCCTCATCCAATGGATTGTAAACGGGATTTGCTGTAGGATCAAGCAGCGGAAAAGCCTGGCCTGAATTCAGATAAGCTCGCCATTCGTTTAAATGTCCCACGCCTGTTTCAAAATCAATGGTTCTGGCTCCAGCTTCAGCCAATACAAGAATATTCTCTCTATAAGTAATCAAGGGCATCGGAGCGGTTGAAGCTGCAATACCTTGGTTGGCATCTGCATCTGCATCATTGATGATATAATAAGCCAGGCGCGCTGCTTCGTTCGTTTTGCCATGGTTACGAGAAATGGAAGCCGTATCAGACATCATTTGAAGAAGGTAGCTCACCTGAGGGTCTTTTAGGTTGCCAATGTCCCCTGCCCTCGAACCCGCAGCCAGTTGCCAGAACAGGTTTTTGTTTTCCGTATTGGCATCCAGTCCAGGCGAAAATAGCATAGAGTTTTCAGGTGAAGAAATGCCATTGGAGGCAGCGAGGTAAGCATTTGAATAATCCCTTGCCTGCATATAAAACCTGGCTTTCAAGGTCCAAGCTGCCTCTATCCATTTGGATACATTTCCCTGAAAATAAATATCCTCCGGAATTTGCAGTTGAACATCCAGCCCTTCCAACGTATTGATAGCCCTATCCAACACATTTTGTAGAGCGCTAAATACTTCTATTTGATTGTCGAATTTAGGTCCATCAATCCCATCTACTACAGCTTCTGAATAGGGCACATCTCCAAAGAGGGAAGCCATCGTTCCCATGGCATGAGTTTCAACAATTTCAGACATAGCTGTTAATTGTGGGGCATCTGTTGCCTTTTCCTGTATGGTCCTTAGCTGCGAAAGAACAGAATGGTAGGCTCTATTCCAGGTAGAATTGGACTCAGCGGTGGTTATATTATACTGATCTAGGCTGCGGTACGAAGACTGAAATCCGATCAATTGTCCGGTCCACAAAGCTGATATTCTTTGCAAATGGCCTACCTGAACCTGGATATTCCCTAATTGGGTTCCTGTCAAGAAGGATTGCGCCTCAATGGCATCAATGGTGATGTCATTAGGATTGTCGTTTACCCCTTCATTTAAACTCTCACAAGCCGTTAATGCCATGAGACCGAAAAAGAAGATTGCTATATATTTCATGTTATGTTGAATCATGTTAGGCATAATACTTTGCATGTCAATAGTTTACACTTAGGTTAACCAATAGGGATCTGGTGGTAGGATTGGTGAAATAATCAATCCCGAAGCCATTCCCCACACCAAATTGATTTACCTCAGGATCAACGCCTTTCAAAGAGGTCCATAGGAAGATATTTCTACCTGTTACTCCTAGCGAAACACTTCCCAACTTGGTTTTCTCTCTGAAATTAGGTCCACTTAGCGTATAAGAAATAGAGGCCTCACGAAGTCGAGTCCAAGTAGCATTTCCGATGGAAAATTCGTTGATCACCGAACTCAGAAAACCACCTCCAATCGTGGTATACCAAGATTCGTCCAGTAAAACTGTTCCGGCACCAAAATCAGCCAGATTTCCTCGAACGGTCTCACCTATGAAGAAGACATCCCCATTTACGTTTCTTACATTTTGCTGAAGGGTAATTTCATTTCCTACATCTTCATGTGTTCCGAATCGATATAGGACAAAGCGGGTTCTTTCTGCAAAATCGCCCCCTTGAGAATGATCAAATAACACATTTACCGATAATCCTTTCCATGATGCATTCAAACCTGCTCCTGTTCTCCAGGCTGGATTAGGATCCCCAATTACACCTTGTTCGCTATTCAATTGTGGGAAACCATTCTCATCCAAAATCAATTCCCCTTGGTCCCCTCGTTGTGCCCTCGTCCCCCAAAGCACCCCTAAAGGTTGTCCTTCGACGGCTCTTGAACTGATAGCTCCACCTGTCAAAGCAATAGAGCTAGCTCCAAACAGATTGGTCACACGATTCTGGTTCCGGCTAAAGTTTCCATAGAACTCTAAGTTCCAATCTTCATTTCGCAAAAATGTATAGCGAAGCTCGGCCTCATACCCTATGTTCTCCATGCTCCCAATATTCTTGTATTCGCTCAGGAAGCCGGTAGAAGGAGCAGAATTGATCTCATAAAGGAGGTCATCAATGACATTCTGGTAGTAGGTGAAGCCCAGGTTCAATCTGTCTTTAAACAAGCGAAGGTCGGTTCCTACTTCCCATTCGGTCTTGACCTCTGGCCGAAGATTGGCGTTTCCTCTATCATCATCCACACGAAAGCCTCCTCCAAACAAGGATACAACAAGTGGGTCAGAAAAGGTACTGTATGAGAAGCCCCCTTCTGCAAGAGTCTGTTCACGGTGAGCAGCTGCGTCTACCCCAACCTGTCCGTAAGCCACTCTCAACTTTCCAAAGCTTAAAGGTTTCCAATTCACGATATCAGAGAATTGCCAAGCAACGTCTACAGCAGGATAATAGAACCGCCCATTTAGCGTAGAGGAAGCCTCCAAGGTATTGCTGATGTTGACATAAACCTGTTCATATAGATCAAAGCTTAATACAGAATATCCTCGATTGGAGCGTTTGAACCTACGCCTTGTTGTAAATGAGGTATTTTCGTTTGCCGTATTTAACTGAGAAGTGGCGGTATTTACATTGGCCTGAAAAGCTGTCAGGCTAGTAGTATTGAAGAAGCGAGATTGGTTGTTGTAGTTCCATCCGGCAGTAATAGACAAAGCGATGTCCTTGGTAAAATTGAAATTGGTCCTTGCAATAGCATCAAAGTTGAATTCTGTTCGTGTGATGTTGTCCTCATCAAAACGACCCGAACTGTAGTCTGCGTTGGCTGTACCAATGGGGAAGAAATATTCCCTTATGTCTCCATAATGATCCACTCCGCCACGAAGGGTAACTACCAAACGCTTAATGGGGGTAATGTTCATTTCTGAAGAGGCAATAAACCTGTTAAGGTTGGAAAGAACTCGCTGCTCATTAACGGTCCATAATGGGTTATTATAGGCTGGAGCGGTACTGCCGCCTAGTGCATTTCTGTAAGCACGATGCCTGTTGGGGAAGGCTAATCCGTCCGCATCAACGTAAGTTCCTCTATAGTATCTGTTGTAAAAGTCAGGTGGGGTTCGTAACAACCCTATATAAAGACCTGCTACATTAGAAGATTGGTTAATTTTATTGGCTTGGCTGTTGATGAAGTTGGCCTTTGCCTTGACGGTCAGCCAGTCTGTCATCTGGGTTTTGGTGTTGAAGGTAAGGTTGGTTTTGTCGTAAAAGCTATTCTCAATGATACCTTCGTGGTCCAATCTACCCAGAGACAAGAAGAATTGAGAGCGGTCATTTCCACCACTCAATTGAACCGTGTTGTTGACAAAATAACCTGTACGAAAAATATCGTTGTGGTTTCTTTCTGTAAAGATATCTTGGGATCTTTTTTCTACAATCGGATAAAAAGTAACACCCTGATCAGAAATGAACCTTTCTCCAGCATCAGTTACTAGGTCTCCTTCCCCAGAACGATCTGCTATTTTATCTCCCCAGCTATTGGCAGAAGAGGCATTAAATGCGCCTCCATCTCCTTGTCCAAAGGCTGTTTGCAAGGGATGACGGGTCAAAATCTGGTCGAAGGAAACTTGGGAATTTAGGCGAATCTCTAGCCTGCCAGCCTTTCCTTTTTTAGTGGTAATCACCACCACTCCATTCGCGGCTCTTGAACCCCATAAGGAGGCTGCCGAGGCTCCTTTCAAAATTTGGATTGACTCGATGTCGTTTGGATTCAGATCATTCAAGCGCGATGACTGGGCAATTCTTCTATTGCTGTTGAAGTCCCCTCCACCATATGTCGTAGAATTGTCAATAGGAACCCCATCGAGGATAATCAATGGGCTACTAGAGCCCGTAATGGTATTGGCCCCACGGATTTGAATGGTGGTTCCAGCACCTGGTTCTCCATTTGATCTCGCTATTTTCAGGTTGGATGCCTTACCTGCCAAGCCATTTAGGAGAAGGGTTTCTCCAGATCGAACAACATCATCTGAATTTACCTTAGAAACTGTTGAGCCAATATTGTCGCCATTCTGCTCAAGTCCAATTGCACTGATCACAACCTCTCCAAGTGTCTGTACGTCAGGCGATAGTACTACGTCAATGACGGGTCCCTTACTAGCAGGAATAGTCTGGGTAGCATATCCATAAAAGGAAAAGACCAATTCCTCATCCTCCATTCCCTGAGGAACAGTGTAAGTGTATTTTCCCTGTTCATTTGTAAATACACCCGTTTCGACTCCTCTCATCAGTACCACAGCTCCCACAAGGGCCTTTCCGTCTTCATCGGTTACACTCCCCCTGATCGTTGTCTGCCCAAATGAGGCAAGCGAACATAGGACTCCCAGTAACAACAGATAAATTTTCTTTGTCATCTTTCAAGTCGATTTAGAAATAGAAGGAGCGGCACAAGGCACCGCTCCTTTCATGATAACTACTTATTTATGAGAAGCTTCTTCGTCCAGCTACCCTTTTCAGAGATTCCTCTAATTAGGTAAAGTTCTGCTGGAAGGTTCGATGTACTGATTTCTAATATCTGGTCAGGCTGGTCAATTTTCATAACCATTTGCCCCATTTTATTGAAAATCAGGATTTGATCCATTTTTTCTTTTGTATCAATGGTGAAGGTTGACCCAGCTGGATTAGGATATACCCAAACAGAAGGTCTGAAATCACCATCTACTATATTCGTAGCTGTACACATTCCGAAAGGATATGGGTTGGCAGCATCCGCATTCGTGTTCGTTCCTACTAGAGCATCAATACCAGAGAAGGTCCAATTGGAAAGGGTGAAGGCAGAATCTGGTCCAGTTCCTGCAACTCTATGTGCCCATCCAAGGGTATATTCCCACGCAGTCCCAGTACCATCTGCATCAATTTCTCCAAAGACATCAATCTGTTTTCCACTCTCAAAAATCTCAAAAGCATCATCTCCATTGAAGTTGTTCGCCGCTCCATCATCCTGGAACATGGCTTCAAATCCAAAGTACTGACGGAAGGCGGCCGTATCGTTAGCAACGAAGAAACAGCTTCCTGCACTCATGGAAACCGCAGGGAAGGTATATTCTTGGCCATCTGAACCTCCACCGTTGTTGGCACAACCTAATCCATAAATACTCAGATCAGAGATAGAGTCCACTGCCAAGATTTCAACTGCTTTGGGTACACCTGAAAGAGGGCCATGAACCAATCCAATTAATTTCAACCCCTTGGTTAATGGAGCATCGTCGTCAATGATGGTAATGTTCAAGGTATCATTGGTAATGATACAATTGGTAGGGTTAGAAATTCTCAAAGTAGCATATTCTCTTGGCTCTTGAATATTGTCATCATTGATGAATACCGTTCTTACCTGTGGTGTATCTGGTCCAACTGGGAAGGGAACACCTACTACGGGTCCGATATCCAAATCACTCGCATCTGCGGTTCCTCCTGCTAGGAAACCTATGTTCACATTGGCAGGATTGGAATTGCCGTTGTCGATGTAGAAGGATACTTGAATTTCTCCCACAGACTCATTTACGATGATCTCTGCGGCCTGAATCCCAACAATCGGAACATTTACACAAGTATCTAATACACCAGGATTACCAAAGACCTCACGTCCATCAAAAATATTCCCAGAACTGTTGATAGATCGTTGCCATCTAAAGCCCTCATTGTTGTTGGAATCTGGTTCACAAAGGATAATGGACGGGCCGCGTCCATCGGCTGTAGAGGTCCAAGGGTCATCGTCATCATATCTGACCGAGTCAACTACAGCTCCCGAAGCATCCTTAAGGGTAACAGATTCTCCACCGTTGTTCAAAGAACCACTGGCCCATTCGAAGGCAGTTACACCCCAGAAGTTGGACATGCCTACAGAGTCATCAGAAATAACAACCAATTCTCCAGGGTTCAAGCTGAATGTCGGGAAAGTGAAGGTAATGGCATCAGCAATGCTATAGCCGGTCATATCAATGGTATCCATGGTATTGTTGTAAAACTCAAGGTACTCAAGATCGGTACCCGGCGAGTTATACATGATTTCAGTTAGGACGATATCCGTTCCTCCGTCATTTACAGGAGGTGTCGAACAGGGCGTCGGCTCCCATGTACCAATGGGGAAAGGAAGAACTGCCCCCGCATTGGTCGATACAGTGTCTAGATCATTGATGATTCCAACTGTCCATTCCATCACATCAAATACAGTATCCGCAGAAGTAGCACAATCTCTGTAAGCCCAGGTATCATCATACTCCCATGGTTCTCCTGTTCCATCTACATTTTTATCTCCGTATACATCATAGGCAACCCCATTGAAAAACACTTCAAAAGCGTCATCTCCATTGAAGTTATGGGCACCAGTAGATTCTGTATCTAGGAAATTGGCATCAAAACCGAAGAAATTTCTAAAATCAGCAGAATCTCTAGCCACCCAAATTCTATCTCCTTTTGTAGCAGATACAGCTGGGAAAGTAAATTCCTGCCCGTCAGTTCCTCCACCGTTGTTTGCTGAGCCAGCTCCGTAGACGCTCAGATCAGCAATGTCATCCAATACATAGTATTCGGTTGCCCTTTCCAGGTTGCCGTGCGCAATTCCAACAAGTAATAACTGGGGATTTCCCGAACCTGTCATGCCAGGCATATAAGGCCCGAGTGGATAGGGTACAGTGGCACTCGCATTCGTGGTGGTTCCATCGAATACATTTAAGGGGCCTTGTGTCCAACTTGATTCGACAAAGGTAGAATCATCTGGTCCTGTCCCATCCATTCTTCTAGCCCAAGAATCGGTATACTCCCAGCTCGTCCCTGTACCATCTGTATCGATCAGGCCATAAATGTCTATGACCAATCCATTTTGGAATACCTCTACCGCGTCATCGCCATTGAAGTTTACCACTCCCGTTTCAAAATCAGCTCCGAATCCCATAAAGGAACGGAATTGGGCGGTATCATTGGCGACATAGATGGTTTGGCCGGCTGTCAAAGAAACCGCAGGAAAGGTGTACTCTTGCCCGTCGGTGCCTCCCCCATTATTAGCCGTACCCAGTCCATAAGCACTGAGGTCTGCGATGTTATTTACCACGTAAATTTCGACAAACTTTGGTGTACCCGAGATTGGTCCATCCAAAAGGCCCACAAGGATCAAATCCCCGTTCATGTTGGGCTTTAGTGTTTCAAGGTTTGAGGTATTGTTGGCGAAGGAAAAAGTAGCCAACAGCATCAAACCCACTAGCCATGTTGCTTTTCGTAATAGTAGATTCATAGTCTAAGCGTTTTGATAAGAAAGGTAGTATTGAAAGATCTACTTGCTTACCCATTCTTGAGGGAAAACAAGTGGATCGAAGTTCCAAAGTTCAGGTAATACATAATAGGTGATAGCCGTAAGCAAGAATATGGATACGACGTTCATCAATATCCCCACCCGTGCCATGTCAGAAATCTTCAGGTAACCAGATCCAAAAACCACGGCATTAGGTGGAGTGGCAACCGGTAACATAAAGGCACAAGAGGCAGCAACTGTCGCTCCCACCAATAAAATGTAAGGATGAATATTCATCCCAAGCGCAAGGGGTGCCAAAATGGGCAAAATCATAGCTGTGGTCGCTAGATTAGAAGTAATTTCCGTCAGAAAATTAACCGCAGCGACCAGGATCAACAACAGCAGAATCAAAGAAAAGCCTTCCATCAAACTCATCTGGCTTCCTATCCATACAGCCAATCCACTCACTTTGAAACCTTGGGCAAGGGCAAGTCCGCCGCCAAAAAGCAAAAGAATTCCCCAAGGTAATTTTACGGCTTCTTCCCAGGTAACCAAGGCTCTTTTTTTGTCCCTAGCAGCTGGAATTAAAAACAAACTAACTCCTGCAATGATGCCAATAATCGTATCATCTATGGCAGGCAAAATGGGTTTCAACAGAAAGGACCGGCTAATCCATGCAACAGCCGTTAGGGTAAATACAAGGAGAACCAATTTTTCCTCATAGCTAATTCTTCCTAACGCAGTTAACTGCCTCCTGATTTCAGCCTGCCCACCAGGAAAGGATTTTTGTTTGAACCTGAAGGCAAAGGAGGTTAAGTATCTCCAGCAAAACAGAAGTAAGACCATGGAAATGGGGAGACCAAACATGATCCAACTAGAGAAGGTGATTTCAATATCATACAGATCCTTAACCACCCCCGCCAATACGAGATTGGGAGGTGTCCCAATTAAAGTGGCCATTCCTCCAATAGAAGCACTATAGGCAATGGCCAACATCAAGGCTTTCCCGAATGTCTGGTTTTCGTCTTCTATTGTTTCGGGATTATCTCTGAGCTGCGCTACGATCGCCATGCCTATTGGCAACATCATCACGGAGGTAGCCGTGTTGGAAATCCACATCGACAAAAAGGCCGTTGCAACCATAAACCCAAGGATAATTCCTTGAATATTGGTACCAATCAAATTAATCACCGTTAAGGCAATTCGCTTGTGCAGGTTCCACCTCTCGATTGCTATGGCAAGAATGAATCCTCCGATATATAAAAAGACATATTTGTGTCCAAAAGAGGCCGTTGTGTCTGAAAGTGGCAAACCACCAGACAGAGGAAAGAGGATAATGGGCAATAGAGAAGTTACGGCAATAGGGATAGGTTCGGTGATCCACCAGATACCAATCCAAAGGGTACAAGCCAACACCGCGTTCGCCTGTTCCCCAAGGCCTTCAGGATGGAAGGCGAATAAAGTCAAAAAGAAAAGGACTGGACCACTTACCAAGCCAAATATCTTCCCAATGCTCCAGTATTCTTGTGCGTTGTCCATGGCTTAGTTTTCCAGTTTTGAAATGATTTCAGCGGCTACCTTTTGGCAAAAGAGCGCATTCTCGGCTGATTGTATATTCAAATAGAGTTTTTCTCCGTTTCGATCTTTAGTGCTGAGTCTCTTAGGCAAACCTACGGGCGATTCACCTGAAAACACTCCGTAGAAAACACAAGCTGTAAGGTAAGTGCCAAGAGGAGAAGGATGGCTTCCATCTTCATCATACAAGGGAAAGCCGGGTTTCAACTGTCTAGCCCTTTCCCATGCCAATCCCACAGGCACAAGCCCTACATTAAACTTCTTGGATAATTTCTTGTATTGCTCGGTGATTCCTTGCTGCATACTGCTATCCCATTCTCTTGCCCAAGTCAAATACAGATATACTTTGGCTCCTTTCTTGTTGGCCTGATCCACAAGCATCTGACCAAAATGAAACATGCTGTCCGGCCTTCTAAAGGAGGAAAGGCTATGATTTTGAAGGACAATGACATCAAAATCTCCCTTTTCGATTTTATCAACTGTCTGAAGTTTTTTCTCTCCTCGGATATGTTGACCCCAATTTACTCCACCGGCTGTGGATTGGCGCATCTCCCAGTTCAGCTTTCGGCTTTCTCCCATAGCTTCTATGCACTGAGGAAGGTTCCAGAAATAGGTATAGCTATTCCCGACAAAAAGGAAGTTCTTATCTGGACTTTCTTGAGAAAAGACAGAGGTTGCGATCAACCCTATTAGGGTTATCGATAGTAGTAGTTTCTTCATTCCATCCTGCTTTTTTGGGTGAATGGTAGGTTGATTGTTACCTTTATTCTAACCCATCATTTGAAAAGCTTAGTTTCAAGCTAAGGTATTTTTTCATAAATGGTGGGCAGAAACGGCTAACTTTACATTATTTTATACCCTTTTACACCTAACCTAGTTTGTAAATTACTCTATGGAAGAGACTTTACAGGACCAATTTGTAGCGAAACTCGAACAAAAATACGGGGAGTGGAACAAAATCACCTCACGCTTCGGTAGTACCACTTTTGGTTCGATCTCCATGGATTTAAGCATCAGTTCCAGCCAGTTTTCCAAGCTTATTTCGGGTACTGCCACTGAAGGTATGTACCAAAGGTCGATCAACAACATCAACAGATTGATCGAGCTCGAGACCATCAGGAAAGAGTTGGCTTATACGAAAGAGGAATTAGCTGGAAAGGATTCTAACCTTAAGCAATCTCATATACCTGCTTGGGCAATTGCCTTAGGGACATTCATCATGGGAGGCTTGATCGTGTATGTACTGACCTCCACCCCTCACTCTCCTGAATCTCCTATAGATCCTTCACTTACCCATCCCCTATCCAACTTTTTTGACAAAGACTTTACTGCAACCTTTAATTCTCCCTACCTAGGGCTAGAAGAAGTTCAGGATTTTTGTCCAGGCTCAGCTTTTGAGGGAAGTTGGTCTTTGAGTGAGCCTTACAAACTCCCCATTCCTGGAAGTGGGAAACCTGGCCTTTATTACTATGGGAAAAGTGCAGATGTGAGGATGAATTGTTCTAGGAATGACATCTTAGGAATTGGACTGGGCAGGACCTTAAATGCCTATGAATATCTCGTCAATGAGATCTGGGTAGATACGAAGATGACACCTCTCTCTCCCACTTACTTCAACAAGGAGAAAAAGGTATTTACAGAAGCTTTCGATCAATTAACCTTCGAAGAAAACCCTTCTTTCAAAAAGGTAGCCACTATCTACTCATTCTTCATTGACCAATTTGAAATTTACCCAGACTCAATTGTCCGAAAAGGCGAGCCAGTAGGAAGGTATGCGACCGATATTGATGAAGAATTGACCCAAACCTTTGAAATCGACTTGAAATACATCTTGAATCAGGTATTAGGAAACTTCACCAGCACACGATGTATGGCCACAGAAAACCTATTTTGCGACCCCAATACCCTGACCGAAAAGGAAAGTGTGATGGAGTTTGATTGCCTGTACACCATCAATACAGAAAACTTGGGAATAGGAGGTGGATATCCTTACAAAAAAGGATATAGGTTAGAAAAGCAGAACTACTCCGATAATCTTACCTGTGGATGCGATTAGGGCTCCATTGCTTTTCGTTAAAGAAGCCATATTTTTGATACATCCCTCCCCCAATTTTCACATCTAAAGACTTGATGCATGAGGGTAAGATTTCTATTCACGATTTTCCTCCTTCTAATGGGAGGGCCTAAGCTTTGCGGTCAATCTTCCCTTGATGGCCTTGAGTTTGGCCTCAAGGCAGGTATCCACCGAAGCCAGATTTCTGGGGATGTTTCGACTTTTTTCAGTAGTAGATTTGCAGCAGGAGGCTTTGTACAATTCCAAACCCAAGAAGCTTTTGATCTACGCTTGGAAGTCCTACTTTCTCAATCTGGTGCCAACGACGCCAGCCGAAGGGAAAAAAACGGCCGATGGGAATACACCTATGCTACTATTCCCTTAACATTTGTCTTCCCGACCAAGAAGAATTCCAAACTTTCCTTCGAGGCTGGAATTCAACATCAATTGTTGATCGAAGCCATGTACAAGGATTCCGAAGGGATTTTTGACATCATATCTGAAACCAGAAATTGGGACTTTGGGGCCCTTGTGGGATTGATGTATCAGATTGATTCCAACTGGTTCATACAATTTAGGATATATCAGGCTTTCTTCAACCATAGTCTAAGAACATGGACAGGAGACCGTTATTACAACCAGGATATTCAATTACAAGTTGGATACAAGATCAAGGCTAAGAAGTAGTCCTTTCCATTTCTAGGATAAACTTTTCCACTTTTTCCTGGGGCATTTCACAGGGTTTGAGGAGGCTACCTTTTTCCGTTAGATAATAATTGAAACTGATAAAATCATTCCCTCCTAGTTCTTCTCCATAGACCTTTAGGCTCTTACCCTGATTAAAATCTGATCGGGACAGGCCATATTTCCTTCCATTATACACGACTTCAGAGTATCCAATTGGGATATTCCCAATGATCCAATCTATTCCTTTCTCTTTCATAATCAGCTCCTTAAAAATTATTCCTCTTTTTTTAAAGTAAATCGAAACTTGATCCGTCTACGTGGATGTAATGACAATTTATGATGAACATAGTCCTCCTGTCCTGACGGAATCCGCTGACGAAATTTTCGAGCAGTACCATCGGCTTCTCCTTTCTTTTATACGATCTAGGGTTGCGATGCAAATTGATGCTGAAGATATTCTGTCAGAAGTCTGGTTTAAGTTTTCGGAACAACACAAAAAACAGCAGTTAGAAAATGTCAAGGCCTGGTTATATCAGGTTGCTCGACATAAAATCATTGACCATTACAGGAAAATCTATCCTCAATGGTTGGAAGATATGACCGGTGAAGAAGAACAAAGTGGAGAATGGCAAGAACGGTCAAGTATTGACATATACGAAGAATACGACGAAGACCCCATTGATCCTAAAGCGTTTTGGGAATCCCTATATGAAGCCTTGGACCAACTGCCCGAAAAACAAAGGGAAGTCTTTATCCTCCATGAACTGGAAGGCCTTACGCTACAAGAAATCGCCGATGAAAAAACTGAGTCCTTGAAAACCATCATTTCAAGAAAGGGCTATGCCATCAAAAAACTCAGAACATTGATGGAAGATTGGGATGAAGAAGAAAATTGAGAGTCAGATTAAAGTAATTGACCATTCTGTTCGTCTCCCCTATTGAAAACAACAAAAAATTAACCCGGAAGGCTGTATCGCATTGGCAGCTGACAATTCGAAACCTCCTTCCATATATGAATGATCATTATGTTTGGAAATTGGAAACATCGCCATCCAGGCCCAGAGTGGGAACGCATGGCAAGAAGAAGAATGATGAGATCCCCTCGTCGTGCCAAGTACAATGTACCTGTCAACATCATTGAGCGGGATGAAGAATTTGAGGTATGGGTTTACGCCCTCGCCTTCGACAAAGAAAACATCAAAGTATCAGTTATTGAAGATACGCTTTACATCCACGGTAAAAGAGAGCCCGAAGAGGAGTATCCAAATTTCCTTCTTCACGAATATCCCATCAAATCTTTTGAAAGGAGCTTCGAACTCTCCCATCGTGTGGACAAAAGCAAGATCAAGGCAGTTTATGAAAATGGAATTCTGAAACTGAAAATCGGAAAATCCGAAGCTGCCATCAATCCTGAAATCAACATCGATGTTGCCTAAGGAATAAATCAACGGCTTAGACATAAGAGTCATTCCCGAAAGGGGATGGCTCTTTTTTTATTTCCCCTTCACAATTACTTCGAAGATCTTACTTTCTGCATACCCATTTACCCATTCGACTAGCAGCTCAATCTGATAGTTTCCTTGTTCCTTAGGAATTAAACTAGCTGCCTTCCAAAGCCCTCCTTCTCCATCGTAGACATAGTTCATGGGTAGGATTTTCAGGCCTTCAGGGGAAGATGAAGTCCAGGTATATCGTGCATCAGGATAATGAGGAGCTTTGAGCTTAGGGATGTTTTGTTGTCCAATAAAAAGGGTATCAGGTCCTTTCAGAAAAATGGCTTCATCCTTCTTTTGCCACATTTTAAAGTAGTCAATTTCAAAGCGTTGAGGAAAATTTGTAGACAAAGAAACATGGCAATTGCCCCTTGTATCAATCCTAAAAGGAGCTGAGCTAACGGTCCAACCACACCCTTTCCAACATCCATTGACAGCATTGTTCAAAAAGACCTGCATAGGCAGATGGATGCGATCATCATTTAGGAGGGCCGATTTCAACTCCCCATTGACATATATTTTAATGCTGTCCTTTCGCCATTCTACCCCATAGGTATTGAAATTTTCACAGCCATCATTGCCTACATTGATATTATCGTACTCATGTTCCAGTTCCCCAGCATCTATGGAGTCATTGTCGATTACATCCCAAAAAAATCCTGCCTGAAAACGGCTCCCTTTACACCCACAAAATTCAAAGATGTCAATTTCATTGTAGTCTTCAGCATCCTTGGAAAACAACCAGAAAGCTGGCCACATACCATTGCCCTTGGGAATCTTCGCACGAATCTCGTAGTAGCCATAGAGATACGTTCCTGCAGTTTGGACAGCTCCAGAGGTAAATGGCTTTAGCACCCCCCCACAACGAACAGAGTCGGCTGTTGTCAACAGGACCAACATACTGTCCTCCTCCATCACATGTGCGGGTTTGTACCACATATCACATTCGCAGGCATTGAATCCCTGTGTAGTGCATTCACTCACTCCAGCAGGCCACCAGTGGGCGGCCAGTTTTCCATCATCGAATTGATCCTCTAGGACGAGTTGATATTGCTCCGAAGGGGGCTGAGCGAATAAGGAAAGATTCAGGCAAACACAAAGAAGGGATAGTGTTTTCAGGGCAAATGGGCAGATTCCATCCATGCTACTTACTTTTTCTAGGCCTAAAAGGAGGAACTTTCTGTCCTTCTTTAGATGATTCAATTAGTATCTGAAGTCTTTTTTGACGGGTAGCTTCTTGTTTGGCGGACATCACCCACCGAATGACCTGTTTTTTGTAGGAAGGTGCGACTGTTTCGAAATAATGCCAGGCTTTTGGCTGTGCTTGAAGCGCTCGTTCAAATTCGGGGCTAAGGGAAAGTATACTTTTTTGAGCCTTTAATTCTTCTTCGTAAGCAAGGTCTCTTTCCTCAAAAGCCTTGATTCCAGCCTCAACCATCAAGCCTGTATCCAAGAGTAGATTGGCTTTCTCAACATTGGTCAGGCTCCATCGGCTTTTGCTTTTGCGTGGGGTAAGCCGAATGGCAAAAGACTTATCATCGATGGGCAATATTTTCCCTTCAGCCCAACCAAAACAAATGATCTCTATTTTGACTTCTTCCCAGCTAACCGTAGGTCTGCCTGATTCTTTTTTGTAAATCCCCACCCATAGCTCCTCTTCCGTTTGATGGAAAGACCGAAACCATTGGTGGAGATCTGCACTTGATTCAAAGAATTGAGGATTCATTGTCTTGCCTTTTCAGCAAGATAATGAATGTAAAGGAGTTACTTTATCTGAATAAGTTTATTTCCAGTCCATTTGAATACTTTGTGGATATTCTTGGAAAATTCTGTTTCTCCTTCCTTCCCCTCTTCGTCATAGATGGTTTCACCTGCCTGATCAAATACATGCAATTCTCCAGTTTTTCCGATTGGATCTGAAGGAAATACCATGTGATACGATTCAAAAAAACCAGAATCCCCCATTCCATGGTCATCAAAAAATCTATGGACTTTCTTCCCATCAAAGGCAAAAATGGTACTTCCGTTAATTTCACCACAAGCTTCTGCAGAATATTCTAGGAAGATGAATTCCTTAACACCATGAACCCCCTTGGGACCAGTCAATTTACCAGAATACATTCCCGAATAGGTTCTTACCCCCTTGAATTCAAAATCATCAACCTTATTTCCTTGGAAAAATATTTTCATCCTCGTCATTTCGCCTGTAGAGCCCTTCCCAACCAAAAAAAGGTAATCAGGATTGGTTCCTGCCTTTTCTCCCCAACGAGCCAATAAACCATCCCACATGTAGGCAATTTTACCATTGAAATGCACCTTTACCCAGAATCCTTCTAGGTTTCCAATGATTTCTCGTTTAAGAGTCTTCATGATTTGAACGACATCACCTTCATTTACCTTACCCACAATTTCTCCATTAAGAGAAGGCATGGAACGAAGGTTAACATTGGTCGCAAACACATAACGGCTTTGATAGGCAGATACGATGTTGTCTTTGTCTATTTGGGCAAAGGATGAAGAAGAGAATAGTTGAAAAACGAGCAAGCTAAGGAAAATCGAAAATGGGGGCGTAAATTTCATCGAATAGTTATTTGTCAATTATACGAATACTTGGCATCCATGCTTCGTCAGGTAAATAGATATTGATTATCTGTAAAGATTCAAAGGGGATTCGTGTCTATTGCCTACAAAATAGAACTTTTAGTTTGGCCTACATGCTATGACATAAGTTCTTGTAACGCCTTGGAACAAAGCTCTACCTTAAAGGTTAATTTTCTTATGCGCATCATATTATTTACAGGTAAAGGGGGAGTTGGAAAAACCACCACAGCAGCAGCAACAGCGCTCATGTGTGCCCGTCAAGGCTACAAAACCCTGGTCATTTCAACCGACCCAGCCCACTCTTTATCTGATGCCCTTAATGTGGAATTACAACCCGAACCTACCCCTGTGGCAGAAAACCTGTGGGGACAAGAATTTGACGTGTATTATTCCATGAAGAAGTATTGGAATAACATGAGGGAGTTGATGCGTACCATCTTCAAGTGGCAAGGAGTAGAGAATATCGTGGCAGAGGAGCTATCTGTCTTGCCAGGTATGGAAGAAGGTTCGGCATTTTTATGGATAGAGCAATACTATTCTGAAAAAGCCTACGACGTATTGGTCATTGATTCTGCTCCAACCGGGGAGACTTTGACTTTACTGTCTCTTCCCCAGGTTACCCAGTCTTGGCTGACCAAGGCATTCCCAGGTCAAAAGTTTGCCATCAAGACCCTTGGAGGCTTTATGCGTAACGCCTTCGATATTCCCATTGACAAAGGATATGAAGAACTAGAAGCCCTTTTCGAGAAGTTAGAAAAGGTGCAGGAGGTAATGATCAATCCCGATATAACATCAATCCGTCTGGTCGCAAACCCTGAGCGCATGGTGATACAGGAGGCCAAACGAGCCTATACTTACCTACAGCTATATGGCTACAATGTGGACGGGGTAGTCGTTAATCGAGTATTGCCTCAACAGGAAGATGGAAGTTTCTTTTCAGACTACTATCAGGCGCAACAAAAACACTTACAAGACATTGAGGAGAGTTTTCAACCCTTGCCGGTCTTCAAAGTAATGCATCAGGGCAAAGAAGTATTTGGACTCGAACTGCTACAAAAAATAGGAGAAGCCATTTATCAAAACATAGATCCTACCCTCATCTTCCACAACGAGAATCCCTACCAGATTCGAGAGGAGAAGGGAGATTACCATTTAAGTATCAAATTGCCCTTTCTGAAGGATAAGGCCTATAAATTGGAGAAGTATGGAGATGAGCTTGTGATTGATATAGGCAACAGAAGAAAGAATATTTTCTTACCTAGGTTCGCAAATTTTCTAACACTATACCATCATGAGTACAAGAACTCAAGTCTCAAAGTGGTTCTAAAAAAGTAAAGTTGCTCGAAAGATTCGTAATGTTTTCTATGAAAGTGTAAGCTTTTTCCTTCAGAAAAAGAGAAGGTTCGAAATTCAGAATTTGCTATGCACTGAATACTCAACCGCAGTTCATTTTTAAGGGACTAGAGGCAATATTGACCTATCCTGAAAACGACTTATCCACATGTCATACCATTGGTACTCCTGCTTTGCTGATTTGGGTTAAAGGCTGTACCATTGGTACCATAAAGCCTTACTCGGACAATTGTATTGCGTATTTTTAGCTCATAGATCATACCATAGATCTTGGGTTAAGGCTTGCATTTTTCTCATTCTTTAACAGTTCTTCATTGTGACGCGAAAAGCAACTTCCATTGTAATTTCAGGCATCCTACTGGTCCTTACCATAATTCTTTGGCAGTTTGCTTCAGGATGGAATAACCCTAATTCCTTTCATCAAGAGGCAACTGCGTCGATCCACGAACAAGACATTAGCCACAAAACCGAATTCACGATTTTCCCCAATGACAGCTTGGCCAATTTTTGGGTCAATGGCAAACTTATGAATCCAGCGCATTTGGATACCATGTTACAGGCGGCATTTTCCGTTGATGTACGTTCAGCTGATTTTTCCTGTATCAAAGTTATCTGGGATGAGCTATTGTATACCCAAAGATGGGACACCCTTCCCCAAACCAAGTTTTGGAGAAAAGTCATGAGCCTTCGTAAAGATTCAGGCATTGTCAACATCGCTTCAACACGTCAGATCATTGAAGTCATGAGCTTTGCAGAATGGGAAAGCAAAACCGACACCTTAAAAGAAGTATATCGCGATAGCGTAAGATTGGCGCATGCGCTAGAAAAGAACGCAGCTATTTATATCACGGGGGGTAAAAAGCATTACTATCATTTTGATAGAATGCTCAAGCACATTGGATATGGAATTGAGGCCTTTTATGATAGAGGTGTAGATCCTTGGTATGCTCAGGCCATCCTCTTGATCGAAAGCCCTGGGCAGTTACAATTCTCTCCGGTTGGTGCTTATGGTTCGTTCCAGTTGATGAAAGAGGTCGCCATCGAGCAAGGACTCATTGTCAATGATACCTTGGACGAAAGGGAAGACTTCTTTAAATCTGCCTGGGCAGCAGCTGGATTGATACAGAAGAGATGCCTGCCCAATATCCGACGAATGCTCCGCAAGAGAGACATTGAATACAAAGAAAGTGATCCCTTTTTCCGTATGCTAGTTCTACATGCCTACCATGCAGGAGCAGGCAATGTAGAAGGGGCTCTTCAACAATTCGAACCCAGAGAGGGTGGTATTCCATTGATCCAAGAATTGTGGCGTACCGAGTATGGCGGGTTCAAAAATGCCAGCCAGAACTACTCTCAGGTCGCAATTGCTTCTATGATTGAACTTGACAGAATCATGACACATCTACCTGATACCATTTGTCAGGAGAAAGATGTGATAGCCTTCGAAGAAACGGGCTTATCACTCGAACCTGCAGCTCCCTGATCTTAAATGCTGATAAATTTATGCTAATGGCCCGTCCTCATGGATGGGCCATTTTGCTAGGAGGAAAAAGAAAAAGTCAAAAAATGCCCTTTTGTGTCTTTTTATCATTTCATCTGTCAGAAATACCCTATACCTTATTTGTTGATTTGTGTATTTTGGCCAAAATTTCTTGAGATGACATCCTTACGATTCGGAGGCGTACCAGAACACTTTAATTATTTATGGCATGTAGCCCTAGCGCATGGACTTTTTGAATCCAAAGCCAAGGTATCTCTTAGCTGGAGGGATGTGTTGGGTGGAACAGGGTCCATGATAAAAAAGCTGGAAAACAATGAGCTGGATGTTGCCATTATGCTCACGGAGGGTGCTGCTAAAGCCATAGCAGATGGAATGGAGATGAAGATCATCGGGACCTATGTCCAATCTCCTCTTCAATGGGGAATCCATGTACCCGGTCAAAGTTCATTAGAAAAGATAGCCGATCTAGAAGGCAAGCGTTTTGCCATTAGCAGAAAAGGTTCTGGCTCCCATTTGATTTCCTTTTTACTGGCCGAACAACAAGGCTGGGAATTAGATAAACTCCAATTTGAGCTGGTCAAAAACTTTGAAGGCGCGCAAGATTCCTTCGCCAAGGGAGAATCAGAAGTATTTTTGTGGGAGAAGTTTACCACCAAACCTACTGTCGATATAGGTGAATTCAAGCGTGTCGGCATCATCCCTACCCCGTGGCCATGTTTTGTCATGGTAGCACGAAGTCATATCGCTAACGAACATCAAAAAGAACTGCTGGCAATCCTTGATACGCTTAGATACGTCCTCAATCGGGTAGATGAAGCAGAAGTTCTGAACTACATAACCCTTTCCTACGAACAAAAGGAAGAGGACGTCGAGGAATGGTACAAACAAACCAGTTGGTCCGTAAGCCCTCATATCAAAAGAAACGAAATGGACAAGGTTCAAAAGGCCTTGATAGAACTAGGTCTTATTGAAACAGCCATCCCTCTCGAGCAATACGTAGCAAATTATTGCCAACTGGTATAGGTGACTTGTCAGCCCCATTATGGATGAGATTGGGCAAAAATTCTCTTCACGGAACTGATATTTTCATTTTGAGAAAATAATGGCAATCTCGAAACAACCTTCCCCAAAACAAGCCACTGATTATCAGCCTACTAGCAACATTCCCCTTTTTTGGTACAGGTTTTGGTCTAAGGGTATCAGCTAACCCTTAAAGATAACTTATGAATCTTGCCCTGAACAACAAACAAACAGAATCGACCGTCAAGCTACATCCAGCTCTTGTACCCTTTGAGACCATATTTTTGGTTCTTGTAGGTCTGCTTGGACTACTTGTCGTCAGCATCATTATGCTATTTAGATAAACGATTCACACAATTCTAGCCAAGGGAGTATGGATGCCATGCTCCCTTTTCTTATGTTCCTTTTAGCCATTCTGTCTTTATATTCCATTCGGGAAATCGTATATTTTGTATCCAATTGAGATGACCAAACAGATTATTCGCATGAAGGACTTGAAGTATTTAGCTGCCTATACCTTGCCAATTCTGGCATGGGCAGGCATGTATTTCCAAGGAGTATGGACTTTTGCCACTGTTATGTTTGCCTTCGTAGCAATTCCTTTGCTGGAACCCCTGTTAGGTAATTCTGCTGAGAATTATGAAAAGGACGTTCATGACGAAAGAAAAGTCAGAAGAATATTCGATTGGTTACTTTACATCAACATCCCTATTGTTTATGGAACTGTCATTGGGCTAGCCTACTGCCTGAATACTGCTGAATTAGCTACTTGGGAAATCGTGGGCCTAGTGTTCTCATCAGGAATTGTGTTTGGCTCTAATGGCATCAATGTAGCCCACGAACTCGGTCATAGACGAAAAAGAAGCGAGCGCATCCTATCTAAGATTCTCCTTATACCAGAATTGTACGCCCACTTTTACATCGAGCACAATCGAGGTCATCACAAGCATGTAGCCACTGACAAGGATCCAGCCTCGGCTCGACTAAACGAATGGCTTTACACCTTCTATTTCCGGTCCTTAATTGGGTCTTATATCAGCGCGTGGAAGATTGAAATGAAGCAGCTTAGTTTGAAGAAGATTCCTTTCTGGAGTTGGAAGAATGAAATGCTTCGACTTCAACTGTTTCAAGCCCTCTATGTAATTGCCCTATTTGTCCTCCTCCCATGGGAAGTGGCCTCTCTTGTCTTGCTGTCAGGTTTTATAGGTGCCCTATTGCTGGAAACGATCAACTATATCGAGCACTATGGCCTCCGTCGCAAAAAGCTGGAATCGGGTGGATATGAACGTGTTCGTCCCAGACACTCATGGAATGCCAATTTTGAAATGGGCCGAATTGTCCTGTACGAATTGACACGCCATTCAGATCATCATTTTATCGCAGCAAAAAAATACCAGAACCTGGATCATTACGAAGAGGCCCCTCAATTGCCTGTTGGATATCCCACTTCTATGCTCATGGCCATGGTCCCTCCCCTTTGGTTTGCCGTGATGAACCCACGCATTCCAAAAGAGCAGTTAGCGCTAGCTTAACAGCCAAGACTTTATACAACATTCCCCTGCCAAGTTCTTGTAGCCTGGCAGGGGAATTACATAATAGGTGAGGGCTTTATTTTACCTTGACTTTGTAGAAATAATATTTCTCAAATAATCCCTTCTCATCGTGGACCTCTGCCATATAAGGAAGGTTGTTACTATTGTCAATGTAAATCACAGCATATTTGGCGTAAGAAGAAGGAAGCTTGATGGTTTTCCCATCCAGTTTATCGGTCACCTTGCGGATATTTGGGTTAATGGTCATGATCTTATAGGCAGAAAGGTTTTTCTTTTTGGCGATGGAGAGTACGGACTCCCCAGCACTGACCTTGTAATCTTCGAAGGTATAATTCGCATCGTAGGCCTCTACCTTGTGGCAAGACTTTCCTTCAAAAGTAACCGTTCCTTTGTCTGCAAATACCGTATTGTACCTACCCTCAGAACGCGCTTTTGCCTGAGCACCCTTGAAAATGTCCCTTACTGCCTTGAATCCAGTCGCTGTTACAGGGTGATGGGCATCATTCATCAAGGTTGATCCATGCAAATAGTGATCAGTCGGCAAACTGGCGATCCCTAAGTTGACATATACTTTGGCATATGACCTCTTGTAGTTGGGATCATAAACTACCTTGGTACCCTTATTGGGCTTGAACAGCTTAATCTCGATTTTCAAAGGAGAGCTTGACATATCAACTTCCATGTGTCGCTCAGCCATTTTTTTACTGTTGCCGTTGTCCATCCTTTCTAGGGATTTGAATTCAAAGGCTACTTTATTGGCTTTGCTGATGGCAGAATACATTTTGTTAAGTGCTGCATCTTGAGCAAAATGGGTAGCTGGCATGAGGAGAACCCCCAATAAAACCAAGGAAGTATAGAGGTAATTAAGATATAATTTCATTTGTGCGTCTATTGTAATGAAGTGGGTCTGCAAGAACATATGAAAATATACATAAACTTGTTTCATCATGCATGACTCTCAGACTCCCTCTTTAGACGCTGAAAAGGGGTGATAGTTATTCTAAAGGTCAATTTCCTTCCCTTTTTGATCAAAAAAGGTCAATTCTCCTGTGAAAAAAGCATCCCTTATTCATCCATATTTTTTCTATTTTTGCCTGTTTTCCAGAGAGAAGGCCATTTTTTATGAAGAGAACTGAAGAAATAAAAAGACGAAGAACGTTTGCTGTAATTGCTCACCCGGATGCAGGAAAAACCACCCTGACGGAAAAACTCCTCCTATTTGGTGGGGCGATTCAGACTGCAGGTGCCGTAAAATCCAATAAAATCAAGAAGACAACCACCTCTGACTTTATGGAAATCGAGAAACAAAGAGGAATCTCGGTAGCTACCTCAGTGATGGGTTTCGAATACAGAGGACTTCAGGTGAATATTCTCGATACGCCTGGTCACAAAGATTTTGCGGAGGATACCTATCGCACCTTGACGGCGGTGGATAGTGTCATTGTGGTAATTGACGTGGCAAAAGGGGTCGAGGAACAGACAGAAAGGTTGGTGGAAGTTTGCCGTATGCGCGCTACGCCTGTTATGGTTTTTGTCAACAAAATGGACCGCGAAGGAAAAGATGGCTTTGAACTCCTTGACGAAATTGAAGAAAAGCTAAAACTAAAAGCTCTCCCACTTTCATGGCCCATTGGGATGGGAAAATCCTTCAAAGGAGTATATTCTCTTTATGAGAAAAAACTTGTGCTCTTTACCGCCCACGGAAAACAGGACTTAGGAGATGCCCACACCTTCGAAAATCTCCAGGATAACCTCTTGGATAGAATGGTAGGTGACAGTGCAGCAGATACCTTGAGGGAAGATGTAGACCTAATTGAAGGTGTCTATCCTCCCTTCGAAGTTGATGAATACCTCAATGGCAATATTTCTCCTGTATTCTTTGGGTCTGCGGTGAACAACTTTGGCGTTCGGGAATTACTGGACTGCTTCGTTGAGGTGGCGCCTTTTCCAGGTTCTGCTAAAACTGAGGAGAGGGACATCGATCCATTTGAGGATAAATTTTCCGGCTTTGTATTTAAAATCCATGCCAACATTGACCCTAAGCACAGAAATAGGATTGCCTTCCTGCGAATTTGCTCTGGAAAATTTGAGCGAGGCAAAGCCTATAAACACATTCGATTGGGCAAGAACTTGAAGTTCTCCAATCCCACTACCTTTATGGCCTCCAAAAAAGAAACCCTTGAACAAGCCTTTCCTGGAGATATAGTGGGCCTGTATGATACAGGGAATTTCAAAATTGGGGACAGCCTGACCGAGGGAGAAACCCTTCACTTTACAGGTATACCCAACTTTGCCCCAGAACTCTTCCGATTTGTAGAGAATGCTGATCCAATGAAATCCAAGCAGTTAGCAAAGGGATTGGACCAATTGATGGATGAAGGGGTAGCTCAGTTATTTGTCCATCAATATACAGGACGAAAATTAATTGGAACAGTAGGTGCCCTGCAGTTTGATGTGATCCAACATAGACTGAAACACGAGTACAACGCAACTTGTCGCTTTGAGCATGCCACCTTGCATAAGGCCGTTTGGCTGACTGCAGAAAACAAGGCAGATATGCAGGCATTCAAAACCCGTAAGGCAAGAAATATGGCCAAAGACAAACATGGAAATGATGTTTTTTTGGCGGAAACATCCTGGGACCTCAATTCTACACAGGAATTATTCCCTGATGTCAAGTTTCATTACACGAGTGAATTCTAAGCTAATTTATCCTTTTATCCACATTATCAACCACTTACAAAAGGAGCAAGGGCAATTAGTTCGAATCTAGTATTACCTCATTCCGAAAATTATTAATTAAATAATATCTTCTTTCCTGTGTAAAAAATATAGGGTAAAATTTAAAAATGGGCTTGTGTCCTATGGCTTCCTCCTATAACTTGATCTAGTTAACCATTCAAAATAGGAGTCAGCCATTTATGTCTGTTTTCGAGGCGATAAAAAACCATGACCTACGCTTTTTGTATAACTATCTCAAATCAGGACAAAACCCCAACATTTGTGATCCCCTTGGGTATGGACTCTTACATTCTGCCATACACGAGGGAACTCTTGACTTAGTGGACATGTTGCTCAGACATGGAGCTTCCGCAGAGCAGGAAGATCAATTTGGGAACAAGCCCCTTCAGGTAGCCTGTTTGTTTGCCAAATCTGATGTGGTTGAACTCCTCTTAGCTTATGATGCCTATATCGATGGCATCAGTCCCAAAAGACCGTGGACGCCCCTGATGATAGCCGTTAATGAACGGAATGATGAGTTGGCCACCCTATTGATTGAGCAAGGTGCGAACGTGAGTTTTGTGGAAGAAGAGGAAGGCTGGACACCTTTCTTAGTTGCTTGCGATACTGGCCTAAAGGATGTTGGCATGCGCTTGATACGAGAAGGCGTAGACCTAGGGGCTCATGTTCGGTCAGGAGATATTGCCGGAAGATCAGCCATTCATCTTGTCGCTTACAATGGAGAAGTAGATTTGGCAGAAGCCTTGGTTGAAAAAGGTGTTGATGTAAACTCCTCCCCGGTTGGAGGCGGTCTCTCTCCTCTACATTGGGCCGTTTATAACGATCACCTGGATTTGCTTGATTTTCTTTTAGAAAAGGGAGCTGACACCAACCTTCCAGCCAGCGGGATATATGATAACAGAACCCCCTTGCATTATGCTGTTTCTTGCAATCGAATTCACATGTTGGCGCCTTTACTAGATCATGGCGCCGATCCCTTACGAGCAGATATCGAAGGCAGAACGCCCCTTGATATCGCTTGGCAATTCTACAAAGAAGGGCAAAAATCCCTCTATCGAGATTTTATTGCCCTGATCGGCAAGACCAACAACTAATCCTACTCTATTGGTCCTTTTCAGCCATTATAGGCTTATCCACAGGCCATAAGGTTGGCTTTTTACCGACAATTGCTAAATTGTGTATTATGGAAATATTTGATTTCCAAGCTCATCTGATTGTCTGAGTATAAATAATCAGAATCACCGTTTACAAACCATAATACACACTTATGCTTCGAACGCTTGTCGTTGGAATCTGCCTGTTTTTTGGCTATCTGATCAGTTTGGGACAAACAGCCCAATCTCCAACCTACCACGGAGGATCTCCTGCGAGAACGGTTGACCTAAAGGACCCTGATAAAGGAACGTTTCAAAAAAAGCCGGTCTATGATTTCAACAAATTCAGTCAAGGACGCTTCGTACCTCCCCAGAAAAGAAAGTGCGGAATTGTAGAGACAGAAAAAGAAAGGTCTCTTAATCATACAGTAGAAACTGAGGACCAGTTCGAAGATTGGATGCAGCGTAAAGTTGCAGCCGCCTACAGAAATCGCCGTGCCACCGCTCGAGGACAGAAAATCTATACCCTACCCGTTGTCATCCATGTGCTTTACAGCAGACCTGATGAGAATATCAGCGATGAACAAATCTATTCTCAACTCAGGGTATTGAATGAGGATTATCGTAGAACCAATCCAGATGCCTCACAAACCTCTAGGGAATTCAAATCTGTGGCTTCAGACCTTGGGGTAGAGTTTTGTTTGGCAGGTGTCGATCCAGATGGCAAACCGACAAATGGTATTCATAGAGTATCCATGGCAGGGGCTCCTTTTACCGAATCCTTCATGAACGGTGTAGCCAAGCCCCAGACCATCTGGGATCCCGAACGCTACATGAATATTTGGGTGGCCAATTTATCCGATGGGGTATTGGGCTTTGCTCAGTTTCCAGAATCTCCAAACGTTGTTGGTCTTCCTGGGGCTCCAGGGGGTGATGCGACTGATGGGGTTGTCATCAATTACCTCGCTTTTGGGACCACAGGAACGGCCATGTATCCCTTTAACAAGGGTCGTACAGCTACCCATGAAATAGGCCATTTTCTAGGCTTGAGACATATTTGGGGAGATGGTCCTTGTGGAGAGGATGATTTTTGTGAAGATACACCCGAAACATCTACTCCAACCTTCAATTGCCCTACAACAGGCGTCTCTTGTAATGGAGAAAAGGCCATGATCGAAAACTTCATGGACTACACTGACGATGCCTGCATGAACGTCTTCACGACAGAACAACGTCTGAGAATTCGTACCATATTAGAAAGTAGTCCGAGAAGAAAATCCCTTCTCTCATCCAATGCTTGTGGCCAAGGGAAACTTCCTCCCAAACCCGCTTTCACAGCAGATATTACCATGGGTTGTGCTCCGCTTAAGGTTCAGTTCATAGACGAAAGTACCAATGAGCCACAAACATGGAAATGGACCTTTCCAGGTGGACGACCTTCCTCTTCAGGGAGACCCACTCCCAAAGTTACTTATAGAACTCCAGGTAAGTACCCTGTTACCCTTGAGGTATCTAATTCTGGTGGAAAAAAAACTATCAAAAAGGAGGGATTCATAGAAATACTAGCTTCAAGTGATAGCCTTCCTTACCGCTTGAGTTTTGAGGGAGATGACTTCCCCCCTAACAGATCTCAACTGATCAATGAGGATGAAAATCAGTGGTCATGGTCAAGAACCTCTCGTGTGAGTGGTCAAGGCCAGGGAAAGTCTTCAATTGTATTGAATCAATTTGAGAATAACCATAAGAACGCTGTGCAGTGGTTTGTTTCTCCCTTGCTAGCCTCTTCATCTTCAAGCTTGATAATGAGCTTCGACCTCGCTTATGCGCCCTTTAGCAAGGAATACTCCGATACGCTAGCCATTTTCATCGCAACTGATTGTGGAACCACCTTCGAAAGCATCTATTATAAAGGCGGCAAAGAACTCAAAACCATAGAAGAACCATTTGCTACATCAGCCTTTGTTCCCAATAGCAAACAATGGCGAAAGGAAGTCATCGATCTTGGGAGATTTGCCAACCAAGGCAACATCCAAATAGCCATTTTAGGTATCAATGGCTACGGCAATAACCTCTACCTTGATAACCTCTATTTAGGGCCCAAACAAGTAGCCGTTCCCAAGCCAGAATTTGGGGAAACTGCTAACAGCATTTGCTCTGGAAAGTCCATAAGATTTGAAGACCTATCACAAGGGGTAGTCAACAAACGAGTTTGGTCATTTCCCGGTGGATCCCCGGCAAGTTCCACCAAAGAAAACCCTACCATTGTTTATGAATCCCCGGGAACATATGATGTAAGTCTGACTGTCTTCAATGAGTCAGGAGAACAGACCATTGAAAAGAAAGGACACATTACGATAAAAGAATCCCCAGTGCTCAAGCTTACCGCATCTGACAATGCCATTTGTAAAGGAGAAAGTGTAACACTTAGGGCAGAAGCCAATGTAGGAATAGAATGGGAGTTAGGTCCGGGTGTCCAGCAACCCTCAGGAAGCACCATTACCTTGTCTCCTAGAAAGGATGCCGTATACACCATCAATTCCAGTAAAAGATCAGGCTGTCAGGCTCAGGCAAGTGTAGCCGTGAGGGTAGATCAAGAAAAGAAACTCGAAATTACCCCTCCCCTAGCGAGAATATGCGAAGGGCAATCTATCGACATCAACGTTACAGGTGCCAGATCTTATTCATGGGCTCCATCTATGGGACTCAACACCGCTCAAAGCAGTTTGGTTAAGGCTTCCCCTTCCCAAACTACGCTTTATACCATTACAGGTAAGACAGAAGGTGGATGTACCATTACCGATACGATCCGAGTGGTTGTAGAGCAAGGGCCATCTAGCCTTCAGCTTATGGCAGATCAAAAGACTTTGTGTCAAGGACAATCTGCTTCTCTCAAAGCCATTGGGGCCGCTGCTTACTCTTGGTCCCCCGCTCTTGGGTTAAACCGAGCAGATGGTTCGGATGTGATTGCTCGACCTAAATCTACCACCAAATATGTGCTGACTGGCAAGAGTAACAATGGGTGTGAAGCAAAAAGGGAAGTCGAGATTGTGGTAGACCCAGGTCCAAACCTCAAGGCCTATGCGGATAAGGAAGTCGTATGTCCAAATGAAGAGCTTCAATTAATCGCATCAGGTGCAGATACTTATACTTGGCTTGGAGACAGAACTCTATTGGACAGAAGAGGCCCTATAGTCGCAGCGAAACCTGCAACGAGCACCGTTTATACCGTCATTGCCAATACCTTCGGAAACTGTAAAGACACCGTTTCTATTCCTGTTGAGGTTTCACAGGGTGGTGATATTTCCCTAAATGCAGACAGACTCTCTTTGTGTAGTGGAGACCAAGTTAGGCTGATAGCCTCAGGCTCAAATCGCTTCCAGTGGTACATGGATGGAAATAGACTCAACAAAGGGCTAAGAGAATCCATTCACGAGGAGAACCTATTGACCTCCACGACCTTTAGAGTCGTTGGGATAGATGATCTTGGATGTACGTCCGAAGAAAGTATTGATATAGCAGTTAATGAGTCGGATGTATCTGCCTTCGCTGACTTCACTGCAGATCAAACGGTAACTTGTGCGGGACAGCCTATTCAGTTTCAGTCTATTGGAGATGGAGGAGCTCAATTCATTTGGGAATTTCCAGGAGGAACCCCTTCATCATCCAGAGATGAAAACCCCGTCGTAGCATACGATCAAGAAGGAATTTTCGATGTAAACCTTACTGTCATTGGATGTGATGGGGAAAGATATGAACAGTCTAAACCCGGCTTCCTCATTGTTGGAGAACGTTTCGAATTCAAACTCTCTGACGAATCCCTAAGTATTTGTAAAGGCAGTGAATATAAAGTTACTGCCTCAGGAGCAGACAATTACGAATGGTTCCCCAAAACGGGCCTAAATCGTACGAACGGAAATCAAGTGATCCTTTCACCTGATACAGATATGACCTACTATGTTACCGCATCTACTAGAAATGGTTGTTCTGCACAAAAGGAAATCCAGGTTCAACTTGTAGAAGGATCAGAACCCGTTGCTATCGAGACCATTCCTCCCATTATCTGCGAAGGAAATTCAGTCCAATTGGAAGTAAATGATCCTGGAATTGCACTAGAGTGGTCTCCTTCGGCAAGTATCCAAACCAGCCGCGGCTCTTCGGCCTTGGTTTCACCAGATTTCACCCAAACCTACACCGTTACGCGAACCGATATTGAAGGCTGTAGATCACAAGATACCATCACCGTAAAGGTAAAGGCTACTCAGGAAATTCGCCTGAATAAGGATAATATTCAGTTGTGTAAAGGTAGCCAAACCAACTTAAGGATATTAAATGAAGGCTTGTTTACATGGGCGCCAGCTTATGGCTTATCAAATTCAGTCGGAAGAGAGGTCTTGGTTTATCCAGAAGAGACAACTACTTATACTGTGAGTGGGACAGATAAAAATGGCTGTTTGAATGAAAAGAAGGTAACTGTGCTTGTCAACAAATCAGACGATATTGAAGTGATTGCCACCACAGATCAATTGTGTCTTGGAGATACCACTGTGATTTCGGTAAGAGGAACTGATGAGGCCATATTCACCTCTAATGACAATAGTTTGAACCGCGAAAGAGGAAAAAGTGTACGTGCCTATCCTACCGAGACGACTACTTATACCATTCGATCTGGAGACGGAACATGTGCTGTTACCAAAAATCTGACGCTTGAGGTGGTCAAGCCAGAGCCTATTGTCATTCTTCCTGAGAAACCAGAGATCTGCGCAGGTGAGGAAATCATCCTGACAGCTACCAATAGCTCTTCCTATCAATGGGAGTCTGCTTCCGGTTTACTAGAAACAGAGGGAGGAAATGTAAAGGTACGACCGATTAAAACCACCTCTTTTACGGTTTCTGGATATGATAGCCATGGATGTGAGGTAGAAGGGTCAACTTCTGTAACCGTGCATGAAAGTAACTTCCTTCAAACCATTTCCTCTGCCTCTAGCTTTTGCCAAGGTGATGGAGAATTGGTACTTGGAGTAAGCGGAGGGCAGGATATCCAGTGGTTAGCGGCAGAGGGTTACCTAAGCCCTACTACATCAAGAGAAGTTCAAGTCGCTCCTGAATCTACTACGACCTACAGAGTTACCGGAGTTAATGAATTTGGGTGTAGGGATACTGCCTCCATTGAAATTGACGTGGATATACCTTTGGTAGACTTCGAAGCATCAAGAGAGGTTATTGATCTGGCTGAACAGGGAGAAACAGGCGAAATTCTCTTCAAAGACCTAACCCCTAATGCGGTTGGATGGAGATGGGACTTTGGTGATGGTGGATTTTCGAATGAAAAGTATCCCGATCACCTCTACACCCAAACCGGAAACTTCACGGTTACCCTCGAAGTAAGCGATGGTACCTGTACGGGCAGCTTCTCAAAAGTTATCAAGGTTAAAAACTCCTCTAGCCTCTACGATATCAATGAGGATGGGAACATATCCATTGAGGAAGGAAAAGGCACGAATATCTATGTCTTTACGATCAATAGTCCAAGGGATATGTCTCTACAGCTTCGATTACTGGATGGCAATGGGGCTCAGTTACTCGCAGGTATCTTAAACCTCGCCCAAGGGGAAAACAGACAGGAGATCAACCTTCAGGGATATGACAAGGGAATTTACACCCTTCAAATCCTGGATGGCGCTGATACCAAGAACCTAGAAATTGAGGTCAAGTAAAACTCTTGGCTTTGACATGAAAAAGAGGCTGCTTCGTATGGAAGCAGCCTCTTTTTTTAACTATGATAATTCCTTTTAGTCGCGGCTACCGAAGAAACGTAGCAAGAACAAGAAGAGATTAATAAAGTCTAAGTAAAGTTGTAAAGCTCCCCAGATGGCAATTTTTCTTGTTCCATCCGTATCGGGATCTGCTTGACCACCTATGACCAATAGCTTCTGAATATCATAAGCCGTCAGACCACAGAAAAGTAGTACGCCTATACCAGAAATGATATAATCGAAAGTCTCTGACTGCAGAAACATATTGACAATCAGGGAAATTACAATTCCAATCAGGGCCATATACATGATGGAGGAAAACTTACTCAAGTCTACCTTGGTTGTGTACCCCACAATCACCATAGAAAGGAAGGTCCCCGCCGTGATAAAGAAGGTATTGGCGATACTGCCCATACTGTAGGCAAAGAAGATAGTCGAAAAGGTGATACCATTGACGACAGAATAAATCGCAAATACAGTAGTCGCTTGCCCCAAACTCATCTTATGAATCCTCGATCCGAGATACCATACCAAGCCCAAGGGAGCAAAAAGGACGATATAAAATATGATCTGGTTACCAAGGAATATGCTGGTTAACTGCTCAGATTGATAGACAAACCAAGCCGTTAGGCCCGTTAGAAGAAGGGCTAAGCCCATGTTTGTGAATACATTACGCATGAACTCACTAGCTGCCTCGTGCTGAAGAGGCTTGTTTTCCTGCGCAAATTCGTTTTGAAAAATGTTGTTCTGTTCTCTCATTTATTTCAGGTTGCAAATGCTCTTAAGTAAGATGAAAATACGCATTTCAATCGACAATGTTATAGGATTCCTTAATCCTCAATAAGGTTTAGCTTAATTTTTTTTATGCGTCTCATAAAATTAGGAGTTAGCCTTAAGCAAGTCAAAACCCTCTCATCGAGGCTACTTTGATAAATCGAATATTTCTTTCAACTTATTCCACATGAAAGAAGTAATTGAATCCTTTTATACAGCCTTCCAACGCATGGATGCCGAAACTATGGTCGCTTTGTACCATGATGATATTGTATTCTCTGATCCTGCCTTTGGCGAACTGAGAGGAGAAAGAGCCAAAAATATGTGGCGGATGCTGATCAAAAGTCAGGAAGGAAAGGACTTTAGGGTTGAGTTTTCAGACCTAACCGATAACTCAGCTCATTGGGAGGCATTTTATAACTTCGGAAAGGCTGAAAACAAGGTACACAATAAAATAGAGGCTAATTTCCGCTTTCAAGATGGGAAAATCATCGAGCATTTAGATAGCTTTAACCTCCACAAGTGGGCGGGACAAGCCGTAGGACTACAAGGAAAACTATTAGGGTGGACAGGCTTTTTTCGCAAGCAACTTCATCAACAAACCCATCGCATGTTGGATAAGTTCGAATCTTCAAACGCCTAAGCAGACTATTTGGTCAGTATGACTTTAACTCCCCTCATCTATGGATACGCAGGAAGAAAAACAGATACCTCAAGCACGAACTTGGCTACATGTGTTAGCCGAGCAGAGTTGGAATGCAGAGCTCATTGTATCTGGTGTGGCCATATTCGGCTCACTCCGGATTCCAGATCTTTTGACGGGTCTCATGAACTACAGCTTGTTTGCCTATCCAGATGATCTTCTTGTTTTTGGAGAACTGATGTTCATCTACTTCTTTCTTACGAGCCAAATCCTCATAACAGGCTTCATGATCCATTTTGCCATGCGGGTATTGTGGATAGGAATGGTTGGCCTATACTCTGTTTATCCTGAAGGAATCAAGCCCATCAAGCAATACAGTGAGGACTTTAATGAGAAAATGAAACAAGATTTTCCCAGTCTGGGCAAGCATATAGAAGAATTAGACAATACTGCTTCCCTTATCTTTGCCATGTCAAACTTGGGGGCTGTCACAATTTTGGCACTGACCATTGACTCGCTGGTATGTATGGGATTAGCTCTTGCTATCAACTATTTCTTGCCCATCGTCCCACTCTACTATGCCTTTTTTGGAATCCTTGGCTTAGCTGTCATTCCAAGTTTTGTAGTCAGTTTCTTCCACCTAAAAGCCATACGAGACAAGCCGTGGGTACAAAAAATCCATTACCCAGTCTACATGTTTACCTCAAGGCTGACTCTACATATCGCATTTAAGCCCTTGAACTATACTACCCTCACCTTGTATTCACATGAAAATCCAGGTAAGGTCTTCTTAGTGTACTTTCTTGTTTCCTTCTTTTTAGGACTTCTTGGTGGGAGACAAATTTTCGATTCTAACTTGAGATTTTTCGACCAAGAAAAGCTTTTTGCTCATTCCTCTAGCATAGAATGGACGACTCCTAATTTATTTGAAGATGAAAGAGAATTGGGGAACAAAATCCTCCACGCCTCTATTCCATCCCGAATAATAGATGAAGAATGGCTGGAAGTTTTTATTCCCTATGCCAAACGAGAACAGAAAGCACAGGAAGTAATTTGTGGGGTTTTCGAAGCCGAGGAAGATGTAAGCAAGGAGCAAGAAAGAATGGCTAAGCGAAGATATGAACTGGAATGTGCGAAGAGTTTTCGATCCTTCTCCCTAGACGATAGTACTGTCCAACCCATAGATGTTGTGATGACCTACAACAATGAGTCTCTTCAAAAAGGATTTATCCATTATTTCCCACTTGAAGGACTTCCACAAGGGAAACATGTTCTAGAGATAACATCCTCCTATTTTTCGGAAGAGGGAGAAGCCAGAAAAATATTGATTCCTTTCCTGTACAAGAAACAACTACATCCTTCCAATAAATAGGGTAAAAAATGAATTTGGAAACTCTATTTCAAATGACTTGCTTGAAGACCATTGGAAGATATCATGAATAAGTCGATCCTTTTTTTCAGCCTTCTGCTCCTGTTGTTCTCACAAGCCTGTGATCCCAGCCTACCTCCAAGTGCGACGGAATTGCTAACTGGACAGAATTGGAGGCCCTTCAGCTATGAAGCTCCCGATGCTAGCGATCAACAAAAGCTGAATTACAGCGATATTCTGGAGGAAATGCGGATTACCTACGAGGAAGATGGGACCTACGAAATTACCTTCGAGAATGGTATAGCCGACACACAGCGTGGTACGTGGTCATTTAATGGCGATGAAACAGAAATCACCCTACGTGATAATGTCAATGGAAATAGCAGCCTGAGTGTGGAAGACTTACAGTCGGTCTCCTTTGTTTATTCCCTTGAAGATAGCATTGGTGAAGTAACTGTCTTCTGCTTGGCTAATTAGCCATATGGATAAGGAAATCCTTAGAGCAAGCTATATAGCTTTCTAACTACCCATTCCACAGAAAGAAGAAGTAGAAGCAGAATCATAGGCCACATAAACTCATTGAATCCGGTTCGCTCTGTCTTGTAATCTCTAACGGGCTTCATGCCTGGTAAATCCTTAAGCTTTTGGGAAAGGCTTGCCATATCACGGGCATAAAGAAATTCTCCCCCCGTTCGGAGTGCGACCTGTTTCATCAGATCTTGGTCTGCTTCTAGCCGGAAGTGCTCTACATTGGATCGACCAATTGAAAACTGACCTCTATCCTGCCCTATTCTGACATTGTCCTTCCTTCCTTCGGCTTCATAGCGATAAGTACCTTCCTCCAATTTATATAACTCAAGGAAGTATTGCCCATTGGCACTTTCATTCAGGAAGTAATCGTTGACCTGCCCTGCAGGATTGGTAATTTTGAGTTTGATATCTACACCTGAGATTGAGTTATAGCTATCATCATAGGCCTGTCCTCTAAAAATGACTGGCTCTGATCCTGTAAATATCTTTTTGCTTGGCTGAACCTTGAAACGCCTTTTGTCATCATTAACGATCAGCCACTTTATCAAGTTGAATAGCCAGCCATCGAAATTTTCAAACTCTTCGGTCTCTACGTAGGAGTGGGCCCTCATTCTCCAGATATTTTCTCCGATAAAGACCATATTTTTCCTACCCAACTGGTTCTGTAGGGCAAAAACGGGATAATCAAGCTGGACATTTTTGATTTTAGCTGAAGCGAATACATCTGCATTCTTCTTGGCTTGCCAATTGGAACGATTGCGGAAAACAGGAGGACTTGCATTTGCCCATTGAAGCCAACTTCTCTGAAAGGTAAAGGTCGAATGTTGTTCGTAGGCAGGGAGGAAATTGGGAATAATCTCTTCTGATCTGTTGCTAAATTCTCTGGGGGTAATGGCCATGAATTCATAGAAGGGACTCAATACGCGTAGATCGGTAAAGGTGCCCACGATATGCATCATAGGTTTCTTCGCTTCTCTAACTTGCTCTACCAGTTTTTTGACAATGGCATCATCTCGGGAGGACTGTGGAAAATTATGAAGAATGAAGAGATCGAAATCTTCCAACGGATAATCTGCTGGATTGACGTAGAAATCTCCAGGTGAGCGCAAGACAAACTTGGTTAGTTCGTAGCTATTTTCACGCTCAAATGCCTGTTGTAAGGCTCCTACATCCGGATGAGGAGAACCAGCAAAGAGGGCGATCTTCACCTGCGTTTCTAACACATTGATATATAAGCGTCGACTGTTGTTGCGATAGGTTATTTCACCATCCTTCCTACTGATATTGATGACGTATTGCTGTAGACCTACTTCTTCAGGTTTGAAAGTGAAGGTTACTTCCTGTTCTGGATTGTTATTAGAGAGCCTAATACTTTCTTGTCCTAGCTTTTTGCCATGTCCAGACAAGCTAACATTGACATTGGCTTGATTAAAACCTGCTGAACGAATTTTGACCTTGATGGGAAGTTCATTCCCCATGTATGCAATTTCGTTGTAGAGGGCGTTTTTGATAAGCAGGTCTCGTTGTGGGGTCGTATCTCCTACCAAGACTGTGTAAACAGGCTGTTTCATTCCCCCTACCGTAAAGAGAGGATTTCTCCCTTCGGTGCTGATGCCATCGCTCACCAATACAATCGCACCGAGATTTTGATTTTGATAAAGGTCCTCGACTTCCTCTAAGGCAAGGGAAATATTGGTTCCGGTCTGATCAAAAGTCAGAGAATCAGGATTGAGGTCTGCCTTGATGGTCTTGTCGAATGAAAACATATCCAGGGCATAGTCTTCCGCCTGAAAATCTGTTTCAAACTGTTTAAGAGCCTCTTTCAGATCCTGCTTGATAAAGGCCGAGTCCTTCTGGATCAACAAACTTTCAGAATTGTCTTGAACGAGGGCGACAATAGGCGGAAAGACGATTACCTTCTGTGAGGATAATAGGGGTTCAAGCAAAAGGATACCCAACACACTCAAGACGATGAATCGAAATATTCCAAGCAGTATTCTTGGTAATCTGGGCATCATCTCAGAAGTCCCTCTATACATCCACCAGGCCAATAGGGCAGCCAGAGGAAAAATCAACAATAAGTACAGGGGTGAATACGTGAGATTGAGATCCATCTATGATTTCTTATGCAAGGAGTCTTGTGTCTTCTCCTTTCCTATCCAGAAATATTTTCAGGGACAGGCTGTTGTATACAAACGAATATAGCGCTATTTCCTTCTAAGCTAATGAAAGAATTTTAATCTTGGGGGCTATTAACAAATCCTTAAGGAATGCAAAGGACGAAAGGGGTCGAAAAGCACCTTTTACCATGCTTGAATCAGTCCTCAAAAAGCAAAAATCCAGGATGACTGAATCTCCATTCTTTTAATTCCTCAGACCAGTTAGCGGTGATTTTTCCCTCTTCCAGGGCCTTTATTGTATGTTCAAACCAGTCCTTCAGGCTGTTGGCGAGAACGGGTCTTTCACCTGAATCATAAAAGTAAGCAATGACTTGGCCTGAGCTACCCTTTTCTGCAGGATCCATATCCAAACAAAGAAAGTGGCCATTGGTACTGCTGGCAAAGGGAATCCAATTGGGGTTCCACCACATACCTTTGACCTCTGGGCTTTCGGGTCGTTGGTTACTCCCAAAATCGCCATCCTCCACATGTTCATCCATATCAAAGGAAGCTTCTACCATTTCATCCAGAGACAACAGGTCCCAATTTCCAATAAGCCCATTGGAGACCTGACCTCCATTATGCTCCATGAGAAACTGCTTCAAATCGTCGGGGAAAGTTGTTTCCAATTCTTCCTCCGCTTCCTTGATATCCCACTGAGAGGCAGCATCCTCCAGCTCTTCTAACAAAGATGGAGTATGCTGCTTTATCCAATTCCTGAATGAAGTCCAGAGCTTTGTCATAGCTTAAGCCATTACCATCCCACCATCCACATTGTAAACTTGGCCGGTTACATAGGTGGACATATCAGAAGCTAAGAACACACAAAGGTTTGCGACATCCTCAGGGCTTCCTGCACGCTTTAGGGGAATATTTTCCAACCAAGCAGCTAGTTCTTTTTCAGGTAAACTATCCGTCATTTCCGTTGCGATAAAGCCTGGAGCGACTACATTGGCGCGAATGTTTCGACTTCCCACCTCGCGGGCTACTGATTTGGTAAAACCAATCATTCCAGCTTTAGAAGCAGCATAGTTTGCCTGTCCTGCATTTCCTTGCAGTCCTACAACAGAAGAAATATTGATAAAGGAACCTGCGCGCTGCTTTAACATAGGGCGAAGGGCAGCCTTGGTGGTATAAAAGACTGAGTTCAGATTGGTTTGGATGACCTGGTCCCAATGGTCTTCTCCCATTCTCAAGAGGAGAGTATCTTTGGTGATACCAGCATTGTTGACGATGACGTCTAGTCTAGAGAATTCCGAGATGATTTGATCGATCATTCCCTGTACGGCTTCAAAATTACCCGCATCTACCTGAAATCCTTTTCCAGGCTTACCTACAGCAGCCAATTCTTCCTCCAGAGACTGTGCTTTTTCTACGGACGATCGGTAGGTGAAAGCTACCGTAGCTCCTTGTTTGGCGAATTCAGTGGCGATGGCGCGACCAATTCCACGGGTAGCACCTGTAACAAGACATATTTTTCCTTCTAAAAGGCTCATAGCGTAAGCGTTAATCTTCTGTAATTAGAAGGCGAATATAAGGTTTTTGTGGGATTTGAGACTTTATTTTACCACAGATTTGGGAGTAATTTCAGGCAGATGTATTTTTATTTTTATCTGAAATTTGTTAATCTAGCATTCCGTAATAGATTGATTATCAGCGTGAAAAAAATAGCTCATTCCCTCCTAAACTTTCTCCTTCTTCTGGCTTTGATTTCCTGCCAACAACAAGCCTCAGATACCACTGTGGCCATTGGTAAGAGAATTCCTGCCCCAGAACTTAAAAGGATGAGCTACGAATTGTATGGCCTAGATGTCAAATCCAAGGAAATTCTTCAAGGTACTTTGGGAGAAAATCAGTTCATGCAAGATGTACTAAAACAGCACGATGTTCATCACACACAAATCGATGCCATGGAACAAAAATCCGGGCAAGTATTTGATGTCAGAAAAATGCGGGCAGGCAATGCCTATACCTTGGTTAAGAATACTCAAAACAAAGTTGAATTCTTCATATACGAGAAATCACCAACAGACTTTGTTGTCTTTGATTTTAGCGATACCCTTTCTGTGTATGAAGGCTCTCAAGCTGCCATTCATCGTGAAATAGCCATAGGAGGACAAGTCCAATCTACCCTCTACCAGACCATCAAATCACTAGGACTTGAAGTTCGACTTGCCAAATCCCTGGAGGAGATATTTGCCTGGACAGTAGATTTCTCCCACCTAGAAACGACTGACTTTTTTAAAGTTATTTTTGAAGAAGCATATGTAGATGAGGAATCCATAGGAATGACCAAAATACTGGCAGCCCAGTTTCACCATGACGGGGAGGACTACTATGCTTTTTATCATGAAGACGACTCATTGATCAACTACTTTGATCACGATGGACTTTCAGTCAAAAAATCTTTCCTACAAAGCCCTCTTAAATACACCGTAACCAATGCAGGGCAGGAAGTCTCTCCTTCATTAAGAAACAGGCAACAAAGATTATATGTAGCCAGTGAAGGCACCCCAGTTCAAGCGGTAGCTAGGGGTAGGATCATACAGCTCAAGAACAACAGTAGAGAACCCATTGTCATCAAAATTGACCACGGAAATGGCTATCAAACCGTCTACCAAAACTTAGGAGAGTTGGTTGACAGCCTTGTAAATGGATCCCTGGTGAATCAAGGGGAATTAATAGGGTCGGTTGGCCCAGGAGTAAATGGAGAATCCGGCAGTTTTTCTCTCCAATACTTAAAAAATGGCAAACCAGTGAGACCAATTGCGAACGACCCTTATCAGTTGGCCAATGATTCTTTACCCAAGGTTTTTATGAATCAGTTTGTTTCCGCCAGAAAGAACCTTGAAAGAGGCTTACAAAATATCTCTCTTGTGCTTCCTGACAATGAACAATAGTTCTCGTTTTACTCATCTTTGTTTTGAAAAGGGAAATCCCACCTGGTTTAAGGGCTAATTTTGGTCATGGAAGTTACGCTTTTGGCAGTTAATACAGAATTTCTGACAATTCGGTACTGGCATATTCTATCTACTGTGCTTTTTTTCTTCTTAACTTATTCTTTCACAGAAGAATAGGACACAGGTCAAGGAGGAAATTTTACTCGTTTTTTTCGTACATTTGACCTATTATTGTTTAAAAGGCACAAATACTTATACTCCCCGTCAACACTGTTTTCAAGAATATTGTATTCACGAACTTGTTCAATAATCGTCAGGAAATGAAACCACTATTTACTCTAGCTGCTTTGATTCTTTCCGCTACCCTTGCAGTAGGACAGAACAATCTGTTTATCCCCTTTGGCCAATCAAAGTCAGAGGTAAGAAGTTACTTAAACACCCGAGATTACATCACGCAGATCGTTGAAGACACTGAAATGCAGAGCCTTCGTGCAGAACTAGACACGAAGAAGTCTGTGGAGTACGCCTTTAAAAATGGAAATCTTTACGCAACCAGTGTAACAAGAAATTATCCTGACAAGAAGATTGCCAAGGATATTCAGAAAAATGTGCTTGATTACATGGACTATATCAGCCGGGGTGCACTCCAGCAAAATAATCAAGATGGCATCACTGCATATACTGTGGTGGTTGATTCTAGGGTAATTAAACTCTTTGTTCAACCACACTCCTCTAGCACTACTTTAACATTAACTTCTATTAGTAGGGAGTTTATGCCTGAAGGAGCAGATCAGGACTTTATGTATGAGACTGAGCTGTTGAAGAAATTGCAGAAATCCTACATTTCCAATTAATGAGCAATCCTTAGCGTCAAATACGCAAGAGCAAATACACAAAAGCCCGGCACTAGTCGGGCTTTTCTATTTCATAAATCTGAGCCTTGCCTAGTCCCTCTACCCGCTCTTCACGCTTCCATTTCATTCCTATCTTTTCCAACACCCTAATAGAAGCTCCATTAGCCGTCATCGCCCTTCCAATCACCTTATTTAACTTCAGCTCCTCAAAGCCTATTTGCAGGGCTAGCATAGCTGATTCCGTGGCATATCCTTTTCCCCAGTGTGCTTGATGGAAACGAAATCCCAGGTCTACCCATCCCTCCTTATGCTTTTTGAGTCCACACCAACCTAAAAACTCACCCTTTTCCTTTGAAATGACCGCCCATCGCCCCATACCGTCCTTTTCATAAGCATCATAGTTCCTAATAAATTCATAGGCTTCTTCAATGGTACCAAATGCTTGATCTCCTGTATATTTCAGGACTTCTTGATCAGCATTTAACCTAAAAAAGTGTAAGCCATCACCAGCTACAAATTGTCTTAGAAAGATTCTACCTGTCTGTCCAACGATTATGTCATCCATACTTCTAACATACAAAAAGGCTCCTTCTTTGGTGAGAGGGAGCCTTTCGTTATCGTTTAGGTCTGATTTTTATTTCGAGACCATTATTTTTCGTACCAATTTTTCGCCTTTGGATCCAATCAATAAGATCAAGTAGCCGCCGGGTTCAAGGATACCGGAATCTAAACCGATGCCTCCTTTTCCATCCGTTAGGCTTACATCTTGTCTGTACACACTACGTCCGGATAGATCATAAATTTCCAGCCTTCCAGAATTTGAATTTGAGAGGGCCATGTCTACTTTGATTTCCTCTCCTAGCTTTACTGGATTTGGATAAGCCCACAACACATCGCCGTTCAAATTAATGGACTTGATATCGGAGTAGGTATGTGTACCATCTAAATCAACCATTTTTAAGCGATAATAGTTGATTCCAAACTCTGGCTTTGGATCAATGTAATCGTAGAAGGTAGGGACATTATCTCCTCCCACTGCTTCTACTCTGCCCAATGGCTGGAATAGCAATCCGTCTGTTGACCTTTCAATCGTAAAGTGTGAGGTATTCAATTCTGTCGTTGAAACCCATGTTAGATTAGCTTCTTTGCCTACCAACTCCACATCGAAGTCTGCCAATTCAACTGGCAGGGTAGTCAACAAGGGGTATAAGAAGGAAGTGGGGACAATTTCTTCTGGCATAGAAGGGCTAGACCAAGAAAGATGAGCCTCTGCGTACACTTCATTCTGATAGTACTCCATTTTGATGGAAACATTCTCCCAGGCGTTCATGGCTATGTTTCCAAAGCTGCTGGATACACTTTGATCAGTCCAATTGTCGATAATCAACTGGTTGTTGACCCAAAGTCTGACACCATCATCTGTAGAAGTATGGAAAGTAATTGTTTCCGTGAAAGGTGATTCAATCTCACCCTCCCAAACAACTGAGAATGTCTGAGGATTCATACTTGGATCTGGAGGAATAGATCCCCAGTGGAAATCAACTACTGAGTCAACTCTTTGCATGATACGCTGAGAACGAGCGGTATCATTATAGTAAGAAGCTCCTAGCCCTGTTCCTTGTCCGTCATAGTTTCCGCCAGGTCTGATAAAGAAGCTGATTCTTTCCTTATTTGACTCAACCAGATGGTTATTTCCATTCTGAATCGCTTCCACTACCACTTGCCCTGTGGAGCCAGTGAAGTTGATTTTGGGTCCTTCGGCCGTGGCTGGGCCGCTTACTACGGAATAATCAATCGGCATTCCATATGTGCTAGCCGCTTGCAGGGTAACAGAACCATCTGTAACAACTACTGGTGAAAGTTCGTCTATGTCGAGAACCTGCAACATTTTAGCTTGGGATCCCATCACAGTTGCCTCAATCAAGAAGCGATAATCTCTATTGATTATGCTATTTACATCTCCGTTGACGACGTTCGCTCCTTCTGAAATCGAAGCTGAGCTTCCTCCTGTCAAGCCTCCCGTGTAGAAGACTTCATCATTTGAGCTTACAGCATCATATGGAACTACTGAGTTAATCCCATCTCCACTTCCGTCGGGAAAGGCGTCGATAAAACCAGTGTATATGATTTCTCCCGGCTGAACTGTTAGGCTCACAGAACCTCCATCCTTGAAGTCAAATGTATTTTCACCTACTGAATAGGAAGAAGACTCACGAGTAGAACCGATCTTTAGAACTTGGTAATTCCCCGCATTCTCTTTGGCTACGAAAGGAGTCAATGGATTTCCCAATCTGTTGGCGAAGAACCTGAATTTTTCCAATTGGATCTCAACGGGGACGTTCAGGTTGTTGGTAAATACATCGGATCTATTGATATAAAGATTCGCCTTACCTGCATCCATGTTACCATCAGCGTAAGCGTCATTACCCAAAACGAAAGGTTTGGTATCAAGCATCATCTTGCCTAGGTCAATTCCAGACAACGACTTGTTGGAGATCTTTACATCATCCATGTAGGCCTTCAATGGGTAATTGGACGGATCGTCTCCGAAGAAAATGAAACCGTTGTTTGCCTCAATACTTGAGGTAAGCGTAAAGCTGGCATCTTCAATTCCGTCAATAAAGAGCTTTACATCTGTCCCATCAAAGGAGTAGGTAATGTTGTACCAACGATTGGTTACTAGTGCGGTCGAACTCAAGCCACTCTCCACACCGTTGCCAGTTGTGGCTTCGAAGAGGATTTTGTTATCAGCGTCATTCATTTTCATGCTAAAAGTGGCGTCTAAGTTAGAATCACCCTTTTTAACAATCGTTCTAAATTGCCCTGTAGCATCTTCCTGAAGATTCAAGAAGAGATTGACACTAAAGGACTTATCAGCTCTACCTAGGAGTAAATGATCTCTATGTCTACTCATGAGGAAATCATTGCTTCCATCTAGTGAAAGCACCTCTCCTCTCTCAGCATCATTGATGAAGGAAGGCCCGTTCATCAACATGGCATCGGCTCCATTCACGACATCTCTTCCATCCCCATTGAAAGGCCAATGAGCCAATTGGTATTTATCTTCTGTATCACTGGCAAGAGCAGCTACTTCTTCGCTACTCAATGCTCTGTTATAAATCATGAAATCATCATACAGGCCATCGAGGTATCCTCCTGTACCCGGATTGATTCCGAAATACATGTTCTTGGTATTAGGTTTGGAATCGGCATCTAATTCTTTGATGCTTTCTTGAACCCCATTAATGTAAAAGAAGAGTGTGTAATCATCTTTGACTAGTGTTAAATGAGTCCACTCATTCAAGTTCATTTCCGTCGTACTTTCTCCTCCTGCATAAGAATTTCCTATAACTGAGGTTTTGTACTCAATGCGGTTAGAGTTCTTATCCATCCACATGCCGGGAGTCTGCAAGTGTGCTTTATCCCCTTTGTTAAAGATGGTTCTATGACTTCCTGTATGATCGGTTTCCAACTTAAACCACAGAGCTGCGGTATAGTCTTCATTCGCATCCCCAATATTCAATTGATCAGAATGGGGAACTTCTACATAATCATCGATCCCATCTGTAGAAAGTACATTCCCTCTTTCAGGATCATTCACAATGGAGGCTCCATTGATCATGGCTCCGTCAGCTTCACCTACTTGGTCAATAACGCCGTCTTCGAAGTCATAATAGGTAGTTCTGCCTTCAAATAGATCAGAAACACCATCAGATGGATTCATGCTATTGATCCATTCAGCGATCAAAGCTACACCTGCTGTATCCATGAGATTTTTGGCCAATGGAGGCATGGAAATCTCATCATGGACGGCCGCAAGTCTTTTATATAGCATGGATTCATCCACATTGCCTGGTACAACCACTCTATTTTCAGGAGAGTTGCTAGGGTTGTTGTCCAGTTCACCCATGATCAACTTCATGCTCGCCAAAGGTGTCTTGAATCGTGCATCAAAATTGGCACGTATAGCGGAGTTGGGGCGGTGACAATAAGCACAGTTCATATCAAGGTAGGATTTTACTCTTACCTCTAACGGCTGATCCGTTTCATCACCATGAACAGCAATAGGTAATTCGTCGAGCTTGGAGGTATCTGGCTCGTTTTCGAATATATTCAAGTGAGAAAGCGTTTTAAGCTGATTTGCTGTTCGGCCTGTTTGTGGATAATAGGTATCCATATTCATCTGGACCGATTTTGGACCTAGTGTTCCTCCTGCAGATTCATTATGACAGAAGCTACACTCCTGTTGACCTGGATAATACCAGTGAACTTCTCTAGGCCCAAGCGCAGTCTGGATCGCGAGTGTATCGAGATATCCTACTGTTTGTAGCTCTGCATCTGTCTGTGCGTCGTTCCATTTATAGGTAAAACCAAAGACTTTCTCATCACTTCCCTTTACAATGAATCGTGTTTCCAGTTTGACCAAACTGTTGGGATCTTGATCGTCAGTCTGGTATTCGAAATGCTTGATAAAGACTGTTCCAATAGGCCAGTCAAAGGCATCGTACTTTCTAAATGTTACTTGTTCTGCATCTGAGTTGTGTGTACCATCATTAGGAACAATGAGCCATCTGTATTTCTTGGCATTATCTGACCAAAAAGGTACAGTCATATCATATGGTATCACATAGTCCTCAGTGGCCATGGAGGTCAGGTTTGTAAATACACCTGTACTAGAAAGCAATGCAGGAGGGCTTTCTGGAGCAGCCGTTTGTACCAATTTGTAGATTTTTCCACCATCTGCTCCTTCAGAACCAAATAACTTGGTTACATATATTTCTCCATTCCTATCTGCGAAAAATGATGAAATCCCTGATTTGTTACCTACACCCGAGGCGGGTACTTCTGTTAGGTATTCGACTTCAGCAGTCAGGATGCCTAAAGACCAAATTTTTCTATTGGTATGATCCCCAAAAATATAACTGCCTTGTAGAGAGGGAAATTTACTTCCACGGTATACAACACCTCCAATTACTGAGGATCCCATGCTTCTGGCATAGCTGTAGAAAGGCGGCTTATCAGTTCCGATAAGAGAATCAGGCTTAGCCTTTGATCCAGCAATATCTCCTTCACCGTATGGCCACTGTAGGTTATCTCCTTTTTCAATATCACTAATTTCTTCCCTCGAACCCTGTCCAATATCGCCGACGAAAATTCTGCCGGAAACTGGATCGTAAGTTGATCTATGGGGAGAGCGAAGTCCAATGGCATAAAATTCTTCTAGGTTAGAGCTATCAGGAGACTGCCATGGGTTATCGTTGGGAATATAATAGCCTTGAGAAAAAGAGTTCGGCCAGCTGGGTAGAGGAGAACCTGGGGAAACAGGCTGTCTTCGGATGGGATGGCTTCTGGAGGGATCCATATCCACATCAATTCGAAGTAGACCAGATAGAAGGCCTTCATCTATTTTCTGCCCGTTGTCATAAATGTCATCAGCACCTCCCTCATCTCCGACTGTGATGTAGAGAAATCCGTCATCTCCAAAAAACATTCCTCCACCATTGTGCCATTGGTGGCGGTCAAATTGGCTGATCATGATAAATTCTGTAGCAGGGTCAGCTACAAGGGTATTGGGATCAACATCATATCTACAAAGCCTAATGTAGGCGTCATTAGCATTTTGTGGGGTGTACAAGTGGCGATACCAGATGTACATATAATCTTTCGAAGCAGCTTTCCCAAAATCAGGATGGAATACGGCTCCTAGTAATCCACAGTCTCCTCCGACAAATACCTGTGGCCCGATATCGAGCATTAAATTTTTAGTGGCTGTTGTGGAATCAGCATTAGTAATAGACCAGATCTGACCATACTTCCCTACGATGACAAATGCATTCTCGTCCTCAAGCTCCAGCATCTGCAATGGATCATCAAAAGTAAGGTTGGGAAAGGCATCTACCACATCCCAAGAGCTACCACCGCTCGATGGAAGGATTCCATTGATGTATTGGCCTACTGCTGTAGGATTGTCAAGACCGGTTTGCATGATCCCAAAAGGGATAGCCCCGACCAAGAATGCTCCCATAATTAGGAAAAAGAACTTGGGATGGAGTTTTAAATTTCCAGTTTTTGAATTGTGTAAAGGATTTTTCATATGATTATTCACCCTTTTTTAGTCGGCTATCTAGGCAGTTTTTGAGAATCATTTCGATGGATGACCAGATAAATTGATTTGAATTAACACAATTAACTGGCTACAGAAACCTCTATTTTCCAAACAATCCAATCGATGAAATGACAAGTATAAAATTGCAAATAATTACCCGATGAAAAGTGCCATAATTGGCATTCTAGCATTTATTATGCTTGGAATGCCGATTAGCACATTCAAACGGTATTTATCCGCTGAATACAACGTATTTCCGTGGTAAATTTAGTCTGGGGATTATTGATCAAAAATAACAGAAATTTTAAGAAAAACATATTTTCCCTCTAAAAAACAAAAGGCATAAAATGCGCCTTACATCAAACTGAATAGGATTTCTCCCATTCATCTTATTCTTTTAGCCGACAAATCGTAATTTTACCTGTTAGTATATATTACATGTATACAACAAAATATGCCCCTTTGTACATTTATTCAATTTTCGAACAAAAAATCGTCCTCACTAATGAAAAAAATCATTAATGAGGACGATTAAATGGGTAATAAACAGTAACTGTTTACACCTGTATGTTATACCGCTGAGGGGACAGGAGCTTCTGCCACTTCTGTGTAAAGTTTATCGTAGTTTTGGGCGATTAGTGCACGATCATATTCATTCTGAACACGGCTCTTTGCAGCCTCTGCCCTTTCCTCCATGGCTTTCCAGTTATTAGAAGCCCATTGAAACTTTTCCGCCAGGTCATCGGCATTTTTATTTTCAAAGAACAATAGTTCCTTGTCGCTGAATACTGCTGTGTTCTCAGGGATATCACTGGCAATCACCGGAGTTCCCATGCTTGCTACCTCTAACAGCATAATTGACATGCCTTCTGTCTCAGATGGAAAAACGAATACACCTGCTCGCTGAATCATAGCCATCAACATTGCTTTGCCATTGACAAAACCTATGAAATGTACCTTCATTCCCTTTGCGAGATTTTGGAGTTCCTTGGTAAAAGCAGGTAATTGGTCGGTATCCCCTGCTATCACTATATGCCCGTCATAGTTGATCTTTTTCAGGGCTTTCAGCATGTGATGGGGTCCTTTGGTTGCCATTACCCTTCTGGCGGCGAAGAATACAAAGGGGCCATCGATCCCATATTCAGCCAGTTTGGCATCAGCCAAATCAAAATCTGTATCGAGCTTGGCCTCTACTCCATTCGGAATGTACTGGACTTTTCTCCCAAAATTTTCCTCATAATACACACTCAAAGGCTCAGAGATACAGGTCAACTTGGCCTTTGATTGCATAAATACCTTCTCCATCCACTTGAAGTAAGCTTTGGTCGCTCCACTCCACTTATCTCGTTTGTAGGGAGCCTCATGGGAGGTGGCAATCACCTTGAACCTTTTAGCTAACATATTGATAAAGAAGGCCGCGTCGGTCTTGTGAATATGGACGATGTCATAATCCCCATGTTTGAGCATATGTCGTGCACATCTCAGGAAGAAAAAGAACACGCCGATCACGCCAAATGGATAGGGCTTGAATTGAACTACGTCTACTCCTTTGATGTATCCTTCTGCTCTAGGATCTTCATAACAGTACATGGTAAAATGGTACTCATCGTGGAGTTGCTGAATGATATCTTCAACTACTCGGCTGGTACCACCTTGAGAAGGGAAATACTTGACACCTAATATGGCAATCTTTTTCTTTTCCATAGGAGAGATTCAGCTGATTTTGCTCTGTGTAGGTTAATGGGATTAATGATTGGGAACCATTTCTGGCCTGTCCAATCCAAATGTATCAATGTAGGTTTGGGCGACCTTGGATGATCTAAAATCCTCTGCACGGATTAGCCCTTTTCTGACGAATTCTTGCCTTTCTTCTGGGTTCTCCAGCATATAGGTTAAGGCCTCGGCCAGTTTTTCCTTATTGAGAACAGGGAATAGCACTCCATATTCTCCAATTTCAATCTTGTCTTTCAGGTAGATATTGATATCAGATTCAGGATTTAGGGTTTCCCTTGGACCTGATTTACAGTCAGATGAAATCACTGCAGTCCCACAGATCATAGATTCAATGATGATATTGGGTAAGCCTTCATCCGTGCTAGAAAGGACGAAAATATCTGCTTTAGATAAGTAGGTGAACGGGTTACTAATAAACCCTAGGAAATGGACATAAGGCTCCAGCTTCAATTTAGCAGTAACTTCCTTGTAATGATCCATCTCTTCCCCATTTCCCAAGACAATCAGTTCAACTTCTGGATGCTTTTCCCGTATCAAAGCTAGAGCTTCAATGGTAATGTCTACTCGTTTTCTTTCGACGAGGCGACCTACAGAAACCAGGTATTTTTTATTGGGATCGAAATAGAAGTTATCAAACTCTTCCAGGGTTCTAGATTTGATCAAGTCTACATCATGCGGATTGTAGATCACCATATGACGGTCAGGATTCTTCAGTTGGAAGAATTCATCAAGGTCTTTTTTCATCACCCTTGAGATCGACACGATCATGTCTGCCTTGTTGTAGAGTCGCTTGTAGAGCCAGAGATTGGCTTTTCCCAAAAACCCTCTTTTCTTGTCAAAACTCACCATCATGTGGTTGACAATTTGGGTTTTGTGTTTGCCACCAAATACCTGTGCTAGTACGTTGATGTAGTTTGATCGGATCAGATGGCTCTGAACCACTTTCACCCCATTCTTATTGACATATTTCCTGAGTTTCCATGCAGAGATGAATACATATAGAAATTTGACAAAGGGATTTTTGATGGCTTCGAAGTCCGTCAGGTAATTGACTTTTACCCCTTCTGGAAGGTCGTAAAACTGCTCTTTTTCAAGAAGCACGAGTTCAACAGGAACTTCAGCGTCCTTGAATTCCTTTAGAAGTGTCAATACAACCTTTTCGGCTCCACCGCCGGCAAGAGAATTAATAAGTATGGATACCATCTCTTTCTAAGACCTTGTTATACAGCTCGTAATAAGTCCTGGTCATGTCTGCCAGGTTAAAATCTTGTTCTACTCTGAGTTTTCCGTTCTGCCCCATGGCAGTAGCATGCTCAGGTTTGTTCAGTACTTTTTGAATGGCTTCTGCCATCAATTCTGGTTGCTTGGGTTCAACCAGATATCCTGTTTCCTCATCCACTACAATCTCTCCTGTACCTCCACCAATGGTAGCGACCACAGGTTTGCCAAGTCCCATATACTCTAGGATGGCGTTGGAAATCCCTTCTCCGTGCAGATCACTGTTGGTAGAAAGTACCCCTAAAGAAAAAGTATTGATGATGGATTCGACGTCCTTTTGCATACCGGTAAAAACGATTCTACCAGCATATTTTTCTGGGACCATTGCCTTACACTGATCTAGATTCTTTCCTCCGCCAATGGCCAGAAAAGTAACATCGTCCCTTTCGTCCACAACCTGCATCGCTGCTTTTAGATAGGTAAAATAGTCTTTTCTATCAGCGAAAGCACCAATCATTCCTACTACATAGGGAGTCTCAATATTAAATCGTTGTCGAATTTCTTCCTTTGAGGTAAGGTTTTCCGTTCGACGAAAATCAAAACCATTGTAGATACACATGCTTTTCTCTTCTGGAGCGTCATAGGCAGCCAAACCAGCTTTAGAATTACCTAGGACCATATCAGAGAAGGGAAATGTCATTTTCCCACGCATGTACCTTCCATCACTCATGGTCATTCCTGCTGGTGCATCAGCAATCATGGCATTGATAAGTTTGACCTTCATCATTTTAACGCTAGGAATAGCATAGATAGAGGGCATTGATCCCCAACTGTGTATCACATCTGGTTGAAACTCCTTGCAAACCTTGTAGAATTTATTGAAGATGCGAGGATCCTTCTTTGGCTTACGCTCAAGGATATGCACCTTGATCCCCATGTCATAGACTTCGGGATAATCTACGCGAGTTGAGAAGATGACCAATTCGTAGTTCACATCAGGATACCCTTTCAGGCCCTTCATGAGCTCCAGCATTCTTCGCTCTTTTCCTCCTTTGGCTAGGCTGTCTGTTATAATTAAAACCTTCATCATGTTGTGTGGATGGTTTAAAGCCAATATTTTTTGTTAGGAACGAAACTGCCAGCCTCGTAGTAGTCAATTTCAAATAATTCAAGGACCTCCATGAGCTTTTGCTCTTCTTCGACAGACACCTTGGATCGCCATTTTTCGATCAACCAGGTTTTGTCATTGGGATCACTTTCCTTTAGTTTTTGCTGTGTCTCTTTATCTGACTTGGACGAAGAAGAAGAGGGCCTGTTTAATTGATCCAATAATTCATCGATATTTCCAGTATCCAAGTCTAATTTTTCATTCAGAATGGGAATCAAGCGAGCTGCTTCTGTATTCAATTGTTCGAAACTTACCACAACCCAATCTTCATTTGCTTCCCTCAATGGAACAGCGTTTTGCAAGCACCAGCTCAACATCCCCTTCTCCATTTTGGACCCATTTTCTAAAATATGTCTCCCATACTTTAGCTGTTCAGGGGTAAAATTTCGTGAATAGTCAGAGTTCAGGAAGATATCCAACCTCGGAAAAGTCTCTCTTGAAAGGCTTACTGCAATAGGATGGCGAAGTAATAAAATAACTTTCGCCTCAAAGGTATCTTTGATCCAGTTGATTCTATCCTCCATTCCATGAAGTACCTTGAAGACTATCCTATCTGATAGTACTCGATAATACTTGTGTCTGAAAGGGAATATATTCAGAAAACCAACTGAGGATTTTCCTGCGTAAATATCCTCTATGTATCTTTCAACTAGGGGATTCATAGGGTTTTCATACAAAATCCCCCAATCCTCAGTCTTGAAATAGGATTTAACTCCTTCTCTCCTGAAATTAAACAGTTCACTACAAGCTTTGGTCCCTGCCTGTTGGTTCAAGAACTCCATGAGCCAGGTAGAGCCTGAACGGGGTGTTGCAAACACAAAAATATTGGGTCTGCTACCCTGCCGGTGGATATTTCCTAAGGTCCTAGCTAGATTGGCGGCTCTTGATTGCTTATTCTGCATAAAGTTGAATGAGTATGCTTCTGAACTAATCTATTTTTTAGGCTCAATCAATTGATGAAGCAGCTACTTTCTGTTCGCCTACACTTCCTTCAATACTTTTCCCTGATAAATCTGCCAGAAAATCTCTGACTTTTACTCCTGTACTCTGGTAATGGAAATTCTGTCTTCCCATTTCGTATCCTCTCATGCCTATGGCCTTCGCCTCTTGTGGATTGTCAATGACCCATTGTAATTTCTCTGCATACTGATCCAGGTTATAGGAATCAGCGACCAGACCATTGTCCAAATCCGTAAAGTATTTGGCCAATTCTCCATAATTGGTGGTTACCACGGGGTTTTGGGAGGCTAGGTATTCGCTTACTTTATGAGGGAATCTAGCCTTATCCTGAATAGTATCTCTTAGCGGAATAAGGAGAGCTTTCGCATCGCGATATTTTTGGGCCAATTCTTCATAAGGAATCATATAAAAGAACTGGATCTTATCTCTACATTCGAGTGAATCCGCATAGTCATACACTGCTTGTCTGGTAGCCTTCGCCCCGCTAATGATCATATACAGTTGAAGATCATCCGGACGATTAAGCTGGTTGAACGAGTCCATCACAAACTTAATCACCTCTGAATAGGCTGCTGCTCCACAGTACAGAAAAAATGGCTCAGGAGATTCTGACCTTGGGATTTCGAATTTGGTATAATCACACAAGGCCGAAATTGTCATGGTAGGCAATTGGGGATCAAGTGATTTTACATGCTGTGCCAGCACATCACTGATCGCTAATATTCCATCAAACAATTTGTGGACATATTTATCGATGGTTTGATTGGATATCCTCTGGTTGAAATTGTGCTTTTGATCTGCCATGGAGACCTTTGAGCGCATTTCCACATAATGATACACCAAGGGGATCCCCATTCTTCTGGTTATCCATCTGTAAAAAAGGATGCTATCAATATGTGAGGAATCAAGAATCATGGCATCCAATTCTCCCCTTTTACGCAGTTCCTTTAGGTAACTCACTTCTCTTCTCCAGCCTTTGATTTTAGCCAGGTTTCTTGTCAAAAATCCCTTAGGGCGATCTGCTCTTCCTGTGGCTGTCTCAAATTCTATCCCTTCAAAAATACCAGAAGCATCAGGAGTTTCAGACGGATCACCTGTGTAGACACCTTTACGGTTCAGGACCCTGGCATGACAGCCCGCATCAAACAGCCCCTTATTGATGGCAATCTGCTTGTTGATGGCCGCACGGTTTCCGTATGGAAAGCCTGAAATGCCTCCGTGAACTGTACTTAGGACTTTTGTCATAATGAAATCCAATTATTTACATGCTGGGTTTCCCCAATTCCTCCTAAGAGGGTGTTTTATTTAAAATCCTGATATGTTCTGTTTATCAGGATACAACTGCTTGTTTAATTTCTTCCTTTGCTTTGGGGTTCCAGAAGTATCTTTCTGCCTCATCTACAAAAGGTCGATTGATTATTTTATTGGGGATGCCGACACTGACACAATCGCTTGGAACATCCTTTACCACAACAGCATTCGCCCCAATTACTACTCGATCGCCAATGCTTACTCCACCCACTACTTTAGCCCCGGGGGCTATCCTCACTTGATCACCAACTGTGGGAGCGGCGCCCTTCTCATAAGCCAGTGTTACCTGATGGGCCAACATACAGTTCGCACCTATGACTGAATCGGCATGTATGACCATTCCATAGCAATGATAAATGATCAGACCCGGTCCAATTGATGCCTTGATCGGCATATCCACACAAAACTTCTGACTAATCCGCTTGTATTTCCACTTACTCAATTGCTTGAGAACGGGAACCTTATTCTCGTGATAAAACTTTGACAGTCTATACCAGAGGGTGATCCGAAAGCTTCTGTTTTTCCTTGCCTGCTTGAAAAGCTGCTTCCAGCCTGTTCGGCCTTTGTGCCTGTACAAATCGGCCCAGATTCCTTCTTTTGTATCTTCCCAGCTAATCATAGTGCAACCATTGATAAATCTTTCAACATATCAGGATCCATTTCCTTGAGTACTTTACATGGATTCCCTCCAGCTATAACATTGGCAGGAATATCTCTTGTAACCACACTATTTGCTGCGATTACGGTGTTTTTCCCAATGGTTACTCCTTTCAGAACCACCGCATTCATACCTATCCAAACATTATCCTCGATAATGGTCGGTGCTGATGGTGCCAAATCGCTTCTATGTCTTTGAGCTGGATGAATAGGATGCCAATCGAAGTCTGTAATCAAGGCATTTCCTCCTACCATGACATCATTTCCAATTTTGATGTATTCCTTCGCGCCTATGACAGCTCCACTCATTCCTACCCTGTCTCCAATTTCAATTTTTGCTTTGTCGAACCATGTGACAATCAAACATCCTCGATTCAGCCCGACCAAATTAGATTCAAAAGAGGATCGGAAGCTACACTTATCGCCAATCTTGATCTCTGTCATGGGAGATCTGCGGATCAATGCTTTACCAAAGAACTTACAATCCTTGCCTATCTCTACCCCCATCATCCTCAATCGCATATAGGCCAAGGTAGTGGACCATGTTTTGGACCACTTGAGTCTTCGGATTCTAAGAGATTCAAAAAGGGCTCCCCTAAAATCCGATTTGAATTTGGAAGTTTTACTCATGGCGATACGTAGGTTAGGCTACCGTTAAATTCCCTTCTAAAACACGCTGATAGGCGTTAAGCAAATCTTTAGTGATTTTATCGGGATCATTTCGCTTCAATCCTCTGCTTCTGGCAGCGGATGAAATTCTTTTGGCGAATTCAGGGTTGTTGTGTACATCAAGAATGGCTCCAGCCATCGCATAAGGATCTCCTGCTTGCACCAAGAGTCCTTCCTGCTCATTGACCAATAAATCTGGGATTCCTCCACAGTTGGTAGAAACGACAGGTACTCCCAGCAGCATGGCCTCGCATACAGAATTAGGACTGTTGTCGATGTGTGAGGGATGAACGAAAACATCTGCAAATAGTAATTCGCTCACCAGTTCATCTGGGGTTTTATTTCCCATTGGAACAATACTCAACTGTTTATGAGAGGTATTCAATTTCTTTTCCACCATTCTGACTAACTCATTGTTGGGAGCGATCCCAGCGAGACGCCATTCAAATGGAATGTTCTTTTTACTTAAGACGCGGGCAGTATGGAAGATGGAATTAAGCCCTTTGTAGATATTACCTCTAATGGTGGTAAAAAGCTGAAGCTTTTCTCTCTTTCCATGATGGGACCATTCTGGTCCGTAGAAATGGGGTCGCATTACCTCATCAACATGAAAATAATTGGCTCCATCTGACATGGTCATGGCTAATCTTCTGTCCCAATTCGTACGCCCAGTGAAGTTTTTACAGAGTGAGAAAATCTTTTGCTCTCTCTTTGCTTCTTTGTTGAATTTATTAAACCTGTGAATCCATGAATCTCCCTTGATACGATCCTTGAAAGTAGTGAGGCCTTTGACCTCAGACAGTGTGATATCACTGTACCACTTCATTGAATAGACGGTGAGATTGCCTTGGATCCAAAGGAAAGTAGGGATGTCAACGTGTTCGGTCAAAAGGCCATAAGATCTTTCGGAACCGAAAATATGGATGACATCTGGCTTAAATGACTCTATGATTTCCAAGTAATAATTGACAATAGCAGGATCATCAATGGCAGCATTGAGTCGATCCATCCATCGTTTATATTTACTCGGTGAATATGTTGGAATGCCGTAATAAACCCCTTTCCCGATCTCGTAGGTAGACACCTTTTCACCCTTCCATGGAAAAGCAATAGCTAGTTCGATTTGACCATGCTCTTGAAGTTTCAACTCTAGAGATTCGATCCATCCACCGCCAACGCCCACTTTCCCTGTCAAATGTTCTGTTGCCAAAGAAGGTGTATTTGTAAACCATAGAATACGCATATAAGCTGCAAATCTTTTTCTTGTGTAAAATGGATTCAGATGCCAGTTGAATGATCAACTAAAGCTGATTGAAAGGATAATCAGGAAAGAACTCCCAAACCCCAAAAGGGTCTTTTAGGTTTGCGGTAAGTTGTAGGAGAAGTGGCAAGGATTTGAACACATTCAATATGCAAGGATCGGTCCAAATAGTGAAACTACTCTATCAGTCTATCTAACATTGATCAAGCTCAATTATGAGATAAGATAAACTGATTCTAACAAAATAATCTCCTATTCCCAATCCTTTACCTTCCTATCTTATGAGGGTAAAACTATAAGAATCAGAGGCTGATTGGACTTCAAGAGTCGTGAATGGATGATATTCATGCGTTACTTGGAAATGAAACGTTTTAATGGAGTATTCTAAAGAGGAAAATAATTTATTGCCCTTAAATGAATGGATCAGTCAATATTTTCTGGAATTTTATTTTGTGAAAATTCCTCTGCAATGATATAGAAGGGACGATTTTTCACTTCGTAATATATCCGTCCAATATACTCTCCAATAATACCCAGAATAATCAACATAACCCCTCCGAGAAAGAACATTCCAACAGCCAAGGAAGCCAATCCTGGCGTATCTGTTGGAGAAAACCCGAATATTTTGAAGTTGAAGATCCGATGGACGATAAAGAATACTCCTGCCAAAAAGGATGGGATCGAAATAATAAAGCCTAAATATGTAGCCAACCTTAGGGGAAAGGTAGAAAAGTCAAAGATCCCATCTAGGGCAAGACGCATAAGTTTGCGGAAAGTATATTTTACTTCTCCTGCAAATCTAGCCTGACGCTCATACTCGACTCCCACCTGTTTAAATCCAGAATAGGCGCGTAGCCCCCTTACAAAGCGGTTTTGTTCCGTCATGGCCTTGTTTAGGACATCAACCACTTTTCTATCCATCACACAGAAATCACCCGAATCCAGGGGGATATCAATATCTGATATTTGGCCAAGCAGTCTATAGAAAGTCTTGTAGGCCGTCCGCTTGAAAAATCCTTCTTTTCGTTTGGTTCTAATGGCATATACGACATGATAACCCTCTCGCCATTTGTCTAAAAACCGATGGAGTTCCTCTGGGGGATCTTGTAAATCCCCATCCATGACAATAACCGCATCACCCTTGGCCACCTTTATTCCTGCAGAAATAGCTGCTTGATGTCCAAAATTTCGTGATAAGCTAATGATTCTGAAGTGTTTATCCCTTTGCGCAATACCACGCATCATTTCAGCTGAGGCATCTGAGGATCCATCATCGACCAATACCACTTCGTAATCATCTTTCCATGAAGGAGCTGAATCTGTGATTCTCTTGTAGAGCATCTCTAGATTTTCTTCTTCATTGTAAATGGGAATAACAATTGAGATCATAAGCTACCAGAAAATAATATTGTAAGCCTGGTAAACACCAGCAAGGATTTATCAAGAGCAGCTAAGGTTAGCCAACATCCCTCTAAAATCCGATTTTCCCTGACAAAGATATGCCAAAGGGGACATTTTCGGCATATGAAGTGGAATAAATTACTTTTAATGCCTCTGCAGCAATTCTGACGGAGTTATTTACTGAGCGCTCATCAGGGTAGATATGGGCCATATTGGCTAAGAAAAGTCCCTTAACCTTGGTTTTACAAGAAGGTACTTTCTCCGAAAACTTCAAATGACAAACCTGTGCGGCAGTCATGGTCCGAAAGACATGTATCTTATGGATGTGTTGCTCTCGAAAGGCTGGATAGATACGACTGAGAGGCTTAATCATCATATCCGAAATTTCTTCTTCTGGCATATGAGCGAGTGGATCGTTCCTATCAAAATAACGAGACAAATAGGCAATGTGCTTGTTTTGATAATGACTGGAATCTATGAAGTTCGTGTGCTCAATCACCCCTCCAAACGGAAAGCCTTGTTCAGCCACATTTAACCAGTAGGTGTTGCTGAGGGGACGATCCATCTCAAGGATGGTACAGACAGCACCAAAATAGTCAATCGCCCCAAGCTGCTTAGCCAATTCGTCGTCTGCGCCTTGAAGAATAGCTGATAGATAGTTCGTCGGAATGGTGAATAAGAAAGGTCCTCCTTCAATCCTTTCGCTCTTGGTGTGGACAGCTTTGATTTCGTCAGCCTGAATGTCAACGGATACGATTGGACTACTTACTTTTATGCTTACCCCTAATTGATTTAGCTTGTCTTTCAAGGCTTGTAAGAGGATGTTTAGACTTCCATTTAGGTAACCAAGTTCTTCTCTTCCAACATTGTTGCGGGAACCTAATCTTTGCCTCATTCTTCCAATCATCCAAGAAAGTGGAATGTCTTCAGCGAATGGACCAAACTTGATATCCAACATAGGCCCCCATATAGAATCGGTGGCTCCCTTACCAGCCCACTTTTTCAACCATGATTTGGCAGAAATATGTTCGTATTTCCTCCAGTCTGCGACCTTTCCCATAAACATCCCGGAGAGGCCAAACATAACTTTTGCGGGAAGCCCTATTGGATGAAATTTGAGAAGATCAATAGGAGAATTGAAATCATAGATTTTTCCATTTTGATAGATACCCATACTGGTAGGGCGAAACATCAGGCTATTGTCCAGCTCAAGTTCATTGATTAGCCAATTGATCTCAGCATCATGGTTAAAGAAATGATGATAATAGTGCTCTAATTGATTTCCTCCAATAGAAAAGGTTCTGAGCAAGCCTCCTATGTCATCATTCGCCTCAATCAATGTTACCTTTTTTCCTGATTTGGCAGCGAGATATGCGCTCACTAACCCTGTAATTCCACCCCCAATGATGGTTAAGTGAGAAGAATCAGAATAGCTGGATGGATTCACAAAAAAGGTATTTGAGGTTTATTTAGGGCGAAATAAGCCTAAAAATTTCATCTAAACCTACTTTATCATTTTGTTTCTCAAAGGTGATTTGCCCTTTTTCCAATAGAGATTACATGCCTAATTGGCGAAGCTCACCTGCATAGATTTTTGTACATAAAATGGGAAATTAGCAGAGGCAAAACCACCTTCAGTATCTCTCACATACATAAATAATCTGTAGGCCCCTGTTTGATTAGGAGATTGGAAATTAAGGGTATCCCCATCTAAGCGGAAAGAAAGATCCTGGATTTTTTGAGGAGGTGTTTCTTTATCTCCGCCATAGGTATTTCGATAATCTCCTTCCTCAAGAATCTCCCATGAAATGGCAAGGGAGTCATTTTCGGGATCTGATCCATCAAAGACAAGCTTGTACATTTCGCCAGCTTGTAGGTAAACTGAACTTCCCAATTCTTTGTCTTCAAGTTTGATGCTATGGATATCAGGAGCCCTGTTTTCAGGCCACCTATTTTTCCAGATGTACTCAATCACATCATATCTGGAGGTTCTTTCTCCTTCTTTAGAAAAAAGGCTGAACCAAGAATGAGTCCTTTCCTGCTTATTCCCCCAATAGAATACAAAGGAACCCAAGCAGTTATTTTGGAAGAAAACATTGTTTCGTTTGCTCACATACATCTCATAGCTTTTCACAGAACTGGTCTGTTCAATCGGTGCATCCCAATCTGTATAGCCACCTTCCCAAAAACCTGCATTTCCCCATTCGGAGTATAGATAAGGACCTTTCCATAAAAAATCATTCTTGATTTGCTCCTGTACCAATGGCATCCTTCTAAAGATATTCAAGGCTAGTATATCAATGTTGGGACAATGCTTGGCGACCATATTTACCCAATTTTCCCTTCCTCCTACAGAGATGGAAACAGGATGAAGAGGATCAATTTCCTTGACCGTTTTGGCGAGTTCATCTATGGCTTGGTAAAGGCCTTCTGAGCTGTATCCCAAATCTAGTTCATTTCCGACAGACCAAATCAAAAGGGCCGGATGATCCTTATAAGCCAGGACGGATTCTTTAACCCTGTCTAATTGTTCTTTTACAAGTTGAGAATTGTTGTAATCCAAGCCTAGCCTTCCCGGAACTACATCTAACCCCACCATCACTTTAAGGCCCAAACTATCTGCCACATCCAGCAGTGTGTCAAGTCCAGCTGTACTCCAAGTCCGAACACAGTTTCCGCCAGCCGCTACCAACTTGGGAAGGTATTCTCTACCTGCTGCCCCTTTGATCTGAAAGGGTTTGCCCTTTAGGTACATTTGATACCCAAATTCCGTCAATTTAATTTCCATTAACTCACTCTTAAAACCATATTCCCTTGTAGGAATAGGTTCTGAACAAGCAGAGAAGAGCATTGGAATAGCTACAAGGCCAAGCCAAAGAAGTGTTTTTCCCAGCATAGCATTCAGGGCAAAGGAAGGAGTATGTAATTCAGAAGCTTTCAATCGCCTTAAATTGTTATGGTTTAGGGAAAGGGATAGTTAAAACCTCTTGAGGTCTCTACCGCATGACCATCGTTGTCGTAGATGGTTAGATATACTCTATAGTTTCCTTCCTCCATAGGGAAGTTCACCTTTAGCATATGCCATTTTGAAACAATCTTCATGTCTTCAATTTCCTCTTGAGTTTGGGTATTAACGACTCTCCACTTATAGCGAAGGCCACCCAAGTTGTTGTTTTGGGAAATGACACGGAAGGGAGCGAATGGCATCTGGCCTGGTCTTACTGGAGGAATTTGTAAGATCAAATCGGCTAGTGGGAACTCTTCTAGCCCTTCCTTTTTCCAAACTGCTTTAAGGGCATAATACGCTGGTTTTACATCTCCTTCAATGGTGGTCATCCCAAACCATGAGAATGTACCTTCCAACCTATCCTGCCAACAATAAGCAATCCCTCCTACATTATGTCCTCTATTTTTCTCCACCAGCTCTGTCCAATTGTAAGCATACTGGTTAGCTTTTTCAAAGCTGCTAGGTTCTTCAATCTGCCCCAAATAATCTTTGGTGGTCAGCTCATCATCCCAATAGCCTCCATGACTGAACTCTGTAACCAGATAAGGTGTACTAGAAAATTGAGTTTTCATCACCTTCTCAATGGAGACAAGTTGCTCTTTATAATGTCCATTAAGGCCCAGTAAATCTACATGAGGTGCCTTGTCCAGATGCGCATTTATCGCCAAGGAAAGTCCTTCCTGGTGAGCCAGGCCACTCATGATGATCCTATTTTTGTCCACCTCTTTGATGGCAGCTGCCAGCTCATCAATTAGAATAAGATAAGCTGTTCGTGCTGGACCTAAACGATCTGGTGGAAGTGATTTTCCTAGTCTATAGTAGGTCTCATTTCCTAGTACCCATGAAATGATGGATGAATGATCACGATACTTCGAAATGGACTTTAGTACTTCCGTTATTTGCTTGGAGGTCGCCAAGGAATCGCGGCTAAAATCAACCTCAGGACTAAACCAGAAGCCATAAAAGACATTCATCCCCATTTTATCTGCCGTCCTTAAGATATTGGTGTCATACCATCCTGAAGAATATCTCCTGATCGCATTACCACCCATATCCAAGATTCTTTGAAAATCTCGTTCGAGCTTGATACGCGTTAAGGGGGTTACTCCGTCTCGCCAATCATGAGATGGGTTGTAAGCAACCCCTTTCACATACAGATTCTCTTGATTACGCAATAATTGATGTCCCTGCTCATTGGAGATTAATCTGACCTGGGGTACGGCAGAAGAGATTTCTTTTTCCCAGTTGTGGTTGGCCATGTTAGCCTCAATCATGGCGCGAACTTGAGTCCTGAATTTTTCGGGATCAAAAGATCCTGCCTTGACTGAACGATTGAATGCCTCCACTCCTGCCAGTAGTTTTTCAGGAAAGTGCTCACCTTCCTCAAGTAAAATTCCCTGTAAGTTTTTGTGCGTGAGCCTCCAATTATCAAAGCTATTTTTTGGATCTACGGGTAAATTCTCAGGAATTCCACGCATAAAGTAGGACATCCCTAAGTTATTAGCCTCATCATCACTTATTGTCCCTTCAGAAATAAGCTGGTAATCAGCCCACTTCCTTCCAGGGAAGCTTAACTGGTGAGTAGATGATAGCTCCCGGTTCCAAACAAGTAACAGATTGCCTTCACTATTATGACGAAGAAGTTTCACATGTCGGATCCAGTCCTCTTTGGTAAAGTTCAGAGAATCCTCAGGTAGTAATTCTAGATAGGCAGCTGTACGACGATCCTTAAGGAGTTGCCCCAATTGTGTGAGCGAATACTGGCGGATGGAATCTTCCGTTCCTGATTTCAAGACTACCTTCAAGTAGATACGGGATTCGTTGTCCCAATCCATGCTCGATGGCCGAAGAGAATCGCGTTCTCCTAGAATGAAGGTATGAATGTGAAGTCCTTTATCAGACTCTATATTGTTCTGTCCGCTAGTTCCTACATAAAAAGGGGAAGCATAGGATGTTTCTACAGAAGCTTCCCTTGAAATATCCAGTCCTTTTTCCACCTTTAGGAAGGTGAATGCAGCCCATAGGGTTCCAGCAATCAGCAATAAGGTAATACCTGTATTTCTAAGTATGGGATAAATGATACTATGCCGTAGGAAGTACCAAGCCGATCGAACAGTCGAAAGGATTCCTGATCCTCTGTACAAGCCTTCATAAAATTTCTTGATCGAATGTTGCTGGCTGATCAATAGGACAAAGCCCAACATAAAAATATTGATACTGGCATAAGAAGCCATGATCATACTGTAAGGACTCCAATCGATACTCAAGCCGTACCAGATGGCCGCCCCACTAAGAAGGACAACCAAGATATTCGGAATACTCAATCTCCATTCGTCTATTTTGTCATCTCCTTTCGGCGTAGGAATATAAGGCACTTTAATTCCAAGGATGGTATAGATCAGTCCCGTCAAATGCACCCACCAAGTGGCAAACAACAAGGCCCCTCCCATAAAATGGAAGCCTCGTTCGTGCTCATCCAAGACATAGCGTTGAACAAATTGCCTGATAACCACAATCATGAGGAATAAGGGCAAAGCAACCTTCCCTAACTCAACCATTTGTACCTTCCAAGGAGATTGGGCGGTAAAGAGGGATATGATAGGTACACTAATGTCTATCAAGCCAATAAGACCTGAGAGGAAGAAAAGAGGTATAGTTATATAGTGTAAAGCCTGTCTCCAGGTCAAGTCTTTCAATAACTTAGGGACAACGTGTACCAATAGATCAAAGGAACCCCTAGACCATTTCAGTTGCTGCGAATAATATCCAGAAAGCGTCTCTGGAACTTGGCCTTCTGTCAATGCCTCGGGGACGTAGACTGATTCCCATCCCTGAGCATGAAGACGCATGGCGGTATGCATGTCCTCAGATAAGCCAGGCATATGCCCACCGATAGAATCCAGAGCCGCCCTTCGGAAGGAACAATTGGCCCCAATGGCTTGCGCAGTTCCATAGGTGTTCATGGACATCATCATAGGTCCATAGAAATGGTAGGTTTGTTCAGCGGCTCCTTTAGCAATGAAACTTTCATTTCTATTGTAATAGGCCTGAATACACTGAACATAGCCTATCTCCTCATCCTTAAAATAAGGCAAGACTCTATCCAAAAAATCTGGGCTTGGAATATGATCTGGGTCAAGCACAACTACGATTTCTCCATCCGCATGATTTTGCAGACAATAGTTGACGTTTCCTGCTTTGGCATTGGTTTTATCCTTACCTCGGTAAGAGTGAATCACACCCAGTTCTTTGCATTTTTCAATCAGGAAGGGGTCGTTTCCCTCATCACATAGATAGGTTTTATGCGGATATCGGACATTGACCATAGCTTCCAGTGTTTCTACGATCATGTCGTAGGGCTCACCCGGAACGAAGGTGGTAATCATATCAACCTTCCAATCTTTCTTTGATTCCGGACGCTCAGGGACACTGATTGCCCAATAGTGATACCACTCATGCAGGAGTTTCAAAAAGCGAAAGCCAAAGGCAACGAGGAGCAACCAGTATAATGGCGCATATCCAATATGATCCTCCCGGAAAAACCAGTAGCAAAAATAAACAAGGGAGGACACTCCAAGTAATATCAGGAACCTAAGGACCAAGAGATTGCCTTTCTTAGGTTTGGCAATCCTTTTCAGGTTAGGATCCTGTATTTCGTTAATGATTTCAAAGGAGGTATGTTGTTTCACGTTCTCCATAGGCTAATACCTGCCCCCAGGATTTTTTAGTGGGAAAAGGTGGTGTCGGTTTGGAAAAATAAGACCGATTTTCGCTCAAGCACTCTAACCTTCGAACTTAGCACACCCTCGATTTATCCATAATCTTTTCGAGGATGTTTGTTGCGAACCCATTCCAACAAATAATTGTTGGTTTAGCCTGATCAAGGGTTCTTAGCCCCAAGATTCAGTTAAAAAAATGAACATTTCAGAAATAATTCTTTCATGGCTGGATAAACAGTCGATTTTGCCTCTTTACAGGCACTTATTCTCTATCCAGCTTTTTCTTAAGGTCTTCAATGAACATTTTGGTTCTAAGTTCTCGCCCCTCCTTGTTGAGGTGCTCTTGGCTATCGAAGAACAATCGCTCTGGCAACCTCAATTTAGAGGCTGGTGCTAGAATAGGCATGTTAAGTTCCTCTTCTAGCTTGGGCTCGAGTTTTTCGATATGCTTGATAGTCCGGTAAAATCCAGTGTCCTGGATGACCGTGTATGAGAAGAACGTTTTGGCTTCTTTAGACTCACAGAATGCCTGGTAGTCATTTAGATAGTCAACTACGTCCTGGTCTACATCATGGTCAACGTGAGGGGGTACGACGGCAGGATAACTCTTCATATCAAGGTGACCTTCATTGTCACCAAATTTATTGTAGGTCGCTCGCCTATAAGCGGCTCCCTTACCTGTAAATTTTCTTCCATTGCGGAACTTCACCAATCCATAGTACTTATTACCAATATATTTGGGTAAATACCTGTATAGGTGTGTCCATTGTTTAGCAGAGATGTAACTGACTTCTCCAGGCAGAACATCCAGTACAACTGTCAGTAATTCATCAGCACCATAAAATGTTGAAGGATATGTATCATAAAAATGAGGATACTCAGGTACGATGACAACGATATCTCCTTTCTCGACAAATGGTCTGGAATCATCTAACATAAATTTTAGGCCAAGCGCTGCGTGAACAGCCATGTTAACAACCGGCATTCCCAACTCCTCTGAGACCATCTTTGAATCCATACCAAAGGCCAAGTTTGATCCTCCAACAAGAATAACCTTGGGTCCATTGCCAGATAGGGAATCCAATGCAGCGTGCTTATCTCTTAGCGCATATAGCATATGCTCTTTGTTCCCTAAATCAGGAATAAAAACGGAGACAAATCCGATCACTAGGACCATCGCTATGAAGGCTAACATCCGTAGCAAGTACTTTCTCAATTGGACTCTTTCTCCTTCAACTGAGAGCTCGTATTCTATTTTTTCCTTTTCGATGAATGCCATAACAGAATATTAAAAAGCGAAGTAGATGAAGGACTTATCTAGTGTGAAGAATTTGAAGATAAAAATGGTTGTCAAGCCATAAATGGCCCATCTAACATAAATGGGTATCTTTTTCAGTTTGAAGCCATGTGGCTCTTCGCGTTGTAGCCATTCGAAGATCAGCATCAGACCAATGAAGAGAAAAACCTCCAATTTGACTCCAGGCCCAAGGGAGAACTTAAAGTTGGTGAACATTCGGCCTATGTAGTTGAAAGCCTCGCCAACATTTTGTGCCCTAAAGAAAATCCATGCAATAATGGTCATGAAATAAGTAGAGCCAATCATCAATATCTCCTTGAAACTAGGAAGCAATTTACCTTGAGCAACGACACTTCCTTTATTTCCAAATTGTAGGCCAAACAGCATCAATGGGATATAATAAAGACCATTTAAAAAGCCCCATACTACAAAGGTCCAGTTGGCCCCATGCCAGAATCCACTGACGGTAAAGATGATGATCACATTTCGCATCTTCATCCATTTAGAGCCCCGGCTTCCTCCCAAAGGGATGTATAGATAATCTCTAAACCAGGTTGATAAAGAGATATGCCATCTTCTCCAGAACTCCCCAATATCTCTTGCGAAATAAGGCATATTGAAGTTTTGCATGAGATTGAAGCCGAATAACCTCGCTGTCCCTATCGCTATATCTGAGTATCCACTAAAGTCCCCATAAATTTGGAAGGAGAAGAGAATAGCTCCTATCAATAGGGATAGGGTAGACATTGTAGTATAGTTATTAAAAACGGCATCTACGACCGTAGCACAACTATCGGCGATGACGATTTTTTTGAAGAATCCCCATAAGATCTGCCTACTTCCATCTATCGCCTTTTCAAGGTCAAAAGACCGTTCCTTTTCAAATTGGGGGAGAAGCTGAGAAGCTCTTTCAATCGGTCCTGCTACCAACTGCGGGAAGAAGGATACGAAGGCAAAAAAGGAAATGATATTTTCGGTAGGCTTGAGTTGTTTTCTATAAATGTCTATAGTATAGCTCAGCGTCTGGAAAGTATAAAAACTAATTCCAACAGGTAGAATAATGTTGATGGATCGGGTATTCATTTGCATCCCGAATGTCCCCATCATATCTACAAAGGAGTCAATGAAGAAGTTGAAGTATTTGAAAAAGCCTAAAACACCAAGGTTAATGGCCAGGCTGATACCCATCAATAGCTTTCTCTTTCCCTCCTCATTCGTCTTAGCCATTGTTTTACCAATGAAATAATCAGCTAAAGAACTGATCACTAATAAAGACAGGAAGCGCCAATCCCACCATCCATAGAAGAAATAAGATACAGCAACCAATAGGGCGTTCTGAAGATTCAGATCCCTTCTAAATACGTACCAATACAGAGCAAAAACAGTAGGAAGGAAAAAAGCGAATTCAAATGAATTGAATAACATATATCTTGTCTGAGTTCATTCTGGATGAAAAAGGATCCTATACCATTACAGGTATTTTCTCTTGTTCATTGGTAGGTGGCGGAGAGGGCGCATCAGGTCGGAACCTTTGCGCCATGATAAATTTGAGTTCAGTATCGATATGCTTAAAGCCGACCTCCATCAAGATGACAAAGAAGATGGTGAACCTGAACTGCTCATAGAAATTTCGAATGAACGCGAAGAGGAAGAACAGGATACCTGTCATCAAGATAGCTGTTGCAAAAGCATCCGGCTTACCTGTTAATTTCTTCTTCAAATTGATGTACCGGAAGGACCGTTTCACCATGTACCAATACAGGAGGATGAAAACGATATATCCCTGTAAGCCAATCTCCCCAATGATTCCAACCGTACTATTCTCCAAAAACTCTGAACTACTCAACTGGGAGGTTTGCATGACATTAAATGTGTGATACTTCCGCTGAATAGGTCCTGAGGCAAATTTGGTTTGGAAGGTTCCTGGACCCGAGCCAAAAATGACCCTCCCCTCCGTTGTCATCATATTATATAAGTTGACATAGGAGTATATTTTGGGAATGTCCGTTAAGCTGGCTGACTCATATTTTTCCGACATTTTTTTAGAATGGACCGATGAGTTGGACCCTTGACTTTCATCAGTAAAGATAATGTAGACAGGATATCCCAATATCATGATCACAAAAAATGCCAGTACAAGTTCCTTCGTCTTTAAAATGCCCAATACATTCGCATAAATCAGGGAAGCTCCGAGCACAAGTACCAACACCACTGTAAAGAGTACAATCGAGATGGAAATGATTCCATATAAGGCGATGATAGCTCTCAGGATGTAAATCGGTTTTCTATTCACCAATAGCTTGTACAAGGCCCAAAATAAGCCCATGGTCAGAAAGTAACCTGACAACTCATACTGAGGGAATACAAAGGTACCGGTAGCATAATCATCAAAAAATATTTTCCCTGGAAGCTCTCTATAGTTTTGCAGCAAGGACACAATTACCTGCATCTCTACTGACATGAACATAAAAAGCGAAAAGGTATTTGAGCTCTCTTTGGGTGTATAATTCACCTCTTTCATATACAAGTGGTACATAAAAGGAAGGCTAAGAATCATCACAAATTTCCATGCTGACTTGTTAAATGCTCCATTTACAATCATGGAGACAAAACAGCATATCAAAAAGAGAAGAAATAATACCTGAAAGGGATTGAATTCCCACTTATTGTATTTTCGCCACCAAGATGGGAAGATCTTAATAAGTATGGCGAGAAAGGCTACCCTGAAGAAGTTCGACATACCTGGAGAAGAAGGGGTTACCCTCCTCAAAAAACTCAAGCCTTGTGTTCCTCTTGCGTATCCCCCAAAGGTTCCCCAGTCCGCATAGGTCTGCTGTAACTGAAACATCATACTGTATACCAAAAAGGCGACCGTTACCTCCAGGAATAATTTCGGCTTGTATAGAGAAAGGTAACAGAAAAGACCCAACATGATAACCACACCCGCTGCTGTAGCTCCAGCATAGGATAAAATCATGATCAGAATCAAATACCCGACATTTCTGCCTAGTAGACTGAAAAAATTAGAATACTTATATGACGAATCTAATTCAAGCATGAATTATGCGTTTTTCCCTTGAAGAGCTGATGCAATCAGCCATTCTTTAAAATTCTCAAGCCCTTGCTTGAAGGTTGTTTGTGGTGAATAGCCAAATAATTCTTTGGCTTTATCTATGCTGGCATAGGTCAGCGGAACATCCCCTGGTTGTTCGGGAAGCCTATTGATCAATGCTTTCTTTCCGATTACCTCCTCAATGCTTTGAATCATCTCAGCTAGGCTAATCGTCCTTCCTGCTCCTAGGTTCACGATCTCATACATGGAGTCTTTGTATGCCAGCGCTCCTCTGATCCCTGCAACGATATCCTTCACATAGGTGTAATCTCTTCGGGTAGAACCATCACCAAAGACTGGGATTTCTTCTCCTTTCAAGATCAACCTGGCAAATTTATTAATCGCCAGATCAGGTCGCTGCCTTGGGCCAAATACAGTAAAGAACCTTAGTGCGATGAAACGAATGCCGTATAGGTGGCTATAGGTATGTCCTATCAATTCACCACTAACCTTACTAGCCGCATATGGGCTGATGGGCTTTAGGACATAGTCTGATTCACTCCACGGCACATTGGGATTGATCCCGTATACACTGCTCGAAGAAGCAAAAACAAACTGCTTCACGTCTCGAGCTCTTGCCATTTCGAGCATATTTTGAGTGCCTTTCACATTGGTCTCCATGTAGGCAACCGGATCTTTGATAGAAGGGCGAACTCCTGCGCGTGCAGCTAAGTGAACGATCATGTCGATGTCATCAGGCAAACTGTTGAGCAACTCCATGTCAACAATGTCACCTTCGACAAAGGTGTAATCGGGGTTCGTGAAATTTGTATCAATGTTGATTCTTTTCAATTCCACTGGATAGTAAGGATCCAGGTTATCAAGCACTGTTACACGGTATCCATCGGCAAGCAAAGAATCAGCTAGGTGGCTCCCAATAAATCCTGCACCTCCGGTGATCAGGACATGGGCCTTTAAGTTATTGTTCACGAAACTGTAGATTTGGTTTTCTTTCTTCCGTTAAAAATGTTGGGAATCTTTGTGCTTTTGCTTTCTTCGTTTCCATACTCATACTTGGAACCATACTTCCCTTTCGCATATCCAGCGAACTTTCTACGAGAGTCATTCAATACATAGTAGATTTTGGAAAGCTTGTCATTGTTACGCATTTCAGTGATTTGCTTCACAAAGTCAATCTTCGAATAACGCTCACGACATACTAAGAGCGTAATGTCCATGGTATGAGCCAGTAACAAGTAATCAGATACCAGACCTACAGGAGGTGTATCAATAATTACATAGTCAAAGTTGGCTTTGAGTTCATCTACCAGGGAAGGCAGCATCGGAGAGTTCAACAACTCCGTTAGGTTAGCAGCTTTATGCCCACTGGTGATGACGTATAAATTGGGTGTTGTGGTCGTTTTAATAATCTCTTCAAGCCCTGCTCTTCCCATGAGGAAGTTTGTCAAGCCTACGCTGTTGTCCAGTCCCAAACGCTTGTATAACTGAGGACGGCGGATATCAGCTCCAATCATCAGCGTTCTTTTTCCAGATAAGGCCATGGTAACTCCTAGGTGAGTTGAGGTAAAGGTTTTTCCTTCCCCCTTGACAAAGGAGGTAACCCCTATCACCTTCTCGTCTTCATTCGGATTTAAGAGATAGTCGACATTGACATTCAAATATCTGAAGGATTCAGCCAAAGGCGTCATCACAAAATCAGGATCTAGGAGGGACTCTTGCTCTTCGGTATGAAGGATAGAACTCAATACAGGAATGTCGGTGATCGATTTCAAATGTTCCTCATCTCTCAAGTTCGTATCAAAGAGAGAAAGTAGAATAATGATAGCAGCTGGAAGAATTAGGCCGAGAGCAGCTGCGGAAATCAGAATGATACCAGTCTTAGGAGATACAGGTACCGGACTTTTCAAGCTAGCACGATCTAGAAAGTAAGCGTCTGGCTTGGTACCGCTCTTAGAGATTTTGGCTGATGCCAACTCTTGATTCAAAAAGTCCACCAGAGACTGGTTCATTTCAAGCTGATTTCCAGCGAGGGTTTGATTGATCGTAACGCCAGGAATCTTTTTCAACTGGGAACTCAATCTTCCAATTGCATTGCGATTATTCTTTTGTTCCAGCTTTTTCACACTTAGGAGTGCTTCAAGTTCACCTTTCAAACTTCTCTTAGCTGCGTCTACTTTATCCTGGGCTATTTCAGTTTCTAACGTAACTCCTGTCAACCTTGTCTCCACGAGTGTCTGTTGAAGCTCTTTTAAGTTTAGAATAGAGTTGAAAACAGCAGGCGCATTTAACTTGATGGACATGGGATCAAGTGTACTCAATTCAAGTCCACTATCTATAGCTTTCAGGTTCTGCTCCAGATAGTTCACATGAAGTCTCAACTCATCCCTTTTGGTATACTCCATATTGAGGAGTGTATTCAATTGACTAGCATTCTCTGGGCTGAGACCAGTAGTATTCGAGGAAATATCAATCGCATTCTTTTTGGCATCATCTGCCTTTTGCTGAACAGAGGCCAGTGTAGACTCAATAAATTCAATTGTACCATCTGCAAAGGCATTCTTTTGTGCCAAACGGCTTTCGATATAGGTATCTCCAAGCGCATTCAGGTAATCAATATCCCTTACTGGGGTGGGTCCCTCCACATCAAAAGTCAATACATTGCCATCAGGAATTTTGGCGATTTGTACTGTATTCATATAATACTTAGCCCATGCAGAATTGGGCACATATGAAAACATATAAGTGTCTCCCTCTTCAATTTTACCCTGCTTATTTAGGAAAAGGGTGAATCTGAACTTATCCGTTTCTAGTGGCACACCAAACTGACCTTCTTGTTCGAAACTATAAGGTTGCTTGATGGTCGTGATCATGTCTTCTTCAGGAATAGCCCCCTTCTTGTAGGTAGAATAAGCCTCTAGCTCACCTGTGTATACTTTGTATTTCTGATCCGAAAGGATATCAATATAAAACAAAGTTGTAGCCAATTGAACATGGCTTTCATCCATTTCAACTGTATAGGGATACTTGGTGTCTTTGTACTTATCTTTAATTTTAAAGCCTTCTTGTTGCTTGTACACCACTTCAAAATCTAGCCTTTCCATGACCTTATTGAGGAGGTTGAAAGATCGCAGATAGGCGATCTCGTCAGGCATGTTTTTCGCCATGGTGATCATAGGGATAGCTCCTCCTCTGTCATTGTTTAGAGAAGATGCTTGTACCATGTTACCGTTGGTAACCATAATGGAGGCTCTAGACTCATAAGTCTTAAGCGTAGACATTACGATGTATACACCTATCCCTAGGAAAATCGGAAGCGTAATAGCAAATACCCACCATTTTTTGAGCAACATCTTGACAAACATCATGATGTTGATGGTTTCCTCTTTATTGGTTAAAGAATAATCAGAGTAGTTATAGCCGTATCCGATATCGGGTTTGTAATTCGCCACGTTTGACTTTTTAATTAGTGAAAATCAGTTGGAACAAAAAGGGGGCTGTGGTATTGAAAATGAGTAATATCGTCTCTTAGTTCGTTGTCCTGTTCAAGTTGAGGATCAAGGCAATAGAGTTCAACACAACCCCTAAAATGGAAAGCGATTGGAAGAATAGTCCAATGGTATTGGAGCTGACCGCGACAGATTTTGCTTTCAAGGGTTCTACATATATTACATCACCAGGACGTAAAAAGTAAAACTCACTTTTATGAATTCCTGTAGTAGAGAGATCTAGGTAAATAGTTCCCACCTGGTTATCTGCGGTTTCTCTTACTAGTTTCACATTGGCTAGATCAGCGAACTCTGTAACTCCACCAGTTAAACCAAATGCCTGTAGCAAAGAAACTCTGTCGGCAAAGATTTCGTGAACCCCAGGTGTGTTCACTTCTCCTAAGACAGTGATTTTAAAACTGGACAGTCTTACGATGGTGGAAGGGTTCTTTAAATAGGCTCCCAGTTTAATATCCAAGCTATCTTTTACCTGTTTGGTGGTCAGACCTACCGCTTTTTGTCTTCCAATCAAAGGCAAGGTTATAAATCCTTCCTTGTCAATGGGATAGTTATAAGTAGTAAAGTAGAGACTTTGACTCGTCAAGGAACCAGATTCTCCAATCCCCTCGTTGAATAGGTCTTTTGTGTTTCCCTCATAGGAGTTGACCTTGATGAACAATTGATCAGTAGACCTGAATACATAATCGTCCAATGTAAATAGATCATACATTTGAGGATCGGTGTAGCCTTTGGCTTGAGCTAAATTTTCGTCCTTGATCATTTGCATTTGGCGGTGAGAAACACAGCCGCTTAGAAACACAAGACCTAATAGTAGAAGGATGATTTGTCGTTGAAGCATAGTTGTTTTTTCAAACAGTTCTTATAGAAAAATTATAATGCGGGAAGAACGACAGCGTAAAAGTGAATATTTTCTTATCAAGAAATGATCCAATTTCATTCAACTTATTACGCTCAGGGCAAAAACTGTTTCTACAATCTTACATAAGAGGTGAGAAAGCAATTCCAATTTGCCCTTTCAAGAACGGTCCATCGCCAATTGACAGCTTTTGGTAGTATGATGACGACTATGGGGAGTAGAGTAACAGAGTCAAAATTAATAAATTTAGATCCATTGAAATATCTCCATTCCTGAATGCACTTAATATAATCTTGAATTGTAAGATTCTTCAATTGAATAGTATCATTGGAAGCATTTTCATAAAAAATCTAATGTTTGGCTGGATTTTTGATTAATTTTCATAACCTTGCCGTCCCTGAATTCTTCTTTCCTAACCCATCTCAGTTCCTTTCCATCTCCCATTTATTTTACTGATAGGAATATTCCATATGTGTGGTATAGTAGGAATTATACAAAAAAACCAAGCTCCTGTTTCTCTCGAAGTTCTTACCAACATGGCCAACAAAATTCATCATCGGGGTCCCGATGATGAGGACTATCTAATTGAAGGCCCTGTAGGATTTTATCATAAGCGTCTCTCCATCATTGATTTGGCGAGCGGTCGTCAGCCTATGACATCTGGGGATTGCACCATTATCTTTAATGGTGAGATTTATAACTACCTCGAGCTTAGAGATCAGCTCAAAATGAAAGGGGTACAGTTCTCAACCACCTCTGATACAGAAGTTATTCTAAAGATGTATCAGGAGTACGGAGAGGAGAGCATAAAGCTACTCAACGGGATGTTTGCCTTCCTTCTTTACGACAGAAGAAGAAATATCATACTGGCTGCAAGGGATCACTTTGGGATCAAGCCTATGTATCTTTTTGAGGACAATGAGCATTTGCTATTTGCCTCGGAGATCAAGGCCCTTCTTCCCCACCCTGCCGTAACCGCAGAACCTGATCTACATGCCATCCAAGAATATATCACCTTCCAATTTTTGTTGGGGGAAACCACCATGTTCAAGAACATTAGGAAGGTACTTCCTGGTCATTACTGGATCATTGACTTGAATTCTGGCAAAAGAAATGTTTACAAATACTGGGAGCCCAACTTTAAGGTAGACAACTATCATACGGAGGATTACTTCCAGCATGAATTTAAAAGGCTGCTTGAAGATACTGTGCGTATCCAGCTTCGTTCTGATGTACCACTTGGAGCATATTTGAGTGGGGGAACTGATTCCAGTTTGGTGAGTATCCTCGCTTCGAGGTATTATGACGACCAAATTAAGACCTTTACTGGCGCCTTTCACGAAGGAAAAAACTTTGACGAAACCCCTTATGCCAAGGCTGTTGCAGAGGATATTGGAGCTGACATGCACATGATTTATCCTACCGCACAGGACTTCATTGATCTTATGCCCAAACTGATCTACCACCTAGACGAACCTGTGGTAGGTCCTGGACTATTCCCCCAATATATGGTCTCCAAATTGGCCAGTCAGCATGTAAAAGTGGTTCTCGGTGGTCAAGGTGGAGATGAGATTTTTGGTGGATATACTCGTTACTTGGTGGCATATCTGGAACAAGTTCTCAAAAGCGCCATTTATGAGACCAATGAGGAAGGAGAGCATTTTGTAGACTTGGCCTCTATCATTCCCAATTTGCCTCATCTACGTCGCTATGTGCCCATGATGAAACAACTTTGGAGCAAGGGACTCTTCGACGAAATGGACAGACGTTACTTCTCCTTGGTAGATAGAAGTGAAGGGGCACTAGAAATTTTCAGTCAAGATTTCAGAAAAAGCTACGATAGAGAAAGGGTATTTGCCAAGTTTCAAACCCTTTTCAATCATCCTGATACGACCTCATATTTTAATAAAATGACCCATTTCGACATGTTTGGGTCGTTACCTGGCTTGCTACAAGTAGAGGACAGAGTTAGCATGGCTGTATCGCTTGAATCTCGTGTTCCTTTGCTGGATAGGAGAATTGTGGACTTGGTTTCTACCATGCCTGCTGGCATGAAGTTCAAATCAGGCGAGATGAAGTATATCATGAAACGAGCTGCTAAATCTTACCTACCTGAGGTCATTTACAACAGAAAGGATAAGATGGGCTTCCCAGTACCCCTTCATATGTGGGCCAAAAATGAGGCGTCAGATTTCATCAAGGATACTCTGCTAGGTGATACCTGTAAGAGCAGAGGAATTTTCAACATGGAAAAGCTTGAGAATCTGATTATCAATGAGCGCGCCTTTGGCAGAAGCCTATGGGGCGTCCTCTCATTAGAACTTTGGTTTAAAACGTTCATTGATTCATAATTTCTCAAAAACCAAAGAGGGTTTAATAATCACCTCTTAGGCAGGGATATTGTGAGATGAGTAATCCCATAATTATGACATTTTAGATTTTCTATATTCTTGAAGTCATAATACTGATTCACTAGAAATCAACCGAATACGCTTTCGGTTTGGCATAAAGATTTTTTGGTTAATGTATATCTTTAAATAGTAACAATTATGAACATTCAACTTTCGGACGATACTTCTTTCGACTGGAAAGTGCAGAAAATTGCAGTCATTGGTCCTGGTATCGTTGGAATGCCGATGGCAGCCTTACTTGCTAACTCCCGTATCAAAATTGGTACTGATGAGCCCGCTAAAGTTGTGGTAGTACAGCGTAACTCCAAGAACTCTGGATGGAAGGTTGATGCAATCAACTCTGGCAAATCAGTTATTGGTGGTATCGAACCTGGTTTGAATGCTATTGTTGAGGAATGCGTAAATGAAGGTCTTCTTAGCGCTACCCACGACTACAGCCAACTAAGTGATGCTGACGTGGTTCTTGTTTGTGTTCAGACTGATAAAAAAGGATTTGAGCCTGATTACGGACCATTGTTTGGAGCACTTGAAACACTTGCTACCGCCCTACAAAACAAGCCTGCCCACAAAGTTCCTATGGTAGTATTCGAGTCTACTTTGGCTCCTTCTACTATGTCTTCCCTCATCAAAGAACACTTCGCCAAGTACGATCTACACGAAGGAAAGGACATCCTGTTGGGCAACTCTCCTAACCGCGTAATGCCTGGCCGTCTGGTTCACCGTGTTACACATTCAGACAAATTGATCGGTGGTCTTCATCCTGCCACACCAGGCATGATCAAGACAATCTATGAAAACATCGTAACTGAAGGTACACTTCACACGACCAACTCCATGACTGCAGAGACAGTTAAGACGTTGGAAAATGCCTACAGAGATGTTAGAATCGCTTTCTCTACGGAAATCGTAAGATACTGTGATGAGAACAACATCGATTACTACGCCCTTCGTGATCAAGTGAATGCTGCTATGGCACAATCTGATGACGCAACTGCTGATCCAAATGCTGTACCTTCAGGAGGTCTATTGATTCCTATGGTAGGTGTAGGTGGACACTGTTTGCCAAAGGATGGAATCCTGATGTGGTGGAGAAAAATCGAATCTGGTGCTTCTACTGAAAATAGCTTGATTGTACGCTCTCGTGAGATCAACGATGAGTCTCCAGCCAAAACTATCGAATTGACTGAGAAGAAATTCGGTGATGTTGCTGGAAAGACTGTAGCTGTTCTAGGTGCTGCTTATCGCTTCAACTCAGAAGATACTCGTAACTCTCCTTCTATCGTATTGGCTAACCAACTCAGAGAGAAAGGCGCCAACGTAACACTGCATGATTACTACGTAAAGTCGGACGATCAGCACATCACGATGTTTAATGTTGAGGACATCTTCACCAATGACATCGAGACAGCTGTTAAGGATGCTGATATCCTGATCTTCGGTACCGCTCACAAATTCTACATGGATGACAGAGATGACATCCTAGCCAAGGCGACTAAAGCTGTAGGTGTGGTAGATGGATGTAACCTATACAAGCGTGAGGACATCGAGTCTAAAGGCTTGGGATACACAGGTATCGGACGTGGAACAGAGGCACCATCTCCAGAATTCGTGAAGTTTGTAACTGATTCTTTCATCTCTATGGAAGTTGGTACAGCTAATGAAGTATTGGCGATGACTCAGTTCCTAAACGACCGTTATGCTGAAGGAGAATTCAACAAGGTAAAAATGAAGGACGTACAGGTTCAGGCAGCAAGCTGCTCAACTGGCTGTATCATCGTTGATCCAGCCCCTGTAACTGAGGTTCCTGAATACCAAGGATTCAAGACACTGTTGGCCAGCTATGCATTCAACCAGAATGCTCCAGTAGCCTAATTGAATATGATCAAGGAAAGAGAGCCTAACCTCTCTCTTTCCTTCTTTCCCTGATATTGCTATTAATTCCTGGGTTTAGCTTCATCATACCCGGAGCCCTGATTCTATAAAAGAGTAAATTTGCGATGACGCAATCACCCCAAAAAAAATGGGCCATTGTCGGAGGAGGAATCCTTGGAATGACAACGGCATACCGTCTTGCTCAACAAGGCCATGAAGTAACTTTGCTAGAAGCCGCCCCATATATGGGAGGTCTGGCAGCTGCCTGGCAATTGGGAGATGTTACATGGGATAAATACTACCATGTGATCCTGATGTCAGACACCTACACAAGAAACATCCTGAAGGATCTTAACCTAGATGCTTCCATTGAGTGGATAAAAACCAAGACCGGTTTCTATACCGATGGCGAACTCTACTCTATGTCCAATTCCATGGAATTTCTTCAGTTCCCTCCATTGAACCTGATTGACAAATTCCGTTTGGGTGCCACTATTTTTTATGCATCCAAAATCAAAGATTGGAAGAAACTGGAAAACATTCATGTAGACGAATGGCTACGTGGACTATCTGGAGATAATACCTTCAATAAAATATGGCTCCCACTGCTGAAAGCTAAGCTGGGAGAAAACTACACTGAAACTTCAGCTGCATTTATCTGGGCTACTATCCAGAGAATGTATGCAGCCAGAAATACAGGATTGAAAGAGGAAAGATTCGGCTACGTTCCTGGTGGGTACGCTACTGTACTTGACACCTTTGTGGACAAGTTGAAAGAAATTGGCGTAGATGTCCGCACCTCACATCCCGTTCAATCTATTGCCAAAGATGGCGAACAGGTCAACCTGACTTACCAAAGTGGAATCGAGGAGAGATTTGATGAGGTCATTCTTACTGTGCCTTCAAATGTAGCTGCGAAAATGATTCACGGCCTACAGGAGGAAGAGAAAAGTAGACTGGAAAACATCCAATACTTAGGCGTAGTCTGTGCTTCTTTAGTGATGAAGAAGCCCATTTCGGAGTATTATGTTACCAATGTAACAGATGATGATACTCCATTTACGGGTGTCATAGAAATGACTGCTATGGTGGATAAAGAACACTTCGGAGGAAATACCCTTCTTTACCTACCAAAATATGTTAAGGCATCTGATCCATTCTTCTCTTTGACAGACGAAGAAGTAAAAGAGCTATTCTGGAATAAGATCGTGAGCATGTATGACCACATCAACCATGACGATCTCCTTTCTTTCCAAGTAGCAAGGGCGAAAAATGTATTTGCCCTAGCCACATTAAAGTACTCTGAGGGTCTTCCCCCTATCTCCATGTCCGTACCAGGTGTGCACGTACTCAATTCAGCACACATCGTCAACGGAACACTCAATGTAAATGAATCCATCATGCTGGCAGAAAAAAGACTGCCAGAAATCATAGAATTAGCTAATAAAAGAAAACCCGTAGAAGTACAGCTATGAGTTCAGCAAAGAAAATGGCAAGCGTTTCCCTTGACCTTGACAACCAATGGTCATACATGAAAATTCATGGGGACGAGGGATGGGAAGAATTTCCTACCTACCTGGACACTTTTGTACCCCATTGTTTGGATGCATTGGATGCGCTGGATATGAAAATTACCTTTTTCATCGTAGGCCAGGACACAATTGATGAGCGTAATACCGAATATCTTCAAGACATTGTCCACAGAGGACATGAAGTAGGGAACCATTCCTTCAAGCATGAATCATGGTTACATCTTTACACTGATGAGGAGCTCGAATACGAAATTCGTGAAACGGAAGAAGGTATTGAGCGTGTTACTGGACAGCGTCCCATTGGTTTCCGTGGCCCTGGCTTTAGCTGGTCTCCCAATTTACTTGAAATTCTCAAATCTCACGGCTATCTCTACGATGCCTCTACCCTACCCACCTACCTAGGTCCAATTGCCAGAATGTACTACTTCTGGACGGCAGATCTAAGCAAGGAGGAAAGAGAAGAACGAAAAGGACTTTTCGGAAAGTTCACTGATGGACTTCGATCCGTTAAACCCTACAACTGGCAGCTAAGCAATGACCAGAAACTGTTAGAATTGCCTGTTACCACCATTCCTGGTATCAAAACGCCATTCCACTTGAGTTATCTACTATTCCTGAGCGGCTTTTCTGACGCCTTGATGAAGACATACCTCAACACGGCTATTCAGGCATGTAAAATGTCAGGAACTGAGCCTAGCTTCCTACTTCACCCGCTTGACTTGATTGGTGGAGACCAAGTACCAGAGTTGAAGTTTTTCCCTGGCATGAACATTAGTAGCGACAGGAAAATTGAAGTATTTAACAAGGTAATGACAGCGCTTGGAAAACACTTCGATTTGGTCAACATGAGTGAACATGTAAGGCAAATCATGGATACGAGAACTCTAAAGACTCGGGTTCCATCGATCTAAAAATATGATTCAAAAGGGGAAAAATTAATGTACTTTCCCCTTTTGTATTCTTACAAAAAAACTCCTTGAAACACAGGATAGTTCTTTCCTCAAAAATGTCGCATACAATCCATGGCAAGAATCCATACTTGGCAAATTATTTGTATGTTACTGATATATAGCACGATATGTAAAAGAGCCCGTACCTATTTGGATTAGAATGGGTACCACATAGCACAGCAACCTATTTGGTTTTTTAGGAAAACATAAACTTACCCCCAATTAATAAGTGAATTATGCAGACGAGTGATCTAGCATACACATCGGAATCCAACGTAGTGACGAATCAGACCAAACTACCCATGATTACCGTTCTTGCTCCAGCGTATAATGAAGAAGACATTATCACACAAAACTTGCAGGTATTGTGGGACTATATGAATACCCTTTCTTCCAAGTATCGCTTCGAGATTTTAATTATTAACGACGGTAGCAAGGATAAAACGAAGGAATTGGCAGATACTTTTGCCGATTCACATCCTCATGTGAGAATTATCCACCACGTAGTCAATAAGAATCTAGGTGGGGCCTTAAGAACAGGATTTGCAAATGCAAAGGGTGACTATATCGTGGTGATGGACCTCGATTTGAGTTATGACCAATTTCATATTGAACGATTGGTAAATCACGCCATCAAGGTAGATGCAGATATCGTGGTAGCTTCCCCTTACATGAAGGGTGGAAAAAGCACGAAAGTTCCATTCTTACGCCTTACCTTGAGTAAGGTGGTCAACCGTATGATGAGCTTTTCTGCCCCCAATACTGACATCAAAACATTTACGGGAATGGTGCGGGCCTACAAGCGCAGCTTCATTCAGAAAGTAAATCTAAAATCAAATACCTTTTCCATTAACCCGGAAATTCTTTTCAAAGCACTCATCCTGAGGGCCAAAATCATAGAAATTCCCGCTCACCTCGATTGGAGTTTACAAGTAGAAGCACCGGGCAGGGTTTCTAGCATTAAAATTTTCAAGGGAATCTTAGCTGGTTTAATGTCCAGCTTCATCTTCCGTCCTTATGCCTTTTTTATGGTCTTGGGGGGTATCCTTCTGGCTCTTTCCATGTACATGATCGTTTGGATTTTCGTGAATGTCTTTTCCATATATCCAGATCTAGTTGTTGAGACAGCTTATTTTGATGATCGATTCAGCATGGCTGTGTCAGAAGTCTTCAAAATTCGCCCTCATGCTTTTTTCATAGGAGGAGTTGCCTTGGTTGTAGCTTTACAGTTCCTTAGTCTAGGATTTCTATCCCTACAGAACAAGCGATACTTTGATGAGCTATTCCATATCAATACCTCTGAATTAGAAAAAATTCAAAACCTCAAGAACGAGCATATCAATTGATACAGAAAGGAAAAGGGGGGAGCTATCCTCCCTGCTTCAGAATATAAAAGGCATGAAAATACTCGAAAGACTAAATAAAGCCATTCCTTTCTGGCCACTCATACTATTATATGTGGCAGCCATAGCAGTTCTGTCCAAAAACACACCTCAAGGTGATGAGATTCGCTACTTTAACTATGCAGAACTGCTTCTAAAAGGAACGTTTGTATCCGATCCTGCTGATCCTTCCATTAGCAATGGCCCTGGATTACCTTTACTTTGTGCACTTTTTCTGGTTTTAAGAATTCCTCTTTATTGGTCGCATTTTATTAATGCGTTTTTCTTCTGGGGAACGCTTGTCTACCTTAAGAAGTGTATGACCATGTTTACCGAAGAGAAAAAGGCGACACGCTTTGCTTACTTCTTTGGTCTCTATCCGCTGTTTTTTGTAAAGTTTGTTCCAGATCATAAACCTGAAATCATCTGTCTTCTGCTCCTAACAGGATTCTTCTATTACTTCATGAGAATTGTCCATCAGGCAGACTTGAAACCAAAAAATTTCATCTTGGGAGGACTGTATTTTGGGTTCATCATTTTGGTAAAGGCTCAATTTGCTTATCTAGCCATTGCAGGTATCCTATTTAGCCTTATCTATTTTGCATTTACACGACAGAAAAAGGGGATTCATACGGCTATTCTAATGGCCTCATCCTTTGTCATTACCATTCCCTACCTGATCTATACCTTTAGTTTAACAGGAAAGAGTTTTTATTGGGTTACCAATGGTGGTGAACAATTATATTGGATGACGACACCCTATGAGGGACAATGGGGAAATTGGATTAGCCCTTATACGATTCTGACGGACTCAGCCAAATATCCACCTGAGCAGGTTGAGTTTTTTAAGGAGATCAGAGACTCCAAACGAATACGTCAGCAAGAACTATATATTGAGGCGGCTAAAGAAAACTTCAACACCCATCCCGAAAGCTATATCAAGAATTATATAGCAAACTGGGGAAGGATGACAGTCAACTTCCCACATACTTATACGCCTCAAAGCCTAGATACATTTGTATACATCGTTTCAAATGTACCCTACCTCATCCTGTTTTTGTTGAGTTTCATTCCCTTATGGACTCATTGGCGTCGACTTCCCTATTACCTAGTGGCAATGTTTTTACTTAGCATGATGTATCTAGGAGGAACTTCATTGCTAAGTGCAGTTAATCGTTACTCGGTTTTAGCACTTCCCTTTATCATAATTTGGTTGGCCTTCATAGAAGAAAACTTCGTCACCCTCAAAATAAAATCAAATGTCTCCAAGCATTAAGTTGATGAGTCTCGTGGGAGCTCGCCCACAGTTTATAAAACTTGCTCCCCTGGTTAGAGCGATTGAAGCCCACAATGCGGGGAATCGTGAAAGGACCATTGAACATATTATCATTCATACGGGTCAACATTACGACCATGGTATGTCTGATATTTTTTTTGACGAATTGGAAATACCTCATCCCAATGTTAACCTTGGTGTGGGCTCCGGTCGCCACGGTGTACAAACGGGTAAAATGCTAGCTGGAATCGAAGAGATTTTATTAGAGCATAAGCCTGATATGTTCATCATTTTTGGCGATACAAACTCTACGATTGCAGGGGCACTAGCAGCTGCTAAACTTCATATTCCCATTGCCCATATAGAAGCAGGTCTGAGAAGTTTTAACAGAAAGATGCCAGAGGAGGTAAACAGGATCATGTCTGACCATGTATCAGATTTACTCTTTGCTCCTACGCCAGCAGCGATAGAAAATCTAGAAAAGGAAGGGCTGACTGACAGGATGATTTCTAGTGGTGATATCATGTATGACACAGTTTTACTGAACTCCAAATTAGCTGAAAAGAAGTCTACAATTCTTTCGAAGCTTGGATTGGAGAAAGGCAACTATGCCATCGCTACATGCCATAGGGCCGAAAATACAAATGATCCGGAGCGACTGGCCAACATTATGAATGTATTTAATGAAATTGCAAGCACGCAGTTTCCCATTGCATTCACCATGCATCCACGAACTAAGCATATTCTGGCAAAGGATTTCCCGGAGTGGAAACCCGCTGATAATCTGATTATTCTTGAACCACTAGGTTATCTTGATATGTTACAGCTGCTAGAGGGTGCCAAGGTAGCCTTGACGGACTCAGGTGGATTACAGAAAGAGGCTTTCTTCTTGGAAGTACCTTGTGTAACCATGCGTGATGAAACAGAGTGGACAGAGACCGTAGATGCTGGTGGCAATATCGTCACAGGCGCTGATCCTGAGAAAATTATGCATGCGATCAAACACTTCACGAGTGAAGACATGCAAAGTTTCACAGATAAGCTTCAGGAAACCTTCGGCAAAGGAAATTCAGCAGAAATAACCGTTGCTGCCATTGTTCATTTTGTAGAAGGAAAAAAGGCTATCCCTGCCTGATCATTTACGACTAACGAGGCTGGAATACCATCGGTTCGACCTTAAAATGAGTAAATTACAGCATAATTAATCTATATTTACGAATAGACATTACTACACCACAATCATTCAGTTAAGCATGAAGAAGTTTGCACTTACAGGGGCTGCAGGCTACATAGCCCCTCGGCATTTGAAAGCCATCAAAGACACAAACAATCAATTGATTGCAGCTCTTGACCCCCACGACTCTGTAGGTATTCTCGATAGATTTTTCCCTAACTGTGCCTTTTTTACTGAGTACGAAAGATTTGATCGCCACCTAGAGAGGATCAAAAGAGATGAGAGAGGTGGAATTGATTACCTTACCATTTGTACCCCCAATTATCTGCATGATGCGCATTGCCGCCTGGCCCTGAGACTAGGTGCAAACGCTATCTGTGAAAAGCCATTGGTGGTAAACCCATGGCAGTTGGATGCCCTCCAAAGATTAGAGGAGGAAAACCAAGGCAACATCTACACAATTCTTCAGCTGAGAGTACATCCTTCCTTGATTGCCCTTAAAGAAAAAATCGCCAACGATACATCTGGGAAAAGATATAAAGTTAACCTAAGCTATATCACTTCCCGCGGTCCATGGTATCTATACTCTTGGAAAGGAGATATCAGTAAGTCAGGTGGCGTAGCAGCCAATATCGGTATCCACTTTTTTGACATGTTGATGTGGTTGTTTGGCAAGCCTGTCAGCAGCGAAGTATACCTAAAGGATAAAACCAAGATGAGTGGATTCCTTGAATTGGGTAATGCTGATGTTACCTGGTATTTATCCATTGACAAGACAGATCTTCCGCAAGAGATCGTAGAGAAAGGTCAACCTACCTACCGGTCCATTACAGTTAATGGGGAAGAAATTGAATTTTCAGGGGGCTTTACAGATCTTCATACCCGAGTGTATGAAATCACCCTTGATGGAAAAGGCTTTACGACTGAAGAAGCAAGACCTGCCATCGAAGTCGTCCACAATATTTCTGAAATGCCCATTAGCCAGACGATTAGAAACGGCCACCCTTTCCTAATGGAAAAGGTATCCTGATATAATTTATGCTTAAAGCCTGTTGAATCTAGGATTCGGCAGGCTTTATCATTCTCACTCCTTGCTCACTTTTCACAACCTGCGTTCTTACCCCATTTCTGCCATTTCATCGAAACCTCAACCTTCTAATTTTCGCAGAGAAAAATGAGCAACTCCCAACAACTCAAATTTGACTGGGTGGACGCGGTAAAAGGCATGGCTATCATAGGGATCATGCTGGTCCATTTGGTAGAACTGTTCCCTAAGCCTGCATCCTTTCCATATGACGTACTCTATTTCCTGGGTAAGCAAGGGGATATGGCGCCAGGTGTATTCTTTCTTTTGAGTGGTTTTGGCCTAGCACTCTCTTATTTGAAAAAAGAAAAGGATCATGTCGACCCAAAGGAGTTTTACCAAAAAAGGCTAAGCAGACTTTTCCCGCTTTACATAAGCATTTTCTTATTCTTTCTGGTTTTACGCCAATTTGGAGGATTTGGTGATAGCCAAACCATGATTACTGATGGGAACACCTTCTTCAAATTATGGGGATTGGGATTCACTAGGGAACTGTTTACCTACATCAATCCTTCGTGGTGGTTCATTTGGACTCTGTTACAGTTTTACCTCCTATTTCCCTTTGTTTACCGCTTTTTTGCCAAGCATTCTACCCCTACCTTCCTCGCCATTTTTGTAGGGATAAGCTTATTGTTTCGATACCTACCAGTTTTAGGATACATTCCTGTAGAACAGGCAAATATTTGGGAAAGAGGCATCTTCGTTGGGACGAGAATAGGTGAATTTGCCATTGGTATGTCGCTGGCGAAATTCCTTTTTGCCAATAGAAATACCGGCATTAGCTATGGCATGCTATTCCCAATCGGGATAGGGGTTTATGCACTGGGTCTATGGATTTCTTCCATTCCCTTTTTAAGACCGTTTTATTCGATCCTTTATACCTGCGGAATGACTGCATTCATGTATGGTATCTGGAAAATTATACGTAGTACTGACTTAACTCGCAAGATCATAGGAAGACCATTGATCTGGATGGGGGTTCACAGCTACAGTATATTCCTTTTCCATCAGGTGCCTGTGATGGCCGCAGAGAAATTCTTTGGGGATGATCCCTTCATGATGGCCCTTGTAGGATTGGGTATCCTGGCCATTACTGTTCCTATCAGCTTTGTGATCGAAATCATTGTAGACTTCTTCATGAAATTACTCAACAACCTTCGCCAGTCTTCCCTTGCCACATGGATTTTATTGGGACTTTCCCTAGTCACATTAGGTGCTGTCTTCATCTTACCCTTTGCCAAAATGAATGGAATGGCCCAACAAGCCATGTACTTAGGGGTATTGCTTCTCTCATTGTTGAACTTGGTTATTTGGATCAATTCGAGAGAAAGGGCTTTTGTGCTAAATTGGCTCATTCTAGCAGGTGTTGTCTCAGGCTTCATGTATGTATTTGGAGTCCCGGTCAATCAAAAAATCTTCGCAATAGGCTTTGGTATAGTTGTTTCTGGCTTTGTCCTGCTGAGTTACAATTTGATTCAAAAGTCTCAACGAGGATGGCTGTTTCCAGCATCCATCTTGGGGCTCATATTTGGAGCCAATTGGCTATGCCAGACCTATGCTCCCTTGCAAGCCGGAGAAGCATGGAGTGAACTTCCTGCCATGATGACGAACGATTCTTTGAGATTCTCACTTATTCCCAATAAGGAGACCCATTTAAAATATGAAGCATTTGATTATGTCATCAAGACCAATTCTGTTGGACTAAACTCACCTGAAATCACAGAAGAAAGGCCCAATCCTAATACCCTAAGAGTACTTGTCCTAGGGGATGCCATTGCCATGCCAGAGGGATTCGATTATGAGGAAGCTTTTCCCCATATGCTTCAGATGAAAATTCAGGACTACTTTGGTTCAATCCGGGACGTCCAAGTAATCAATGCAGCTGTAACGGGTTATGCTCCAGCCGAACAAGCCCTTCTGCTTCCCATGTATATGGAAATGTATAAACCCGATGTGATTTTGTATGAATTCTTCAACGAATACACCCAAAACATAGACTATGAAAAAGGGAAGAACCCGAAGGTGATCAAAAAACTACAAAAGGATGTAGGCTTCTTCCCAGATGGAGATGGTCCTACCCTATACGATCATATCATGAGGTCCCAACTATCTATTTTCGTCAGGAAAAAGGGAGGAACTTTCCTTAAAGAAACAGTCATGGGGAAGATCAAACCCCATAGGTACAATAGAATCATGCTGAAGTATTTTACCAAGGGAGATGTCGATATATATAAACCAGAGTTGATTGCCAATATGCAACGCCACCTCACAGATATGAAAGAGGCAGCTGAAAAGGGAGGTGCAGAGTTATATCTTGTTTATGTACCCGCCCCTGTGCGAATACTCCCTCATGATAAAATTACCTATTTCCCAAGAGATATTGACCTATCAGATTCGGAAAAGTATGACATGAACCGCCCAAATAAAGAAACCAAGGCCATGTGCGATGCCATTGGGATGAAGGTACTGGATGTAACAGAAGATATCGCTTCCTACGAACCTCAACCCACATACTTTTACTCAGCTTGGCACCTAAATGAAAATGGGCATAGCGCCATGACGCAGATTCTGTTTGACCATTTGAAGAAAGAAGGTTTCCTCCAACTAGAGCCCAACAAGATAGAAGAGGAAGAAGGGGTCATTAGTATGAATGAGGAATAGACAATCCTTATGTACCAAAATAAAAGCGCCTTTTGACTCATCTCAAAAGGCGCTTTTATTAAATGGCTTAATTTTCAGTATCCATCTGCCGTATCATCTCCCCTCGGATCGGCTCCTCCCTCTAAGCTACCATCAGGCCTAACCAGGATCGCATCTACCCTTCCGATATATCCTCTCTGTCTCATCTCATGTCCCATGCTTTTGAGTTGATCCATTGTCTTTTGGGAGAAAGTATTTTCCTCGTAGAATATGACATCTGGCTTCCATTGATGATGGAAACGCTTGGCCGAAACAGAGGCTTGCATAGGAAAATCATGCTCTAGTACATTGATGATGTTCTGGAAAACTGAGGTAATGATGGTAGAACCCCCCGGCGTACCAACCACCATGTACAAAGAGTCGTTTCGGGTTACAATAGTAGGCGTCATGGAGCTCAACATCCGCTTACCCGGCTGAATAGAATTGCCCTCAGAGCCTAATAATCCAAAGTAATTAGGAACGCCCGGTTTGGAACTAAAATCATCCATCTCATTGTTCAGGAAAAAACCTGCTCCCCCTACTACCACACAGCTTCCAAAGGAACCGTTTATCGTTGTTGTCAAAGAAACCGCATTCCCATCTTCATCAACTATGCTAAAATGGGTAGTTTGCTCAGATTCAGCCATGGGTTCACCCGCCTCAATGCTATCGCTGATACTCGCCTTATTGGGATCAAAATCAGCCATTCTTTCTGTGAGATAAGCGGTTTCCATCAATCCTTCTTGAGGAACATTGTAGTAATCAGGGTCTCCAAGATGGATAGAACGATCCGCATAAACCCGCCTTTCTGCTTCTACAATGGCATGAACTTCCTCCACAGACTGAAAGCCCTTCTTCCTTAGATCAAGATTTTCTACACTTTCCAAAAGCTGAGCCAAGGCAATTCCTCCACTCGAAGGGGGTGGCATGGAAATCAGTCCATATCCCTTGTAATCTGTTTCAACAGCTGTTCTCCAAACAGCTTTATAATTTTTCAAATCTTCCAAACTGATTATTCCTCCCCCTCTTTCCATTTCGGCTACAATACTATCGGCTACCCATCCTTCGTAAAATCCCGCTTCTTTTTGATCCCTAACAGCAGTGAGCGTTCGAGCTAAATCAGGCTGGAATACCGTATCACCTAAGGTCCAGACTGTATCGGCTGTAAAGGCATTGGGCCGTGTATTGTATTTGACCATTTTGGAGGCTTTTAACTGATAGGCTCTTGCTTCCTTCTCGGTAATGTGTAGGCCACTGCGCGCTAAGTCTATGGAAGGTTGAATAACTTCTTTCCACGACAACTTACCTAGCGAATCATGGGCAGCCACCATACCCGCTACTGAGCCTGGAACCCCACAAGCCAAGTGCCCCATCCAACTCAAATCTTCGATCACCTCTCCTAACGAATCAAGATACATATCGCGATGAGCCGCAGAAGGAGCCATTTCCCTAAAATCAAGCGCATATTTTCGCCCATCATTCATCCGGGCTACCATAAAGCCTCCACCTCCAATATTACCTGCCCTCGGATAAGCCACAGCAAGGGCAAATTGAACAGCGACAGCTGCATCCACTGCATTCCCTCCCTTTTTTAGAATCTCAACTCCTATCCGAGTAGCTTCGGGATGAGCGGTGACGACCATGGCCTTTTCTGTGATCAGGCCAACTTCCAATTTTTTCTCCGTCCGACATGCATACAAGAGCAAAAGTACAGATAGAACACAGTAGAGTGAATTACGAATCATGAGCATGAGGATATAGCTTTAGGCAAATGAGATAAAAAATGGTGGGTACCACCATCCAAGTCAAAGGCGCAAGCGCGGTAATGGATCGACCATTCACCTTGAACAATTCTGGATTCCACCAATTGGGAATATACTCCCAAATTCCAAATGAACCCAACACTTCTAACAGCAGAGCAGAAGCAATCCCAAAAAGGATAAAAACACCCAACTCCCTAAAAGAAAACTTCTTGAAAACTGGTGTAGGACAGCTCAGCTTGATGAGGGCTATTCCTGCCATAAATAAGCCACCATCCCATAGGCTATGGCTAATCCATTGAAGCTGTGGATGTATAGGAAAGGGAGCCAATAACTTATATGGCGGTATCCCTTCAGGATTGTTGCCCATCAGGAATAGGGGTAATTCCCAACAAAGTCCCAAAAATACCCCAATCCAAAAAAGAAGATACATATTGGCATGTAGCTTCCCCCTTAGGAAAGCAATGGTAAATGACAATAAAATTACCAGTGCGATTAATGGATCGGAATTCAGAAGAAGGAGGTCCATAGGATCTTAATTCCCTTCAATATAACAAGATCCCGTTATATGATCATTCTTCATTGCCAATCCTTTATGACAACTTTTTACAAGTTCTGACTTTAGTAGGACATCCTACTGGCCCTCTTTACGAAAAACCTTAATATATTGATGAAATGGGAGTAGAATTCTCCATGCTGTTTACAATAACTATCTATTCGTGAGTCCTCGTTTAAAACAAATTGGTCTTATCCTACTGCTGGGCCTTCTTTTGCCCATGACCATCTTTTCATTTTTTGAGGTCTATTCGCTGAACCAGAATGAAGCAGAACTCACCAACATTTATGAGCAGCAAACCAAATCCATCATCTTTGCAGCCAATCAGTACACAGATGATATCGTCCAAAATTGGCTCATGAGCCTTAACAATTACCCAAACTTCGACGAAAAATGGGTAAATGCCTTCCTTAACAACCGCAACTCAATAGATGCCCTTTTCTTCAAAAATATGGGTCAAAAACAAGTATCCGGGATGGGATGGCACCCTGCACAGGCTGATGGGATGTTTGAGGGCTTCGATCTTGACCGCTTTCTGAAGGAACAAAAAGATGAAATTGGGCGGCTGGAAAGATACTTTGAGGCCGATTACCAGAAAAAGTTAAGCTACTCTATTGCTGAAGACTCTAGCAGGATGATCCTGATGTGTATGGTGGGTAAACCGAAGGAGCGACAAGTTTTATGTCTGATGTTTATCAACATTCAGAAATTTGCTTATGAAATCATTGGCCCCAGGCTTCAAAAACTAGCCAGCGATCAATTTTTCTTTATGATCAAGGATGAATGGGAAAATGGCTTCATGTTTTATACCCATAAATGGAAGCAATTCCAGCAATCAGAGTTCCAAAACGAAAAATTGTGGATTCTTCCTCGGCATCAATTGTATATATTTTCACAGAACCGCACCATTAAGGAATCGGTTAAAGCAAGATCTAAGAGAAACCTTGGCATTTTGTTAATCTTGGATCTCATCATGATCATTGCCGTGGTCATCATCTTCCGGAATATCAGGCGAGAATTAAGGCTTTCCCAATACAAAGCAGATTTTGTGAGCAGTGTATCCCACGAATTGAGGACACCCTTGGCACTCATACGGATGTTTGCCGAGACCCTCGAAATGAAGCGGGTTCCCACAGAAGAGAAAAAAGAGGAATACTACAGAATCATCCGCCAAGAGTCCGAAAGATTGAGTGGAATCGTCAACAAGATCTTGAATTTTTCTGAAATGGATTCTGGGAAGAAGTCCTACTTCATGCAGCCCTCAGATATGTGTAGCATAGTCAAGGACGTTATGGGTACCTATGAATACCATTTGAGGCAAAAGGGCTTCAGCTGGGACATCCAACTCCCTCCTCAATGCCCACAAGTTGCTTTCGATGAAGGTTCTGTGTCTGAAGCCATGGTAAATTTGATAGACAATGCCATCAAATACTCTGATGATAAAAAGCATATCGTAATCTCGGTTTGCCAAGTGGAAAAAGAAGTGGGCTTGCGAGTAACAGACCAGGGCATTGGGATAAGCGAGGAGCATCAAAAGGAAATATTTGAAAGATTCTTCCGGGTTACTCGGGGAGATTTGTATACCGTACAGGGAACAGGATTAGGTCTTTCCTTGGTAAAAGAGATCATGACCGCCCACAAAGGACGCATTGAACTAGAAAGTAAAGCTGGTGAAGGTAGTAGTTTTACCCTTTGGTTTCCTGTATTTGAACCTAAAAATGATGAAGTATGAATAAGAAACGAATACTTATCGTCGAAGATGAACCCTCTATGCGGATGGGCCTAGCCGACAATCTGCGCTTCGAAGGATATGATGTAGCCGAGGCAGAAGACGGAGGTACGGGGCTTGAACTGGCTGTAGAGGAAACCTTTGATCTCATTGTACTGGATATCATGCTTCCAGTCATGTCTGGATTTGATGTATGTAAAAAGATTAGGGAAAAGGACAACCTGACTCCTATCCTTATTCTTTCAGCCAAAGGAGAAGAGATTGACAAGGTCCTCGGACTAGAGCTTGGAGCAGATGACTACGTTTGTAAGCCCTTTAGCCTACGAGAGCTATTGGCAAGGGTAAAGGCCATTCTAAGGCGTACACAAAGCAACCCTACCGTCAAGGAAAGTATAGGCGATATTCAAATTGGGCGTCTTCAGATTGATTTCAACGCTTTTAAAGCAAGAAAAGGAGAAGAGGAAGTCAGACTCTCGCACAAGGCCTTTCAATTACTCCACTATATGTATTCCAACAGAAACAAAGTGGTCAGCCGTGATGACCTCTTACACAATGTCTGGGAATACGAACAAATGCCTACGACCAGAACAGTTGATAATTTCATTGTAAAACTACGGCAAGTCGTTGAGGATCAGCCTGGTTCACCTGATGTGATTTTGACAGTTCATGGAGTGGGATACAAACTGATCGCACCTGATGACATTTCTTTACAAAGGTCTACGGAAGGATGACATCAGGATCGGTGCTTCGGCGTAAGTTTAAGTAAGTCAAATGAAACAGCATGTTTTGCTTGGCGATTCCTCAAAAACTAAATCCATAAGCACTAATTCGATGAAAAAGGTATTCATAATAAGTCTGAGTCTGTTCATAGGTATGGCGACGCTCACGGGAATGGTCCCTTTCATGGGAGAAGAAATAAAAGCCGTAAGCTTTAGACCCAAGCCTATTATCAAGGGTACACTGAATGGCAAGAAGGCCTATTTCCTGTTGGATTCGGGAGCAGATGTTACCCTACTCGATGAGAGTACCGCTGAAAATTTTGGCTTCAAAACAGTAAAGGTTCCTGGAGCTAACAAAATACAGGGTGTGAATAGAGGGGCCCATGAAGTGGAAGAAGCCAAAAAAGCAGAGATGAAATTAGGCACCCAACACATTAAGTATCAATTCAAAACTTTTAACATAAGCCACTTGGCAAATTCTATCATGAACAAGACAGGCTACAGAATCTGTGGGATTATAGGCTCAGACGTCATGAAGAAATATGGGTTCATTATAGATTATTCAAACCACAAGGTCCTTATTCAAAAAACGAGGTAATTATGAGAGAGGCTATTATCGATAAATTCCGCACCGTTGCTATTTACTTGCTAATAGGGTTACCTATCTTCATGCTGGTCAGTCATTTCTATGACTTGATTCCAGATTTTGACCAAAGCGAAGTGGTCTATGAAGCAGATCCCATGGAGAATGTAGAGATCATTCAACACATTGATGGGAAGTGGCAGTTTAGCATTTTGGACAATAAGGATTGGTGCAACAAAGACTTCGCTGACGACAACTGGGAGCCCATTCACATACCCGCTTCATGGGAAAGTCAGGGTTTTGAAGGCTATAATGGATATGCCTGGTATAGAAAGAAAATCCTCTTAGACAAACAGCTGGAAGGACAACATTTGAACCTTCATTTGGGCAGAATTGACGACGCAGACGAGGTGTACATAGATGGCGAATTAATCGGAAAGAGCGGACAATTTCCGCCCCATTACACCACAGCCTTCAAAAGTCGTAGAACCTATTCTGTTCCTGCTAGACTTACCACTAAAGAATCTATCACCATTGCTATCAGGGTATTTGACGCTGAGTTTGAAGGAGGAATTCTCGAAGGCCCCTTAGGATTTTCTTTAAAAGAGGATGCTTCCTACATCGATTATTCCCTTGAAGGCTTCTGGGATTTCAGAACTGCCGCCGAGAATGCAGAAAAGCTTCCTGCTACCAAGGAAGGTTGGAGTCCGGTGTATGTCCCTGCAAAATGGGAAGGGCAAGGCTTCTATGAATATGACGGCTATGCTTGGTATAAGAAGGAATTTGAATTGAGTGAAGAGGAAGCTTCTGAAAATTGGGTGCTAGTCTTAGGCCTGATCGATGATGTGGACCAAACCTATATCAATGGCAAAATGGTTGGTAATACAGGAATGGGCATGGATTGGGATGAAAACATTGTTGGTGATGAGTGGCGAAAAGAAAGAGCCTATTTCGTTCCAAGCAATACCCTTCAGGCAGGAATGAATACTGTCGCAGTCAGAGTCTTTGACGTCATGTACGACGGGGGTATGTACCAAGGGCCAGTAGGACTTGTCAAACAAGAAAACTATACCCGCTTCTGGAAACAGAAACAAGTTAACCAGCTTGAATCCCATCATCATGAACATCCATAATTGCGGATTTAGCTCACAAACGAACATCAACGCATACTCATATTAGTAGTTATTGTCTCTTAAGTAGCTCCCTGAGACAGGGAGCTACCTTTCAAGCAAAAAAAAATGAAAAATCTACTTCACCTACTCATATTTCCATGCCTTCTTCTGCTGAACTCCTCTATGTTGGCAGCTGACTGGGAGCTGGTTCTTGACCTAAAGGGTTCTTGGGCCTTTACCATCGGCGACAATATGGATTGGGCAGCTCCAGAGTTTGATGATAGCGACTGGGAAAGCATGGCCGTACCCGGACAATGGGAGAAAAATGGCTTTGAAGGATATGATGGATATGGTTGGTACCGCCTGAAGTTTTCAGCTAAACAAATCAGTATCAAGAAAGATTTATACCTACACCTTGGGGAAATCGACGATGCAGACGAAGTGTACTTAAACGGAGTTCTTATTGGATCCTCAGGTTCCTTCCCTCCTTACTTTGCCACAGCATACAACTCAAAAAGGGAATACTTGATTCCGCGTAACCTCTTAAGAAAAGACAAGCCAAATTTCCTGGCAGTTCGCGTGTATGACGAGTACTATGAAGGAGGAATCCTAAAGGGAAATATTGGTCTGTACAAGAAATCAGGAGCTTACAGTGAATTTATGAGCCTTGAAGGATTGTGGGATTTCAAGCCTACAGCCGATGGCCAGCCCTGTTTGGGAGAAGACAAAGCCGGCTGGGACAATATCATGGTTCCCGCCCAATGGGAGCATCAGGGTTATGACGATTACGATGGCTTTGCCTGCTACCGAAAAGTGTTTGTATGCCCTGATTATGTTGCCAAAAGGTCCCACGTCATTACCCTCGGCCTCATCGATGACTTGGATGAAGTATACATCAATGGTGTTCGAGTTGGCTCAACTGGCTTCGACGAATGGGGCAAAATACCCGATCGCGAAAACGGCTGGGCATGGAAAGTGCTGCGCGGATACGTCATTCCTGACAATGTCCTCAAAGCCGGCCAGAAGAATGTGATTACCGTCAAAGTTTTTGACAAATGGGGAGGCGGAGGAATTTATGAAGGGCCAGTAGGCTTAATTCCTACCGATATGTTTACCTCCTTCGTCAAGAATATTGCCCTAGAATAAGAAACCAATTAAGATTGATACTTCTTGTTTACAGTTGTCATTCAAGAACCTGCCTGTAAACTAGATATTAAGAAGCTAAACAGTCTCTTAGTCAAAAATTTATCACACGTCCTGAAGCAGGGTGCCGGAACATGCCGGCCCCTCACAGGAATCAGGGGGTAAAAGAGAACAATGTCCCTTTGTCTCCACAAACATAGATATCACCATTAGGATGTCTGTCCATTCCCCACAAATGCTCGTCAGTTGGAGCTTCCATCCTATCCCAGTTTTCTCCCCCATCAGTCGAGTGAAGCAACAAGCCATCATCCCCAATGATAAAACCCTCTTCCTTGTCCAAAAAGAGAATATCATTGTAAAACTGCCGCCTGAAGAAGGTGAGGTTACCGTTACGAAGACGATTCCATGTCTCTCCCTGGTCCTCTGTCTTCACAATACTGCCCGTCCGTCCTACGGCAAAGCCTCTGCGCTGGTCTAGAAAAAACAAAGCAGAGAAAAATTCTCCTTCTGCACGGGTAAATTCCCAACTTTGCCCTCCATTCGTGGTTTTCAAGATCGAACCATATCCAGCTGCAAAACCTGTTGTTTCATTCACGAAGCAAATGTCTCTCAACTCGATATTTGGGGTATCTACTCGGATCCAGTTTTCTCCCCCATCAAGTGTCCGCCAAATCAAGCCATTGTTGTATCCATCTCCTCCAACAGCAACTGCTTTCATCTCATTTTGGCTTGCAATGGCCCGAACGGGTAGCCAATCAGTCTGGCCACTGATCGTCCATTCCTCTCCCCTATTTGTCGTTCGCCAGATTTTTCCATCCATCCCCACAAAATAAGCGGATGAATCCGTTACCACCTCTACATCAAAAATCATCTTGTCATAGGAAGCAGCAAGAGATGTCTGAGTCCATGATTGACCATTAAGCTCTAATAATACATCCTTATCGAACCGAATACCTCCACCTATTAAATTCCAGCCAGATGAATGAAATACAATATCGTGAAGCTCCTCTCCTTCAGATAATCCCAATTCGATCACCTGAGGAGCTGGAGAGACCTCCATGACGCAAGAAGTACAAAAGAGGACGCCAATAGTCCAAATAAAGCTTCTCATGTAGCCTGCCTTTTCTTAAAAGTAACATTTTGTCTTTCCTCCATCAATGATTCAATGCCTAATGATAGGGAAATGTAAAATTCCTGCTAGCTGATAGATAAATCTTTCATGTATCTTTCGTAAAAAATCAGCCACTCATGTTTACATATTGACCATTTCCTCATATGTACCTATGATCAAGCACGACTTTTGCTTCCTTTGCCAACAGAATATTACATGAATGATAATTTGCACACACCATAACTGTTAGGTGAATATGCTAATTTCCCTTCATGAGACGTTTTATATAAGGGTCTTTACCCTACATGCTTAACACCTTTCCCCATACCCGATGAAGACATTTATTCAAACCATAAGCATCCTTTTCTGTGGTCTATTCCTGAGTCATCCCGGAATAGCGCAAAACAAGGTTTTTCATCTAGAGCCTTTTGATCCAGCAGTCCTTGCCCTTGGATATGCAGAAGATTCTTTGATCAAGATTGATGAGATTGCCTTTATGCGTGAGGAAGCCCAAAGACTTCAGGAAGAAGAGGAAAAGCGTCAAGCTCAGCTAGCAGTGGCCAGAACCCAACAAAAAAGTACCCTTAGATCAGATGATGATGACCTGTCTGAATTGGGAGGTTCGTCTATGAGTAGGGATGAAAAGTTGGCGGGATTCTCTAAGGACATTCAGAAAAAGGTACCTTCTAATGCCATTTTCCTAGAAGAAGAAGATGGAGAGGGTATGATGGCGCTTCCCGTCGACAATACGCAGTCCATCGTTGTCATGGAAGACAGAATTGCCAACCTAATGACCGTTAGATTTGAGAAACTAAGAATCTCAACTCTTTCTATCAGAGTGTACAAATTCGGAGGAAGTCTTGTCTACACCAAGAAGCTCTATGAAAAGCCGATTGGATATCAGTTTGACATCAATTATGTGAAGTGGCCCAAGGGGGTCTACCGTTTCCAGCTAAAGATTGATGACGGAGCTTGGCACGAGACTGTGATCGTCAAGTACAAATAAAGAGATACAAATTGGGATGAGTTAAAAGAGTGTCTTCTGCTTACCGTAGAGGATGCCCCATTCATGCTGAAGCAACCAACGCTTTCGTTTTAGGCCACCTGCATATCCAGTTAATTTTCCATCACTTCCAATAACCCTATGACAGGGAACCAATAACCAAAGTTTGTTGGACCCACAAGCGGAACCAACGGCCCTAGTAGCATTGGGGGACTTGATTTCTTTGGCAACTTCTAGGTAAGTGCGCGTGGTTCCAAGTGGAATTTCAACTAGCTCACGCCAGACTCTCCGTTGGAATTCTGTCCCTTGTAAATCAAGAAACACATTGAACCTTGTTCTCTGCCCAGCAAAGTACTCGTCCAACTGTTCGATGGTTTGGAGGAGCAAAGGATAGGTGGGATTTAATTCGTAGGTAGGGTAATCTATAAAGCAAAGGCTGCGGATTCCCAGCTCAGATGCTTCAATTCTAATGGGCCCTATTGGGGTGTCATAATATGTTTGCGCAATGATCTCTCCCATCTTTTCTGATGTCTCCCTTTATTGTTTCAATGATACGAAAATATCGGTCAAGGAAGATTCAAAGGTCGATGTGGATATGTGGATAAATCTAGCTCTTAGGTAGCCAGTCTCTGGCGACTAGCATCGATTGGGTATAGGCTTCTGCAGTCCCTTCCTCAGGTTGGTAATTGTAAGCCCATTTGGCCATAGGGGGCATGGACATCAGAATAGATTCTGTTCTTCCATTGGTATCCAAGCCAAATTTAGTTCCTCGATCCCACACCAAGTTAAATTCGACATATCGAGAGCGTCTTAGCGCTTGCCAGGATAATTCTTTCTCTCCGTAGGCTTGGTCTCGATGTCTGTTTACAATCTCTCGATAAGTAGGAACGAATGATCTTCCTACCGCCTGTATAAAGGCGAAGTGGTGTGCCTTATCTTCTTCGCTTTCTGCTTTGAGATGGTCAAAGAAAATTCCTCCAATGCCACGGGTCTCTTTTCTGTGTTTAAGATAAAAATAGGAATCTGCCCATTCCTTGAATGTTGGGTAATAGGCAGGATCAAAAGCATCACATGTATCCTTCATCTGCTGATGGAAAAATACAGCATCTTCCTCCACCACATATATCGGGGTCAGGTCAATGCCTCCTCCAAACCAATGCAGTCCCTTGTCAGTTTCAAAATACCTTACATTCATGTGGATGATCGGTACCAAAGGACTTTGGGGATGGATCACAATAGATACACCTGATGCATTAAAACGCGTTTCTTCAGGTAGGTTAAGGGCCTGTGTGATTGTGAGGGGCATCTCTCCATGAACATGTGAGAAATTCACTCCTCCTTTGGCAAAAACATTTCCATTCTCAATCAAGCGAGTCCTTCCTCCTCCTCCACCTTCTCTTTCCCACAAATCTTGTTGGAAGGTCGACTTACCATCTAACTCCTCTAATCCTTTACAAATATCGTCTTGAAGTTCTTTGAAAAAGTTTACAATAAGAGGCAAGTTGGTCGTTTTTGCTTGAAGCATAAAGGATGTCTTATGATTAATGAGACAAATATATCTTTGAAAAGTTTAGCCTAGTATGACAAAAGTATGTCCTTCAAATAACATAACCCCCATCTGAAAGATGAGGGCTATATAGGGTCATATATTTTTACAGGACTTAGCTTAAGGTAGAAAGACCCTGCTTTAAGCGTCCCAAAGCATCATTGAGCATATCCACAGAATAGGCGTAACTAATACGGGCATGGCTCTTCGTTCCAAAAGCAGAACCAGGAACCAATGCCAAGCCTACCTCATCAATTAGGTAAAGACATAGCTCATCAATGCTTTCTATTTTCTGCCCCTTAGCAGTACTCTTTCCTAAAAAGTTGATAAAATCAGGATAGAAGTAAAAGGCTCCGTCTGGCTTGTTGACCTTGAGACCATCTATGGCAGACAACTTGTCAAACATCATATCTCTTCTCTTGTGAAACTCATCCCTCATGTCAAAGGTAGGTTGCAAGCTTTCATTCAAAGCCGCTACCGCTCCCATTTGAGCGAAAGCATTGGCCCCAGAGGTACATTGTCCCTGTAGCTTGTTGCACATTTTGGCTATGTCAAGAGGAGCAGCGATGTATCCCAATCTCCAGCCTGTCATAGCAAAGCCCTTGGAGAACCCATTCACGGTAATCACGCGATCAGCAATACTTTCAAAAGTTCCCAAGCTGACATGCTTTAGGCCAAAGGTGATATGCTCATAAATTTCGTCAGAGATGATGTAGGCGTAAGGATATTTTTCCAGAACTTTTACCAAAGCAGCTAATTCCTCTTCGCTGTACATAGAGCCAGTAGGATTAGAAGGGGTAGTTAGAAATACCAGCCGGGTATTTTCCTTCATGTTTTCCTCCAATTCCTCAGGTGTGATCTTGTAGTTGTTTTCAATCCCTGTAACCACGACTTGAGCCTCAGCTCTAGCCAAATGCACCATAGCGGCATAGGACACCCAATAGGGCGCAACTAACAAAGCACCGTCGCCAGGATTCAATACGGCCATGGCAATGTTGTAGAGAGATTGCTTGGCACCTGTGGACACTACAATTTGAGCAGGGTCGTAGGTAAGTCCATTGTCGCGTTTCAATTTCTGAACAATCGCATCCCTAAGGGCGGGATAGCCAGGTACGGGTGGATAATGTGTATATCCTTCGTCCAATGCTTTCTTGGCAGCGTCGCGGATGTGCTGGGGTGTATCCATATCGGGCTCACCAAGGGTAAGGCCAATCACATCTCTCCCCTGTGCTTTGAGGTCTCTAACTTTTTGGGAGATTCCCAAGGTTGCAGAGGGGGCCAAGGAGCTGATTAATTCAGAAAATGCCATAATTTTAAATGATGTTAAACTTCGCCTTACAAATTTCAGAGATTTTCTAGAAACTCATAATAAAATTGACATTATGATAGAGGATTTTTGAAGGGAAAGCAGAAAAAATGGTGTTAACAAAAGTGAACCCCTAGGAAATATATTTGCCTATACCCACAAAAAGGATCGGGTAAGTGGTGAAGAATCACTCTTTTCTCGTAAGCTATTTGCCCCTTTTTTCTCTACGAATATTGCTCATTTGCCAACACTTGCTCAAATTAGCTGTCTATTATATGCACAAGTCCCGTACATCCTAGGGAAGCCACACTGAAAAATAAACTTGAAAAGACCTATGAAATATATTTGGTTGATCCTCCCCCTTAGCCTTTTGATTTCCTGTGCCAGTACCAACAAAGAAGCCTTCATGAGTGATCTAGATCGCTTTGTGGATGAAGTTGATCGCAAGCACGAATCCTACACAGAAGAAGATTGGGAGCGCAAAAACAAAGAATTCGAAAGGCTCATGGAGTCTGATTATAACGAAGAGATTGGCGAAGAGTTGACAACCGAAGAAAAGGTTCATGTTGCCCAACAGGTGATGAAATATACTTCCCAACAGATTTCTGACCGCATTACAGAGCATGTAGACAAAAATTCCGATGAGTATGCTGAGATTGTTGATGAGAGTGCCAAGCTATTTGAAACCCTAGGGGATGAGTTTACCCGTGAAGTACTCCCAGAACTAGAAGCCATTGGACCAGAGCTAAAAGAAATAACCGAAGAGTTTGTTTCCCGCCTAAAGGATTCTGGTGCCTTTGATCGTATCAAGGATGCCTTCCTGAAATGGGGCAAAGAGTTGGAGCGCATCGGCGAAGATATGGAAAATGTCGATATCAACATCGATACGGATGAAGACGGAAACATCCGAATAGAGGAAAACAAAAAGTCCAAGAATTTCGAAAAAGACGCCAAGGAAATGGAAGAAGAAGAGGAGATTCTTCTCTAATTTTCCCATTAGCATAAAGAAAAATGCAGCCATCTATTGTGGATAGCTGCATTTTTTCATGTCCCAATTTACCTATACCCTTTAGTGTCTGACACTTAATTTTTTTGAAATGGTCTGTCCTTTTGCCTTCACAATGACCACATAAGTTCCTGCATTCCAAGAAGAGACATCAATCTGCTGGGAGGATGAAAGACTCCCTTGGTAGATAACTTGCCCATTGACTGCAATGACCTCGACTGTACCTACAGCTGAAGGATCAAGACCTGTTTGAAGGTTGATCCTATTATTTGCGGGATTCGGAAATACCTTCACATTTAGATTTCCTTCCTTTGGAGCCAATTCAACCGAGTTAGAAAAGTCAACGCTTCCATCTATGTCTATTTGTTTGATCCGATAAATGATTACTCCTTCTCTAGCAGCGGCGAAGGCTTCCTCATCTGAAAAATCGTATGATTGTACCTGATTGGTCGTACCAAAAGAAGGTACGCTTCCTATCGCCAGAAATGCCTGACTTCCTTTATTTTTTCGCTCAATTTGAAATTCCCTAGAGTTAAGTTCGGAGGCTGTTTCCCAGCTCAACTTACCAGCATTTCCTTCCCATTTGGCTTCAAAGGATAACCAACTTACAGGAAAATTGGCATTGAATGCACTTCTCCAGTCCCTATCATCACCTCCTCCGCCATTTGGATAAGAAATTGGCGTGAGATTACCGTTTGTGGGATCAAAGGTGGTAGAGTCGTTGTCATACCCATCGTCCAGACCATCTTTGTCTAAGTCCCAACCTGCTGCTACTCCTCTGTTGGATGAGGAACCATCATCAGCTACCTCATCTCCATCTGAATCATGTCCTTCAATGGCATCAGGTATCTGATCGTTGTCCGCATCCAAGTCCCGATAATCCGGCAGGTCCTCCCCATCCGTATTTTCTGGAGTCAGACCATTTCCCCCATACACTCCATTGTTGCTATCAAACTGGTCATCAATACCATCCTTGTCATTATCCTGTCCAAGGGGAGGGAAATAATTTCCTGTTTCCTGGGCCTCGATCAAATCCACGATGCCATCATCATCTGCATCAATGTCCAAAAAGTCGGGATAGCCAGTAGAGTCTGTGTTTGCCATGGTATACGCTCCGTCCGGTAGACCATCCAAAGTCGTATCTGCGGGGCTCAGCATATAGGAAGAGCCTGTATTTTCAGCTACCCCATCATTCCCAACATCTCCATCTACTCCATCAAAGAATCCATCTCCATCTGTATCCAGCATTGAACTAGCTACGGCCGGAGTTGAATAGTCTACTTGACCATCACTATTCGCATCTGTTCCACCAACTTCATATATATCTAGTAGGCCATCTCCATCTGCGTCTAAGTCCGCCCAATTGGGCAAACCATCTCCGTCGAAGTCTCCATTTGAATCATGCGTTCCATCCTCATCCACATCAAAAAGAGTGGAAGTAGAACCGCTCACATCACAATCACCACCTAGTCTACATGCTGCGACAAGTGGGCCATCTGCGTCGTTGACATCAAATATGTCCACCAAACCGTCTCCATCTGTATCCGTTACATCATCGGCTCGCCCATCTCCATCTTGATCTGCTCCCCCAGCCTCTATGATATCTGCAATCCCATCATTGTCAGAATCAAGGTCAAGGTAATCTGGAATCCCATCTTGGTCTGTATCCGGATCCTCACAACTTTCCTCCGTGTAACTGAAATAAGCCCCATCAACTGAGAAGTCGAATAAATCTCCTCTATCCATGAATTGAGAAAGGCGTATATATGTGGTAGGTGAGGTCGAAACCACACTTACAATCTCTCCATTGGTATTGTGTATGTTCAGGGCACGAGATGCGTGGAATTGATAGGAAGAATTAGACTCAGAAATCTCCAGTCTCATTTTCGTTCCAATACCAGCAGCTACCTTCTTTTTCACCTTCAGGTGAAGGGGGATACCAGCTGGTAATTGGGGATCTAATTCAAGGGTGATTTTACTTTTGTGTGTCAAGAAGTTTGCATATGAACCATCAAGCGGCCCAATAATATTAGATTCATTCCCCATGGCGTTGGGAACCGATGTGGCAATGACATACCCATTGATAAGGCTAGAGGAACATTGATTTTCTATGCGATCCGGTATTCCATCGTTGTCGGCATCTAGATCCAAATGATCTTCGATTCCATCTCCATCTGCATCGTCCATTCCACAATTGATAACTGGAATTGTGAGGGTTGTAGCTAGGTTGTCTACTCCATCATGACCATGAGTAGCGCCGTTCAAGGGAAACTCTGTTAAGGCAGAACAGTCGGTTGTTCCTGCTTCACCTCCTTTTACACTTTTGCTAATGGAACTACTTGTAGAAGTCGAAAGCGAGATCAAACCACCGCCACCACCACCACCGGGTCCTTCGGATTCAGAGGTACTGATGGTCTGGTCTCCTCCGTTTCCACCATCCGCTTCCATGCTGATACCAGAAGTTTGTTGTTGCACATCCAGAAGGATCGTTCCACCTGCCCCTCCACCAGAAGGGCCATCGTTTCCTCTGTTTTGGGTAATTAGTGCATCTATTCCATTGGCCTGGATGCCCCCAGCACCAGCTATGTTGTCTGCTTGGATCATGACAATTCCTCCTCCTGCTGGTGCATCATAATTGGCGAGGTTATTCCCATCACCTGCACCACCTCCACCGCCCATGAAGATTCTATCTGACAAGGAGTAGCCATCAATAGGTCTCCCCCCTACTCCACCAACAGTATCTCTACGGTCTCCACTCCAATCAGGGTGTCCTGGGGGTTTGGTTAGGGCATCTTTGTCCTTTGCTCCATAGGTATATCCACCTTGTCCTCCTCCTGTGGAGTGGGTGTAGGTTCCAGTCCACTGGTATCCGGGATCGAATTGCCAAGCGGTATGACCTGTAGCGGTAGAATCCATGATTCCATAGCCGTTCCATTCAGCCAAGGCACCTGCATTGGCACCTCCCCCTCCTCCTGCATTATGACCATTTCCCCCTCCTCCACCATTGGCAGGGGCCCCTCTTCCATACCTTCCTCCCAGGGTATCATATTCCTTAAAAAAGCCTGCAATCCCTTCTCCCTTTTCTCCCCCACGTGAAGCGGATCGCTGGGCATAATCCAGGACTACCAAGGATCCAGAAGGGGAAGAGGAGTTTTCCATTCCACCCCCTCTGAAACCACGTCCAGAAACCGATATTTCTCCATTTAAGGTCAAGTCCCCCTCTATCTGCATGGCTACAATTCCTCCTGATAATCCGTTCCAATAGGAAGAATAAATGGTCGCCCCATTGTCAATGGTCACATCCGTATACTGAGGTACTCTGACCACCTGCACATGCCCTGAAGCTGTATAATCTTTGGTAAGTGGTGGACAAAATGTAAGGGAATTATCAGTTGAGTCTGCCTTTCTTACATAGGCATATTCATAGTTGCCAGCATTATTCAGGCTTGTAACTGCGCCCCATTGTCTACTCGTTACTGTAGTATTGATGGAGGCACCTTGCATCTGTATGACCATCACAAGGTCTCCATACCCAATTCCATTGAGGGTACGCACACTTCTAACAAAAATGGTGGAGTCTCCTGAAGAAACATCCGCTACAACGTCCGTATAATGATTGATGATTGTGTCAGAGCTGACATGGAGCGTTCCATCTTTACCAGCAAAGGAAAGAGAGGATTGCGTTTCTACCGCCGTTTCTTGGAGAAACATGAATAGCAGAGCAAATGTAGCGAAAGCAATTAAAGGAAGAGCGACACGCCCAACCCTAACAGCTGGCTTGATTTCGTTTAGATTTTTTTGGGACATATTTACCAGAAATATATTCCACAAAATAAACTAAACAATAGGCCTGTCAGCCACCATACGCTTCCATTCCTGACACAGGTAAGGATATAGGTAGATTCCGATTAGCGGGAATCATCAAGGAATGGGAAGTCTAACGATATCTGAGTATTGATATCTTTTTTTGTCAGAAACGCATTTCAATCTGTAAAAGACGTCTCCTGCTGGAGAATCCAACAAATCTTCGTAGTGATAGGTTGATACCCAATCATTGGTATCGCTCACTGTAACTCTTGCAATCTCTTGGAAATCATCTGCTCCTTTGAGGGATCTTTCGATCAGGAAGGTATTAACGGGGCTAGGAGAAATCTGTTGCCAGATCAATCTCTTCTTTCCCTGGCAATGTTTCGTCCAAAGGAGAAGATGAGAATCAGCCTTTAGCTCACTTCCCAGCGTTTCTCCATTCTCAGCCGTGCCGCTTCCTTTAAATCCTAGCATACACAATAGTGTAACTGACAAAATCAGGATAGCTTTTACGCTTGAGAGCAAGATATCTTTCAGTGAAGTTGAGGTGGTTTGATTTATCATGATCTGTTTTGATATCACCTCATGCTCTACAAAAATCAATCCCGAGAATGCAACGAAAGTTAAAATATTGACTGGTTGTAAGGAATTGAATAAAGTCGTCAAAAATAAAAAATGCCCTCCCTTAAATGGGAAGGCATATTCTTTTGTGGCCCATGGAATTAAAGATATTCCTCCGGGTCTACTCGGACACCATCTCTAATGACTTCGTAGTGAAGGTGAGGATTGGTACTCCTACCTGTACTACCTACAAATCCAATGGTGTCTCCCTCTTCAACGATCTGTCCGGGTACAACTTTCACTTTAGAAAGGTGCGCGTACAGGGTGCAGTAGATTTCGTCATGCTCAAGGATAATATGTTTCCCATATGAGCTGCTGTCGTTTCTCATCACCAGTTTGTTGACGCGACCTGTAGCAGTTGCCATGACAGGGGTTCCAGTTGGAGCAGGAAAATCGATTCCAGCATGCATTTTATCCACTTTTAGGATAGGATGCAGCCTCATTCCGAACATACTGCTAAGGGGTACTCCCTCAGGTACTGGACGGCTTGTAGGAATTATATCGATATCAAAAGGATCAATTGTGCGCAAGTGTGCTTGTTGCACTTTAAGCCCCTTGTTATCGCTCTGGAATTCAGAAAGGGTACGGCTGGTACTATCGATGATTACGCCCAATCCTTCCGAGTGTCTGCACGCTGTCAGCATCAGAATGGTGATCGACGTAAGTCCGATCAATAATACTTGTTTCATACACTTAATTTAAATTCAACAAATGCAGCAAGCTGCAATATTAAAGAACGCGAATGATACAATTTCAATAACTGTTCCTTCTTTTAACAGACGAATGAATTTATCATTTGTCATGCGTCGAAGGTATGTATTATTCTTACGAAAAAAAGCTTCAAGTAAGGTTGTGCTAGTTTTTTGAACGGCACGAAACTACATACGCATATAGTCCCAAAAGTGTTTTCATTTTTATTCCACAATTTCAAACTAAATGCTGTCCTGAAACATCAGTAACATAGCTTTCTATTCTTCATACAGTTGGATTTTTTTCCTCATTGGTTCAAATTCCAGCCTAAATGGTCGAAATACAAAGGGGAGATTCTGAGGTACTGCTCTACATTTTTATAGAAAATTTTAGTTCGCAAGACGTAAGATTCTTCTGCAAGTTGTCAAACTTTTTGAGGATTCGGATAATTGGAGATTCACTTATCCACAACTTAAAGCCTGTAATAATTATCGTTCTTGCAAACTTTGATAGACAATCCAAGGCTTTCGCCAATAGTAAATTGAAGTTCTTTCCCCCGATCTTACAGCACGCCCAAAAATGGATAGTATTTGTGCAATTTTGTCAGCCCAATCTTACATCACAATTTGACCATTAATTCCGCCATTCCTCCCAAAAGGGAAAACCATGGATGGCATATACAAAACGTTCGGCCAGTTTTTGTCCTCAACAAAAAAAAGCGAATGCACAAGGCATTCGCTTACCACTAAATCATTATTAACTATTTACTAAAATGCATAAGCATCTCTTTCGATCAAAGCTTGCGCAATTTCACGGCGTAACTTGGTGGTGTTCACCAATGGAGCCTTCGTGAATCGCTTCAATCCCATGAGCAGGATATTTTGTTCGTCTTCTTTGGCAAAGGAAGCGATAGCCTCCTTACCTGCAGCCCATACCTTATCAACTGTCTCATAAAGATATACCTTAGCCATGTTGATCTGATTGGCTACTGCCTCCTCACCTTGAGTAGCAGCAAGCTTCTCGGCTCTCAACAAAGTAGACTCAGCTACATATACTTCGATAATCATATCTGCAATGTTCATCAACAACTCTTGCTCATCGTTGATCTTCATGCCAAGGTCCTGAGCGGCCTTTCCAGCTACCAGCAGGATAGCTTTTTTCAGGTTCTGCAGGGTTCTTTTTTCTTGAGCAAATAACTCGCTTCCTACTTCGCTCATATCTGGCAGACCTGTCATCTCCTTGGCTACTGCCATGGCTGGCCCAAACAGATCTAGTTCGCCTTTCATCGCACGCTTCAGAATCATTCCTACCAACAACATGCGGTTGATCTCATTCGTCCCTTCGTAGATTCTGGTGATACGAGCATCACGGTAAGCACGCTCCATAGGTGCATCTGCGGAGAATCCCATTCCTCCATAGATCTGAACACCTTGGTCCACTACATAATCCAACACCTCAGAACCGTGTACTTTGATAATAGCACACTCGATAGCAAATTGCTCTACCCCTTTCAACAGGGCCTGAGACTTATCCATTCCCTCGTTTTGAAGCGAAAGGATCTGATCTTCAATATCTTGACCTGCACGGTAAGAAGTAGATTCAACCGCAAAGGTTTTAAGGGCCATTTCCGCCAATTTGTGCTGAATGGCACCGAAGTTAGAAATGCTCTGTCCAAACTGCTTACGCTCGTTGGCGTAGTTGGTCGAGTGGTTGATGATATCTTTACATCCCCCGATCACGCCACATCCCAACTTGATACGACCAATATTTAGGATGTTTACCGCTATTTTAAAGCCAAGGCCACGCTCAGCTAGTAGGTTTTCAACAGGAACTGGACAATTGTCAAAGAATACTTGACGAGTAGAGGAACCCTTGATCCCTAGTTTCTCTTCCTCATCACCCAGGGTGATTCCACCAAAGTCTTTTTCTACGATGAAGGCTGTTAGGTTCTTATCATCTTCAATCTTGGCAAAAACGATGAAGATGTCTGCGAATCCTGCATTAGAGATCCACATTTTCTGACCAGAAATCAGGTAGTGTGTTCCTTCCTCATTGAGGACAGCTTTGGTTTTTCCGCTATTGGCATCAGAACCTGCACCTGGCTCCGTCAAACAGTAACAAGCTTTCCACTCTGCAGTAGCTAGCTTGGGTAGGTATTTTGCTTTTTGGGCCTCGTTACCATAGTACTGGATAGGAAGGGTACCAATCCCTGTGTGGGCGCCATATGTGGTAGAGAAAGAGCCGGTAGAAGCCATGATATCAGCAATCAACATCGATGTATTGAAACTCATACCCAAACCTCCGTATTCTTCTGGAACTGTCACCCCTAACAAGCCTAGTTCTCCAGCTTTTTCCATGATGCTTGGAACAAGTCCCTCCTCCATCTTGTCAATTCTATCCACGATTGGCGTAATCTCTGTAGCAATGAAATCGCTACAAGCCTGTGCCATCATCTGCTGCTCTTCTGAGAACTCTTCAGGAATAAAAATATCCTGCGCTTTGGTTTCGCGAATTAGAAACTCGCCACCTTTTATTGAATGCTTGTGGGAAACAGTGTCCATTGTCCTTTTATTGATTAAAATTGTATCACTTTAAAACCTAATTTTCAGGAAACTAGCATAGATAATCCGACTTTTATATTCGTTAAGACTGGATTCAATACGCTTGAAATATTTCAACCGAAAATGTCAGATAATGTTATGCATGCATACTTATCTACTGCTAAAATATAAAAAAGTAGTATGCTTGCATAATAAATAGCCGACTTTTTAGGCCTCTGTGCCTAATTTTTTCTTAAACGGTCGATTGGCGTTAGTTATGAGGGTTTTTGAGGGGATTTCCGTGTTGAACCTATTATTTTTGAGCATATGAAGGTATGTCTATTGGTACCCTTTGGGATAGATTCTCACACAGCTTGGGCGAAGGCTTATCAACATCATAGCCAATTAGAGGTGAAGGTTTATGCTATGAGCGGAAGCCATTGGAAATGGCGAATGCATGGGGCCGCGGTATCCTTGGCCAAAAAATTAAATGAGGCGAATGAAATTCCTGATTTAGTGCTTTGCACAGACATGATGGACCTGGCTGTTTTTAAGTCCCTCCTATCCAGCCGATTTAGGGAAGTACCTATTTGCCTATATTTCCACGAAAACCAGTTGACCTACCCATGGTCTGCTTCTGATCCAGATAAAAAGAACCATCGTGATCGTCATTATGCATGGATCAACTTTACTTCAGCCTTGGTAGCTGAAAGGGTATTCTTCAATTCCGCCTATCACAAGAAGGCGTTCATCAATGCACTGCCAGATTTTCTAAGGGCTTTTCCAGATCATCAAGAAATAGCAGCAGTAAAAACCATTGCAAAAAAGTCTGAAGTCCTTCCCCTTGGTACGACCCTTTTCCCAACAAACCATAGAGAAAAGCCTTCCCCTTCTCCCAAGCATATCTTATGGAACCATCGCTGGGAATACGATAAAAATCCAGATTCTTTTTTCAGGCTAATGTTTAGGCTTCAAGAAGTGGGTTTGGATTTTCGTTTGCATGCAGTTGGAAGATCATTTCAACGTCAACCTGCAATTTTCAAAGAAGCCAAAGAAAGGCTGGCTCCTCATATTGATACTTGGGGATTCGTTGAAAGTACTGCTTCTTATCGAGCCATTCTTCAGCAATCAGACATCCTTCCCGTTACTGCCATACATGATTTCTTCGGTTTGAGTGTCGTGGAAGCCATCCACGCAGGTGTGTATCCCTTGCTTCCCGATAGATTAGCTTATCCGGAGCATATTTCTCCCACTGAATTCCCCAATCATTATTACCAAGACGAGGAAGAGCTATTTATCAAGCTAAAGGAAATCTTACGCTCTCCTGAGATATTAGAAAATTTCGAACCAATTGGTTTAGTGAAATATGATTGGAAAAGGGTGGCGCCCATGTATGATCAGGTCTTTCAACAGCTGTGTAACTTCCGTCACACAGAGACATGACAAATTTCGCTATTCTTGAGACATAATCTACTTAGATTTGCCACCAAAGAATAAAATATGCCCGCCAAAACACCCAGCTGGTTATCCAGTGTTGTAGGATTAAGATGCCCTCGATGCAGAAAAGGAAAACTTTTTGTCCAGCCCAATCCCTATAACATCAAACAAATCACTGAGATGCCCTCCAAGTGTCCTTGTTGCGGACAGGATTTTGTGATTGAGCCTGGATTCTATTTTGGTGCAACTTATGTAAGCTATGCTTTGAATATTGCCTGGCTTGTGCCTCTATTTTTCCTGATCAATTTCATCTTGGACTTGCCGTACAGGACGTTTGTAATAACCATGTTTGTTCTTATCCCAATTCTGATTCCCTTGATTTCCCGACTCTCTAGGGCATTATGGTTGGGTGCCTTTGTCAAATTTGATCAGGAAGTATCAGCCAAAGTAGAAAAACAAGTACGAACCAAATCTTAAACCAGTCCTAAGGGCTGAAATTCCCTTTTCAAGATAGCCTTATCATCTACTCCCATCCAATTCGAAAGTACGTCTGCATACACGCGACGGAAGTCAATTTTCCATTGGAGGTCTCCCTTATCAAGGCCCGCCAAATCAGGGGTTTCGTTGTACACTCCTGCCTGTTTTAGGTTGCCGCCTATCAGGTAGAGGTTATTGGCCTTCCCATGATCGGTACCACCTGAAGCATTCTGTTTTACCCTTCTCCCAAATTCTGAAAAAGTCATGATCAGGGTATTGTCTAACTGGCCATTCTGCTTAAGATCCTTCACCAAGGCTCCCACTGCCTGACTATATTGCGTTAATAGCCTGGTATGCTGTGCTTTCTGCCTGACATGTGTATCGAAGCCAGAAAGAGATACATAGAAGACAGAGGTCTCTATTCCAGAACAAATCAATTCGCCTATCATTTTCATTTGCTTCCCAAAGGCATGTTGAGGGTAGGCTATTTTGGATTGGTAGGTTTTGGCCTTCTCGTGAATATATGAAGCCGATTCCTGGGTAGCAGCTAAGGTTTTATACAGGTAATCCAGATCTGAATTAGCATCCTGTGCGTGTTCGCTTAGTGCCTTCATCCAAGGATCTCTGGTAATATTAGCAAGTTGCTTAGGATTGGTAAGCGCTATCCCATTGTTATCAACTCCTTTTGCAGCGAGGCTGAGTGCACCACCTACTTCCAAGATATCATGGGGCTTAGCCGTGCCAGTACAACTATGGTCAAGGTATCGCCCTAGCCAACCCGTATCCCAAAATTCATCAGAATTGCTGCCCGTATGCCAGATATCCATGGAACGGAAATGCGAGCGATCTGGATTGGGATAACCTACTTCATTAAGGATTGTCATTTCTCCCCTGTCGAAGATTTCCCTCATAGCCTCCATGGCAGGATTAAAGCCTTGCAAATCTGTAATTTTAAGAACTTCTTCCTTGCCAATTCCTATAGCAGGGCGGTTTTGATAGTATAGGTCATCCTCAAAGGGAACTAGGGTATTCAGGCCATCATTCCCCCCTGATAACTGAATGATAACCAGCTTTCTGCCATTGGCTTGGTCAGCATGGAAAATATCTGAAGTAAGAAATTTAGGCATCAAGAGGGATGCTGAAGCCAAGGAGGATATTTTTAGAAAATCTCTACGAGAATTGTTCATTTTTCTAGATTAAGGGGATTAACAAAACTGGTATTCAGGGGTACACATCATGCGAACCATGATCCATTTCATGGTTTCTGCCTGACTCCCTCCTTTTACATAAGTTTTGAAATCTGAGGAAGAAAAGGCAGGCTTAGGTCCTGAAAATAAGTAGTCGCTTGTCCAGTCTACGGCTTTTTCAAAGCTTCCTGCTTTGGCCATGGTCTCCATCAACTCCTCCCAATGGATGTTGGTTTCCAGTTTATTACGGATATTTTTTCGCATGCGAATGACATCTTCATTCCCTGAAAAGTCCTGTCTGGGATCATCGATGGCTTCATTGGCCATCACAAACAATTGTGGCATTCTCAAGCGAAGCATCAAGGTCGAACTATCTATCCAACTTCTTCCACTTGGCCAGCCAGCCACCGATGGAGGCTGAAACAACATCTGCCCCAGTGCCTTCTGTGTGTAAACAAAACCTTCTGGCTTGACCAAATCCATATTTAAGTGCCTCATCATCCCTACAAGATATTCTGCAGGGCTTTTTATTCTGCTCCCTATATGCTCCTCCTGATAAAAGTGGTCAGAAGTAAAAATTTTCAACAGGAGTTTCCCAATGTCGTAGTCTGTATCATAGAAATAATCTGCCCATGCTTGGACCTGATTTTCATTGATTTTTTCATTGACAAAATAGGAGTATAGCTTCTCGGTAAGGAAGTATGCACATCTTTTGTCCTCCAAAAGGATGTCTATGATATCCTCTCCATGAAAATAGCCATTCTTCCCCTTGAAGGACTTCCTCCCAAAATCGTGTTGTCCCTTACGGAATACATACCCTCCCTTGAGGTTGAAGCCCCAGCCTGTAAAGGCCCTCGCAGCTTCCTTGATATCTTGCTCAGTGTAATGACCTCTTCCCAAGGTGAACAGTTCTAACAATTCCCGAGCAAAATTTTCATTAGGAGCTGATTTCTTGTTTTGTTGGTTGTTGAGGAAAGACAACATTCCTGGATCTTTCGAAACTGCTAGGAGGAGATCCTTGAACTTACCCAGCCCATAATTTCTAAAGGTATTGTTTTGGAGAAAGACCATTTTGTAGAGATTCAGTCTACAGGCAAAGTGGTCATGCCAAAAAAGTGTCATTTTCTCCCTCAATTGGGCTTCAGTAAACGCCATGCGCCTGAACCATGCCATATTGAGATCCCTGATAAACAGGCGATTTTCTTTGGCGCGCTCTTGCTTGCTCCTTTTGTCCATCATCCGAATCTCGTATCTACTGAGATCCTCCATTTCACCAGCAGAGAGTTCGAGGTTAATCTCTGCGCCCTTCATGATACGTTGAACAGCTTTTTTGAGTGGTTTAGCTTGCAGTTCTTTCCATGTCTGAAGGTCTAGTCCAAATCCAGCACGGTTATACAGGTGTTTGATTCTCCGGTCTTCTAATGTGAGCATACACAATTAAGTAGGCTTTCAATGTGATTTCCTTCTTTGGATGGAAAAAATTGGAGCAGGTTTAATGTAGGAGGCTACATATGATCAATTGATAGGAAAAAATGTCTATTCCATGCCCTGTAAGGCTATAAATTTATACCACCCCTTCTATTTATTCCTCGCTTTTAGGCTCTTTAGGCTTTTTGAACTTCTCGGCAAATTCAAGAACATCCCAAGCGTCCTCCACTTTGTACGCCCCAATTCGGGTTCTTCTCAACTCTCGGATATATCCTCCTACACCTAAATGTTGCCCCACATCATGAACCAACGTTCTGATATAAGTCCCTTTTGAGCAACGAACCAAGGCTCTCCAACAAGCTTCTTCTGGTAGTTTTTCCATAAAGGAGAATTCATAAATCTGAATTTGTCTTGGCTTGAGTTCTAACCTTTTTCCTTGGCGAGCTGCTTTGTAGGCGGGTTGCCCTTTGATTTTCACTGCGGAGTACATGGGAGGAATTTGGGTTACCTCTCCTGAGAAATGTGTTAAGGCTTCTCTGATGTGTTCATCTGTGATATGAGAAGCGTCTTTCAGATCTTCTTCGGGAAGTTCGGCGTCATAGGAAGCTGTGGTTGCTCCGAGTTTGAAATCGACGATGTACTCCTTTTCTTGCCCTTGGATTTCGTTGATTCTTTTGGTGAATTTCCCTGTACATAGAATGAGCAAGCCGGTAGCCAAAGGGTCCAAGGTACCCGCATGACCTACTTTTTTGATCCTAATGGTATTTCTTACTTTTCGAACTACATCAAAAGATGTCCATTCCTTGGGCTTATCAAACAAAAGCACCTGTCCTTCCTGAAAATCCATGCGCGAACTTACAAAAAAGGCCGGCACTTCTAAGTACCGACCTATAAACACTCAATTAGCCTAAAGTCTTCGATGATATGTAATCCCTACTTGATCACAAGCGCCTCGTTTCTATAAGAAGCTTTATCAAGAATGGCCCAATCCAAATAGTCAGTTCCTCCACTTATTGCCCAACTTTCAAGCTTTAGGTAGCCCTGTGTGATATCAACCGCTTCCTGCATATGAGCGAACTCACTGGTGATATCCAATACCCAGGGTAGTTGGCCTTGTGCAGATTCGAAGTAATTGTTTCCCCCTTGTAGAAACCCATCATCATGTGTCCCTAGGATAGCGGCATTCATCATATTGGTAGGAGTTTCGCCCTTTAATTGGACCTCATGTCCTCTGTCTTGATCAATGATAAACAAAGGCTTAAAAGATAAATTTTGGATAGCATTACCATTGGTGAAGGTGATTTTTAGATAAGTGGTATCTAATGCCTCCAACGCATTTCCTCGCACATTGTACATCAAGCCCCCATCCAAGTCAAAGTTCTGGCTTACATTATCGTATACAATCACCACAGCATCATCAGAACCACTCTCAAGCTTGTTAGAAGCGAGGTTGATATATGAGGCTACGTGCTCATAGCCTGAAACATTATCTACTTGATTTTTCTGAACATTCTCCAGTTTTATCCCAAAACCGTTTTCCTTTTTGGCTCCAATTGCCGCAACAGCAAATTTGGCATTGGCCTCTACATATTCATTTGCTGAGTTAGTGACATGTTCGTATTGATACTTGACAACCATGTCGTTAAAATCATAATCACCTTGGTGCGGGTATAGGTCCTCGAGGAGATAGGTTCCAAAGGTTTCGGCTGAAGGAAAATAACTGGAAAATGCCTTATTAGGATCGCTTGGAAAGTCATCTAGGTGGTCTGGAATAGAATCATTATCAGAATCAATGGGAGCGGAGCTAGGCATGCACTGCCCCGTAGGAATAGAAACGGCACAAGATTGTAGAAACATACTACCCCATGGAACACTAGAATTATCTGTCTCTATCCCATTTTCATCACACCAATAAACCTTAGTCGTATTGTTTCCATTAAATCCGAATCCACTATTTAAGGTGGTGGAACTCCCTACCTTTATAAGCATGTAAAACTCGTTAGCATTGCCAAAGGTCGGACCATACCCATTTACATTCACTTGGCTATTTCCCATGAAATTTTGAGCTTCTATCAAAAGATTTCTTTGCTCATCAACTGTCCAAAGCATAGTTGAATTAGCTGTAAAGGTGTTGCCAACTTTTACATAACCAGATCTGAGCTCAATATTTCCTCCTACATTAAAATTGTCACCAATCTCAAGGAAACACCTATTGACTAAGCTTCCAGAGCCATTAATATTAAGGGTACCTTGAACATCTACATTTCCAAAGAAGCTTTGGCTTCCATTATAGTGGTTAAAGAAATTGCCATTCAAATTCATATTATTTGAAATGGATAGGGAACCAAAATTATTATAGTTTCCTAGTGAACCGTGGGTGTAATTGAAATCACCTGCTACCGTCATTTCCCCTTTATTTTCAATGGCTCCCGTGTAAGACAAGGTATTGGTGACCTCAACTTTTCCTTCTTCAGCGATGAGCATCTCACCACTTGTTCCATTCTTATTGATACTAGACACGATTAGCTCCCCATTCACAAATACCTCATTGTTACCATTCATGATCAAGCTGCTTAAGTTGGCTACGCCACAGATGGATAGTTTGGCGTTACCGTTCATCGTGATAGCCCCTGTATAGACTTGACCTGCTTCAATTGCATAATGCATGTTTCCTGAAATAGAGGTATTAGGATTAGAAGAAGTCGTGAGGAAAAATGAGGCTCCAGAACATGAAGAAGAAACACGATTGGTACTTGGCTGTTGGTCAAAAGTGAAGTAGGTAAAATCATGGTGGACTCTATCTTCCTCTACTTTAACTTTTGCATCGGAGAATTCTCCCATGGAGGTTTGGGCACTTATATATACTTCTTCCATATGGGTAGGTAATACAAGGGTTCTGCTCAATTGACCATTTTCATCAGAATTAAATCGATATAACAAGGCTCCACCCTCAGAAGGATAATCGCTGTATATGGCCATAACAGCTTGAGATCGCGCAGTTAGGTCAAAGAAAACTTCATGAGTGGTGTTGAAATCAAAGTTAGAAGGGGTGTTAAGCGCATTGAAGCCCGCGGACTGTTTCTCACGACTGCTATTAACCTCTTGGGGACCTAGTCGATCCTCGAAAGGGCTACATGAAGAAAAGAGAAGTAAAAGCAGGGTGAAAATGGTTGCAAGAGAAAAGGCTTTCATCCTTGAGGAATCGTTTATTGATTGAATATTTATTCAAAATAAATGTAATTTTACTGAAATTCCAATCGTAAAAATTTTAAACATTCGTACAACATCTCCTCATTTTCAATATAAATCATTGGTATACAGTACATTAAATACCTATTTTAATTTCTTTTCTTATTCAACGCAAAAACGCCAACCGTCCATTTTATTGGATGATTGGCGTTTAAAAGATCCGCTTCTTTTCAGTAAAAGCGCTTAATTCCTATTAACAATCTCACTAGATCCCGAGAGGGAACTGTCGATATCGGAAGGCGTGCCTTTGTATTTCAGGACCGATGATCCCGAAGCAGAAACCTGTAAAATGCCTCCGTCAACAAATACCTCTGCCTCTGAAGATCCTTGCAAATCAATGTTTCCAGTGACCGCTAAATAGTCGAATGCCCTCAGCAAAGAGCTACCGCTCAAGCTAGCCTTTATGCTTCTGCCCTGCCCAGAAAGAGAACCAGATGAAGAACCTGAAAAAGAAATATCAGCTTCATTTATAGCATTAGCAATGATTAGATCAGCGTTGGAAGAACCAGAAGCAGACAATTGAAAATCGTCCTCAAAGACAACTGCATTGGTCGTGCTTAGTACAGAAGATCCTGACAGATCAATGCTACGCAAGGCTTGACTAGATGGAATTGAAATAAGTATCTCAAAGTCAAAACTGTTGCTAAAACAGCCATCCAAGCCCACTTTTAGCTCCCCGTTTGATTCCTCAATGTCCAATCTATCTAATACATTTTGCGGAGCTGTGATAGAAACGGATTGCACAGCGTCCTGGGTAACAAATACCGTAGCAGAACTGCTGATGTCTAAGGAGGTGATGGGATCAAAAGAGAAAACTAGATTCGAATTTGAACTTTCTGCAGATATGCAAATGGCATTGTCACAGCTGCTGAGAGAAGATACAAGCAGGATGCTAGCAAGCAGATAAATAATGGAAGTTAATTTCTTCATGGTAACGGGAGGTTATGGGTAATCTATGAGCGTGATTTCCTGTCAATCCATATAAAAGACCTAGGAGGAATGGCAGGGTGGCATCGACATTATCATTTTTTACAAATCACGCAATTCAGCCTATGAGTTCCTATATGATATTTTATGAAGATGTTGTTTTTCGATGATTTTTCTTCTTGTTCTTCTCAAGGAAAGGAAATCATTTAACTTTAGAGTATGGTTGAACATATCATTTTTGACTGCGACGGAGTCCTCGTAGATAGTGAGATTATCGCTGCTAATTTGGCTGCTGAGATGCTGGCTCCTCAAGGATATAAGCTCAGTGGAATGGAGCATGCCAAACGATTTGCGGGGCAAAAAGAGAAAGACATTTTGAGAAGTATCAGAGAGGAAGATGGCATCATTATTCCGGATGACTTCCTTGAAAACTTTGAACACCGCATGCGAGAAGCCTTTCGGACTATCCTACAACCAATTGAGGGAATGGTCGATTTGATACATAGCCTTAGGCTTCCTGTAAGTGTAGTTTCTAATTCCCAAGCTGAGGATGTCATCAGAAATACAACAAAAGTAGGTATATGGGAAAAATTCGAAGGAAGAGTGTTTACGTTTGAAATGGTTCCAAGGCCCAAACCCTTTCCAGATGTATACCTAAAAGCTGTGAGGGAGATTGGAGTGCCTAAAGAAAATGTCCTCGTCGTTGAGGATAGTGTAGCGGGTTCCACTTCCGCCAAAGATGCTGGCCTATTTGTGATTGGCTTCCTTGGAGCCAGCCATATATTTGAAGGGCATAAGGAAAAGTTGGAGGCTATTCCAGTTGATCGTATCGCACAAAATGCTAAGGAATTGGTAGATATTTTTAGAGAAAAGGGAGTACCTGTTTAGGCTCATTCCCCCCATTTTCTTAGCAAGATAGGAAGAAGGAAAAGGTCAGCCAGCATAGCAAATACAATGGTAAGTGCTGTAAAAAGACCTGTATTCAAGGTCCCTCCAAAATCTGAAGCTAGTAACAGAATAAAGCCTCCCATTAAGATCAGAGAAGTCATGATCATGGCCTTCCCAGTTCCCTTGAGGGTTTCTAAAATAGCCTCATCCTTGGACAATCCTTTGTTACGCTCCAGGCGATACCTTGATAGGAAGTGAATGGTGTCATCTACCGCAATCCCAAAGGATATCACAAAAACTAAGGCGGTAGAAGCCGTCAAGGTGATGTTAAAAATACCCATCACTCCACCTGTCAATATCAATGGGATGAGGTTTGGAGCCATCGAGATCAGGAGCATACGCCATGACTTGAACAACAAGCCCATGATAAAGCCTACTACAACAAAGGCTATGCTCAATCCACCAAGCAAGCTCCATCTCACATAAACAAGATTTTTCTCTGTTAAATAAGCATGGCCGGTGGCTTTGTAGGTAAAAAGGGTGGTATCACATTGTGTCTTGATGAAGGTATCCAACTTTTGATACATATTATCTAGGGCGGAAGTACCTAGGTCGCCCATTGTAGAGCTAATTCTTCCCATTTTACCATCATCTGTCATGAGTTTTTCCATGATGGCACCTCCATTGTTTACCTCCAGAAAACCTAGTAAATCATCAATCTGACTTTGCCGCTCTGGAATAACCCTATACTTGTCCCGGCTATTCCGATAAATATAATTGGCTTCCTTGACGATGCTCGACATAGATAGAAAAGGCCCAAATTCCTCTTGCGACTTCAGGTATTCTTCAATTTTATCTAGCTGGACCAAAACAGCCCTATCCGTTATTGATAAGCTATCATCTTTGACGTGAATGCCCATTTCAAACGGACGGAGACCATAGGTTTGTTCCTCAAAAAACTCCATGGCTTTTCGAATTGGGCTATTCTTTCCAATATCCTCAATAAGATGAGAATCTGTTGGAACCTGAAAGATTAACCAGGTACATAAGGCCAAGACGATTCCTGAACCCGCAAGGATCCCTCGCGAATTGGCCTTGGTCCAATCAAACACCCACTGCATCCACACATCCCATCCTGGGTTGTTTTCTAAGGAACCTTCTGACATGAATTTCTTGGGATCAATCTTCATCAGAGCATAGGGCAGCGTCAATACCGTGATCAGATAGGTAAACATCACCCCAGCAGCTGCATATAGTCCAAAGTTTTGGATCGGTTCGATGCGGGAGACAACTAAGGAAGCAAAGCCAACAGCTGTCGTAACACTGGTCAGAAATAAAGAAAGCCCAATTTCCTTGAGGGTTACCTCCATGGCAGCCTCTCTATCTGCACCTGAACGAAGTTCTCTCAGGTACTTGGTTGTCAGGTGAATCACATCTGATACCCCTACCACAAACATGATTGGGATCAAGAGCGAACTGATTAAATCAATTCCTTGTCCAGTGGCTCCCATGAAGCCCAATATCCACACCAAGGAGAGGATAACCGCAATTTGTGGCAATATGACTCCCCAAAAATTCCTGTAAGTCAGCACCAAAACTGTGGTGATTAGGAGCAAAGAAAGTGAAAGGAAGAGGAAGAGTTCTCCTCCGATGGTTTCTACATATTTGGTGCGGATGTAGGGAATGCCAGACAGAACATGGTACAAGCCAGAAGCCTCTGCCTGTTGCTCAATAGCTTTTATCAGACCATCTCTTCTGGGGCTGTCAAAAATATCGGGATCAATGAAGGCATATCCGCAAACGTATTTTTTATCTCTTGAGATAAAGGCACCCACCAGGGCAGTATCTTTTTGAAGGAGGGTTTTTGATTTTTCTAGCTTCTCTTGGCTGGAGAAGTCTATGTAGGGCTTAGATGAAACGCCTAATCCTCGACGACGGAGCCGCTGCATTCTGGTAGCAGAGATCAAGGAATCAATCCCTTCTAATTGTCCTATGCGGTCAAATAGGGAATCGGCCTTTATAAGAAACTCTTGGTTGAAAATATCATCGTTAGGGCTCTTCACCGCTATATAAACCATATAATTCTGGTCTTCAGAAAAATGGTAGCGGTACATGGCATGATACTGGTAATCCTCATTGTCCTTTGGATAAAAGCTTTCAAAGCTAAATGATATCCCTAATTGGGTGAGCCCAATGCCCATTCCAACAGTTACCAATAGGATGAGGAAGAATAAAAGCCGACGGTACGTTAACAACCAGCGCATAAGCGTATGTGTGCAGGCGGCAAAGTTACAGGAAGAATTTAATTCTCCGAGTGGGCACAACCTGTTTTGTTATTCTTTTTGGATAAAACACCTTTAAAAAGACTGCTTTAGCCCCATAAAGTTCTCCACAAGCCCGAGAAAATGAGTAGGCGAGCTTAATATTTTATCATTCGGGGGGAAATATTGGCGCGTATTCCCATCAGAAGGCTGAGTGAATTCAGGTTATTCTCTCTTCGATACCTGCCTTCCAACTCACCAAAGATATCTGTATTCCCCAATTGCCAACTGATCCTTCCATACAATTGCTGAGTAGTCCATGACTCCCCCTGCCCAATGAGATGGTCAAAGTCAGGCTTTTCAATGTTGTTAACAGGTCTGTTTCCCGTGGCTCTATCAGGCAAGGCTCCATAATTGATTCCCTGTAAATATGCTGGATCTCGCCCTTGAATCATGTGGAAATAACCCAAGTGGATGTTCCATGCAGGAAAAGGATGGTACCGCAACATTACTCTATAATCTCTGAGATTGGCTCCAGCTCCATGGCCAAGAGATTGCCCATAGTTGGTGTAATTTGAAGCAATATTAAAATGCTGATACGTATAAGGTCTGACTTGATTGGCCTCAAACTGAGCATCCAGCGTAGGGATATTGAAGAGATCAATATATTTCAAGCCAGCCTGCCAACCCAGTTTATTTCCCCAATATCCTGTCCCTTCATTCCTTACCCCATAATTGTAGTCATCTAGTAATAATTGTCCATAGAGCTGAAGATGATTGAATAGATTTGCCTTCATATTCAATCCGAGGATGGCATTGTCAGGAGAGCCAATAAACTGTTCAGCAGCACGATAGAAAATAATGGGATTAAGATATTGTAGCTCTAGCCCCCTATATCCATTTGCAAGCCTAGGGGTATATACTACCGATTCAAAGATCCCAATGGAGAACTTGGCGTTGGGCTTATAATTTAGCATATGAAAGGCACCATACTTTCGGGGAAGGGTACCTTCATTGTCATTTCGATTGATGAGGAAATCCACCATTTGGGTGAACTGGTTGACATATTCTAGTTTCCAAACGCGGGTAGTGATATTGAGAAGAAGCGGATCCACAGCATGATCAGACAACAACAAAGACTGGAAACCATTTCCCCAGAAAGAACGATCCTTTCCAAACTTAATCCGCATGTTTTTAATCGGGGAAAAGGTCAAATAAGCTCTTGAACTAAAGAAGTCGACACCATTGGGTTGCCCAAAGGTTTTGATAAAGCTCTCTCCTGGTAGACGGAGAGTTTGCTGATATTGATTGTAAATGAATTGATGGATACGATTGTAGTTGTCGTATACCTCAGTATGAAAGCCCACCTTGTTCAAAAAAGTTCCTCTGACCTGCACCCCTCTTGAATTGGTGAAGATCGGAAGCCGTTCTCCTTCGGGAGATAGGAAAGTATTTTGGTCTGCACCGATATTGGTGTATAGTACTGGGTTGACGAAGAGCTGAAGATGCTTGTGATTTACGTGAAGGAGATCTCGTTGATTCCGATAAAAGTACCTTAGAATTCCTGAATTTTCGTCTTCTAGGGCCATTTGGTCATCAGCGAGCATTTGCATTCTGACATGCCAACCCGCCTCAGTCTTAGACAATGCATTGATATCCACTTTTCTCATGACCCTTGCTAGTGCGTTTCTGCGATAGGGCTTGATATCTGTATGAACAAGGGTATCCGTTACCCCTTTGATATCAAGTCTATCCATGTAATGATATAGGTCGTGGTTAAGCAAGATATCAGCATCCTGCGCGTAGAGCACGCCTGAAAGAAAGGCCAGAATTACTATTGATTTACGCATATAAAATATCGGGCTATACGAATTCATGTCTAAAAGTAACCAATGCCTACGGGATTCCACAAAGGTGATTGTTTTTCTCTCCTTCTGATGCTTTAGTGCTTCAAGAATTCCTTGTACTTTTGGTCTATGGCTAGGAAGAGGCTGTACATAACTGTGATCAATGACTTATCTGGCGATCAACGTGTTCATCGGATTGCCACGAGTTTGACCGATCAAGGCTTTGAGGTGCATGTGGTTGGACGTATCCTTCCTCATTCTCTTCCCCTTTCGGAAAGGCCTTACCAGACACATCGATTAAGGTTATTGTTCACAAAAGGAAAGTGGTTTTATCTCTTCTACAACCTTCGGCTATTCTTCTTTTTTCTTTTTAGAAAGGTGGATGTGATCAATGCTTGCGACCTAGATACCCTCCTAGCCGGCTATTTGGCCTCTACCCTCAAAGGAATTCCATTGGTTTATGATTCTCATGAATACTTTACTGAAGTGCCGGAATTGGTCCATCGCCCTACCACCCAACAGATTTGGCTAAGGTTGGAAAGGTGGATTTTTCCTAAGCTCAAACATGCTTATACAGTTAACAGTTCCATTGCTGACATATATACCAACACATATGGAGTGAAGGTGGAAGTGATTCGAAACCTCCCCTTTGCCCGACAAAAAAATCACCCCTCTAGTTCCCTTCAGGGCTTTCCCATCATCATTTATCAGGGTGCATTGAATGTAGGACGTGGGATTGATTTGATGATTGAGGCCATGCAACATTTGGAAAATTATACCTTATGGATTGTAGGCAGAGGAGACGTAGAGGAGGAATTGAAGAAGAAAGTGAAAGATTCAGGTCTGGAGGAAAGAGTGATATTTAAAGGCTTTGTTCCTCTTGAACAATTGTATACTCTCACTTCTCAGGCGTCTTTGGGCTTGAGTTTGGAAGAAAATCTAGGAAAGAATTACTATTACGCTTCTCCAAACAAAGTATATGATTATATACAGGCGAGGATTCCGGTTTTGGTATCCAATTTACCAGAGATGAGAAAAACAGTAGAGGAATGGGGGGTGGGAGAAGTCCTTACCGAGGCTGAGCGAGATTCATGGCAGCTTTCTCAGCGGATTATTCGTCTATTGGAAAAGGAATCTGAGACGAAAACCTATTCTAGGGCCAGTGAAATAGCAGCAGGAACCTTAAATTGGGAAATGGAACAGGTTCAACTGAGAAAGATATACGCACCCTTTATTGAGAATTGACAGCCAGACATGAAAAAAATCCTTTTTGCTTTGATTTGCTGGGGCACTCTTATGGCTCCTTCCTTCGCACAGGAAAATACCTCCATCGCCAGGAAGTGGAATGAGGTCTTACTAGAGGCCATTCGAAATGACCAGGCGAGACCAACTGTTCATGCGCGTAATTTATTCCATGTATCCGCTGCCATGTACGATGCGTGGGCAATCTTTGACGAAGAGGCGAGCCCTTACTTCATGGGACAAATCGTCCAAGGTTTTGCCTTTCCCTTTGGTGGAATGCCTGAGGTAGAGGATGTTGAAGCTGTGCGCCAGGAAGCGATTTCTTATGCCGCTTACAGATTGATCAAACATCGCTTCGCCAATGCCCCAAGACCTCAAACCATTAACTTACTCACCTATGCTACCATGGTTGAGTTTGGCTACGATACAACCTTCACTTCCTTGGATTATTCCTCCGGTTCTGGCGCTGCCCTAGGGAATTACATCGCCCAAAAAATCATAGAATATGGGCTCCAAGATGGCTCAAATGAAATCGAGGAATACGCCAACAGGTATTATCAACCTGCTAACGAGGATTGGGACCCAAGGAGATCAATCAACCTAAACCTAGACTTCCCTAATAGGTGGCAACCTCTTGCCTTTGATCAGTTTATAGATCAAAGTGGGACCAATATCGGGACAACTCCTCCCTTCCTTAGCCCTGAGTGGGGTGGTGTCAATCCTTTTTCCCTCCAGCCAGACGCCATTACCTATTACGAAAGAGACAATTATACCTATCAGGTCTACCATGATCCTGGTCCTCCACCTTATTTGGAAGAAAACGAACCCGACGATGATTTTCGAAGAGGCTTTATGAAAGTCTTGGAATGGTCAGGTCATTTAGATCCTTCCGATGGTGTGATGTGGGACATATCCCCTGGTGCCAATAGCAATATGTGGGATCTTCCAGAGCCCGGAGAAGATGTTTCTCCCTTCTATGATGTAGCTGATGGGCCTCCTGGAGAGGGACATGCCATCAACCCACATACGGGACAACCTTATGAACCCAATGTTGTGCCTAGAGGTGATTTCACCAGAATTTTAGCGGAGTTTTGGGCGGATGGTCCTGACTCTGAAACCCCTCCCGGCCACTGGTTTACCATCCTCAATTATGTGATGGACCAAGACGAATTTAGGAGGACATTCAAGGGTCAGGGGGAAGAATTGGACCTGTTGGAGTATCAGGTAAAGGCGTATTTCACCCTTGGAGGAGCTATGCATGATGTAGCTGTCGCAGCATGGAGCATCAAAGGTTGGTACGATTATGTCCGTCCTATTTCCATTTTAAGGCACATGGCTTCCACTCAATCCGAATCTCCCGGTCGTTTTGATTACAGACCTTACGCTTTTGAGCGAATTCCCGATTATTTAGAAAGAATAGAAGAACAAGATACCAGCATCCTTGAATGGACGGATATTAACCCGGCGATTAACTGGTCAGCTTACAGAGGACAATGGAAGGTGAGAGCATGGAGAGGCCATAGCTTGTTAGGTGCAGTAGAACCACTGGTTGGAGGTGTCGGTTGGGTTCCTTTCCAGGAATGGTGGCCTTATCAACGTATCAGCTTTGTTACACCCAATTTTGGTGGATATATCTCTGGACATTCGACCTTCTCAAGAGCTGCTGCTGAGGTGCTAACCTTGTTGACAGGTGATCCTTTTTTTCCGGGTGGAATGGGTGAATTTCCCTTTCCACAGCGTGTATCCCTTGTCTTTGAGCGAGGTCCTAGTCAGGACGTAACCCTTCAATGGGCCAGCTATCGAGATGCTGCTGACCAATCTGCCCTTTCCAGAATTTGGGGAGGTATCCATCCACCTGCAGATGATATTCCTGGGAGAAGGATTGGTGAAAAAGTAGGTAAAGAGAGCTTTACCTACGCAGAAAAGTACTTTAGAGGGGAAGTTGACATGGCAGATTTTTCCGATTTTGTATCTTATTTCCCCAATCCCGTTTCCCGCGGCAATCTATTGAATGTAAAATTGGAAGAGGATATCACAGATGGTGCGATTTACCTCTATGACCTGACGGGCAGAAAAGTCTTTTCCTACAAACTGGAAAACGCATCAAAAAATGAATTTATTCCCGTTTTTACCGATGAGCTTTCACAGGGTATTTATTTGCTAAAAGTTCAAGCTCCAGAGGAAAAAGTGTACAAAATAATGGTTCGCTAAATATGCTCAGAAGGCTTTTTACAAGCATAGGATGTATGGGTTTGTTATGGGCTCTTTCCTCCTGTGGGCAGTCTACTGAACAAGCTCCATTGCTTGTAGCTACTGCTGCGAATATGGAATTGGCCATGGAGGAAATTGTAGAAGCCTTTGAAAGCCAATACACACAAAAGGTAGAACTCATTGTTCAGTCATCGGGTAAACTTAGTTCTCAGATTTTGCTAGGGGCTCCCTATGATGTATTTGTAGCGGCGGATACCCTCTATCCCCATCACCTGAAACAGAAAGGAAAGGTAGTTGGCTTTCCCAAGGCATATGCAAGAGGAAGATTGAGCATTTGGCGGAAGGAGCATGATATGAATTGGGAGAACGCTCAAAAAATTGCCATTCCCAATCCTGAATTAGCTCCTTATGGCATGGCTGCCAAATCCTACTTAGAACAAAACGGCTTATTGCATAAGGTAAAGGATAAGCTGGTATTTGGAGAATCGGTCTCCCAAACCAACCAGTATATACTCACAGGAAATGTGGACATGGGATTTACCGCTACCTCTTACCAACTTCCTATCAATCGGCAAAAGCCTTCTCACTGGGAAGTTCCTTCGATTGATACCTATCCTGAACTCATCCAAGCCGCAGTCATTGTTAACCGTGGTAAAAAAGACTTGACAGCTACTCAAACATTTTTCAATTTCCTGTTTTCTGATTCGGTAAAAAGCATCCTCAGAAAGTACGGATACAGTATCCCGTCCTAAGGAAGAGGAAGTGATGACAGGGCGAAATGGATTGGACTCCTATTATTCTGAGTTTTCAATTGGCAGGACTTACTTCTGTCCTGCTATTGGTGATTGGAATCCCTATTGCCTATCTGCTTGCCTATAGCTCCTTTAAGGGGAAAATATTGTTAGAAGCTCTTCTAGGAATGCCTCTTGTTCTTCCACCTACAGTACTGGGTTTCTATTTTTTGCTCTTTTTCTCCACAGAGGGAGGATTTGGCAAATGGATGCATGACGTTTTTGGTCTCAACCTCATTTTTTCCTTTGAAGGTCTATTAATTGCTTCCGTCATTTATAGCTTACCCTTTATGGTTCAGCCTTTACAAGCTGGCTTCTCTTCTGTGGATACTAAGCTCATTGAAGCGGCCGAGAGCTTGGGAAAAGGGAGATGGGAAATTCTTTGGCGAGTTTTGTTGCCACTCATCAAACCCTCTCTACTTAGCGGTTGGGTCTTGTCATTTGCTCATACCATAGGTGAATTTGGGGTGGTTCTGATGATGGGAGGAAGTATTCCAGGCCGAACCAAAGTAGCTTCGATCGCTGTCTATGAAGAGGTGGAAAAGCTCAATTATGAGGCTGCACATGAATATTCTTTCATTCTTTTTGCCCTATGCTTTGTTCTGTTGCTGATCCTATATGGGACCAATCGTTCCACCCTTAATCCATTCCATAAATGATCGATGTCAAATTAAGGAAAGTGCTTAATGGGCATGAGGGTGATTTATGGCTCGATGTAGCTTTTCAGCTGCAGACAGGTGAAACATTGGCCTTGTATGGACCATCTGGTGCAGGTAAAACCAGTATACTTCGAATGGTGGCAGGACATATGAAGGCTGATGGAGGTGCTGTCCAAGTAGATTCCCAGCATTGGTATGATGGTTCCAAAGGTATTTTTCTCCCAGCAAGAAAAAGGAATTTGGGGGTAGTTTTTCAGGATTATGCCCTTTTCCCACATATGACGGCAGCCGCCAACATACATTTTGGCAAACGGAAAAATCAACCCAATGAAGAGGTAGATCAGTTGCTTGAGATGATGGAGTTAAAAGGATTGGAAGATACTTATCCTCAAAAGCTATCTGGAGGACAGCAGCAGCGAATTGCCATCGCGAGAGCCCTTGTTTCTAGGCCCTCATTGCTGATGCTTGACGAACCTTTTTCGGCCATGGACCAAGCCTTGAAGGAGAAATTACGCTTCATGCTAAAGGAGATTCAGCAGAAGTTTAATACCTCTATTCTCATCGTGAGCCATGATCATGACATGATCAGTACCATAGCGGATAAGGTGATTGTACTAGACAGGGGAAAGATATTGAAGCAAGGTAATCCCAACGAGATTTTGGGACCCTTGAAGCATCACCAAGGGCTGACACTATGGGCTACCGTCCTGGACATAGAAATAGATCAAGACACCTATCTTCTTAAACTTCAATTTGGGAATCAGATCATTGAGTTGGAAACAAGTTCGGACCAAGCCCAACAATGGAACATAGGAGATAAAATTCCTTGGACAGCCAATGCCTAAAGCCGATCTCCTTTAGCCTGTTTTCTTAGGTAGAAACCCAATCCTCCCAAAAGAACAGATACAGTCAGGAATACCCAGGTCATAGACATCTGGTATTCTGCATTTTCCATTCCTATCACGTCAGGGCTAGGTTGTGCATTCGCAGCCTGAACAAATGCTTCTTGGGCGATACTTCTCACCCAAATCGCAGCAAAAACGGCTATCAGTCCCAAGACAGATAACATACTTCCAATCTGTTTGTAGCTCATTTCTTTACAGTTTTTCAAGAGTTATCCCCTAACCTTTCCATTCTCCCTCCAATATGGCCAACCACTCCAAGGCCTCAAAATTGCTAAATCAAAAATTCATTTTGGAATATTCGTTCCAAAACACAACTTTGTAGCAGAACGATCGTTCCAATTATCATCATATAACATTGAACAATGAGTAATCTTAAAGGAAAAAAAGCTGTTATCACAGGAGGAAACAGCGGCATTGGATTTGCATCTGCGCTTGATATGAAAAACCGTGGGGCAGAGGTCATCATCACAGGCCGTTCTGCTGAGCGTGTTCAGGCAGCGGCGAGCGAATTGGGCGTTAAAGGAATGGTAGCTGACGTATCTGACCTCCATGCATTAGACACCCTTGTGGAGCAAGTTAAAGCTGATTTTGGTACCATTGACATTCTCTTCGTAAATGCTGGTATCTTCACACCTGCCCCTGTAGGTTCAATTTCAGAGGATGTGTATGACAGCCAAATGAACATCAATTTTAAGGGCGCAGTCTTCACAGTTGAGAAATTCCTTCCTATCCTGAATGATGGTGGGTCAATCATCAACCTATCCTCGGTCAATGCTTATACAGGTATGGCCAATACAGCTATCTATGCAGCCTCCAAGGCCGCTCTGAACTCTTACACCCGAACTGCAGCCACAGAATTAGCGCCAAGAGGAATCCGTGTGAATGCCGTCAATCCTGGACCTGTCAGCACTCCTATTTTTGGAAAAACAGGTATGTCAGAGGAGCAATTGAACGGATTTGCTTCAGCTATGATCCAGCGTGTTCCCTTAAAAAGAATCGGGGAACCAGCCGAAATCGCCAAACTAGTTAGCTTCCTTGCCTCTGATGATGCATCCTTCATCACAGGTTCTGAATACAACATCGATGGCGGAATCAATGTCAATCCCCTATTGGTAGGATAAGACGACGAGACTTCATTTTTTTGCTTAAATTTGGAACGAATGTTCCAAACAGGAGTTTAACAAAAGGAGGAGCGCTTGATGCTCCTCCTTTTGATCCATCAAGTAGACGGTTATGCCCAGAACAAAAAACTATCATGAGGATGATGTCTTGAGAAAGGCACTCAACCTTTTTTGGACCAAGGGTTTTCATGCTTCTTCCATGGCAGAACTGGTAGCTTGCATGGGCATTAGTCGTGCCAGTATGTATACTTCCTTTCCAAACGGGAAGGAAGAGATTTTCCAGCGAGCTTTTGAGATGTACCAAGAGGAAAATAGCAGAAAAGTTAGGGCGCTATTTGCTTCCTCCCCTTCTGTTAAAGATGCCTTTTATGATATGCTAAAGGGCGGCATCATGGAAGATGTGATGGCAGAGCAGGTGAAAGGCTGCCTGCTGATCAATACAGCAACTGAGCTGATCCCTGGTGATGATCACATCCAACAAATGGTTCGCAAAAATGCAGAAAACAGCAAGGCCCTCTTTGTAGAACAATTACAAAGGGGGGTAGAAAGTGGGGAACTCTCACCTGAATTAAATGTAAAGGATGTGGCAGATTATATCTTTACTTTTTATGGAGGACTGCGGGTAATGAGTAAGATCAATCCAGATAAAAAATCTCTACTCGCTACTCTAGATCAAGGAATGGCCATTCTACAATAGGTTATTTCTGAAGGCTTAACAGTGTTTTGGAAGCCTTTTTAGCCACAGATTTTCTCTCATCTTGTGCATGTCTCTCCACATAAGGAATCAACCATTCCCTTAACTCCTCATCTTTTTTCGCCCATTTACCCAAGGTCTCCATGGTCTGAGACAAGACGATCCAATCCCGATGCTCGGCTATATTTTTCTTCATGATAGCCAATGCTCTTTTATGCTGTTCTTCAGATAGCTCCTTCGTATAGGTCAGGAATAACTGCGAAAGGGTCCATTGGGTAGAGGCCTGATCAATCAGGGAAATCTCATCCAAAAGACGATCTAAGTAGGGCAACAGAAGAGCCTTATTTTCTTTTGCTATCCTCTTCATGGCATTGGATACCCTAAGGCGAACCACTTCATCTTCACTGAAATAGCAGGAAAATAATTCCTCAAACTTTGAGGGTTTGGCTAAGACCAAATCGACTACCTCAACCGTTCTCCCCAGGGAATTAGGATGTCCCCCCTTCAACATTTCTTCGAAAGCTTCCATAAGGCTATGTATGAATGATAAGGAGAAATTAATCACGCATTGACACTATTTCCTGATTTTTTCGAATTCTTCCTTACTAATCTTGTAAAGCACGTGGGGATTAAGTGGATGATCAGGGCCAATCTTAGGATGGATGAATTCTCCGACCTTTTTCATCCCGATCTTCTCCATGACTTTATAAGAAGGGAAGTTGGAGTGAGCTGTGAAGGAATAGATTTCCTCATTTCCTAGCTCATCAAAAGCTACTTCCAGACACTTAAGAGCTCCTTCAGTTGCATATCCCCTTCTCCACACAGAAGCCTTTAGCCTCCACCCAATTTCTACGCAGGGGGTGAAATCCGCCTCAAACTTAGGCCTGCTTAAGCCGATAAATCCGATGAATTCCTCATTTTCCAGCCTATCTACGGCATAAAAGCAAAAGGTTTCTTCCTCTTGATGTTTGTTGATTCTATCCATCAAACCCTGGGTTTCATCCTGGCTCAATACGGCAGGAAAGTATCGCATGACCTCTGGATCTGCATTCATCGCAGCAAAAGGAGCTAGATCGTCTGGGGTCCATTTTCGAAAGCCCAGTCGTTCTGATTTAAATAGATAGCTTGGCATGTAGTTGGTTGGTATGTATTCGGCCATTCGACCTTGATGATTCTAATTGATGCTAAACAGTTTCTCCCTTCATCAGCCTATCTCTCACCTCCATCAGGCAGAAACCAAGTAGGTTTGCCCCTTTCCAATTGATAGGCTGGGCGGCATGTTGATGCTTGCTCTCCATTCCAATTCCCCAAATATGATCGTATGGGCTGGCCTCCACAATGACTCTTTGTCCTGTACGCAATAAAAAGGCCTTCAATTCAGGATGCTGACTGAACTTCAGATAATTCCCATGCGTTACAATATCAGTTCGTTTGGCCTCCCATTCCTCCTGAACAAAGCCTCTAACCTGCCTTCCGAATTTCTTGGCTTCATCGGGATGTCCAGCTTTGATTATGGCCCCCAGCATTTCCTCATCTTTGAACAAACGTGCCTTCCCAGCCATCATATAATGTTCTGCCGTAGAGTAGCTGATTCCATCTTCATCAAATGGATACCCTGCCCACCACTGACTGAAACAGGTCTCTCGTAGACTTCCATCCAGAGAAGCCTTGTGCCCCCAGAAAAAGAGGTACTTCAGCTTCTTCCCATTCTCAACATCTGCAATAAGTTGTTTTCTGCTATACTTCATGATTATGCTGAATATGGATGCATATACGGTACATAATCTGAAATGGATAGGCATGTCAGGAAAAAAGTAAAACAAATTTGCGTAACCAATTGGTTTCGTATATATTCGTAACAGAACGGTTACATAATGAGAAGAGATGTCTTTCAAGCCATTGCAGACCCTACCAGACGGGAGATTCTGGGGATGCTGGCCCAAAACAACATGAACCTAAACGCTGTTGCCTCAAAATTCGAGATCAGCCGACCTGCCATTTCAAAACATGTAAAGATTTTGACCGAATGTGGGCTGATTGAAATGAAGCAAATGGGCAGGGAAAGAATCTGCCAAGCTAAACTCGAACCGCTTGTTGAGGTGGCGGATTGGGTAGCCCAATACAAGCGATTCTGGGAGGATCAATTTGATTCTCTTGAGCAATATCTTAAGGATTTACAAGATCAAAACGAATAACTATCATGAGCGAATCAACCCATTTGGACATCGTCATCCAAAGAACTTTCAAGGCTCCTAGACAATTGGTTTGGGATGTCTGGACACAAGCCGAGCACATCGCCAAATGGTGGGGCCCAAAAGGCATGACCACCAAGGTATTGGTGCATGATTTTGTTCCGGGAGGGAAATGGCACTACGTCATGCAATCCCCTGATGGAAAAGAATTCCCTGTTTTAGGCGAGTTTATAGAAATTGATGCTATCGAACAATGGGTGGGCAAGGACGAATTCCCAGATGAGTACCTGAAGTTCTTCCCTAAGGACAAACTTCCCGGCGAGACCAAAATGACCTTTCACTTTGAAGACAAAGGAGCCGAAACGCACCTTACCCTCACCATTACCTCCTTGACCGAAGAAGACAAACAAAAGCACCTTAACATGGGCGCAGAAGGCGGTTGGAATTCCAGTTTTGACAAGCTAGAGGAATTGTTGGCCAACCTGCAAGCTGCCTAATCCTCAATCCATTCACCCGTATGAAACCAACGAATATGGACTTTCCAGCAGGAAGGTCCATATTTTTTGAACCTATATTCTCCTTTTGCCGTACCTTCAGCTCACCCCTCTTTTTCATGAGTAGCCCTACAACACCTATCCTTTATGAAAAAGACCAAAGCCATGCACAAACTAGAACGGCATGGTATATCCTATGGATGGATCGAATATAGCTATGATCCAGCCAATCTAGACGTCAGAAAAATTGCAGAAGACAACCGAATAGAAGTTTCCCACATCTTTAAAACCCTTGCTATCGAGGGTGACAAAACCGGTTTACTTGTTGCAGTCGTTCCCGGCCACCTCAAACTCAATCGAAAAGCACTCGCAAAAGCCAGTGGCAATAAAAAAATTAGCCTTGTCTCCCTAGATAAGCTCGAAAAGCAAACAGGATATATTCGTGGGGGCTGTTGTCCCATTGGGATGAAATCAAATCCACCCATTTACATTGATTCGTATGCCAAAGAGTTAGGATTCGTATTTGTGAATGCAGGTAGAAGAGGCGTTTTGCTCAAGTTGAGGTTGGAGGATTTATTGAAGGTAGTTGAGGGGGAGGTAATGGACTTGGGGGAGGAATATCCTAAAGCATAACATAAAAAAAATTGCCCCGAGAGCTTCACAGCTACCGGGGACAGAACTTCCACAACTATTGTTTCTTTATTTTCTTTTTCGGTGGGGAGGTTTGCCAAAAAGGCGGGTTAATTCTCCCGAAAGCGCTCTGAAGGCATCTAATTGATCCTTTCGACAAAGTTTTCTGATGTCTTCAAAATGCCTAAAATTCACCTCGTCTATTTCTTGGTGCAGGTTTCCCAAAATCTCCAACCACTCTTCCTCCACGCCTAAATTGGGTCTGTTGAGTTGTTTGTAGAGTTCCTTTTTGGCATCGACTACTTTCCGATGAAGATCCTGTATTTGGTGTTGGTGTTGATGGATCAATTCGTCGTAGGCTTCAACCTGCTTTTCATCAAAATTGAGTTGTTTGATGATCTTGTTTCTGGGGCCTTTGTGTTGGGGATTTTCCACAAATTCTGGCAAGCCAAAAGCATATACCAGCATAATGGAGATGTTCAAGGCGACCAGACCGAGCAGGGAATAACGCATGACTTTGTTGCTACTCATGGTACAATAGATTGGAATGTGCGACTTCAAATGTTTCAACGTATTTCAGGGAAGCTTCTCTTTCTCCCCTCTGCTTGGCATCCCAGACAAAAAGATTCAGGGAGCATAAAAGAACCAGTGAAATACAGGCAGCTACGGCCCAATTCATGGGAATTTCTTTCCTTCCTTCCTCTTCAATTTCCTGCTGGATGTTGTGCAACAAATGCGCTGGAACAGCTACTCTTTTTATTTTTTTTAGTGGATCTAATTCTTCCATTGTCGAACTGTTGTTACACCTTTGACGCTGGAATGGCTTAAATCCTTCGTTTTACTTCAAACTTTTTTTCAGCTTTGATCTCGCCCTTGACAAAAGAGATTCCACTGCCTTAGGGCTACACTTCATCACCTCTGCTATTTCCCTGATGCTCAAATCCTCCACACTTTTCAGCAACAGGGCTGTTTTTTGTTTGTGGGGCAATTGATTGATGTGATACATAATCTTTTGGACACTCTCCTCATCCTCCATTTTCACACCTGGATGGTTAAAATCAGGTAAATAGAAAGAGCGATCCTGCTCCTCATCTCCATGTATGGAAATCATTATCCCACTTCTTTTCTGTCTTTTGGAGGCCTTGATAAAATCCAGGCACTGGTTTACGGCAATTCTATAAATCCAGGTTTTCAGACTACTTTTTCCTTTAAAGGAAGGCAGAACATGATGAATTTTGATAAAAGTATTTTGGGTAACATCTTCCGCATCCTGTGCACGCTGTAGGTAGTTCAAGCAGAGGTTATATACCATGTCTGCATGCCTTTGATAGATTTCCTCAAAACTTGGTCTAAGGCTATGTTTTTCCTTTGGACCAGAGGAGACCTCCTTTTCAGTTGGCAGCTGTGAATGTGAGGGATGGGGATTCATAGATTACTACTTATGATCTGCCCCTATAAGGAATCCCGCTCCTCCTTGTACTCGATTATTCTGAAAAATATTTCTATTTCTTCATGTGAGTGCCTCAATCCACTCAAATTGCGCTCATTACCTTTTCATTCTCCCCATTTTAGGGGATATTATGCTTTACCTTTTCAGCTCAAAATGGATATGTTTACTTTTGTTTGGTAGCCCTTTGAATCTAATTGCATCCAACACACCCCAAGATGATAAGCCAACACCAACCTCATGAATGCATCACATGTTTCTGTATGGAACCGCTTAGGAAAATGCCTCCTTCTTGTGCTTTGTTTGCCCCTTATGGCAGCTCAGTCTAGCCTTGCTGACAAGTGCACTGTTAGAGGACAGGTCCAATACCCAAGCCTAAAATCAAGGCTTTTTAAGGGAATGAAAAACTATGACGGTCATCATATGCAGGCCCAAAAGCCCAAAAAATCGGATGGAATCGTTATGCTTATTCCCCTTGATAGAAAAGTCAGCGCTCCTCCCACTCCTAAACCTATCCTCACCCAAAGAGGAATGAATTTTTTACCCAGGGTACTGCCTGTAACTGTAGGTTCGACTGTTTACATTCTTAATGAAGATAACGAATACCACAATGTATTCAGCCGCACACCCGGAGCTACTTTCAACATAGGAAGAAGACCTCCTGGTCATTTACACCCACAAAAAATCAAACGAGCAGGAGTAGTCAGGGTATTTTGTGATATACATGAACACATGGCAGCCTATATCCTTAGCCTGAATACCCCTTACTTCATTCGAGTAAAGGCAGACGCTACCTACGAATTAAAAAATATACCTGCAGGGAGATATCGCATGGAACTATTCCATCCTAATTTTCCCAGATACAAAAAAGAAATTACCGTGGGTGGAGCCTCTACCCTCCAACATGACATCAAATGGCGATAAACATCAAGACATATCAACTTGCATGGCTTGTTGTGAGCCTAATCATGCTACAGCCCATTACACTTAGCGCCCAGTTCTCTATTGAAGTAGGAGGATCGGTCGTACCAGAGCTTAGCATAGGAGGAGGCTTTTCAGACTATAATTACAATGGGATCAATGCAGGATTCCGAGATTGGAGATTGGGGATCAGAGAGACAAATCTCCTAACTACCTTCAGGCTTCCTAAAGGCTTCAATGTCAATTCAAGGCTGCTGCTTATTCGGAGATATGGAGCCGAATTGAACAGGCTGACCTTTGCCAGACTCAATTTGGAATACCAGCCGAGTAACAAGCTCTCTTTCAAATTGGGAAGGGTTATGATCCCTTTTGGGAACTTCTATGATCGCCCTCTTCCTCAGGATAGGCTCTTGATTACAGCACCATTGGGCTATCTTTCCTATACCAATATTTCTAATCAGGTAGGATACACTTCTAATTTGTATGAACCTCAAATACTGGAGGTTGATGGTCAACTCGATTATGGGATTCCACTTTTATATGAACTCGGTTATGGAAATGGTTTCCGCCTAGATTGGGACATTAAGCCGGATACCTTTGAGGTTGATCTGGCCGTTTTGATGGCGAGTCCTTCACATCGAGCTAATAGGTCCAGCCCTATACATCCTACCGTAGTTCTACGAACGGAATTTCGACCCACCTATTTCTGGAAGCATGGATTTTCAGCTAGTTATGGGGGATTTATGCAATCAAATAGCCTAAATGAAGAATTAGATTTGTCAAGATACAAACAACTCATAGTTGGCACACATGCCATATTGGGATATACCTATTTTGAGATAAAAGGCGAAGTCATGGCCAGCCTATTTCAAGTTCCTCAATTCTTGTCTGATTCTACGGGTTTCCTGCTAGATGACAATCACGATGTACAACGTCAGAATCTTTCTTCGATTTCGGCCTATGCAGATGCCAAGGTTGAAATGCCCTTTTGGCCAGGTGCCTACGTAGTATATCGCTATGAATTTCTTGGATTCCAGTCTCCAGGCAATGATCCTATTCTTAGTGATTGGGATGACAATGTGGTAAGACATTCTATAGGAATAGGATTTGAAATTAGCAGAAATATCCTGTTCAAATCCGCTGTGGCGGTACAGGACGTTCAAAATCGCAATTGGGATTTGAGGCAATGGAGAAGCAGTTTGATACTATTCTTTTAAGGAATGAACAGGGAGAGAAAACATGCTAATTCCTTTCAGACCTGCCTACTTGGTCTTGGCCTGATGGGCTTATGGGGGCTAATGGGAACTCCACTCATGGCTCAGAGTCAGGAATATCTGGCCTTTGAATCCCGCCTACATAGCTTGAAGGAAGCCGAGAACTGGAGTGGCATCGAGGAAATCACAAATAAGGCTCTTGAAGTTCATGAAGGCAAGGAGTACTTGGAAATGCATGCCTTGGCTCATACTATCAGAGCCCTCGATCCCTATAATCAGCTTACCTACGAATTGGCTCAACCTGACATGGAAGCCATCGATTCTCTCCTCAAAACGGAACATTCGGGAAAAACCGTCGCCCTTCCCTACCACCTTGGCAACCTCAATTACTTTCTTCAAGTGGAAAAAGAAGCCAACCATTTCTACAAAATCGCTTTACAAAGGGCTACCCAATCGGAACATTCCCTTCTTTTTCAGGTGTATACAGGGCTCTCTTTGGTCGCCACACTGGGTCATCAAAGCAGGACTTCCATCCACTATATGCAAGAAGCCCTTGAGGTTGCCACTAGAAAAGGATCAGCCATTCAGCAGGCAGAGGCTCTCAATCAGTTGGCGACGATTTACTTTTCCATTGGCAACTGGGACTCTTCACGACTGTATTTTGAACAATTGCTAAGCATCAAACGAGAGGGAGATCCGAGAGAATTGATCAGTGATTTAACCCAATTGGGGGATATGCTTTCCTCCCAAGGTAAATTTGCGGAAGGACAAACCTACCACCTAGAAGCCCTTCAAGTGGCAGAGAAACTAAATGATTCGCTGCTATTAGGAGGAATCTTGACAGACCTGTCTCAAGGCTATGTCAATCAAGAAGATTGGCCTAAAGCGATGCTGTATAGCCAAAGAGCACTCAAGATGCTGGAATTTCAACAATTCCCTCACGCAAGAGCCAGTAATTTTTACATCAATGGGCTGGCAAGATATCACAGTGGAGAAAGCACCCAAGCCCTGGTTCAACTGGACAGAGCACTCAGCATCTATGATGAGGTAGGAGAATTGCGTGATGAGAAGGTGCGAATCCAGCTTCTCAAGGCTGAAATTTTAACCGAGGATGCCAGTTATGACAAGGCTTTGGGCCTACTCAAGGAGGTTCTAAAAAAGAAAGAAACCTATTCGACTAAGCCTGATATGCTCGAGGTGAATCTCACCATGGCTAGAGTTTATTTGCAGAAAGGGCAGAACAAACAGGCCATTAGCCATCTCAAAAAAGCAAGGGACCTTTCCTATGAACTCAAAAGCCCAAGAAGTCTGGAAAGAACATTGGATTTGTTATCAAGGGCCTATGCTAGAGAAGGATCTTATAAAATGGCCTACCAATGGCAGGAAGAACAAGGTAAACTAAGAGATTCGCTCTTCAATGCTGATCGTGCCATGATCGTCTCAGAATTGGAAGCTCGCTACACATCGGAACAAAAGGATAGGCAAAACGCCGAATTGAAGGCAGAGGTCAATTCGCGTAATTATGAGTTGGAAAAGAACAAATCCACCATTCTCCAGAAAACACAGCAGATATATCTTCTCATTGGAGGACTCCTTTTATTATCACTTCTCCTTTTCTTGATTACCTATCGCCAACGACAGCGCAAAAAATTGATGCAGGAAAGGCTCCATACCTTGGAAAAGGAAATAGAAACCCAAAATCTAAGGGCTGTTTTGCAAGGAGAAGAAAAAGAAAGACAAAGAGTAGGAAGGGAATTACACGATGGTTTAGGAGCGCTGTTGGCTTCTATCAAGGCCCTTTTTCAAACCCTAGAAGTAGAGTTTCCTGGTGCCAATAGCTCAAAACACTACCAGAAAGCAGATGAATTACTGGATCATGCTTGTCAAGAAGTGAGAAGCATCTCACACAACATGGTTTCGACTTCTTTGCAGGAATACGGACTAGAACAGGCTATTTACAGCCTGGCGCAATTGACCCAAAACAACCATCATCTTCAGGTAGAACCTATTTTATTTGGTAACATGGACAGTGCAGCAGAAGAAGTCCAAATCTCAATTTACCGAATGGTACAAGAACTGCTACGGAACATTGTCAAACATGCCGAAGCCAAGGAAGTGCTTATTCAGGTATCAGCTGAAGAAGATCAAATTCTAGTCACAGTCGAGGATGATGGCAAAGGCTTTGATGCTACGGAGGTTCTGAACAAAGGCATTGGCCTACAAAACATTAAAACACGAATAGATTATTTGAAGGGCAACATGGAAATAGACTCCCAAAAAGGAGTAGGAACCACTGTTCTTCTTGAAATACCCCTTCCCCAAGAGAAAATAGGGGAAGGAGCGCCCATGAAAACCGACAAAAACACCTAAAAGAAGTTGCTATGCCCGATGAAATCATAAAAGTACTATTGGTAGACGACCATCACGTATTAGCTGATGGCATCCAGGCCATGATTGAGCCTGTCGAAGACATTGAGGTGATCAAACACTGCGGAGATGGTGCTTCTACCCTCGCCTTCCTAGCGTCTACCGATGAGGTTCAATTGATTCTGCTTGATATCAATTTGCCTGACATCAATGGCATAAACCTTTGCCAGCAAATCAAAAAGACCTATTCCAATATCCGAATTCTTGCCCTCTCCATGCATCAGGAACCCGCCTTCATCTCCCGAATGATCCGCGCTGGTGCCAATGGATATTTGTTAAAGAACACGGGTAGAGAAGAACTAGTCAATGCAATCTATACTGTACATGGAGGAGATGAATACTTCGCCAAAGAAGTTACCGACCTGATCATGGCTGGCCTAAGACCAGCTTCTGAAAGGAATCAGGGCGGCATCCAGAAGATCACTCGGAGAGAAAAAGAGATCCTTAAACTCATCATGGAAGAGATGACGACAGATGAGATTGCTGAGAAACTCTTCATTAGTCCTTCAACGGTGATTTCACATCGGAAAAGCCTCCTCAGAAAACTCAATGCCAAGAATACGGCTGGGCTTGTGAAGGCAGCCTATGAATATAATCTGCTTGAGGGAGAGATGTAACAAATTATGAAGACGCTTTAAAAATGGGGAGAATAGATTTCTCCCTAAGATTCGATGATCAATTCAAGAACTGGAGGCCCCTTTCTTTGGGGGTGTACTATAATACCTGATAGATCCAGATCATCAATATCATGCCCCCATATACCATATTTCCCATCAGTTTGATTCCTGTTGATCAGTCCTTCCCTTTTCTCCAAGGGAATGGTCTTTACTTCTGCTGAAGCTTCTTCCTCAGCATATATCCTTTTATAGTTCCTACTGATGATGAGAATAAGTTCTCCCCTGGTAAAACCAGCCGTAGAGTCAGCTTTGATAGGCAATTTCAAATCCTTACTTAAAGGATAATCTAGAAATAGAATAGCTTCATTTTCCTTGATAACAACTTCCTCCTTTCCCTCCAGTTTATCCCAAACTTTCTCAGGTTCCTTTATAGATATCCAAGGAATCACACCATCTTCAAATATCTCTAAGTCTTCAGGATCATCTGTAGATACTTCAATTGCGACTTCATAGCCCAGTAGTTCCTGCTGAGGAGGGTCCTCGAAATTGTTGGCTTGCTGAGTAGCGTATTCACAGGAAGTGGTAAACAACAGGAACAGAATAAAGGGAATAAAATATTTCATGTTTATGTTGGTTTGTGCTGGTAAATGAAAAAAAGAGCCTACTAGCAAGTTAGCACCTCTGTTGGAAATAGGACAAAAAATGAGCCTTCTCTTTCGAAAAGGCTCATCATTAGGATTTAGCTTAGCAATTATTCTTTCAGGATACGATTCGTTTCCACCCAGTCTTGTTGACTGATTTCAACGAAGTAGAGGCCTTCCGCTAAGGAGCTTACATCCAAGAGCGAATCAGATCCTAATTGAATTGATGATCTCATGACCACTCGCCCAAAGACATCCAGTACTCTCAGTTGTCCTTCACCAGCGAGTTCGTCGGTTCTGATGCGGAGTACATTTTCCACGGGAGAAGGGAATAGAAGAACTTGCTGATCAAGGTCATTTTCCTCAATACTTGTTGTTCCAAGAATTCCACGTGTCAAATAAACACTATCGGCCTCACCTACTGCCTGTACGGCACCATCGCTGGCAGCGGCTCTATGGTAGAGTGTAATTGACTGTCCCACCTGTACGCCTGCATCCGCTAGGATATTGGCTACGGTTCCATAATCCGCATTGAATTCTGCTGGTTTCCCCACATTAGAGAAGACCAATGGATCGGCAAAGTCCCTTGTTGCAGACAATTCCCAGAAATAAACCACTGGATTTCCATCGGGATCAGCAGCCTCTGTAAAGGTAGCCTGGAAGTTTTCGGTAGAGTCACCTTCTATGCTAATGGATGCATTGGAAGCAGGCGCTGTAATCATTGGTTCCGGCTCTGGGAACTCATTGCTCTCTGGCAAAATCTGTCCTCTGGCCTCACCACTTGGAACCAAGGTAGAGTGTAGATTCAGGTATAAACCTTCGTTACTCAACTTTACCTCTTGTGCGCTATCCAGTGCAAATACATTGTCGATGGCCTCGAAGTTTCCTCCCTTAAGGTCTCCATCAAGTTGAGGTACCACGATCACTTCAATGGGTCCATTGGCATCGGCTTCTGCAGCGTGAAGGTGAGAACCTCCATTGATATTGGCATCAAAATCTCCTTCCAATTGTGCGAAACGACCACTTACGACCATCTGGCCATTCGTCAACTCAATTTTCAACGCTCCTTCTGCTGTGGTCAGTACAGGCTGCACTTCATTTTTGCTGGAAATGGTGGTAGTGAAATAAGACTCTGCATAAGGAAGAATCTGTCCCCGTAGTTCGCCAGAAGCATTGTCTAAGGAATGGATATTCACATATAATCTCCTTTCAACAAGGGTATCTGTTTGACCGGCTGAAAGGGTGAATGCATTGGAATCAGCTAGGAATTCACCACTCAGTTGGTCTGCACTTACTTCTGCGTTCAGTATCCAAACTATAGGACCATTTTGGCCTGCCAGACCGGCATGGATATGTGCACCTCCTGCCAAGGCAGTATTCAATGCTGATTCTAGGTTATTGAAGGAACCAGAAGTTGTTAGACTTCCATCCTTCCATTCAGAAATGGTATTACCATAGGCAGCCGTTTTAACGGGGATTAACTCACTTGTACCCGACAAAGGAGAGAAGAAGTAGTTTTGAGCTTCTGCCATCAACTGTCCACGCAATTCACCAGAGGCGATGCTATCAGAATGGATGTTGATGTATAGCCTTCTTTCTTTCAAGGTATCTGCTTCACCCACGCTGATATCAAAGCTGTTATTTTCAGCATAAAATACACCTGCAGATTCATCTGAATTCAAATCGGGAACCAAGACAAACTGTATTCCACCATTTTGTCCCGCCATTCCAACATGAATGTGAGAACCACCTGCAATGCTTTCGTTGAAGCCATTCGCCAGGTCATTGAATGAACCTGAAACAAGCAGCTTGCCAAATCGCTTCTCAATGACTACAGTTCCCGATGCCTGCGAGATGGCAGGTGTAACCTCCTGTGTAGCTGACAAAAGCGCATAGAGGAAGTAATTTCCTTCTGGTACCGCCTGCCCTCTTAGCTCGCCAGAAGCGTTATCAATGGAATGTAGATTGGCATATAGCTCACGCTTCAACAAGTATTGCAAGGTCGCAGAATCAAGGCTGTTGCCATTTTGGGCCGCTTCAAACTGACCACTTCTGTTGTCTGCATTCAAGCTAGCATCCAGTAAAATGGCAATTCCACCATTCTGTCCTGCAATAGCTTGGTGAAGATGGGCACCACCAGCAGCATTTACATTAAAGTCCGAACCAAAATCCCTGAAGTATCCTGTACTCAATAGGGAATCAGGACCAAATAATTCATGGATCAACTGACCTTGTGCGGCTGTTACGATAGCAGGAACTTCTTGCGCTCCGGCAAGAAAAGACCTGAATACCATGGATGGCATACCTACAATTTGGCCTCTTAGTTCTCCTGATCTAAATCGTTGAGAGTGAATGTTGATGTACAATTGACGGCCTACCAAATAGTCCTTTTGTGCTTGAGTCAGAACAAAGGCATTGTCAACGGCCTCAAAGGTTCCCCCATTCCCATCTACATTAAGATTTGGAGTTAGAATCAATTCAATTCCTCCGTTTTGTCCCGCATATCCAAGGTGAATATGAGCGCCCCCAGCCAGATCAATGGCAACTGAATCACTTAGGTTGGTAAATGAACCAGAAGCCGTCAAAGTATCTCCAATTAAATCAAACACCAAGGCTCCATAAGCTTCTGACAGCACAGAATGAACCTCATTTGATCCATACAAATTTGAGGAGAAGAAGGATGTAGCGATGCTGTTTTGATCATCTCGCTTTAAAATTTGTCCTCTCACCTCTCCCGCAGCATAATTCAAAGTATGTACATTCACATACAATCCTCTTGCCTGTAAGGCATCAACTTGGGCTTGTGTCAAGGTAAAGGTATTGTCCCCAGCAGCAAAAGTGGCAGAGGTACCATCAGCAGATAAACTAAGGCTTAGCAGCAATTCAATTGGACCGTTTTGTCCAGCCAAGCCGTTGTGGATATGAACACCACCAGCAATGGACGTATCAATAGAAGAAGAAAGACCATTCACTGAGCCATAGACCGTGAGGGTTGTTCCGTTCAAATCTACATAGATTGTCCCACCAGCTGTTGTTTCCTTCGGCTCAACTTGTTGGGCTCCTGTCAGCTTTGCAGCAAACATCTCGACTTGTTGCCCACTCCAAAAGGCAGCTCCTACATCATTGGCTCCCCCAAAATAGATGTAGGGAGAAACTCCTGCTACAAAATTCATGGCATCGTCCCAGCGTCCTGCCGTTACAGCCTGCCCTACCCTAGCCTGATTGGCAGCACCCCACTGTACATAATCTCCTAGATCATTAGGGGAAGTAGAACCAAAGACAGCATTGATAAACAGTCCCAGTCCGCCAGTTGAAGGAAGGGCTGTTACCCCAAGGCTTCCTGAGGTCAGGTCAAAGGTCACACTAGAATCTGGCTCCAGGTTACGGTTTCCTGTCCATACGGTGTAGTCGCTCAACACATTGTACTGACCAGGTCCCAAACAGAAATTGTAAGTCGTTACGTCCTCTGTAGTTCCACCAAAGTTTTTCAAAGTAACAGTCTCATTGTCTGTATCTACTTCCACCATTCTGACAATAGCAGGAGGAGGTGTTACACCACTCCACCACACAGCACCTACATCATTGGCCCCGCCATTGTAGGTGTAGGGAGATAAATTGCCCACAAAATTCATGGCATCATCCCAGCGTCCTGCTGTTACAGCCTGACCAACCCTAGCCTGATTGGCAGCACCCCACTGTACATAATCTCCTAGATCATTAGGGGAAGTAGAACCAAAGACCGCATTGATAAATAGTCCCAGTCCACCAGTTGAAGGAAGGGCTGTTACACCAAGGCTTCCAGAAGTTAGGTCAAAGGTCACACTAGAATCTGGTTCCAGGTTACGGTTTCCTATCCATACAGTGTAGTCGCTCAGCACATTGTATTGACCAGGTCCCAGACAGAAATTGTATGTCGTTACGTCCTCTGTAGTTCCACCAAAGTTTTTCAGAGTAACTGTTTCATTGTCTGTATTGACTTCCACCATTCTGACAATAGCAGGAGGAGTTGTTCCACTCCACCATGTAGCTCCCACATCATTGGCACCGCCGTTGTAGGTATAGGGAGATAAATTGCCCACAAAATTCATGGCATTATCCCAGCGTCCTGCGGTAACCGCTTGTCCTACCCTAGCCTGATTGGCAGCGCCCCACTGTACATAATCTCCTAGATCATTAGGTGAAGTGGAACCAAAGACCGCATTGATAAACAGTCCCAGTCCACCAGTTGAAGGAAGGGCCGTTACACCGAGGCTTCCAGAAGTCAAGTCAAAGGTCACACTAGAATCTGGTTCAAGGTTAAGGTTTCCTGTCCATACGGTGTAGTCGCTCAGCACATTGTACTGACCAGGTCCCAAACAGAAATTGTAAGTCGTTACATCTTCGGTAGTTCCACCGAAGTTTTTCAAGGTAACCGTTTCGTTATCCGTATCCACATGTACCATCCTTACAATGGCAGGAGTGGTTGAGCCAGTCCACCAAGTAGAACCTACATCATTGGCACCGCCTACAAAATCGTAGGGAGATACTCCTGAGACAAAGTTCATGGCATTATCCCAACGTCCTGCGGTAACCGCTTGTCCTACCCTTGCTTGATTGGCAGCTCCCCATTGAACATAGTCTGCGATGTCATTGGGACTTGATGAACCAAAAGAAGAGTTAAAGAACAACCCTAGCCCTCCATTCGTAGGAAGGGCTGTAACCCCCTGGCTACCAGAGCTCAGGTTGATAGTTACCAATGAACCTGGCATAAGATTCAAACTTCCCATGATAGAGGAGTAGTTGCTCAAGCTGTTGTATTGGCCGGGTCCGAGGCAAAACTGGAAGCTGGACAGGTTTTCCATGACCGTTCCAAAATTTTCTAATACGACCCGTTCATTGTCTGTGTCAACCTCCACGATGCGGATGATCGCACCCGGAGTTTGCGCCGTAGTTAGTCCTCCCCAGATAAATAAGCCTAAAAGGAGTAACCTGAATAAGATAAAGTCTCGATTAAACATTGAATTGATTTTTGATATGAAAGCATGAGATTTTGGGCAAAAAATCTTCACATACTGCCTTTCAGCCTAGAAGAGCTGATCAAAAATGAGCGCATAACTAGTAGGGAGAATAGCCCAATAGCTTTTCTCATCTTTAGCCATGAAAACCCACATTCTGGCTTCTGGATAGATTTTCACACCCTCCCAAATAGCCTTCAGTTTGGGGCTTTTACAATCCTCTGAATGGGGGAATTCCTAAACGACAAATTCCCCCTTTTGGAGGATAAAATGGAAAAGTTTGACAAATCGATTTTTTTGAATTTTTCATATTCCCCTCGTTATCAACCACATCCTCAAAATCAGATATCAGCATATAAAAAAAGGCGAATCATCCCGACTCGCCTTCAAACATTCAAATACGTAGTGCAAAATGTGTGATTATTTTCTTCGAATTCCGATTACATTCGGAATAGGCCATTCGCGGTCATTTCCATCGTTCTCATAGAAGCCTGTTTCGTAACTCCCAAAAAGTGTAAGCCTCTTCTTGGGGTGGTTGATATGCAAAGACGCCTCTGGACCACCTTCGAGGTACATCGCTTTTTTCAGCTCAATGGAAGAGCCTAAAAGAATATTGATAAAGTTGTGCACCTTATGCGGGGAGCGGGTAAAAATGAAGAGGGCATTACCTTCTTTGTCTTCTCCGAGTATAACCATGCTCCACATCTTTGGCTGCAGGGACCATCTGTTCTTCTGTTGGCAGTCTACCATACGGATGCTTTGGGCAAAGCTATTGTATTTCTTTTTCAGCAAATCCCAGTTTTGGCATTTTCGATCTATGAGTTGGAAAGCTGGAACATCCTTGCTTTTTGGGTTAAAGGCAGCAATAGTATTGTCGCTATTGAGCTGGGGATTGTTCTTATTCCCAAAATGCTCCATATACCCTTTGTTGGTTTTGTAATCGTTTAGAAACATCCCTGTATTCACAACTGCGACTAAATTCTTCTTCTTGGCCCAGTTCGAAGCCGTCAATGTAGTTTCGCCAGGATTTTTGGCAGAGGGCAAATCGAATTCAAATTTGTGGGGATCAATTTTCAGAATAGAAATTTTACCATTGCCTATTTGGGGTGCTGGTGAAGGAATAAACTCCACAAAATGAAGGCCCTCTTCCAACTTTTGCCATTCTAAGACAGCATTGGAGGAAGTAAACGCAAAGGCCATCAATAGGCTGCCCGTAAGGAGAAAAATACTTTTCAAGGCTTTTTATTTTCATAAGGCAACACGGAAAAAAAGTTACAGCTGTTGATTACGAGCCTACCTCTTCGACTAATCTGTCGAATTCATTTTTCAACCCCCTGCATGTAAAGTCTTGGACTAATTCGTGTGATAAGGGACACAACTTTTACAACATTCCAAATAACCAATTATGAAAAAATCTTTAGCCCTCCTCATCCTCATGAGCATGATCAGCCTTGCATTTGCAGAGCGCTTTGTGATGTTCAAGCCTATCAACCAGACCCGAATTGACCTTACGAGTTCGACCGTTCTTGAATCTATCACGATCAATCCTACTGAAACAGGAAAAGTGATCGTCAGATTCGATGGGAATTGTGTCTCAAATGTTGGGGATCGTATTATCCTGGCTGCCAGCAATGATGGAACATGGGGTGTGAATGATGGAAATACCTCGGTCGAAGCAGCTAGTTCCGACTACAATCAAAACTCCTTTTCCCATACCCGAGTTTATGAAGTAACGGCAGGAAGCCATACCTATTCCGCGGTAGCCCATAATTATGTAGAAACTGATGGAAACGGCGAAGCTTCTATTTATGGGAGCCTGACTGTAGAGTTTATTCCTGACGCCCAATTTCAAGTCAAATCGGTAGGCATCAGTGCCACCAATATTAACCTAACCACCGAAACCGTACTGGATCAACTGGCTATTACGTCCAGATTCAATGGAAAAGTCATCGTACGCTTTGATGGGAAGGTCATTTCGACGCCTGGAGATAGAATTGTGGTAGCAGCCAGTGATGAACCAGAGTGGAATGTAAATGATGGCAATGTGAACTTTGAAGCTGTAGACGCTGACTACAATAGAAATGCCTTTTCGCATACTCGTGTATATGATTTTACAGCAGGAACCCAGAACTATTATGCTGTGGCACAGAACTATGTGGAAACTGATGGAGACGGAATCGCATCCATTTACGGTACACTTACGGTAGAGTTCATCCCTGATGGAAGCATGCCAACGTACTTCAGCCCAATTAGTGCGACGAAGGTGGACCTAAACACCGAAACAAGTCTTGCCCAAGTAACTTTCATTACCAGAGAGCCCGGAAAAGCCATTGTTACCTTCGATGGTATGTGCATCCCTTCTGTAGGAGATAGAATTGTCCTCGCTGCCAGTGATAATGGAAGCTGGGGAGTAAATGATGGAGCTGTAGGAACAGAAGCTTATGACGCTGACGTAGACCACAAGTCTTTTTCCCACAGTCGCGTCTACGAAATCAACGAAGGAACACACACCTTCCACGCAGTAGGGCATAATTATGTAGAAACAGCTGGAGATGGAATTGCCTCTATTTATGGAGGACTATCCGTGAAATTTATTCCAAGGTCTATAACCAAGCTGGAGGATGAGGTAACGAGCAGTCTTTCCCTTTATCCCAATCCAGTTACAAATATCCTGAATATTGATCTGGCCCCTCAGGTAGGGAATGGGGGAAGCATTGAGGTCTTGGATATGATGGGCAGAATGGTAAAAACCCTTCCGCTTAATGGAAACAAAGCCCAAGTAGACGTATCAGGTCTGCAAAAGGGTGCTTACATCATCCAGCTGAAGGATGAGGAAGGCCATAAGCTAGGCAGCAACAAATTCATCAAGCAGTAAGTAGTAGATAGGCTATTAGGCAAAAGGGCTTGCACCTCGGTGTAGGCCCTATTTTTATCCCATTGATTTCACAAGCTTAGCTTTCTCCTCAGCTGTGGCTTTCTCAAAAATTTTGAATTTGCCTATTCCCAGCTTCTGTAAAAAGTACTGTAGAGAAACCCCTAAGACCCCCATTCCGTACTCGACAGAATTCCAGAAGTTGATGGAGGAGGCTTCCTTGAAATACTTTGTAGGACAGGTGATTTCAGCTATCTCATAGCCTTCAAAGAAGATTTGTGCCAGCATCTGGTTGTCAAAGACAAAGTTGTCAGAGTTGTTGTGGTAATTAACTGCTTGAAGAACTTCTTTGGAGAAAGCTCTATAACCCGTATGATATTCTGATAACTTTTGTCCCATGAGGATATTCTGGGCAAGGGTCAGAAAGCGATTGGCAACATACTTGTACATGGGCATCCCACCTTTGTGCGCCCCTTTACCTAAAATTCGAGAACCCAATACAACCGGGTAGACACCATTGGCAATGAGGTAACACATGGAGTGCAGAAGCTTAGGGGTATACTGGTAATCAGGATGAAGCATTACCACGATATCCGAATTCAGTTCTAAGGCCTTGTCATAGCAAGACTTTTGATTTCCCCCATATCCCTTGTTTTTGGTATGCGGAATGATGTGTTCTATTCCCAATTCAAGGGCGGTTTTGATGGTATCATCACGGCTTTGATCATCTACCAAAACAACATGATCCACGATATCATGTGGAATCTCTGCGTAGGTTTGGGGAAGGGTCTTTTCCGCGTTATAGGCCGGCATCACGACCGTAATGGTCTTGTCTCCAATCATGTCTGTCAGTTTGGGGATCGCTTATAGAAGGCAAATCCATTGCTGCTATATAAAAATTCCAATTGAGGATACAAGTTTTCCAACTTTTCCTTTTTGTGAATTTTTGTGGCAAAATAAGCAGGTTTATCTAATTCTCCTGTCATCAACCAATACACATCATGGGCTCTTGCATCTTGTTGAGCTGGAACTTTAGCATAAAAACAGGGTGCATAACTCTTGTAAAAGACACTCATCGCATAGGCATCCTCTTCTGCGTGGGACTTCCAAAATTCAATAGCTGAATGTTGTGAATACTCTTCAATCCGAGGTACAACCCAAACTACCGTCAATAAGGTGAATAAAGCAGTGCCAAAGAAAAGTACCCAAGTGGCAGGCTGTATGTTTTTCCTCCACCCAATCAAACTCATCGTCAATCCTCCTAATAGAAAAAGGGCTGGTACTCCTTCCATTCCTTTCCAATTTCCATTCGCTTCAAGGTTTCCTTTGGCAAAAGGATCCTGAATCCAGTCCGCCGCCTGCAAGCTCTGTTGTATGTCTTCAGCAAAAAACAGTACGCCTACTAAGGTTATAAATATCCCTCCGACAAATATCAAAGCTCCTTTTTGCCATACCTTGATAGAATTTTCTTTCGCCCACATGCTATGAATATTCCAGGCTGCCAGAAAGGCAATCGGGAAATAACACATGGAGGAATAATGGACAATCTTCGTTCTGACAATGGAGAAGAGCACAATCACCACCCAGAAAGTGATTTTCATGATCTGTACAAGGGCCTTTTTACCGGACTTATCCCTTCGAAGCAATTCACCTAAAGCAAAAATGGAGGCTGGAAATACCCCTATGAATAGCACCACTACATGGTAGCCCGGAAATCCCCCATGACCTGCATCCTTGGTTTGGAAAAGGCGAATCTGATACTCAATAAAATCAACTACTACATCCCATCTTCCTTGAAAAATCTGAAGGATAAACCAAAAACCGCCAATTGCTACAAAACCCACAAATAACAATAGGATATCTACAAATCTGACCTGAAAGAGGCGATCTCGATTCAAAATCAAAAAGCTCAGTCCTACCAATCCCACAATCAATGGCCCAACAGGCCCCTTCGTCAACATGGCGCCTCCTGTAAATACCCCAGCAAGCAAAATGGATAATCCTTTTTGTTGGCTATCCGTCAGGTAGCGATAGCCAAAATAGATCCCGAGCATCATGAAGAGATTAAACCAAGGATCAATGATACCCGATTTGAAGTATAGGAAGGGTAAAATCGAACAACCATATGCCAAGGCCCATAACCATCCCAATTTTTCGTCCTTTTCCCGTTTTCCGATCCAATACAGCACCAGCAAGGTAAGAATGCCACATAAGGCATTGGGAAAACGAGCAGCAAATTCATTTACTCCGAAGAGCTTCATGGACGCTGCCTGCATCCAAATAAAGAGGGGCGGCTTCTCCCAGAAGGGTTGAAAATTGATTTGAACGAAGGTATAGTCCCCTGAGACGACCATCTCACGGGCGGATTCAGCAAAGTTGATTTCGTCCCAGTCAAAGAGATGGGCGCTTCCAAGGAAAGGAATATAGGCCATTGCGGCCAGAAGGATGATGATAATTTCAGTGGGTATCCTCGAACGGTTCATAGCTAACTGCCTTGGAAGGGCAAAATCTTTAACGGGCAATATAGCTTGATAAGAAGTACGGTACGACTATTTTTTTGAAAAAGGCAGGAAAAAATAAAGGCGTTGGACTTAGGGTATTCCCTCTTTCCTCAATTTTCATATTCAACTTCTGCCTTAAATACTCCCTCTATCCTCTCTTTCTTTTGTGATTCGAAAATCCAGCAATCTTCTAGGACAGAGCAATACTGAACCTTAAGAGAAGCTTTGAAAAGTTCGTAGGCCATCTCTCGACTTTCTTCATCCCAGGGCATAAAAAACAAGGTTCTTTTTTCTCCAGCTTTCATGACCGTCTGGTTAAATCCAGACATTCTGATCCTTCCATAATCCTGATGATGTCCCGCTTTGATGGTATCTAGGAGCTGCTCAAATCTTTTGTAGGATCGCCCCTTGTAGGTAAGGCTAACGGATTTGATTAAGGCTGGTCCTGTTCCATTATTGGTGGCATTGAAGCTGAAACCCTCCCCGCTGAAAGAAGATGATATGGTAAGGAAGGGCCAGACCATGGCTTTCTGTTCAGCACGGTGCAAATTGGTCTCATAAATGGATACCACAAGTGCCAATGAGCTGATAAATAGGGCCATAATAGTCCCCCATAATTGAAAACGACCTGATGCTTTGCTTACCTCTTCCATACTAACTTTCGAATTCCCATTCGTTTATTCAAGGGGAATGATTTTTTCCACAAAAAAAGGAGAACGATCGCTCGCCCTCCCAAAAATTCAAAGCTATTCTAAATTCTTAATGTTTCACATATAGGACTCTGCCAATTGAAGCCCTACATAGATAGTTGCTACGGTCAGCCAAATCAATTGAGGCCACATGAGCCTTGAAAGCCTTGGATTGACATTCTTTAAATTTTGTTGATGGACCAGGGTGAAGACAAAGGTTACCACATTGCCTATCATTCCTATTTCCAGACTCTTGTAAAAGCCCGTGTAAAGTGGATAAAGATAAATGGAAACAAGGAGGAAAATCCCCCAATTAAAGGTGCCATTTTTCCGACCTATTTGTTTGTTGACTTGAACCAAGGTAACCACCAACAAAGTTGTCAGCAGAAATACCCAAACAGGTCCTGCTGCGGAATCAATCCAGCGTAAATAGCCTAGGATAGTACTAACCATTGTGTTGTATCATTATGTGAAAGGGAAAAGCGTTATGCCTAACAAATGACACGAAAAAATATTAAATAATTAAACAAAACTACGTAAATGTTTAATAATTTCTTCATTGGTATCGTAAATGCCCAAGTTCAAGTTTTTCAGGGCACCTTTTAGAGACATGTATTCAATGGCTGTATAAAGCGGTCTTTCCAATGTCCAATAAGATTTGTTCATAAAGACCATAGGAGAGGCAAAACCAAACGTCTGATAATGGTTTTGAGCAAGATCCTGGAAGATTTCCTGCATGGTACCTGCACTACCAGGCGCAAACACTATCCCTCCTTTCGAAATGGCCAGAAGGCCTTCCTCACGATGACTATTGTGGAAATATTTAGCGATATGTGTAGCAAAAGGCGTGGGAGGTTCATGGCCGTAATGCCAAGTAGGAATCCCTAAACTCTGAAAAGCCGTTTCAGGAAACTTATCAAACACTTGAAACCCTACCTGCAACCAGTTGGGATGGTCATAAGTGGGTGCTTTGGCAAGATGTTCGATGGCCTCATACATATCCTTCATCTTCCTTCCACCAAACCAAGCACCTACATGCGTCGCTTCCATCACCCCTGGTCCTCCCCCTGAAATCATCAAATAGCCTTCCTCGGTTAACGTCTTGGCAATCTCAGCTGCCTGAATGTAAGCGGCTTCACCTCTACCCACACTATGTCCCCCCATGATTGCGACTACCTTCTTTTCGTCATAGTTTCTTAAAAATTCATACAGTGCATCTGTAATGGAATGATCATGAAGCCATTGTGCCAGGCTTTCACGGATATTGGCATGATGTCGGCCTACCTTTTCGAAGTGATCAAACATCACCTTATCTGGCGTGTGTTGATAGGTGCTTGGTTGTTGATGTTGATAGCCTTTGTAAAGCGTTTCCTTATTGTATAACGAATTGGGATAGGGATCAAAGGGTACACTAAGATCGGAAAAGATGTAGTTGTCCTTGTACAGATAATTCCAAAGCCGGGGACTCATGTCGCATCCTAGGAATAAGCAGTCTTTGAAGGAAATATGGATCAATTCTTCCTCCATATTTCGTAGATCAAGGTTTTGGACAGCAATATTGGTGAGTTCTCTTCTGGACAGAAACTGGCTAAACTCACTGATGGATTCAAATTCCTTCATAGGGGTACAATTAGAAGGGGAATAAATAGAATGGGGAGGGGAAAGGCAAGGAAATACCTCAGTTAAGCCCTTTTAGCCAACTGATTGTACCCTCAGATAGAATCGAATCTCAATGGGTCGCTATTTTAAAAGACTGTCTAAGACAAAAATACCTCTTCCTCCTTGACAAAGGCTTTGAACTCAATGGGGTTGCCACTAAGGTCAAAGACGAACATCGTGTATTGCTCACCAAGCTTGCCCTTATATCTTAGTTGAGGACGGATAAGAAAATCAACCTGGGCCTTCTCCAGTTTTTGTTGGACCACTTTAAATTGATCGACTGAAAGTAAGCAGCCAAAATGAGGAATTGGCACCTCTACACCATCTACATGACCGCAATAATCCAGCTCTGGAATATCATGGCTGACATGGGCAGACAATTGATGGCTAAAAAAATTAAAATCTATCCAGGTGTCAGTGGATCGTCCTTTCTGACAGCCAAGGATTTCGATATAAAATTTTCGAGTAGACGCTATGTCCTTGACTTTAAAAGCATAATGGAATGGGCTCATCTTTGATTTGTTGATTGGAAATGTTCCCTTAAGGTAAGCGGTGGGAAGGTAAATTCATGCATTTGTAAGTCGATCTGACATGTTGGTTATTCCTTGGTGAATAAATCGCAAGGCGCAGCTAGCACAAAAACTCCATTTCCTGCCTCATGAGAAGTTTTCTCCCAATTAATCTTTTTTAAACGGAGGCAATCACCTACCTCCTTTTATCGCCTTTGAAAGATAAGTCACCCCCTTCCTTCTTCCCACCTTGTTCAATCCAATAGATGAGTTTATCCTTCAAATCCTTAAGTCTAACAGGCTTGGATAAAAAGTCGTTCATTCCTGCTTCAAAACAGGCTTCTCGATCCGTGCTAAACGCATTGGCAGTCATGGCAATAATAGTAGGTTCACCAAATTCCTTTTTTCGTTTGCGAATAACTTTAGTGGCAGTAATTCCATCCATAATTGGCATTTGCATATCCATCAAAATCAGATCGTAGGATCCCCTCTCTAAAGCAAAAACTGCCTGTTGCCCATCACCAACCACATCTGCTGTTAGCCCTATTTTTTTCAACATCTTAAGTGCTACTTTTTGATTGACGATGTTGTCTTCCACAATCAGTATGGCTGTATCTTTGTGTTCGAACAGATTTGATTTTTCTGTTGTCGGAGCCGGTGGGGAGGAGGGAATTGAGGTTTCAGGAGAAAGTAAATTAGATAGCTTGACCCGTAACTGAGTAGCTTTGACAGGTTTGTGAATGTATTCGTTTATGTATTTTCGATTATCCATACTAAGGGTCATGCCCAGAGAAGTTAACATCAGAATAGGGAGGGCAGAAAGGGATTGAATTTGGCGAAGCTCTTTGGCAAAGGATAGTCCGTTTTTTTCCGGCATCTGATAATCCAAAATCACCAGCTGAATATCATCCTGTGTAATTAAAATTTGCTCCGCAATTTCCGTATTTCCAGCAAGAATAGGAGTATAGCCCCAATTCAGACATTGTTTCTGTAAAATTTCTCGGTTAGTCTGGTTGTCATCAACAATCAAAATCTTTTGCCCTGAACCAATAGTTGAAGGAGGGCATAGTTCTGCATCGTCTTTAACTTCAGGGGCCCGAATCGTAAAGAAAAAACTACTGCCTTTTCCTGGCTCACTTTTCACCCATATTTCTCCCCCCATCAACTCTACTAATCTTCTAGATATTGCTAATCCAAGACCTGTTCCGCCATATTTGCGAGTAGTTGTAGCATCTACCTGTGAAAAAGAACGGAACAACCGATTTTGTGCCTCTTGTGATATTCCGATTCCACTATCTCTTACCTCGAATACTAGAACCTGTCTCCCATTGGTTGCGCCTTTTGAGCTTACCCAAACGAGAATTTCTCCTTCCTCAGTGAATTTTATCGCGTTATTCGTCAGATTAATGAGGACTTGCCGAAGGCGGGTAAGGTCGGAAGCTACTGCTTGGGGCACTTCTTTATCAATATAATACATCAATTCTAGCCCCTTTTCAGTTGCTTTTCCAGACAGCAGATCAAGGGCATCCTCCAAGGCCTGAGCCACTGAAAAAGGATGAATTTCCAGCTCCAATTTTCCTGCTTCTATTTTCGAGAAATCAAGGATGTCATTGATAATCGAAAGAAGATTCTCACCACTCAACCGAACAGTCTCGACCAAACCCTTTTGTTCCTTGGATAAGTGGGTTTGCTGCAGCAGGCTAGTCATACCAATAACCGCATTCATCGGAGTACGAATCTCATGACTCATGGTTGATAGAAACTGAGACTTTGCCACCACGGCTTGCTTGGCCTGAAAGTTACTTTCTTGTAGTTCTTTATTAAGGTTCTGCTGTTCCTCCAACAATCTGGACACTTGCTGATTTTGGGCTTGAGCATCATTCTGGAGTTCCTGATGGACCAAGTGGTGTTGCTTCAGAATATGTAGCACTGCCCATAGGTTCATCCCAAAAAGGACATTGGTAAACCAAACATCTACTATGATATCACTTCTTATTGCCTCGGCCACTCCCCAATCTGCTTGAAAGGAAATAGTTGCAAGTACAAATACTCCTAAAATGGCTAGGGTAAGCCAAATGGACCATTTACGGCTAAGGAGCAAATCAGTACTTATAACCAAAGAAACAAACCAAACCGAGATAGTTGGGTGGGTAGGAAAGCCAGATGCGACGACATAAATTGAGAGCGAAACAAATAGCGTTCCTAGAAAAGTAAGAGCTGCCGGTTGAGTAGAATTACTAAATCGGAGCAAAATAATAGGCAAAAAGAAAAGTCCTAGGGAAATCGCTAAAGTGATACGTGAGGCCCCAGGAGAAGGAAGCACCAATGACAAGCATAATATGGCAGAAACCATGCACACAAACATGATCGAAAATCGATAAATAACCTCAGCTTTGAGTCTTATAGATAGCTGGTCAGCTTTTCGAAAGTACTCTAGGCTCCAATCTGCTAGTCTTTTCATACAGTTGATTTAACGGGACGACGGGGGTGTAATGTCCCCAAATCCACATAGGTTTTCTAGACTGGTTTGCCTACAGGCTTACTTTATACGAATACAAAAAGATTTAGTAAAAATATTTTCCACAAAAAAATATTGATTGAATAGTTGATTTTTTTAGGATTACTAAGGGCTAACCTTATTGCTAATTTTCTCACACCTAAATCTTACTCTCCTTTAAAGAGCCTCGTTTTTCCCAGAAAATTCTTCAAAAATTAGCCCTACATGAAAAGATGAACGAATATCTGAAGGCTGGGCTAACTCAGATTTCTTTCCAGAGAATGTACAGGAATAGGGATTAATTTAGATAGGACGATCAACTAAATAGATGGAATTCAATATTTACCATAAGAGTGAAGAGTTCCCCCCTAGGTAGGATGAACTGGAAGTTTGGAGCATATACGCCAGTTTTTAGCCAAGACTTGATTTTTCTTACCCATT
>JBCBVV010000050.1:0-47720 GCA_039817415.1 Bacteroidota bacterium
CTCGGCTTATTTATAGGGATTTTAGCTACTGCCATTGTGCAGTCTTCTTCTACGACCACCTCTATCGTTGTCACCCTGGTTGCTGTGGAGAATCTTGGGATTGAATTAGCCGTCCCCTTAATCCTAGGGGCAAATATTGGAACGGCAGTTACCTCTACTATTGTAGCGCTAGGATATATTGGCAATCGAGAGGAATTTCAAAAAGCCGTTGCAGGGGCCAGTGTTCATGACATGTTCAATATCCTAGTGGCAGTCATCCTCTTTATCTTAGAAATGTCCACCAAGGCCATCTCTAACCTTGCGAACCAAATCGTTTCCATCATCCCAACAACTTCTGGTGATGTGGCAGGGAGCATACTTTCTCCCTTAAAGATCCTAAGCACTTCCATACAGAATCTATTTGGAGACAACCCCTACATTACCTTGTTCATTGGATTGGCACTGCTATTTGGATCTATTAGAATTTTGACCTGGATGCTCCGATTGATCGTGATTGGAAGAATCAAACAGAACCTCAACCGCTACGTCTTCGAGAAAACTTATAATTCCTTTTTTGCAGGTATAGGAACTACCCTGATTCTTCAGTCTAGTTCGGTTACAACATCTTTGATAGTTCCTTTTGTTGCCACAGGAAGGGTTAGGCTCAAGCATGCATTCCCTTTCATCATGGGCGCTAATATTGGGACAACGACAACAGCCCTACTCGCAGCCCTTTTTGCGACTCAAAACACCCAGGTAGCTATCTCAGTTGCCTTGGTTCATATCCTCTTTAACCTCATTGGGGTCTTAATCTTCCTCCCTTTTCCCCTCATCAGAAGAATTCCCATCAAGGCTGCAGAATTCATCGGCAACTTGGCAAAAATCAACCGCTTATATGGGGTGGTTTATGTGATGCTAGTCTTTTTTATCCTCCCTCTCGTTTTCATATTCCTTACGAATACCTAAACAAATTAACTCTTCTCTGAGGGCAAGTTGGATTAGTGTCCTACCCCAGCAAATTGCTTCTGATGCAATTGATAATAGGCACCTTTGAGTTCCATGAGCTGTTTGTGATTGCCGGATTCGATGATATTTCCACGATTCAAGACTAGAATCTGATCTGCAGCCTGAATGGTGGATAACCTATGTGCAATCATGATAGAAGTTCTACCAGTCATGACCGTTTCAATAGCTTGTTGAATGATTTCCTCAGACTCGGTATCAATGTTTGCAGTTGCTTCATCCATCACCAATACCTTCGGATCGTAGGTCATTACACGAGCGAAGGCAATCAATTGGCGCTGCCCCAAAGACAAGGTTGCGCCCCTTTCTCTTACCTTGTAGTCATATCCTCCAGGCAATTTCATGATAAATTCATGTGCTCCAACCTGCTTAGCCGCCTCCTTCACTTGATCTAAAGGGATGTCAGGATTGTTCAGGGTAATGTTGTCGTAAATACTTCCACTAAAGAGGAAGACATCTTGTAATACGACACCTGTTAAGGAGCGCAAAGAATCCAAGGTGTATTCTTTGATGTCAGTTCCATTGACCTTAATCTCCCCTTTTTGTATTTCGTAAAAGCGACTCAATAAGTTAATGATGGTTGTTTTTCCCGAACCCGTAGAGCCTACAAGGGCCAACTTTTGCCCTGCTTCTACCTGAAAGTTGATATTCTTTAACACCCATTCTGGTTCTTTATACGCAAAAGAGACATCATGGAAGCTAACTGATACTGCCTTTTCTGATACATTCTCCAATTTCGGAAGTTGCTCCAGCTTTCCTTCATTGGTAATAAACTCTCTTGTATCAAGTATTTTGAATATCCTCTCTGCGGAAACCATGCCCAACTGAAGCATGTTAAATTGATCTGCCAGTGTTCGAAGAGGTCTGAAGAACATCTGTAAGAACATAATGAAGGCTACCAATTCTCCGAATTGAAGTTCCCCTTGCATCACTCTTCCTGAACCATACCAAACCAGAATCCCCATTCCCAGAGCCGTAATAATCTCAATGACAGGGAAATACACTGAGTAATACATCACCGAATTCAGGTTGGCCTTTCTAAGCTGGTCATTGATGAGCAGAAAACGATCCATCTCTTTCTTTTCGCGATTGAAAATATGGATGATATTCATTCCACTTAGATGTTCCTGAAGAAAGGCATTCATATCGCTCACAGACTTTCTAACTGCCTGGAAGGAAACTTTGACTTTGTTTTTGAAAATAATGGTTGCCATGATCAGCAAGGGGAGGGTCGTCAACACAACCAGGGCTAAATCCCAACTTGTGTAAAACATAAAGCCTACAATGGCAAATAGCTGGAGCAACTGCCCCAGAATCCTTACCAAGCCTGAAGAAAAGACATCATTTAGCGTTTCTATATCACTGATCGTCCTTGTCTGGAGCGTACCAATAGGAGTCCGGTCGAAGAAGCTTAAGCGCAGGCGAAGAATATGGTCAAAAACCTGCTTACGAATGTCCTTGATGATACTTTGCCCCAACCAACTGGTCATGTAGGTGTTGGCATACATAAGTACCCCTTCCACTAACAATAGCAACAATAGCGCAAGAATCATGGTTCTTAGAAGGCCACCGTTTCCAGTAGCTACGGGTCCATCTAGGATTTGCTGAACAAGAACGGGTCGAAAAGGACCTACGATCGCCAACAAGATTGTGAGTCCGAGTGCCGTTAGAAATGCTACTCTGTGGGGTTTTACATAGGCAATCAGACGCTTGAGGGTCGATCTGTCTAATGCCTTACCACTAATTGATTCTTTTGCCATACCCATGCAAATTACACAAGCAGGCTGATATTTAAAATGAAAGTTCTAGCTTCTGTCATGCCCCTTCATCAAGATGATTGAACAGCTCATGACCAAGGAGGTCAAATAAAGATGAGCGAGTTGTAATTTATCGCTATTGAGAAATATTTGAGTTTCCGTTGTAGATCGCTTGACGATTCTATAAATTCATCCAACAATTAATTCACCCCTATTATGAAATTTTACACTAACACTAGCTTGAAAATCATCATCACGGCTCTTTTAGCTGTGGTGCTTGTTGCCTTTGGTTGCCAAACAGGCAGCACCACACAAAGTTCTACTACCGAGGAAAAGAAAGGAATGACGGAAAATTCCTCTGAAGAAGGTAAAGAAGCCACAGCAGGAGAATCTGAAGAAGCCAACGAAGCCGAGGGAGAAGGGGAAGGAGAAACAGATGCCGAAGAAGCTCCTGTCAATGTTGGAAATGCTGACATGGGCGATATGGATGCGATCATGATCAAATGTGGGGGTTCTGCCATGAGTCTGGCAAATCCTTTGATGGACATTGCCAACAGATTGGAAGCTCAAAACCTCATGTACGACACTGAGCCATTTACTGATTGTTCTGGAATTTTCCACCGTGTCTTGGATAGCATTGAAAAGCGTTGTCCTGATCACTTGTTCCCCGATCCAGCTCAATACAGAAGCTCCAGAGGAGTTGGAAAATGGTATGATGAGAATAACAATTATATCGTGGTTCGTGATCCTGTGGCCGCCGCAAGCTATATCAAACCTGGTGCTGTGATGTTTTACGCTGGCTCATCTGTTGATCCCAAAACAATTGAAAAAGATGCGCTATTTAAGCAGGGTGGAATCCGCCATGTAGGTGTAGTAGTAGATGTAAAAACTGATGATGAAGGAGTTATTCAGTCTTACACGCTATTTCATGGACGTACTACAGGAAAGGTCGCTGCCAAAACAAGCTACCATGCGTTGAAGCCAAGTCGCTCAAACTACCCTCCTTATGGCAATGGCCGTGATCACTGGGTAGGGGTAGCTTCTATTGCTTCTGATAAACTGATGAAATAAGAACGGTTGTCATTCGATTTTTTCAAACAGGAGATGGTTTCGACTTTCTCCTGTTTTCTTTTGATCAATAGCAGACAATTTTTTGTTTAGCTATGTATTTTTTTCATCTTTCAGTATATGATGCTATAGACCAAGTATTGAAATGCTTGCTTTGAAACCTAAACAAACTTTTGAATTCACTATGGAAGAATTACAGCAACAGGAATGGAAGGACAAATTTGATCAGACGAAAGGCGCTGTTTTGCTTGATGTTAGACGTCCAGATGAATGGGAAGAAGGGATTATCCCTGGAGCCATGATGATCAACCTCATGGATACACAAGCCTTCGTAGAAGAAGTTGAAAAACTCGATAAATCCAAGGCATATTTCATCTACTGTAGAAGCGGTAACCGCAGTGGTCAAGCGTGTAGATTTATGTCTCAACAAGGCTTTACAGAAGTGTATAACCTCCTTGGGGGTATGCTTGATTGGAAAGGCGAAGTAGGACCTCCTATCATGTAACAAAGATTCTTAAACATAAAAAATGCCTCCCTATTTAAGGGAGGCATTTTTCATTTAGAGACTGTTTAGGTTGATCATTTTTAGGTTACAAGCAGGTTCTTGAAAGAGAACTTTAAACAAGAAGTATCATTAAACAGTCTCTTAATCCTTCTTTTGTATTACCAAAATACGCCATAGAGAATACCGACGATGACAATAACCGTCAAGGCTCCTATGTTAAAACCAAGGCTGGTTTTGAAGATTTCTGGCGTGTAGCGCAATGTATTCGCATCTGCCACCTCACTTTTGGCATTGGTATACAATACAATTCCAATCATGGCCATAAGGGTACCAAAGAATATCAGGGATTCGATTCCAATTCCATTCAGGCTAGTGAAATTCAGCACTCCATAGATAAGGGAAGCCACAGCCAGGATTCCGAAAACAATCGAAGCTCTTACCATCATAGTCTGAACAGCTTCTGAAAGCATATTCTCGGCTGTCTCCTTTACTTCATTTCGCTTATCAAAGAAAATAAAGAGTGAACCCACAGCTACCAGAGCAATAAATACATAACCCATTCTAAGAAGGAAAGGCATCCCTCCCTCCATCATTTCAGAAAACATGAACTTAGCTCCAATTCCTAAGGGCAGGGTCAACAAGGCCACAGCAATGGCAGCTGAAGTATTTGCTCTTTTCCAGAAAAGTCCCATTGAAAAGACCACGGCGACACCAGGATATATCAATCCCGTGTATTCTTGAATATATTGGAAAGCCTGATCGAGCTGGCCTAACAAGGGTTGAGCAGCTGCGGTAGAGACAATCAGAGCGATCAAAGCTACTATACGGCCAACGGAAACCATTTGCTTTTCAGTAGCATCCTTGTTGATCAATGGCTTGTAAATATCTACGGTGAAGATGGTAGAGGTTGAGTTGATCATCGAGGCCAAGGAAGAAATAATCGCTGCCACCAGTGCGGCAAAGGCAAGTCCTCTAATTCCAGTGGGAACAAAATTCTTCAATAACCAAGGGTAGGCAGAGTCAGATTTGGCGATGGTTCCGATTTCTTCCATGGGTTTTCCAAGCAATTCAGCTAAGTATCCTGGATCAGCCGCTTCCTTTTGGAAGAACACATAGGCTGCAATACCTGGAATAACCACAATCAAAGGGATTAATATCTTTAGGAAAGAAGCGAAAAGAAGACCTTTCTTAGCTTCCTGTATATTTTTCGCTGCCAATCCCTTTTGAATAATGTATTGGTTGAATCCCCAATAGCCTAGGTTGGTCAACCACATCGCCCCAATAATCACAGCTACTCCGGGTAAGTCAATGTAGGCATCCTTTGATCCACCCCCATCACCAGGGATCATCGTCTCTCCTCTCTCAAACACCATATTAAAATGGTCAGCTCCCTCGCTTACCAATACACCAAATCCGTCTAAAACAGAACCGGGAGAAATATATTCTAATGCTAAGTAAGTGGTTACCAATCCACCACCAATCAAGAAAATCACCTGTATTACATCCGTCCAAGCTACTGCGACCAACCCACCATAAATAGAATAGATACCAGCAATAACTGCCAATCCAATAATTCCAGTCAGAACATCAATTCCCAAAATAGCATTCAGGGCAGTTGCACCTAGGTAGGTTACTGTGGTCAGGTTAACAAAGACATACACCAAGAGCCACATAATGGCGAAGGCACTACTTACACCCTGGTTGAATCGGGTGGCAAGAAATTGGTTGGTGGTATAAATCCCTTTCTCCAAGAAAATAGGAAGGAAGTATTTAGCAACCACCAATAAGGTGATCGCGGCCATCCATTCGTAGGCAGCAATTCCCAATCCAAGGGCATAACCCGAACCAGACATCCCAATAAAGTGCTCAGCAGAAATATTGGCTGCAATAAGAGAAGCCCCGATTGCCCACCATGTCAGGTTTCTTCCCGCCAAGAAGTAGTCTTCTCCCGATCGTTCTTTGTCTTTGTTCCCTCGGGAAAGGTATAGCCCTACCGCCACAATGATAGTGACGTAGATCCCAAAGATTATATAATCCAAGGCCTCAAAGGCTGATGTAGTCGATAACAGTTGCATACACGAGTCAGTTTGATAATAGTAGATGTAGGTTATATAAGTCCAAGTTTATACCCGTATTGATCGGATTTTATCTGATCCTGATACAGGATACTCGAAATTATTGTCAATAATACATAATTAAATATTATGATACGAAAAATCGAATACGTCAAATTTGTCTCTATTCAATCGCAAGAAATTTCATGGAAAAGGGCCTATTCTAATAAGGGAAAACCTAATGAGGCTTGGAGAGGTTAATTCTTGTGAAATTCTCATTCTATTTAGCAGGATGGAGATAGCTCGATTTTTTATCCGTGATTTATATGCTAATTTTCCTATCTACTACTAACACTGGATTTTCTATGAGACTTGGTTCACCTCACTCTTTTCAATATCTCAGGACACTCATCCTCCTTGGATTCGTACTGTTGATGTATGCGTGTTCTACCCCAAATTCTTCTCCCTCAAAAAGAATCCTCGTTTTTTCTAAAACGAAAGCCTATCGACATGCTTCTATTGAAACAGGTGTAACAGCCTTAAAGGAGCTTGGGTCGAAGAAAGGCTACGAAATTGTGCATACCGAGGATGAAAATGATTTTGTAGAAGAATACCTCAAAAAATTTGCAGCCATCGTCTTCCTCAACACAACGGGAGATGTACTAAATGCCTCCCAACAGGTTGACCTACAGCGATACATTCAAGCTGGAGGGGGCTTCGCAGGAATACACGCAGCAGCAGATACGGAATACGAATGGCCATGGTATGGAGAGCTCGTAGGGGGTTATTTTGAAAGCCACCCTCCTGTGCAAGAAGCTAACATATCTGTTGTCAGTAACAATCATTCTTCCACCTCACATTTGTCTGATAGCTGGGCGCGAAAAGATGAGTGGTACAACTTCACCAAGCTAAGTGATAACATCACCGTTCTCCTCAACTTGGACGAAAGCTCCTACGAAGGAGGAAAGCACGGAAAGAATCATCCGATCGCGTGGTATCAGGAATTTGATGGCGGAAAATCCTTCTATACTGGAGGTGGACACACCATTGAGGCCTTTCAAGAACAAAGCTTCTTAGACCACATCTGGGGAGGTATTTCCTATGCCACGAGTAAAGGTGCACTAGATTATAGCAAGACAGAGCTCATAAGAATCCCCCCTGAAAATAGATTCAAAAAAACGGTATTAGACGACAATCTCTATGAACCCACAGAGCTAGTGGTCATGGAAGATGGGAAAGTCCTCTTTACCCAACGTAGAGGTGAGGTACTCCTGTTTGATCCAGAGAAAGACAAAACAGAGCAGATTCATACCTTCGATGTTTGGCATGAAGAAGAGGATGGGCTGATGGGAGTAGGAATTCCGCCAGACTTTGAAGCTTCCCGTTGGATGTATTTCTACTATTCCCCAAATGAAGGGAAATCAGTAAACCGACTATCTCGTTTCCAGTTCAACAACGATCAACTAGAATTAGAAAGTGAACAAGTCCTTCTTGAAGTTGATGTACAAAGGGAAACCTGCTGCCATACAGGAGGCTCGATTGAATTTGATGACAAAGGACTCCTTTACCTATCTACGGGGGACAACACGAATCCATTTGCCTCTAACGGCTATGGGCCAATAGATGAAAGAAGAGGCAGAAGCTCTTGGGATGCACAAGGCAGTTCGGGCAATATGAATGACCTAAGAGGGGCAATTCTTCGAATCAAACCCGAGGATGACGGCACCTATTCCATTCCAGAAGGCAATCTGTTCCCTCCCGGAACTCCCAACACGAGACCTGAGTTATTTGTGAAAGGATGTAGAAATCCCTACAGAATCGCAGTAGACAGCCATACGGGTTATGTTTATTGGGGAGATGTTGGACCAGATGCGGGAAAAAATAGCGAAAGCCGAGGTCCCCGAGGACATGATGAAGTCAATCAGGCCAGAAAAGCTGGTTATTTTGGTTGGCCATACTTCGTGGCAAACAACAAGCCTTATAACGATTATAATTTTGCTACCAAGACTTCTGGCAATACCTTCGACCCTGCTCAACCCAAAAATCTATCCCCCAATAATACTGGCGTACAGGATTTACCACCTGCCCAACCAGCCTTCATCTACTACCCATATGCCAAATCCGAGGAGTTTCCATTAATGGGAACAGGTGGCCGTAATGCCATGGCAGGTTTGGTTTATTACATGAGTGATTTCGAAGGAAAGGAAAATAGACTTCCAGCCTACTATGACAAAAAGCTTCTTACCTATGATTGGATCAGAAGTAGATTCTTCTGGGTAAGCATGAATGAAGAAGGAGACTTTGTCGAAATGGAAGAATTTCTAGAGAGCATGGACTTCTCTAAACCAATCGACATCGTCATGGCCAAAAATGGTTCCCTCTACGTTTTAGAATATGGGGCCTACTGGTTCAAGCAAAATCGAGATGCGAAGCTAGTAAAGATTGACTACCTCCCTGGAAACCGTCCTCCCCTTCCCAAGATCACAGCTTCGAGCATCGAGGGAAAGGCACCTTTGACAGTTGATCTTTCAGCAGAAGAATCAGAGGATTTTGATCGAGATGAATTAAGCTTCGAATGGCAAATTGATGGCCTTCGCAAAAATTTAAAAGGCGAAAACACCTCTCATACCTTCGAGCAGCCCGGTACATATACCGTTCGTTTGACAGTAACAGATAAAAATGGGGAGTCTTCCATAGCCAAGCAGAAAATCATTGTGGGAAATGATCCCCCACAGATTGCATGGAAAATGGTAGGAAACAAAACCTTCTTCTGGGAAGACAGAAAGCTGTATTACCAAGTAGAAGTAAGTGATACCGAAGATGGAGTACCTGGAAATGGCATTACGGAAAACGACGTAGATGTAACCATCGACTATCTGGCTGAAGGGTACGACAGAACCGAAATCTCACAAGAAGGTCATCAAGCTGCTCCTGTCGAAATATCTGAATTTGAAGATGGCAAACAGTTGATTGCAGGCTCAGACTGTGCTTCCTGCCATGCCATTAATGAACAGGTAAATGGTCCCTCCTACCTAGAGATAGCCAATAGATATGCAGGGGAAGAGGGAATCGTCAAAACCCTGGCTATGAAAATCCAAAATGGAGGAAGTGGAAATTGGGGGGAAACAGTCATGTCAGCCCACCCACAAATTAATGACACCCAAGCCGGAAAAATCGTGGAGTACATTCTTTCCCTTGGTTCAAAAGGAAAAAAGAAAAACGATCTGCCCATGATTGGTGATTATGTTTTTCAGGAAAGTGAGGAGAACACGGATGGTTCGTACGTCATGCTAGCTTCTTACGAAGACAATGGTTCAGGCTTTATCAAACCTTTTGTCAAACAGGATTTGATTGTTCTGAGACCGACTAGGATCGATGCGGATCACTTTGATGAAGTTCATCCCAAGGCAGATGCAAGCGGAGGAAAGCTAAAAGGCTATCGCCTTCGACATAATTATTTTGTAGGGCTAAAGGACATTGACCTCACTCAAATAAGTGGGGTAACAGTCCTTGGCGCCCCCAATGGTTTGGCACCTGGTACGCAAATTTCGCTTTGTCTGGACCACCCTTTTGGAGAACAATTAGGGAGCCTGACCCTTGGTGAAGAAAAAACATATGAGTTCTATATTCCTATCAAGCAAATCTCTGAAACAAGAGACGTATATGTCCGTGTCCACAACAATGCATACAAGGATGCCAAAAACTTGATGCTATTAGGTGGAATGGAATTTATCGTGCAAAAGGACTATTTCAGTTTGAAATAAAGCTATTCGGAATTTAGTAAAAGTTGATACTCACTTTTCAGGAAGCTGAGAAAATAGGGAAACATCTGGATGTTTCCCTATTTTAGTATTTCTTACAACTACTTGACTATGACAATCCTAATGCTTCTTCTGAGTGTAGGAATCATCATCCTGATGACTACACGCTTTGAAATCCATCCTTTTCTAGCCCTCTTGGTGGCAGCCCTTGTATTTGGTTTGGGAACTGGCATGTCCCCAGAGCAAATCATCACTGGGATCAACAGTGGATTTGGGGGAATCATGGGCAATATTGGATTGGTCATCGTTCTGGGTGTTATCATGGGTGCCTTTTTAGAATATTCAGGAGGCGCGTACAAACTGGCTGAGTTTATTCTCAGAATTATTGGTAAAAAGCGGGTTCATGAAGCCATGGGAATGGCAGGTTGGCTCGTTTCTATTCCGGTCTTTGTTGACAGTGGTTTTATCATCTTAACTCCCCTCAACAAAAGTATTACCAAAAGGGCGGGCTTATCTCTGGCTGGAACAGGGGTAGCTTTGATCTTGGGATTGATGTTGACTCATGTGATGGTTCCTCCTACACCTGGCCCCATTGCTGCTGCAGGCTACATAGGCGCTGATATCGGTACGGTGATGTGGATGGGCATGGGAGTGAGTTTATTGGCGCTGGTCGTTGCCATACTCTATGCTAAATTCTATGCTTCAAGGGTTTACATTGATCCTGCCCCGGAAGTTTCTGAGGAAGAAATGCAGGAAAAGCTAAAGCAAGCTCCGTCCACCTTTTTCGCTTTTTTGCCGATTCTTATTCCTATTCTCCTGATTGTATCAAGGTCTATTGTGGAGTTTCAAATTGGAAAAGATAATCTTCCTGAAGCAGTCTGGTGGAATGTGTTGAACTTCGTGGGAACTCCCGTAATTGCCTTGATGGTGGGGACACTGCTCGCCATTTTTCTTCCCAAGAAACTGGACAAGAGTCTATTTTCGACCACAGGATTAGTTGGAAAGGCCATGAAGGATTCTGCTACGATCCTCCTGATTACGGGTGCTGGTGGAATCTTTGGTGCCATGCTGAAACAATCTGACTTGGCTCAAGTCATGTCTCAATATTTCGAAGGAATCAACCTGGGGATTTGGCTACCCTTCTTGCTAGCTGCGACCATCAAAACGGCCCAAGGATCCTCCACCGTTGCATTGATTACTACGGCTTCCATTTTAGGTGAATTATTGGGTGGTTTAGGGGTTGAAACAGAAATGCAAAAAGCCATGTACGTTTGTGCCATTGGCGCAGGAGCGGCAGTAGTTTCACACGCCAATGACAGCGGATTCTGGCTCATCACCCAATTGTGCAATATGGATGTAAAAACAGGACTCAAATTATATTCATTAGGAACCTTCATTGTAGGCACCTTTGCCGCTGTTGTATTATGGGTGATGTCATTCTTCCTTTGGTAGGATAAAAAGGTAGAAAAAAGAATAGAGGCTATTCCTAAATCTTGCCTAGGAATAGCCTCTATTGCTCTCAGTCCAATTTATTTTATCGGAATCATCCAAAAGTTCAAGCTGTAGGTTTTATCACCTAACAACCTGTATTCATCATGTGGCAAAGCACCCCAGCTGTTGTCCCCTCCTACGCCACGCTGCCTTACATCAATACACAATTCCGTCAAATCACGTGCTTTGATGTCATTTGTATGGCGCTGTGTGGTACGCTTGTCAAAATCGAAATCCTCGATGGTGTTGTGGTGAACGGTGAAATCAAAACTTGACTTCTTCTCAGCCTCAAAGCGGAATCCTTTTCCATTTGCATCTGTCAACTCCAGCCAACGAGAGTCAGTTTTTGCTCCATTTTCCTGTGGCCGAATGTAAGGTGTATAATGATCCCCCACAGCAGCCTCATAAACCCCCATGTGCGCAGAATAGGCTCTGTCCCAATAATTTTCATGGGGCCCTCGCCCAAACCAGCTTGTTTGGTTCAAATCGTCTTTAAACTGCATCCGCATACCTACTCTGGGAAGTTCGGGTAGTCCCTTGCCAAAGGTAATGGTATTCAAGACCTTAATCTTTCCATCCGGATAAACTCGATACGTCCACTGGTATTGACTCTCAAGGGTATTCAAGTAGCTGGTTCCAATGATGTCAACCCACACCCTGGTTCTTGCTACTGTAGCCTTTTCCTGCCATTCCTGAGGGTTCCCCTTAAAAATTGCAGCTAGCTTATCAAAATTATTCCCATAATCATTGTCAATAAGAGGACGCCAAAAGTTGAGCTTAGGAGCTTGAACAAACATCTCCTTCCCATCAATTTTATAGGAGGTAAGTTTCCCACTTACCGTAAAATGGCAACTAAAATTTGAGCCCGTAATGGTGATACCGTCTACAGATTCCTCAATCGAACTCAATCCTCCGTCATATAGATATTCAGGACTACTGATATTTGCCATCATGAGAAACTGGTCTTTGGCGATCTCATGTCCTGCCTCTAACATTGAAGAGGCGGTTTTTCTTTTGACTGAGAAATTGATGTGATACTCATCGCCATTCTTCCCAAACTCCCTTTCTGACTCGGGTAATTCCCAATTGGCCTTTTCTCCTGGACCAAGTTTTATGGAAAATTCTCCCCTTTTAAATGGCTTTCCATCCTCTATGATTTCCCATTCAAAGTCAAAATCATCTAGGGAAGTAAAGAAAAAGCGATTTTCTATCTCATAGGTATACTTGTCAATTTGCCTGAAACCTAGGTTCTGGTAGACCTTTTTTACCTCCCATAAAGCAGGATGGATAGAACGATCCGACCCAATTAGCCCATTGGCACAAAAGTTACCATCATTGTAAACACCTTCCGGTTCAAAATCACCACCATATCCGTAGTATGTTTCACCCGTCTCATCCGTCAATGCTAATCCCTGATCCATCCAGTCCCAGATGAATCCTCCTTGCATAAAGGGATGCTTGTAGGTATAATCCCAAAGCTCCTTTAAATTTCCATTGCTGTTGGACATGGCATGAGAATACTCGCACCAGAAAAACGGCTGCTTAGGTCCTTTCTCAATATATTTATCCAATTGGGGGAGACGCATGTACATCCAAGTCATCATGTCATTGGAACTATGCTCAGGGCCAGCTGCACGTGCATTTTCGTGGTGAACAGGACGACGGTCATATTTTCTTAGCCATTCGTAGATTTCTTCGTGTATCATACCAGGACCTGTTTCATTCCCTAGTGACCAAATGATAATAGAAGGTCGATTCTTATCCCTTTCTACCATTCTTTCGACACGATCCACCATGGCCTTTCTGAATCTTGGATCATTACCAAGGCCATTTTCAGGTTCATAGCCATGTCCATGCGCTTCGATATTGGCTTCATCTATGACGTAGAGGCCATACTTATCGCATAGTTTATACCACAGATGGTCGTTGGGGTAATGGGAGGTACGGACAGCATTGATGTTGAACTGCTTCATCAACTTGATGTCGGCTAACATATCCTCTAGGTCCACCACGTGCCCATCTACGGGATCATGTTCGTGTCGGTTAACTCCCTTAAAGTAAACCGCCTTCCCATTGACCAAAATCTTGTTGTTTTTGATCTCCACAGAACGAAAGCCAACTTCTTCAGTAAAGGATTGGATGGTACGCCCATTTCTTTTTAGGGTAAGGGTAATCCGATACAAATGAGGTGTCTCGGCCGTCCAGGTCATGACATCTTGAAGATTTGCCTCAAAAGTTACTTCTTTCTTGGCATTAGGGCTCATGCTTTCCTTGATCTTGCCTTTGGCAACCACCTTCCCATCAGGGCCTTGCACCTTGTATCTTACTTCAACTTTAGATGTACGGAATATGATCATATTCCGTACATCAAGCTTAGCCTTTAATTCACCATGTTTATAGGAGGCATCTAGCCATGTATCGTAATGGATATCTTCTACATGAGTCTTTGGCGTTCCCAATAGGTACACATCCCTTTCAATCCCAGCCAATCTCCAAAAATCCTGATCTTCAAGGTAGGAACCATCACAATAGCGATAAACTTCAACGGCTAGGATATTTTGACCGCCTTTGACGAAATCTGTGATATCAAATTCTGCGGGTAGTTTCGAACCCTGGCTATATCCAACCTTTTTGCCATTGATCCATAGGTAGAAGGCAGATTTTACGGCTCCAAAATGAATGATCACCCTTCTATCTGCCCAGTTTGCAGGTAAACTGAAGTCTCTTCTATAAGAACCTACAGGATTAAACTCATGGGGAATAGGGCCAAAGGTAGAATAGCTTCCATCCTTGCTATCGAAGTTTGCTCTTGAAATTTTCAAAGAACTGTCGATAGAAAATGGATAAGGAATATTGGTATACTGAGCATAGCCATAACCGTGCATTTGCCAGTTGGAGGGGACGGGGATTTCTTTCCAGCCAGAAACATCATAATCTGTTTGGTAGAAGTCCTTGGGGCGATCAGCTGGTTTAGAAACCCAATTGAATTTCCAATCTCCATTCAACAACATATACTGGCCAGATTGAGAGGCATCCTCTGTTAGGGCTTGTTTTTCGTTGTCAAAGGGAATGAACCATGATCTGGCTTCCATCTTGTTGATGGCAAAGGTTTCAGTTTCTTCCCAATCGGGTCTTTGTGCAAAGGTCATAGAAGAAATTAATATTCCTATGAGCATTAGCTGCGTGAGTAGTCGCATGTTCCTATAGGTTAGTGTAGAGTTTTCCAATAATTTTTTTGAGGCGAATTAAGGACAGTTTAGGTTTGTCATAGTTAGTTTACAGACAGGATGTTAAGATTTTGAGGCAGCATTTTTTCGAGCTTTAGTGGGGCTAATGTGAGAAAAAAGCAAACTCAGGTTCTTGAAAGACAACTGTAAACAAGAAGTATACATCTTAAACAGTCTCTAATTACCGCTGTACCAGCTCATGCCCATATTGGGTGTGTAATCCTGTTTGAAGAGAGTTGCATTGTCCCAGTGGGATCCATTCCCCCAACGAGTGGTACAAGAGCTAGATACCCAAGCTGGTTCCCAATAGACAAGTCCCTCTCCACCTCCTTCTTTGATGGCTGCCTCAAGGTCTTTTAAGTAGGTTAACTGGCCTTCTTCGGTGGCAGGATATCCATTTACCAAAGCATCTGACCCTATGATATTTCCAGCTGCATCTGCATTATTCAACGTAAAAGCATAGGCTGTTTCTACGACCATGACACGCCTGTTGTAGGTATTCTTCAAGGTCGAGATGGCCTGCGGCAGATTTTCCATGGAGTAGGTAGACCATTTAGAATAATAGCTGATCCCAATCCAATCATAGCCTCCTACATTATTTTGAGTTGCCTCATCAAAAAACCAGAGGGCATTTTCAGGTTGGGCAACATGGAGCATAATCGCAAGTTGCTTTCCACTTTCTTGTCTTACTTTTTTAGCTGCATTGATTCCCTCTTGTAGGAGGAAACCATTTCTCTCCCAATTGATTCTCTCATAGGATTGATTGGGGTCTTGTAGAATTTCGATATTGGTTTCATTCCCTATTTGGACCATTTCTGGTAGCAGGCCTTCCTTGTCAAGTGCGGTCAAATACCTGTAGGTATAATTATAAACCGAATCTCCCAGGAGGAAGGTATTGTTAACAACCGGCAACCAAGCTGCAGGAACTTTCTGTTTGCCAGGATCAGCCCAATCGTCTGATAGATGTAAATCCAGCAGCACATTTATTCCTTGATCCTTGGCTCTGCGGATGGTTTTTTTTACATCTTCAAAGGTGGAATAATTGGTCCAATCAGGGGTATGCCAAGCTCTTACCCTAATTAAGTTCGTCCCAGCCTCCTTGAATATTTCAAAAGGATCTTTCTCCTCTCCATTTTCATCCAAGTAGGTAGCACCACAATCCTCCATTTCATTTACATAGGAAAGATCTCCTCCTCTATAAAAATCTGGTTCCTCAATCCCTACTGGCTCTTCTGGCTCGTTCGGCTCTGGATTAGGTTCTGGCTCTTGTTTACAGCCCATATTGAAGGCGAAAAGGAGGCAAAACAAAAAAGTAATTGATCTCATGTGTTTACGAGTAAGTCTCCTTCAATATAAGAGTTTCCGCTAAGGGCAAAAAGCCATCCTGAAGGCGGGAAAAATATTATGCATACATAACATCTCATTTCTTAGGCATTCTGCCTTTTAGACCCTAATTTGAATAGACTTATCTACTACTATGATCCAATCCTACAAAAAGAAGTATGAATTGGCCGATTCATACGATGCCATTATCGTTGGTTCTGGCCTAGGAAGCCTTACCACCGCTGTTTTCCTCGCCAAGGAGGGAAAAAAGGTCCTTGTTTTAGAGAAACACTATACAGCAGGCGGTTTTACCCACGTTTTCAAGCGAAAAGGCTACGAATGGGATGTAGGGATTCACTACATAGGAGAGGTACACCGCCCCAATTCTGTCCTCCGAAAACTCTTCGATTATATCACTGATGCAGAGCTCAAATGGGCCGAGATGGGAGAGGTATATGATCGAATTGTGATTGGAGAAAAAATCTATGATTTCCCCAAAGGCGTGAAGGCCTGGAAGGAAAAGATGATTGCCTACTTCCCCGAAGAAGAAGAGGCCATTCACCAATATGTCACCATGATCTTTGATGCCAATCGTGCGAGCAGGAATTATCATTTGCAAAAGGTCATGCCTAATTTGGTTAGAGCTGTGGCAGGGGACTATATGCGTAAGCCCTATATCAAGTATGCAGGGCGTACTACCCTTGATATACTCAGCGAGTTGACCGATAACCAAGAACTGATCAAAGTCCTGACCGGACAATATGGAGATTATGGCCTGCCACCCTCTAAATCGAGTTTTGGGATGCATGCCTCTCTCGTGAGACATTACTTTTCTGGTGGGAACTTCCCAATTGGTGGTTCCAGTCAGATCGTAGAAACCATTGATCCTGTTTTGGAGGAAAATGGAGGAACCATTCTCATCAATGCAGGGGTTGAGGAAATATTGGTAGAGAAGGGCAAGGCGGTAGGGGTAAAAATGGAAGATGGGAAAGAGTTCAAAGCTCCGATGGTTGTAAGTGGTGCTGGCATCATCACAACCTATAAAAATCTTCTAAGCCAAAATGTAGGCTCACGAATCAAATTAGAGGAACAGCTTTCCAAGGTAAATCCCTCCGTAGCACACATTTCATTATACATTGGATTAAATGGCACACCTGAAGAATTGAAGCTACCCAAGGCCAATTATTGGATATATCCAGGCGATGTCAGTCATGATGAGTGCGTAGAGAGATACGTTGAGGATACAGATCAACCCTTTCCAGTTGTATACATTTCCTTCCCCTCAGCCAAAGACCCAGATTGGTCCAATCGCTATCCAGGAAAAAGTACCATCGACATCATAACCCTGATGCCTTATGAAATATTTGGTCAATGGGATGGTACCAAATGGATGAAAAGGGGCGAAGAATATGACAAGCTCAAGGAAAAATATGCTCAAAGATTGTTGGATATCTTGTTCCAATTTGAGCCTCAGGTCAAAGATGCCATTGACCACTACGAATTATCCACTCCTTTGACGACCAAACACTTCGTCAATTATGAAAAGGGAGAAATCTACGGGCTGGACCACACACCCGACAGATTCAAACTCAAATTCCTTCGTCCCCAAACACCGATTAAGAACCTGTATTTAACAGGTCAAGATATTGTAACTGCTGGGATTGGAGGGGCTTTGTTTGCAGGCGTCCTAACTGCCTCTGCTATTACAGGAAAAAACCTGCTAGACAAGGCCATGCAGGCAAATTTTGAAGAAGAACCGATCTCATAACCGAAATAATATGAAAGCGATCATTTGCAAAAATTGGGGACTTCCTTCCACACTAACATACATGGATGTTCCTGACCCTGTTCCAGCTGATGATGAAGTCTTGATCAAGGTCCATGCCTGTAGCGTGAACTTCCCTGATACCCTGATTATTCAAGGGCTTTATCAATTTAAACCAGAATTGCCCTTTTCCCCAGGTTCGGATGTGGCCGGCGTGGTAGAAGCAATAGGGTCGAAAATCAAACATGTAAAAGTTGGGGAAGAAGTCATTGGAATGGCCACCTTTGGTGGATTTGCAGAAAAAATTGTAGTCAAAGGACCTACCGTTTTTGCCAAGCCCCAAGGGATGAATATGGTCAATGCAGCTTCCTTTCTACTGGCTTATGGAACCTCATACCATGCCTTGAAGGATCGTGCTAGGCTAAAAGAGGGACAAAGCCTTCTCGTGTTGGGGGCCTCAGGAGGTGTAGGCCTTGCTGCGGTAGAACTTGGCAAGAAAATGGGAGCCAGGGTAATTGCAGCTGCTTCAACCGCCGACAAACTAGCCCTTTGCAAAGAATATGGAGCAGATGAAGTCATCAACTATACAGAGGAGGACCTCAAGAATAGGGTGAAGGAATTGACCAACAAAAAAGGAGTGGATGTCATTTATGATCCGGTTGGAGGCGATTTTAGTGAACCTGCGCTAAGAGCAATCGCCAGAAATGGAAGATACCTGGTTGTAGGATTTGCGGCGGGAGACATTCCTAAAATTCCACTAAACCTTGCCTTGTTGAAAGAATGCCAGATCGTAGGGGTATTCTGGGGTCAGTTTGCTCAAAAGGACATGATGAAAAACTTCCAGAATGTAGCACAGCTCGTTCAATGGTTCATTGGAGGTGAATTGAAACCCCACATTCATGCTACCTATCCTTTGGTAGATGCCCCCAAAGCCTTAGAAGAGGTCATGGAGCGCAAAGTCAAAGGGAAAGTTGTCATCACCATGGACTAGGTAGACTAGGAAAAAGTTTTCCTTCTCTTTACCAAGCATCAATCATTCTCCCGGATCCTCCTTTATAGGTTTCGGGAGAAATACTTTTCAGGGCAGCCATGATCCATTTACGACTATCTCTTGGGTCGATTACTTCATCAAATTCCAACATAGAAGCTGCTGAAATCGCCTTTCCTCTTTGGTACATCGCAGCCACCAATTGTTTGTACAAGGCCTCTCTTTTAGCTGGATCTTGTTCAGCTTCTAATTCCTTCCGAAAGCCCAACTGAACGGCTCCCTCAAGCCCCATACCTCCAAACTCTCCTGTCTGCCATGAAACGGTAAAAAATGATTCATGTAAACTCCCCCCCGCCATGGCCATGGCACCAAGCCCATAGGCCTTTCGCAATACAATCGTCATCATAGGAACCGTCAATGAAGCGCCCACCATAAACATCCTAGAAGAATGTCTGACCATGGCAGTTTTTTCTATGTCTGGACCCACCATAAATCCTGGGGCATCACAAAGAGAAAGGATGGGAATGCCAAAGGCATCGCAAAGTTGCATGAATCGACTGGCTTTATCGGCAGCATCAGAATCGATAGCCCCACCCAAATGTCTGGTACTATTGGCCATTAAGCCAATTGGACGCCCTTCAATTCGAATGAAAGCCGTCACCATATTTCTGGCAAAGCCTGCTCTCAATTCTAATACAGAATCCTTGTCCGCCAGCGTATGAATGATCTTCATGACATCATAGCCATACTTTCTGTTTTCAGGTACAAGTTTTCGTAGCTCTTCCTGAGGATCTGCCTCCCAATCCTTGATATTCCCTTGAAAATAAGAAAGATATTTTCTTGCGGCGTTTACCGCCTCCGCTTCATCCTTCACCAAGACATCTATGACACCATTTTTGAATTGGACAACACTGGGCCCTATTTGCTTGGGATGAAAATCCCCAAGGCCTCCACCTGCTATCATGGCTGGTCCTCCCATACCCAATGAGGTATTCTCCGTAGCAATGACCACATCAGAACAACCCGCGATCGAAGCATTTCCTGCAAAGCAATAGCCCCCCACAATCGCTATTCTAGGAACCTTTCCACTGAGTCTGGCAAACTCTACAAAGGTAGACAAGTCAAGTCCACCCGTTTGAATAGGATAAAAGTCAACATCCCCTGGGCGTCCTCCCCCACCCTCTACAAAAAAGACAACAGGTCGCTTGGCCTTAGCTGCAACATGAATCATCCTATCAGTTTTCTTGTGGTTAAAGGCCCCTTGGGTCCCAGCCAGTACGGTATAATCGTAGCTCAAAATGACACACTGGCTGTCTTCCTCTCCAAAATACCTTTCATTGACCTTCCCCAAGCCTGTGATTAAGCCATCTGCAGGAGTCTTTTCTATGAGTTCCTGCTCTGGCTTTCTCCCCCTTTGGGCTGCGACGATCAAGGAACCGTACTCCATAAAATCCCTCCCTTCACAGAGATCTGCTATGTTTTCTCGGGCTGTTCTTTGCCCTTTGGCATGACGTTTCTCAACCGCTTCTGGACGATTTTCATCATACAAATAGGATTTCCTTTCGTACAGGTCTATCAAGTCCTGACGATCGATTGAGTCGTTTTGCGAGTTAGTATCAGCCATGTATGCTACCTTCTTTTATGCTAAGTGAGATCTTTCAATTGTGCTCTGGTTGCCATTCTTCCTACTTCCACCAATTCCTCCGCCATGAAGAAGTCAAAAATGGAGCTGGTCTGTTCGGAGATATTGATCAATACATCTGGAGGATACAAATCCAATGACAATTCCACCATCCGTTGGGTTGTCAACTCTATTACTTTATTGATCACATCAAAATAGCCCATTTCATTCTGATTCTTTTCCTCATCCCCTTCCCCTAGCTTTTGCAAATACAAGAGAAAATCCTCCATTCTCTCTTCATAAAGGCTTCTTTTGATGGGTTCTTCTTCTTTCGTAAAGGGAATGTCGGGCTTGGGTACTTGAGCATTTACATTCACCGCCACCAACTGACTTCCGGCAGGTCGATGGACATGATTGGTGGGGATGTTATTCAAGACTCCACCATCCACCAATAGCCCATTCTCTGTAGGAACAGGGGTCAGCACGGTAGGTATGGCAATTGAGGAACGAATGGCCTCATACAAGCTCCCCTCTCTAAATACCACCTCTTTTCGATTGATGATATCTGCCGCAACTGCCACGTAGGGAATAGCCAATTCCTCAATTTTTTTGTCAGGAATCAATTCCTGAATGGTTCCAATTACACGGTCCCCCTTTACCAGTCCCTGGCTATTGAAGGTAAAATCAACCAGAGAAAGGACTTTTTGGCGATCAAGGGTATAGAACCAATCTTTCAATGTTTGCATTTCCCCAAGTGCATAGATGCCACCAATGAGGCTACCCATAGAAGTACCCGCAATAGAAACAATTTCATGTCCCTGTTCGAGAATCTCTTCAATGACCCCAATGTGCGCGAGGCCTCTTGCTCCGCCCCCAGATAATACCAGGGCAATTTGCTTGCTCATGCGTTGTTTGCGTTGATTGGAGGCAAAGATACACTCTAAGGAAGTAGTATACCACGTCTCGAAATATATTATACTTGCTGGACTTAGCCTTCACATAGGCTACTTTTCACTTCTCAGGCAATTGCTTTTTCAGCTTGTCCTGTCTCCTGCTTTCATGTAATTTGCATCCGCTTATAACTGACTAGCATGAAAAATCCACAAGATACATTAGGCCTTGGTGCTCTTTTGAAGGGTATTTTCCCTCTGGTTCCAAGGATTCCTTCCATTCTTACTTATGTTAAAACCGCCTTGGCCATAGGAAAAGAAGACAAACTGTCAATTGCCAAGGTTCTTGAGGAACTTGCTGTAGAACATGCAGATCGTCCCTGCTTGCATTTTGAGGAAATGATGTGGACCTATGGTCAGTTTAACGAAAAGGTCAACCAATACGCCCATTACTTTCTTGATCAAGGCGTACAAAAAGGCGATACCGTGGTCGTTTACCTTGAAAACAGACCTGAAATGCTGTTTATCATTGGTGCCATGGCCAAAATTGGAGGAGTTGCCTCCTTGATAAACCCCAATCAACGATCCAAAGTTCTGCTCCATAGCATCCATGTAGATCGTGGGAAATACTTTGTTATTGGAGAGGAGTTGGTTGAGGCTTTTGAGGAAGTAAGGACGGAACTAAAGCTCGATGAGAAGGATACACTCTACTGGCTTAAAGATACGGATGAAACCGCTCGGCCAGAGGGTTACAAAGACTTCACCGCAGGAACACAATCTTCTTCCACCGATAATCCGGCAAGCAGTCAGGACATCACAGCGGGGGAAAGATTTGCCAATGTATTCACCTCTGGAACAACGGGGCTACCCAAAGCTTCGGTTCAGAAAAACCAAAAGTGGCTCAAAACCTATTATTGGTTCGGAAAGGTCAACCTAAACATGACCCAAGAGGATGTGATGTACATTCCCCTTCCTTTCTTCCATACCAATGCTTTGATCGTTTCCTGGCCTTCTGCACTGGCTGCAGGCGCTTCGGTCGTCATGAGAAGGAAATTTTCAACCACCAATTTCTGGAAGGATGTCAAGAAATATCGTGTGACGGCCTTTGTCTACATTGGAGAAATATGCCGCTATCTTCTCAATGCCCCTGAAGTTCCCGAAGAAAAGAACAATAGCGTCAAAATGATGGTGGGAAATGGCCTCCGACCTGATATCTGGCAAGAATTCAAAGAGCGTTTTCAGGTAGATCGCATATTCGAATTGTATGGAGGAGCCGATGGAAATGTAGCCTTCACCAATACCCTCAACATAGATTATTGTGTAGGATGGAGTCCCAATGACTTCGCCATTGTGGAGTATGACCTGGAGGAAAATGAGCCAGTAAGAGACTCAAACGGAAGATTTAAGCGGGTGAAGAAGGGAGATTCTGGTTTGCTGATCTCTGCCATCAACGACAAAACGCCTTTTGATGGTTATGTGAACAAAGAAAAGACCCAAGCCAAAACCTTTAGCGATGTGTTTGAGGACGGAGACCTTTGGTACAATACGGGGGATTTACTCAGGGATATCGGCTTCAAACATGCCCAATTTGTAGATAGGTTAGGAGATACCTTCCGTTGGAAGGGGGAAAACGTAGCGACTATGGAAGTGGAAGGCGTAATCAACAGCCTCGATGCGGTCTCAAATTGCTGTGCCTATGGAGTGCATATTCCCCATACGGATGGACGTGCCGGTATGGCTGCCATGATGCTGGAAGGAGCGGAAAAAGACTTTGATTTTAAGGGGCTGACAAATCTGCTGAAGAAGGAGTTACCTTCTTATGCGGTTCCTTTGGTCTTACGCATCTCTTCTGCTTTTGAGATGACCGCCACCCATAAAATCAAGAAGTTTAATCTAAAAAACGAAGGATTGGATTCTCCTGAACAGCTGTATGTATTGCTTCCTAAGGCAGACACCTACGTCCCATTGACGCCTGAGATTAGGGAGAAAATGGAAAAGGGTGAGTATGCGTTTTAAGGGAATAATTCGCTAGGGCATCCTCATTCTGCGATAATTCCCATGTGAAGATGCAGAAGGAAGACTGAAAATTACGTACTTGCTCTCATGCTCAAACGCTTCTTCAAACGAAATTCTCATAATGGCTTGTTCAAAGCTTTGGCTGGATTTGGGAGATCATTGAACCGCCTTTACGAAAACAGAAACCACGACATCTATAGCAATGGCGAATTCCATCTCCTTCAGCGATTATCTAAGCTGAATCCCAAGCTCATTATTGATGGAGGAGCGAATAAAGGAGATTGGGCGATACAGGCTGCCACCTGTTTACCTTCCTCCTCAGTCTATGCATTTGAGCCTGTTGGAGATACCTTCCAAGAATTGAAAGAAAGCGTGAAAGATTATCCTCAGGTTCAGGCGATTGAACTTGGATTTTTCAAGGAAAATGAAGAGCGAGAAATCAATACTTTTAGTAGCTCCACCCATGCCTCTTTGTATGACATTCAAGGCCTTCACTATTCGCCAGAAGGAAAAAGCACCATTCAATTGGTTTCAGGAGATTCATGGTTGGAAAAGGAAAAAATAGACGAAGTTGACTTCCTCAAACTGGACATTGAAGGAGCAGAATATGATGCACTTTTGGGATTCGAGCAGGCCTTTCGACAAAAAAAGATCCGCCTGGTTCAGTTCGAATACGGCTATATCAACATCACTACCAAAAAGTTATTGATTGATTATTACCAGCTTTTTGAGGAATGGGGATATCAAGTTGGCAAGCTCTTTCCTAAGCAGGTAGAGTTTCGCCCCTATGCTTTCAAATACGAAGATTTTCTGGGACCAAATTACGTTGCGGTACACCAAGAAGACAAAGAGTTGATCCGTCTTCTTGAAGGCTGAGACAAACTACCTCTTCAACTAAGGTTACCCATGAACAATCACAAACACCTATTTTTATTCCTCCTATTGTTTTCACTCGCGTTTATCCTTCCAGCGCAAAGCTTCAAATTGCGTCCCACCATCCAGGAGAATAAAACCTATGGAGTGGATAAGGAAAGTCATTATTCTGTTAGGATGGAAAGAGATTACGGCGAAGGTGGAGAAAAAGATCAAAATCCATTCTACAAATCTGTATCGAAAGGTTTAAAAACCACTGTAACAACTTCCTCTTTAGACTCTTTCAAGGTAAATTCCTGGATAGTTCATGTTGAGCGCTTTTTTCAAAGGCAAGAGCTATCAACCCAAAAGCCAGCAGTCTCCGAACGGGAAATCAAGAATGTTAGGATTTATGGACGCAAGCAAGTTACTCAAAAGCTTTCTGTAGATTCACTTGGCCATTCGTTGAATAAGCCTGAAGTTTCAAAAGAGGAGGCTGATTTAATCCTTGGTATGATTGTCTTTGAAACCACCCCACATTCAAGGGAATTGTTTGTCGGAGATACCTTACAAAGATGGATAAAAAATAGGAATCCTATTAATGGAGAACCCAACCCTATTTTGACCATTTTCACCTTGGAAAAGATTGAAGACGACAAGGCTTTTTTTGATTTAAGCGGGGTGATAGGGCTTGATCATCAAGAATCTAAAGGTATACTTACGATGACAGGGCATTTGTCGGGTGCATATGTATACGACATCAAGGAGCGCTTGGCGACCGATTTTTGGAGTAAAATTGATGCGACTTTAACAGCGAAAGCAGGTTCTAGAACATTCAAAGGGAAGTTAATGGCAGACACCAAAACCCATGTCTGGTTGGCAAATTAGATGCGAAAAAGAGCTGCTTAATGGCCCAGCCCTTTTCTCCACTATGGACAGTCTTTGGAGTTAGGAAAAAAATACGATATTCCCAGGATGGGTACTCAGCTTCATTTTGTTTCCTCGGATTTGCACCACCGAATCTAAACGAACAAAATCCCTTTCCTCTATTAAGAATAAATACGGGTTGGTATCGTCAAAAAAGCTATCCAAATAGAGAGAATCCATATCTGCTTGGTAGGTTTTCTTTTTCATCACTGCCTCGTAATATCCCTCCATTTGCCTTCTGTACTGATGCTTTAACATCCTTCTGAACAAATAAGGAAAGACCAAATGTTCTTCTGTAATGCCCTTTACAGAATCCACCCTGATCCCATCCTCGGTCTTGTCTTGAGACCAGAGGTTCATTTTTTGGCGTTGGGCATTTAGCACAGCATAAATCAAGGGCTGTCGCAAGGCAGCAGATAAGGTCATGAAGAAATAGGGATAAACAAGGCCTGTAGCCACCAAACGATAATTGCTTGACTTCTTGATCATAGACAGCAGTTCGTCGGTGGTCAATTTACTGCCATCCCTTTCCTTTGTCTTACCAGGAAAAATCCATGAAATAGGCCTTCCCTTTCTGTCCATATCATTTACCACAATATAGCCTTCAATTCTATCCTCCCCTTTCTTATCAAAGCTTACGGGCCCTTCTTCATTGGTATAGGTCAGGCTTTTGATCCAGTGTTTTCCGAAGGCAGTTCCCCACTCCACATCACTGACCCCAAGGTATTTCATCAACTTAGCGGTGGCGGCCTCTCCGTACTCCACGGGTTGACGGAACATATTCATCTTAGGTTTTTGGGCTTTGGCATATTCTTTTCCTCGAGCTTCTTTGGGTGGGGGAACCATAGCTGGGCCATAATGGGTTTCTAAGGCGTCAACACCTTGTAACCTCAACTGGCAAGAACCTTCCTTTTCTTCGAGTTTTTCCTCAAAAGTAGCTCTATGCTTGGTTACAATTTTGTCCCATTGCTTGGGGTTGGAGGCTTCAAACATCAATGAATCACCATCTGGTGAATAGCCTACCAGATGAAAATGGCCTTTGATTAGGTAATAATCCATGACTTATTTTAGAATTAGGGCTGTGGGGAAATGCAGTCGTTGTTCATTCTATCAGAAAAATAAACTTTCCTAGCATGAACAATGCTGTAGAGAATATATCCTTTTTCTATCAATTCAGGTTCCTCCGGTCTGTGGATAAGTCACAAAAAAAGGGAGATACCTCCGTACCTCCCTCGTCTATATTTTCTGGCTTATCTATTCATCGTTTCCACCGCCATCTCCATCACTCTCGAATACTCCATCATCTGTTTCATCAACTGCATCCATCAAAATGTCCTCCTCGATGATCATGCCGGGATTGTCTCTTCTATTTTTCAGCTCGTCCAGCTGAAGGCGGAAGGTACTCAGACGCTCATTTTCAGAGAAAATTTTGGCGCGCTGGTTGTCCTGATCAACTTTGTTTTGCTCAATATTGGCTTGCGTCTGAAGCAACATTTCTTCCAATTTGACTGAGTCTTTACCCATCGCAGAGAGGCTCTTTTCTTCCTTCTGGATAAGTTTTTTCTGGTCTTCGATCACCAACTCCATTTCGTAGATATTAACGTGAAGTTGAAGCCCATTGAGAACTTCTGTTGCGCCAGAAATTTCATCTGGAAATTCTTCTGAACTGATGAAATTGTTATTCCCTGAGGAAATGAAGAGGGTAACTTTCGAATGAATTTTATCACCACGACTTGGGCGATTTACTTTGTAAAAGTAATCCATGTTGGTGCCAGAAATATCTGCAAATCTAGCACCTTCCATCATGCGAAGGCCAGACTTGGATTTGGCTTTTTGTCCTGTTCCTTTTTTGAACAGATCATCCATAACAGCCTGAACATTTTTGGGTTGTCCTTCTACTGTGATGGAAAGGGCATTTCCTTTTTCCTTACGAGAAAAATCCGCCATTCCTTCTACGACCTCCTGTGCAGAAAGGGTAGAAACTAGCGAAAACATGAAAATGATGGTGAAAAGGCGTTGTAATTGTTGCATACGTGACAGCTTTATTTTTTAGACGAAATCCATAGTGTATAGTCACTCCTAAAGACAGCAAGCCTTTCAAATAGTTCCCTCTTCCTCTTGTTACATAGAAACAATTAGCAATTCAATGTCTCTGTAGTTCATGCTCATGCCGAAAAGCATCGCTATATTCTTCTTGGTTACGTGCCTGCGATATACATAAACCCCTTCTTTTGCACCTGGATTGTAGCGAATCAGGTTATCTAAGCCACCACTATCTCCGATGTTGACAATCAGGGGTCCTAAAATATTACTAATGGCGATGGAGGCCGTTCTGGCTACCCTAGAAGCAATGTTTGGAACACAGTAATGGATAATTCCATGTTCCACAAAGGTGGGATTATCAAGGGTCATCATACGGCTTGTTTCGACGCAGCCGCCTTGGTCAATGGCTACATCAATGATGACTGAACCATCCTTCATTTCCTTGACCATGTCTTCTGTTACCACCAAGGGAGCTCTTTGGCCCTCTCGATAAGCCGCTCCTATTACTACATCAGAAGCAATCACCGCTTCCCTTACATAATTTCCTTGAGCAACCGAGGTATATACACTGATGCCCAGCTCCTTTTCTATTCTTCTGAGTTTATAAATCTCTTGGTCAATGATCCTTACCCTTGCCCCCATGCCCATGGCTGTTTGAGCGGCGTTGAAGCCCACAGTACCTGCTCCAATAATGGTAACCTCAGCTGGAGGGATGCCTGTTACGCCTCCTAGTAAGATCCCCTGCCCATCATTATTGCCAGTGAGAAGTTCCGAGGCTATGTGAATGGAGGAAACGCCGGCAATTTCACTCATCATTTGGACCAGTGGTAGAGATCCATCCTGACTCTTAAAAAACTCAAAACCAATAGCGGTAATGTTTTTCTTGATGAGTTGGTGAACGAAGTCTGGGGTGAGGTTCCCCATGTTCACAGCTGAAATCAGGATTTGATTTTCTCTTAGTAGCCCCATTTCCTCCTGAGAAAGAGGAGAAACTTTAAGAATGATATCGGCATTGGTAAAAATATCCTCGGCCTTGTATTGGATCATGGCTCCTTCTTCCGAATAGTCATTATCCGTATACCTGGCACCTAGGCCTGCATCATGTTCCACATAGACCTGATGGCCATTGGCAACGAGTACGCCAGCAGCTTCTGGGGTGAGGGCTACTCTATTCTCCTGAAAAAAGGTTTCCTTGGGAATACCTACACGCAAGCTTTTCTTGCCCTTGCTGGACTGAACGGGACGCTCTTTGGGAACCGCCCATGATCCGGGATACACTCCGGAAAATAATCCTTGATCAATGGAATATTCTTGTTTAGCCATTCAGACGTGCGTTAAAGTGATGGATCGCCGGCTTGGACTTTCCACTTCCAATCTAATAGAGGCATGGTTTGTAGGAAGGAAAGAGGGAACCCGTTCGGGCCACTCGATAAAGCAGTAATTTCCGGATTCAAGATATTCGTCAAACCCCATTTCATATGCTTCATCTTCATGATTAAGCCTGTACAGGTCAAAGTGATAAATGTATGCTTCTTTCCCCTCATATTCATGAACCAATCCAAAAGTAGGACTACTTACCCTTTCATTTACCCCTAGAACCTTACAAAAACTTCGAATGAGGGTGGTTTTTCCAGCCCCCAACTCTCCGTAAAATGCAAAAATTCTGACATCCTTACAACTTTCCAAAATACTTTTGGCGATGTCTGGATTGTCCCCTAAATCCCCACTTATGTATGTTTTCTCAGGCATAAATCAATCTCTACGAGACCTTGAACGTTGCACAAAATACATCATGTCTCTTGATTGCTCAAATGAAAAAGGAGAGTGCGCATCACACTCCCCTTTTCAAAAGATCTTTGGCTAGCTTAATCGCCTAGCGCTGTTTAGGACTAAGCTCTACAATCGGGATGATCATTTCTTCAAGTGAAATCCCTCCGTGCTGAAAGGTATCCCGATAGTAATTCACATAATAGTTGTAATTGTTGGGATAGGCGAAGAAGTAATCCTCCATGGCAAACACATAGGTGGAAGACACATTTATCTTGGGTAACCTTGCCTGCTCAGGCTTTCTGATGGTAAACAGGTTCTTAGCCCCCTCATCGTAATTTAGGTTCTTACCTTGCTTGTATCGTAGGTTGGTGGTTGTTTTTCTATCTCCGATGATTCTCACAGGACGCTTTACACGAATTGTACCGTGGTCTGTGGTCAAAACGATTTTGACATTGCGCTCAGATAGGGTCTTCAACACGCGTAGCAAAGGGGAATACTCCAACCAACTTCTTGAAATCGACCTGTAGGCAGCTTCATTTGGTGCCAATTCGCGGATGATGTTCATCTCTGTACGCGAATGAGAGAGCAAATCAATGAAATTATACACAATGACATTTAGGTCATTGTTCATCAGATTCAAGACATTATCTGCCAGCGTTTTCCCATCATCGTTGGTAATGATCTTATGATAGGAATGCTTGATATTCAAGCGATGACGCTTAATCATTTGTTCGAGGAAGAAGGCCTCACTCATGTTTTTCCCTCCTTCTTGGTCATCGTTTAACCAATTCTTGGGATACTTTTGAGAAAGTTCCAGTGGCATCATGCCAGAGAAAATGGAGTTTCGGGAATACTGAGTAGCTGTAGGAAGAATGCCGTAATAGGCATCCTCATTATCAATATAATACAGCTCCGAAATAATGCTTTGGAAAGCTCTCCACTGGTCGTAACGCAAGCAATCTACCAGGATGAAGAAAACACTTTCGTAGCCATCATCTAAGTATTTGAATGTCGTCTGTGGAATGATATCTGGGGATAGCATGGGCCGTTCGCTCAAGTCTCCAGTGTTTACCCAATCCAGGTAATTTCTAGCGACAAAGCGCCCAAAGTTGGAGTTGGCTTCATCCAATTGATTCGCAAGGACTTCTTCCATCCCTTGGTCATCATTTTCTCCCATCTTGTCCTCCCAGAAAATCAAGTCCTTGTATATCTCCACCCAGTCTTCATGATGTCCCGCATCCATGAGTTTCATGGCGATGTTTCGGAAATCACGCTGGTAACCCGAAGTAACTTTTTCGTTGATCAGTTTTTTATTCTCTGTCAACTTCTTCAAGGCCAATAGGATTTGGGTGGGTTTAACAGGCTTGATCAGGTAATCAGCAATCTGAGAGCCAAGGGCATCTTCCATGATGTGCTCCTCCTCAGATTTGGTGATCATGATAACAGGCTGATTAGGCTTGATTTTTTGAATTTCCTGTAGAACAGTCAAGCCATCCATTCCAGGCATTTGCTCATCCAGAAAAACAACGTCAAAATTCTCCTTTTTCACCAGTTCCAGCGCATCAATTCCATTACTGACGGCTTCGACCTCATACTCTTTATCACGGAGATACATCATGTGTGCTTTGAGCAAGTCGATTTCGTCATCAACCCATAGAATACGTGTTGCCATAGTGGAAAGCCTGTAAGTTGCCTGATATTTCATACTAAATTACATGATTTGAGAGGATAAGCCCTATGAGGAAAGGAAAAAGTTCGAAAAAGCTATTGAATGGGGCTTCTTCTCCTTTGTAAGACCGTGTTACCTCTTTTGTACTACACAGAGTAAGTGTGCGTCATGTAATATGGTATTGATTTGGATGAGTATCCTATTAGGACGAATATAAGCTGTGAAGGTTATTCTGTTTGACGACAAATAGGCTGATACTTACACATCTGTCTAGAATTATTCGCTTTTAGTCTGTTCACATAATAGACTAGTACCTCCTAGCCTATTCAATCGCCAACTTTACCTATCCCCTACCCTCATTTTGGAGGAAAATCATAAATACCCCTAAAAACAGCTCATTGAATGTTTGATAGCTGAGACTATACATACGTCCTTCTTAGATAAAATCGCCATTCGTATAGAAAATATCCTATTTGGTAGTTCTTTTCCCTTTGGTAATGGAATGATGGGGGTAGGCCTTTGAACCTTGCCCTCAGGAAGAACGTCTTTAGAACCAAATTAACCTAAATAGAAAAGAAGATGAACAACTCTATTTTCAAGCTTTTTCTTTGTTCCTTCATCATAAGCATTTCCTTCAGTTGGGGAAATACAGCCTTTGCGCAGAAAACAGTCATTGAGACCGCAGCCGACCTGCCTCGTAGAACCTACGAGATCTCTGAGACAGATTTTCTGAAGGCGATTGACAACAAGGAACTGGTTGAGGACCTAGCCACCAGAATTGAAGCAGCCCTTAAAGCTGACCTTGATAAATTTGAAATCAAAGACCCATCTACTCTAAAGGCCTATTATCAGTCGCTTTCTATGTTTGCGTCAAGAAAGTATGATTTCGAGGCCGCTAAATCCTACAGTGAAAAGGCAAAAGCCCTTATGGACAAAGAGGCCGAACTTCTCATGAGTGGAACTGGTCTATACGCTTTCTCAAACGCCTACAAGAGCGCAGGAAGTGACAAGGGTGAAGCGTTCGAAAAGGCTTATGCTAAATATTTGTACGAAGCCTATTCAAAACTTCCTTATGACAAAATTGAGGAAGACCTCTTGGCCACCAAGGCATCACTTGAATTCACAACCAAGGACCTGATCGTAGGTAGTATTACCTCACAAATTCAGCCAGTCATTGAACAAATCGGTACGAATTGGCCAGAGGGGATGGCCAGCTCTGTGGTAACCTACCATGACCTGATGGAAAGTCGTATTCACCTTCTTGACGAAAGATTAGAGGTGGTTTCACGAATCGTCGAAGAAAACAAAGGAAACACTACTGAAAAGGTAGATATCTGGGCCAATCGCGACGTAGCTTTTCCAGCAGCAGCCAAGGATCAGCTTAAATCTGTTGTCATTGGTGTATGGGATACGGGTGTAGATCTGGATATTTACAAAAACAAGGTAGAAGGTATCTACTTTGACAAAGAAGGAGCCAAAAGCGAAGCCCGTTTGATGTCTGAAGACGGTTTGAGTCATGAAGTAGCTCAGCTTGAATCCTTCATGGGTGGATTCTACGACCTTCAAAACAACATCCAGTCAGAAGAGGCGGATAACTTCAAAAACTTCATGAAAGGCCTTAAGCAAGACAAAATGAAGGCTTTCTTTGAAGACCTAAGCTGGTATGGAACCTATTCTCACGGAACACACGTAGCTGGTATTGCTGAAGCTGGAAATCCTGCAGCCGTTATTCTTCCTGCCAGATTGGAGTATGGTACAAGTACTATTCCTGACCTACCTACCATGGAAAAATCTCAAAGATGGGCAGATATGTTTACCTCGACTGTAGCCTACTTTAAGGCGAACGATGTAAAGGTTGTCAACATGAGCTGGAGATACAATTCCCTTTCCTATGAAGGAGCCCTTCAGGCCAATGGCGTAGGTGAATCCCCAGAGGAAAGAAGAGAAATGGCCTCTAAGTTCTTCGAAGTAGAAAAAGAAGCGCTCTACAATGCGATCAAATCTGCTCCAGAAATCCTCTTCGTTTGTGGTTCAGGAAACGAAAACAACGACGCTGACTTTGCAGAGTATATTCCAGCTGGCTTGAATCTTCCTAACCTTATCACCATTGGTGCAGTCGATATTGAAGGAAAGAAAACGAGCTTTACGACTGAAGGGAAAAGCGTAGATTTTTATGCTAATGGGCACAAAATTGAAAGCTATGTACCAGGAGGAAACCGTCAGAAGTTCTCCGGAACCTCAATGGCTTCCCCACAAGTAGCCAACCTTGCAGGAAAACTATTCGCCGTCAATCCCAAGTTGAGTGTGGAAGAAGTGATACAGCTGATAGATAAAGGATGTAACGAATCCGATGAAGGAATCAAGCTGATCAACCCTAAGCAATCTTTGATGATTTTAGGACAAGAGATGCAAAAGGGAAAATAGAACTAAGAGACGGTTTAAGGTTTATACTTCTTGTTTACAGTTGTATTTCAAGAACCTGCCTGTAAACTTAAAATGATAAACCTAAACAGTCTCTGAAGCTAGACCTACATGACAACGCCCGTTTCAAGTATATTGAAACGGGCGTTTATGTTTGAAAGACATCTTGCTTTGATTAGCAAGATTCTTCTCTATCCTTGTACCAATATCCAAGTAACTTTCTGCCGTATTTTTCCATCACATTTTCCGGTAGCAACCAATGGATCAGCAAAAATAGAATGGCAAATACTTGAGAAAAAATCAGGGTAAAAATAGAGGAGAACTTGATTTCTCCCTTCCTCCCAGAGGTTTGAACAGGATTTTTATGAAGGACTGAGAATTTTTTCCCCTGTGAACGTCCGTGCTTCTTAAGATTCTCGATGAAGTTGAACTCTTCGTAGGCGTATAGTCTTTCGCTAAAGCCTTCAATGGCTATGAACGCCTCCCTTTCTACGAGAATAAATACCCCTCCACACTGCTTAAACAAGCGATAAAATGGATTCAATCTCTCCATTCTTACCTTGTTGAATTTGGTCCCGCTGATTACCTCAACTGTACAACCACATCCAATATGTTCTCCTTTCTCAATGAGGTGAAGGGTATCTTCCATCAGCCCAACGGTTGGATAAGAATCTGCATCAATGAACAACAACCAATCACCAGTCGCAATGGAGGCTCCTGTGTTTCGAGCACGTGAAATCTGGTTGATAGGCTCAAAAATGGTCCTGGCTCCGTGCTGTGAAGCTACCTCTGCCGTTTTGTCCTTGGAGTTATTATCACAGACGATAATCTCCCATTCAAAATCGACCTTCATCTGATCGAATACCCCCCTGATTTTGTCGATGGTATTCCCTATGTTGTTTTCCTCGTTGTAGGCTGGAATGACTATGGAAATGAGCATGTTCAAATGTCTATTTCTTTTTTCAATTGGCTAATATCGAGTTTTAAAAATTGGGAAAAAAACGTTAGTACTTCTATTCGGATGAGTTTTTAAGAATGAAGTCAGTCCCTACCCTTGTTAAATGGAAATAGAGGCTCATAATCGTCCTTCTCCTTCATATAGAAAATTCTACGTATTTTTAGTTTAGGGTTGAACCTTAGATGTAATTTATCTGAATTACCTTCGCCAATCGTCAAAAAAACCGAAATAACTGCCACACATGATACGTATGATTCGCCCCTATCCCCTAATTAGGATGTCAAAGCTATTCTCATTCTCTCTGATCATGTTGGTCATACTTTGTCCTTTCAAGTCATTGGATGCCCAAGAAATAACGGTTGAGGGGAAGAAGATAGACTCGGCCTTTGTATTAAAAATGATTGAAGATATTGGCCCATTTTTCGACAATTATCAAACGGACAGTGTTATCCATTACAGCCGAAAAATCATTGATTATTCTCATCAAATAGATTTTCCAAGGGGGGTAGGTAGTGGACACCGCGACATTTGTATCATGTACTGGGTTGAGGGAAAACTGGATAGTGCGACCTACCACAACGACCTCGCAATCAAACACTTTCTTCAAGGAAATGACAGTACTGGTGCGATGAATCAAATCTTCGTCAAGGGTCGTATCCTCCGAGATTATGGAAAGATAGAAGAGGCCTTGGATAAATTTATGGTAGTCCTTCCCTTTTACAAAAAAACGGAAAGCCCACACTTAGGCAGGCTTTGGAACAGTTTCGGGGGGGTCTTTGATTTGATGAAAGATACCGTCAAATCTCGTGAAGCCTATTTGGAAGCGATTGCATGGAACAAGGATCAGGGAGACTATAGGGCTATGCTGGCCCCTCTCAGTAACCTTGGGGTCCTGTACACACAAGAAGGGCATATCGACAGAGCTTTGGCTATTTTTGAGGAGGTACTCGACTGGGATAAGAAACTAGGTCTTGAATTTGAGTCCTCATCCCACGCCCAAAATATAGGTGATTTGTATTATAAGAAGGGAGATTTTCAAACAGCCTTGGCCTATCATGAAGAAGCCTTAGCAGTTAGGAGAAAATATAAACAGAAAAGGCCCATTATCTTTTCTCTTGTTTCTATGGGCAAGAATTACCTAGCCATGAACCAAGCCTCCAAAGCCCTCCCCTTTGTCAATGAAGCTCGGGATCTGGCAGTAGAAATGAAGGCCAGTACCCTCCATCAAATGTGTCTAGAATGGGTTGCACGGACTCATGCCGCCCTCAAGAACTATTCTCAAGCATATACCTTTCAAACAAGGGCCAGGACCCTGAAAGACAGCTTATTTAATATTGAAAACAACGAAAAGATCAACGATCTCATCGAGAAATATGAAAATGAAAAGAAGGAAGCCGAGATTGAGCGCTTGAGCGTTGAAAATCAGCTAAAGGATGCCACCATTACCAATGAACGCCAGATTCAATATGGGATGGGAGCTGGGATATTGGGCCTCCTGCTTCTTGGAGGCTTAATCTGGAATGGTCAGCGCAGGAAACTACATTCGGAAAGGGTCCTAGCGGCCAAGAATGAAGAAATAAGAGAGAGTGCTTTTCAAAAAACTTTGACCGAATTAGAGTTAAAAGCCTTGCGGGCCCAAATGAACCCCCATTTCATCTTCAATTGCATGAATTCCATTAACCGCTTGATTTTGGAAGATAAAAATGATCAGGCTTCACGAACACTTAGTAAGTTTTCCAAATTGGTCCGGCAAATTCTGGAGCATTCTGAAAGGAAAACCATTAGCCTAAAAGAAGAGCTGGATATGCTCGAAACCTATATTCAATTGGAGGTCCAACGCTTCAAGAACAAAATACAGTACGAAATAAAGGTAGATCCTGATTTGGATTCAGAGGATATTGAATTGCCCTCCATGGTCCTACAGCCCTTCATAGAAAATGCCATTTGGCATGGTCTGATGCACAAGGAAGAAGGGGAAGGGAAAATCTCCATTCAGATTGAAGAAAAAGATGGGATGCTCCATTGTATTATTGAGGACAATGGGGTAGGAAGAGAGAAGGCCCTTGAACTGAAAAATAAAAACAATACTACCCATAAGTCCATGGCCATGAAAGTAACTCGAGATAGATTGAGTTTGCTGGCGAAAGAGGGTTTCGATAAGTTGGTTCGAATCGTTGACCTAAAAGATGTCAACAACAATGCCTTAGGTACCCAAGTATTGATCAACATTCCTGTTTCCTAAACAAGACTTTTATTTTCGACATATGCATTCATCTCATTTCCCTGGTATGAAAAGTTATAGCATTTTCCTTAGCGTCTTTTTCATTTTCATTGGAACGCTAAGAGCTACTCCAACTGAAATAGACAGTCTTATGTCTATCCTGGAATGGAATAGAGCCGATACCAACACACTCAAAACTGTGGCTAATCTGGCAGCAGAATTTGAGCACACTCCCGGCTTCCAAAACCCAGAGGACAGCATCTGGAAATACGGACAACGGACCATTGACTTGAGTTATGAATTGGGCAGCACCCTTTATATGGGAAAAGCCTATGGGAGAATGTGTATGTCCCTAGCCAAGGAGGGCAAATACGATCAAGGACTAGCTTTTGCAGACTCGGCTATTAAATATCTAGGAATTTACGATAGCAATTGGGCGATCATGTCCATCACCCACTTTAAGGGAATGATGTATTTGGAGAAGAATCAATTTGACCAAGCACTAAGTAGCTTTCAAGAAGCTTATCAGAAAGCGGTAGTACTAGATGATACAATGGCTATTGGGGTTATGCTAGATGCCACAGGTCATGTTCATGAAGCCATGGAGAATTATGAGCTTGCATTAGCAGATTTCGAAAAGGGCGTAGCTTTCCTGGCGGATACCAAACATGAATTTAGGTATGCCATGGGCCTTTCCAATGTGGGAACAGCCTACCACCAGCTTAAGAATTATGAAAAGGCCATTCGCATTTTCGACCAAGGGATACCCATCATGGAAAAGCTAGGTTCTGAAGAATGGACCATTATGCTCAAAAGCAACAAGGCAACTTCACTATCCGCCCTTGGAAGACACGAAGAAGCCATTCCCATAGCAGAGGAACAGGTTCGCTATTTCAGAGATGAAAACGACAACAAACAGCGTTATGCCACAGCCTTGGGTATGCTAGGTGATATGCTGGTCAGAGCAGGTCAACATAAAAAAGCCATTTCACCTTTCGAGGAATCCTTAACCTTGTATCAAGAATTAGGTGTGGGTTATGAGCAAAAAATGGTTCACGAAAAGTTGGCTGAAATATTCGAAGCATTGCGTGGATTTGATGAGGGCTTTTTTCACCTAAAAGAAGCCAAAATCCTAGGAGATAGCCTACTCAATCAAGAAACCAACGATAAGATACAAGAGTTGACCCAGCAATTCGAAGCGGAAAAGAAGGAAGCAGCCATAAGCCAATTAGAAACGAAAACCCAGCTACAACAAGCTCAAATCTCGGCAGACAGAACCACGAAAACAGGCTTAGGCGGAGGGATCATCCTACTGGGTATTATTGGCTTTCTCGCATGGAATAGCCAAAGAAAAGCACTCCAAAATGAAAGGGTTTTGACGGCTAAGAATGAGGAAATCAAGGCGACTGAATTTAAACGTAACCTCACCGAATTGGAATTGAAAGCCCTGCGAGCACAGATGAATCCGCACTTTATCTTCAATTGCATGAATTCCATCAATCGGCTGATTTTGGAGGACAAGAATGAACAGGCAGCGAGAAACCTAACCAAATTCTCCAGACTAATTCGACAAATTCTAGAGCACTCAGAGAAGAAGGCTATTAGCCTGAAGGAAGAACTGGATATGCTCCAAACCTACATCGAATTGGAGGCGCAACGCTTCAAGGGCCAAATTGCCTACGAATTTAAGATTGATCCAAACCTAGACACAGAAGATATTGAATTGCCTTCGATGGTATTACAGCCTTTCATTGAGAACGCCATTTGGCATGGCTTGATGCACAAAGAAAGCGATGATAAAAAACTTCTGATAAGTATTGAGGAGAAGGGGGATACTCTTCATTGCATCATTGAGGACAACGGGGTAGGCAGAGAAAAAGCATTAGAGCTGAAAAGTAAATCGAGTATCCAGCACAAGTCCATGGCCATGAAAGTGACCAGCGATCGCTTAAGATTATTAGCCAAAGAGGGCATGGAAAAACTGGTACATATTGTGGACCTCAAAGATGAATTGAATAGAGCACTTGGGACCAGAGTTGAGGTCAGTATTCCTTTGTAGGGTTATACAACAAAAATAATGGGGCAACCTTGGCTGCCCCACTCATGAACCAAACTATTAACAAACTCTATTCGAAACTGTAAACCTCATTGCTTACATAGAAGGATTGGAATCCTCCTCCCCCACCTAGCATCCATATTTTACCATTGAAGGCAAGGACTTGGTGCTGAGCTACGGCTACATAGCCCGCATTGGAAGCTGCCTCAATCCAGGTTTCCCCATCTACTGAATACCAGACATCAGGCAACTCTTGTAACTGGTTGGTCGAGTTGGAACCGCTAAACAACCACATTCTATTATCAAAAGAGACACATTCATGCTGTAGTCTTTGTCCAAATGGCGCATCGCTTGTTACTTGGGTCCAATTAAGGCCATCCGTTGACCAACTGACGTTGTCGCTATAGCCTCCGATGTACCACATCTTGTTATCATGGACTATCATCTCACCAGTTGAAGAAGGAAACAATGCGAGGGAATCTGTCAGTAGATTCCAGCCAATCCCATCGGTTGAATTCCAAACTTGTTGTCGGGAAAAAGATTGATTGACGTCTCTTCCTCCAAAAATCCACATCTTGCCATCATATACAACCATTTCATGTCCATACCTAGGCTCGAAGGCTTGCATTTCACTGGCTAGTATCCAATTGGCTCCATCACTACTGTACCAAATATCAGCGAATTCTGATCCTTGGGTATAAGAGGAATTCCCAGCAACTACCCACATTTTCCCATCATGTACGACAGAGGTATGAACGGTTCGGGCTGCCCAAGGAGCAGCGCTGGTAACTTCCGTCCAATTCACCCCATCTGGAGAAGACCATACATCGTTGAATCTCCCTCCACAGCAGGAATTTCCACCCAAAACCCACATCTTGTTATCAAAGACCAAAGTTGTGTGTCCAGCTCTTTCTGCCCAAGGAGCATTTCCCACTAAAGTGGCCACCACTGTAGTTTTGGTTGTAAAGGAAAATACATCACTTTCTGTAGAGGCTCCCATATCATCCTTCGCTATAACTTTCCAGTAATAGGTGGTTTCATTTTCCAGATCATTTACCTGCAAACTGGTGTTTCCAAGTTCGCCTTGGAAGAGTGTGCTTGGAATAGCAGATTGATCTAAATATAGATCATAGGTAATATTACCTCCTTCTGGGTCAACTGCATCCTGCCAACTTAGGCTTATGTTGGTTTCTTGAAATATGGCTCCATTGATGGGCGCTTGAAGCTTAAAGTCCTCAGGAGCTTCATTAGGAGACATTCCCGTCGTAAAGGTGAAGGGAGATGGAGTAGAATATCCCTCAGGATCTGATGCAATGACTCTGCCTGAATAGGAGGTCTCGAATTCAAGGTTTTTGAGTTCGTAGGTGGTGACATCCAAGCCTCTTTCTATTTCTGCACCTTCCAATTCAACTGTGTAGCGTACTACATCTCCATCAGGATCGACAGCTGCAGTCCAATTCAAGACAGCAGAATTTAAATCCGGTGTAGGAGTAACGGTAAATTGCCCAGGAAACCTATTTTCCTCAGGCTCTACAGGCATGGGTTTACATGAAAAGGAAAAAACGGCTAGGACCACAAATGAAGCCCAGATCAAAGGGGTTTTGAATATTCGTTTCATAGGACAATTCGGTTGGTATGATTGAATGTTGTAAAGCATAATGAGTTCTTATCATGACAAGAATATCATGCTCCCTTCACTGGGCCTTTCTTTAATTCATAAGTGGCGGATGGAAATCCATAATTGGTGGATGTAAGGGGAGGATTTCCTTCGTTCTTTCAAAAAGGTTTAATTTGTGAGTATCTATTGAAGGGGGTTTTCTCCTATAAAAACTGTATATTTTGATATGATTCGGGCCATAATTATTGATGATGAAGAAGATGCGAGAGAAAGTCTCAGGCTGTCCATTCAAAAGTTTTGCCCTGATGTAGACTTGGTGGCCATCTGTCCTGATCCAAGGGAAGGACTAGAATTGATCGAAAACCTGAAGCCGGACCTTGTTTTCCTGGATGTGCAAATGCCTCATATGAGCGGTTTTGACCTATTGGAAAGAATCCCTTCGCCAGGATTCAAGACCATTTTTGTAACCGCTCATGACAAATATGCCATCAAAGCCATTCGGTTCTCCGCTCTGGATTTTCTGCTAAAACCTGTGGACATAGATGAACTGGTTTCTGCGGTAGCTCGGATAAAGGAAAGCCAACAACAACAGCCTCCCACCAATTTTTATGAAAGTGTCTTACACAATGTGAGGAACCGATTGGGGCAACAAGGCAAATTAGCCATTCCCACTTCGGAAGGCATGGACTTCATCAATATCCAAGACATCATTTTTTGTCAAGCTGATGGAAGCTACACGAAACTTCATCTTGATGGCAAAAGGAGCATGATGATTTCCAAAAACCTAAAGGACTTTGAAAACATACTTGATTCGAATTTCTATTGTCGTGTCCACCATTCCTATATCATCAACATTGGCCACGTAGACAAATACATCAAGGGAGATGGAGGCTATGTCATTATGAGCAATGGGGAGCATGTAGATATTTCTAGAAGGAAAAAAGAGGAGTTTATGCGCCTGATCGCCAAGATTTAAACAGGGGGATTTTTTTATGCCTACTGATTGAGGAGAAATATGTAGATTTATTCATATTACCTTAAGTAAGCTCAACCAGTACAGCATGAAACATTTTTACACACTCTTTTTATGGTTGGTATTTGCCCTTTGCATGCCTTCCCTTCTCCTAAGTCAGCGCTACTTGGGTGGATTTGGTGGATCTGGCATCGGTTCTTCTAACTCCCTGGCTCTTTCGGTGGATGGAAAATATACCATAATAGGTCGCCCCTATGGTACTTGGAATGGAATCAATAGCGGATCCGTGCAGGTATACAAGTTTACACTAATCTACTATAGTCGAAAAGGAGACCGTATAAAGGGAGATTCTTCCGAACATCTCTTTGGTTTTGCTGTAGACATGGCTAAAAATGGAAATCGGATCGCGGTAGGAAGTCCTATCAATAACTATTCAGGGCAGATGTTAGTCGATAGCGGATATGTCAACATTTATGAATGGAATCAAGGGGATTGGCAATTGATGGGCCTCCCGATTAGAGCTCGAAAACTAGGAGATCAATTTGGGTATTCTGTAGCCATGGATAAGTATGGAGAAACCCTTGTGGTGGGTATTCCGGCAGATATCCCCGGAGGAAGTGAAACTGGGTCATTTGCTATATATGAATTACAACAAGGAGAATGGACACAAGTAGGTTCTGATATCACGGATTCGCAGCCAGGAACTCATTTTGGCAGGGTGGTAGATATCTCGCAAAATGGACAGAGAATTGCAGTAGGTGCCCCTTTTCATGAAGTCTTACCCGGAAAGGTTACAGGAATTGTTCAGGTATATGAAAAAGGTCCAAATGGCTGGGCTCCCTTAGGTGCTCCCATCGAAGGTTTACAAGATGGGAATGAATTTGGAAGCAGTCTTGCCTTATCTTCTACCGGTAAAAGGTTGGTAGTCGGTGCTCCTGAAGGGGGTGGAGATGGACAGACTCGCGTATTTGAATGGAATGGTATCAAATGGGTTCAGATAGGAAGCACAGTGAGCCCTCCTACTGGAAGGTTTCGAAGCGGGGAGGATGTAGACATTTCAGGAGACGGCGAAAGGATTATCATTGGAACCCCGCAAAGCTATAATTTTCTTCCATCGCTCTCTGATGGTTATGTACAAGTGAGAGACCTAATACATGGAGACTGGGTGGCAGTTGGAGAACCCATTATTTCATCAGATCAACGTGGAACTGCCGTTTCTATTTCATCTGAGGGAGATAGATTTGCTCTTACAGGACCTGGTATCAGAAATGGTTCCTTATCCGTCTATAGCCTTAACAATGGAATCGCCCAAGTGGGGGGTAAGGTCGTAGATGATCCTGACAAGGATTGTTTTCCGAATTCAGCTAAAACAGGAATTCCAGACATTCCTGTGGTCTTCCAAGATGGTCCCCGCCAATTTTTAGCGATTAGCCAAGCAGATGGAATATTTGAAGCGCTGGTTGACAGTGGAGATTATCTTATCTATCCCATTTTAGACCGTCTTCCCTACAGAATTGCTTGCCCATTGAGCATTCAGCAAAAAATTGACCAGCACAGATGGATCCCCACCCCTTTCTTCAATATTCAAACCAATCAACTTTGCCCCTATCTTGAAGTAGATTTGACAACCCCAGGTATTCGAAGGTGCTTTGGTGGGACCTACTTTATCTCCTATTGTAACCGAGGAACTAGTTCTGCTCCCAATTCTTATGTAGAAGTTAAACTGGATAGTAATTTAACCTACCTGAGTAGCAGTCTTCCGCTTACGACTCAGAATGGAGATACCTTAAGGTTTAACTTAGGCACTGTTAACGCCGGAGATTGTGGTTCTTTTAGTATTCAGGTAAATGACAGATGTCTCGCAGACCTAGGGGAAATCTATTGCTCTCAAGCTCATATTTATCCAGATACCATGTGTGCCCCCAATACAGCCCATATCGTAGTTGAATCTTCTTGTAATGGGAATACCCTAAGCTACGATATCACCAACCGCCAATTAGCTATGGCTACTCCCCTTCCCTATTATATCATGGACAAAGATATTGTAGTGGATTCCGGCTCCATCAAACTCAACCAATTTGAATCCACCACCATTTCCCATTTGACCTACGGAACCGACAAAAAATATCAATTGGTCATCTCGCCAGAAACACCTTACTACTACACAGCCAGTGGCTTAAAGGGATGTTCAGAAAATGCGACCACCACAGAGATCGCCTATTTACCAGAAACACCACAACCTTTTGAAGATGAGGATTGCACCCCTAATCGAGGCAGCTACGATCCCAATGATAAAACCGGTTATCCTGAAGGGGTTGGTCCGGACCATAACATCCCACCTAATACACCCTTAAGCTACAGAATTCGCTTCCAGAATACAGGAACGGATACAGCCATTTTCATCAACATTTACGATACGCTGGCCATCACCCTTGATCCATTAAGCTTTCAAATAGGAGCTTCCTCTCATCCGATGACGTATAAATTTGTCAGGCCTACAGAGGATGGACGACAGGTATTACGTTTTACTTTTGATCCCATTTTCCTTCCAGATAGCGGCACCAATCAACTGGCCTCCAATGGTTTTGTTGATTTTCACATCCGCATGAAAGCTGGCCTTTTTCCCAATACCTTGATTGAAAATTCGGCGGCCATCTATTTCGATTACAACGAGCCCATTATCACCAATACCTATTACCATACAGTTGAGCTCCCTCAATTTGCCGTGAAGAATGAAGTGGTGCATTCAGGTCCAGTATCTACGGTCTTCCCTAATCCGACCAAATCCTCTGTCTTCCTTGATTTGACTACATATAGTCGGCCTCTCGATTGGGTATTGGCCAATCTACATGGACAAGAAATAGCAAGGGAACATGTTTCTGTTGGCAGGATCATTAGTATCCAACTACCAGAATTGGCAGGGATATATTTTCTTCAGTTGAAGCGAGAAGGTTCTACCTTGGAGACGCATAAAATTGTGAAGGAATAGAGGAATATTGAGTAATCAATCAAGCCCCTCTAGCTACAAATGCTAAAGGGGCTTGATGACTTATTCGTTCCATTCGTCTACTAGGTGGTGTCTCAAAAAGTAGTTTTCAGACATAACCTAGTAAATCCTATTCATTCTCCAATTCCTCTAGCTCCTCTTTTACCCATCTTTTCCTTTTTGCGACATCCTCCTCGCTTAGTCCGGCTTCATTTTTTTCTAGTAGGACTGATATCTCTTTCAAGACTTCCTTGGCAGCATCAATTTGCTTGGTTCTCCTTAGCGCTTCTGCCTTGCCAAAGTAAATTCTAGTCTCCTTGTCATTGAGTTCAAGGGCTAGGTCGAATAGCTCTACTGCTCTTTCAGCTTCACCCATTTCTAGCATCTCGTTTCCGTAATAATTCAAATTAGGAGCATTCATAGGAACAGTATGCCCAAGTTTTTCTTTTTGCTGAGCATAATAGGCGTCTACTTGTTCCTTCAAACCTTTGTCCTTATGGGCAGAAAATTCCTGGATCAAGGCCTGATCTACCTGATAAGCTCGGTTCATTCTTAGCAATCCTTCTGTCAAGGAAGGGGCCACGGTTCCCCAATGGGATTTATTCGTCATTTCTGCCATCTCCCAATGGATGGTGGGGTTGGGATGTGCCTCAAATAAAGAATCTAGATATTTCACCTGAGGTTCAAAATAAGCTTCTAAACTACCTACAGTTCCGTAGGTACAGAAGTAAAAATTATGAAATGCCGGCTTCGTTGGAATGATGTCAGCAGCTTCCTTAAGGATCTGACGATTCAGGTAATGCATGCCAGGGCTGATGGAAATGTAGGCGTTAAACATATCGTGCTTATCGCTAAAGATCGTGTTGGCAACAAAGGCTCCCCCTCTCGAATGCCCTACCAGCGCTTTGAAGGTATTTACTCGAAAAGCAGAGTCGACAAAAGGAAATATCTCTTCCTCAAGCTGTTGTCTCAATTTTTCCGCCTGCCCATTGTTGCCCTCTGCATCTGCTGCTTTGGATTTATCGAGTGGAATGAACTCTCTCGAACGATTGTCGTTATGGATCCCAACTACAATCATGGGTGAAATCTGATAGCTCCAAACGAGGTAATCTATAATTCCTTTGGCATTGTTATAAAAGGAGGCGGCTTGAGCATCAGTCACATATACCACCCCAAATGTATCATGAGGATTGCTATAATATCGCTCTGGGAGATGCACGTAGAATTTTCGTTCCTTTTCGAAGGCCTTGGACGGGAGCTTGAAATCATAGTCAAGCGTATCTTGAGCTGAACAACAAAAAGCTATTGCACAGCATATTGTCAAGGAAAATAGGGCTTTCATGCTTAGTAGGATTTTGGGTATTCTCCAAGGGAGTTGAACAGAGAAAACAGCCCGAAACTGTTTATCTTATTTTTCCCTTTTACCTCAATATACAGCTTTAGCCCCCGCCTTTTCTTGCCAAAGTGAGATTTCGATTAGAACGTATTTAGTAGCTCGCCTTAAGGTTTAGGAACTGAAACGTGGTTCCCCAAGAAAATGGCATTCAAAAAGAGCCTATTTGTCCCATACCATGAGCCACGAAAATTAGGGTTGTCAGCAAACATGATGACACGCCCTTTTCCAACTGGGCTCACAATCAATGAGGCAGATGGCTTAAGGAATTGCTCATAATTGGTCTTGGAAATATAGCCGTCTATATGAGGCTTCTCCGCGTATTTTGCCACCGTTCCATAAGGGCTTGTACTCGGCTGGAGGAACACTTCATTGTTTTTATAGATAGGCAATCGCGTATTTCTGTAGCCAAAACCAACAGGGTGTGTTACATCTAAATCCACCTCAAAAATGGCTCCTCCTAGTTCTTCTCTACCCAAATGCTCAGAGGCCTCTACATATGGAATTCGCTTTATCTCTTTTGGTTTTCCTTCTTCCTTTTTCTTGGGTTTTTCGGTGAGTTTTTCACTCACTATGTTCTGGATGATTACCCATTTTGAAGCATTGGCAATGGTAATCAAGGTATTTCCCTCAGATATCCATGATTTTATCTTTGCTTGATCAGCCTTGTTTAATTGACGATAAGAGCCACTTACCATAACAACGGTCTTGTATCGGTCCAAATCTACACGGGGAAAAGTAGCCATTCGAACTTTAGCAATCGGCATATGAACTCGAGTATCCAATAGGTGCCAAACCTCCCCCGCTTCATAGGAATTTACCCCTTCGCCAATCAACAAAAGGACTTTGGGTTGATTGACAGCTTTGAAATTGCCACTTCCCAAGTCAATTCCACCTTGGCTAAAGCCCGATTTCACCGCATAGATAGGAATAGAGAATTTTTCTTGCGCCTCCTGAACGAGTCTGTATATCTCTGTTTCAGACTCATCTTGTTTGCTTACCGGCAACATCATAGCCCCATAATTGAATTCCTTCTTCCCCAAGTGAGTGTTTATGCTGAGTTTCTTAAAGGCAGAAGCTAGCTTCAATCCTTTGGACTGCAGATAATAAACCGCCGCAGGTGTCATATAATCGTCCCAATCAAAAAGATAGGCGTAGGAAGACTGCTCAACCTCTTGAAGCTGTGAGAGTTGGTCAAGACTGGTAATCTCTTCTCCTAACTTGGTAGATCCTGTCCCTTCGTAGGCAAGGTTATAGAAATTTACCAGAGACCAAGCAGAAGCATCATAAAAAACGGAATCCCTGAACTCTCTGTAGGTCTCAAATAGCGTTTGTACCATCCTCCTTTGAGGCTGCTGAACAGGAACGATAAATCTATTTCCGTTTTTGTAAACCTTAATTTTATGTAGGAGCAATTTGTCAATAAAGGCCTTGTTGCGATTCACATCAAAAGCGTCCCCAAATTCGTAGGCCTTGAATCCGTTGGAAGGGCTTTCTTTCACGGCTGATTTGAAGAACTCTTGTTGATATTCTCTTAGTCTCCCCTTGTTTTCTACGGAAGCCTGAATAGTAGCCAAACTAGAAACATATTGGTTTCTAATGGTGAAAGGGAAGGTGATATCCTGGTAATCCGTCTCCTGAATATGTCCCCTCGAACTTGCCTGCTCAAATAACAAAGCCAATCCTCCTTGTAAGTCAGGGTAGGAAGATCCATAACCAGGATAGGTCCCATCAAAGGCTTCTTTGGTGAAATAAAAAGACCCAAGGCTGTCTAATCCCTTTGAGAAATAGCCTGCAAAAAGATCATTTAAGTCCTTGTAATTCTCCTTGGGCATGATCGGATCAAGCGAACCAATGGGCTTCATCGGCTCAAAGAAGTAGGTAGAATTGGTCCCCATTTCATGGAAGTCCGTAACCACATTAGGATACCACTTGTGATACCAATTCAGCTTGCTTCGGCTTTCAGGATGAATACCCAATAGCCAGTCCCTGTTTAGATCAAACCAGTAGTGATTGGTCCTGCCACGTGGCCACATTTCATTGTGCTCGGCATCGTACTTGTCTGCGACATTTGGATGTGCCTGGTATTGATTGACCCATTGGGTATGCCTATCTCTACCATCTGGATTAATGGCCGGATCAACAAACATGATTCCTTTATCCAAGAATGTCTTTATCTGTTGATGCTGAGAAGCAACTAAGGTATAGGCGGTCAGCAAAGCAGCTTCACCACCTGAGGGTTCATTTCCATGGACATTGTACCCCAACTGCACGAAAATAGGCACCTCCTCATAATTAGATACATCTTGCTCTAGACAAACTTCCTGCATGGCAGGAAGCCCATTTGAAATTCGTTGATCCAGAG
>JBCBVV010000051.1:0-46823 GCA_039817415.1 Bacteroidota bacterium
CCTACAGGTGTAGGTGCGTAGAAGTTGATATCAGCACGAATGGACAATTTATCCTCAAGGGTCTTGTAGACTGCAAAGGCATCTAACCTCAGAGGAACACCATGATAGAATCTATCTGTCAAGCTATCTCCACTGGTTGTGAAAACATTCAAGGTCATGGCAGCACCCGCCAATAGATTCTTACTCACATCGTGGTTTAATTCGGCATGAATACCAGAGATGGTCGTAAAGGAGTCGTAAAGAGCTGTGAAGAAGACACTATCAAAGCTTCTGTACATCAGCTGATTTTCAATTCTTTTGTGATAGGCCTGTGCACTAAAGTCGATCGATTGGTTCAGATTTCCCTTTATCCCGGCAAAGAAATGTAATCTCTCACGAGTGGGCTTGATATCCACTTCAGTGCTCAAGTAGGGATTCTGGTAAATCATGTCATAGTAGGTGTTGTTGGTCATTCCACCCGTTACCCCTGCCAATACCGTCAAGCTTCCAGGGATCAATTGGTAGGCAAATTGAACATCGGGAGCTAAGTTGGAAACACCCATGGAATCAACGTTTCTGTTGAAGTGGGCATAATTAACACCCGCTTTCAAACTAATTTTATCATTCTGATACTGGAAGGCTGGATTGATTTCGAAGAAAAATCTATTCTGACCAATGGTCCCCAAGTTCCCTCGGATGAATTGTAACTTAGACTCTACCCCAATATTGGCCTCATCTGTAAAGTAGAAACCTCCACCAGGTGTCAGGGCTAGCATGGCCTCACTGTTTCCTCTTTTGCTGGAAACTCCTCTGATATCTAGACCCGCATTGTAGAAGTACCCTCTGTCAGGATCATATACAGAAGCAATGTTTCCAAAGGCATTGTATCGTGTGAAACTCATTCTCAAGCTGTCCTCTCTAAATTGAGTTTCACCAGGAATCAACAAGCTATCATCCCCTGCATAGTTCCAATAGCCTGTGTTATAAAAATAAAGGCCACCGTTGATTTCATTATCCCCTTCTACAGTACTCAATTTACCTGAGAGGGTATTTTGTCGAAAGTTTCGAAGGTTGACTTCATCCGTATGGGCTGATAAATGTCGAAACACTAAGCCATAGTCTATCGATCGATCCTCCCCGTTGTTGACATATAAGTCCACAAAAGGGGTAGTATATCGACCAATTCCAACTTTTAGGATATTGTTGGTAAACTCCTCCTCTTTCTCAAATTCAATGGGACGTACAGTTGGATCTGCCGGTTCGAAGTCCACCTCCACTTTGAAAGGTTTAGAATCGAATTTTACTTCCTGATCTTTTCCTTGTTTGATTTCCTGGTATTTGATTTTAGACTTGGGTTTGTCTGAATCAATTACCTCATTGATACGCTCATTTTCTAAAACAAGAGAGTCTCTCCCCTCAAGTGGATTGCTTCCTTGGGCCCATACACCACTACTTAGGAGCAGCATAAAAAAGAGGGCTGAGATATATGCTAATGATTTCATGTAAGACAAAGTTTGTGTGTGATTAATTGTTTTCATTGGCTGCTTCTTCATCTTCGATCTCTTTTAATCTCTCCTCAGCCTGTTTTTTGATATCATCGAATGTTGCTTCACGGATAATGGATCCTAGGGTACCTTTAGCCTGGAATACCTTCCCCATTTGGTAATAAGCTTCTGCAGCAATCAAGAAGACTTTCGCCTTGCGATAGTTGTAGGTCGTAAATTGGTTGGCAAAGTATTTTACCGCATCAATCACCTCCACAAATTTGGCATTGGCAGCTTCTGTATTTCCACGCTTCTTTAAAGCGATTCCCTGCTCTAAGAAGATTTGAGCAACCATCAATTGTGATTCAGCTCCATATTCGTTTTTGAATTCTGATTCGATGTCACTGAAAGTTACCATGGCAGCTGTTAGGTCGCCGCTTGCATATTGAACCTTTCCCTTTTCGACACTGGCTTGGGTTCTGGAGGTTGCATCCGCCTCGTTGTTCTCAATGATTTGATCAAGCGCACCGATGGCTTCGCTATATTGCTTCATTGCCCTATAAGAACGAGCCATTCCGAAGAATCCCTGAACTCTGTTGGCTGTTGCGCTAGAGTTTCCTTCCAATTGCTTGTAAAGGGCCAAAGCCTCTCGATAATTCTTATTCTCAAAGTTCAGCTCCGCGGCTTCTAGCAGTGCTTCTAGCAAGAAGTTGTTACGCACGGTGGCCGAATAAACACCTTTGTAATCTGCTAAGGCCTTTTTGTCATTGCCTAATTCTTTGTGAGAACGGGCACGGAATAACAAAGCTTCCAAGTAATTGGCGCCATTCTTATAATCCTTGATGTAGGTATCAAACTGTTTAACTGCAGAACTGTAGTTTCCGGCAAAGTATCGCTCCTTGCCTGTATTGAAGAATACCTCAGCCAGGTTTTCGTTTACATCTGGATTTCCTTGGCGGTAATCCCGTAGGATACGGTCAAATTCAGACTCGGATACCAGGCTCTTTAAGTTATCTAGGGCCAATTGCGCATTTTCTTTATCGCTTCCGTAATCAGAAAGCACCTTCTTGTAATACTTTACCGCGTCAGCCTGACGTCCAAGGTTGAAGGCTGCCAATCCCATTCGGTTGTAGGCAGAACCTGCTAGGGGAGAACGTGGATACTGTTCAGCCAACATTCTCGCAAATTTGAATGCATTAGAATTGTCTTTCAACCAATTGGCATAGATATCGGACATTCTGTCTAGCGCATTGTCTCTAAAGGCACTTTTACGGAAGCCTTTAACCAACTTCCCGAAGGTATTAACAGAGCTTTTGTACTGTCTTAAGCGGTAATAGGACTCTGCCATTTGATAGTAGGAATAATCTCCGAAGGCATACCTGAAGCTAATTACCTTCTTATAATAAGTAATCGCAGAATTGTAGTTCTTCTGAAGGAAATAGCAGTCTCCTGTACGAACATGGGCATCTACGACAAACTTGCGGTTTTCCCCGCTCTTTGCCTTGCTGATAAAGGTCTTAAAGTTCTTCTGGGCTTGCCCATATTCTTTCTGTTTATAATGTGCCCATGCCAATCCATAATACCCTTTGGCATAGTACTCATTGGTCGTAATACCAGATTGGTTCAGGTAATTTTTAAAGCCTGTTTCAGCGGTTCTGTACTTCTTGGCCTTAAAGTTTGTCTCAGCAATCCAGTATTTGGCACTCTTGGCAAAGTCTGCATTCGCAGGATTGTCGATTGTACGCTGGAAATAAGACTGCGCTCTTTTCAGTTGGCCTTTTTCATATAGCTCCAAGCCGTAGTAGTAACAAACCGTTTGGTAGGATAACTTAGCTCTCCTTGTTGTTCTTGGAATGCCCTCAAAATACTTGATGGCGGCAGGATAGTTTCTTGTGAAGAGGTATACCTCACCAATCATTGTTTGTACTTCCCCTTTGTAGGAAGCATTTGGATAGTCTTTGGTAATCTTTTCAAGGGCCTTCAGGGCATCCGCATAAGCTTCTGTAGCAAAAGCGACCTTGGCATACTGATAGAGGGCATCTTCTGTAACCAACGGAATGGTATTCTTTCCTGATCTTGCTGCACTAGAGAAGGCTAGCTTGGCTGCATCCTTGTTCCCAGTTTCCAACAAGGAGAATCCTAGGTAGTAAGAGGCAACCTGAGAAAGTGTATCTGTAGCCGTTTGCTTGATTACGCGCTGAAACAGGGGAATGGCTTTGTTATAATCCTTGCCCTGATAATGCGAATAGCCGTATCGAAAGTTATCGGTACGCTCTAATCTACCTTTGTTCTTTTTGAACTCACCATAGTAGGCTATTGCCTTGGGAAAATCTTCCTTTTCAAATGAGGCATTGGCCACAATGTAATAGATTTGGGCTTCGTCCTTGCGGATTTGAGGTCCTCTCACCAAATCATCCGCCAAGGTGTAAAGCTCATCCATCTTTTTGAGCTTCAGGAGAGTGTTTGCATAATACACCCTGGTTTCCCTTCCATACTTATCAGATTCCTTCAAGGCATCAAAAGCGTCGTAAGCTTCTGCGTAGTTTTTTTCTTTGTATTGGATAATGGCCTTGTAGTATCGGGCATCTTCCTGATAGGGATTGGGTTTGGCTGCAGCCATATCGAAAAATCGAACGGCTTGGTCATAGTTTTTGACATCAAAAAAGGCATACCCGAGCAGGTACACCACTTCGTCAAATATATCTTTTGTAAGGTTAGAGCTTTGTACAGCTGCCTGAAAGGGGGCGATAGCTTTGCTGTATTTCTTTCTATTGAACCAGTACTTTCCTAGGTAATATTGAGCGAGTGAGGCTTTGGTATTCTCGGGAAACTCTCTCAAAAACTCCTCAAGTAACTCTTCTGTATTCTCCCTTTCGAGTTCATACGCACAAATAGCCTGAAGGTAACGAGCATTGGCGTGAAGATCATTTTCTTCTTTGGCTCGGAGGTCTTCTTCATAAGCAAGGAAAGCATCAAGTTTCTTCTGGGCCGCGCCATATTTGGCTTTGTCAAATAATTCTACTCCCTCTTGATAGAGAGGCAAAAAAGCCTGATAGGGCGTCAACTGCGCCCATAAGCTTGATGCCATCGAGACAGTAAAAAGCAATGTGATAAGGACCTTTTGCATTGTAAGATGTGTTTTTGAGATGATGTTATAGTCCGCTAAAAATTACCAATTTTCGAAATATCAACAAATATTGATGGAAGACAAATCAAAGTGATGAAGTCGGGTAAAACGGAATGGGTGGAATGTTTGGTATCGGTATGAGTTATGCTGGTGATTGTTGGCAGGCAACTCATTACCTATGTTCCACGATTGATTTACATGATAAGCTGATTACTTCCTATTCATCGTGTAACTCAACCCCTAGCCGCTTGCCTTCCCTACCTTTTGACCTGTTTCTACATGCCCATCATTAGGGCTCGGTCTCCTTTGCGATTACGAAGCTAAGTCATAGTTGTTGCTTCATAAGAGAGTAGACACAGGAAAAATATGGATGAACGAGTGAATTAGATGTACCACCACGTTAAGTAAGTTTAGTACATGTGTTAAACTTAAGAGGTTTTGCCTATTCCTTCAAATTCTGGCATCCAACTTGAGCTAAAAAAGCTACAAACCCAATAAACTCTTCCTCGTATTTTCCATCTGATTATCAATTGCCTTCTTTTTGAATGGCTCCTTCAAACAAGGAGGTAAAAATTTTTACACAGGCAATGTGGAAAACTAAAAGTAGGGCAGCGTGTAAGAATTACCTTAAAGTATATGTAGGAATCTACCTGCCGAGACCTTTTCCTTGCCCAATGAATCCAAGCAAGGAAATCGGAATGAGAGAAAAAGTCCAAATTGAACCGAAAAGGAGGAAAAAACCACCATTCATACGAGGCGAATAAATTTTAAATTATAGAATTTTCCCAAACCAAAATGGTAGGGTGTCGTAAGAATTGGGAGTTCTATGTATGTGATAAAACCATCGAAAATTCGAATATAGGGGTAATTTAATTGTTGGAATATGTATTATATCAGGAAATCGGCCGAGAAATGGGCTGTTCACAACAATTTCAACGGAAAAAGTAGGTCTTTGAATGAGGAGGAAGTTATGCAGATACTTAACGAATTCCCTTTTCTTAAAAACAATAGTGGGAAGAGCAATCAACTCACCTTTTTCCGAAACAAAATCAGGTCTATTTCAGACCTTCCTTAGTTACTGTAATCGGGATTACCCACGACGTACCATCCAAAACAAACGAATAAAGGCGCTATATAAAGCGCCTTTATTTTTTATCTGTTTATAAACTGCATTAGCCTATTCCTGTGCCTCCTCGGTAAAATTCGGTTCTTCTTGCTGGTGGAAGGAGTTCAAACAATTGATTGATCACCACTCGTAATTGGCTATCGTTGTCCTCTTCAATGGCCTTGTTCCCTTGTTCTATCAGCATCTCAGCTTTGAGCTGGTCTGTAAAGGAGCCAAACCTCCCATATACCAAACTGGCGAACAATTCTCGAATGTACCTACGACTTTTCCACCTGATGGAGAATTTAAGACGCTGAATTTGCTTGATGAGGTCTTTGATCCTGAGAGAAGAACTGGTAGCCAAAATCACCTTTTCTTCAGACAGTAGGTCGTCGTATCTCCTTAAATCTTCAGGAATAGCTTCATAGGTTTCTATGACAGCTTCCATATCCCTTTTTTCTTGGAAATAGTCATTCTTAACAGCGATGATATACTTATCTCGGGTAAGGGCATCTACTTGTTGGGCAAGTTTACGTTTCCCGTCCTCAATCTGGAACTTTTCATCAGTTGTGTCCTTGTCCTTGAGTTTTTTGGCACGATCAAGTAAACCGAGAATGTCAAATTCCAGATCGACCATTTTTTGGGCATTTTCATAATTACCCTGATCTTCTGCATCTTCAATCTCATGTCGAACTTTATGGGCTAATGAATTCAGTTCCAATTTGAGTTTAAAGAGGTCAACTTTCCGCTCAGAAGGGGTAAAAACATTCTCATACTCCTGATCGGTCATCAACAAATAGGCAGATATCTTCAAATCTCTTGATTCTGACATTTCAAGAATAATCTCTACATCTGACCCTCTTACGAGGTCTCTGTTCAAGTCCTCTCCTGATATGCTAATAAACCCAATGGTTTGATTGGCAGCAGGTAAGGCGATCCCAGGCCCTTCCACTACGGAGATGGTCAGTCGATCGGCAGAACCCTTGGCGATGGTGCGGGTCATTTGCTTGGTAATCGTCTTTTTTAGCGGGAGAATGGCATTTTTCTCGAACACCACTTCCAGCACAGTTGTCTCATTTTCTACATCATCTACCTCCAAGCAAATGTCCTGCGGAAGAGGCTGCCCGACAACAGCATATTTTCCATGGGTAATGCCAATTGTTCCAAGGTTGAGATCAACGGGATTGTTATGCTCGTCAAATACCTTGAGGCTAAATTGATTGTAGGTGTCTTTCACCAATGGAAGTACTTCAGATACCTTGGCACTCACCGGCTTCAAACCCGTATCAAAACCTCCATCTAATCGGGTGATTCTGTAGTTTAGCCCTTCTATAGGTCCTTCAAATCTAGCAGCAAAATACTCCTTTTCCTCTTGAGTCGCTTTGAGATAAGCCATTTTTACCTGAATCTCAGCTTTTTGCCCGACCATCTCATCAGGATTCCCTTGCTGAAGGGGCTTGGTCCCCGCATAGTATGCTGCCCCAACCGAAACAGCTGTGGTTGGATCTACCTCAGTATTGACCGCTATTCTTAGGCGCTTGGCAACTTCTTCACGGATATAGGGAATGTAAGTTGAACCACCCACCATTAGGACGAATTTCACTTCCTCAGCGGATAATCTGTTCCTTTGGAACATCTCTCCAATCATTCCAATTGTCTTGGAAAAAAAGGGCTCCAAAATAGATTCAAACTGCGCTCTTGTGATGCTTAAAAATCCGTCAATCTCTTCCCCTCTATCATCAGTCGTGGTAAATTCTATTTCTGAGACTTTCGCAACAGATAGCTCTACCTTCGCATTTTCTGCCTTGAGCAAAAGGCTTTGGTATAGTTGATTATACTTTCCATCTAATGAACGAGACTCTTCTAACAAATTCTCAAAGGAACCCATGCTTTCCAGATAAGGAAGCACCAATTGTTCGACAATTTCCCTGTCAAAGTCAGTTCCCCCAAGGAAGTTATCACCCTCATGATCAAGGATGCGCATCTCTCCATCTTCAATACTGACCAAGGCTACATCGAAGGTTCCTCCTCCTAAGTCGTACACCAACCATTTTCCATCTTCAAACTCTCCTCTTTCCTCTTGATTGGCATAGGCTAAGCTGGCTGCAATAGGTTCTTGAAGGAGCACAACTTCTTTGAATCCCGCCTTGTATCCTGCTTCTTTGGTGGCATTGGATTGGATGGTATCAAAAGAGGCAGGGATGGTTACAATGGTCGCATCAAATTGTTCGCCAGAATGAACAAAGCTTTTCAATTCCTGTAAGACAAAAGCAGAAAGCTCCACGGGTGAGTATGTTTGTCCAGCTACCTGATAGGTATCTGTTGTTCCCATTTTTCGTTTAAAGGAGGCTGCAACAAGGTCAGGAGCCTGAAGCAAAAGTTCGCGAGCCTTCTCCCCTACCAATCTTCTTTCCTTTCTAAGGGCTACTACGGAAGGCAAGGTTTGTTTTTGCCCAATTGGATTTCGGAAGACGGTCACTTTACCATGCTCAAACTTGGCAATGGCAGAATTAGTGGTTCCAAGGTCTATTCCAAAATTTATTGTCATGTGTTTTGCTGATTATTTTTTTCCTACAATGACCACACCTCTTTGAATAATTTCTTTCAAAGGGCTGTCTTTCAATCTAATAATAGGTTTGATCACTTCCTTTATGGCAAGATTATCAATATCTGTTCCTGTGATACTGGCTTCACAGTCGGTTCGGGTTTCAGACCATTCTTCACCTACGGGATTATGGATCATCAAGCCTGCATTTTCCAGGCTATTTTTCATACGCCTAATATTTCTCCCCAGTTTTGCAGCTTCGGGAATTTGGTCAATTTTCTGTTCTAGATCGAAGGTATGATTCGCCAGATCTATCAGGGTCTTTAAGACTGTGGTGTTTTGAAAGTCCATGTATCAAACTACAAAAAAGGTAGCACTCGTTTTACCTATTCGGATTCATATGACGATGGAACCCTTACTTGTATTGCATGTGGAATACATTCAAAGTAGGCGGGTGTTGTCCCCAGCAATTCTCCATCTGCTTCAATCCAAATAGGCGTTTCGCTCTTCATATCAAGCTCAGGGCTTCTATGATGAAAGGCATTTTTGTAGGCGTAAATCCTTCCAGTATATAATTTTAAGATATGGCGGTAGACTTCCCAGGGTTTCATTTCCCCCATAAAGGTGATGTCCAATAGGCCATCATCAGGAATCGATCGAGGCACCATGGTCATTCCTCCCCCACTAAATTTACAGATCCCAACATTAGAGAAAAAAGACAATCCTTCCCGCTTGAAATTGGCCCCAGAAATCGACAATGATTGAGGTTTGTAGGTATTGATAGAGCGGAGAGCCGTCCACAGATAAGTCAATCTCCCTTTGATGCCTTTTTCAGTTTTCCCTTCGGTTTCCTTGACCACTTCAGCATCATATCCAAGTCCAGCCACATTGATGAAAAAAGATTGTTGTTCCTTACCCTCCACCGTGTAGCGCACCTTTCCTATATCCTGAAAAATGTTCTTTCCTTCTTTGATGACCCGAACAGCTGCTGTAAGGTCTGAAGAAATCCCGTACATTTTAATCCAATCTGTCCCTGTACCGGCAGGTATTGTTCCTAACACAATCTCTCTGCTATCGACTTCCTTCTGTTTCATGATGCCGTTGGCGACGTGATGGACAGTTCCATCTCCCCCTAAAGCAATTATGTGTCGATAGCCTTTTATAATGGCGGCCTCAACGAGATTGAGGATATGTTCCTTGGTTTCTGACCAGCTAACAGCTACCTCAAGACCAGCCTTAGCTAAAGCCGATTGAATGGATTGCCATTTTTCGTCAGACAATCCTCCACCTGCCATGGGATTGGCGATCAGATACCAGGTATTACTCATGTGGGAATTGTTTTTGCAGGAGAAAGGAATTTTGAAAATCCTTTATTGTCTTTGTAATTATAGCATTAATTTATGCAAAGGAATAGAGTTGAAGAGGAATTTTGACAATATATGAAGTATCAAAACGGGATTATGTGGAAGATGAATGGGATGTGGCTTCTTGTTCTTGCGCTCTTGTTTTCAGGCTGCTCTTATTTTGAAAATGGAGCCAAATCCACCCAACTTCAAGCTCAACTGGACTCTACTGTAGTGCAGTTCCAACGTCTTCGTCAGGAACATAATCGAGTTCTTGCTGAATATGGACAACAGGTAGAGGTAGGCTTTGAAGTTCAAATTGGTGCTTTCAGGTACTTTGACTTAAACAAGTACAGCGAGTCCCTTGTCAATATGCGGATTCGTGAGTCGGGGGATGTGAACCGTTACGTCTTGGGGAGTTTCACCAGTCTTGAAGAAGCCAAAGAATTTTTGAAGGATATTCGAATCATGGGTGTTCAGGATGCCTTTATTGGAGGTGTGATCAATGGCAAACGCGTAACTGTAAAGGAAGCCGAAGAAGCCGCAAATGGATTTTACGGCGACTTCGACTAATTTTTCCTACCCGATTTTCCTATCTGTAGCCCTTTGTCCACATAGCAAAGAGCCTTCCTTGCATAGGTGACATGTCTACTACATCCAAAGGAATCATCAACCTACGCGATGTTCTTTTCTTGTAGGGAAGTTTGAAATTAATCTCCCTTATCAAGCCGTCTCTTTTAATCTTCATCGTACAAGGGCTTCCCTCGGGTCTCCATTGAGAGGTCTCCATATTCATCATGATAGATTGTAATTTTGTAGCCTCCAAGAAGAGGTCTCCTTCTCTCAAATCGGTAAGTGACTCATCTTTAACTTTGGTGATCAAGACATCCTCCCCAATAGACCTAAACTTCAGATTGGAAGGATCAAAATGAGGGTTGTAGGGTTTTCGCGTGGTATCTTCTGCCAAATACTGAATTCCTACCTTCGCCAATCCACCTTCTAAATCCCATGCTTCAGTTCCGATGATATAGCGCTCAAAAAACTGCATCAAATCAGGATGTACCATATCTACGAATTCCTGAAAAACTTTGTCCTCCGGGATAGACTTATTGGCACCATATTTTTCACTCAAGGCAAATACAATGTCCTTTAAGCACTTTTCGCCTTGCGTCAGGCTCATGATTTCAAAATCAAGCAACATCGCCAAAACCGCTCCTCTGGTATAGACCATCCCATATTCTCGTTTCCAAGGATTTTTGAATACGTTAGTACTCATTTCAGTAAAGGACATATCATCTGGAAAGCGTTCTCCATTCCTAATTTTACTGGCAAAGTTTCTGTTCAAAGAGGTGTACAAATCTACGAGGCCTCCCTGAAGTTGAATCAATTCGGAGAAGTATTCGGTTACCCCTTCGTAGAGCCATAAGTGCTGAGACATGGTGGGGTTGACATAATCAAAATCCCCAATCATTTCTGTGTGTAAAGTCAAAGGGGCATAGATATGCATGAATTCATGAATGGCCACCTCCGTCATATCATCCGCAAAGTCTTCCTTGCCATTATCTACCATGTAATACATGGAGGAAGTACCATGCTCAAGCGCTCCATAGGAAAGCCCCCTTACGCCTTCTTTCATCAACAATACCAATATCTTACCCAAGGGTGGTTTCCCTGTGTCCTCCATTTTCGTAAGGATAGCCTCAATCATCTCATTTTTGTCATAGTAAATGAGGTAATTGTACTTGTCGACAGGCGTCTTCCCTACAAACTTTTCTATTGCGATCATCGATTCCTCCAAGACTTCACTGACAATAAAGGAAGCAGAATCGTGCTCAGCGTGGGCGGCTACCCCTACTTTGGTATTGGCTACGGATAGATAATTGGCCTTCTGAGCGGTAAAAATAATGGGATGGTCAATAACAGCATGGTAATCTTTGGCTAGGAATGTTTGTGTTATTCCGTCATTCTCTTCATCCAAGCTGCAATAGCCCTTGATATCCGTTGGCAAAACAAAGCTAAGTTCGTAGGGTGTGTTAATACCTTGGGAGGGAAAACCAAACATTCCGCCATTGATAAAAAAGAAATCTCCCGGTACAAAGGCACAACCCGCAGGCTCAAAAATGTGAGGACTCTTCTTGCTTTCCCAAGTCGATAAGTAGGTATAGCTCATTTTGGCTGGGGTTCCCCCTTCTACCAAAAAGGTATTGGGTTTCTCTCGTTTCACCTTTAACGCTTGGCCATCCTTATCAAAGGCCTGGATATCCTTGACATAATTTCCATAATCTAACTCTGCATAGGTTCCAGGAACGGTTTTGGGGAAGAAAAGGGCAGGCTTAACTCCCCAATCTAGCTTGGTAGGAATCTCGACTTCAACGAATACTTTGTCTAGTTCGGCTTTGTTGAGGTCAATGGTGTAGACGATTGCATCCTGTCCCCAACTTAGGCTGAAGGCAAAAAGTAAGAATATGAATATCAGCTTGTTTTTCATGTGATGGTTATTTTTCAGGTTAGACGAGACTTGAAGGCAAAAAGCAACTTGTCCTGAGTTTTTCATTTCAAAAATGAGGCAAAAGAGCTGAAATTTCAACAACAGAAGCGCTATCAATTCTGTATATTTCAGGAAAAGGGCTGCGATAAAAAAATTACCTAACATATCATTTCGAAATCGGAGCGATGCTTCTGTAGGGGGATTTGAGATTCTTGACTTGGAGGAATTGTTTGCTAGAGAAAATCTTCCATCAGATCATGATCCATATACCTATCATCGCTTGAATTTTTATGTTCTCTTAGTCATTGAGAAAGGCAATTGTGTTCATCGAATTGATTTTCAGACTTGTCCGCTCAAAGAAGGGGAATGTGTCCTGATTACTCCTAACCAAATTCACGCCTTCGATCCAAGTCATAGCTTTCAGGGAAAATTGATCGTGTTTACTCCCTCTTTTTTGCAAAAACATGTGGGCTCTTCTACGAGAGATTTGTTAAGGCTCCATTTTGATTATCAACCCTCAGGCACAGCCCTTTCCTACTCACCTCATCTGAAGCAGTTTGAAGCTCTTTATATCCTTTTTTCCTCCAAGGAAAATGAATTTCTCCCCCAACAAATTGCCGGATACCTTTCGCTATTTTTGCTGGGACTCATACAAAAGAAGGGGGAATTAGAAAGGCCGCTACAGGATAATCGTTCCAAAGAGCACTTCGATACCTTTAGGAGACTCGTCTCCACACATTTCCCCCAAAGCAGAGATGCATCCTGGTACGCAGGGCAAATGAGCATCTCCTACAAATATCTCAACCAGGTATGCAAAGAAACGATAAAGCTAACCGCCAAAGCCTATATTGACCGTTTTATCATTTTAGAGGCAAAACGATATTTAGTAGCCCATGCTCAATCTATCAAGGAAATATCCTTTACCCTAGGCTTTGAGGAGCCCACAAACTTCATCAAATACTTCAAAAAGAGAGTGAATTTAACCCCAACTGAATTTAGGAGTGAGTATATTTGAGTTCAACTAGGTTCGACATTTACCATATTTTTGAATTCATTCATCTTTCCTCAACGGAAGATTAGTCAGAACTTTGTCTCATACTAAAAGCATCACAAATAGATTATGGGACAAAAACTCGAAAACGCTAAAAAACTTTACCTGGAAGGGATCAGAGATGGACACTATGAAGAAGCCGTCAATGCCTACACAGGAGCTCGCTACACCCAGCATTCAACAGGGGTAAAAGACGGAAAAGAAGGTTTCATTGAATTCTTTTCAGAGTTCGTGGCTAGAAACCCCAAACGTGATATCCAAATCGTAAGAGGTTGGGAAGATGGCGAATATGTCTTCGTTCAGGCCTACCAAAATATCAATGAAGGAGAAGCTGAATGGGTAACGACCGATTTCTTCCACACAGATGAAAACGATAAAATCATCGAACACTGGGATGTCATCACCAAATTTCATCCTTCTACTCCATCTGGCCATACTTCGGTGGATGGACCTACCGAAGTAGTAGATCTAGACAAAACGGAAGAAAATAAGGCCCTCGTACGCAACCTAATTGAACAAGCCCTCATGCCTGGAGGTGATCCTACTCGTTTGGGAGAATTCATTTCCGAAGAAACATACATCCAGCACAATCCAGAAGTGGCAGATGGTTTCGAGCATTTTTACAAGCTTGCCACCATGCCCAATCCTCCTCTGACCTACAGTGAGATTGTTCTTCTCGTTGGACAGGGAAATTTTGTGGCTACCCTTTCTAAAGCCAACTGGAATGATGGCAAGTTGAACCAAGATTATGCCCAAGTAGACATCTTCCGTGTAGAGAATGGGAAAGTTGTAGAGCATTGGGACAATGTGGAGCCTGTGCCAGAAGTAAACGTAAACGGAGGAAAATTTTAGTGTCAGTTTCAAACTGACAAAAACGTCGTTTTTGATTAGAAAAGGGAAGATGTGAATCTTCTCTTTTTTATTATCACACCCGAACCAACCTCACTGGATAAGTCTTGCCTGAATACCACTGCGGAACATAAATATTGCCATCCTGATCGATACAGACATCGTGGGGATTCATGAAACTGGTTCCATCATAAGTTGGTGGCTCTAGGCCTCCCTGAGTGTATAGGGGTGAGGTACCTCCAGGTAAAGAGATGATGTTGTTGTCAGAATCAAGAACGGCGACCATGCCATCATAGTTCCACCAGTCTTTTGTTACAATGACCGCGAAGTACAAAAGACCATCCCTAATGACTGGACGGCAGATAGAACAGCCGTTTAAGTCGATTGTTTCCAAGTGTTTTCCATCAAGGCTGAAGCGTTTAAATTGTTGGGTACTTCGACTGGTAATGAGGAGCTCTTCTCCCTTACCAGGACGCGTATCCAAGGCAATCCCATGACAACAATCAAATAAATCATTCTCCTGCCCTTTGCCCCCAAAATGATGTTGATACTCACCTTCTGCTGAGAATTTGGTGATATAATTCAAGCCGTAGCCATCAGCTACATAGAAACTCCCATCTGGAAGGACAGCCACTTCTGTTGGCTTCCATTGGGAAGCCTCCTGATACACACCAGATTCACGGGGAAAGGAAAGTTCAAACATCACTTTTCCGGCTAGTGTGGTTTTGTAAACTTTGTTGATTTCTGTATCGGTTATAAAGAGAAATTCTTCACCGCTTATTTCAGCATGGGTAAGACCGTGTGCTCCAGGAAGATTAAGCGTCCAAGTGTCCTTGACCTTTCCATCCAAGTTGTAGATGATGATGTTGTTCTTGAGATGATCGGTTAGCAGAATCAACCTTCCACTATTATCCTGTATCATTTCATGACAGTTCTTGACTGGAATGCGGTTTGGTTTTTGAGTTCCCCATTCTTTGTCCAGGCGGTATCGATGTTCCCCATGCCCAATGATAGGGCCTTTTAGAGAGGGCTTGTTGATGATGTTAAAGGTCGTCGGAATGCTTAAACCAGCGCCAAACATACTGGATACTTTGAGGAATTCTCTGCGAGTTGTCATGATTTTTTTTTTACGATTTTACGTTTGGGGGAGGGCAAGCCAATTGGATTCTGGACTATTGGATTTCTACCACTTAAATCCTTTGACCAGTTCCACATTTGGTAATTGCCTCTCCAATTCACTTATCTGCTTTTCATTTAGGCTACTTTCCCAGACATATAAGGTCTTGAGATGCTCCGAACCTTGTAGAACTGCTAACAAATCACCCTTGATCTTTGTCTGGGTTAGGTTTAGGCTTTCCAGATGTGGGGCCTTTAGGATGGTATTCAATTTATCTATCTCTATTTCTTGTCCCATCAAGGTCAATTGGGTCAAATGAGGCCAATCTTGGATTTTTCCTATTTCAACTAAACTCCCTTTATATTTTTGGAAATTCAGGACTGTGATGAAGGAGGCGGCTGGTTGAAGGACCTCGACAAAGCCTTCTTCCCAACTGGTATCAGGGGCTTCTACAGCCAATAATCCATTGTTCTGCGCCAGCGCTTCTACACGAAATCCATGTTGTGCCAATCGTTGGATCAGCTCTTCATCTGGGAAAATTTTTTCTCCAATAGATTCGATATAAGACTTTTCTGACAAATCAATTCCATACCTATTCTCTAATTGAGCCATAATATCCTTTGGAGGATTCTCTGGAATTCCTGCTTTTGCTGAAGCCCCACTTTCTATCCACCAACTCAATAGCCTGATTTGCGGATAGGTTAATGGCTCTCCCGAAGGAGGCATGTACTTTTTGTTTGTGCGTTGAAGGCTTAGCCTTTTGATAATTTCACTTTCCTCAGGATTTCCTCTTACCCATAAACTTCCATGTAAACCACCTGCCTGAGCCTTGGCCAGAGAGCCTAGGTTCAATCCTCCATAGGTGCGTTCGTTGCCATGGCAGTGCATACACTTTTCCTCAAAAACTGGCTGAATGAGATCCTGAAAGATTTTTATGGAATCATGGTCTTGGGGAGTTTCTGCTATGAGTTCGTCCTCCATTGTCTTGGAGCCTGGCATAAACTGGCTTAGGTATCCTTCCCCATGTGTAAGTTCTCCGCCTCGATGTCCAGTTATGGTCATAAGGATAAGGGCCATTAGCATTCCAACAGGAGACCATTTTGACAAGTCTCCTAACCAACCTTTTTTCATGATCCAAAGAAGGCCTGTCAAGGCAACCAATGTGGGTCCCATCCACTTATGCCTATTTAAAGCATCCCCTGCATACCTTCCTGCATGCTCGAGAGATAGCCCCATCCAAGCAGCTAACAAGGAGGATACAAAAGCGACTAGGAGAAGTACTGAAGATAGTTTTCCCCAGTCTTTGAAACGAGGAAAGAGGGCCATTCCTTCTGTAATCCCTACTCCAATCAGCAGGCCTATGGGCAAATGGACGAGGAGAGGATGAAACCTTCCCCAAAATATAGCGAGGTCCATGTGTGTGATTTGTTATAGATTGAGTATAAGAACTTTTGCCTAACTCAATAGGTCCTTAACTACCTTGCCATGAACATCAGTGAGCCTATACCTTCTCCCTTGGAATTTATAGGTTAATCGTTCGTGGTCAATTCCCAATAAATGCATCAAGGTGGCCTGAAAATCATGCACATGGACTCCATTTTCCACCACGTTATAACCAAAGTCGTCTGTCCTTCCATAGGACATACCCTTTTTGATTCCAGCTCCCGCCATGAATAAAGTGAAGCATCTTGGGTGATGATCACGGCCATAGGTCGTTTTTGTCAAAGTCCCTTGGGAGTAGCTGGTTCTTCCGAATTCTCCACCCCAGATAACAAGGGTATCTTCCAACAGCCCTCTTTGTTTCAGGTCCATAATCAGAGCAGCCGAACCTTGATCAGTCTCTTGACATTGTCCTGGGATGTTTTGTGGAAGGGCCCCATGATGATCCCAGCCTTGATGATAGAGTTGGACAAATTTAACATCCCTTTCAATCAATCGCCTTGCCAGGAGACAGTTTGCGGCAAAAGTTCCAGGTGTACGACTATCCTTTCCATATAAATCATAGATATAGTCTGGTTCTCCTGAAACATCCATTACCTCAGGAACAGAAGTTTGCATTCTAAAGGCCATTTCATATTGTGCCATCCTGGCCAGGATTTCGGGGTCTTGGTATTCGTCGTATTTCTGCTGTTGGAGTTTGGCGATCTGGTCTAATTGACGGCGACGATCGCTTTCATTGACCCCTGGGGGATTGGCTAAGTACAGAACAGGATTTTTACCTGAACGGAACTGAACGCCTTGATGTTCTGGGGGTAAAAAGCCATTCCCCCACAAACGATTGTATAAAGGTTGTCCGGTTTTATTCTTCGTCACCAAGACTACAAAGGCGGGTAAATTTTCATTGTCGCTTCCCAAGCCATAACTCAACCAGGACCCGATAGAAGGTCTTCCAGGGAATTGCGAACCCGTTTGTAGGAAGGTTATGGCGGGATCATGGTTGATGGCCTCTGTGTACATACTTTTGACGAAGAGGAGTTCATCGGCAATTTTGGCTGTATATGGCATTAAGTCGCTGATCCATGCTCCGCTTTCTCCATGTTGAGAAAAATGGAACTGTGAACCTGCCATAGGAAAAGTCGCCTGCCCTCCACTCATACCCGTTAGTCGTTGCCCCCCGAAAACTGAAGCAGGTAAGTCTTCACCATTTCTTTGTTGGAGAATGGGCTTGTGATCAAATAAATCCAGCTGGGAAGGCGCCCCTGATTGAAAGAGGTAAATGATCCTTTTTACTTTAGGAGCAAAATGTGGTTTCCCTAAAATTCCATCCCCAGGGACTGTATTACCCAATACACCCATTGGATTTAAGAAGGAGGAAAAGGTCAAAGCACCTAATCCTAAGGAGGTTTTGGTGAGAAAATCCCTTCTGCTGTAGTTCTTATTTTGATTTTCACAATGAGACATAGGACTTGTTCTTTTAGCTGGAGAATATTTTTCGTGGATGAAGCTATATCGCTACCGCTTCATGTAAGCAAGGTCCTGATTCATCATAGTATGTGTAACCGTAGCTAGTGCAGCAGTTTTTGACAGATCTAGTTCAGGATCGAGGGGGTACTCGCCTACAGACAAGTATTCCTTTGCTTGTTTGGGTTTTGATTTGAAGCGTTTCCATTCCTCCTCATACAACTTCTTGAAAATGGCAATCTCTTCCGTTGAAGGGGATTCACATGTAATTTGTCGAAAGGCATATCGAATCTGTTCCTCTACATGATCTTTTTTTAGGTGCTGAACTTTTTGTGCCAATACCCTAGCGGCTTCCAGAAACTGAGGGTCATTCAAGAGGACAAGGGCCTGTAAGGGCGTATTGGTGATTTCACGTTGAACGACACAACGGTCTCTATTTGGTGCATCGAAAATATCCATGAAGGGAGGAGGAGAGGTCCTTCGAATGAAGGTGTAAAGAGACCTCCTGTATAGGCTTTCTCCACTGTCGGGCTTGTATTCAAAAAGTTTGAAAGAGAATGTAGACTTTTCTTTCCAAAGTCCATCTGGTTGATACGGCTTTACACTTTTGCCCCCCTTCTTTGGATTCAATAAGCCACTTGCAGATAAGGCATTATCCCGTATGATTTCTGCAGGAAGCCGATAGCTAGGCCCTCTAGCGATCCAGGAGTTGTTGGGATCCCGCTCTTGGAGTTCTGGAGTTTGCCTACTGCTTTGCTTGTAGGTAGCCGACATCACGATCATTTTATGCATGGCCTTGACATCCCATCCAGATTCTCTGAATCTAATCGCCAGCCAATCCAATAGTTCTGGATGGGTTGGTAGGGCTCCTTGGTTTCCGAAGTCATGAGGTGTTTTCACCAATCCCTGCCCAAAGAAGAGTTGCCAATATCGGTTGACAGCTACACGGGCTGTAAGTGGATTATGATCATCAAAGAGCCATTTAACAAGGCCTTGCCGATTACTTTCATATTCTTCGCCAAAATCCAATACTGATTGGGGAGTCCCAGGCTCAACTTTCTCTTCTGGTTGATCGTATTGGCCTCGATTAAGCACATGCATCTGCCTCAATCCGGGTGTTTCTTCCATCACCATGATCTCCTCCAGGCTATCCATGAGCATCATCCTTGCCTTCAATAATTGCGCTCTTTTCTGGATTTCTTTTCGATAAGACTTGGAGGACTTGAGAGAAGCGAATTGTAAACCTTCTAGTTGAGTCTCGTCTTTTTTATTCAATTGCTTCATCCCAGCTGCCCATGCAAGCTCAGTAGCTGACATTTCTTGCTTGTAAAACCTAATATCATCCATAAGACCTTGGAAGATACCCCACTCCTGTGTGTAAGCGCGACCCGAAATACCAGCCCTCCACGCTTTTTTGACGGGCTTATGACCGAAGGAGTTGACAGGATGAATGCTTTTCGTCAATCGATCAAACTTAATGTTTGAAGGAGCCTTTTCCCCATTTAGGAATAGAGTCAAGCCTTCTGCTTTCATCGAACCATCATAAGAGAAGCCAACATGCAGCCATTCGTTGATCGGTAAACTGTCCTTTGTTTTGCAGTGGATATAATTGTGAGGAAGAGAGTGGACTAACCTGACATTGAGATAGTTTTCGTCATCAAGATACATTTCCCACCCTCGCCAAAAGTTATTTTTCTCCCCTGTTGTCCCGATAAGGGTTTGGGTTTTTCCGGAGTCCCTTTTCTGGGTATTCATCCACATCATGATAGTAGCCTGGTCGTAGGCCTCTAGCGTCGGCCAGTTGTTCAGGAAGAAATCATCATATTCTCCTTTTAGTTCGACAGCAGATCCAACTTTCCCTTTGGCCTTGTATAGTTTGCCACGAGAAGTGTACTTTTTGTTCCCATCAATGATGGTGGTGGTTTTTCCGTTTGATGCTAGTTGGTAACGGATTTGGTCTAGTTTCGCTCTTTTTGCTGGTGTGGGTGGAAGGGTATTCACATAAGATTTGATATCATCCATGTTCTCTTCCATCGCTTTCAAGATCTCAGTCCTTTTCTTTATCTGATTATCAAGCTGCTGGAGCCTGACTTTTGATTTGTCATCTAAGATGGTCAACATAGGGCCGTAATCTCCATCATCTCCTGTCATTCCTATTTCGTGAAGGTTGTTGAAAAAGGAGGCAAATTGGTAGTATTCCTTCTGGGAGATGGGATCAAATTTATGGTCATGACAACGAGCACATTCCATGGTCAGTCCAAGGATAGCAGTACTCACGGTATTGGTGCGGTCAAAAACATACTCTAGTCTAAATTCCTCATCCACTACCCCACCTTCGGCTGTCATGGGATTGTTTCTGTTGAATGCAGTCGCCAGAATCTGATCCTGTGTGGGTTTCGGCAATAAATCGCCCGCCAATTGCTCAGAGATAAACTGATCATAAGGCATATTCATATCCAGTGCCCTAATAACCCAATCCCTCCACGGCCACATGGTTCTTGCCCCATCTGCATGTAATCCATGAGAGTCTGCATATCTCGCCAAATCCAACCATTCCATGGCCATTCGCTCCCCATATGAGGAAGAAGACAAGAATTTATCGACCATTTTTTCGTAGGCATCATCATTTTGATCTTGGAGAAAGGCGTCTAATTCCTCTTGGGTAGGCGGAAGACCGATGAGATCCAATTTCACCCTTCTCAATAGTAATGCTCGATCCGCTTCTGGCGAAGGTTGCAGAGTTTCTGTCTGCAGTTTCTTTTGAATGAAGGCATCTATCTCATTCTTTCTATTCCAATCTGGGGGAAGATTTGTAGGTACAGTTGGCTTTGATGGAGGAATAAAAGCCCAATGGGGTTTCCATTCAGCACCTTGCTCAATCCATTTGCTGATGACGGCAATTTCTTTAGGCGTTAGGGTAAGGTTGGATTCAGGGGGAGGCATTTTTAAATCGGTATCGGAAGTGACCATTCGATGGTAGGTTTGACTTCTTCCAAGGTTTCCTTTGACAATTGCCTTTCCATTTCCGCTAGCGAGAGAGGCAAAAGCTTCCTCTTCTATGTCTAACCTTAACCCTCCACGACGAGATTTTTCATCAGGTCCATGGCAAGACCAGCAACGATCTGATAAAATAGGTCTGACATGATAATTGAAATCAATTTTTTCAGGTAGCTCATCATAAGCTTCCGCAACCTCTCTCGGCAGCGATGGACCACAAGCCCAAAAGAGGGTCGGGATTAAGATGATGGATAACCATCTCAAACTGGTAGTAGTAGGTAGAGAAGCTTTCATGCCCTATTAATTCATACTTTCGTAATTGAATATAGGGAATTATAAGAATAGGTTGAGTGTGAAGAGATAAAATGAATTAGGGAAAAGGTAAATATTTATATATCTCCTACCACTTTCAGACTATTGTTTTCCAGACTCCCTTGAGTCATCAAAAAAGAAAGAGCTTGGCTCCATATAACAGCCAAACTCCTTCTCATTTTAAAATAGAAGAGTAATTCCTTGGGAAATTACAATCCTGCCACCAATTCACTCGCTTCCTTGATGGCCTTCTTCGCATCAAGCTCAGCGGCGACATGGGCACCTCCTATCAGGTGGACGTTTTTCCCTTTGGCTTCAAGCTGAGCCTGAAGTTCTCTAAGGGGTTCCTGTCCAGCACATATGACAACATGATCTACATCCAGAATTTGCTGCTCCCCATTAACGTTGATGTGGAGACCACGGTCGTCTACCTTTTCGTAGCTTACCTCGGCTAACATATTGACATTTTTCTTGGCGAGGGAAGCTCTGTGGATCCATCCCGTTGTTTTGCCAAGCTTTTTGCCGTGCTTTCCTTTTGAGCGCTTGAGTAAGAAGATTTCGCGAGGAGAAGGCAAGACATCCGCTTGCATCAAAGAACCCCCACGGTTAACCTCCATGTCTACCCCCCACTCCTTCATGTAGGCTGGAACGGACATGCTGACAGATTCATGTGACATATCGTGTGCCAGGTATTCAGCCATGTCAAATCCAATTCCACCAGCTCCCACAATTGCCACCGATTGTCCTACTGGCATTTTCTTATATAAGACCTCGGCATAATTCAACACTTTTTCATGATCTGCCCCTTCGAATTCAACCTTTCTAGGTGTAACCCCTGTTGCAAGGATGATTTCATCATAATTCCCCTCGAGGAGTCCGTCAACCGTAGCTCTATGATTCAGGTGAAGGTTTACTCCATGCTTGTCAATCATCGCCTGATAGTAGCGAATGGTCTCAGCGTATTCTTCTTTTCCTGGGATGACTTTGGCCATGTTGAACTGGCCTCCGATTTCACCTTCTGCTTCAAAAAGATCTACCTCGTGTCCTCTTTCTGCCGCGATGGTGGAAGCCGCCAAACCTGCTGGTCCTGCTCCCACAACAGCAATTCTTTTCTTCACCTCTGCAGGATGAAAATTGAGCAAGGTCTCGTGGCAAGCTCTTGCATTGACCAGACAGGAGCTAACTTGCATCTGGAAAGTATGGTCAAGACAGGCTTGGTTACAAGCAATACAGGTATTGATTTCATGCGAACGATTCTCAATCGCCTTTAGCACCAAATCAGAATCAGCCAAAAAGGGACGGGCCATAGAAACCATATCCGAACAACCATCTTGGAGAATTCCTTCTGCTATTTCAGGTGAATTGATTCGGTTGGTAGCGATAAGCGGTATGTTCACCTCTCCCATCATGCGCTTAGTTACCCAAGCAAATCCCCCTCTTGGCACAACAGTCCCAATGGTAGGAACACGGCTTTCATGCCATCCAATCCCTGTATTGATGATGGTGGCACCTGCCTTTTCAATTTCTTTAGCCAATTGTACCACTTCTTCCCAAGTAGAGCCACCTTCCACTAGGTCCAACATAGAAAGACGGTAGATAATGATGAAGTTGGGGCCTACACGCTCTCGGGTTTTACGAACAATCTCAAGTGGAAACTTGATGCGATTTTCATAGCTCCCTCCCCACTCATCTTCTCTTCTATTGGTTTTGGAGACGATAAACTGGTTGATCAAATAGCCTTCTGAGCCCATGATTTCTACCCCATCGTATCCAGCCAACTTGGCCATGTCGGCACAATGGGCATAGTCTTCTATGGTTTGAAGAACTTCTTCATCTGAGAGTCCACGGGCTGGAAAGGGTGAGATCGGTGCTTTGGTATCTGAAGCTGAAACGTTTTGAGGTGAATATCCATAACGGCCTACATGAAGAATCTGCATACAGATTTTTCCTCCCTCTTTATGAACTGCCTCGGTAACGATTTTATGATGTTCCGCAACTTCTGGGCTGTTCATCGGATGTCCCATGGGAATAGCCCTTCCCTCATTGTTTGGGGCGATGCCTCCCGTTACAATCAATCCAACTTGACCTCTTGCGCGCTCAGCATAAAAGGCTGCCATTCGCTCAAATCCATTTTCAATGTCCTCCAGCATGGTGTGCATAGACCCCATCAAAACTCTATTCTTGAGTGTAGTAAATCCAAGATCAAGCGGAGAAAGTAACTTATCGTACGGCATATGTAGTAGTGGTTATCTGATACCTATGAAAAAAATGTTATGCATGCAGAGTAAATTTATAAAAATTCTTGAGTGTTGGGCAAAAAGATTGAAGGTATTATTGATAAAATGAGACAGGTGTGAAGATTTCTTTCCCTCTGGTTATTAGAATCAGTGCTTGTGCAGAGAAATCTAACATTAATTGCTTTCCAAATAATTCAAGGGTTGGCCAAAACCATTCACGGTAATTTTCTTATCCATTCATTAAGATATCTCCACAACTGATACCAAAAGTCGCAATTTACGGACACTACTTAATTATATTTATCGAAATTTTTGAATCATGAGCAAATATTCGTCGACTCTCATCCTAGTTATTCTACTATTTTGCGAAATTTCATACGGATCTAATACCCTTTCCAAGAATGTAGATTCACCAAGGATAAATTACGATGGATGTAGCGTGAATATTCCTGCTTATGATAAGCTCAGCACTACAACAAAGCCTCATAATGTTAGCTGGGGGGGAATAAAGGCAGAAAAATCAGGTCTTACTGAAACGATAAGTTGGAAGACTTATTTTGAACAGGATAATCATCATTTTGAAATCTTAAGGTCTACGGATGGCCTAAATTATTTCAAAGTCGGTCAAGTCAAGTCGATCGGTAACCATCAAGATAGAAAAGCTTATTCTTTTCAGCACAATAGGCTAAATACCCAAAACGAGCTTGTTTGGTACAGGATCAAACAGGTAAATATTTTTGGAATGTATGAATACGCCAAAACAATCCCGCTTACACATTCTTACTATCCAAGTATTCAATTAACATGGGAAAAATCTTCCGAGGGGTTAAAAATGATTCTCCATTACTCAAGGGAAAAACAAAACAAAGTTCAGGTATTCGACACACAAGGCAATGTAATTTTCGATGACTCCATTTTTATTGACCACTCCACCACTCTCCCCTTACATCCCACAGCAAAAGGAATTTATATTCTCACTGTAACAAATAGGAAAGAAAAAATAGTCAGGAAAATTCGTTTATAAGCCTATCCCCTCTCCTGTAATAGCTCCTGTTTCTAAGTGGACGGGAGCTATTTTTTATTTAACTGTTCTTGGTATAATTGCGACTAGTTCATTTCCCATCCTAAGAGGAATCGAATGATAGGCATCCTCCATGACCCTTAACTTGAAATAAGGGTTCAAAGTAGGTTTGATATTCACTTTTTGAACCTCCAATAGGTCTCTTTGTCCAAGTTGGGTCAATGGGATGTTTGAACCAGAGCTCTACTAACTTTCCTCCTGGCTAGATAAGATTTGCCATTTGTCTGAAATAAGCGGGTCTATTTTCTTTAGAAGGAATGAATGAGTATAAGGATTGAAGGTATTATTGATAAAAATTCAACGCTCCGAGGAATCAGGACCCTAAGAACCATACATTTTCCTCAATTTCTCTTCAAAACTTTACATCCTCAATATTTAGAATAATTTAATAATTGGATAAAACCATTCATGGTAATTATTTTCCCCATTCAGCTCTCCAACTGCTCCATTGATCCAATTGGCCACTTATTTCATAAATGAAGCTATTATTTTTGAGGAAATGATTGAATAATGAACAAATATTTCTTCTTCCTCATAGCTAGTTTCTGCATTCTTTTATCCAATTCTTACGCCTACGATGAAAACTTTGATGAAGGGAATCGAGGAATTTATCAGGGTGAATGCTGGACTTTCTCTTCGACCACTGTAACAAGCTCATCCTCTAACGGCGGGGCTATTTCGGGATCAAGTACCAGAACGGGTCAGTTGACCAACCTAACCAATCCTCACAGGGTGGGATCTCCTTGCACCAGATTCGATGGTAGTGGGCGTGTATCCTTCGAACATTATGTTCATACCTTAAATGGAAGCTCTCAAAAAACGCTAAATCTAGTTTTATTAGATGAGAGCCTAAATGTCGTAGATACCTTGCTCACCTATGAATATATCTCCACCTCTCTTGTCAAATCAGATGTAGCCGTTCCTTATGATGGTCAATATAGACTTGAATGGAGATGGATCGGTTCAGGAGGCCAAGGGAGAGCATGGATGGACAATGTATCTATTACGGGTATCAACAGAGCAGATCCCGATAATGGATGCGGTTGTCTTTCAGAAAGCCTTCCAGTTAACTGGGGTACAGTAAAAGCTGTGAAAAATGGCCTTACAGAGTCTATTAGCTGGTCTGTCAACATGGAGCAAAACAACCATCATTTTGACATTATGAGGTCAACAGATGGGTTGATGTTTCAAAAAGTTGGCCAAGTATATTCAGCTGGAAATCATCAGGAACTAAAAAGCTACTCATATGATTTTCAAGAAGGAAGCTCATTGGATCAGCTGATTTGGTATAGGATCAAGCAGGTTGACATTGACGGTCTCTATGAATATAGCCAAACCGTAAATCTTATCCGTCAAAATCATTCATCCCTTGAGGTGAGCTTAGAAAACATCTCCCAGGAATTACATCTCCACCTAATCTATTCCAGTGAATCTCACAACCAATTAAGATTATTTGACTTGAGAGGAAACCTCATTTACAGCGACGCCATTTCTATCACCCAACCTACTACCCTACCCCTCCAAGGCCTTAATCGCGGCATTTATATCCTGTCAATTCACAACAGAAAAGAAAGCTTCGTCAGAAAAATTCGTTTATAACCCTATCCCCTCTTCTGTAATAGCTCCTGTTCCGTAAGTGGACAGGAGCTCATTTTTATGTAGCTTTTCTCACCATAATTGCAAACAGTTCATTTCCCATCCTAGGAGGAATCGAATTATAGGCGTCCTCCATGAGCCTTAACTTGAAATAAGGTTCAAAATAGGTTTGATATTCTTCCTTTGAACCTCCAAAGGGTCTCTTTGTCCAAGTTGGGTCAATGGGATGTTTGAACCAGAGCCCAACTAATTTTCCTCCTGGCTTGATAAGATTTGCCATTTGTCTGGCATAAGCAGTTCTATTTTCTCTAGAAGGAATGAATGAGCAAAAAAAGGTTTGTTCGAAAATCAAATCATACTGCTCATCGTGATCGAAGAAGTTTTGCTGAAGCAGTTGATCAGCAGGGAAGTTCGGAACTCTTTGGGCAAATGCCTTCAGGGGCATTTCAGAAATATCCATGACATGAGTGTGCTCAAATCCGTTCTTCCACAAATATTCGGCTTCATACGCATTCCCCGCACCTGGAATAAGGATTTTCAAATCCTTCCGATCAAGCTGATCGATGTATGCCTTTATAGGCGTTGAAGGAAAACCGATGTCCCAACCTGTTCTATTGTCTTGGTATCTCTCCGTCCAATATCGACTTTGTTCTTCACTCTTGAATATGTCTTCCATTGCTTACCCTTCCTTTAAAATATTTACCGCTACAGATTTTGAAGCTGGTGTATGGCTTCTATGAGCACTCAACTCTAATGGAACCAAAGGGTTTGATTCAGGAAAGTAAGTCGCCAGACATCCAATAGGAATTTCATATTCCATGACTTGGTAGCCCTTAACTTGTCTTCTTTTGCCAACATATTCGTTAAACAAGCTGATGATATCTCCTTGCTCAAGGCCTTCTTTTTTCATGTCATTGGGATTCATGAACACCACCATTCTTCCATTTAATACTCCTCTGTATCTGTCATCCAATCCGTAGATAGTTGTATTGAATTGATCGTGGCTGCGAATGGTCATCATCATATATTTATGCCCATCGGGTTTCCCTGGTCCTGCTTTATTTACCGTGAACACAGCTTTTTTGGAAGGAGTATGAAATTCTCCATAGCGAGCTCCATTGGGCAATTCGAAGCCATTTTTTTCTCTCAAACGCTTGTTGTAATCCTCAAAGCCTTTTACTGCCTTGGCAATCAAATCTCTAATTCTATCATAATCCTCCACAAGCTCTAACCAATTGATATCATCCTCCTTCAAAGTGGCTGCTGCCATGGAGGCTACAATTTCAGGCTCACTTTTTAAATGTGGGGAGGGAGGAGCTAGCACCCCATAAGAGGGATGAACAATTCCCATGGAATTTTCTACGGTAACGAATTGTACACCGCTTTTCTGGATATGCTTATCTGTTCTTCCCAAGCAAGGCAAAATCAAGCCTATTTCTCCATGTGTCAAGTGGGAGCGATTGAGTTTGGTACTGATGTGGACGGTGAGCTTACAATTCTCAAGCGCTTGCTGGGTAACTGGGGTATCAGGGGCTGCTGCAACGAAATTTCCCCCTAAAGCCACAAAGACTTTGGCCTTTCGGTCTCTCATGGCAGCGATGGACTCTACCACATTGTAGCCATGACTTGAGGGGGCAGCAAAATTAAAGGTATCCTGAAGCTTATCGATCCATGCCTTTTTAGGTCTTTCATGAATCCCCATGGTCCTATCTCCTTGCACATTTGAATGCCCTCTAACCGGACAAGTACCTGCTCCTGGCCTGCCTATAGATCCCTTCATCAACAAGAGATTTACCACCTCACGGATATTATCTACCCCATTGACGTGTTGGGTAAGTCCCATGGCCCAACAAGCAATGATATTTTTACTTTTGGCAATGCGTTCAGCTGTTTCATAGACTTCCTCTTTGGCAAGTGCTGTCCGTTCAATAAGCTCCTCTAGCTGGTAGGTAGCTAGATCTGCTTTTAACTCCTCAAATTGGATGGTTTTGTCTTCAATAAAGGAATGATCAAGAACCTTCTCTCCCTTTTCCTCTTTATTCAACAAAATCTTCATCCAAGCCTTTAATAGAGCGATATCCTGGTTGATAGATACTTGAAGATAATGGTCTGCAATCTTGGTTCCCGACCCAAGAATTCCCTTGATGTTTTGAGGATTTTTAAATCGCAATAGCCCTGCCTCCTTCAGTGGATTGATGACGACAACTTTGGCCCCTTTTTCCTTGGCTTTTTCAAGAGAAGAAAGCATCCTGGGATGATTGGTACCAGGATTTTGTCCAAAAATCAGGATAAGATCAGCTTTTTCGAAGTCTTCCAACAAGACAGAACCCTTGCCAATTCCTACTGTTTCTGATAGTCCAACTCCACTGGATTCATGGCACATATTGGAGCAATCAGGAAGGTTGTTGGTGCCAAATTTCCTGACAAATAGTTGGTATAGAAATGCAGCTTCATTAGAGGTCCGGCCCGAAGTATAGAAAATAGCTTCATCTGGATGGTCAAGACCACATAGCTCTCTACCGATGGTGTCAAAGGCTTCCTTCCATGAAACAGCTTTATAATGGCTTTCTCCTTTCCTAATTATCATGGGCATGGTCAATCTTCCTTGCTGGCCAAGCCAATAATCAGATTTTCCCATCATTTCTTCCACGGTATGCTTAGAGAAAAAGGCATCTTCGGCCGTTTTGCTCATAGCTTCCTCAGCTATGGCTTTTACCCCATTTTCACAGTACTCTCCAAGGGAGGAACGCTTGTCTGGGTCAGGCCAAGCACAACCTGGACAGTCAACACCTTTTTCTTGATTGAGCTTGTTTAAGACTTTCATGGCCTTGGCGATAGGCATTGCTCCAAAAATCATTTTGGAAGAGACGCCTACAGCCTTCATACCTGCCGCTGCATCTGGCACTTTGGTGAAGGTAATTTCTTTGGGATGTTTGTTGCTCATAGGAGTAGTAGTCGCACGATCAAAAGCCAAACTAGCCTAAAGTTCCAAGCGTTGGCTCAGACCCTAGGCTAGTAAAAATAAGGCAAATATTTTAGGGGGAAAAGGTGAAATCCAACAGGAAATTCCTGTCCTCATCCACAAGCTGGCTACTTTTTATGAAGGAAAAATCTAACAACTGTTCATTCGGAGTAAGAAATTAAGAAGCATTGTTATGCACCTAAGCCCTTACCTTTTTGATAATTCCCAAAGATGCTCGGGTTAATTCTTCGATAGCAGCATAGTCTAGCTTTCCTTCGGCAGTTTTTTTCATCAGCTTTGAGCCCATTCCGACGCAAGACGCTCCTGCATCAAACCATGCCTTAAGGTTTTCTTCTGTAGGTGAGACTCCTCCTGTTGGCATAATGCTCGTCCAAGGCTGAGGACCTTTGATGCCTTTGATAAAACCTGGTCCATAAGTACTTCCAGGAAATAGCTTCACCAATTCACAACCCAATTCCTCTGCTCTTCCAATTTCTGTGAGGGTTCCACATCCAGGGGCATACATGATTTTTCGTCTGTTGCATATTTTCGCGACATCCTCTCTCAAGGAGGCGGAAACTATGAAATTTGCTCCCATCTGCATATACAGGGAGGCTGTGGGAGCATCGGAGATAGAACCAACTCCCAGGATCATTTCTGGCAAATGTTTTCTGCAATATTTGTTGAGTGGACCAAATACCTCATGGGCAAAGTCCCCTCGGTTGGTAAACTCAAATATGCGGGCTCCACCTTTGTAGCAGGCTTCCACTACTTGACAGATTACCTCTACTTCTGGGTGATAGAACAAGGGTACCAGACCGGTCTGATACATCGTTTGAGCAACCTCGATTCGACTAAAAGTTGACATAACTTATTGGGTTCATGTTTGAACCCCTGAGTCTGCCTCACCAAGACGCAGTTTCATCAGGGGTTCAATTACACTAAAATTCTGAACTTATTTATTCATGGTCGTTGATGACTAATGGCCATTCATTATCTACTTACTCTACCAGAGGCGTCTCCCTCCATGAGTTTTTCGACTTCAGCCACTGTTGCTAAGTTAGCATCTCCATAAATAGTATGCTTGAGACAAGAAGCTGCAACGGCAAATTCCAAGGCCTTCTGGTCATCCTCTGGCCAAGTGAGCATGCCATAAATCAATCCTCCCATGAAACTATCGCCACCGCCTACACGATCGACAATATGGGTAATCTGATAAGTTGGTGCTTCAAACAGTGTTTTACCATCATACATGACACCAGACCAGGTATTATGAGAAGCGGAAATAGAGCCACGAAGGGTAGTAATGACACGTTTTGCCCTTGGAAAACGCTCCATCAATTGCTTCAGCACGGACAAATAGGCCTTTCCATCAACAGAAGAACCATCCGTTACGTCTACTTTTTCAGGATGAAGGCCAAAGTGCTTTTCTGCATCTTCTTCATTCCCCAAAATGATATCACATCCCTCTACCAAAGCAGGCATGACTTCATTGGGTTCTTTCCCATATTTCCACAATTTCTTTCTGTAATTGAGGTCAGTAGAAACAGTTACGCCCATTCGGTTGGCAGTTTGGATGGCTTCCAAACAAGCATCTGCTGCTCCTTGAGACAGAGCTGGGGTAATTCCAGTCCAGTGGAACCAATCTGCATCCTTAAAAACAGCTTCCCAATCAATCATCCCTTTTTGGATGGTACTCATCCCAGAATGTGCGCGGTCATAGACCACTTTGCTTCCACGGCTCACTGCACCGATCTCTAGGAAATAGATACCCAGTCTTTCTCCTCCACGAGCCATATGTTTTACTCCGACCCCTCTTTTTCTCATTTCCATCAGGGCGCACTCCCCAATGTCATTGGCGGGAATCCGAGAAACGAATTCCACATCCAGTCCATAATTTGCAAGGGAAACTGCCACGTTGCTCTCTCCACCTCCGTATACGACATCGAAGGCGGAAGCTTGGGAAAACCTCTTCCATCCAGGAGGAGTCAGGCGCAACATGATCTCACCAAAGGTGACTACTTTTTTCATATTCCTGATTATTGAGAATAAATCCGGACATGGTGATCCAGCACAACCTCGAGGGTTGTCGGATAAAAACTTAAATGAAATAAAAGATTGACGGTACAAATATCCCCATATACCTATCCTGCCCTGACAAAAGCCCGAGCAGGTAGGTATACCTCAACGGGGGAAAAGAACTACTACTATAGTATCTCACAGTAGATGGTGAACACATTACATCACCTCAAAATTGCTTCTTTGAGCTGGTAATCTTCGATATACGATTAGGAGAAAAATAATCCTCCATTGATGTCAATATTGGCTCCAGTAACGAAGGTTGCTTCTCCATTCGCTAGGTAACCGACAAGATCAGCTACTTCTTTGGCAGCACCTTCTCTCCTCAAAGGAGTGATGGAGGCTACTTTATCGCGAATCTCATTTTTGGTGAATACATCATGGAAGGTTGTGGCAATCATACCTGGACATAGCGCATTCACACGGATTCCCTTGGGTCCCAATTCTTTGGCCATGGCACGGGTAAAGGTCATGACAGCACCTTTTGAGGTAGCATATGCAGAGGCACCGCCCCCACCACCATCACGACCAGCCTGAGAGGATAGGTTGACAATAGATCCTCCATTTTCCATATGGGGAACGACTGCCTTGGTCATCATGAATACAGATTTCAGATTAAGGGCCATTACGTGGTCCCAGAAATCCTCATCCATTTCCTCCACCTTTTTGCGTGCGACCAATCCTCCTGCATTGTTGACCAAGACATCAATCTTGTTGCCAAAGGCTGCCTGCGTTTCTTTGATGAGACGCTGGACATCTGCCCATTTGCTTACATCCGCTTGAACGACGATACACTCGCCACCTTGCTCGATGATTTCTGCCTGCGTTTTTTCAGCTTCTTCGCTGTTGTTGTAGTAATTGATAACCACTTTTGCCCCCATGGAAGCGAGCTTCATGGAAATACTCTTTCCAATATCTCTCCCACCTCCGGTCACAATGGCCACTTTTTTAGAGTTGTTCATAATTGATTCCTTATTATTCAATTTGATAATGGCTAACTGTTTCTGTTTGCCTGGGTAAATAATGACACGATGGCCTTATTTTTTTCCCGAGTTTTTGATTTGAAAAAAATGCTTGGTTTATATGTTCCTTGGTTTCAGCGGTTCAATCCTTGGACACAAAAGCCACACACTTGCCATGGCGATTAAGGCTAGTGATGCTCCAATAATGAAGGCTGGTGTATAATTCCCACCAGAAGTCAATTGAGGAACCAGCACCGTAAGGCCAGCAGCAGTTAACTTGGCAGCTGTTCCCGCAAATCCCGCTAAGGTTCCAACGGTCTTTTTGCCAAACAAATCGCTAGGTAAAGTTTGGACATTTCCAATCGCCGTTTGGAAACCAAAGAGTATGACAGCCATCAAAATAACTGCGACAAAAGGTCCTCCTGGATTTGAAATACCCAAAGAAGTCAGGATCTCTACGACCAAAGCAGGGTCAGACATCAACAACAGCGTAGGAAGCATAATGAAGCACCCAAGCGTGATGACCAGCTTCCTGGTTTTGTCTACATTCCAACCAGCTTTCATACGATTTTGAGCCAACAGGCCTCCAAACCATGCCCCTAGCATTGCCCCTACATAAGGTACCCAGCCATATATCCCAATGGTTTTCACATCCATCTGGAATACTTCATTGAGGTAAATGGGAATCCAAACCACAAAGAGCCACCAAATAGGATCAATTGCGGCTGATGCGATGATAACTCCCCAACTTTCCTTACGAGAAATCATTTCCCTCGTAGGGGGATTATAGCCCTCATCAAATTCGCCATCTCCATCCAGATCCTGGTTTTGTTGACCTGTCATGATGTATTCCCGCTCTTCCTCTGTGATCCAAGGGTGTTTTGCCGGTGGTGCCTTGACAAAGATGAGCCAAGGGATTAGCCATAGCAGACCTGTAATTCCTACTAAAATGAAAATGACATGCCAACTGAAGTAAACTGAAAGGTAACCGATCAGCGGAATTGAAATGATTCCACCGATGGCTGCTCCAGAGTTAAAGATTCCTTGAGCCAATGCCCGTTCCTTGGTTGGGAACCATTCTGCGCTTCCTTTCGTGGCACCTGGCCAGTTCCCTGCTTCGGCAACCCCAAGAATCGACCTAAAAATACTGAAGCTTAATAGTCCTCTTGCTGTCGCATGCAAGGCAGTGGCAATAGACCAAACCCCAATTGACAAGGCAAAGCCCAGACGTGTTCCGATCCAGTCAAAGATCCTCCCAAAGATGGTCTGCCCAAAGGCATAAGAAAAAATGAAAACCACCGATACAAAGGCATATATTTCCTTTCTCTCATCCTCAGTTTTTTCAGGATACAATTCCATTCCTATATCAGGCCAAAGTGTACCCAATGACTGACGATCAATGTAGTTGATGATGGTAGCTAGGGCAATTAAGCCGATAACCCACCATCTAAGTCCTTTCAGTTTCATGTCAAGTAGCTTATTCGTTCAAAAAGTCCTCGCGCAAAGGGCTGAAGACGTCAATCAAAACTCCCTTCTTCAGGCACTTACAGCCATGTGTGATAAATGGAGGGATATAATAAGAGTCTCCACCCTTGATAATGCGAACCTCCTCACCAATGGTCATCTCAAACTCTCCACTTTCTACATAGGTTACCTGAGAGTGGTGATGCGAATGAAGGGCACCGATTCCTCCTACTTCAAATTCAACCTTGACCAACATAATTTTGTCGTCAAAGCCATGAACCTGGCGTTTCAGCTTGGGATCGATTTGTTCCCACTCTACCTCTTCGCCAAACAGGAATTCTTTACTTCGTCTTAGCTTATTCATTGTTTTTATCTGTTTTTGATTTTGTCATAACAAAAGGTCCCTTCCACTCCCAATTCTTTCCATTGCGGCTTACTTCATGCAGGATGTCTCCACTCATGTTTTGTCTGGATTGACAAAGCGTCCATGAATTGCCCACTTGGTCTTGAAAGGAAAGAATAACATACATCTCATTCAGCAACTCCACCTTCATCAAGGCAAGCTTGCCATAAGGTTCAAATGGAATTTCAGTGACCCGATCGTAGGTGCCATGAGCCTCAAGAATTTGGGCAAACAATACCTCCTTCTGCTTTCTTTTGCGCTGAATCAACACAGGATCTCTTCTCAGGTTATGAAGGGGATCATTGGCACCTAACCTCCCCAAAATCCATTCATCATCAGGGATAGAAAGGCAGCTAATAGTGTAAATGTGATCATTATCCATCCAGGAAAATGTGTGTGTTCCCTCTCCTATCGCTGCCTTGCCATCCTGCCATATATGCTGATAACCGTGCCTTTCCCCTAAAGGCTTCATGACAGGTTCCTGTATGAAGTTTACATCTGCCTCCAAAAATTCACCTTGAAACCAAGTAGGGAGGTCCCAATCAACCGGATTTTCCGACTTTCCAAGGAAAATATCTATGAACAAAGGTTTAGTAAAGCCGTCATCATCAAGTAGAATTTGAATTCTACTCATGTCTACTCCTTTATAAGCAGCCGTATCTCTTGTGGCAACAACTTGATATCCCTTTTGGTTGAGTTGTTGGAAAAGGAGAATGGGATGTACTTTGTCAGCATCTTTTACCTTCCCTCCAAATTGGGTTTTTTGATTGACAACCACCGTATTATGCGCAATGGTTTGCTTGGCAAAGCTCTTGTTTTCTTTCAGGTAACGTCCTCCGCCTTTTTGATCAATATTGACCCAGCGGGCAGCCCCATAATCTTGTATTACCTCTCCCCCATCATCATATAAGGAATATGACAATCGATCAAAATGCCCATGTCCTCCTCCATGAGAGGTATATTTGTGGACCAAGCTCAAGCCAGATTTTTCGTCTTCGCCTGCTCTCAGAATGGTCAAGCCTCCCATTTCGCCATTCCATCCGTCTTTCCAACTAATGGAGGGTCTTTTCAAGGAAGGCGTATTTTTTCGGTCTAAATCCTCAGCTACTTTACGTCCCGCCTCATTGAGCATCAGATGGTCTAATTTGCTTGCAATGGTTAGGAGAATGGGATCTTCCCCCAAGGATGCATATCCGATATTGACCGCTGTTACCACACCTCTGGAATTCCATGACATCCCCTTTTGCGCATCGTTAATGGGCAAAATAAGGCCATCAGCGTCCGTTTGATTGATCATGGCATAAATGGCCTTCTTCAAAATAGAATCTCTATAGGCCCAAATATTGAGATCTGGCCTTTTCTCGTCCAATTTGGCGGCAAAAATTAAATAGGGGTAAATGGCGTAACGGAGATAATAGGGCCCTTCTGAGAAATAACCATCCGGAGAAAAGGCATAGTCCATCTGTGCTAGAAATCCAGCTTTTTGTAGGTGATTGATGAAGCCTCCGTCATTATCTACTGCCTCTTCCGAAATGGCATCTATGGGAAGTCCGTAAAGGGCCCTCTTGAGTAATTTTTTATCTTCCAACACCAACGCAGCCATACCAATAGCTGCACAAGCCCAGGTAGAATGATTATGAATTCTGTTGAAGAATTTGGGGTTTTGAAGGGAAAGGAAGTCGATCATGGGCCGAAAAAGCTCACGCTCTAACTTTTTCTTTTCCTCCTTAGACAAGAAATCATAGATATCATCAAAAGCTTGGCTGGCAAAGAGGAGCCAATTCGCATCATTCAGGCATTGCCAAAAAAGCTTTCCTGGGGCATAGGACTTTGTACTGGGATGAAGGGGCAATGTTGGATACATCTCAGCATAGACCATTAATACATCCCTGACATACCTTGCATACTTTGGATGTTGGGTTAGTTTATAGAGTCTACCCCCATTGTACAAAGCATCCCAATTCCGTTTATGCTGTTCGTGGGTATAACCACCAGCCATATCCTTGGGAATGGGAACTTCAATGTCTTTGGACATCACCAAGGCCATCTTTTCCTCTGCTTCTTGAAGCTGTTTGGCAAACTTCGGCGCCTCATCAGTAGCACTGGGCTGAGTTTGTCCCTTAGCCCCAAAAGTGGTAAACAGTAGGACTAAAAGGGTCGATATGTATCTTACTTTCCTCAAACTCACCACTATTTCGTTATTAGATTTTTTACCTGATAAGGCTCTCCATTATCCTGAATACCAGGAGTTCCTTTTAGTTCGCAATCCTCAATTTTGATGACAGGATCTCCTACCACCAAATGAAGTTTCAAGGGCTGGCTGTCTTCGAACAAGGTATTTTTGATGGTAGCCTCCTGCACACCATGTAGATAAACGGAGGTCTTACCTGAATTTCTTTTGGCAAACCCTACATCCTTCAGCCTGCAGTTATTCATATCTAGGATAGGGCCGAAAGTACTTTCGTCCCTTCCACCTCTGTAGAGAGTCAGCACCGACTTTCCGATCTTACTGAAGGAACAGTTATCCATGACTACGTTTTCTACATTGTAAATCCCGATATCATCCGTTTCTTCCTCCAAGGCAAATACCGAACCTGTGATGTTGTTAAAGACTGAGTTCCTGACCACGATGGAGTCGGCAAAGGTATGTTTAGCGACCTTGAGTACATCAAAGCTATGATTGATGTTCAAATCCTCGAAGAGGCAGTTTTCAATCACCAAGGCATAGTTATGGGTCATGGCGTATTTACTGGTACGGATGACAGCGTTACCGGACTTATCGGGCGATTCTTTTCCTGTAATAGCCAGACCATTCAATTTTAATGCCCCTCCATTTTCGATGGAGAACAAATAGGGTCTTTCAAAAATTAAGCTAGGCTTGTTTGCCAATCCTTCTGCCTTTCTGATGGTAACAGGCTTGTCTAGCTTAATGGATTTGGTCGTGATATATGATTCTGATGAGGTCAATTCGATGATATCTCCCGCTTCAGCCATCTTAATGGCATCAAAGATGGAATTCTCTTCTGCAGCTACAGGTATCACTTTACCCGTTTCGAATAGGGAGGCTTCTCCTTCTTTGGGATACCAACTTACACCCGTTTCTTCCTTTTTCAGGACGGCTTCTTTGGCATGAAATCCAGCAGTTGTTTCAGGTGATGTCAGAGATTGAACTTCTCCTTTTTGTTCCCATTTCATGGCGACTTGCTGAAAGCCTTGCTTGGTAAATGGCTCTAAATTTTTGCTTAGCAGGTTGTTCTCGAAGCCAATTCCACTTATATCATCATATATCGTAAATATGTCATTCTTGAATTTACTGGAGAAAATATTGTCCTTTACCTCGGTGTTTTGAGGAACAGCACTTCTCTCTTCATCGCTTCCGGCACATAACTGGATATAATCACAATCCACAAAGGTATTGTTGGAAGCCTTGGAGTCAATAACCTGGAAATATCGATTTAAGGGGGAATTGGGTACGCCATTCATGATGACAAGAGCCCCTCTAAAGCGATAGCCTGTTAAGCCTTCACAATAATTATTGGTAACGGTCTGCTTCTCATTGATGATTCGAATTCCTCCTGTATTGGGTTTTCGGTTACCGAAGAAGTAATTGTGGTCCACCACAGTCTCATTTCCATGTCTCATGGTCAAGGTTCCCTGGCACTCATAGAAAGTATTGAATTGGAAGGTATTTTGGCCCGATTTATTAGAAATGATCTCATGCTCCCCATTACATCGGTCGAAGTAATTGTGCTCAACCGTGGTATTGGAATTGGTAAGGGAATAATGACTGGTTCCAATCCTTAAGGTCTCCCCTCCATTTGAGCCTAAGATAGGGCGGGGTCCAAAGTAATTGTGGTCAATCTGATGGAAGTTTTCTCGACTCTCTTCTGTATTGAGGCGAACGGCCATACTTACTCCCTGCGTTCTTTTGTTTGCAATATGGTTGTGGTCGAAGCGATTGTGCTTCCCATAAATTGCTACCCAAATGTCAGAATCGAATCTTTCTGGATTGTTGTAATCATCGACTACACATTCCGTTACTCGGCAATTGTTACAAAGGTTTTCTTTGTTTTGGCGAAAGGCAATGACATTGTTTGTAGGTGAATAACCGTCTTTAAATACAAGCCCTTCTACTAATAAATGTTTGCCTGCAAGTCGTAGATTGGATTGCCCGGTAAGGATTACTTTTCCTTTTGTTTGAGGTGATAGGCTAATGGGGTTCTCCTCTGTTCCTTCTCCTAGGAATAGAAGTTCAGTGTCTTTCCATTCACCATTAGCCAACACAATTCTGTCTCCGGCTTTGGCAGATTTTACAGCTTGCTTAAACTCATCAATTGTCTTGACAAGTTTGCCATCCACTGCTTGATTTTGGCAGCCGAATAGGCTTATCCCAAATAGGATTAGGATCAGATTGTATGTGCGATGTAGGTAGTCTCGATTCATTGTTTTACAAGTTTTGAGCGAGGGGGGAGAGCGAGCAGGGAAGATTCCCTGCTCATTTCTCCTTTGGATAAGCGATTACTACTACTACTATTATTCTCCAATTGGAAAATGCCCATCCAAAACACATTGCTAAATAAAGTTTCGTTGAAAATGGAATGCAGTCATCGCATTCAATTTGCAGTGATTGACTTCCTCATTTGATATGAGAAATAGTAAAGACGACCCAAGTGAACATCCATGTGTCCTTTGGTCATTTAAATTCTTTGTTGGTGTCAATGTAGTAGTCATAGCAAAATCGAATAATAACTGTCCAAGTATTTTGTTTCATCATCCCATTGATAGGGTTTCTTACTAGACATAGGCATTCCATCCTCCTTTTCAGGAGATTAACAGGACCTTTCATAAGAAACCCAGCTCGCTTTCGCTAAGCTTGTTCAATGAATGAATTTATGTTGCGCTATTCTGCGAATAATCTATTATGTTCTGAAGGTGTCCCTCCATCGTTGTCATGACCGCTTCTTCATCCTGATCGATTATATGCTGGAAAATCAGCTTGTGTTCTTCCATGGCTTTCGTCGACCTGCCATCTTCACAAACCCCTAATTCATTAAAACTTTTAACGATATCTGGCGTGATGATTAACATCAAGGATTTCAATACGGAATTTTTGCTCGCTTCAGCAATTTTTAAATGAAAAAGTAAATCTTCTTCCACCGCAGAAGAACCCTTATCAACTTTCGCTTCATAGGCCTCCAAAGCCTGACGGATATTTTCAATATCCTCCACAGTTCTTCTTTTAGCAGCTAGAGAAGCGGCATATTTTTCTAGAATGACACGAGTCTCCACCAGAGAGGTAAAATCACTGTCCTCAAGCTTGATGACATCTGTAATCAGTCCTTCCAATGCAGTAATGCCCATCCCAGCGACAATGGTACCACTTTGGGGAAGGGTCTTCAATATCCCATAAAACTCTAGTTTTTTAATCGCATCCCGCACATTGGATCGACTCACGCCCAGCACTTCCGCCAATTTTCTTTCTGGTGGAAGTCTATCCCCTGGAGCCAATTCACCCGAAGTGATCAATTCTCTAATTTGTCTGATAATCATCTCAACGGGATTGTTAATGATGATTTCTTGAAAATTTGAGAGAATTTTATTGTTCGTTCCGTAGTCCATAATAATTGGTTAACCAATTTTGGTTGACCAATTATAGGAGAAAAAATTGAATAGTCAAAACATTGTTCCTAGAAAGAGTTGAAAACATTAAAATTCTGTCATATCTCCTTTATAATATAGGGCCCCTCCATGTAAAGGCTGACAAAAAAAAGCCTGAGCAAAATCAACTCAGGCTTTCCATATGGATGTATGAAAATCTTTATTCCAATATCACCTTTTTACTCATCTCAGCCTTCCCGCTTCTCATTTTCAGAATATACATGCCTGAAGGGAGATGAGAAATATCCCAATCTACAGCAGATTGAACCGATGCTGATTTGATACTTTTTACCACCTGCCCATTGATCGTAAACAGGTCAATCGATATGCCGTTGGACGTTTCCATGGTATTCCAATCAATCCTTATCGGGCCTTTCGTTGGATTAGGATAGACATTCATGTCCATTTCGCTGGAACGCACCACCGCCAACTCAACTATGGAGCTAAAAGAAGACTGTCCATCTATGTCGATTTGCTTGATTCTGTAGTACAATTGATCTGAACTTAAGAAGCCTAAGGTTTTATCTGTGAAGGCATACTCAGTGGGCTGATCACTGAATCCGACTCCTTTTACATTCCCTATTTCTTCAAACTCACCTCCTTTTTCAGATCGCTGAACTTCAAAATAATCGTTGTTGACCTCAATGGCAGTTGACCAGCTCACCTCAGCATGGGAACCGAGCATTTTCACATCAAAATCAAGCCATTCTACTGGAAAATTGATCGATTCTCGCCAAGACAATTCTGCTGTGTTAGCATCATTATCCGCATAGGAACTAGCCGAAGCACCTCCATTTGTTGGATCATAATTAATCAAATCGTTGTCAAAACCGTCTAATAGACCATCTTCATCACTATCTCCACTTCCTCCGCTTTTACCTGTATTAGCAAAAGGGGAATCACTGCCATTTATGACACCATCACTATTGGTATCATGCCCTTCAATTCTGTCAAAAATCCCATCTCCATCTGAGTCTTCATCTCTATAGTCAGCAATTGGGTTTCCTCCTGAGTTTATGGGCGTAATCACCATTCCAGTTATCGAACCGCATGGGGTACAGTCTCCATCATAACTATCGTCCACCCCATCCTGATCTGTGTCTACCCCTGATGGAGCAATGTAAGCATCAGATGCCATCGCCTCTGTATTGTCAACAATTCCATCGTCATCAGAGTCAATATCCAAGTAGTCCTCTTCCCCTTCATGATCTGTATTGAACAAACTCAATGGTGTACCGTCTGTTACTTCCCTTTCTCCACTTCCACTATCCTGATTGTCCAGGGCATCTATAAGACCATCCCCATCGTCATCTATCATGGAGCTTGGATCTCCTTGTATGGGATAATCCACCATCCCATCGCCGTTGATGTCGGTTCCACCTGCTTCGACTATATCCATGATCCCATCATTATCTGAATCGAGGTCTTCACTATTCGGAATCCCATCCTGGTCAAAATCAGCTAAGCAATTTTGTGTGGAGTAAAGGATAAAATCATCCACCATATTGCCCACACTTATATTTCCAGTTGCGGTGGATACAGCAGTTAAGGCAAATCGAGTCTGTGTTTGGCCGGCTGGAACTGTGTAGGTACCAGAATAGAAACCCCAAGCTGTGTTGTTGTCGCTCATGGTTTCGCTATAGTTATAGGTTCCCCCTTCAGGACCAATTTCAATCTGCATGACATCCGCTACGGTAGCCGATGCCCTCCCTCTGTGCGCAAAAGACCAATACAATACATCTCCAGGAACCGTGGAGATAATCTGATAGGTGGCAGCTGCGTCTCTAGCATTTAGCTCAGCTAGTTGATTCCCCTCATAAGCATCAATTCCTAAAAAACCGGATCTCCAGATTTCGATCACATTATGGCTAGAAGTGGAATGCCATCCATCTACTGAATTTTCATTCATGATCGAATAATTCTTTGAAATAACTGGGCTTTCGAATCCCCCGTTGATAATGGAAAATTGGGAATTGGGGGTACCCTCACACTCCTTACTATCAGGAATCCCATCGTTGTCATCATCGAGGTCATACATATTCGGAATCCCATCACCGTCAGTGTCTACTAGTGTTTCACTTTCTGTATTCTGGGTAACAAAGAAAATTCCAGCTACAAGAAGGCCCACAACTACTGCACTACGGACAAGCTGTTTCCCTAATTTGACAGCGGTAGATTGAGACAAGGAGGATCTGCTTCTTCTTTCAGGCATTTCTTTAGGAATTGGGTTGAATAGAGATTTAGTTTTCCCAAAGAAAATTTCAACTACTAAAATAAAACAACCAATTAGGGCTGCTGGCTATCGTGTGTAAGATTGTGTTGAATTAAGCTTTTCTAGTTTAGGGGTGATCGACGCTTTCCCTTAAATAACTTTCCCTTTAAGCGCTTTTTCCCATTTCCCAACAATTTCCATAAGATCTGCTTTCTTGAAGGGTTTGGACAGAAAATCGTCCATTCCTGCCTTTTCACAAGCGATGATATCACTTTTAAAAGCATTTGCCGTTAGGGCAACGATGATAGGTTGCTGAATCGTAGGCTTAGATCGAATGGTTTTCGTAGCTGTTAAGCCATCCATTTCTGGCATCTGTACATCCATAAATACCAGGTCATACTGCTGGTTTTCTACCGCTTCCACTGCCAGTGCTCCATTTCCTACCCAGTCAACATCTTGGCAGCCAATTTTCTCAAAGTGCTTTAATGCCAGCTTTTTGTTGACCAAATTATCCTCGGCTAATAATATTTTTAAGGAGGCACCTACTGCAGTTGCTTTTTCTTTAGAGGCTGAATTCAGCACAGGTATCTTTTTAGATTGATCTTTTGTCAACCAGTTATATAACACCTTATGACGAAGTGGCAAAGGAATCATATCCTTTACCCATGCAGGCTTATCTTGCCCCATCTCTTTGACCTGATGAATAGGTACAGCCAACAGAGTAGGAATACCCTCAAGATTAACCTTCAGCGCTTTTACATCCTCTTTGGCTTCAAAGCCTCCTACGTAGATCAAAAAATCTAACTTAAGAGTAGGCAAAAGAAGTTCTGCATCCTCTAGGGATTTAACCCAGCTTACCTTCATCTTCCATGTCTTGAGGTGCTTTTGAAGCCAGTCAAGGTTTTTACTAGCTTTTCCAATCAACAGTATCGTTTTTCCTTCCAGGAAAGAAGTATCTAGTAATGGACGCTTATCGATGGACTCTTCTACTTGAATTTCGTAAGTAAAATTACTCCCCTCTCCTATTTTACTTTCTACATAAATCTTTCCATTCATCAATTCCACAAGATAGTTCACAATGGTAAGTCCTAGGCCTGTCCCCCCATATTTCCTGGTAATTGCAGCATCAGCTTGGGAAAAGGCCTCGAATAATTGGGCCTTCTTGTCTTCTGGGATTCCTATACCTGTATCTATTACTTCCACTTTCAGACGGACTATTTGATCATCTGGGTCCTCTTTTGATAGAGATGAAAGCCTGACGTGCACACCGCCTTCGAGGGTAAACTTGATGGCATTGTTGACAAGATTAGAAAGAATTTGCCCCATCCTTACCTCATCTCCCATCAATTCTAGCGGAGTTCCTTCTTTTATATCATAGCTAAGGTCCAACTTCTTTTCTGCCGCCTTGGAAGCAAAAGTCAGTAATACTTGTTCTACCAATGACCTCAGGTTAAAGGGAATCTTTTCAAGTTCTAGTTTGCCTGATTCAACTTTAGATAAGTCCAATATGTCATTGATGATGGCCAGTAGGGATTGGCTGCTATTCCGAACAATATTCAGGTAGTCTTTCTGCTCAAGGGTCAATTCGGTATCAGCCAGCAATTCCAAAGTACCCATCACACCATGCATCGGGGTACGGATTTCGTGACTCATATTGGCTAGAAAGAGGCTTTTGGCCTTGAGGGCATCTTCAAGTTTTTCTGTCCTTTCCTCAACTAACTCCTGCAATTGTTCATTCCTAGCGACTAGCCGTTGGTTTCTTAGGTAGTTTAGGAAAAAAATCAGGCCAACCAATAGCAAGATATAAATAGCCTTGGCTAGGTTACTTCTATACCATACAGGGCGAATTTGGACACGAAAAGTAAGGGCTTCACTCCAATCCGAATCAACAGAATTTCTACTTCGCAATTGAACAAGATGTCTACCCGCTTTTAATCGTGGAAGCGTCCATCCTTCGCCTGGATCTAATTCCTTCCACTCTGAATTCTGTCCGTTCACTCTTCCTTGAAAGTGAACAAAGTTGGATGGAAATTCATGGGTTTTGAATTGGGCGGTTATTTTTGAGCCAAATGGTATCCTAATATCCTTTCCTTTATCCCAAGTCGTTACTTTTCCATCAATGGATAATCCTACCAACTGAGGAATTTGTGTGGGTAAGGGCATTGGATAGGGGTCTCTTGACACAATCACCCCTTCTGCTGTTCCTACCCATAGGTAGCCTTCTTCATCTATTTCGAGTCCACGGTAAACCATTTCTTCAACCGGAAGTCCAGCCTCCTCTCCAAATGTGACAAAGGTTGTCCGATTGAAATATGCGATCCCATCTCTATTGCTTGATAACCATAGCCCTCTTTCACCATCCAAAATGATACTTCGAACTTCTTGTTGGACAGGCCAGCTACCTACCTTTATTCTGACAATTTGCTTTCCATCGTACTTTAGGAATCCATCAGTACTGGCCATCCAGATATTGTCATCTTTGTCTATAGCAAAATCGTGTATCTCAAAGGATTGATCCCCTGAAAACGGAAGGGGTAGACTCAGGTTTACAAAGGAGTCGGTCTCAGGGTCAAACTCATATAAGTAGGTAGTTGGACCTATTCCGGAGAGTAGAATTCTTCCATTTTGGTCTTCCCGAACACATAAAATCCTATTGTAAAGGCCTGATTCAGACCCATAAAATTTTGTCTCACCTTCCTTGTTGATTCTGATTACCCCTTGAATGGGAGACGAGCCAGGAGCTTGACAAGCCCATAAATCTTCTTTCGAGGATTCGTTTAGAAAAAACAGCACTGCCCCTCTATCAGCAAAATCCCATAGCTTTCTTTCCCCTTGCTCATCTATCCTAAGTAGCTTGCTGTTAAGGTCTGAAAGCCAAAGATGTGCTTTCCCATCATTCATAGCAGCGACTCCTCCAAGTTCCTCTGCCTTCAGGGTATGTATTTGATAGATACCATTAAGTCTCTTTATTCGAAAAGTCTTTCCGGCATTGACGATGGCTGTGTTAGGATGATTGGCTGAAATCGACCATGGTCGGTTGTTACCCATTCCACTCGGCTTCACAAAAAAAGGCTGGAACATCAAGCCCACTCCCTTATTCGTACATACCCATAGTTGCTTACGTTTGGTTCGCAAAAATTTCTTGACGCCCTTAAAAGGAAGGGGTTCAAGTTTATGGCTGTCCAATTGATTATGAACTGGTTTAAACGTCCAAGCTTCCTCTAAGTAATCTGCTCGGAATACCCCTCTCGAAGTGCTGATCATAAAGGCGTCTGAGCCCTCAGCCACCATGCATAAAATCTGGCTACTGTCTTTGTCTATGGGTGTGATTTTTCCTTTCGAATTGCCCTCATCCCATACAAATTCTAATAAATCCTTCCCCCCTAAAATGAGCCGATTGGGAGCTAAATTGATTACCTGAGAAATGTCAATGTCCCCTTCAACCAAGGCTAATAAGTCAAATCCATTGGTTGTAGGATTAAACCTGAAAATTTCTCCCTTTGAACTGATGGCCCAAACATGATCATTGGGCCCCTTATTAAGTAAAAAGCCCATTTCCCATTGCCGGGAACGATAAAATCCATCTCTCCATTTAAACAGAATGGTTCTTTCAGGAGAAGAAATCCATAGGTTGTTATGATTATCAAGAAATAGCTGGTCAGAAGATGAAAATTTTCCCTTTTCAATGACCGTAAAAACAGGGGATTTATGAGATGAAGGCCTCTTACATAGAAACAGGCCCTTTTCTGTTAAAAAACATAGGCTACTGTCATTAAGCTCTTCCAAGGAATAAATGGCTCCTACCTCCTCAAATCCATCTATTGTCTCAAAGGCTCTTCCTGAGAATGATAACATCCCACTATCTGTAGCTACCCACATTTCCTCCCAAGGAGTTTTGACGATATCAAATACCGTTCTTTGTTGGTTGTTGATCAGGGCAGGATATAAACGAGAACTGTAGGACTGTCCGCTTAAAGAACATACGGCTGCTATTAAAAAAACGAACCAAAGGAGCGTATTCAGAAATAATTGCTTCATAAAAATGGGGCGAACAGATAGATCAATACAAGTAGATTAAAGGGTACTTGATTTATTATAATATCAATATTTTCCGTCACATAATATCCCCGATCCGAATAAAATGTTAGATGAGGTTTGTGAATCCTCTGATCTTTACATGATCACTTGTAAGAAAACTCCTTTTTCGCCCAAGTAAACCATCAGATTAAGCCTATTTACTAACTCTCACTTAGCCATAAACTAATTCTTTAATTCAATTACTACAAAAATAGTTATACCTTTGTTTCATAGTCAAGCTGCATGAGAAATAAGCGTTTGTTTGTAGAAAGAAATGAAGCAATTGATATCATTAGAGGCCTTTGTATCCTCGCTGTTGTCCTTCTTCACCTCAATATTCATTTTGGGTTTTCCGATTCCTTTTTAAAAGAAGCTATTCATCCTAGCTTATACACTCTTCTCTTCTGGAGTGGCTATTATGGTGTGGTCATATTTTTTACCTTATCGGGCTACCTCATCACCTCTTCTATCCTGAAAAAGTTTGGCCAGTTGTCTTCTATTCATATCAAGACATTTTATTGGTTTCGATTGGCTAGAATTTTGCCCCTTCTCCTTTTTCTACTGCTAATCTTATCCATCCTACACTTGGCGGGAGTTCCTGGCTTCACCATCCAACCAGAAAAAACTTCCTTGATTCGGGCTGTGTTTTCAGCCTTGACCTTCCACACCAACTGGTTACAGATACAGATTGGCTATTTACCTGGGAATTGGGATATTCTTTGGTCTATTTCGATAGAGGAAAGCTTTTATCTCTTGTTCCCAGTAGTTTGTTTCTTGTTAAAAAAGGAGGAGCA
>JBCBVV010000052.1:0-44838 GCA_039817415.1 Bacteroidota bacterium
CTCGAATGGTAGTTGATAGATCCGTAGGATTGGGGTACATGTCAAAAATAATATTACTAGATGAGACATTTAGCTCAACGATATTGCTGTAGTGAATGCCCCCGTCAAAATCTCTTTGCTCAAGTCGGAAGAAGTAGTTTCCAAGTTGGAGTTTAGCAGTTACAAATTCATACTTATTTACGCCTTGGGCAGTCCCATTTCCTTCTACAAATCCCATTCTTTTGTAAGACTTTCCGTCTCGAGAAAACTGGATCTCAAACCCTTGATTGTTGAGTTCGCTTACGGTCTCCCAATTCAAGACGGCACGTTGGTTTTCAATCTTTCCTACAAAGGAGCCGAACTCTACGGGGAAGGTAACATCACAGGAATCCAAGATGGAAACTGCCTGACTCGCATTGCCACAGTCTGTGGTTGGATTTTGAGAGGTATAGGTGATCAACTGGTAAGTTCCAAAGAATTTTCCGTCGATGTCCGACGAGCTCGTATACTCTGGGATCAAATCGCCAGGATTCAATGCACCTTCTGCTTCGACATTTCCATCTTTCATCCACTGATAATACTGCCATCCAGAGTTTTGGGTAGCTTGATTCACTCTAAATGTTATCGGGCTGATATTTCCTAAATCATCACATTGAGGGATGTTTCCTCCAATGTTTAGTTCGATGGCCTTTCCACACAATCCAAAAAACAATCCGTCTAGGGCAAGGTCATTTCCATCTTTTCCTTGTACGAGGTTTCGTATACGTAAGGTGGCTAAATTGGTATCTGAGGTCAAATAAACGCCAGAAATCTGGAACCATCTTGCAGAATCAGCAAAAATGGATTGAGGAAGCTCATAACTGCCGTTTTGACCTGGAACACCATCTACAAAATAATTTGAAATGGGATTTCCATTAATGGACAGTTCAAAGTCAGGCTGTACATCAGCTCCTGGCCATTGAAAAGCATCACTAGCGTAAATATTTTTTGCAAACACAGAGAATGCATAGGTTTCCTGTGGGCATATTTCTATTGCCTGTTCCCAAATTCGACCATCAGTTGGATCCGAAGCACTGCAGGAATCTGTGAGTGAGTTACCTAAAGGATCACAAGGGTCAACAATCATAAAGGACCTTGATCCAGGACCTAATCGATCAGTAACTGCCCAAATATGAGTCAGATTAAAGGGAACTCCTGCTGGTGTATAAGTAGGGAAGTCATTGGAAGGGATATAAGTAGCAGGAACGTCGTAGCAATCTGGCTCAGGCTGCTCAATGGATTGGGCAATGGTATAATCTCCCCAATAACAAACCCCATCAGGTCTGAATAGGAAAGAAGTAGTAAATCCGGTGTTTCCCTCCTCAAACTCTGGATTGACCACCAGATTGGGACCGATGGTATTACAACCTGCCGGAACAGGAAGATAATAGCCTGAGCTGATTTGGGCTTGTGTTGAACTCCAGGGGAAAGTAATTACAAGGAGCTGGAATAAAATTAAAGCTAGTGTGTTGAGGGATCGCATGAAACTATGGGTTTAGAGATACATGATGCTTATTTCCAGTTCTTGACTAATCGTAAAACAACACCATCCTATTTTTAATTATATCGGTGTATATTTTAACAAGCGTAATTTAGTCAAAAATATCCAAATTGAATAATTCATATCAAATCCTTACATGCCAAGAAAGAAAACGGCAAGACGCTATTAATATTGTTATGCACGGGCAGTCTAAATCAATGCTTTTACGGTTTATTTTCGTGAAATATAGAGGATATTGAGAATGTTGGGATACTGAATTCTTTGAATAATCGTTTTATATTTAAAATCACTATTCAGCTTTTTTTTCGCTGAAAATCAATTTATTAAAGAACATATACTTCCTGGATTTTATTAGCAAAAATCGATCTCTTATGATCTATAATTCCATTTTTAGCGGTAAGATTTTGATCAGATATGCAGAATATTTTTAGTGGATAAAATGATTAGACGTAGGAAGAAATAGCCAACCCTTGAATAATTTGGGAGTTAAAGAAGACCTTTACTTTTTTGATAAAATTTTCAATAAAACGCTGAATTATTCTCTAAAAGCCATATTTTATCAGAAACTCGAGCTGAATTTATTATTTGACGATAAGTTTACAATCTTTACAAATACCTTAATAACTAACATCAAAAAACATAACCATTTTCATCATGGAATTTGCACAAGACCCAAACAACCTCAACCTCATTATTCTTGTTGCTGCCGGTGTAGCCATTGGACTGATCTTTTTTAGGGTGGCTCAAAATATCCTGAAGACTGTCCTAATTATTGGCGTAGTTGGCTTGGCTGTATACTTCTGGCAGGGAGGCTCAGTAGACGAACTCGGTCAAGAAAGCATAGGCTTATTCTTCAAGGAAAGCAGCTATGGGGCTATGTTAGAGGTAAACTGCCCTGAGAAAAAAGCAGACAAATCCAGGTGTGACTGTGTGGTTAATCCCGTTTTTGAAGATTTAGGAAAAAAATACTCCGACGCTCAGCTGGACGAACTAGATGACAACTGGGAGGATTTTAGAAGGGAAATTGGTGTTTCCATGAAGGAAAACAAGAAAGAAATCAGAAAGTGTCTGCAGGAACATGGCGGGAAGTACATAGACAAACTGAAAGACTTCTTCGGAAGTATCGGAGAGAAGGAATAAAAAAAGGCTGCCTGTTGGCAGCCTTTTTTGTATAAAAATATTCAAGTCTTATTCTGCTGTAGGTGCAGGAGCAACGGTAGGTGCATAAACGGGATTGTTTAGCAAGTCCCCTACTCTTGGTGCTTCCTGAATCTGGTTGGTACTAGAAGCTGCTTCGTTTGCTACGAAAACAAATACGAACAAACCAATAGCCAAATACCAGGTAAGTTTTTCGATAAATTCGTCTCCTCTTCTGGCCCCGAGCATCTGGGTAGCTCCACCGCCAAAGGTAGAGGACAGTCCTCCCCCTTTACTATTTTGTACAATTACCACTAGGGTCATTGCGATGGCGGTAATGATCGCCAGTGTTCCAAATATTCCGTACATTATTGCTTCAATTTATCTAATTGGGCCTCAAAATAACTACTTTTTTCAGGGAAACGCAAGCATAATAATTCGTATATCCGAATTGCTTCAGAAATGTTATTCTGCTTGATATGAAGCTTTGCCAGTGTTTCTGAAACGAAGTTTTCATTATCGAACTCAACACTTTTCCTAGCTGCTTCATGCTCCATTTGGGTACTTTCTTGTGCCAATGGAGCAATCTTGGGTGGACCAATCTGTGGGAGCTTTTCTAAAAACTCGTTTACGAGATGATCTGCTTTTACAGCTTTAGAGTATCTAGCTGGATCCTGGGTGTATCTTGAGGCGAGTTCTGATCGGATATCATCTACAATATGGATATACTTCGATACTTTTTCGAAGATCACATTTTGCAGAAAAGGGATGGTTTTAGATGTCTCCTTCTGATAGGTGATGCTCAATGCATCCTTGAAATCAATATCAGGATGTGGCCTCCCTAGACCGTTTAGAATTGAAAATTGGTCAAAGGGATGCGGTGGAAATAATACATGATATGGCTTTCTACCAGAATCATTTTCCATAGAGGCATCATTTTCTATTTCGGCAAAGTACAATTTACCATTCAGAAAATCACGCAACTGGCTTCTTTTGGGGATATAGGCAATTTGCTTCTTAAGCAGATTCTGGCCATCCAGACTTTTGCATTGCAGGATTCTAGGCAGGGTAAAATAAGGATGTTCCTTCTGCAAAGCCTGCAACAGGTTAACCTCTTCCCCATTTAAGGGACGCTCAAAGCTGGTTTTTAACAATCCAAATAATTCTTCTGCTTCCATCTATTCTCCTGAAATCAGGGACTTATCCTACCATTTTCCAATTGTAGCAGAAAACACATCCTGTGTGATCTGGTCCAATATCTCATTGATCAAGTCTTCCTCCTGTGAGGTGAAGTCAGCGTCCGCACTCACATCCACAAAACCTCGGAATCTCTTTTCTGATGCCCAACTTTCAGAGGGCTCTACAAAATTTTCAAATGAAACTGAGACCTCTATAGACAATCTATTTTGTGCCGCGGTTTCGTTACCCGTAACTGCCACAGGTTGCAAGTCATAACGAACAATACTGCCACCAATCCTTATATCTGCTGCACCTGTAGTCAATTCCAGTCGAGACTGCCGCTGGAATCTATCCTGCATTTGATTGGTCACTTCCTGTGCCAAGTAAGGAACGACAAGTGCTGCCTGGTTGATAAAATCATCAATAGCAATGGTTTGTAACCTAGTATCTACCGTCCCTGTTCCTGTCCCATTGAAGGTAACTTTACAAGAACTTAGCATAAAAGTAGTTACCAAGGCAAAGACTATCCAGCGCATAAGCTATTCCTTAGAGGTGAATATCGTAGTTTTTGATCTTCCTGTATAATGTTCTTTCGGAAATCCCTAACTCCAATGCTGCCTTCTTCCGGTTGTTGTTATGACGGGTTAAAGCTTTGACAATGAGTTCTTTTTCTTTTTTCTCTAAAGAAAGGGATTCCTCCAAAAGAGGGGTTGTCGGTCGATCTGGTTGTATAGACTCCATGACGGTAGGCTCCTGGAAGGTCTCCTGGTACAATTCCTGATACCCTGGAGCCTGAGGTGGAATATTTCGAAGGTTTACCTCATCAAATTCTAAAGGCCTGTCTTCCAATACTCTACGAAACATATGCTTCAATTCTGACACTTCTTTCCCCAAGGTGGAGATCATCCGGAAAAGCATATCCTTATCAGGATCTGTCAACGGCTCAGAACGGGTTTCTGATCGCCCTTCTTCCAGGCTTACCACTGCTGGCAAATAGGAATCCTGGATGAGTAGATTTCTTTGTAAGACAATAGGCGAAACGATTTCTCCCTTCACCAATACTGTTAGTTTTTCTACAAGATTCCTTAGCTCCCTTACATTTCCTGGCCATCTGTATTTATACAAAAGCGGGATTGCCTCCTGATCAAGAAAGATCGGCTCACGCTTATATTTCTCTCCGAAATGAAGGGCAAAGTAATTAAACAGTAATTCTATGTCTTCTCCCCTGTCTCTTAAGGGAGGAACCATGATGGTAACTGTATTGAGACGGAAGAACAGGTCTTCACGAAACCTGCTTTTACGAATCATGTCCATCAGGTTTTTGTTAGTAGCAGCAATGACACGGACGTCTGCTTTTCTCACCTTTGAAGAACCCACACGCAGATACTCTCCATTTTCCAGCATCCTCAACAGCCTGGCCTGCGTTTGCATAGGCATTTCCCCCACCTCATCTAGAAAAATGGTTCCATCCTCTACTTCTTCGAAGTATCCTTTTCTGGTTTCTATGGCCGAGGTAAAGGCACCCTTTTCGTGCCCAAAGAGTTCCGAATCCAGCGTACCTTCTGGAATGGCACCTGTATTGATAGCCATAAATTTCTTATGGCGTCTTTTGCTAAACTGATGGATTATTCGGGGAAAAACATCCTTTCCTGTTCCGTTTTCCCCTGTGACCAATACAGTAACCTCTGTAGGAGCAACCTGTGTAGCAATTTCTACAGCCGTATTAATGGCCTGGCTGTTCCCGATGATCCCGTACCGCTGCTTTACTTGTTGTATGGTCATGATGTTGTTTCTAAAAAATGAGCAAAAGGAAATAATCCTTTACACAATATCCCCTTTGAGGGTAGCGCTACTGGCCTCACGTACTTTGACATGGACATAATCTCCCGTCTTGTACTTACCAACTTTGGGAAAGACCAACATTTTGTTGTGATCATTTCTACCACACCAGTCTTGGTCAGACCTTCTACTATTCCCCTCGATCAGCACCTTAAATGTCTTGCCAATGTCCTCTTGATTCAGTTGATGGGAAATCTCATTCTGAATCGCTATGACTTCCTGAAGGCGTCTCTTTTTGATATCTTCTGGAATATCATCTTCTAGCTTTTTGGCAGCAGGCGTACCCGGACGCTCTGAGTAGGCAAACATATACGCATGGGCATACTGGGAGGACTTTACCACCTCCAAGGTCTCCTGATGATCTTCCTCCGTTTCCGTACAAAAACCGGTGATGATGTCCGAAGAAATGGCACAATCTGGAATGATCTCCCGAATGCGATCTACCTTTTGCTCATACCACTCACGTGTATAACCTCTGTTCATCAAGTCCAAGACACGGCTGGAACCCGACTGCACAGGAAGGTGAATGTAGTTGCAGATGTTCTCATACTTGGCCATCGTATAAAGGACATCATCAGTAATATCTTTGGGATGAGAAGTGGAAAAACGAACCCTTAAATCAGGATTAATCTTGGCGACCCTTTCAAGCAATTGAGCGAAGTCAACCAACTCAAGCTCCTCTCCCTTCTTGATAGCCTTGTCAATTTGTGCCTTTCCTTTAAGGTCTTCACGAGGGGACCACTTGTAGGAATCTACATTTTGACCAAGTAAGGTAACTTCCTTGTATCCCTGATCAAATAGGGCTTTTGCCTCCTCTACAATAGAAAATGGATCTCGGCTCCTTTCCCTTCCTCTGGTAAAGGGTACTACGCAGAAGGTACACATGTTGTCGCAGCCTCTCATGATGGTGATAAAGGCAGCTACTCCATTTGTATTGAGTCGCACAGGAGCGATGTTTGCGTAGGTCTCTTCTCGAGATAGCAGAACATTGACAGCTTTTTGCCCAGTTTCTACCTCCCCTACTAGCCTAGGTAAGTCCCTGTAAGCATCGGGGCCCACGACGAGGTCTACCAACTTCTCTTGTTCCAGCAATTTAGACTTCATTCGCTCAGCCATACAGCCAAGCACGCCGACCATCAAGTGAGGCTTCTCTGCCTTCTTTTTCCTGATCTGCTTTAAGCGATTCCAGACTTTTGACTCTGCATTTTCCCGAATCGAACAGGTATTGATAAATACCAAGTCTGCCTCATCGATTTCTGAGGTAAAATCGTAGTTCATCTCGGTTAGGACAGACGCCACAATCTCAGTGTCTGAGAAATTCATCTGGCAACCATAGGTTTCAATATAAGCCAGTCTTCCTTCAGTCTGTCTTAGACTATCGGATACATAGGCCACGCCCTGCTTGGCTTCGTCAATTGTCTTCTCCAATGCAGCTGGGCTAAATCTTCTTTTGGTTATTTTGTCTCGCATAACTATCTCACTAAAGAGAAATCAGTTAAGTCTGTTCTCTTTTCCGTTTTTCAACAATTTAGTTGGCAAAAATAACCAATTTATTTGAAAGCCTGACATTTTGTCATAATTAATTTAAATCGATTTATGGACCCCAATATCATAAAGGATCATTTTCCCAAACTGGCCACTTATCCAGCCCTGATAAGCCTCCTTTCAGAAAAGGGAATATTAAGGGAATTCCCTGCAGGACAAGCCATTTTGCAGGAAGGAGCCTATGTGAGTGTCATTCCCTTATTGGTTTCCGGATTGGCAAAAGTCTTTAGGGAAGACGGAGAAGGAAACGAGGTATTGCTCTATTATATCAAACCTGGCGAAAGCTGTATTATGTCGGTTACCTCATGTAGCAGAAATGAAAAGAGTAACGTCAAAGCTGTCATTGAAGAAGATGCTCGCCTGCTCCTAATTCCAGCGGAGACAGCAAGGGATATGTCAAGGGACTTCTCACATTGGAATGATTTTGTATTCGGTTTATTTAATGAGAAATACGAAGAACTGCTGCAGGCGATTAGTATTCTAACTTTTTCCAAAAAGGACGTTCGACTCCTCTCCTATTTGAAGCGGGAATCAGAAGTTAGAAATAGCCAAACCATCCAAACCACCCACCAAAAAATTGCAGATGACTTAGGTTCCTCCAGAGAGGTGATTTCAAGGCTGTTGAAAAAGCTGGAAAATGAGGGAAAACTTGCACTGGGGCATGGATGGGTAAGAGTACTAGAAGGATCCTAAATCATACCAAATTTTTATCATATGCTTTACAAAGCGTAACTCTTACCTTCTACCTTAGTTACCTACAGGCAGCCAAAACATGAAGAAACAATTAGCCCACGCATTTAGTATCCCATTTTTGAAGATTCTTAGCATCAGCCAAGCAAGGTTCAATCTGCTGTTTTGTGGATGCATTCTGCTTTTGGGCCTTCCTTTCCACCTCCATTCCCAAGACTTTTCTTCCTTCCAGTCAATTTATATCCCTGGATTTTCTCCAGACCATTTACCAAGAGGCGAAAACGATCTTTTTCTCCAGCAGGGCTTCTATCAATTCGCTCAAAGATGAGGATCTGAGGCGAATCCAAGAGCTTATCAATCCCATATTCAATATAACCGTTCCGACTTGATAGATAGGAATATCTTAAATTTTGGACTATATCTTCAATTTTACGATTTCAATTATGAAGGCAGAAGGCCCGAATATTGGGAAACCATTAAAGCAGGGGCTAGGATGAGATGGCAATTGCTGAAAAAAAAATTGGGACCTAAAAATAAGGTTTACTTTCAGCATGGGGTTTTTCATCCGGTTTTGAACCGATCCGAAGATGCAAGAAGTTTTGACTTTGTCAATGAGGCTATTTACGTCCGGAACATTTCAACCCATCTTCTGCTCCAACTACATGCTAAGGCCTTGTACTCCATGACGAATTATGGACAGAGAGAGCAGGTCTACCAAGTATTACTTGGGCGAACCCTGGGTCAAAGACATTTGGTACACGCTGGTCTTTCCTATTTTTCTGAGTCCGAATATGATCCTAATCCCGATGGTTCTGGACGAAGCCTTGGAGGTTGGTTTGCAGATTCCTATCCTCAGGTCGGAATAGGATGGCAGTCGACCATCACCCCCCATCTTTCATTTTTCTTCCTAGCCAGAACATGGATTTACCCAGAGGATTCTCAATTAGTATCGTCCGGGAATCAGTCTCTCAACCTTGGAATTAGAATTCATTGATCAGGAAGTCATGTCAAATAGATGATTATCCTTATGTCCTTTCCAAACATATAGTCCCAATCATACTTACATTTATCAAATTATTTGAGCTACCGAAGATGTTATTTCGAAATGTGACAAGGGTCACTGATTGAGGCTATAGAATGCCTTTTCTTTGGCTCATCATTGATTCGAAAACTCATTAATCATTTTCGCTATGAAAAAGAATATGTCAACCTTGGACAGAATTGTCCGCCTAGTCTTGGTAGCAGCTATGGTTACCCTTTACCTGACAAATGTAGTTTCAGGAACCGTTGGTATCATCTTGATCGTTGCTTCTGTTATCCTGGCTTTTACCAGCACAGTAAGCTTCTGCCCCCTATATGCCATTTTTGGTGTGAGTACTTGTCCAGTTGAGCAAAAGGGCTCCTAACAAAACAACATACTTGGAATAAAGAGACGTTAGATACAACGTCTCTTTGTGTTTTGGGCCCTTTAATTCATTAAATTGGCCCTATGTTTCAAAAGAAATTCTGCTGGATCTTATGCTTACTGCTGGGGATGGGCTTACAATCCCTTCACGCACAAGTCTTCCTTAAGCCTATCGATCCCAATGATACTACTGCCCAAAAGCGGTTGAGAATCATAAATGCAGACTCCCTCACATTCAGAAAAACAGAAGGTGAATCCATCCAAAAGCTCATTGGGAAGGTTCAAATGAAACAAGACTCTACTCTCTTTTTCTGCGATTCTGCCTATTTCTACGAAGAACGCAACTACATCCAGGCATTCAGTAAGGTAAAAGTAGTCATGAGCGATAGCAATACGCTCTACGCCAAAAGAATGACGTATGATGGTGATACTAAAATAGCGGAGGTATACGATGATATTCTCCTCACAGATAAACAATCCGATCTGCGCACCGATCGCATGACTTACTATCGGGAAAAAGAATATGGATACTTCTTTGGCGGGGGAACTTTGACAGACGACGAAACTGTTTTGAAGAGTAAAAAAGGCTACTATTATCCCAACGATGACAAAGCCTTTTTCAAAGGTGAGGTTACCCTGGAGTCGCCAGACTACTTTTTGGAAACCGATACCATGGGTTATGATACCAAAAGCAAAACGGCTGAGTTTCTTGAATATACCTTGATCACGAGCGATGATGGCATCATTGAAACAACCAATGGCACCTACAATTCAGAAGAGAAAAAGATCAATCTCTTTGAGCGATCAGTGGTTCAAGATTCCTCCTACACCCTAACTGCCAATACCATTAGGTACGTAGATGGCAATAACCTTGGAATTGCTACTGGAGATGTGCTTGTTCAGCAAGAAGATTCTTCTCTGGAGATTCGTGGGAACTTTGGGAAGTTCAATCGGGAAACTGATGAAAGTACGCTAACTGAAGACCCTGTTGCGATCCAGTACATGGATGAAGACACCCTCTACATTTTTGCGGATACCTTAAGCGCTATTAAGGAGAAGATTCCAATTGTTGCAAAAAGCAATTCAAAGCCACCCCTTACCCTTCCTGATTCAATCATAACTGATAGTCTCCTTCAGGACTCCACCATGTTACCTACAGATAGTTTTCCTAAGGATAGTGTACCAATAGATAGTGTACCAATAGATAGTGTACCTGTAGATAGTGTACCTGTAGATGAAATACCTAAGGAGAAGATTAAGACCCCCACAGATAGTTCAATAATAGACTCCTCATTCTCACAATTACCGCCAACCGCCGCTGCTGATACCATCCTACCTCCACCGACTGACACCATCGACCGGAGACTTTTCCGTGGCTATAACAATGTCAGCATTTATATGAATGACATGCAGGGGAAGTGCGACTCTATGATTTATTATTATGATGACTCGCTGATCTATTTGTATCAAAATCCTGTTTTATGGTCTGAACAAGGACAGATAACGGGAGATACCATTAAGATATGGATGAAGGCAAACAGCATCGATTCTATGTGGGTGGGCCCAAATGGCTTTTTGGTTTCAGAGGCAGATACCTTGGGGTTTGATCAGATAAAAGGTAGTGAGTTTCGTGCAAAGTTTATCGACAATGAGCTGGCCTATTTGCACGTCATTGGGAATGCAGAGAGCATTTACTTCGTTAAAAATGATGAGGATTCCACTCAAACTACCTACGAAGGCATGAACAAAGCTCTAGCTCAAGAGATGAAGCTATTCTTTGAAGAAAATGAATTGCAGCGCATCCTCTTTACTTCTCAACCTTCTGGGACATATTCCCCCATTCATGAAGTCATCTTTAAGGATAACTTGTTAAAAGGAATGAAATGGAGGGCTGAAGAAAGACCAGACAGACCTGAAATTTTTGCCAGGGTTCCTTCTGAAGATAATAAGCCTCAAAATGACGACGGTTTAGAGGATGAAATGGAGTTTTTCGAGGAGGAGGAAGAAGTGGATGAAGGAGAAGAAGAATAGAACTACTCTACAATCTTAAAGCGCTTTTTAACCTCTTCTCTAGGAAAAGCATTGAAATGCCACCATTCGTTTAAAATCCCATGAAAACCCGCGCGGAGCATGACCGTCCTGAGAATTCTCCGATTGTCTACATGAACCTGACGCAATTTGCCTTCCTTTACAAATTTTTCTTCATACCTAGGTTGGGCCAAATCCCCAAAAAAGTCAAATACTGTCCCCATATCGACGACACCTGTATCAATATGCACCAGACTTAGATCCACAGCTGCTCCATAATTATGAATAGAACCAGATCCACCAGGAAAGGCTACATAATTTTGCTGATCGGTACCTTTGACAATTTCCCACATTTTGTACTGGACAGAGCGTGGTCGTACACAGTCATGAAGCAAGAATCTTAATTTGGGTTGGAGGGATTGCAAGATAGAATCAGCTTTTACCAGCCTTTCAGCTGCAGCAGGTTGTAGATAGCAACCCGCAAAATCGCCATACACATCTTCATTCAGGAAGTTATCTGTGGTACTGTACTTTACATCGAAGCGTACCGAAGTATCTAGGGAAAGAATATTAATTAGCCCTTGCTCAATCAAGGCTCTCTCCATCTCCGAAGTGTCAGGAATAGGTTCTACTTCTTCCACCTTAACTTCAAGGGTGGCTGTATCTATTTCATTTGGAAGACTAATGGTGTCTACCTTAAGCTCGTCATTCGGAGTTTCGGATTGTTGTTGGCTGGAACATCCTACTAGCAGGACACAAAGGACCCATAAAATAGTAGCAGATAAATTGCGCATGGATAAATATTATAGATGGCAATTTACATTTTTTTGGAATATATGAACGAAAGGACTTGCTATACAAAGGGAGCTTCTTATCGGTTATTGGCTACTAACTCAGGAAGCAAGGTATTTTTTACCCAAGCGAAATCTGATTGATAAGCAAGGACAATTTTATAGGTTTTGATGGCCATTTCTTCGTTTCCCAGCTCCTCATAGGATTTTGCTAACCAAACCAAAGCGTGAAGATATTGCCAGTTATTTTTCTTTATCAGAAACTGTTGGTCGAACAACTTAATCCCCTTGGTAAACATCTCAACCGCTTCTTTTTTATTCCCCCCAAAGAAAGAAGGTGCATGGTGTTTGACGTTCGCCATTTGAACCCAAACTGAAGGCTCATTGGGACTGAGTTTGATCCCCTTTTCAATCAATGAAAGTGCCTTAGGCCCTAAGGTAAGGGTCTTCCCAGGAGAAACGTCAATTTCCATAGCCAATAAAGAACCATATAGAGCGGTAGAGCGGCCATCCTTGGGATTTCGTTCTAGAAGAATTTTTGCCCATTTTTCAGCCTTGTTGATATAGGTTGTAGCTTCTTTTTTCCGTTTGTCAGTCAACAAAAGTCCGATGTAACCATATTGAGCCTCAGCCAAATCAAGAATATCATCTCTAGAAGACTCCGCATTCACAAGGCCTTCCATCTGACTCAATAGGTTACTCCATTTCCCACCTTCTCCAGAAACGTAAGCTTTGTAGATGTCTTCTTTTAGCTTTGATACTTCTTGGGCTTGGGTATTTCCAACTATAAGTAGGAATATAAGTGCCCATGTAAACGTAGACAGGATTGTTCTCATTAAAAGGCTCAACTTAGTCCACCTCAAATGGTTGGTGATAAAGCGTAAATTATTTGGTACTAAATTTTTCTCTTTATTTTTGAAATAGTCGGCATGCATACTATTTTAGGTTATATCACCTACCTCTGTCAGCATAAATAACACTAGAAAGGACTATACTATGAATGAATTTCAGGGAAAGACTGTATTTATCACAGGGGCTAGTCGGGGAATTGGCAAGGCGATTGGTCTGAAACTCGCAAGTGAAGGGGCCAATGTGGTCATTGCAGCGAAAACTGCCGAGCCACATCCTAAGCTTCAGGGTACCATTTACAGCGCAGCTGAAGAAATGGAAGCAGCCGGGGGGAAAGCCCTACCTGTCATAGTGGATGTTCGGAATGAAGACATGGTTCAGCATGCGGTTGAAAAGGCGGTTGAGACCTTTGGTGGCCTTGATATTTTGATCAACAATGCCTCTGCTATTCAGTTGACCTCAACTTTGGATACTACTATGAAGAGATTTGATCTGATGCATCAGGTCAACTTTAGAGGAACCTTTATGACTTCTAAGAAGGCTATTCCTCATCTCCTAAAGTCAAATAACCCCCATATTCTCAACCTCTCCCCTCCTTTGAATATCGAGAAAAAGTGGTTTGCGCCTCACCTGGCCTACACCATGGCCAAGTTTGGAATGAGTTTTTGTACTTTTTCCATGTCAGAGGAATTTAAGAGTAAAAAATTAGCTGTAAATAGCTTGTGGCCTCAGACCGTCATTGCCACTGCCGCCGTCCAAATGATGGGAGGTGAAGCCATGATGAAGCAAGGAAGAACACCTGCGATCATGGCAGATGCAGCTTACTATATTTTGAAAAGAGATTCCGCCTTAAGTACTGGATTTTTTTTCATTGATGAGGAGGTTTTGAAAGAAGAGGGCTATACTGATTTTGACGGATACGCAGTAGATCCAACTGCAACCTTATTACCTGATTACTTTATTTAATGGGTGCCATTTGCATCCTTACATTTACCAATTTTCGCAGCAATTCAATCAACATGGAAGATCTCGTAAAAAAGTTTATCAATACCGGAGTGGGAATGATCAATGCCGCCACCGAAAAGCTTCAGGAAACTGTAGATGAGTTCGTTGGTGCAGGCAAGGAGCCCAAGGAAGAAGGGAAAAAAATTGTTGAAAATTTCCAAGCTGAAATGCAGAAACAACAAGAGGAACTCATGGCCAAAGGCAAAGAAATGATGGCCTCAGTAGAAGGAAGAATGCCAGAATTTAGCCTTGAAAATCTTCCTGTCATCAAAGATTTGATGGCTCGCCTAGATGCTATTGAGAAAAAACTCGACGAAAGAGAAAATCAAAGCGAATAGGGATATTCGTTCCATCAACAAGAAAAGGCTATCCGATTTGGATAGCCTTTTCTATTTCTACTCCTCGTATCATTATCTAGCAGCAGCGACTTCCGCTGGAGTAATCGCAGAATAGTCATTCCCAAAACTGCTTCTTACATAGGAGAGCACATCAGCTATTTGCTGGTCAGATAGCACATCCTTATAGGGTGTCATGACTTGATTGTACTTCTCTCCAAGCACCTCTATTTCTCCATTCATTCCATTCAGGATCGTTTTGATCAGGGTCTCTTTGTCCCCTGACACCCATTTGGTTTGGGTAAGGGGAGGATACAATCCAGGAAGGCCCTTCCCATTCGCCTGGTGGCAAGCCAGGCAAATTTGGTTGTATACTTTTTTCCCTTCGGGATGAGCGACTTCCTCCTTGGCGACTTCCTTTTTAGGGCTAGGCTTAGCTTTCTTTTGTGCCGATTCTTTGTTAGAGGTCTGTCCTCCGCCGCAGGCTATGATCAGCGAGCTTGCCAATATCAAGCCGAATATTTTGATGTTCATGTATATTCTGTTCTGGTTCAAATATGTGCTATTCCGTTAAGGAGTAGGTTTCGATTTCTTCTAAGGTATCGGGATTCATGACTCTTACCTGAATGTCCTTTCCCTTTACATGAAAAAGAACAAGTGCATTTTGAGTAGTAAAACCGCTTACAAAATCTGACCAAGGAGTCGTTTCCTGTGCATAATAAGGTGCACCTGCGGCTCCATTGTTGATCTGATAAATTGTCCTGCTGAGTTTTACTCTCATATTTCCAGGAAAAGTCTCGGGATGGATCGGAGTCTTGGGTCCTACCTCTGTTCTGGCATAATTGTGCTCATCACCTGTTAAGATGGCTCGAACCTTCTCACTTTTGTTGACGATGATGTCTAACAATTGATCTCTTCTTTCAATGATTCCCTTCGAAACAGGCTTACCCGCGACGTAAGGACGTCTCTGGTTGTTGCCGTTATACCACATATCATCGCCTACATGCCCTCCATTTGGGAAGAAGGGTGTATGCTGTGTCAGGAAAATATGATCGATATTTTCATTATTCTCTAAGTCTGAAATGGTTTTCTCAAACCAAGCCAGTTGCTGATCCATGATATAGCCATGCATTCCTCCACTAACAAATGGAATAGCCTGCGTAGTGGGTGCATACCAGTAATCTGAATTCAAGACGACCACCGCAACATTGTCATAGGTATAGTAGAATACATTCTCCTTGTATGAGGGAAAGTCTACCTTGTTAGTCGGGTCATAGGAAGCACCATCTTCGCTTTCTGGTCCATTTTCTGGTAGAGAGAAGTTATCCGCAAAAACTGCCTCTGATGACTCTGTTTCGTAGGGCCAGCTGTCTACGCCAAAACTTCCTCTTTCCCCTTCCTTTGTAAATAACTTCCAATAGGCTTCGTGGTTTCCCATGCTCACGTAGACAGGGAAGTAATGAGCGAAAGGTTCTATCGCACGTTTCCAGTTGGCATATTGGAGGTTCATCTCGTCTTTGTCCGTCAAGTAGCCGTTGATGAGGTCTCCAGAGAACTGGAAAAATTGTACCCCTTCTAACTTCGAAAGGGCCATGATTTTTTTCATGATATAAAAGTTGGCACCATGGAGGTCTCTTTCTCCACCGCCATTCCCTGCACGAGAGTCAGAAGCATAGGCAAATACAAACTCAGTTCTAGCACCTGGCAAAGGAGAGGTAGTTAATTCATACGTATCGCTCAAGGGTCCTACATTTACACTGTAGGAATAAGAGGTAGCTGGCTCAAGTCCTTCAATTTTCATCTCATGCTTGACCATACCCTTTTTGCTTTCATGAAGCTTTTCTCCAACCTTAATTGAAGTAGATACTTTCTCACTGGTGGTGTAGGTGATGACAACAGATTCAGGAGTTACTTGATTGACAAAGGGGCCTTCGATGATCGTCGGTGCTACCTTAAATGGCCCAGTACCCGTAAAGGTTACCTTTCCATCATACAACATCGTTCCATCATCAGCTACCAATCTATATCCAATCGTTCCATACCCTTTCTCAGCCCATTTGATCATATCATAACGTCCATCCAGTTGGCCCTTAATTTTCACCTCTGTCTTGCCATCTTCCACTTTGGCTGTCCTCTTGAAATAAACAGGATGAGGGTGCTTTGAATCTCCTTGAGGAATGAACCCATAGTACATTTTCCCGCTCATACCCGGTCTAAGAAAATTGAAGGACAAGCCCTCTTTGGTTCCCTTTATTTTACCTCTGGCTTCTTTTAGGGTGAAATATGGATCAAATTTAGTTTCCGTGTAAAGGGTTCCGTTTCGCTCAACGGCAAGGCCATCCGGAGTAGATTTGATATTGGAGTGAATCTTGGGAACTGACTGTCCAAGTAGGTTTCCTGACACAATGATCAGGATGATAAAGCTTAGGAATCGAAGACGCATGTTTATGTCTGTTTTTGGGAAATATAAGGAAGTTTGGAATAAAAAATGCCTCAGGAAGGTGCTTCCTAAGGCATTAGTTAATTATGAAATAGTTAATTCTATTTTCCTTTTTCAGTCATGATGACGATTTTTCCTTCATTTTCTGCCACCACGGCAATAACAAAGGCTGACTCCTCCAAAACAGATCTTTTGTCTGCTCTCAGGGTAATGACGTCATTGGTTTCATCATCATCTTGTAAAACTGCTTCCAAATAGGGACGCAATTCTTCTCTATCTGTGAGGATGACTTCGTTTTCTCCTTCACCAATCCATGACATGGTCCCATCTGCCGTAATATTTACGAAGTTGCCCCCTTTCGCTGGCTTTTCGGAAGAGGAAGATGGCAGTTCGATGTCCAAGCTGGATTGTGTAACAAATTTGGAGGTCAACATGAAGTAGATCAACAACAGGAATACAATATCCGCAGCTGATGCAAAGCTGAACTCTAGGCTTGGTTTAGATCTTTTCTTAATCGCCATAGGTCATCTTATTTAGCGGGTTCCTGCAATAGGTCGATGAAATCATTGGAGGTAAGCTCCAATTTGAATACTACTCTGTTGATAGCTGATGTCAGGAAGTTGTACGCCAAGTAGGCAATAACCCCTACGATCAACCCACCAGCTGTGGTATACATGGCGGTAGAAATACCTTCAGATAACTCTACACCAGATGCTTCACCACCTGCACGTACAATGGCGTTGAAGGCGATAATCATCCCGATTACTGTCCCAAGGAATCCAATCATAGGGGCAGCACCTGCAATAGAAGCCAGGATAGGCAATCTTCTTTCCAGTCGGTATACTTCCAGGTTGCCGACGTTTTCAATCGAACCCTCGATATCCTTCAGAGAAGCACCTGATTTCAGTCGGGTGATTCCCTTGTGAATCATCATAGCGAAGGGGTCGTTGCGAGACTCACATAGCAGAAGCGCTCTTTGAATGTCTCCTGCCAATACGTTAGAACGAACCTCGCGCATGAACTGCTCCGTATCGGCATTTGCCTTACGAATAGTCAGTGTTCTTTCTATATAAATGAAAATAGCAGCTGCCAAAAGGATGAACAAGACAGTCATAGTCACCAACAATGACGGATCTGAGAAAACTGTCTCTATAAATGATTTGCTTTCCGGGACTTGTTCCACGGCTCCAGCGGCATCAATCGCCACATCTTGAAGAAGAAATAACATAGGTTAAGGTGAGTTGTTGGTTAAATCACGACTAATCAAAGCTAATATATTTTTCGAGATAGTGAAACGTCCCTCATGCTAAAAAAAAGGTTAGGTGTGCAGTAAGTGCCTTTTTGCATGTGGGTTCATCCTGTCAAACCGAAAAAAAGACCCGGAAGCCTCACTAAGGATGCTTCCGGGCTATCAATTATAGCTTATTTTTATTTGGATGACTCAGTTCCACCTTCGCCTTCCAGTCTTTTGATCAAGTCAAGAGAGATGGGAGAAGCGACATAGATGGAGGAATAAGTACCTACCAAAATACCGATCATGATCGCAAATACGAATCCTTTTACCACGTCTCCACCAAATAGGAAGAGGATCAATGCAGTCAAGAAGGTCGTAACAGAGGTAATCAAGGTACGGCTAATGGTCTGGTCAATGGACACATTGTAGATGTCTGACAGCTTGGAAGCCTTCATTTCACCAAGGTTCTCACGAATACGGTCAAACACAACCACCGTGTCATTGATAGAGTAACCGATAATCGTCAGCAAGGCCGCAATGAATGCCTGGTCCACCTCCACATTGAATCCAAGATCTAGCTCAGAAAGCAAGGAGAAGATACCCAGCGTAATGATCACGTCGTGGAATACCGCAATGATTGCACCTAAGGAGTATTGCCATTTGCGGAAACGAATCAGGATATACATAAAGATGATCAACAGCGAGAAGATCACCGAACGTACCGCAGCACGCTGAATGTCATTCGCTACTACCGCACCTACTTTAGATTCTCTCAGTGACTCAACCTTAGCATCACTGTAATTCTTATCAAAACCTGTTTCAATAAGAGCCCAGATCTCTTCAGATTTGGCACTGTTGATTTTGTAAGAAGAGGTAATCATCAACTGGTTATTCGCCTCTACTGTCTTGATGACAGGAGATTCCCCTTCGAAGGTTTCAGTCAAATCCTCACGAATCGTTTCTACATCAGATGGAGAAAGGAAACGTGGATTGCCAGCCTGATCCTTGAATTCAACCTTGAACTGGTAACCTCCTTTGAAGTCTACACCTGTTTTAGGCTGAAGAACGAAAATGGCAAACAAACTACCTGCTACCAATACACCGGAAATGGTGTAGAAGGTAAAGCGGTTTTTCACCATGTTTAGCTTCACTTTGTCAAATAGACCTGTCGTCCAGCTAAATCCGAAGTTGATAGAATTTCCTCCTCTGTTGGCGTAGAAGTCCAGAATCAAACGCGTGATAATCAAGGCAGAGATCAAGGAAGTGATGATACCGATCATCAGAGATACGGCAAAACCTTTGATCGGCCCCACACCAAATGCATACAGAACCACACCTGTTAGGAAGGTCGTGATGTTGGCGTCCATAACGGATGAGAATGCATTGGAGAAACCTGACTTGATGGAAGCCTTAAGGGTCTTGTTCTTCGCTAATTCTTCACGAATACGCTCAAAAATCAGTACGTTGGCATCAACGGCCATACCTACTGTCAATACTACCGCAGCAATACCGGGCATGGTCAATACAATGGTAAAGGCAGCAGAACAACCTAGGAAGAAGATCAAGTTAGCAATCAGGGCTACGTTGGCAATCAATCCAGAACGCGCATAATAGATACCCATGAAGATCAGGGTAAGTAAGAAGGCAATCGCAATAGACTGCAGCCCTTTGTTGATATTTTCCTCACCCAAGGTAGGTCCAACTGTTTCCTCCCCTTCGATCTTAGCAGGAACTGGCAGCTGACCAGCCTCCAATACGTTGGCAAGGTCTTGTGCTTCCTCTAGGGTAAAGTCTCCAGAAATCTCTGTGTTACCCCCTGTAATGGCTTCGTTGATATTCGGAGCAGAGTAGACAAAGTTATCAAGAACGATCGCAATGCTACGGTTTACATTAGCTTGCGTAAGCAGAGACCACTTTTTGGTTCCCTCAGCTGTCATTCTCATGGATACTACCTCATCACCGCTTCTACCAGAGTAGTCCTGGCGAGCAGTCGCAACGGCTTCCCCATCCATATCAGGCTCTCCGTCTTCAGAAGCACGGATCGCATACAATGGGAAGTAGTCTGTTGGGAACTTGTTTCCGCCTTCGTCTGTACGAGTCTGAGCTTTGAAAGACCAAACAAAACGCATGTCTGGTGGAATCAATGCCTGGATATCTTCCATCTTGAAGATAGCATTAACGGCAGCGGTATCGTTGTAGTGTACCAGACCGATCATTGGATCGTTTGGTCTATTTGGATCAAAGCGGCTAAAGCTTCCAAAAAGCCCAAATAGTGGATTTTCTCTCTTGAATTTCTCCAAGTCAGCTTCAGCATCAGCCTGTGTGCTTCCTTCTGAATTTGCCTCTTCTTCCAAAAGATCGGCAATAGAAGCGGTAGTGTCTTCATTTGAAGAGTCAACTACTGCTACATTCGTTCCTGTTGTATCATCAGCCACAACGAGTGCATCATCTGAAGCAGTGTCATTGGCGGTTGTGTCTTCTACAATGATTCCCCTGATGGCACGCATCTTCTCATTGATTTCCTGAAGAACAGGTGCAGCTTCCTGAGCAGAACGACAAACATAGAATTCAAGCTTGGCAGTAGATCTCAAGAGCTGGCGAACACGCTCTGGCTCCTTTACCCCTGGAAGCTCCAGTAGGATACGTCCTGTACTTTCCTGCTTCTGCAAGTTTGGAGACACTACCCCAAACTGGTCGATACGCGTACGAATAATGTTAAAGGTACGGTCAATAACAGAGTTGGCCTTAGAGTTAAGAATAGACTTAACTTCTTCAGGAGAGGTCCCGACTGAGACACCCAATTCTTCGGAAGAGAATAGGACACCAAGGCTACCATTAGGATTGCGCTCGGTATAGCAGTCGACAAAGATGTCTACATACTTCCTAGGTTCTACCTTTTGTCTTTCAGTTGCACAATCAAGTGCGCCCAAAAGTGCAGTATCAGTCGCATTGGTAGAAAGGGTTTTCAATAATTCCTGTACCCCGATTTCAAGGGTAACAAACATCCCACCTTGAAGGTCAAGACCTAAGGTAAAGGACTGCTTAACGGCTTTCTTTCTTCTATCTTGAAAATCAGAATCTTTTCTGATGTCATCTAGGTTTTTGGCAATCAAAGAGTCATCTGCTGTCCAAGTAGCAGGATCTTTCTTTTCCTGAACTAGATTGTTGTAGGCGTTTTCCGCCGCATTGATTTCCGCATCTGAACTGAACTGAACATAGGTCCAGTATAGGTTATACCCACAAATCAGGGTAAACACAAGCAGAAGGAAAATCACCGTACTTTTATTACGCATGATATCTGTTTATGCTAATTTGTTTAAGGATGTATAGAAAAAGTGTGATTGAATGCTTTTTAGAACAAGGATACCACAATCCCCTTGCCGAGATTCATTCAAATCCGGCAAACAAGGTTCGTACGTTTCCATGTACTAGGGAGCCCTGACTGGACTTAAGAGATGATAGACAACTGAGAAGGAGGGTAGGATCCCATTATCCCATGAAAATACTAAAGGAAGATCAAAAACAGGTTTAACAAGCTGTAGTGAAATCCAAATGAGGGGAAGTTGTACTTCTGTTGGCTCCAGAACCAATTGGTTGGTATCGTTGGGGACAACTCGTACTTCTACTACCTCTTCAAGTTCGTGGGAATTTCTCAGTTCAACTTCTTCGATAACCTTAAAGAAGTGATCGAAAAAGCTGATTTTATTGATTTTATGGAAAGATAGAAAGGCTATCGGAATGACAGCCATGGCTATAAAAGGATATGTGAGCCTTATCTTTCTCATTATTGGACCGCAAATATAGAAAAATTGCCTGCACTGATCAATAGAATAAGGAGCTAAGATTCCTTGGTTACAATTCCTGTCAAAAAAAGAAGGACCCTTAGCCTACAAGCACTCCAAACACCTCCTGTACTTACTATGTGCAAAAGGGGTCATTTTTTGGCCATATGTGATAAATCCAGCCTATCACAATCAGGGTATATGTAAGTGTAACACTTGACAAACACTGTTTTACCCCAAAAAAATAAAGCCAAAAATGAAAAATTTTGCCACCATCACCGCCGCTGCTTTTGCCTTCATGATCGCTATGACTTCTTGTACGGTTGAAGAGCAAATTCTTCCCACAGGAGCAAGTGAAGTTCCCACAGAGGATTGGCAGCAAGCCACCATAGAATATACTGATCAAGAAGCTACTCCCGAGGAAGGATTCCAGCAGAAAGAGCCAGAAGAAATACCGTATAACGAGGTTCAATATGTAGATCAGCAAACTACTGTAGACCAAAAAGTCCAAGAGAAGGCTCGTCCTGCCAATGGATTTCAGAAAGGAAATGATAGAGACCAGTTGGACAGCCCAGCATCGGAAAACATGGACAAGTCCAAAAATCAAATCGTCATCATCAATGCTCCAAAGGTAAACAAGACCTCCCATCAATAAGAATTATTCGCTTGTCATAAACACACCCACAACAACTGGCCTTTCTTCGGAAGGGCCTTTTTCATATGTAGAAAGGCCCCAATAGTAGGTATTCATTAAATTCACCTATCTTCTAAAAAAAAGGACATGAAAAGGCCTATTTATCTCCTGCTATTTTGGTTAATGGGACAAGGAAACTTAACCTTCGGACAAGAAACAATACTTAAGCGACTCGGATATAAGGAGGATGACAAATTATTGATCATTCATGCTGACGATCTTGGCATAACACACTCAGCTAATCAGGCCAGTTTTGAAGCCATCAACAAAGGTTCAGTAAATAGTGCTAGCATCATGCCCCCTACCCCATGGATGGCGGAAGTTGCCCATTACGTGAAAGCGCATCCCGAACATGACTTTGGCATCCACCTTACCTTGACAAGTGAATGGGAATGGTTGAAATGGGGTCCTGTCGCTCCCAAATCACAGGTGGCTAGCTTACTGGATAAACATGGTTATTTCTATTCGAATTGCGATAGCTTACACAAATATGCAAAGGTCGAAGAAGTTGAAATTGAGTTGAGAGCTCAAATCGAACAAGCCCTTAAAATGGGCATAAAGCCCACGCACCTGGATAGCCACATGGGATGTGTATTTTGGGGAGGACCTGAATATTTCAGCATTTATCTTCAATTGGCTAAGGAATATCAAATACCGGCTATGGCCAACAAAGACCTCGTCCAACTGATCCAATCCCAACAAGAAAACCCAGCTGGTGATAGTTTGATCTCCCAATATGATATCCTCGTCGATGATATCCTTCAGGCGAATCCCAAAGCTTTCGACAATAGCATGGAAGACTTTTACACTCAAACCCTCAAGTCGTTAAAACCAGGCATTACAGTTTTGATCATACACTGCGCCTACGATGACCGGGAATCTCAAGGTATGTCCTACAAACATCCTTATTGGGGTAGTAAATGGCGTGATGAGGATACGAAGTATTTTAAGAGCGAAGCCTGCAAAAAACTGTTAAAGGAGGAAGGAATCCACTTGATTACCTGGCGAGAAATTGGGAAGCTTATCAACAAGTAGTCCAACAACATTTCCCTTCTCTATTGTTAAAGAGAAGGGAAAGTAGGGAAAAGCTTGGGATGTATTAAAAATCCATTCCTAGGCCAATGCCATTCCCATTTAAAATCAGCTTGTATAGTCTTTTCGGCTTTGTATCATAGCTAAAGCCCATGTTTGAATTGTAGGTAATAACAGCTCTTTTCCTAAGCATATCGCTTGAAACTGCCACGTATATACTGCTCGTAAAAAGGACTGTTCCAATCGCCAACCAGTCATAGCGAAATTCTCCTCCATAGAGTGTGTTGGAACCTGCTCCTCCTAAGAACAATCCCCCAGCAAAGGCCCCTGGCAAGGCCAGGAAAAGCAAAATATTGGCGCGTTGGTTCAAGCCACTTGCTTCTTTATCCTGGTTAAGGACAGCATTCAATTTAAACATGTTCATTCGCTTTCCTTCATATTTATAGAAATCTTGGTTGAGGATGCCCTTTTCTATGATAATGGGAAGCGCATCTGAGCGATTTTGTCCGAAGGACATGGTACAGGACAACAGTACCAGCAAAGTAACAATAAGCTGTTTCATGATTTAGATGGTTGAGTATATGAAGTGTGAGGAAGGGAGGAAAAGGGAAGTTTTCTCCCTTCCCCTTGATTTAGAATTTTAACCCTATTCCTAAGCCGTTTTGGCCTACAGTAAGTCCCAGTTTGACTTTTGGAGCAGGAGCCTGGGTAAAGCCCATGTTCGTATTATAGGTATCTACAGACTTGACGCGGATTCTTCCAGCTTGTCCTGCCATAGCAAAACCAAGTAGGTCCACGGCCATTCCTCCCAAGAAGAAATCCCAACGAAAAACGCCTATTTCCTCTGATGCTGCATCCATCATAGCACCTCCAAGGAGAACAACTGGAATGGCACTAATTAGCAGGATATTAGAATTTCGGATTTGTTTTTTGGCTTGCGGATCTAATTTCAGAATGGGACTTAATTTTGTGAGGCCCATTTTCTCTCCATTGTAGATATAGGTACTTCCCCAAAAGGTGGCTTTCTCCTTTGTGATGGGAAGGGCTTCATATTTTTTCTTTTGGGCAAAAGAGGAAAAACAAAAGCAAAAAATAAGAAGGCTAAACAGGATTGTGTGTTTCATTCGATTAACTATTTAGGCCGGAAACAAATCCGACCTTGTGAATATTTCTATCACAAAAAGGGGATTTATCCTCCTAAATGAATCACTGAAAACAACCAAATCAATTCTTGAGCGGAAGTTGGGAGGGAACTATCCACTCCCCTTTTCCTCAATAACCAGCCTCTTCTACCCAATCATCCATCTCCTCTAGGGCTTCCCAGAACCCTCCATTCAAGATGGGGAATCGACAATAAGACTTAGGATCAAGGTTCTCGTCATCCAGGTGGAAGGAAGGGGCATAGCGCTCGCGTTTCCATTGGTTTCTAGACCACAGGGTAAAGAATTTCCTGATGTATCCCTTCAATTGCCTGTCAGGATACTTTTTCCCTCTCAGTCGAATAAAAATATCTAAGGGAGACTGATAGTCGCGAATGGCATATTTCTCAATATCGTCTAGGACATCATAAGGCATCAAGTCTGCCTCGTCTGTCTGATCATATTCTTCCGGCCTCAATTCTGCCGTAGGCTGAAGGTTGTTGACGTATCTCAGTTCGCTAATTTGCAGGTGTACTTCTGCCCATTTTAGCCACTCCAACAAAGAATCTTTGTCTATCCCCCCTAGTGGAGCCAGCCCCCCTGATGTATCTCCATCCATGGTTGCATATCCAACCGCCGCTTCTGATCTATTGGAGGTTGTAACGAGGAGGGCACGATGGATATTCGCAAGCATCCATATACCTGGGGCCCTTAACCTTGCTTGAATGTTTTGCAAGGTGATGTCATCCTGTTCCCACGTTAAAGGCCTTTGAATAGCAGACTCCGCGAGCTCTTTGTATTGTTGATGAACACGCTCCACTTTCCAATGGTGAAAGGTCGCGCCTATTCCTTTGGATAATTCTTCAGCTGATTCAAGGGTTTCTTCCCCACTATTGGCCGTTCCCTGATAAACGGTAGTCAAAAGTTGTGGGACCAGCGGCTTTTCCTGATCTAGTTTGGCATATTTTACCTTGTCGAAAAAGGCATTGTCTCCTAATTCCTGCTTGGCTCGTAAGATCGCCTGGCTACATAGAACGGCACATCCAGATGAGTCTGCCCCGCCAGAAAGGGAGAGGACAAAACCTCTAGAATAGCTTTTCCTCATGTAATCAAAAAGCGCAAGAGTCTCCGCAAGGTAAAATTCTTCATTTTTACTCTCATAAGGAGGAATTTCTGGCAAATCTTCAGGATAGCTAGTCTGATATACACCATCTCCCTGAACCAAGTTATCGGGGTATTCAGGAACGTAATTAAAGGACTTCCTACGATGAATATGGGTTCGTTCGACATCTAGAACAGCTGGAAGAATCTGGAATTCCTCGAAGGAAAATCTTTTGTTTCGTGCCAATAAACTCCCCGTTTGAGCAATCAAAATTTCACCATCGTATATGATTCTTCCTGCTTCATTTCCTAGAAGATTGCTGTAAACGTAGGTGCAATTGTATTGACGACTGGCGTCTGTTACCAGCATTTGTCGTGTAAGGGATTTTCCAAAAGCAAAATTGGAAGCAGATGGATTCAAAATGATGTCCACTCCATTGACATAATGCCTCACAGCTGGCCTTACTCCATTCCATGCATCCTCACATATTTCAAGTCCAATACGGACGCCATCTATTTCAAAAATCAAGTCTCCAAATGGGTAGTATTTTTCTTCCCAAAGATAGGTTGCCTGTGTTTCCTCGGGCCAGACTTTAAACCAACGGGGCTCGTAGTAGATGCCATCTCCAGGCAGGTGCTGTTTAGCCACAAAGCCCAACACTTCTTGGTCATGTACCACAGCGACTACATTGTATAGGGAGCCTTCATACTCCATCGGAAGCCCTACAGAGAGGGTTAAATCTTCAGAAGCTTCTACGATTTCTTCTAGGGCCTCAAGGGATCTTTCGAGTACATAGGGGTTGTAAAAAGCATCTTCACATCCATAACCTGAAATCGCCAATTCGGGGAGACATAAAATCTGAACACCCTGACTACGAGCCTCTTCAATGGCATTGAGAATATTTCTTGTATTCTGCCTGAATGCCAAGGGAGTTTGATTCAAACATGCTCCAGCGAGTTTTAAATATTTCATTGTGCTCCTTCGAATTTATTTTTGTAAATTATACAATAAAACGACGTTTAGGCAAAAGGGTTTATGCTTTGTAGATTTTTTTCCTAAAATTTGAATTAAACAAATTTTCTGTTTAATACTACGCTTTAGAACTCACAAGAACACAATCTATTTGTATGGCAGAACGTCCTAAGGTTCACCTGGCAGTTGATGCCGTGGTTTTTGGATACCAACCAGAAAGCGGGATTTCGGTTTTGCTCATTAAAAGAAAATTCCCTCCTTTTCAAGGTGGATGGGCTCTTCCTGGTGGTTTTGTCAATGTAGATGAGTCACTTGAGCAAGCGGTCACAAGGGAATTAGAAGAGGAAACCGGCATCAAGATCAACTACCTAGAGCAGTTGTATACTTTCGGTCAGCCAGAAAGAGACCCGAGGCAAAGGGTTGTTTCTGTAGCCTATTTTGTGTTAATCAGGGAGGATATTTATTCTCTCCATGCACAGACTGATGCTGAGGATGCAAAATGGTTTGATATAAATGACCTTCCCAATCTAGCTTTTGATCATCAAAGAATCATTGATGTAGCCATTCAGCGTGTCAGAAATAAAATCATTTATGAGCCTATTGGATTTGAGCTGCTAAACGAATCCTTCACTTTTGCAGAGCTCCAAAAGCTATACGAAACCCTTCTCCAAAGAGGAATAGACAGAGGTAATTTTCAAAAGAAAATCAAAAGCCTCAATATTCTTGAAGAACTTACAGAAATGAGGAAGCCCGTAGGTTCTGGACGACCTGCTAGGTTATACAAGTTCAACGAAGAGCGTTATTCCAGCCTTAAAAGTAGAGGAGATATGTTTGAGGTTTGGGTAGGGAAAGAGAGATAAAGCCAGCCCTAAACTGGCTTTAGCATTATCCCTTAAAATTCTGTTGTTTCAATTGATGGGTAGCACGAATTTTCCTAATCATCTCTCTGGATGCCTCAAAACTCACCGTTTGTTGGGCATCTGAAAACGCCTTTTGAGGAATGGGATGGGTTTCATAGATCACGCCATCTGCTCCCGCCAAAATCGAAGCCAGTGCTACAGGCTCTACAAAGTCTCTGATTCCAATGCCGTGTGAAGGATCAGAAATGACTGGCAAATGTGTCTTCTCTTTTAGCACCGCGATCGCATTGATATCCATTGTATTTCGATAGGCCTTTTCGTACGTACGAATTCCCCTTTCGCACAACATGATCCGCTCGTTCCCTCCAGAGAAAATGTATTCCGCAGAATGCAGCAACTCATCAATCGTCCCTGATATGCCTCTTTTCAGCAGAACAGGTTTATCAACCTCTCCAAGTGCATCTAATAAGTTGAAATTCTGTGTATTACGTGCACCCACTTGAAAAATGTCGATATAATCAATCATGCTCTCTATTTGAGAAACTTGCATGACCTCAGTGATGATCTTAATGCCATATTCTTTGGCCAAGCTCGCCCACAATTTCAAGCCATCGATACCCAGCCCTCTAAAGGAGTAAGGAGAAGAACGCGGCTTGTATACTCCTCCACGCATAATTTTGATTCCTTCTTCCTTCAAGTGGCCCAGAACAGAACGAATCTGCTCTTCAGTTTCAATAGAACATGGACCCGCCATGATGGAAAATTCATCTCCTCCTATTTTGACCCCATCTCCTAAATCAATCACCGTTTGGTTGACCTTCCATTTGCGTGAGGTCAATTGGAAGGAATCCGAGACAATGTGAATATCCTTTACACCTTCCAATACACCGATTCTACGAGGATCAATGCTTCCCTTTCCAATCCCTATCAAATAGGAACCATACTGAGTTTGAACTTCATTGGCTTTGTAGCCTAAAGAAGCCAGCGTAGACATAATGTTTTCCTTCTGCTCAGTTTTGAGTTGTGGTTGAAGTTGAATGATCATGGTGAAATACTAAAGGTGAGGTTGAAGAATGGTCGAAATAAAATGGCTGACTTTTGGAGGGACGCTTCCCTCCTGCCCTATTGCTTTGATAAAGGCGGAACCAATAATGGCTCCTGCTGCATGTTGGCAAGCAGCCTGAAAGGTTTGGTTATTGTAAATCCCAAAACCGATGAGTCTAGGATTTTTTAGGTTCATCTCATTTATTCGTCGAAAATAGCTCAACTGATTTTCAGAGAATTCTCCTACTCTTCCTGTCGTACTGTCCATTGACACCATATAAATGAAGCCATTGGTCTGCTCATCAATCTTTCTAATTCTTTCCTCAGAAGTTTGAGGGGTAATCAAAAAGATGTTAGAAAGATCATGCTGTTCAAATAAAGCCTTGTATTGTGTCTCATATTCATACATAGGCAAGTCAGGGAGGATAAACCCATCGATACCAACTTCAGAGGCCTTTTGGACAAAAGCTTCCATTCCATATTGAACAACAGGATTCAGGTATCCCATGAGAATCATTGGGATATCGACTTCTTCACGGATGTCTTTGAGCTGTTCAAAGAGTAATGAGATGCTCATTCCATTGTCCAGGGCTTTCATACTGGATTGTTGGATGGTATTTCCATCTGCAATGGGATCTGAATAGGGCATCCCAATTTCGATGAGATCCACACCTGACTGGGCCAAATTTCGGATGATATCCTTTGTGTCATTCAAAGCAGGATAGCCTGCAGTAAAAAAGATGGAAAGAATATTTTCTTTTTTTCGCTCAAAGAGCTGGTGTATTCGATTCATGGAATTTGAAATAGCGTTTTCTTATTAATCTTCGTCAACTATGTAGGACTGTAACATATACCTTACTGGAGTCATGGAAAAACAGTTCGAGCCGTACATTTTTAAGGATAAGGACTTATGATCAGGCATCTTTTACTCTTAGCATCCATTCTTTTGTTTTCATCCTGTATCAGACCAGTTTTCGAACCCTTAGAAAGCTGCGAGGAGATCTTCACCTTAGTCCAGGGAGAAAACTTCTGCCCACACGGCATGATGTTCAAGAATGAAAAGGGCCAAAAGGTCTTTGTTGATATGTTCATCATTGATTATAGTTCAATGGACCTATCCCCTTTAAGGGATCTGAACAAGGGCGACAAAATTGCCATGACGGTAGAGGAACTCGATCAAGAGAACTGGCTCTATCATGTCATAGATTATGCTTGTGAGGAAAAGACTGATTTTCCTGATCCAGACCTATGGACCCAAGTAAACTGCATCGAAACGTTGAAAGAACAAGCGCAATAGGCTTTAAAGGCCCTTTGCTTCTTTGTATTTGATATAGGTATCGAGGTCTTTATCTCCGCGTCCGGAACAATTGATGACTACGATATCTTCTTTTTTCAATTCCATTTTGTCCAGTACGGCAAAAGCATGGGCCGTTTCTATGGCGGGGATAATCCCTTCAATTTCACTACAAAGGAATCCTGCCTGCATGGCCTCATCATCTGTCACGTAGTAAAACTCTGCACGTCCCACATCAAATAGATGAGCATGCACAGGCCCAATCCCTGGATAATCTAGACCAGCTGAAATGGAGTGTGGCTCTACTACTTGCCCATCGGGAGTTTGCATGAGGATTGTTTTGCTTCCATGAAGAACTCCAGGCTTACCGAGTGCAGTAGTCGCGGCTGATTTTCCGGTATCTAACCCAAATCCTGCTGCCTCTGCAGCCACCAATTGAACATCTTCCTCATCTAGGTAGTGGTAAAAGGTACCCATGGCATTGCTTCCCCCACCCACACAAGCGATCAGGTAATCTGGATTGGGTGTACCTTCCTGATATATCAATTGGGCCCGAATCTCTTCACTTATCACAGCCTGAAACCTTCCCACCATGTCTGGATAAGGATGAGGACCGACTACAGAACCAATGATGTAATGGGTATCTGAGGGATTGTTGATCCAATGGCGCATGGCTTCATTGGTCGCATCCTTTAGGGTTTGACTACCCGAAGTAGCTGGTCTAATTTCCGCTCCCAACATTCTCATTCGCTCTACATTCGGACGCTGACGCTTGATATCCACCGCTCCCATGTAGACGATACATTCCATTCCCATTAGTGCACAAACCGTCGCGGTTGCCACACCATGCTGACCCGCACCCGTTTCAGCTATGATTTTCTTCTTGCCTAATCGCTTTGCCAGCAATATTTGCCCTAAGGTATTGTTGACTTTGTGTGCTCCTGTATGGCACAGATCTTCTCTTTTCAAATAGATTTTCGCACCATACTTCTCACTAAGTCTAGTGGCCAGATAAAGGGGAGTTGGGCGTCCCACGTAATCTCTCAGGAGTTGCTTGAATTCCTTCTGAAATTCCTCTTCATACATGATATCCAGGTATTTGCTGCGCAGCTCCTCTATATTGGGATACAACATTTCTGGAATAAAGGCCCCTCCAAATTTTCCGTAATAACCTTGTTCGTTTACCTGATATTTCATTGTTTTTCTGCTTTCAGATGTTGGATTAACACTGGTTGTTGGTATCGAATGGCTTATCCTTCATCAAGAATTTCCTTTAATTGAGTGAGTTTATCCAGGTTTTTCAGGCCCGGTCGATCTTCGAATTTACTGTTGACATCAATTGCCATGAGCTGTGGGAATCGTTGCTTAAGTGCTTCTTCAATGTTGAGCAGACTGAGTCCTCCACTCAGGAAAAAAGGCTTATTGGATGGATATTCTTCCAGGATACTCCAGTCAAAGGCTTGGCCTGTCCCCCCTAGTTTGCCCTTTATTTTGGTGTCAAAGAGGAAATAGTCCGTACAAGTCTCATATTCCTCCAATACATCAAAATCAATTTCATTATTCTGGATGGAAAAGACCTTGATCACCTTCACCCCCATTTGCTTAACTTCTTCACATAATTCTGGACTTTCCTTCCCATGCAACTGAACCATGGTCAATCCAAATCGATCAATGGCATCGTCAATGGCATCCGCTTCTTCGTTTACAAAAACACCTACTTTTTCCACTCCATCTAGCATCTTGGCATAAGCTGGATCAAGTGTACTTCCCACGTACCTAGCGGATTTGACATAAAAGATGAACCCAACATAATCTGGTTCAAGGGCAAGGATATCATCAATGTTTTCTGGATGTCGCAATCCGCACACCTTCCACTTCATACCTCTTTTAGCTAAACATTTGTCTTTAATTCCTTCAATTCCATTTTTAGAGAATCGATAAAACGCGCACAAGCTTTGTGAGGTTGGGCCTGCTCCATAAAGTGCTGTCCCATTAAAAAACCTCTGTATCCTACTTGTCTCAACTTGACTACTTCTTTGGGATCTCTTAAGCCACTCTCAGCTACTTTTACAAAGTTGGCTGGAATCATTTGAGCCAAATCCAAGGAGGTCTGAATATTGACAGAAAAATCCTTGAGGTTACGGTTGTTGACACCCACCAAGTCCAAGTGCTCATTCAGAGAGCGATCTAGCTCATCTCTATCATGGACTTCCATTAGTACTTCCAATCCCAATGAATGGGCAAAGGAAGCCAGTTCTTTTAGCCTTTGGGGTTCCAAACAAGCTGCAATCAAGAGGATCACATCTGCCCCATATGATTTTGCCTCAACAATCTGGTATTCATCAATGATGAAGTCCTTTCTGAGAATAGGGCAAAAGTTCATTTGGCGGCCTGTGGCCAAGTCTTCTAATGATCCGCCGAAAAACTCCTTATCCGTCAGTATGCTCAATGCACTCGCTCCAGCCTGCATATACCCAATGGAAATTTTCTCCACTGATATATAGGGATTGATATCTCCTTGCGAAGGGGATTTACGCTTGATTTCTGCTATGATGCCAAACATATTTTCTCTCAGGAGATATTTCCTCATTGATACACAAGGGGTATCAAAGAAGATGGATTGCTCCAAAAGGCTGATCGGGTATAGGCTTTTTTGCTGCTCTACCTCAACTCGTTTATGGGCAACTATTTTATCTAGAATATTCATGATCCAAGCTGGATAAAGGTGTTGAATGATTGAAATGCTCTTCCACTTTCCATAGACTCTTTTGCCTTGGCCATGGCATCTTCGTAGGAAATTCCTGGGAAGTAAGTGTGGATCGCCATGCCTGCATTGGCTAGGACAGCAGACTTTTGTGCTTCTGTTCCCTGATTTTGAAGGACCTTCACAAAGATTTCAGCTGCCTCTGCTACTGTTTCTCCACCATGAAGTTCCTCTTGCCTCAGGGTTCTAAAGCCCAAGTCAGATGGCTGCATTAAGCGCTCTCCATCTTGGCTCAATGCTTTGAAAGAACCCGTGAGTGATATTTCATCATAGCCATCCAAAGAGTGGAGAATGGTAAATCGTTTATCTGTTCTTTGGTAGAGATAGCCATACAACCTAGCTAGTTCCAAGCTGAATACACCCACCAATTGTTTGTTGGGAAAAGCTGGATTCACCATAGGGCCCAGCATATTAAAAAAGGTTTTGACCCCTAACTCTCTTCGAATAGGGCCCACATTCTTCATGGCAGGGTGAAACAGAGGAGCATGTAGAAAGCATATTCCCGCCTGCTCTATCTGTCGTCGGATTAGATCAGCTTGATTGGTGAATTTTCCTCCCAGATGTTCAATCACATTAGATGAGCCTGAAACCGAAGAAACGCCATAATTTCCATGTTTGGCTACCCGCACTCCTGCACCTGCAGCTACGAAGGATGCCAAGGTGGATACATTAAAGGTATTCTTCCCATCTCCCCCTGTCCCACAAAGGTCCATAGGATCAAACTCCTTCAAATCCATTGGGATACACAACTCCAACATGGCTTCTCTGAAACCATCCAGTTCCTCCACGGTGATGGCCCGCATAATGTATACCGTCAAGAAAGCAGCAATTTGGGAGTTGTTATATATTCCTCCTCGGGCGATATTGGTTAGAACGGCTTTCGCTTGTTGCTTATCCAAACTTCTGTGTTCGAATAAGTGCTGTAAAATATCTTTCATCGCTGCCGATCCTGGAGTTCTCTGTTTAGGGGAATGGCTATCCACAGGCATTTCCAGCCAGTTTTTCAAAATCTGCCTTCCATGGTTGGTAATGACCGACTCTGGATGAAACTGAAGACCATAAATGTCATATTCCTCGTGTTTAAGGGCCATGACCTCTCCTCCCTCATCGGTTGCCAAGGTTTTAAGTGGGGCCTTAACCGAGCCTTTACTCACGCACCATGAGTGGTAGCGTCCGGTCGTGAAGGAAGTTGGAAGTCCCTTAAACAAAGGCTCGTTGGAATCTTTTATATGGACCTCTGTTCCAATTCCGTGAAGCACTTCTGGCATGTTATACAATTCAGCCCCAAAAGCTTCTCCAATTCCTTGGTGGCCCAGACAAACTCCCAGAATATGCTTCTTGGGTCCATATTCCTTGATCAATTCAGGCATGATGCCCGCCTCAGAAGGGATTCCAGGTCCAGGAGAAAGAAGGATTTTATCATATTTCTGAACCTGGACCAGTTCAATTTCATCGTTTCGATAAACTTCCAGATCTCCACCATATCCCAGCTCTCTTATCTGATGGACAAGGTTATAGGTAAATGAGTCGTAATTGTCTAAAACAAGAATCTTCATGTTGCTTATGATTGGGAAGAGTCTGATGCATGATTAATCGCCTTTCTCAAGGCACCCAATTTGTTGTGAACCTCCTGTAGCTCACTTTCAGGGACAGAACGCGATACAATACCCGCACCTGCTTGATAATAGAGTACATTTCCTTTGCTGAGGAATGATCGAATCATAATCGCGTGATTGAACCGTCCTTTAGCATTCAAAAAGCCGATACAACCGCCATAAAAACCTCGGTTTTGGGGTTCGTAATCTTCAATCAACTGCATAGCCCTAACCTTGGGCGCTCCTGAAAGGGTTCCTGCAGGAAAGGTATCCGCCATCAACTGGAGATGGTTGGTGTTGGGCTCAATTTCAGCCACGACCTTCGATACAAGGTGAATGACGTGAGAGTAATACTGGATCTCCTTGTAGGTATCGACCTCTACATTAAAGCCATGTCTGCTTAAGTCATTCCTAGCTAGGTCGACTAGCATAACATGCTCGCTATTTTCTTTGGGGTCGTCAAAGAGCTCTTTTGCTGCTTTTAAGTCTTCGGAATCGTTGCCCGTTCGCTTGAAGGTCCCAGCTATTGGGTGAATGGTCGCTTTGCCTTCCTCTATGATCAATTGCGCCTCGGGTGAAGAGCCAAACAACTTGAAGTTGCCATAATCGATGTAGAATAGATAGGGAGAAGGATTAATAGAACGGAGAGAACGATATACATTAAATTCATCACCCTGAAAGGCTTGCCTATATTGGCGAGAGAGGACCATTTGAAAAACATCGCCTCTTTGACAGTGATATTTTCCCTTCTCTACCATTTCGAGAAAAGTGCTGTCTGGCATGTTGGCCCCTTCCTCTCCTTTTGTAGAAAAAACGTACTGAGGAAGCGCTTGACTGTTGATCAATATTTCAATCTGGCTCAGGCGGCTATTCCCATCTACTTCATACTCAATCAGATATAATTCATTGTGAAAATGGTCAACTACAATGAGGTATCGGTACAAAAAGTACTGCATATCTGGAATGGAGAAAGCCTTTTCCGGTTCAGACTTGATGTTGACCTTCTCATAGTACCGGACCATGTTGTAAGCCTGGTATCCAAATATCCCAAAATCATCGAAAGGTAAACCTTCATGGTCTAAGGGAAATTCATTGACAAATTGCAGAAGGGAATCTGGAATTCTTCGAAGCTCATTTGAGGCGAATTTTATCTTACCTGCTTCTGGCAATTCGTTGGTCAAAACAGTACCATCCGGATAGGTACGCACTTCTTGTCCATTCTCAACTTTGAAGGAAGCAAAGGGCTCAAGTCCAATGATGGATAATGTATTTTCCTCCCCATGATAATCTGAACTTTCCAGCAACATGGGGTAGGCAAAATGATCCCTAAGCTTCAAATAAAGGCTAACAGGAGTTACCGTATCTGCCAGTAATTTCTTGTACTTGGTGTTAAAAACTGTCTTCACACTCATGATCAAAATGGCCTAAAAAAATAACGGGCTTATCGCGAAAGGCGATAAACCCGTTTATATCTCTTTGATGACAATTGAAGAATAAAGGTGTTCGCCTACGAATTAATATCCGTATGCCACCACCAGTTTCTATTTACAATTGTTGAAATCATTTTTTCTGAATTCTTAATCAAAGGTAAAGGAGAATTTAATAATTGCAAAAATGGATAGAGAAAATATTATTTTTTCTTTTTTACCAAGATGATATCCTCCTCATGCTTAGACACTACCAGCTCAAAAAATTGTTTGAGACTAGGATATTCTCTAGGCAAAAAGAGGGTCTGATTCAAGAAAATACTAGAGCTGACATGGATAATATTCCCCAATTGAGTGAAATTGTAAATGAAGGTTCCCCCATTGTTTGGAAGGACCACCTTGACAGGTGTAGGTGCTTGTGCAACTTCATATCCATCAGGAATGATCAAGCCTAACAAATGTGATTCTCGTAAGGGATGTGTTAGGTCCACGGGTGTCAGACGATTCTCTTGGGTAAAAGGGTTTTCCTTGATCTGCCGAATCAACATCGGCTTGATGATCATCACCTCTTCTGACTTTTCTGTAAAAGCTTCTGTTTTCATCTCACAGCTGAGACTCAAGGTTTCTGGAAGAAAATTTTCCTTTTTATCAAAAGCCAGCAAAGCTGTACCTCCATTGTCTGGAATTTGATTGTCTTTCCAATAGGAGGAAAGATCATTGTTGACTTGAGCCAGTTGAACTTCTGCATCTGCCATACTCTGTTTCCGATGCTTTTCTTCAATTTCACCTTTCAAACTTCCATTCGCATCCAATTCAAATCGGCTGTAGGTATACCTAATGGCAGGATTTTGAAAGCGTAATGGTACCCATCTATATCCCTGCTCCCCAATCATGAATCCCAATTGATTCAGGTCTCTTTTAGGCAGAAGATCAAGGTTTGTTTGCCCATTGACCAAGTCTAGTAAGAGCATTTCGTCATCTGCCATGGCCCCCACTAATACGTGATTAAACTGATCAAGTATGGGAGCGTCTGTCCTCACTTCACCGTGGTCAAGTGTACTGATTAATATGGGATATGCCTGGATTCCCTGTTCCAAAAGGACATGATAGGCCATCAGATTTATACTGGTTCCATCTGCCTTGCGTTTTTCCCATTTTTCACCTAGCCTGGTAGGAACCACATTCAGGCTACTATCCCACCGAACCCTCTTCTGAACGGTATTGTAAACTGCCTCAACGATCTCTCGATCAGTTAGATTACGCTTACCTGTCAGTTGACGCTCAACAATTCTATTCATTTCATCTACATCAGCTTTCAGCTTTTTGGCGGAGTATTGTTTGTTTACAAAGGAATATAAGTCTCCCCATCCCTTAAAAGCCTTCTGCCCTCCTCGACCAAAAAACCAGTCTCTTACCAATTTGTAGGATACCCTGGGCGTGAAGGTGAGTTCATCAGGACTAAACCTCTCCCTTTTCTTAGGAGGGAGATTATCAAGAACAAGAATTTCATGTTGCCCGAAAAACACATTTGGATTGATACGATTTGGAGTAGGATTGGCTCTGAAGGGGATGGATCTTGTAGAAGTGGTGAATCCTGTAACGGTAGTTCTGTAAGGGATTTTGACAGCAGAAATTCCCTCTACATTTCCATTGAGCAAGCGCGTAAAATCAAATGCGCTGGGCAGGTAAGCGTGATGCTCTGCTCGTAGTACAGGGTAATTCGCCTGAAACTCCCACGACTTTAATTCATCATACCGCTTTTTCTGGATGATATAAGCCACCTCCACGATAGAACCTACCCTCACCACAGGCAGATTGAATTTATAATCAACTCTGGATTTGCTGATCTTATCCTTCTTAATTCGGTTTCTTTTGACTCTGTAGGAAACAATATTTCCTTGGGGATTTAGTCGGTAAGTTGCGGCCTTAATGGTTCCCATGGATTCCTCATAAGGATTGAGTGAAATCATTTGTTCCGCAATCTTTCTGCCTTTTTCTGTAAGGATCTTGTAGCGTTTAAGATGATAGTATTCTACCACAGGGATATTTGTGGTAGGTTTGAAGGAAACTGCCCTGAAGTTCAGCAAAATAACAGCATCAGACTCTTGGAATTGGTCAAGAGGTTCACGGTCGAAATCTTCATAAGATACTGTTCCAAATGGTTCGACATAGGGAAGTTGGGCTACAGCCTGGAGACCAGAAAAAAGGCAAATCCAGACCCAGATCGAGAGTAACTGTTTTTTCATCGTCAGCTCTGATAGAAAGTTGGGAATGACCTGAACAATCAGGAAACAAATCATGTATCATTTCCTCTTTGGAAATGCATAGCCATCCTGATTTTAGCAGTTTTCAATACTTGATAAGCACTTAAAGTACGAAATCAAAAGAATAAAATAGTCCTATTGGAGACGATTTTAGCACTTCTCAAATAAACCTGATTTGGGTCGTATTGTTCCTTTCCCACAAGGAATCGGAATAGCTTCGCAAGCTTGCCATTTCTGGATTAAGCCTTATATTGAGTAGTCAACCTATCAAATCCACACAACTATATGTCCCTTGAAATTCTCAAGCCCGAGATTACCCTAAACACAGGTGATTTTTTTGAAGAAGCATTTGAAAAGAACTCCATTTACCTACATCATACAGCTGGTAGAGCCGATCCAAATACTTCAATCGATTGGTGGAACAATCCAGGTTCAGGCACCGGTATCAGTACCCCCTTCCTCATCGGAGGAATTGCCGTTAATGACGGGGACAGTACTCATGATGGCATTGTATACAGAGCGTATGATGAGGACTTTTGGTCTTTTCACCTGGGTGTGAGACGCACGCCTAGGCTTGAGAAATCTGCCATTGCTATAGAAATATGCAATGCCGGATACTTGGAAGAAACGGAGGATGGTTTTTTTAGCCCTGCCTTGAAACAGATCATAGGAGATGAATTCGTCATTGAGCTTGATATTCCTTTTCGGGATCATGTATTCTACCATAAGTATACAGAAGCCCAAATAGAAGCGCTCAGATTGTTGTTGATTGACCTTGGGGATCGATATGAAATAGATTTGGCAGAAGGGCTGCAAGATTGGATTCAGCGTGAAGAGAATGTGATGCCAAATGACCTTAGCGTGTTGGAACAACAAAAATGGCTGAATGAAAGAAACTATGTTGGTCGAAATGGCAAACCCCTGGTTGAAGACAATCTACTAGGCGCGCAGACTCGATGGGCCATTATGACAGTTGGGCAAGAGGCATTTGAATACAATGTATTAGCCTTAAATGGGGCTTCAGGTATTTGGTCTCATACCAACGTGAGGAGCAGGGAAATTGATTCTTTGTTTGAAAAATCGGATTGCTCCCCACAGCCTTTGCTCAAAGAAATGATCTTGAGTCTCTAATTCGTCACAGGAATCCCCTAATTCGTCACAAAGATTCCTAGCAAGCACTTAAAAGAGAGAGATTGAATCAAATATCAATCATTATGAAACTGAAACCCATCTTTTTCACACTCTTCTTCTTGCTACTTGCCCTTAGTGGGGTATATGCTCAGCAATCCACCATTCCTTTGGAAAGGGATCTTTATATCTACTTTGACGACATAGATATCTATGATACCCGCCCAAGTTTGAGCCTCAAAATTGGGCAAAACGACAATGTATATACCACGACTATTGTCCTTGAAGAAGGGACGAACATGTATCACTTTGTCATTCCCGATTACCAAGACGGGGAAATCTTCTTTAAAATTTCCTATGGAAAAAAATATTTAGAGGATGTGATTCCAAGTGTCCAAGTGGGACAATTTGGCTTACCAGAACCTGTATTTATTGGGGTCAAGAATTTGGATTATTTTCCAAGGACAACCGAGATCTGGACAAGAGATGTCATCCTGGCAAACCTCCAAAAGAAGGATGTTAAAATCGAAGGGGCATTTGATATAGAACCTAGGAATTTTAGCCCGAATAAGATTGATCATGTAAATTTTTCCTTTCCATTTCTTCAAATCTATCCCGAAGAAATGGAGGAAGGAGTAACGCTTAACAAAAGGGTAATTGAAACGCGGATTTACCAGGCTGATCTTGAGATCAACCCTGAATGGAGTGAGGCGACCTTTGAGCTTAGAGCCCCTTTACCAAGACCGACGCTCGCTTTCATGGAAGTCAACGAACAATATTTTCCCGTCGTTTTATTTCCGCATGACCGAATCAGAATCCCATTAGAATATAACGCCATTGCACGCAAAGGCCTCTCAGGTAAAGACCTGGACATGCAATTTCGCGTAGCCAACAACAGCCGACATAATGATATTTCTCTAGCCCAGTCATTTTTTAATGAGCGCTATCCTGAAGGCCTTAGTCTAAAGGAAATGGAGAAAATCAAGCAGGTGATCATGGATTCCCCACAACAAAGGTCAGATACCATCATGGCCTGGGCTCAAGGCTTGGATGCATTCATGGACAGTAAGCACCATTCCTCTGATAGAATTCTAGACATGATCAACAACTTGGGCTCAAGGTCATGGCCTGAAGCCTTTGAAGAGGCATACGAAGATTATGTAGATAGGGCTAATAGAAAGGTGCGTCGCAAGATTAACAGCTGGACGGAGACCATGCTTTCTTTTCTTTCCCTATCCTTTTTGCTGTTTATTATTTCAGTCATTGCTCGTTTAAGCAGGCGTTCTAGCTTTTTATCTGTCCATCTTCCCAAATTTGAATTGGTTTTCCATTCTCTATTTTGGATTCTAAATGGCTTCCATTTCATCGTAAACTCTAGCCACGGTGTAACAACTGTATCAAATCCCCTAAATCTATTCTTTCTGGTGGCTGTGTTGGTTTTGATATATGCCAATGCCCTTTACTTCACACCAAATATGCTAGCCCAAAAAAGATGGAAACTGTACTTTGGCAGTCTATTAATTTCGGGTGTAGCCTTTATGCTGACCATTGGACTGTTTAGTATCAATCCTTTTAAGAATTTCCAATGGGTGTATGCTAATGGGATATGGTTTAGCTATTCACCTCCTTACAGCTGGAATTATCTTGTTGAAGAATTTTTCTTTCCTATTTATGCAGTATCTCTTGTCCTTGCTCCCTCTTATGGCCTGTTGCGTAATTTTTTACTAAAAAGAGTCCCTAAGTTGAAGGAACAAAAGGACAGCCTACAAGCAGAGTTAAAGGCTTTGAAAAATCAGATCAGCCCTCACTTCTTCTTCAATTCCCTCAATACGGTCTACAGTTTTGCCATGGGAGAAGAAAGTCCCAAGACAGCGGAAGCCATTACCAAATTGAGTGATATGATGCGTTTTGTGATCTATCACGGCGAAAAGAAAAATATTCCCTTAAGTCAAGAATTAGACTACCTACAGGATTATATCGAGTTACAAAAGTTGCGATTGAATGCTGTTAAACACGATATCCGTTTCAGGATTGATGGAGAACCTGAAGGAATTGACATTGCTCCTTTGATTCTGATAACACCGATCGAAAATGCCTTCAAGCACGGCATCAGCATGAACAAAGATTCCTACATCTACATCGACCTGTTGATTCAACGAAGTGGAGTAATTCTTACGGTAGAGAATTCTCAGCACGATGGCAAATTGGTAAAGGTGGATGAACATGGCAGGTCTGATGAAGGAGGCTTGGGAATTGAAAATACTCGTCAGCGCCTTGAACTCCTATATCCGAATCGATTTGATTGGTACATCGAGGAAGGAGAAGGAAAATACTTGACTCAACTTAGCATTGACTTGCAGAAGGCCTAATTATATCCAAGTAGACAAGAATGATCAAAGCCATTGCCATAGACGACGAACCAGAGGCATTAGCAGTCATCAAGCATCTTGCCTCCAAAATACCCTATCTGGAATTGCAAGAAACCTTCACGGATGCGCTAGAAGGCCTACGATATATGCAGGAGAATGAGGTGGACCTTGCCTTTCTGGATATCCAAATGCCAGATATATCTGGGATGGAATTGGCGAGGAGCCTGATAGAAGCACCCTTATTGATATTTACAACAGCTTTCTCAGAATACGCTGCCGAAAGCTACGAATTGGAAGCGGTAGACTATCTCGTTAAGCCTATCGCCTTCAATAGATTCCTAAAAGCAGTCAACAAGGCTGCCAAACTCAGAAAACAACAGATGCCCACCTACACATTTGTCAAAAGTGGGCATCTATATGAACGCATCGATTTCGACCAGCTCCTCTTTGTCAAAGGGGCAGCCAATTATGTAGATTTCCACATGGAGGAAAGGCGAATTACTGTCCGGATGAAAATCAGTGAAGCCAAAGAACTGCTGCCAGAGGACTTTCTTCAGGTCCATCGATCGTTTTTGGTTAATGTGTCAAAAATTCTTCGGGTAGAACACAACCACATTCAGATTGGGGAAGAAAAAATCGCCATTGGTCAGTCCTACAGAGAGGAATTTTGGCGGAGATTGGATGAAAAGGGGAAATAAGTATCCTTCAATTTGTGGGTCTGATCCTTATCGAACATTTTGCCAAAAATTGGGCACATGACAAGGATCGTTGTATTAGATGGCTATGTTGCCAATCCCGGAGATCTCACATGGGAAGGCATTTCCAATCTCGGGGAATTAACTGTATATGACAGAAGTAGACCTGAGGATATAGTCGACAGAGCCAGAGAAGCCGATATTATCTTGACCAACAAATGTGTATTGGGTGCTAACGAGTTTGCCGAATTACCTCGCTTGAAGATGATAGGGTTGTTGGCCACTGGCTACAATGTGATTGATGTAATGGCTGCCAGAGAAGCTGGAATTGATGTTTGCAATGCTGTTGGGTATTCCTCCCCTTCCGTCGCTCAGCACGTATTTGCTATGATCCTTAACCTGAATAACGAAATAGCCCTACACAATCAATCTGTAAATCAGGGTGATTGGAGCAACTCAAAGGATTGGACCTATAATTTGAGTCCCTTGGTAGAGTTAAGGGGGCAGACTATGGGCATTCTAGGCTTTGGTAAAATAGGTCAGGAAGTTGGTAAGTTGGCTCTGGCTTTTGGGATGAAGGTAATTGCCAGCCATCGTCATCCCCAAAGAGACAACATGGAAGGTATCTCCTTTGGAAGTTGGAAGGAAGTTTGCCAGCAAGCTGATTACATCTCCTTGCACGTTCCCCTTAACCCTCAAACCCAAGCTATCGTCAACAAAGACTCCCTGAATCTGATGAAGGAAAATGCAGTTTTGATTAATACAGGAAGAGGGGGACTGATCGAGGAAAGAGACTTAGCCGAAGCCCTCTTAGCTAAACAGATTAGAGGGGCTTGTTTAGATGTATTATCAGAGGAACCTCCTCAGGCAGATCATCCGCTTATAGGACTGGAAAATTGCAGAATTACACCACATATAGCTTGGGCTACCCAAGCTTCTAGAAAACGCTTGTTGAAAATCGTCGAGGAAAACATATCCTCCTTTCTGAAGGGCAATCCCCAAAACGTCGTGAATTGAGCTACATGAAAATACTTCCCTTATATTTCAAACTTGGGCTTGCTTTACTTGTATGTTGTTCTATTCAGTCAGCAAAAGCTCAATCTATATGCGATAGCCTTCAAGAAGCCGCTATTTATGACACAAACGCTAAGAGGTACCACTACTATGAGGTAACTACGGACTTGATTGGATTGGATGATCCAATAGCCATTAGCAAAAAGGACATTTTCTTGAGGATGATTAGCCAAAGGGGGTTTGTAGCTCCCGTTTCAAAGAAGCCAGAACTTCCTCTCATTCATGGAGAACCATTCGATGTCAAGATTGCCTTCTTGAATCGTAATCCCGTGATAGCCTGTATAGATTCAAGCAGATTTACTGTCATCAATTATGCCCTGAAGGGGCACTTCCTTTATCCAGGCTATGTCAAAAGACAGGTAATTGAAAATGGAGGTAAATACGCTATTCAAACTACCAGTGAAGGCTTAGGCAGGTTCCCTAAAATGGACGAAAAAAAAGCCTCTAACATTTGGGAATCGCAAGATCAAAAGATTCTAAACGCTCTCATTAATGACAAAGGTTTATAAACTTCCCATCAGATAATTTCTTGAAATACTTGGGAATACCTCTCTTCTTAATGTACCTTACTATCTACAAAATAAATCCAGGAAGAAACACAATAATATGTTATTCGAAGCGCCCATCACTTTATCTATTACAGCCGCCACAATCATTATTAGCATCCGGGCTTTTTCAGATAATGTGCTGAAGGGACAGTTTATGTTCAATCCCTATTTTGTAACCCAAAAGAATGAAGTCCATCGCTTGTTTTCGCATGGTTTGATTCATGCTGATTGGATGCACCTATTCTTTAACATGTATGTGTTATATAGCTTTGGTTCTTTGTTAGAAACCTCAGATTTTTTCCTCGGTTCTTTTGGCTTTCTGGTCATTTATGTAGTTGCCCTTCCGCTTAGTTGTTTGCCTAATCTCATCTTGCAAAAGGACAATATCCACTACAATGCTTTAGGGGCTTCTGGTGCTGTCAGTGCTATTTTGGGAAGCTTTATCTTATTTATGCCTCGTGCACCGCTTAGTCTGATTTTTATCCCAATTAGTATTGAGGCATGGATCATGGGATTGCTCTACATGGCGTACAGTTTTTACATGTCTATCCGAAAAATTGATAATATAGGACATGATGCGCACCTTTGGGGCTTCCTTGGGGGAATAGTAATGACTTTGGTGATGAAACCTGAAACTGGACCTGCTTTCCTGGCACAGTTAGGATTCTAAGCCCAGCGGCTCTAAGGTCATGTTTTCTTGCTCATTTGTAGGGTTAATAAAACAATAATATCAATTAACTTCATATGACGGGAATTTCACCTAATTTGTAATTGGTATATTTCAGCATTATCGTTCATGCTTCCACCAAATTCAGGTTCCGATAAAAACAGAAAGGAAAAAGCAGATGCTCATTCCTTTACAACTGGGGCAGAAAAGCCATCAGAACAAGAATTATTGGATGTAGAGAAGATAAATTTTCGACATTATTTAGGGGTATTTGTTACCCTGTTGATGTTCTTCCTCGGAATTATCATGATGACGAGTAGCTTTCAGGTTCTGGGAAAAGATTATCTGAATAGCTTGATCAATGTCACCTCCAATCCATTTCTCGGCTTATT
>JBCBVV010000053.1:0-44759 GCA_039817415.1 Bacteroidota bacterium
GTGTATTGCAACCAATAAGTGTAAATAGGAGGGTGATCAGCCCCCAGAAAATTTAAAACTCATTTGAATACATTTATTGTAGTTTATACTCTAATGCTCTCTGTAGTAAATACGAGTCTACCAGTAAACATATAGTTAGAAACATCTAACCCTTCGACATTCCTAACGTATGGTCCAAAAGTAAATCCAGGTATAGGTTTATGATTTAACTGCAAGTTCGTTTTATTCATGGCCGCTCCCTCAACCATTTGCTCCCTCATTTTTTGTAATTATTGGGACTAAATGAGTAGTACTCCTCCGCCAACGCATCCACTACATTCCACCTCGCAATACTCGTATCATACATCCTAGCCCCGTAATCATACCATCCCAAACTTAATTCATCCTGCTTCTCTTTCCCATTGTAGAGATACTGATTCTCTGGTTGATTGATGATCTCATCTGCACTTTGATGTGCCAAGCCAAAGGGATAGTACCCATCCACCACTTGCTTCATATATGTTCCCATAGGATCAGGATTGATCTTCAAATCTCCATCATAATCCAAAAAAACTACCCTGGTGTTTCCTAAGTAATCCTTAAGAAAGTACTCCCCAATCCAGTTCCTACCTGAGTTCACTACCCTTCCCTTGCTGGTCATGATATGAACCATTTCTTAAGCTAGCGTCCCATCTCCATCTGCATCCTCATATTGAATGCCATTGACATAGTCTATTACCTTGGTAATGGCTTTGACAGTTGGTGCAGGACCATTTGGATCTGCTGAAGGGAGAGAATAGGCCTCCTGCCTTAGTTTCTTTCCATCGGCTGAATAGATGTATTCGATGTAATCTGGGTCATTTCCATCCTGAGTTGTACACCGATAAGTCCTGTTTCTAAGCCTCACCAGATGGTAGCTTCAACCTCATAATGTGTCGCCTAAAAAGGGATAAAATCACAATCATAGCTATTTTTCATACTAGTTGTACCCCTACTGCTTGGCAAGCAAGATAACCAAGTACTTGCCCATTTTGTATTTCTAAAGAACTTCAAGTATTTTCACCCAAATATATAGCACAATTTTAAAATACACATGTTAGTTAAAACATATGGAGCCGCGGTGGAAGGCATCCACGCCAATCCCATTACCATTGAGGTAAATGTAGGAAAGGGTGAATTCGGGCTTGTTTTGGTGGGTTTACCCGATAATTCCGTCAAAGAATCCTGGGCACGTATCAATACCGCCTTCCGCAACAACGGCCATAGCCTCCCACGGAAAAAGATCGTCGTTAATATGGCGCCCGCAGATGTCCGAAAGGTGGGTTCTGCTTATGATCTCCCCATCGCCTTGGGCATCCTCGCAGCCGACGAAAAAATCTCCCCCGAAAAACTAAAAGACTACCTCATCATGGGGGAATTGTCGCTTGATGGTTCCCTACAACCGATTAAAGGCGTTCTACCCATGGCCATTGATGCCAGAAATCGTGGATTCAAAGGCATTATGGTTCCTTCTCAAAACGCTTCCGAAGCCGCTATCGTCAATCAATTGGATGTCATTCCTCTTCATAATTTCTTGGAGGCAGCTTCATTTTTAGATGGGGAATTAGAGATTGCTCCTATGACACGTGATACTCGGGAGATTTTTAAGATCAGGCAATTGAAATCCTCTGAAAATTTCTCTGATGTCAAAGGGCAGGAACATGTCAAACGCGCCCTAGAAATCGCAGCCGCAGGCGGGCATAATGTCATTTTGATCGGCCCGCCTGGAGCTGGAAAAACCATGCTCGCCAAACGAATGCCCTCTATTCTGCCTCCCCTTTCCCTGGAAGAAGCCTTGGAAACCACCAAAATTCATTCGGTCGTAGGCTTACTCCCCCCTGAAACCTCCCTTGTGGCAGAACGTCCCTTTCGTTCTCCCCACCATACCGTAAGCGATGTCGCCCTCGTAGGAGGAGGCAGTAACCCAGCTCCGGGAGAAATCAGCTTGGCACACAATGGCGTTCTCTTCTTGGATGAAATTCCTGAGTTTAAACGATCCGTTTTGGAGGTCATGAGGCAGCCCTTGGAGGAAAGAAGAATCACTGTCTCAAGGGCTAAATCGACGGTTGTTTTCCCTGCAAGTGTCTTATTAATCGCCTCCGCCAATCCCTGAGGGTGTGTTCCCCTTTTGCAATGAATTAAGAGGAGAAAAAGGGGTGGTGGTGGGGAGATATAGGAGGTTGAACTCTAAATCTCCCTCTCCAACCGTCACTCGTTCTACGACTGTTTCTATGATAGATCGCTTCTCCTCAAAGGTCAGATCATACCAACGAGCGTGAAGATCTTTAGCTTCATGAAGGATATGATCCGAAGAATTCATCTGCACTTTCATCGAGTCAATCTCTCCCTGGAGTTCTGGGATAGTAGCTCTGATCTGAGAGAGTTGTTCGTGAATTGGTTGGTAGTATGTACTGAAACCAGACTTAGGAATCTCTCCTGTTTGAACAAGATCCATAAGGGTATCCATTCGTTGCTGAAGCGATTTGGCTTCAGTTTGCAGATTAGCTATGAGGTTTTCTTTGGTGATGATCTCTTGCTGAGATTGAGAAAGGTGCTGCTGAATACTTTCCTTAGAGACCATGAAGGCGCGAAGCTGTTCATGAAAAATATCTTCAAGGTCCTGCTCTCCAATTTTGTTTTTACACGTGCGGCAAGTGTACTTGGGATGATTTGAAGGGACGTACATAACACCACCACAATGACAGCGAGCTATGCCAGTAAACAAGTGAGCAACCCGACGAGAGACACGCTTGTGTTTCAGCTTCCGCTCGTCGAGAATATGATTGACTGTATCCCACACTTCTTCTGAGACAATCGCAGGAGCTGGGACAAAGATCCAGTCTTCCTGAGGCTTCATTTCCCATGGCTTATCCTTCCCTAAGCTCTTGGTATAGTTCATCCGTCTCATGCCTTTAGCAATGGGATCACGCAGGAGTCTGGTAACGCTGGAGTTTGTGAAATTAGCCCCATTCCTTGTGCGAAAGCCTTGTTCATTGAGAATCTTGGCAGCCCCCTTTTTGGTTCGGTTTTCTAGGAAGGCCTCAAACAAGAGTTTTCTGATCGGAGCTTCTTTTTCGTCAAGCTCCAGCTTCTTGTCTACCCACTTATATCCAAAGGGGGCAGCTCCTCCAAGCGATTTACCCATCTTAGCTCTTATCGGAACAGAGGCTTTTACTCTGTCGGAAATCTCTGCCCTCTCCCATTCAGCCATAGCTGCGATGATGGTATAGAAGAGTCTTCCTGCTGGAGAGGAGGTGTCAATAGCTTCTTGGAGGGATATGAGGTCAGCGTCATACTCTTGGAAGTAATCAGCAAATTCAAGGAGTTCCTTGGTATTTCTAGCGAGCCTAGCGAGTTTAGAGAAGATCAGTCCCTTGATATTTCCCTGCTTTATATCGTGAAGCATGCGCTTAGTCTCGGGATATTCCATTACAGACTTCCCACTGAAGCCTTCTAAGCGATATACCGTGATGACTTCCCAGCCTTTCATTTCAGCATACATCCGAGCACGTTTTTCATGATGCTCTGGACTTTCTCCTTTCGCTTGGTCATCAGTACTTACCCTTATCCAAAGGGCTACAGGTTTTGGTTTGTGCATGGTAGCTCATGTTTAGATTGAAAGATGAAAAGGAATGGGACTACTTAGGTCAATGTGGGGAGTTTCCCCTTAGCTCTTAGGACGGTTTTAAGCTTTTGGATGGTGGTTCCACCGATCTTGCCTTCTGGACCTGTGTATAAGCTGATAACTTGCTTATTGGTGTATCCTTGGAGAATCAGATCAACTGCTTCCCTCCATTTATTGAGAAAGACAGTCTCCCTATCTTCCACGACTAAAGCTTCCGCTTTTTCTAGTCTCGTATCTGATTCGTGGTTTGGTTGCAGTCTCAGCTGTTTACAGCCGTGACTCACCAAACAAAGGAGAAATGCCAGTGGGTATACAATCCAAATGAGGGTAGTATGAGCTTGGGTTTGATTCGTGATTTCAGTTTCAATCTTTTGGGCTAATCTCTCTTCCTGTCTTTCTCGTTTCTCTAATTGTTTACTCTTTTGTTCGCGAAGAGCTATGAGTTCAGTTGAGAGTTGATGTTGAAAAGCAATACCAGCCTCCGTCAAATATCCTCGCCAGCAATATCCTTTGATTTCACAAGAAATGAGCTTAGCAAGCTGAGCTTCTTTGGTAGCAATATCTTGAGCTGTTGTTGTATCTGCTTTTACGACTTGAGAGTTACTTTCTTGCTCAATACCCTCTTGTACTAGAATTCTACTACCATTGATATTGGCATAAAAGTCAAGTGTAACCAGGATACCTAAAGTAAGGAAGAGGGCTATGGTAAAAATCACCTTCCCTTTTAGCACCCTTATCCCTTTTTGAGCGACTTGATGTACCATAGATGCCATTGCTTGCATAAAGGCAAAGATGGCTATGGCAATAGCAGTAGTTACAGCCCAGCCAAGATAGATACTTTGAGTTGGGAAGGTCGGTACAAAGAGATTGTGATAGAAATGAAAGGAAATCCCAGCCGTGTAAAGCAGGATGAGCCCTGTCAGAAGGATACTGGAGATTTGTACTCCAGTTAGCTGAAAATCTTTGAATTGATTTGATGAAGATGTTAGGCTGGCGTTATCCATACATCACCTCCTTCCCTTCTTCTTGGTCACATCCTGCCTTGCAGGAAGAAACCTGAATGTGTAGCTTTAGCATTGACTTCGGTCATTAGGCCCCGGTTGTGAGTTTGGCGACAAGCACCGGGGTCATTTGTATATAGAAAGAATATCTTCCTTTCGAATAAAGATACGAAAAGTGGTCTAAAGGCTACAAAAAGATTTCATGTTGGAATGTGGGAAAGTCGGGGACTTTTCCACATTCCAACATGACTTATGACAAAAGTTTTATTCTCATTTTTTATCTCCCCTTCTACCTTCAGCTATCGCTGATTAGGTGCAATTACACCACCATCAATCGCATAGAATGAGCAGGCAGGCCTTGAGTAGAATACATAGGAGAAAAGGATTGCTTAGAAACGGACCAAGCGATTTCTTCAACAAGCAAGAATAGCGGAAGATCAGGATTGAGAAGTTGATTTAACGGAGTGAAAAAGTGATTTCTCTGATTTTGGTTGGATGAGGAGCCAAGCTCAAGGTCGAGAGTTAGGTCAAAATTATTACCAGCTTCTTCGTAAATTCCTGAAAAAGCTGGTAATTCATTGTGAATCAGACTCAATAAAAATGGCCATTGGATAGATTAAGGCATGGCTTGTAGACTTTTCAAGGATCGACTAGGTTCTGTCTGAAAAATACTTTTTGAGATATAAATTGATGAAAGCCAGTTTGATCATGGCTAAGAAATTCTGAGCATTCTTCTCAAATCTAGTAGCAATTCTTCTACAATTTTTTAGCCATCCAATCATTCTCTCAATCACATTTCGTTCTTTGTATTTCTTGGGATCAAATGTAGGCTTAGGCCCTCTTTTTCTCCTTTTGGTGCCTTTCCGAGGCTTTTTCAAAGAGATATTTGAATTGATGGATTTTTTTGTCAAATACCTCCTGATATAGGTAGCATCATAAGCCCAGTCAGCTATTACCTCTATCGGTTTATTCTTAGGCCTACCTCTTTTTTGAGAAACACTAACCCATCGAGAACTGGGATAAGAAAAGCAGCGTCATGGCCTTGAACGGACTTAAAATTCCATTGAGGGGAATGCCGTTCTTGTCGCAATTCAGATAAATATTTGCTCCAAAACCACCCTGGATCGCCCTAGGGCTTGGTTTGGCAGCTCGGCACCTACTTCTGATTGGACTTTTTTTCCTGGCACCTGCTGCGGATTTATGGGCTCGTGAACTGGTCGAATCCACAAACCAGGTACTCCAATCCAACAGACCTTCTTCATCCATTTTTAGCTGAAGAGTCTTCAGGATTTTATCAAAAGTGCCATCCTCTTGCCACCGGTGAAAACGATCATAAACTGTTTTCCATGGCCCAAAGCGATCTGGAAGATCACGCCAAGCGGCTCCACTAAAGAGAACCCAAAGAATACCATTGAACATCAGCTGATGGGATTTGTCAGGGCGGACCCTATTGGAATCCGAAACTGGAAAAACATCCTTGATTTGATCCCATTGTTCATCTGATAACTCATAACGTCTCAGGATGAACAAGATAATATTTGAAAGAACTTTTGAAACGTCTGATGAATTTTCAGACACTAATGATTATCACGATTGATTTCGTATTGGTTTCTGGATCTCAATCTGAAGTTGTGTAGAGCCGTAGCAATCCTCATCATCAGATCTCTCATATCATAGGATTTGAGTCTGATTTTCTCTCTGATAATTTTCAGCCTTTTGATAGAAGCACAGGCATGTTCTATTCTGACTCTAAGGCTACTGATTACCTGATTTATTTGAATCTGAGTATCCCTTAAAACAGGATCATTATGCTTAGATTTAAAATCAATATGGAATGGGAATCCATCCCCAGCTAATCACTTCATAAAAACTCAGAAGGTGAACTAAAAGTGGAATTGGTGTATTAATCCAAAAGCCTATTGCTGTAACTTTGTTAACAGGGTACCACTTCTTTCCAAGGTAAATTAATACTAGAATATGCCCAATGATGAAGGAAATACCCCTCCAAACATCGTATTCTAAGGTAGGGTTTGTTATTATGCCGAATAAAAATAACATAAGCACCATTATGTAACGCATAGCAATAGTCGCCAAGGCGTTTACAATCGAAATAATGAAAACAGATTTCATGGCTTACAAATTTTGAATACAATAAAAATTATTTCAAACAAAAGGCCAAAACTATTGATTTGCATACTTTTTACTCAACTATTTTAACAGTGATATCGTATTTCTTTCTCATTGTTTCAATGAAATTATCTATAGTTGCCTGAGTTGCTCCACCATTTGTATAGAAAGAATTCAAAAATGTTTGGACTTCCTTATTAAATGTAGTTTGAAGATGTCCCCTTACGTTTGATCTTAGATTGGCAAAAACTCCAGAAATGCTATTCCCTGATAGCCCGTCAAAATCATGATGCATAACCACGGTTGGGACTCCTTGATTGTGACCAACCGCATATGATTGATGCGGATTCATGTGTAAGACGAACTCGATAACACTACTTGGATCGGCAAATTGATCTGAGTGAGTAGAAATTAGCTCTAGTAACTCTTCAATATACCCCACAGCAAATGCAGCACCTCGACTATGAGAATAAATCTGAATTTTTTCAATAATTTTACCACTCTCAGGATCCCTAGCAAGTCTTGATAGGATCTCTTTGAAATCTTTCTTAGCCTGGTTTAAACCTGCCTGCCTTCTCATTGCTGGTATATTTCCTTGATCGTACCACCCTTCAGCATTCCAAGGGCCTATTGCATATTGATCACCGTCCACAAAGTAAAACTCGTCCTGAGTTGAATTTGTAATCTTGTTAGGGCTTCCATTATAACCCCACCCATACGAGGTTCTATGAGGATTGTGGGTGAGACTTGGATTAGCTCGACCACCAGACCGAATTGCATCTATTAACACTCCCCAGTATATTCCATTCTTTCTTATTGAGGGCGCCCATATCCATGTTGAAGCTCGACCATTGATCAGGATAGGCAACTCTCCATCTGGGTCAATATATACAATCGGAGAATTGAATGAATAAACGTATGGGCTCGACTTTTCCAACAAGTCAGCTTTAGGATCTAAGGTGCCCCACCGCCCAGTGGCTGGATTGAACATTCTAGCACCATAATCATACCATCCTAGGTTTAGCTCATCCTGCTTCTCTTTCCCATTATACAAATACTGATTCTCTGGTTGATTCACCAATGCCCCTTCTGAATTATGTGCTAATCCAAATGGATAGTATCCTTCAATAGTTTGCATGATATCTGTGCCAGTTGGGTCAGGATTGATTCTTTTGTCCTCATCATAATCCCCAAAGACTACTCGGGTATTTCCTAAATGATCCTTTAGAAAGTACTCCTTTATCCATTTTGTACTGGAGATGGGAACCATTCTTCCTTTACTTGTGATTACATGGATCAACTCACTTGATAAAGTTGAATTCTCCCCATCTGCATCTTCATACTGCCATGCATTTACATAGTCAGTAATCTTAGTGATTTCCTTTGTGGTACTTGTGGAACCTTGCCCTGTGGAAGCTGGAATTGAATATACCTTTTGCCTTAGTTTTGTGCCATCTGCGGCATAAATATACTTTATGTAATCAGGATCAATTCCATCTCCTCCTTTATTCACCTTAATAGGTTTATTAAAATGGTTATAGGTAGCAGTGATACTCCTATTATCATCTTGTTTCATATTTCCTGATGCATCGTAAAGATACTCATGATCATTTGGCCCATAGCTTACCATGTTATCGAAAAAATCAAAAGCAGAAGGAACACTTTGGGTTCCATCTTGAACATGGGTTAATTGATTACCACTGTAGCTATAAGTTAAATCGTCTATGAGGCCATAGCTGTTACTCCCGGTGTAGCCAAATCTCCTTAAAGTTTCAATGTTACCATTTTTGTCATAGGTGTATTCTGAATGAAAGCTCCCTACATTTTGAGTCCAATTATCATTTAGCTGATCATACTCTCCATAATAGGCTGTTTTGAGCCGATTCATCGGATCATATGTATAACCATATCCCTTCCAATTACAATCTGTAGCACCCTTCCACTTCATTCCCGAAATATTGCCATTGTACTGACCTATTGCTTGCAAATCAACCTCTTCCATCCCCTCGTTATAATAAAGACGCATAGAAAACAGATCAATGTTGCCACCTTCATTCATTTTCTGTTTAACATCATTAAGGTATAATTGATTGACTTTAGATACGACCTCCGAAATAGTAGAAGCACCAAATCCCAGTGGGGTTAAGGCATCCTCGATTGTTTCCTGAATAGATAACTCTAGGTCATCAAATTCTCCCTCCTCCAAATCTTTGTAGGAAAAGGAGTAAGGCAGTGTAGAATTACTATTGGTAGCTACATAAGGATAGGTTTCTGGAAAGTTGGAAGGAAGTATTCCTGAGGAAATTGCTACTGATCTGGAAAAGGAGTAAGAAACATCTTGAGCAACCATACCACCTGCTCCTGGTTTATACGATATCAAATCCTTTTGATCTGTAACTGTAAAATCAAGTGCATGATTACCTCCCCCATCAACAGATACATCGAAGGTGATGTCCCAACTATTTATCTTCAATTCCAAAGCCGTTCCAGGATTTTCTTCACATGTCGCACAGTCTTCTGTTACGTAAAGAAATGATTCAGCAGGAAGGGTATCTTGAGATACTACATCTACTAAGGGAGTAAATATCACAACATTAGAAAATGGAGATACATTTCCCGCTTCATCACGGGTCCGCAAGGCAAAATATAGCTTGGTACTGTCATAAGGTGCGTACTGGAAACCAGACCACTGGAATGAAGATACTTGACCAACATTAATTGCTCCATTTACAACAGGATCATAAATTGTATTGGTTCTGTAGGGTAGAATATCAACGCCCTTTCGGGAACTATCCATAAAAGATGGATCTATTCCAAAACAAACTTCAATGGAACTCACATTACCTCCACTTAAGTAATCATCGCCAGGAGCGGTAAAGGTCCACTTCACGATTCCAGATGCAAGGCCGCTAGAGGCTCCTGTAGTTACTTCGAGATCTGTTATAGCTGCAGGAGGAATTATATCTGGTCGACTTGCACAGTCTCTATCATCTCCGTTGATACTTTCTAGCCATCCTCTGATATTGTATTCATAATCCACATATTGGAGAGGTTGAGTACCTGTGTTATCCGTGGGGCCAAGACGTTCTCCTACCATTTGCCCTAACTCATTATAATCATAATAAGCCAGCTGAGCATCCATGACCTTTTGGTTCAAATTAACTTTTAGCTCCTCATTTTCCCGTATTGTTCTTCCTCTATGGTCATAAGTAAATGTTTTTGCGTCAAAATCTCGGCTTCCATCTGGCCTGTAGTGAATGGTTTCTGATTTTGTAAGCTCTCCTATAAAATTATATGTGTTTGTAGTATAGTCCATTTTGTTGTGATGACCATAAGATGATCCCACCCCATTTTTATTAAAATGATTATCTGATAAAGTTCTTATTTCTCTCCCTCTATCATCATAATATGTTTTTGTGTAAAGCCACACAGGCATATCATCATCAGGATTAAGAATACGAACTTTTATTCCTGTTACCATCCCTCTTGTTCTATCGGTTGCATTGCTTGGTTTCTTGGTGCTTTCATACCCTGTTTCCGTTCCACTTTGATCAAAGTCATACGTATCATAGTAGGTAACAGAATGGACAGTAGTCGGATACGTTCCGCTACTTCCTGTAATTAACGGATAACTATGATTTGAATATCCTTCTACATCTTCACCGGTGGAATCAAGGACTGTTAAGTAAGTCTTTTCCTCAAATAACGGGAGAGTTGAATTATCTAGTTGAGATTGGAGAACAGATTGGGAGTCGGTAGTATACATGAGCCCTGTTATAATTGGGCGACCCAGAGCATCGTATTTGGTGAAGGACCATTCATTTCGATTCCTTTGAGCGCCATCCTGAGCGTATACCAATTCATTTCTTTTATTGTAAATCATGTAAACCCAATCTGCTCCGGGTACTTTCTTTTTAATTACTCTATTCCTCGCATCGTACTCATATTGAAAGGCATAATTTTCTAAAGTAGACGAACTGAGAAGATTATCATTAACAACATCTTCCCAGCCTTCAGGTTGAATTACATATTTAACCCTTCCCAGTACATCATAAACATAAGCTGTGGTAGCATAGGTGGGATAATTATTATTGTCTACTCCATCCTGAACTTTGGATAAAATAGTCCGGCCTAATTTATCTGTATAAACTTCAGACCAATTCCAATTCTCATCATGGGTCTTTTGTACACTAAGCTCACCTGGAGCATAACTAATACTTAAACTTGCTCCAACCGAAGCATCTAATGGAAGATAATCTACTGTGGAGAAATTGACCTCATATAAGGAAACAACAGAATGCTCTCCAAGCTGATGCCAGCCTGCATTACTAGGAGCAGGCTGCCAAACTACACCAGGAGCACCTTGCTCAATTACACGATTAAGTGGAGAAGCTTCAAATTGAGTCAAAGCAAATGGCTTATTGCTTTGGGCATAGTTACTGGTTGAATTCAAATTATAGAAACTATACTGCTCAGTTGCGGGATTAGAAAGAAGATTATTAGAAGAAGCTTTGGTAAAAGGAAGGTACTGTTTCTCTTCACGGCCTGATGCATCATATTCATGAAAAGAGATAACATCATTCCCCAAAGGCGATGACTTCCAATCTACATCTTGGATAGGTCGTCCAAGACCATCAACATACTGAATGATGATATTTTTATCATCTTGGGAGCTTAACGCCTCAAAGCTTGTTTGAGAATTAACTTCTGCTCTTGCCGTCGTAACAGCGACATAGTTTTGATCACCCCAGTTCTGCGCTGGTAGATTTAGGCTGATTAACAAAAGACAAAATATGGAGATAGATATTCTTTGCATCTTATATTGTGTTGAGGTTGTGCTGTTATTGAGACTTATAGTTGTATTCGTATCCTTGGATATAGTTTCCTTCAAAATCTTTTACAAATTGAAGACGTCCCAAGGCATCATAGATATAGAAATTCGATCTATTATTAATATCAGTTGTGGTGATAATTCTTAGTCCTTTATCATAACATATTGTCGACATCTGGGCATCAGCAGGAAATATTCGAACCTCGTCGATATATGTATCATAAGGATTAGGTCCTGAACTATTTGAAGCTATTGTAATTGTAGCATTAGCTGTTAAGGTTATTTCCTTTTCAAAGAAGGTCATTTCATTCGTTCCGCCTACAGGAGTAATTATATTAACTCCTGGTGCACTTATTGATATTTCTCCTCGGCTATACCAGAAGGAGATGACATATTTACCCGCTGGAAGATTATTTTTTTGAAGAATTCTTTCAGTTGGCTGGATATGGAATCCAACTTGGCCCGTTTGGAATTCATGGGTAAATTGATCTACCCAACCCCCATTTGCTGTTCTAACAATTACCCATCCTCCATCTAGGATTGAACTATTATTATCTAATCCCTTATCTTCAAAACTCGTGTATGCTGCCTCAGAGGGTTCTGCGTTAAATACTTTTGCTGTAGGCTTCTGTTTATAAGTAGACCATATTAAGGAAGAACTCTCAGCATCTTCCACTTGAGCTTCAATTAATTTCCCTACATCATTGTAGGTAAAGTCCTCTTGAATTTCTTCGACACCATTAGGAAACTGCGAGAGTGTTTCAAGGAAAACAAAATCTCCAATAGAATTGTACCCATATTGACTTTCTGTTTTCTCAAGCAAACTCCCATCTTGAAATTTTTCAACTTTCCAGGGATTCCCAATCATATACTTATTCAGGATCTGAGGCTTAACAGAAGAACTAAAGGTTGTTTCAAAGGGATAGTGATAAATTGTTTTGTGTAAGGTACCATCACTATTTTGAGTTTCTGTTGATTTGGGGAAATAATACGTTGGGTCCCCTGTCGCTTGAGTAAGTGTATAATTATTTGTTACAGTAGAAGATAATCCGTCTTGAATAGAAGTTACTGTTTCAAGTCGAAAAGGTCTCGAACGGATAGCATAGGTAGAAGCTACCCAAGGTCTTGAACTTACTTTTATAATGTGATATCGATAGCTTGTATATCCTGATAAACATGCACTAGCATCAAATACAACTCCAAAATAGTCATAATCTTCTTGGAGAGGCGCATTGACTGTATGGGAAACCAAAGTTCCATCTTCCTTGTAGGCGGCAACCTCTGATAATTCTCCAGCTAAAGTTCTTAATGATCTAGGGGCTTTCGGAAAATCATTTGACAGCCCAGGCTGAACTGGTTGAGGCCGGTAAGGATCATTGGATGATTCAGAAAAAAACTTGCGCTCTGTATATCCATTCCCTGTTCCTTGAAATTCCAACACTCTTAGGTAAGAAATGTGATATCCCTCATAAGAGCTAAGTGGAGTTATACTTGCATCAGATAGAACAGGGAAGTCCGTTAATGTTCCAGAATTTACAAAGGCAGAGCAACCACTACCGTTCCAATTTTCATCGTAATTAGGAACAATTTTTACTACCTCTGAATAGTCAGGTATATTATATAACTCACCACTAGACATACCCAATTGATTTTCGTCCTCATACGTAAATGTGGTTATCACATTAGGGCTTGTTGGTTGACTATCATCAGATACGATCGAGGCGATTCTTAAACCGCCAACCTTTCTATTTCCAGTTACCTCATAGGTTCTGTAGATTTTTATCTGGGCCGTAAAAGCAGCGTTAGAACTAGTAGAGGTATTCTCAAATGTTAGATAGTATGTGTTAGTGGTACTCCCTCCTTGACCAGAGCTAAAATCTTGATTGGTCAACGTGGAAAATAACTCAGAAAGCGGTCTCACATCATCAGTACTATTTGAAGAAACCGTTGCAGTTGCAATTGGAGAACCGGAGGATGAATTCTTCAACAATTCAAAATCAAAGGAAGTATTCGAAGAATTGGGAGCACACTCAGTAAATGTCAATTCATAGAAGAGTTCATCTAATAGATTTCCTTGAATCGGAAGTACAAAGTTAGTAGTGACTTGTCCCTGCATTGAACAACTATTACTAAAGTTAGTAAGTTGGTCGGTTTTTGTATACGTACCATAATAATCATTGGCCTCAAAGGTGAATTCTGTTGACCCTCCTGTTGGATATGTTATCTTTTTTAAAGCTCCTTGTCTCATCGCCTCCTCGTGTGTTTCTCTATCAGAGGATTCTCCAAATACCACTGTAACTGGAGGTGCAAATTGAATGGGACTATAGGTAACCTTTGTTCTTGGGATATTCATTGAAGAGCTGTTGTTTTGAACTGATCCATTATAAAATCCCCAGTGGTCAATGGCTTTACTTAGCCTATTTGGAAGGTAAATCCTAGATGAATTCGTACCATTTAAGTTAACTAGTGGATCGTCAAAGTATTCAAACTTATAGGGTGGGATCTCAATTGAGTTATCACAGGTACTTTCTTGGATTTGTTGTAGTTGAAGCCGAAGGTTTACCCCAAGAGAAACAGGTAGTTTTTTATATGAGCTTGCATCTTCGAAGTAATCATATGTTAGGGTGTATTCACGACAGTACGTATTCCCATTACCTTCAATTTGTATACGATCAAGCTTTTTTCTGCTATTATCAAGCTTCCCTAAGAATAAGTCTGCAACCTCAATATCTTCTCGATCTGAATCATAGAAAAATTTAATATTTCCAGCTGTTGAGGAAATTTGATTCAAGGTGAATCCATAACTGATAGAGCTATGAAAGGTAGGGGTGGGTGGAGATGATTGCCCTGTTGCAATCCCGACATCTGTTTTTGAAGCGGGAAACACATACTTGGTATTGTCTTCCTCATAATCAAAATCAATCGAATATTGATTGTCAGCAGATTCTATTTTAAGGAGGTACCATGAACTTGCTTGTGTAGGCCTGTTAACATCATAGTCTAATCCTATATATTGTTTAGCACCTAGGGTTCCAAAGATATACTTTGTGCCATCAGGACTGTAAACTGTAAATCCTTTTATTCGATATATGCTACTTGTTGTCAAATCTATATCAGGAACAATTTTGACATTTTGTTTCGGAAGCATAAAAACCTCGCTTTCAGAAGTCAAAATAAATTTCCCTGAATAGCCGCCAATATTAAAGGAAAACATATCAGGTTCTCCATCTTTGTTCCCATAGTGTACATCTACAATATCTTCATGCTTATTTGCATCCAAGACACTTCCAACATATAAATATCCTTTTTGGGCTTCTTCATCAGGAAGTCCCATAACTGTCCTACTAATGATCCCACCAGCATTCAAGCTCCAACCAAGGCCTACTTTACTTGAGGTCTCTGCAACCTTAACGCCTGAGGCATGATAAGACAAGGAAATGGGTAAGGAAAGTGGCCCCTCTGAAACAGTGTGAATAGGTATGGAGATATTGGGAACTCCTGTTGCATGGCTAACGGGAATATCCCCGTATTTTCCTAATGCCGCAGCTTCAGGTGAGGGCATCATTTGATCCTCCAAACTTTTATTAATAGCCTGACTGTAAGTTCCTAAAGGAATTAGAAGAATTAGCCCAATAATGAGATAAAATACCTTGTGATGTTTCATGGTTTTCTGATTGTGAATTTGAATTATCTCAGCAGTGTAATGCTACCTTTTTTATATAAGTTATGTTTGATAATATTTTGAAAGGAGAGTACGTAAAAAAAGGTTCCTTCTCTACATTCCTCTTGCTGGAAACGACCATCCCAAGATTCTGTTGAGTCATCACTCTCATATATTTTTCGACCCCATCTATCAAAAATCATTAAATTATAATTAAAAATCCCTTTGAGTAAAATAGGGCTAAAGACGTCATTGAGTCCATCTCCATTGGGAGTAAAAACAGTAGGAAATACTACTTCATAGGAGCAATCCAATGTCGAGACAAATAGACTGGTTGTATCTTTACAGCCTTTATGGTCAACTTCAAGAACATATACATCCTCTCTGTTAATCCACCTATCTAGACGGTTGATACCATCATTCCAGTTAATAAAAATTGGTAAGGAATCTGGCCAACTTGACAATAGCCCTTGAACCTCTATTTGATCTCCTAAGCAGATGCTGGTGTCATTGTATGCGAGACTGATTTCAGGTGTCAAATTCTGATCTACTCGAACCTTAAGAGTTTGAGCGAAATCTAAAAGTTCATCATGTTTAAGGGTAAATTCATACGTACCTGTATCAGCGAAAACAAAAGGTCGCCTTTGCTCAACTTCATCTAACAGAAGTAAAATTTCTTCTGACCAATCAGGTTGCCATACAAGAGATTGATCAGAACAGTAAGTTAAGGTCAGTGAATCTTGCTCTGGTACATGGACCGGATAAAAATCAGAAAGATTATCAATTAAAACATTACAGCTTACTGGGATAGAATCCTCTGCCCAGGCTGATAATAGCGTTATGTGATCAATCATCTCTGAACTTCTGAAAGTCCCTGAATAAGATTGCCATTTTTTATGATCAATGATTGGACTTTTCCATAAGATTTCTTTTAATCCACATTGATCTGTAGAGCCCCAAATAAATAACCTTCCGGGAAGATCAAAATTATAACCAGAAACATCAAACCACTCAATATTCGCTAGATCAATTGTAAATGCGTAAGTAATTCCTGGTAAGATTGGAGAAGGTAGTCTTTGGTTTATGCTCTCATTAGTACCAGTAGATCTAGCCACCATGTGAATATAGAAATTGCCCGAAGAAGGGTCATAATTCTCGAATTGATTCGTAAAAGGCTCAACATTGGGTGAATTAAATCCAACTGGGCATACACACCAATCAAGAAGGTTTACAACTCCTCCATTTCGATCACTAAACTCACATTCTTGAAGCGGTTCGGTTTGCACTGAAAAAGTCGTATCCTCAAAATCGCCATTACTAATGGCAATAGGAATAGACTGCCCATTTAAAATTGATGTGCTAACTAGATAAATCAGTATACAGACAAGGGAGTGCTTCATGGCTAATTCATGGCTGAAACTTGTATGTACTATTATTGAAAAAACTTTACTTAAAACTAAAGCAAAGAATATCTCTATCAAAATGACACATATAGGTCAAATTGAGTTTGTTCCAAAATAAATGGACTAAGCTAATTTTTATTAAGCTGTGTATATCACGCACCTGTGTCAAAATATTCTATTGATGACCCGAAGTGCTTATCACCAAAGTCTATTGAATCTCCAAATAATCCAAAAATCAATTGTTAAATTATTGTAAACTTGCAAAGAAGTTAAATTTTTGATTATTGATATAATAATCATTGATCAAAATCATGACATAACAAATTAATATCATTTAATTTAATGGTTCTATCCAGTAAAAATGACACCACCCCATGAAATCCAAAAAGCTCAATTATTTCTTGATTCCAACCGTGATTCTGATTTGGGCTTATGTTGGTGCTAGCTATTTTGGATTGATTTCGTGGTCAGATGACACAACTAATACCACGCCTTCTACGGGGACATTTCTGCTAGCAGAACAACTCCCTGACACATTCAAACTGAGATTATCCTATCAAGATCCTTTTTTAATCAACCCAACAGTTATAAGAGAGGAACCAAAAAGAAAATCCATAAAAACAACTACGGTTGGTCAAATTCGGAAACTAACTCCTCCCAAAAGAAAGCCCTTTCTCTCTTATCTGGGCTTTATCAATAAAGAAGGAAGTTTTCGGAAAATGGCATTACTCTATGATGGAAAATCTACCTTTCAACTAGCAGTCGGTGATTCTATCTTAGCTGGAGAGATTATGGCTATTGAGCCCACTCATATAACCGTCCAAATGTCTGACACTACTTGGACCTACAATCGAGATAATCAATGAAACAGCTCAAAGGAGGAAGCTTAATCTACAGCCTGATGATTTTTGTGATCATTGGGAGCCTCCTTGGGATGATCATTTTCCTAAACGCATTGCAAGGAAGTTATAGCCATCAGACACTTGGGCCCATTTGGGCCAAACATAATATGGAATCAGGCGTCATGTCTCTCTTGGAGGCTGGATTCCAAGAAAACAAGACCTTGCAAAACCAACTCTTCAATGACCAATCAGATTCTTGCCTATTAAAAACCGAAAGATGGGGAATGTACGGCCTCGTTCACGCCACTGGAACACATAAGAATAGCGTATTTAGTTCTTCCTGTTTAATAGGACAGCTAATTTCAGATGAGAAGCGCTATGCCCTTCAAACAAAAAACCAGCAAAGTACGATTAGTTTAGCCGGACAGGTATCCATTCAAGGCAAAGTATTTGTTCCCAATTCTGCTTTTCGAGCAGTTTCTCTTCCCGGTATTTCTTATCAGGCTGACCTTAGGCAAGCAACTGTAAAACCAAGTTCTACATTTTTGAACAGACCCTACTGGCAAAACTGGGAAGCGATAAAGCAACAACTACAAGAGCTTCGAACTTGGCAGAGAAACTCGAGTGCCTATGTGCTAGAACATATGATTCATCAACAAGCATGGAGAGAATCACCTAAAGTGATCCAAGCCGCCTCTTCCTTAACAATAGGTGATTGCGCCCTTGAGGGGAAAATTCTTATCCTAGCTGATGAAATCATCGTCAAGGCAAATTCTCAACTGAAACACTGCATCTTAATGGGCAGGAGGATTAAAATTGAGGATGGATTCCGAGGGAACCTTCAAGCTTATGCACTTGAAACAATTGAAATAGGTACATCGGTTAACCTAACATACCCCTCCCTCCTGGCATTGCTCCCTGATACACCTGATCCCATCTCCTTTCAGTTGGGGCAATACACGACAATTGAGGGAGAGGTATTTATCAGTCGCAATCCATTTAGAACCTTACCAAATAGATATGACAACTGTACCATCTCGGAAAATTCTTCACTATGGGGCAGTGTCTATTGTTCTCAATCCTTAGATTTCAGAGGTAACATGAATGGAAGACTCGTAACAAATGATTTTATATTTCATACTCCCTCCAGAATATATAATCATACTTTGGTCAATGCGACCTTCCATGAAAATACCCTCTCTAAGAGTTTTGTAGGAGGTATGGCTTACATGAAGGAACCTTATCAGATTGTGGAATGGTTAGAAGAATAAAAAAGATACCCGGAAGTACCTTAATTGAGGTACTTATAAGCCTTTCACTTCTAGGCTTAGTATTTGGATTGGGTGTTAATATCCTCCTATCTTTTACAGGTATTTCTTCACCCAAAGAACAATTTACTACTGATCTTTTGATCAAAAACTATCTGGAAGAACCACTTGATTCTCCCTTTCCCTTAGAAGAAGAAAGAATGCTGCAAGGAAGAAGATTAATAAGACGAGTTGAGATCAGACATACAAAAAGTAGAATCATAGAAATTCAGGTGGAAGCTTGGTCAGGCGAGAACTTCCTAAGCAGGAGAAGTCTAATTACAACTCTCCCTACCCCTTAAAACAGTGCAAGATGGCGAAAGGATTTACTCTATTAGAGGTATTGGTAACGATGAGTTTAATCTCCTTGGTTATCCTCTTGGGTGCCTTTGTCTACCAATCCTTCCAAACCTACCAACTACGTTACTTTAAGGAAGTGGATGAGGCTTATGGCGCTATGCAGTGGCTCGATGTATTTGAAAAAGATCTAGATCAGGCCTACCTACTTGAGGTTCCTCAATCAAAAGAACTGCGGTTGTGGTCAAAGGAGATGGAATTACAAAAAAGCTATGAAATTATTTCTGATGGCGTCGTAAGATTGGTCAACGGCCAGAGGGATACCCTCCTATCTGGCAAAATACTAGAAGCATTTTCAGTTGAGAATCCATTTACGCTGGCCATACGAGATTCAATACAGGTCTGTTTTCGGCATCGAATAAAAAGACATGCTCAGATAAAAAACTACAATTATGAAGCTTTCTGAGACTTCAAATCCATATGTACATGTAAAGGACTCTCCTTCACAAGAGACCAAGGAGAGTATATGGACCCGTGATCTTAACTTAGGTGAGGCATGGAGGTGGAAGGATAAGCAGCAGTTCTTTTACCTCATGGGAACCTTACTTGATTCTGGACTTGGACACTTGGATAGTTTGGTGATCCTCAAGGATCAATTCTCAAAGCGATCTATTAAACAGTTGCTAGAAAGGCTACACCTTCAATTAGAGGAAGGAGTCACATTCTCAGCCATCCTTACCAAGGAAGATCGATTCTTTAATCCATTTGATATTCAAACGATAAAAATGGGAGAGGAGACAGCTCAACTTGCACACATGCAAATGGAATTAGGCGCCTATTATGGACGGAGAGTGCAATTGAGAAGAAAGTTAAGCCAAGCTCTTACCTATCCTATCGCTGTGATTTTGGTAGCTAGTCTCGTGTTACTGTTCATGCTGAACTTTGTGGTTCCCATGTTTGAGGATATTTTCAAACGATTTGATGCCGATCTTCCTCCCATCACCCAGAATATTTTAGGGATTTCAGCCTTCCTTAATTCATATGGAGGCTGGCTATTTCTTGGGGTTGCTATCCTCTGGTCTATCATTTTCATCCTGCGAAAAAATGAAACCATCAATTCTATAGGAGCTAATATAGTAAGCCGTATTCCATTCTTTGGCCCTCTCATTATTAAGCTCCATCTAGCCAGAATGAGTTATTCTCTAGGTTTACTCCTTACGGCTAAAGTCAATCTGGACCAAGCTCTTCAATCCACCTATGACTTGGTTCCTTTTCAACCCATAAAAAAGGCCTTGGCCCAAGTACATAAGGAGGTAATAAAGGGTAAAAGTTTATTCGACGCTATGGGAGAGCATCCCATTTTTCCAGCTTATATCCTGCAAATGGTGAAGGTCGGTGAAAGGACCGCCAAGCTTGATACTTTGTTGAGTAAGACTGCTAATCAACTAGAGGAAGAAAGTCAGGCAACCATCGGTCAATTAACTCAGTTTTTAGAGCCTGTATTGATCATTGTTCTTGGAGGAATGGTAGCACTGATATTAGTTTCCATGTATCTTCCAATGTTCGAATTAGGAAATGTAGTTATAAAATAATGTATATTTCATCATCCTGAAAACTAACAACATCATGCAACACCAACCATATAAACTCAAAGGAATGACCCTAACAGAATTACTGGTCGTTCTTGCCATTGTGGGACTCCTTTTGATGATGGCCTTCCCTGTTCTTAAGCCCTTATTTGGTATCACACATTCTCTAGAGGCTAAGAGTAATCTCAAACACTTAGCCACCCTTCAAGAAACTTATTACCTCACAAACTATAAATACAGTGATCAATTCCCCTCAATTGGATTTGAACAAGCTAAGCTCATAGATCAAGACAATGGTACAGCCCATTATCGGATTGAAATAGTCAAAATTAGTCAGGATAATTTTCTAGCCCGAGCCACTTCGATTACTGATTTCGATGGGGATGGAGTTTTCAATGTCTGGGAAATAGACAAAGGAAAAAATCCTAGAGAAGTAGTAGCTGATTGAATTGGATAGATTTTCATATCATGAATTCAGTGAGCTGGTTTGCCTGCTGTATATCTCTCCTTTTCATTACCCTAGAAGATCTACGAAAAAGAGAAATACACGTAGCTTGGTTTATCCTCCTTGGAATTGCTGAGCTAAGCTTATTGGTTCAGAGCAGTGGATTCGGCATAAAAGAGAATCTTGGAATCAACGCATTATTTCTTATTTCTCTGATCGGAGGAACTTATGTGATTTTTAAACTTCGCCGAAAGGGGCAATTCTTTGATCATTACTTTGGCTGGGGCGATGTGCTTATGATGATCTGCTTAAGCTTGGCATTAGAACCCTATAGTCTCATAGTATTCGTTGTTGGTTCAAGTTGGTGTATTCTACTAGCTTTGATTGGATTGCACACCTTAACATTCATTGATATACAGGCAGTTTCTATTCCATTAGCAGGAATCTGGGCACTTGGATTATTGGTTTTGATTGTACTATACCGTTTATCCATGCTGCCTTTTGAAATAGGATTATTATGGTAAATCCTCAGATAGACTTTCGTTTTTTATCCCTGATTAGTGCTGAACAAGCACATAGTCTCCAAATAATTCCGCTAGAAAGGCGTGAGGGGAAATTAGTCTGCTTAACACCCGAAAAGACCCCTAAAAAGAAAAATGTCCTAAGGTTAGTGCTAGGAGAAGAAATCGAACTTGAAGTCATGGAAGAACATGAATTTCAATCCCTTCTTTTCCAACATTACCCAATCCAACATCAACAAAGCCAAAATGGATCCAAAGAAAGATCAGGCTCAGATGTCGTCCAATTTGTTGACAAGCTGTTTACTACAGCGTTAGAAATGGGAGCAAGTGATATTCATATTGAACGCTATGAAAAGCTAGCCAGAATTCGATTTCGTTGGGAAGGTCAATTGGTAGAACGATATGAAGTACAAGAAGAACAATACAATGCTATTATCAGTCGCATTAAGATTCTCTCTGAATTAGATATCGCAGAAAGAAGACTTCCTCAAGATGGTCGGATTCATCTATCTCGATCTGGTCAAGAAATAGATGTGAGGGTATCAACTATCCCAACTAAGTTTGGTGAGAAAGTTGTCATGAGATTGTTAACCAGGTCATCGGATCAATTAGATCTTACTAAAATTGGCTTTTCTGATTTAGAAATGCAGTTCTATCAAGAGGCTATTAGAAAACCAAACGGTATTGTCTTAATCACTGGCCCAACTGGCAGCGGGAAAACCACCACTCTCTACGCTACTCTCAACCAACTAAATAAGCCAGATAAAAATATTACCACCATTGAAGATCCTATTGAATACAATCTAAGTGGAATCAATCAGGTTCAGCTTAAGGAAGAAATAGGGTTAACTTTTGATAGAGCCTTACGAGCCTTCCTTCGTCAGGATCCCAATATCATGATGGTGGGAGAAATCAGGGATACACCAACTGCCAAGATTGCTGTCAGAGCAGCTTTAGCAGGTCGATTGGTATTTTCTACCCTACATACGAATAACTCTTGGGATGCGATTTACAGGTTAATGGATATGGGTATAGAGCCATATTTGCTTTCAGCTTCCGTCAGGCTAATAATTGCCCAACGGCTGGTGAGGGTACTTTGCAGTTGTAAGACCCAAAGCAAGGAGGTGATTCATACCACTTTCCAAGAAAGCTTTGAGTTAGACCAACATTACATTCCTGTTGGTTGCCCGAAATGCTACTTTACTGGATATAAGGGCCGGATGGCCGTATTTGAGGTACTTCCTATCCAAAAGGATATGCAAGAAGCCATTAAATCAAAAGCAACTGATGTCAATCAATTTCGTCAATCGTTGGGATTGTCAAGTTTAAATGAAAACTTAGCAGCAGTTGTCAGACGAGGTGAGAGTTCCATTGAGGAAGCTCTGCAACATTTTCAATAGCCATGAAATCCAGATTCTACCTATCCTTATTGTTTTTTATTTTCAGCTTACAAGCTCCAGCTCAAAGTCTGGATATCAAGACAACTTCCCAGTATCACAGCCCTGGGAAGCTATCTCTGAAGTATGAATACTATTTTAATTTTTGGGAAGAAAGAGAGATATACCATGGTCGGTATGAAAAATGGGCAGTGAATGGATCAAAAGTATATAGTGCTTCCTACCATCATGGGAACAAGGATGGTCTTGAAACATACTTCACCAAAAACGGCTTGGTGTCGAGAAAAATCCGCTGGCGAAACAACCGTATCCATGGATCATGGCAAAGCTTTTACCCAAATGGAAAGCAAAAAGAAATATACCTCTATGTTGAAGGAGAAAAGGAAGGACTTTTTCAAGTTTTTCATAAAACTGGCACATTAAAACAAGAAGGTAACTTCAACAAGGGACTCGCTAATGGCCTTTTTTCATACTATGACAAAAGCGGCCAAATGAAAAAGCAGATTCTCTTTAAGCAAGGCAAAAGGATCAAGCAATAACACCATGAAAGTTCACATTTTATCACGCTATATCAGCTTATTCATCGCTGCCTTTTGTGGAAGTGCTATCCTCTTTGCCCAAAATTCTAGGTTAACAGAGTTAGCAGCAGAACTTGACTCCTTGTCGATAGAAATCCCTAGCCTTAACGAAGAAACCAACATTTCCTTTTCCAACATCCCCTTGTCAAGTTATATCAGAGCTATTGGACTAGAACATCAAATAAACGTCTACATTGATAACACTCCCGACTTACTCTTAACCTCTAACCTGTCCCAAGAGCCTGTAAAAAATGTATTCCTCTTCATCTGTAAAAATTTCAATTATACAATTGATGTTATAGGGACTATTCTTGAATTCAAACCCTATATACCACCTGTTGTAGCTGAGGAGACTCCCCCTAGAAAACTTCCAGGTATTACGTTTGAAAATGGTCTATTGGCAGTAGATCTAAAAGGGGATAGTTTATTTGAGGTTGTGAAGATTATCTCAAACTTGAGTGGAAAAAAGATCCTGCTCCCAACCGGAGTAACGGAAACCATTGATGCTTTTTTGCCACCAACACCATTAGATACTGCCCTTGAAGCTATTTTTAAAACCAATGGTTATGTGCTAAGAAAAAAGCCCAAAGGATATTTGGTCATAGAGCCCATTCAAGGGGAAAACTCTCCTAATGCCTCCGCTTCCCAACAAGGGTCAAATGATTTTTCTGTCCAGACATTTACAGATGGAGAAATAAAATATGTAAGCATTGAGGCCCATGAGGCTGACCTAGATTTAGTGGTAGAAGAGTTATTTACCCAACTAGGCACAAATCACTTACTCTATGATGCCTTAGATGGAAAAGTAACCACAAAAGCTGATTACGCCACGTTAGATGCTTGGCTCACCCATGCTTTAAAAGGAACTCCTTATGCCTTTAAAAAAGATGAAGAATTATATCTAGTCGGAAAGGCGGAAAGTTCTTGGCTCCAGACCTTAGAGATAGTAAAACTCAAACATCGACCTACTCGCCAAGCGATGGAACTCATCCCTGGGGTATCAGGAATCACCTCCTCTGGAACTTCCGAGGGCAACCTTACAAATACCAATCGGCAGCTGAATAACCTCCAAAATAATCGACCCAATGGGAATCTCAATAACACAAATTTTAGACCCAACGGATTCAACAATGGTTTTCAAAATTCTTTTAACTCTCCCTTTTCAAATGGCCTCAATGGAAACCTAGGAGCAGCAACTCCTTCAGCTCCACCTGAAATTTCTAAAGCCACCGTAGGAGATGTTGAGTTAGTTGATTATTCAGAATTGAACCGAATCATTCTTAAAGGGCCGGCAGATCAAGTGAAGGAAATTACCGAGTTTCTCTTAGAGATCGATCGTCCCGTTCCTATGATCCGAATTGAAATGGTGGTTGTAGAAATCAATAAGGATCGTTTTTTGAATACCTCATTGCAAGCTGGTTTACGACGACCTGGAGACTCTATCCCAAATAATGCCAATATTTTACCAGGTGTAGACCTCTCTTTTGACGGAGCACAGATTAACGAATTACTAGGAAGCGTTCCAACTCTTCAGCCTTTGGGAGTGCTCAATCAAAATTTCTACCTCAACCTTCAAGCACAGGAAACCCGAGGTAATCTTAAAATTCAAATGAAACCTGTTCTCTCTATGCTAAATGGTAGAGAGGCAAGCCTAACCATTGGACAAACTCAGTATTTCCTTTTGGAGACGACTACCTCCAGCAATGGCGCAGTCAATAATTTTCAGCAGTTTACCCAACGATTCGAAAGCATCGTAGCCAATGTAACCTTAACCGTAAAGCCCTTTGTCTCAGATGATGGCATGGTTACCCTGGACGTTATTCCAGATTTCACCACTCCGGTAGGCAGTTTTGATGCAGACGTTCCTCCAACAATCGCGACTAGAAGGTTTGTCTCTACCATTCGTGTTAAAAATCAGGAAACAGTTGTATTAGGAGGGCTAACTGAAGATGCTATTGGAGAGAATACAAGTGGATTGCCTTGGGTAAGTAGGGTCCCAGTCTTAAAATGGATATTCGGTAACGTTCAAAAAACGCGAAACAAATCTTCTTTGATTATATACATCACTCCAGTTGTTACCTATTATTAGCATGAACATCCTTTCGAAAACAGGAATAGATGGTGAGAATCGCTTAGCTGGTATACAGCCTAAGAAAGATGGTTCATGTCTTTTGGTCTTGGTGCAAAAGAAAAAACAAGAAGTCGAGTTTACACACTATCAAAAGTTTGAAGACCTAGAATTGTGTATCCGTTTTTTGGTCAAACATCCTGGAATTCCAATTGTCCTTCATCTTCTAGAATTAGAAGGGATTGAAAGTATCATACCTACACAAACAAAAGATGTCTTACAGGAAGCTATTGGAGTTAAGGTAGATGACCCTTCCGAATATTTCTGGCAATTGTTCCCTGGAACTACTCAACACTCTTGGATAAAAGTTTGCCGTAGAAATGATCTAGATTCTGCCATTGAACAGCTTAATCCAATCAAATCCAGAATCGTTAGTTTCTCACTTTCGGATATTTCTACAGCTTTTTTACTCCCTGCTTTAGCGGGATATAATACTTCTACTTGCTATTACTTGTTTGAAAAAATTCACTGGCAAGGAGGATTCCAGGGTAAAAATAATCACGCCATACCTATTTCAAAATCCTCTCTGGCCGGTCAATTTGATATTCCAATGGAATTCATCTCTCTTTATGGGGCTTTGGTCCATGATTATATGGCCAGGGGCCAGGATCTGTTTCAAGAGGATACAACTAAGCAAAATAGACAGAATCTAAGCCGTGAATTAGCTTGGGTCAAAGGATTGATCATTTCTCTTTGTCTAGCCATTGTAATTTTTATGGCTGGCTTTCTTTGGCTACAACTCTTGGAAGTGCGTGTAACAACAGGGGTGAGTGTGCTTTCGGCTAATAAAACCCTCCTTCAAAAAATGGATACAAATCAGAAAATCATCCAAGAGAAATCCAGCTTTTTTGCAGAAAAAAGGTTAAAGCCTTCAAAGCTTTCTAAATACCTCGACATATTTGGTTTTCTCAGGCCTCAGGGCCTTTCATTTTCCGAAGTCCTCTACGCTCCAGCTCCAGGTAAACTCAAAAAAATTGATCCAGCACTTCTTGATCAATCATTTTCACTCCTACTGATGGGTGATGCAAAAAGTGTTGAAGATATCAGAAAGTTTTCCGCTCTTATTCAACAAGAAAAATGGGCTCAAAAGGTAGAGCTCTGGAGTTCTACTTACGATTTCACCAACAAAAAACATCAATATATCCTCCTTATTGACCTAATAGATGACTAGACTTCAGTACATATTAGCTGCTATTGGAGGTGCCGTACTATTGGCCGTTATATGCTTGGTGTTTCTTGGAAATAACCTTATCAAGGCCTATCACCAAGAATCTCAGGTTTCAGACAAAATAGAAAAATTAGAACAGGCCGCTGAGATTCTTGCTCAACAAAGACAAGAATTAAGTAAGCTCCAAGGACTAGAAAATAGCATTCGATCATCCTCAATTAATGTCGAATCCTCATCTGCTTTTCTCGCCTACCTTGACTCACAGATAATGGCTCTTTCTATGAATATCGTTGATATTCCTCATGAAGAAAGCCTCCCTTACCAAGGATATGCTGTCAAAGAAGTTAAGCTCTCCGTTGAGGGATCTTACCACAGTATTGTAAAATTTGTCCACCAAATTGAAATCATAGATAGAGTCTCAATTGTAAAAGACCTAAATATATCAAGAAAGCTAATTCGCCAAGAAGGAAAAACCAGGCTTTTCCTCATTGCCAATTTAACTTTACAACGATTAAGCACTTCAAATGAAAACTAGATTTATACTCCCTATTATTCTAATAACTACCCTTTGTAGTTGTACAGAATGGCTCACCTATGATGTAAGTGAATCTAGGCTCACATTAATCTCACCTTCTGATTCATTATTTAGCTCCTCAGAAGAGTTAATATTCCGATGGGAGGAAAATGACAGCGCTGAATTCTATCGTATTCAGATAGTTAGCCCAAACCTAAGCGATCCAATAAGTTTCTTCGATACTTTGGTTGAGGAAAATCTACTTCCCCTAACCCTCAATGAGGGCATTTACCAATGGCGGGTCCAAATCAGCAACACGTCTTCCTCATCTGACTTTCAAAATCGAACCCTGATCATTGATACCACAGCCCCCAATATTCCAAAACTATTGTTCCCAGATAACCAAGCAACTCTTGCTATGGCAGACTCTATCATTTTTCAATGGAGAAGTGTTGATCCACCCATTCAAAACCAACAATTCCCATGGAGGGATAAGTTAACGGTAAATGCGATAGATCAAGGGCAAAGAGTTTCCCTAGGTAGTTTCGATCTTTCTGGTAGAGAATTAAATTCTTATGCAGTCGCCACCAAGGGCTTTCCTACTATTGAATGGAGAATAAAGAGTTATGACATGGCAGGAAATGAAACACAAAGCGAGGAAGGATTAGTCATTTTGCAGCAATAATTAATCATTCAGACTTCCAGCTTTACTTCTTGATCCAACGAGTATTTTAGACAATTCCTTTACTATGAAAGTTGTCGACTTACAAGCTCATGGTGAAGGATCTGTAGTTGATTTCTGATTACCTTCCTCTTAGGAGAAAAGGGTACAGACCAAATCTTCTGTATGCTCAGTTCTATAATCATAATATCAAGTTCCGCAGTTGAGAAGTATTTCAATAACTTTTGAATCTTATCTTCCCTCTTGTCCATTCTCGATTTGTTTTTCTAACAGTGCTGCCAACAGGAATTAGATTGCAAGTACAATCATAATAGACAATTCATTACTACTCTCAAATGTATCCTTTTCTGTATCCTGACATACCTGAGATCAGTGGTAGTGATAGAGGAATAATAGTTTTGCAAGCCCTAAAACTGGATCCACACTATTACAATCTTTATGAAAAAGGTCAGAAAAGCTAAGTTCCCTAAACACATTATCACATTGCTGCGGCATTTAGGGAGCAAGTTATCAAGCAATGAATTAGGAGGATTTGTATCCTTCACGTGAAGGTGCTGTTCCATCGTTTCATAATTCCTTTCCCAGAAATCGTCTGGGAAAGGAATTTCCAAATTAGTATCCAAAGACCATTCTTCCTTAGGGCATCGAGCCCAGCCAGTTCACACTTCGGAAGAGTGTAAGGGGCCAACACACATATACTCACTCACAGGCTGAGCTTTGTCAGTTTTGCTTTCCCCTAAAGCAAAACTTCCTGCGCAAATATCGTCGAAATCGCTACGACACCTCTGCAAAAGACTACGGCATAAACATTATCCCATCCTTCCGAGCCTTCATTTATTCCGTTTCCTTTTGCCGGTCGGAAAGCCAAATGCCTGACGCACTCCTTTTTGTTTTGACTTCCCTGTCGTAGTGATCGACGGAGATGGGGACAAGCCTGTAAGAGGCCTGGGACCCGCCGAAAACCCGTACCAGAGTAGGCAGTTGTATAATTTTTTCACTTATGCCATTTCAAGATGTTTCACTAACTGTTGACATCCGTAGTCTCTCGGATAATCCCTTTCAGTACCGACAAGACTACACCGAACTACAATCACTAACCGAGTCCATTGCTCACCAGGGACTTTTGCAAAAGCCTGTTATCAGACTTAAGCCAGAATTTCGAAAACGACTCAAGAAAGAAGCTTCGTATCAGAAAAAGCTTGAAACTCTTTCATCAGGCACCGAACCTGCTTTTGAATTAGCCTTTGGGCACCGACGAGTTCGTGCACTATTGGCTCTCGCCAAAGATGATCCAACGTACTTTAACTGTGAACTAGTCATCAAAGATTTATCTGATGACGAAATGAGGGAGATCGCTCTGACAGAAAACTTGCAGCGCAGCGATATTCACCCCTATCACACTGCACAACGAGTAGCGGAAATGGTCGCAATCGCCCATGGAGCTACGGCCGCAGTTGCAAAGAAGCTCGGCAAGACTAAGCGCTGGATGGTAGAGCACCTTCGTTACATAGACCTCCCAGAAGAAGTCATTGAAATGTGGCTAGCAGGCGTATTGCAGGATAAGCACATCAAAGTTCTTTTAAAATACCCGTCAGAAGTCCAAAAACAAGCCTTAGAACACCTTATCGACTACGAAACCAAGTGGGATAGCAACCTAAATGAAAGAGTAGTCATAGGCTGGTACTGTCGAAAAACCGCTCAGGAGTTTGAGCAGTACTTTGAAGAAAAGTACCAAATCGATTTAGGGAGGGCAAAATTTGACCTTGCAGATAAGGAGCTAATTCCAGGCAGTGTTGATTGTATAGCATGCCCATTTAACTCGCAAAATCAGATCACTCTTTTCCCTGAGGTGTCTGGCTCGCAAGGGATGTGTACTAAGCCTAATTGCTTTAAGCTAAAATCCTTACAAAGCTTGAAATCCCAGTTTGAACTGGTAAAAAGCCAAGGGCATCAAGTGTACCTAATCGACGAGAGTTGGTATCTCGGACATAACCTACAAGAGACATTTGCAGACTGGGAAGGATCAGTTCTTACGCGGGATGATTACACAACCCAGCTACAAGATCATGAAGGAAATACCTTATCAACCGATGGCATAGGAATTTACTGCAACTGGCTAAAAGCAGAATCTTTTTTGCAACAAGTGCCAATTATTCTCCGAGGAGGTAAAAAGGATAAAGTTGACCCAACTACGGAAACATGGCTTGCGGGTCATAAGCGAAAAGTCTCAAGGAGACAGGAGAGAAGACAAACTCAATTACTGAAAGAGAAAAGAACGATACGCATGAATCTAGCTCATAGATTAGCTGAATTACCGGGCAGTATCACTGATTCTCAAGCTTTAACCACCATGCTTTTTGGAGTAATCTATGGATGGGCCTCAGCAGATAGCAAAAGGGAATTTATTCGCTTTGCACAAGAAAAGTGGGTGTTCACCAATCAAATTGATTTGGAGCAACTTACCAGTCAAGGAGAACTTAAGGATCTCAGTTTAGCAAAATGGCAATCCATTCTTACTTTGGATATGCAACAACAAGCTATTCGATTCTTCTTGCTAATGGGAGCAGCCGAGTATGAAAGTAGTCTTAGTAAGTATTTGGTTGAAGCAGAGGTTGAAAGTGGTCAAGACTGGATAAGGGAAGAAATAGAAACAGAGCTAAAAGCCAAACGAATGGAAACATGGAATAGCCAGGATCAGAAAATTCAGCAGGAGCTTAATCGTTATCATACGAGAATGAAGCAGGTCGCAGATTGGGACGAAAATGAACATTCATGGTTTTCGCGAACAGTTAAAATGGGAGACTGGGACCAACTTCTCACACTCCAAAAAGCTGATCCCAAATTCATCAAAAATCTAGGAAGGACTCTAGGAATCAAGTTCAAGTCAGGTGCTACAGACGATGAGATCATCCAGACATTCCAAAATTACCAAGCCATTGTGTTAGAGGAATTAACAAACTGGAAAGCACTGAGACCTGAATCAGTCGATGAATAGTCATTTTAATCCTCTGAGGCTCAGTCAGGCGGCTGAGCCTTTTTTTATGTTCAAAAATACCAGCCTGTCCAATTGAGATCAGCCACCTGCAATGGTAACCTGAAAGTAAATCTGACACATCGTCAGGCTGGTTCTATTCAAAAATCAATTAAAAAGTACATGAAAACTTTTGCAGAAACTACTATCATTGGTAGACTCACATCTGATGCTATAAACCTGAAAAAAGAGGGAGAACAGCCCTTATTCAAAACGCAGTTGGCATCCACAATCGAAGGACTGGCTGAGGGTGCTCAAAGTACTTTCTGGTATACACTCCTTGTATCATCTGAGAAATTGGCTCAGGCCTTGAAAAAAGGGACAGTAGTCAAGGTAAACGGACAACTAGTACCCAATATCTATGAGGGAAAAGTCAGTTATACCTTTCGCAAAACCCAGATTACTTTATTGGAGCGTCCTGCTGAGTAAATCTATTCTCTAACAGATCCTTCAAATCCCCTTTTCAGGGGATTTTTATTTGACCCTATTCTCCCATTGCTTGGGATTCCTTTTTTCATGAATAATTGCAACTAGGTTTATGGTCTGATCTTTATGATAAAAAAGCAGAATATAGGGGAATCCAGTCATCAGGGCTTTCCGTAACTGATACATTGGGAAAGCGATGGAAAAACTTTCTGGTTCAGTAATTATTCTTTCTTTTATTGCCTTGTAGGCATCTATAAACCTTCTGTCTAACCCTGGATCTACTTGCCTTTTATACCACTCGATTATTTGTCTCAGATCTGACTCTGCTTCGTCTCCAAGACTAAAATGATACGCCATATTCCTTGGCTAACCTTTTTTCGACTACCTCAGAGTCAGAAAAAGTAGTCTCACCATCTTGAATTCTTTGCATACGTCGATGAATCTCAGCTTCCCATGCAGGTGAAAAGCGACTCTCAGTGGTACAAACAGCAATAGCTGATCGAAACTCTGCCTGTTGGCTCTCATTTAGCTGATTAAATTGTTGGATCAGATTTTTGACAATCATTGACTTAGTATAGCAATGAGCAGATATATTTCAATGAAAAAGTCAGGCTTAATGTATCCCAAGTTATTGATAGCCAAAGCCTTTCCAGCTTTACCATCCAGTCTCACAATTATTTATTCCTAACTAGCTGAGAAATTATTGCCTATGTTCTCCTGAGATACCATAAAAACAATTGACAAAGGCTTTAAGGTTCGTATGTCCAATACTCTGTATTCTTACTAGAATGAGCAATAGCCAGTACTACAATCCTCTCTTTCTCTATGAGGTAGATGATTTTAAATGGGAACCTAGAAAGGCTAGCCTTTCGAATGTTTCCTTTTAAAACAGAATACATCTCAGGAAATTGCAGAATTAAGTTCCTAGTATCTTTATACGCTTGGTAAAAACGGCTTTGTAATTTTTGGCCACCCTGGCTTGAGTACCACAAGAAAGCTTGCTTTCGATCAAGCTCTGCTTGACTGAGAAGAATGAATTTCAAGGCCATATTCTTTTACCAGGGCTGCTTCTGTAGTGAAATCCTCTACTAGACTAGCTTCACCATTATGATATTGGGCTAAACGTCGATCAATTTCAGCTTCCCACTCTGGAGATAAATCACTGTGATGATTCCTTGATTGCAAATTCGCGGCACTCTTAAATGCCTCTTTTTCAACTTCACTTAACTTATTGTACTGAGTGAGTAATGAGTTGACTACCATAGTATTACTCTATCATAGAGGAAAAATAGTGCCAGTAGTATTTTTGAGGCTTCTGTTCAAAAGATCAGTTCTCTCAAGAAATATTCTCAATGATTAATAATAGTATTTTCTTTTGTAGCTTTTATTTTGTTATGTGGAATTTTCCCACTTCTTTTTGGAAAAAATCCCACTAGTCAGCCTAGTTATCCCCTTCATATCCCCTCGTAATCCACCTAATATCCCCAGTTCTTAGCGTTTGGCGAAAGTACAATCTTCGCTTGCCTCGTCGCTTTTGGGCTGATGCAAGTTTGTTCCCTTGACCATCAGATACCGATACTATCCCAAGGTCAATCAGGCTTTGAATTGCAAGAGAGATAGTTTTTCCATCACAGCCTGTTTTTTCTTTAAACTGACTAATCGAGATCCAGTCTTGGATTTTCCTACGTTTACTTCCTTTACCTTGTGAATATCCCAAAGTCTGGCGAAGCACAACCAGGAGAACTTTTAGTTCTCCTGGCTTAAGCTCGCGCAGATACACATCAATCACCTCATTAGGGATCATGGTAAAGCGCACCGCAATAGTAGTTATTAGCTTATAATGATTACTCAATGACAGCTAGGTCATTGTCTTCTTGATTCTCAGCCACAATGGCAAAATCAGTATTAGGGTGAAGAAATAGTTTGAGGTATTTGCCTCCATTGGGAGTTACCTTGATTTCTCCTACCCGATACCACTTCGTTTGTTCCTCCCCTTGTAATGTGAAGGTCTTCTTGGATAACACTTGAAAGTATTTCATGGGTTTTGGTAGCACAACCCTTTGTAATGCGGGTTTAGATAGTAAAATTAGTTAAGATCTTGTTCTAAGAACGGTCTCAAAAAGTTGATAAAATGTTCAGCTTCTTCTTGTGCTTCATCATCGGGAACTTCACGATCAAAATTATCTTTCCAAATGCGTTGATACTCCTTCACTGATTCGTGGGATAGGGTTACCATAGGTAATTATAATTAGAATTAATAAGGTACCTGGCCAGGTACTGTCGTAGTATGAAATCCTGACTGAGTCGGGACTAGTAAAAATTGCAAGGTAAAAACCCTTCTCAGTTCAAGGGATTAGCACTTAACCTTACTTTTCCCCACTTCCCGACTCCCCGAGTTAGTCGGTAATTACTTTTAGAGTAATAGTGACCTTCTCATGAGGGATAATAGTGCCTTGCTTAGTTTTGGTAATTAATGGTTGAAGGGCATAGCCTGATTGCGCAAATAGGACGAATCGACTATCTGAACGGATGTATTCATATACTCGTTTAAATTGGCTGAAATCGACAAAGCCATCTCGAGCCAGGAGATAAAAAATTTCATTAGATTTTCGGTTCCGAGTCATAAAGATGGGCTTTTGCTGATTGTGATTCAAATACACAAAAAATTGCCCTGTAATAGGCTCTGATACACTAATGTGGACAATAGTATCATTCCGATGAATTTTAGATTCTTCTCCCTTAATTTGTGGAAGAAGTAATAAAATTGAGCAACCTACTCTTAGGGATTTCTTCCTGAGTTTTGAAGGAGCTACTTGTATAGCCTGAATAGTAAGTTTCCTTGCTGTATGTAAGTACAGCAGATGATGCCAAAATGGAAGGGAGTAGCGACTTTTACTCCAGTACCAATATTCTTCAGGAAGTTTTTCTTTGAACATAGTGAGCAATTCATCCTCTTTAGCTTTTCCTAACGTGAATCTTGGCTGGGAATCTTGACGAAACTGAAGTTTTTTGAGTAAGGTATGAAAAAGTTGTTGCATTAAAGAAACTCCGAAGACTGCTTTTGGAAAGCGAATAGTTCCCCTTCCGTATGCTTTAAGATATGCGGTAAGTCGCTTTTTAAGAAGTTGCTGATTGACCTTGAGTTTTACCTTAGAGGAAAGTTGCCATGGTATATCACTATAGTGTTTGATTGGTTCAACCTCTACCCCAACATCATGTAAACAACCTAAGGTCTTGATAATTTGATTGAGTTCATTTTTGGCAATAGAAAGAGTCTTTGGATAGTTTATGGGAAAAAGGAATTCAATGAGCTTATAGGTTTTCTGGTGAGGGGTTTTCGAAACTCTAAAAAGTATCAATAGCCGTCTGACTGGCCACGGTAGGATTTTCGCCTGATTGTCGCGTACCGAAGCCATATAATGCAGGTAAATCCAAAGCAGTATACACCTATTTGCCAATCCACAAGAGTCACGATACAACGTGACAATTAGCAGTAATTTAGAGTACTATGTAGATAGCACAACTCTACGGTATTCTCATTCAACTATGAACAACACTACTAAGTTTAAGTATTTCTTATACGCTAGAAAATCTAATGAAAGTGATGATAAGCAAAGTAAGTCAATCGAGGATCAGATAACGGAAATGACCACGTTTGCTAAGCAGAAACAAATCAAAATTGTAGACGTTTTTTCTGAATCAAAATCTGCAAAGGCTCCTAATCAAAGACCTGTATTCTCAGACATGGTGAGCAGAATTTATAACGGAGAGGCAAATGGGATTTTAACTTGGAAACTTAATCGTCTTGCGCGAAATCCTGTTGAAGGAGGACAAATCAGTTGGATGCTCCAGCAAAACCTGATCAGACATATTCAAACGTATGGTTCCCAGCACTTTCCTCATGACAATGTTCTGATGATGCAATTAGAGTTTGGAATGGCAAATCAATATAGTCGAGATTTAAGTGAACTTGTAAAGCGGAGCCAAAGACGTAAGGCTGAACGAGGCTGGTATCCAGGAGCTGTTCCACCAGTAGGTTATAAGTTTAATCGGGATAAGAAGCCAAGCAGTGATGATCCTGTTATACTCCCTGATCCGATCCAATTTAAACTAGTAAAGAAAGTGTGGGATAAGTTGCTTAAAGATGAGCTGTCCTTAAGCCAAATCACCAAACATGCCCGGGATATTGGAGTACTTAACCGTCATGGAAAACCCTTTACTCTCTCAAGTATTCACCGCATTCTTACCAATGAGTTTTACTGTGGCTACTTTACTTGGAAGGATGAATTAGATGAGTTAAAGCAATTTAAAGGTAGACATAAGCCAATGATCACTCTAGCAGAGTTTGAACGAGGGAGAGCACTACTCACAGGTCGAAAAACAACCGCAAAAAAACGTGTCTATGACTTTCCTTTCAAGGGTTGTATCAAATGTTTTGAGTGTGGTTGCTCCATTACAGCAGAGCATAAATACCAAATTATTTGTACTGGTTGTGGAACTAAATTTTCAGGTAAGAACCGACAAGAATGCCCGTCATGTTCCCTAGCTGTCCATGAAATGAATAATCCCTCTATTGTAGATAAAACCTACTATCATTGCACCAAGAGTAAAGGTCCATGTTCCCAAAAGTATATCAATGGAAAAGACCTAGAAAAACAAGTAGTGAAACTTCTTGAAAGCATCATGATCCCTCAGTGTTTTCATACTTGGGGTATTGATCAACTCAAGCAACATCAGTCTGTTGAATTAAAAGAAGTTGAAGTAATTATCGGGAACTTAAAAAAGCGGGAACAACAGGTTGTCAAAAGAATAGACCGATTAGTTAACCTTCGTGCAGATGGAGAATTAAACTCTACAACCTTTCAGCAGAAACGACTCGAATCTGAGCGGCTTTTAAGGAAAATCCGCATTGAATTAGCTGAAACGCATGAACGAGCCATAAACTGGGTAAATACTGCTGAAAATTATTTAGAACTTGGTCGAAGGGCTGAGGCCATTATTGAAACGGGTGATCCACATAAAATTAGAGGTATGATGAAAAGCATAGCTTCGAACCTAACTTTACGGGACAAAACCCTTTGTTTTACAGTACATAAACCACTTTTAATCCTTCAACAAATGCTTTCGGACGGTAGGGTTGAAAATGATACCTTCGAACCTGGAAAAACTATTGTTAAACAAGGGAAAAATATGGATTTAGACAGTGGTCATATTGGGATGCTCCCTCAATCCAAAACTTTTAGAACAGACTGGATAGCCCTAAAACGAAGCATCATACGAAATCAGAGACATTGACAAAAAAAGAAAGGGAAAAATTCCACTTTTTGTGAAGATCAAAATATTTAGGAACTCTTACATAGAAAGCCTTTGAAAAGCAATACGTAGTTCATCAATCTTTTGATGCTTAATAGCCTCCAGATATTCAATTCGCTCTTTAAGTAACCGATTAGCATTTTCAATTTCTCAGGACTTTTAGCAAATCTTTCCAAGCTCCCAAGTGATATCAGGACCCCCGTAATTATTCTTCCAGTTGTAAAAGGTTCCTTGGCTAATACCATGCTACTTACAGAGGTCGCTAACCTTCATGCTGCTTGAAGATCTTAACGATTTAGCTTTTTGTGGATCTTGATTTTTTCATGCTTTCCCGAATGTAAGACTTTCTAGTTGATGCTGTCTCTTATTTCGGGGGGACCTACAGAGTGTTTTCCTCGCTTTTTCATCTTCTCTAAGTTCGGTCTTCTTTACTTAACTTACTGTCCAGGTTTCGGGGACCACTTCAGCTCACTATTCACATACTCAACAAATTCAGACTTATAAACTAGCTCAAGCGGTTGGATAAATGGGGTGTATTACATGTTACCCATTCCTGAAAGCTGTAAATGTAAAAGTAAATCCTGGTGCAAATCTATTGAAGTAGTACCTCTAGAACTACTTAAATACTTCCTTTCATTAGATCTCGAATACCATTAAATCGCTCCAGTAATTCATCGAATGTAATGATTTCAACATCCCTGCTATTACTTCGAGTTAACTCAAAACTTTTTATTTGATTTGGAGTCAAATCAGAAATAGAGCCTACCAAAACGACACACTTTGAGTTGAAGGTTTCAAAGGACTGGTCTGGGGAGTTCAATCTCATTAGTGCAAATGCTTTCTGAAATGTATCTCTTTGAACCAAAACCTGAGCAATAGCTCCACTCAAATCTGAACTTAAGGGGAAAACATCATTACCGCGATAAGCTTTACCCTTTTTGAGTAGTTCTGTTTTATGGGTCTTTATTTCAATGAAAGCTACATTATTGGAGAGATTATTCTTAACTAAGAAGTCTGTTACTTTTCCATTTCTATTTGAGAGATTTTTTCCACCAACATACGCTTCGTCATCCATTAGAATTACTGGAAATGAAAAAATAAAGGTAAAGATCCAGCTGTGGCTCTTTAAAAGCGATTGCCATTTTTTTTCCAATGTAGCTGTCTCTGTAGCCTGCAACATTAGCTTCTTGTAGGAATCAATTACATCGTCAATATATCTTTCTTCTAGGACTTGCTTAGTCTTCAATAGTGAATCCGCAGTAAAAAATTCATTTGTCAAAGAGAGTTTATCAAAAAGATCTTTTATTGCAGATTTATCATTTTCGGAAAACTCACTAATTGATTGCTGCCAAGCGCTTAAAGCATAGTAAGCAGAGTCTTTGATATAGACCTTGTCGGGCTTTTTAATTTTTTTTGGGAAAATCTCATTTAACTTCTCTGTTACCTTGTTTAAACGCTCTTGTTTTTGAACATTTAGTTGGTATTTAAGGACAAGATAAAGGCTTTCAAAATCTTTTGACGAAATCTGAAAGATACCCTCTACATCATCTATATAGGATCTCCCATTTTTAACCAATGAAATTATTTCAATATCAGGGAACCTATTTTCTATAAAATCAATAAATGGCTTCATGACTTTTGTAAAACCGTATCCTCGATTAGGTGATTTACCAACTCCTGATGGAAGATTACCCCTAAAACCAGCATATTGTATTTTTCTAATACGTGAGTACTTCATCCCCCCGTCAAAGCCAATTGGATAATGTATTTCAATGTTTTTCTTGAGTAGTATCTCTTTAGACTTTTGATCTATTCCTTTTTCTCTGTCAACAAAAAAGAAAACTTTCTTCTCTTTATTTTTTTCCCTCAATTCTTCAAATCGATCTTCTAAAGGTGTTATTTCATTCATAATCCGTTGATTATTAGTCAAACAAAATGAATCAAATTTTATAATCTTCTATTAACTCCTGGAATTTTTTCGCATCTATATATTTTCTATATGCAGGATCTGATTCGATTCTATCCCAAGCTGGGTATCCTTTTTTTAATGCGGTTTCAAGGGCGCTGTAAAATTCAACATCCATAGAAAGTGAAGCATAAATTTCCGCAAGTGTTCCATGGGCATATTCGTTATCCCCATCAAGTTTTAATGCATGCAATGCAGTAGGAAGAGCAGAATCTAACTTCCCCCATAACCTTAAGGCATTTGCTTTATTGTAATAAGCTCTTTCTATATGATCACCTATTTCAATAGCTTGATCATATAGCTCAATTGCCAGATTAAAATTTCCCAAATTTTTATTTACTATTCCCTTATTTACTAATATTCTTCCATTATCTGGACAGATTTTTAGGGCCATAGAAAATGAATCAAGTGCTCGAGTATAGTCTTTCTTTGAATTATAAAGAACTCCTAGATTATTATGAGCTTGATAAAAATCATCATCAATTGAAAGGGCTTCCAAAAGATGTTTTTCAGAATCAATTTTATTCCTCAAATCATGCAATGCGACCGCAAGATTAAAGTGCGCTAATTTGTAATTAGGTTCGATACTAATTACCTCATTTAATAACGAAATTGCCTTTTCAAAGTCTCGTAACTTAATGAGTTCAACCGCAAAATTATTCAACAGATCAGTAGAATGAGGGTTTAAGTCAAGTAGAATTTGATACCTTGAAACTCTCTGGTTCACATCTATCATGGAAAGAGTGTCTGATAAAATATCAATACCCTTGATCTCATTAAGTTCTGTTACCGAGATTTCTCCAAAAATCTTTTTTGATCTTTTAACCTGTTGGTTTTCGAAATCTTTAATAAAGTTCGTCATTTCGCTCTTTGCCTTTTTTGCTTTTTCGATAAAATCATTTTTCAAAGGTTTATCCGCAGCTCTCCAGAGGTCATATATAAAAGCTTCAAAATTCTTTATCTGAACAAAAAATGAGTTGGAAGATTTACTAATTAACCTTTTAACTCTCCAATGAGCTCTGTCTACATTCATGCCACACCAGTAAAGTGTAAATGGCTGAGTTCTTTGTAAATTTTCTAGTACGCTCATTATTGAGTTGTCTCCACCATTATACCCTATTACAATAAGTCCATTAGTGGAAAGAGCCTGCTTAAACTTATCCTGTAATTTTTTGTCAAGCTGATCTGTCTCTGACTTTATATTTTTTATATTTTCGTATAAATAATCTCCGTGTAGTTTAATAATATTTGGCTTTCTCGTGCTAATTCGCAGGTACTGAGCTAGCTCATTATGTGAAAATACTCTTGCCTTTATATCTACATATCTTAATAGTGCCTCATTAACCAAATCATCAAAATTGGTTGTAAAAATATTATTGATAAATCCTTTTTCAATAATATTTGCAAGTAGAATATAAGCTCCATTAGGCTTTATATCCTCGATTATTTTTTCAATTAATTCCTGCCTCTTCCTAGGATCTGATGAAAATTTCTCAAACCAACTACCATATATTTGATCCCAAAAAACATGTTCTCTGATAGATTCAAGGCTTTTGTCAGAGGTTCTGGCTTTAACATGGTCAGGAAACAGGTTCTTCAACTGGCTAAGACTAATCTCTTTTCTAATTCTTTCTTCAAATTGCCCAACAAAGGCCTCAAATTTTTCTGGGGACGAGGAAATTATTCTATCAATCTCAAAAAGATACTTTTGGAAATCATTATGATAATGGTGTTGAAGTTCTAGAAATTCCTTTTGATACTCTAGAAAAGTAAGTTTTCGAAGAATTGAAATAACCCCACCCCCAAGAGGTATTCCCGATGAGTAGGAACAACCTGCACCCAACAAGATTGAGAACCTTGGTAGCATTGTATCCGAATTCTTTGTAAGGATTTGGTTAATTATCCGATTCTGACCTTCAAGTTTATTTTTAGGAATATCGATTTCTAACACTTTAAAAATATTTTAAGATTATTTCTTAAGGTAAAATAAAATTCTCACATTCCATCTTTACATTTTATCCACATACTTATCTTCTGCATATCCTACAAGTCATTCAATTCAAGTAATTTAGCTAAATCAATGATGAACCCTTTTGCCAGCCTCAATAAAGTTTCAATCGTGAAATTCACATCCCCAGCTTCAATTCTCTGAATCTGTCTAACATCAAGACCAGACTTAGCCTCTAACTCCACTTGGGTCATACCTCTTTCTTTCCGCAGCTCCTTTACTCGTTTTCCAAAGGCGGTCAAGAATTCCTGTATGTCCTCTTTCTCAGATGGCATACAGGTAAATTGAGGGATTGCTTTAAAAAACAACCCGACTTACTTGTCGGGTATTAATATTTTTCATTAACTTTATAGAAATAAGTAGACGATCTAGCATGATGTGCGATACTTATGGTACTTAGTAACCATTTGTCTCTTACCCATATCATGATCGAAGTTAGTCCTCTATCTCTTATTGATGTATTAGAACTAGTTGGCACCCTTGCTACTGTTATAGCTTTACTGTATGCCATCAAGTCATTTCAGAAATCTAATAAGATACAAGAGGCAGTATTTGTGAAAGAATTGTTTGAGAGCTTTAAGCGAGATCGGCAAGCAATTTTAGACAACCCTGAAGCCCTAACAATTCTAGCCGAAGAACGAGAGGTCTCGAAAAAGGAGATCATAAAATCATCTATGGGATCATTTGATATTGGAAGAGCGTATTTGATCTTCCATCTCAATGAAAGAAATCTTATTCCCAAAGAACGATGGCAAGAAGACATCAAGGATATGAAGGTGTTATTCTCTGATGCTCTAATTCAAGCTCATTGGCAGAAAACCAAAGACAGATTTCCAGATACCTTCAAGCGATTTATTGAAACTGAAATTTTGTAGTACCCTCAACCAGAACAGACAAATGAAACTTAACGTTATCCATGCAACAGCCAATTGTGCTGACACTACCTGTCCCACCATCTACCAAGACGAGCAAGGCAGGTACGTAATCCAAGGCTTCATTATCAAAGCCGAAGATAAGTCTTCTATCAATCTTCCCGAAGGAGAAGATGCTGTGGTTGTACCCAAGGAATTTATAGAAGCCTTCTTAGCGAAGCAGAAGTAAAGGATAGGCTTCTTTTGGTATGTGTTCACCCTCTTTGGAGTATTCCAAAGAGGGTGAACTGCTTTTATCGTGTTTCTTTTCTTTCATACGAACCTCTTTTTGAAGATGCCCAGCAAACACAGCCTGTCAAGGTCAAGCCACAAGGGTGGTAAGCAACAATCTTCCTCTTTGGTAAAGAGCGTATTCTTCTCCGCCAACCTGGACAGTCTCATCCCCACTATGGCGTTCCCCAGCCCTTAAGAGGGTGAAGGTTCGGCTTCCCAAAAACATGAATTTTAATCGGGAATATCATGTTAGAATATTACTCTTCTTCACACTGGACTTTACAAGAATCTCTACCCTACCGTATCGCCCACCTAGGCTTAGAAAGTCTCTCAGACCGAGAGTTAATTGGCCTTATCATCAATGATCAGGAAAAGGCTGTTGATCTGTGTTCACAGTATCCAAGTCTGCTTAACTTACTTCAAGCGGATCAAACCGAATTGATAAACCTTCACAACCTGAGCGAACGACAAGCTACCCTACTTTGCCTTTATATGACTCTGCATCATCGTATCAAGCAAAGACAGCAAGTCCCATCTTCATTTACCAACTCTTCCGAAGTCGGTGGATACCTCCAAGCAAAATATGCACACGTTAAGCGTGAAGTATTCTCAGTCCTCTACCTCAATCGCAATATGGAACTCATTGCCGATGAAAAAGTATTTATCGGTGGTGTTTCAGGAGTAATTGTTGATCCTAAAATCATCTTCAAAAAAGCAGTCCACCATTTGGCCTCAGCTTTGGTTGTATGCCATAATCATCCTTCAGGCAACCTCAAACCTTCCAAAGAAGATGTTGCCTTAACTCAAAACTTGGTAGATGCAGCTTTACTATTTGATATCCATATTATTGACCACATCATCGTTTCCTCACAAGGGTACTTCTCCTTCGCTGATGAAGGACTACTGTAATCCACACCAGGCCATCCTTGCCTCATGCTACACTAGCTGAGAAGAAGATTCTGGGATCATATGTGAAGTAATTGAAATCGTTCTTTTCCCACATAGCCCAGAATCAAGTATTTCTACTTGATAGCTAATTGCATATGAACAAGCAATCTACTTCTGGGAAGGAACAGTCCCAGAAGGTTGACGTGTATCAGATCGTTACTGATCGCATTATTGAAGCCTTAGGACAAGGTACTGTTCCTTGGCTCAAAACCTGGCAAGGATATGGCTTTGCCCGTAACTATGTCAGCAAACATGTATACTCTGGAATCAATGCTTTGATTACCAGTTTAAGCCCTCATGATATACCTTACTTTGTAACCAAAAAGCAGGCTACTGATTTAGGAGGTATGATTATAAAAGGTAGTAGAAGCCTCCCAATTGTGTACTGGAAAGTAGTCTATAAAGACAAAGATGGAAGGTATCATCCAGAAGAAGAGGGACAAAAACTCCCTGATGCCAAGAAGCTCTTCTTTGCCAGGTACTACAAGGTCTTCAACATCATGGATGTAGAAGGGGTAACCTTTGACCTTCCCTTTTCAGACAAAGTCTTTGATCCTATTCCTACCTGTGAGCAGATGGTGGATTTGATGCCCAATCCTCCCTTGATTGAGTATGGAGGTGATGATGCATTCTATTCTCCTTCCAAAGATTTGGTAAAAGTACCTAAACGGTATCGTTTCGACACCATTGAAGACTTCTACTTTACCCTATTTCATGAGTTGATCCATGCTACTGGACACTCTTCTAGGTTGAATCGGCCAGAGGTAATGGAGAAAAACGTCTTTGCTTCTCTGGAATATTCTAAGGAAGAATTGACCGCTGAGATTGGGGCTTCCTTTTTAGCAAACATTGCTGGAATTGAGACCCCTACATTACTGGACAGCTCTCATGCCTATATCAATGGCTGGTTGAAAAAGCTTAAGGGTGATAGGAAGTTTATATTTGTGGCTGCAAAGGAGGCGAAAAAGGGGGTAGGTTATGTTCTATCTAAATCATAATTCAAATTCCGCTTTGGTTTACAAAGCGGAATTTAGAAATTGATAATTAACTGATTTATCTCTGGCCAAGGCTCCATACCATATATTCTGGTTAGTAATACCATCCTCTCTTTGATTACTTTCCTTATCCGAGGACTTATTTCAGTCGATTGCAAGAGGCTATTGGAAAGATATTCTTGAATTTGCTTAGAAAGTGGTATTTTCTGAAAAATGCAATCAATTAGTAATAGGCCAAACTCTTCATGGACTTCAGGAAGCATCTTTAAGAGGATATACTTTTTTTCGTCTGATAGCGAGTAGAACAAAAACTTGAAAGAACCCTTAAGTTTACTGGTTAGCTTGCTAGCAGCATGGACTCCAGAGTATGAATTAACATTCACTTTTTCTAAGAATAATTTTGTCTTTTCAAAAGCTTCCTCTAATTGCTCTTTTTCAATAAGATACCTTAACACTGGATTAAACCAAATCAATCTGGCTGACAAATTATCTTGGTGAAAAGGATTGGTAAAAACATACTTTAATAAGAAATCATAATCGAGATTTCCTTCAGAATCTATTGTAGAAAGAAATTTCATGGCTGGTTCAAAAAAGTCATCATCTTCGGTGTTCTCTAATACATCGATAACAAAATCTCTGATAACTTTTTGATTACTTCTGTCTTGAAGACCAACTACTATTTCAAATATTTTCTTCTGAATGGTTCTGTTTCTTGAAGAGAGGTAGAATTCTTTTTGTAAAATTGGGAATTCGACTTCTTGAATTTGATGATGTTTCTGTAAGTGATAAAGAA
>JBCBVV010000054.1:0-44606 GCA_039817415.1 Bacteroidota bacterium
TCAATTGTTGTTTGATGTGGCTCTCCTGATTCAGCCTTTCCAAGGCTAATAGCTCCTACAAACAACAATTGAGACTAAGGTTTACTTTACTTATTTGTCTCCTTCTGTGGGAATCCCTTATCAAGCTGTCCTTCGTGACGGGAATCAACCCATGGCGAATATTGTTGTTCCCATCCGATTCACGCTGTTTCAAAATGGTCAACTGACCTATCAAGAGGAAGCGATTAGTCATACCAATGAATTCGGGGTGATTAGTACTGTAGTTGGAGATGGGACACCGACATCCTCCTCTTATAATTTCCTTTCCATTAACTGGGAATACGGCCCTTTAGAACTTCAGGTAGAAATGGACTATGATGGATCAGGATTTACAGATTTTGGTCTAGTGGAAATTCGTATTCCACCCTTAGCTCGTAGAGCCATTGATGCAGATAGAGCTAATACAATTGGTTCAGGAGTAAAGCTAAATCACCTAGGGGATGTGACTTCTAATTTTCCTAATAAGGAGGATGTCCTCAGATATACTGGCTCCGTATGGAAGTCAACATATCCAGCATTTCAAGAACTTAACACTCCACATTACTGGGAGGGTTCAGGAAACTACAAAATCCTTGGCGGCCTACGAGTTACAGATTGGTTCCACGTCCGAGATTATAATGGAAAATTAGGCTGGCATGTTTGGTCTAATGGTGGTGTAGGGCGAATGGAGACTCTAGGCTCCAGCTCCTCCAACTTCTTGTTTTCAAATGAAGCTGGTTCTAGCAATTGGCCTTACATGCGTTTAAATGACGAATTGAATAGGGACCAGGCAAGTTTCTATATCCTAAATAATACTGGTGCAATTAGGCTAAGAGGGTCAAATGGTAAGAGTAACTTTGAAGTACTAAATACGGTAAATCATTCCAACCACGGTTGGGCGGGGATTTATGACGCTAATGGAGTTGCACAGGTAGGAATGTATGTGAATAATTCTGGCAATGGAGTCCTCTTTGCAGATTCAAAAAACTTTGTAGTCAAACATCCTCTTAAACAGGATACGGTAATTGTATTTGGCTGTCTTGAAGGACCAGAATTAGCCATTTATGAAAGAGGTACAGCAAAATTAGTGAACGGAAAGGCATTTGTTCCATTTTCAGAAGAGTATTCCTTGCTCGGGAATCACGCTACTATGTCAGTTTTCACAACTCCACTCGATGCCACTTCCCAAAATTTAGCAGTCGTAAAAAAGACAGCCGATGGGTTTTACGTTCAAGAGCTGAATAGCGGAACGGGTACTTATGAGTTTGATTGGCAAGCTACGATGGTCCGAAAAGGCAAGGAAAACTTTCGAAAGCTCCGACCGGCAAGAGAGTTTCAGCCAGCTATCGCGGGGGAAGCGGCCGCAACAAATTACCCTAAAGAAATAGAAAGAGGAGGTCAAGATGAATAGGTCAATCATAAGTTTGTTCCCTATATGCATCATGGTTTCAGTCCTCTTGTCTCCCTCTACGGGTTTTGGGCAAGTTAGTGTAGAGCGCTGGGTTTTGTCCCAAGGGGGAGGAGAAGGGAGTCAAGGGGTAATCAGTGTAAACATGACTATAGGAGAACCTATCATTTACACACTTGAAGGTAATGGGGATATTACATTATCCCAAGGATTCGAGCAAGGTGGAAAGCTAATAACAGACCTTCCAAGCCTTTATATTTCTACTGTCAATTGGTCTCCTAATCCAGTCCATGAATATCTTATAGTAGATACCAAAGACTTTGGAGACAGTAAGCTAGATATCAAAGTATGGGATTTATCAGGAAGACTGGTAGCAAGTTCTACCAAAGCTTTGGGCTTTCATCCTTCTCACAAAATTGATTTAAGATCGATTGAAGCTGGAATATACATGCTTGAGATTTATGATGGCATCAAAGTAATTCTCTGTGACAAGTTGATCAAAACTCCCTAATTCAAACATATAACTCATCCCTTCTGACCTAATGGTCAGAAGGGAAAAACAAGACTTATCATGCGAAAATTTATGATAACAGGGCTCTATGTTCTGCTAGCAGGAAGAATCATGGCGATTCATCTCCCTCCTGACTCGAGCAAAAAGAGCATTCTTACTAACAAGGTCCTTAATTTTTCTGGACAATTCTTTGGAGGCTCAATTTACCAAAGAAATAGAAGGTTTGAGGAGGGAAATCTAAGCTGGATTGGGTCTGGTCAGGTAAACATCGAAATTTGTAACAAGCTTCAAATCCCAATAAATTTCACCTATAGAGAAGGACAGTCAGGATTTTCCATTCCAATACGTCAATTTGGCCTTACTCCAAGGATTAAATCATGGACTTTTCATGTAGGACAAAACAACATTGATCTTTCTCAGGAATCATTTGCCTTACAAAATCGAACCATTCATGGAGTAGGTGGTCAATTTGATGGGAACAATATTGGGTTTAAGGTATTTAAAGGGAGACTTACCTTTCCGAATCTGGATCAGGACAGCTTTTCAATCAAGCAGTTAATCCATCCACAAATAGGAGCTAAATTTCTATCAGGGAGGCTCCGAATTGGGAAGGAAATGGGAAGTCATCTTTTTGCCAATATGCTCTTTGCTCAGGATGATACGAGTAATATAAACCTGGAGAAATTGGAAGGGAGTCCGCCTTCTGCTAATATCATCCCTGAAGTAGGCTTTCGCATAAAGATAAAGAAATTTTCATTACAGGGTCAGTTGAGTCCAAGTCTTTTTACGAGAAATACAGGACTTAACGGAATTCCATTAGATAGTGTACCATTGGTAAACCGAATTGACTCCTTATTTCCAGTCAATATTTCAACCAGGTTAAATATCGCTGCGAAAGGACGTATGGAATTGAACTTGGGAAAATTTCGACTAAGGGCAAGGTCTATTTGGGTGGATCCAAACTATGAATCAATGGGTCTTTTTTATATTCAGGATGATAGGTTTACTTACACAGTATCAGCAAGTTATTCGACAGGAAATCACCACAAAAGGAATTCGAAAGGAGATTTACCATCTAGAATATGGTCTTTAGGCTTATCTGGTGAGAAAGGTTATCAAACCAATAATATCAAAAATACCCGTGCATTTACTACAGAGAGGGATATCCATGCAGCCAGCTTATTTTTATTATTAAAAGGGGAGAAGGAGGGGAGTCCGGAATTCTCTTTAAATGCCAATTACAGGAATTTTGTACTTGATCTTAATCCTGGTCTTACCTTCCTGTCTGACAGTTTGAAACTTACTCAACTGACTCAAGGAGGACAAGTAAGTATGAATTGGAATTGGGTTTCTGGATCTACTAGGCAAGCCATACAGTTTCAGTATATAGATCAACAATTAAAGGACCTGAGTAAAGTCAACTCTCTATTTGGAATCCGAGGCTTCAACTTGCGATATGGGCCTGAGGTAGGAAAATGGTCTCCTGAACTTAGTCTCCAACTCAATAAAGAAAATCAACAAACTGAAAGTAGAGATAGGATTGGTGTAAGTCTAAACAACAACCTAGAATTTTTGGAAGGAAAACTTAGCCTTCAATCAAATTTCCAGTATGTAAAATATAAGGATACTTCTTCTTGGCAAGAAGGAAGTGTTATCCTTAGAGTCAATCTTAACCTAAGAATTTCGAAACATTCAAGTCTTTCATTCAATCATCAATCCCATCTTAATTCAGGATTAAGTGGATTAAACAATGAATCCCGTTCAAATCTCTTCTTGAGATTCAATTTTTAACATTAACAAACGAAAACTTATGAAACGAGCATTTTATCGATGTTCTCTAGTATGGTTTTGCCTATGTTTTGTGTTGGTAAACTTGGGAAAGGCACAGACGTATCCAGTCGTGGTTTCAATCCTACCAAGTCCTCCTTTTTCACTTAATATTGATGATTACCTACAATATGAGAACCAAGATCTATTGACACTATTCAACTCGGGTACCCAAGAGGTCAACCTCACTCTGTATGGCATTTTTAAGTCAGATAATGGCACGCAGATAATCTTTGACGAGTCGAATAAACCCGTAACTCCCATACGTCTTTCTCCTGGAGAATCTAAGTCATATTCTCCAGTAGAGCTAAGCCAATTATATCCAGGGGTTGACCTAGGGAATATTCAAATGAACTCACGCACGGAAAGTATGATCCAACAAGTTATGTTGAACCGTTCTATTCCGGAAGGAACCTATCAAATATGTGTTCGAGCACATGATTTTTATACGGGGGTTCCACTTTCAGATTCTGAGCCTTTTGGTTGTAGTCAGGATATAACAATCTCATACCTGGATCCCCCAGTAATTATCAGCCCACAGAATGGGGAAAAGATTCCCTCGGATAATATCCAGTTGATTCCCTTTTCCTGGACTGATGCATCTCTAAGCTTAGATAGAACCTATAAATTAGAAATCATTGATTTATCAGAAATTGGAAATATCAATGTAAACCAAGCATTTGAAACTCAAGGAATACCACGGTTTTTTGAACGGGATGATATTTCAGTAACTACTTATATGTATTCATTCAATGACCCCATTCTAATTCCAGGGAACTCATATGCTATTCGCGTGACTGCTAATGATCCCACAGGAACAACGCAATACAGACTGGATGGCAAGAGTAATATTGTAGAGTTCACCTATGGGGGTTGCAATGGAAATCAAACCCATATTCTTTTAAACGAGGAATATCCATTAGCAGGTGATACACTACCATTCTCTGGAATCGATATTCAAAAAGGAGGACATATTCCTCATATGGTTCAATTTGGCCCCTACTGCGAATCATATAGAGGATTTGTATTTAAGCTCACGGTTGAAGGGGACGATTTACCTCCATATGTTCGTGATGAAGAAAATCAATGGCCTAATGGAGGGCCACTAGGGTACTTGAACAGGTTGCTCCAACAAAATGGCCTTCCTCCTGCGACGGAGGCAGAAGCCCAAGTCCTCCCACTGGCCGTAAAGGAAGATAGAATCGCCAAGGGGCTCATTTATTATCGAGGTAAAACCTATAGATGGAGAGTAAATGCCCAGATGAGAGTAGGCCAAGTACAAATTCCTGTAAATCTTCCTAACAAAGAAGTCACCATAGGAATGACAAAACCAATCCCATTGATGCCAGAAAAAGGTGATGTGGTTGAGCCTGGTGATATAGACCTGTCATGGAAGGGTGGAAACCATCCCAAAAAGATTTTTCCAACTTATTTGCGAAACCATAGAATGCAAGGCAACCAGATTCTCAATCGCCAAGAAACAGCTGCAGCATGGGAAAAAGGACAGCTACAGGTATCAGATAATGCCGAATTCACAAAAATCATAGCCAAACATAGCTTTGAATTAGGCGGCTCCTCCTATAAGTGGCCAAATATGTCTGAAGAAGACATTCTTGAAGAGATGTATGGAGAGAGGAAGCACACCATTCAAGTAAGTGAGCCTGGAACTTATTATTGGAGGATTGTTTATCTATCTGATCCAAGTGACGGTAATTCAGTTCCTTATTTGACCGGTCCTGCCAGCACATTTGTGATCGAGCAGGAGGAACCAACAGATCCATGCCAAGGTACTTGTTCAGCCGGAGCTGTTGAAAATCAGGAACCCATATCGGATTTGAAGGTGGGTGATCTGGTTCAGATTGGTAAATTCTCCTTGGAGATAAAAGAATTAAACTCGAAAGGGGGTCAATATAGTGGAAAAGGATTGATTCTGATTCCCTGGCTTAATCATTCTAAGTTGAGGGTGAAATTTGACAAAATTAGAGTCAATACAGATTTGGTGGTATTCGAAGGACAGGCCACTGGTGTAGAGGAAAGACTCCCCCTTACCCTGGAGGAAGTCGCTGGCCCTGTAGGGAATATCCTTGCACCTGTACTCGGGGACAAGGGAAAATTGAATGAAATTCTAGAGGAAGGACGAGCAGTAAGTGATTTGGCTCGTAGCCAAGAAATCACCTTGCCAATAGGGCTAGATAAAACCATTGAGGGACACAAATTCCTGATAGGAATTATCAATATGACCTTTACACCATCAGGGGCAAAGCTAAATGCGGCTGCAGAAATTGATTTTAAAGCTAGCTGGAACGTCTATACCCCTGGATTTGGAGCTGATGATGTTTGTTTCCATCCTTATGGCCTTGAAGATGTGGCTACTCTTTACTTGAAGAAAAGCTTCTACATGATGGATAGAAACTGGAAGCTTTACCTTGAAATGTTGGGAGCTGATAAGGCTTCAAATGAAAAGGAGATTACAAAGTTAGAGTGGGATTGTGATGGCTACAAATGTTTACAGATCAATGGACAAGTGATATTTGATCGCAAAGTCATGGTCCCAGCTGATCAGAATGGAAAGCCTACTCAAGGTCAAGTTAAAGTGAATATCCGAGGGCAGCAATGTAGGGGAAATAATTGGATGCTAGACCTAAATATGGATCCATTCCAGATACCCGGTGCTCCAGGATTTACATTTACAGCACAAGAAGCTACTCTTGACTTATCTGACCTTGAAAATCCAGAGAATTTAACACTACCTGATATTTATGAGACTTCTATCGATATGGAAGACCCAGATCAGGCCAAGACGTGGAAAGGCTTTTATTTGAAAACACTACAGATGCAGGCACCATCAGATTTCATGATGGGATCCAATGCCAAGGCAGGAGTTTACAATATGATCATTGATAAATCAGGATTCACAGCTGATTTTAAAGTTCAAAATCTTGTTCCCCTAGATAAGGGAAACTTTCACGGATGGGGTGTATCCATAGATCTATTCGAAATTTCAATTCTTCAGAATAAATTTATTCATGGAAAACTGGATGGAAGAGTAGACTTACCAATCTCAAAGGATGGTGATGCCTTAGACTTTACAGCTTTACTAAGTAATAACAATAGAAAACTAGGGTTTACCAGTAGAATTAAACCTAGAGATGAAATATCTATTGATCTCATGGCGGCGAAATTATCTGTAGATCCCACATCCTATTTCGACATCAAAATAGGCGCTCAGGAGGGTCAGCAGACCAGAACTGATTATGCCGAATTGAATCTTCAGGGATCTTTGACCATTTCGGATAAGAACCTAAGTGAGGCTGTAAAATTGGCGAGTAACTTTATCCCATCTTTGCAATTGACGGGACTTCATGGTCATCTTACTTACAGCACTGATCAAGGATTTACCAAGGCACATTTATCCAAAGCATCACCACAGAAATTTCTATCTGGATTCCCTCTCACCATCCATTCAATCAATCTCCGTCATAGTGAACAGGAAGTTCGACTAGAAATAGAACCGCTCATCAGCTTGACAGGAGGAAATACTGCCATAAGTGCCAAAACAAAAATTAGCCTGAACAGCGAATTAAACCTACTTGGGTCCAATAAGCGAGAAAAATTCAAGTTAAAGGGAATAAGCTTCGATGGTATTTGGATTGATGCTACCATAAGTGAATTTGGCCTAAAGGGAAGCTTGGAATTCTATAAAAATGGACATCAAGAAGGTGCAAAGGGAAATCTTCAAGTATCACTTCCTTTAAACTTAGGGCTCCAAACAAATGTAGAATTTGGGGTAGTTAGAAAAAATAAGATAGCACGGTATAATACTTCTGATTACTTTTCTTATTGGTTTGTCGATGGAATGGTTAGTATTCCATATGGTATTCCAATTGCAAAGGGTTATGCCATTTACGGATTTGGCGGTGGAGCATACCACCATATGCGAGTTAATCCTACTAGCCTTCCCAAGCCTGAAAAAACATATAGAAGCTCTGGAAAACGTGAAAGTCCAGAATCTTCTGGCACAAAGTATATACCCGACTTTAACACAGGTTTTGGGTTTAATGTTGCTGCGGTTACAGGTAGCTACCCAACTAAAGAACTTTTGAACATCAAAGGTCAAATAGGTGCTGAATTCAATAGAAGCGGAGGTCTAAATAAAATTATTGTCCAGGGTGACTTGGCGGTTATGAGCAACCCTGCTTCAGGAAAATCTAGTAAGACGCTCTGGGGAAGTGCACTTGTGGTTTATCAACGAACAGGAAACAATCCAAGGCTAGATGGAATTATAGATCTTTTCTTTGATGCGAAGAATATTGAAGGCTCTGGACCTAATAAACTCATGATAAATGCAGCCTTCCATGCCAGTCCGATTAAGTGGTATTTTCATGCAGGTAATTATCACAATAGAGGAGGAATAAGGGTAAAGCATCCCTTCAAAATATCAATGGAATCCTACCTGATGTTAGGACATGATATTCCTGATTATCTCCCTCAACCAGCCGGATTCTTGGGTGAATTGTTTTCAAGCCCCAAGATTGGATCTGGAAAGGGACGTGTAACCTTCGAAAATAGTACGGTTCCAAAAAATCGGGATTCATACGATCAGGTTACCTTCAAGGAAGGTAATGGATTCGCTTTTGGGCTAGCATTTGAATCCAAGATGGGTGTTGACGTCAAGGTTATAAAAGCGGAATTAGCAGGTATTGTTGGTGGTGATATAAAAGTTGTCAACTCATCTCAATGTAAAGGCATCAATGGATGGCAAGGAGCCGGGCAAGCTTATGCAGGCCTTAGGGGGGGATTTTATGTTGATCTACCCGCAGTTGGCAAGCATAAAATAGTGGATCTAAAGGCTGGAGCTATGTTAATAGGAAATGCCCCTGATCCCATTGGATTTGAAGGTAAGGCTAAGGTAAAGGTTACTTTATTTCTATTCTCCAAAACTATCGGGTTTAAAGTCCGAGTTGGCAAAATGTGTGGCGTTTAACCATTATCAACCTGATGGAGGAAAGGAAAATTCCTTTCCTCCCTAAATTAAAAAACAATGAAAAAATTACATATTTCAATTATAACTGTCTTTTTAATTTTGACATTTGTACTAGGACAGGAAACAAAGCTTGACATCATTTCACAACAATCACCTTTATACTTGATTGGAGTCAAACGTCAAGATGGGATCAAACTCCGTTTTGGTGTCAAAAGCCCTGATCTAGCTGAGGCTATAAGTAAATCTGGATTGATGCTAGAAAGAGCAGATGCTGATCCTCTGCTATCTAATCACCAACTTGAATTTAAGCAGTTAGGGATTCAAAAATTAATGGCTCGGGAGAATTGGCCCAAGGTTAAAAAGAAAGATACTTCCTATCTGGCTTCAGCATATGGACTGTTATATTTGCAAAAAAAGGGTAATTCCGATGAAGAGTCTCAATTGAAATGGACCATTTTAACTCTTCTATCAAATTACTCCTGGGAAGTGGCGGAAAAACTAGGGTATGGATTGACAGATTTATCTGTTGATTTGTCTCAATCCTATGTTTATAGAATTTACCATCCAAGCCGTCCAGATCTTGATACTGTATATTATAAAGTTGAAGGCAAGATTCAAGATGTGGTATCTGGTCCACAAATTGATTCTGTAAGTGTTGGTGAAAAAGCTATTCAACTCCATTGGAAAAAAGACCAGGATTCAACTTTTATTGCCTTCAATATTGAAAGGTCAAATTATCCAGAAGGGCCTTTTACAAAGATCAATGAGGCTCCATTTATGGACTTTGAAGGCGCTGACACCACCTTATCAAATTCCTATGATGATGCATCCTTGTCGTATAACAAAAGGTATTGGTATCGAATTCAGGCTATCAACTGCTTTGGAGAATTGACTCAGTATTCTAAAACGGTCGAGGTTGAATTGATTGACCAAACTCCTCCGGCTCCAGCCTTAGGTATTGTTGTGGAGTTTCCCAATAACTCTCAAACTATTGTTCGCTGGAAATATCCTCATCCCATGGAAAAAGGGTTGAACTTCTCTGTACTATTGGGAAAAGAAGGTCAAAAAGCTAATGAATTTAAACTAATTACTCCACAGCCTTTATCTGCCAATCAAAGGTCATTAGAAATAAACGAGGTGAGTTCCCATGGTTCTTATTTCATTGTATTGACAGCCGACTCCTTGGGAAATTCTTCTATGACTTTACCTGTGTTTGCAGCTCCTATTGACAGCACGCCTCCTACGCCTCCAGTATTTATATCTGGAGTGAGTGATTCACTGGGGAACCTTGAGGTACACTGGATTCCGAATGAGGAACCAGATCTAAAAGGATATAGAATTTTTATGGCAAATGATAGCAACCATGTTTTTACCCAATTATCTGATACAGTATTTGATTCTATCTATTTCCATCATTCAGTAGAGCTTAATTCTTTGACAGAAGATATATTTTTCAGGTTAGTGGCGGTAGATATACATAATAACCATTCTAACCTTTCGAGGATTCTTCATATCAAGTTACCTGATACGTTGGCACCCTCACCTGCTATATTCAATGAGTATAGGGTGGAAGAAAATGGGATAAATCTTCAATTCTATCCGCCCTTTGACCTGGATGTAGCATCAGTATCCCTTATCAGGCAAGACCTAGAAAGTCAACAAATAGATACCCTTAAAAAATACTCGGGTCCTTTCAAGGAAAGAAGGAGTATACCATTTACCGATGTATCTGCAGTAGTTTCAAGAGATTATTTGTACACCCTAGTTACCACTGATGATGATGGCAATTTATCGTATTGTCCTGCTGATCTTGAACTTAGCATGATTGATAAAAAAACCGTTCCAACGGTTTCCAGGCTAGTAAATAAAGATGAAAAAGATGGAATTCTCCTATCTTGGTCAAATATGGATAATGGTGCATCTTACTACATCCTCTTAAAAAAAGAAGATCATGGTAGTTTCATCACCTATAAACGGCTTGCGGTGGACGAAACAACCTTTTTAGATAAGGAAGTTCAACCCAAGCATACCTACCAGTATGGGATAGTGGTCGAGGATATGAATGGAAATCGTTCGAAATTAATCAAGGGAGATAGGGTCTTGAAGAAATGATAGCCATACATAGCTTCTGCCCAATTAAAAAAACAGAAAAGAGGAAATAGGCCGGCCCGGAGGCCAGCCTCGCGCACTCCCGATGCGCCTGACAAAGAACGTAGCCCGAGTATAAAACTCACCAATATGATCAGCAGGTGTCGGAACTGAGGCAAGGGTATACAAGTCCTGCTTCACTTCGTTTCGCAGGACCCTTGCCTCAGTTCCGACACCTGCTAGTTTGGGTGTGTTTTTGTATCGGGGGAAGTTCAGATGTCAGGTGTATCGGGAGGTTAGCGAGCGGGCTGGAGGGAAGGTCAATAGCTTGCTTCCGAAGGGGGGTGTTGACTTGCCATTAGGCATCATTACCAGTGGGTGTCTGACGAGGAGGTACGACAAGGAAGATACACACACCTATAAATTTACCCTGAAGCTCTGCCTGGGAGTGAAACAGACAGGCTGTGCTTCAGGGAAGAAAAGGAGAATTAAAGGTATTTAGTATTTGACCTTACAAATTTATTGATGGTTAGAAAGATTTTTAATGTTCTGGAAAAGAGAACCAAACACTTGCGGTTTTTACGAAGTAGGTCAAAGTGAAGAAAGATCCTGAATGACCTTAGTTTTTACAGAGAGTATTTCACCTTCCAAAAAGTTAGTAATTATTGGATCAGTCTCCTGCCCAAGTGCCTCATAGGCCGCTTCTCTAGATTCAACTTTTTGCAACAGGCTTTTTCCTACTAACAAAGTTCCATCAGCTCTGATACCATTGTAAATACCGACATAATAATTTTGCCAGATTCTTGGTATTCCAGAGAAGTAGGAATGCATAGATTTAAATTGATTGGTGTCTCCTGTCTGAACCTCTATAAAAAGATACATCCCACCGAACCTAAAGGTTCCATACCAAGAGACACTTTGTGTGATATTTACTGGGGAAAAAACCCTCAGCTCAACCTCACCTCTTGATTTGAATAGTATAATCCCCTTATTGATCCGTTTAACTGAATCTGTGTAATAGTAATAAACATAGTGTGTGATATCCTTAGTTTTTTCTATTCCATTTTGACCATTAAGTTTTCCATTGGGGTTTAATTGTACAGTATTCGTCTGTTCATTCAATTCCAGAGGATAGGCATCAAAAATTTTATTCAAAATATTACCAAGGCTCTGCCCCCCGATTAGATCAGATTTGAGGTTACGGTATTTAAGGAAATTTCTAGCTTTAGAAAGATTTGTAAAATCGATTTTATATTCAACTTCTGACTGTGAAATTCCTTGTTTTTTTAGGATACTAAGGGCTTTATCAATATAAACAGAAGCACTTTCAGGGGGAATTTTGTGAAACCAATCAGACATACAAATGGCAATGTAAATTTTAGATATCCAAAGTACTCAATTTCCTAAAAATAAAAAGAAAGAGCCCAAATCAGATAAAAAAATTGAATCACTTTAACATCCTTACTTGTGAAATTATGCAAGGGTATAGTTTCCACTTTGGAGTCTTTAGCACATACAGTTATGGAAGCTTTTTTTCTACAAAGTTATTGACTTTGATTTTACCTAATAAAATAGGATTTACACCTAGTATTTCAGATGAAGTTTGATTTCAGTTAGAATAATTGATTACCAACAGCCTAATGCTTCAACAATACCGTAGGGCTGATTTAACGGAACACGGTTACGATATTCATCTGGCCATCCTTGATACTCATACAAATTTAGATAGGATGAAGTACAAGCTGATTCTCCCGAAAGTATTTTAAAAACGATGATATCGGCTCTTCTGGTGGAAGGGAAATTGGGATTCCCATTGTGGTTATAGGTATCTCCAGTATTGGTAGAGGGCCGAACATTGACACATTTACCATTTTTTACTCCTTCATATATGATAGGCCATCCGCCTCATATACCCAGGCGATCTCCACTCTTAAATTCCACCATTGATACGATGTTTCCAAAAGCTATTTCTTGCCAATCTTTATTAACCGGGCGGTTTCCCTCTTGGTTCATTGGTGTGTGATTGAATCATAGATTTTTAATCTATCCTGGATTCCAAGCCTATTAGATATCAATATTTCACGTCCAAATTCTTTCGTCCATAATTCTACACCTAAATAGTAAGGACCTTGGTTAACAAATTGAAGAGTTGAATTAATGGGCCTGATATAGAGGTCAATGTTATTAAAGCCTGTTAATAAATAGTCAATTCTACTAATACAACTATAATCAATCCCCAACTCACCTGAGATTTGACTAGATCCTGTTGTATCTACCCTCGTATATCGAGGATTGAATAGCTCATCTTGGCTAGTTATTTGGTAGAAATCATAATTCATTTTGGAGTTTTGATAAGTCAAGTGATTACCGGCAACAAGATTACTTAAGATGTGTCCAAAGTCCGAGCGATTTGCTGACCATCTGGAGGTTATGAGTTCAGGGCCTAGTTCTTCTGTATAAATGAGAAAGCCATCATATATGTTACTATTTCGTCGTTTGGTACGTGGGATTGGAATAATTCGTAGATCGTACTCAAGTAACTCATGAAGATAAGTAAGCCTGGCGGTCATTTTCCAATCAAATTGGTATGCTCCTTGATCCGTGATAGCGATAGCTATGGAGTTCACACCAGAATATTTAAGTCTAAATGACTGCAGTAATGGAAAACCTTCAAAACCTACCTTAGGAGCAAATGAATGCCTATATCCTCCAGGAGCTAGTTGGGCTCGAATAGCTTGAACCTGTTGGGTTGTAAAAATATTTTGACAAGGGGTAGAGAGATAGTCCATGTGATTTTGCTCTCTGAGGTTGCAAACTGTATCGTTAAGAGTTTCCTGCGAATAGCCAGATTGTGTAGAGGTGTCAACAAACCCGTCGTCCGTATATGTTTTTAACTTTCCTGGATATTTGTGTCCCCATGGATGCATAAGATCAAACCAATGCCCTACTTCGTGAACCAGCGTCTTGCGGTTTTCCTGATACTTATTTTTGCCAAAGACATCTTCATGTATCACAATGCCATCTAATTCCTTCGCTACCTCACGAAAATATTGTATATCTCTTGGGAGATAAGCAAAACCTGCAGGGTCGTCTTTTTCTCCAAAGGCTTTTTCAAATGAACAAATCCAGACATTCAAGTATTGAGAAGGATTCCATGGGTCAATTCCACCCTTTGAAGATGATTTAATCGCATCAAGAGTGTAAATAATCCCTGAATGTTTAAAACTCCATTTTTTATTGGATTGGGTAAATGTTATACCCGCACAGTCGAAGGTGACTCTCGCATTCGCAGCCACTTGTTCGTAGCCACTAGGAATTTCATTTTCTTGCTGGTTAAATTGCTTGTTTAACTCGTCTAATTGATCAAATATATGTTTAGCGATAGAGGCACTATCAGCACCAACTATATGAAATACTACTGGGATTTCAACTGGTTTGTAACCTTTACCATCCCAACTATAATGTGGAGGAGAGTAATTCTTTTCAACAGGTGTAGAGTTATTAGGTGGGGGGGGCGTAGAGCGACACCCTAAGGTGAGGAAGACAATAGATAGGATGAATTGAAATAAAAATCTCATTAGAATGTCTTTTAAAATAGATCTGAAGGTCTTGCAGATCCAGAATTAGGTTTTGTACCTCCCACTTTTTCTTGTACCATCCATTGGAAAATAGCTCTCCTCAATTATTCAGAACTAATTGCGGATAATTTTCTAAATGCTTTCATCCTAAGAAAGCGATTTGGATGTACCGGTTCGTCAAGCCTTACATTAACCAGCCCTTCAAAAATTCTTAAAACCAATTCTGAACAGTAAAGTTCTGATGAATCTGAAGTATTAAATTTGTAGTCAAAGGGGATGGATTGTTCCCTATACCACGCTACTCTTTTTGCTATTGTTTCAGTAGAATTCAGAGATGATCCATTTAGCCTCAGCATTGCAATTGAGGTTACAACACTGAGGTTTAGAAATTTCTCTAAGGAATCAAAGCGAATACCATTATGAGGTTGACCGTCTGGGGTGGCATGAAGAACATATACCCCAGAATCTTCTTTTACAAGGATACCTACATGTGAATAGCTTTCACCAAATATCTTGTTGAGTCTCAATATTTGACTTTGCCAAGATATCCCTCTTACAAGAATCAAATCATAATTCTGTATTTGCTCGGATTGAATTTGATCAGGACTAAGTTTTTCATGATTAATCTGGACGACAAGCCATAAAACTAAAAGTCCTGACAATGCTCCTAAAAAGCCTTTATGCTTTATCTTTTTCAGCATTTTTATCGATAAAATAGCCAACGAGGACTCCTACTAATGTGAAAATGACTACACTGATAATCACATTGGTGAGTAACTCTGAATTCTCTGCGACTTTATCAATTTGCTGCAGGTAACCGCCTATGCCGCCCGTTTTAGCTTTCACCATTTCAGGTTGAAAATAGTAGCTTAGCGGAACACCTAAAACAGCTCCAATAATTCCAAAAATTACTTTCTTACTCATAGTTACAGGGTTAAATAATTGTGTATTTCACTTAATTATGTTGATTCAAAAAAATCAAGGCTCTTAAATTTTATTTTCCTTTACCTGATCAACAAAGGCTTGGAAAAAACCTTTGCACCATCTTGTAGAACAATGAGATATAGTCCTCTAGACAAACCAGATAAATCAACTTCATTTGACTGATCTTGTAAAATGAATTTTTTTACTTCCCCTCCTTGGGGCGCGATCACACTTGCTGTGACATTGATTTTCGGTTTTTCATGTAGGCTTATTTTAACTATCCCATTACTTGGGTTAGGGTAGAGAGTGAATACCCACTTTTCTGAATGACTAATAGAGTTTGGACCTCCTAGAAAATTGAAATCAGAACAGCCTTTGGTACTATATTTACCTTGCTGTGTATACACTTGGGCACAAATCGTATATGGACCCGAGCTTTTCAAAAACGATGTATCAGCTACAAAGTCCAATTCTATAGATGGAAAGGGATTGGGAAGAGTATAATTGAAGATCTGCGAAATACCAGATGTGTGTGTATAGCGATATTCTATCCTAATTAAGCTATCCAAACTACCACCGGGGGCAACACAAAATGCCTGTTTGTTAATAAATGACCATTCACCCCTTTCATTTTTACTGCGGATAAATAGTTCATGAGCCCCTGGTTCGATTGAACTGAGATTGACCAAGTAATTTATATCAATCGAAGAATCTACAGAATCTATAGGAATAGAGGTTCCAAGACCAAATCCAGGATCTACATCAACAAAATACTCTAGATTTGTCAGATGCTTATCGGTTTGACTTGGGAATAGGTAAACAGCCCTACTCAAGGTATGAGACCATCTTTGGCTATCTGGATTGTATGCCCTAAGATAAAGAACATGAAAGCCGGGCGTCAAGCCAGAGGTTGGAATCACATACGATTCCTCTGGCTGGTTAGATGGTAAGGTTACACTTAAACTTCCTCCTTGCCCATAACCAGGATCATTATCAAAGAAATATTCAAATCGATCTATAGTCTGTGACTTCCCAAGGCTCCCAACGAAAATCAATCCAATAATGAGGAATAATCTATACATAATTAGTAGGATTTAGCTTTTATATGCACTGGGAGGCCTGTTTGCGAATTGCCAATTCCCTCAGTTCGGAAATCATAAATGACCGGAACAGTACCTAAACCTGATAAGACATAAGGAAATTGCCCTCCAAATACACCACAATCTGTGCCTCCAAAACCTGCTCCTCTAGCGATAGAGTTTGGAGCCAGTTCGTAAAGCCCATCGGTAGATCCATTTTGAACGAAAAGTTGTGAAATATCCACCGATGCAACGTTAGAAGGATAGGTATTAGGATCTATTTGATTGCCTGCAAATAAATTATTTTCGAGGTTTGCCGATATAATGTTAAAGCTAGATGGGTTTGTATTCAAAGAATAGACAATATTATTTCTAAAATAGGTAGCTTCGACTTCGACGCTATTTCCCTCTAAAATATTATTCTCAAAATATGAAAATTGAAGATTCTCAGAATTCAATGACTCAGGAGCAATACAATTTGAAAGTTGAATATTGGTGCTGATGTAACTGCTGTTCCACCTTCTTACAACGGCTAAAATACATTGTCTGATAATACATCCATCTGAATTGAAAAAAGTAATTGCCCCAGATCGAAAATAGCATTTGGTGATGATTACATTATTTGCTGCAATCCTAATACCAGTACTACTATTTCTAAAAAATTCAAGACCAGTAATTTTGCACCCTGCTGCCGTCACCTCAAGAGAGCCTGAAATAACTGCACTTGCATTATTGACTGGGGTTTGTGGATTTTCTGTTTGCAAATAGCCAGGACCAATTATGACAAACCGTCTATTTAATGTCGCGCTGCCATAGGGTAATGGAGATCCTTCTATCATCAAAGTATCACCCTCTAGAACGACAAATATATCATCTACTGCACTTTGAATAGTGGAATAATCAGCAGAAGCATCGTTGTTGTTGATTCTCCATACATTACCAAATGATGGAATACTTAATACTGCGATTAAGAAGAAAAAGCTGAAATGTTTCATAAGAGTTTAGGTTGTTCAAAAAGTTAGTTTTCTAGGCGAGCATGAATTTGATTCTGTTATTATTAACAGGTTCATGTTTATGAATTATAGCTAGGCTTTATTTTTTTGCCTCGGCTAGGAAGGTTAAGTACCTATTAGCTTAACGCGGCTCTTGTGCATAAATCCATTAGTTCCATTAGCGAGTCGTATTTCCCACCAGTCTTTTTGCGTAGGTATAACTTCAAATGTTGTCCCTTCGTAGACTTTTGTCTTAATAGGAAAAGATGAACCAGGCCCCGACCTAAGATTGGTGTACCCATCTGGGTCATTAATGACACCTCTTTTTCTTGATCTTTTTGGCTGATTAAGGAGGGGTAAATTATTGATGGTTACCCTTGATTTTTGTTTTGAATTTGAACCGGGCTTAATTAATGGTTCATCCGAACCCGGAAGCAGTAAGCTAAATTCATCCAATTTTATGATACTTGCTTGGTCGGACTCTTTGACAGGAATACGATAAAATCCATCTGATCGCTTTTCCATGAGAACCGTGAAAACGTAATCCTTGAAACCACCATATTCTACTAAGAAATATGGGCCGTTAGGAACCATGGAAACGAAGTCAGTCCTGTTTTTCCAATAGTAACTGTTACTTTCCCCCTTATTAGATATCTTTTTATAATAAGTATTCTCTAGGTTGATGTTTCCTGTTTTTTCATTGTATGAAGCATATCCAATGTGGTCTGGACCAAGTAGTCCAACGGAAAATAATTCAGGATCAAATTTATTGTGTTCTGTAAATATTGTATCATCACCAAAAACGTAGATGTTTCCATCATCTGGATTTTTGAAAATAACCTCAATTCCTTTTTCGTTAGAAGAAATTTGAATTTCAGGTTTTGCAACTCCATAATTCCAGTCCAAGGGTCTCCAAATCCCTTCTACAGGAAGAGTTTTTCGAGCTTCTTCTCTTGAAAAGTCCAAATAGTATTCTCCTGTACCATCAATGATGAGTCTAACTTCAGATGAATCCTCAAAGGTCCATTTATGTCTTGAGGTAACATATTCTTCCATCCTCTTGGGCTTGAAGATTTTTATGATTTTCCCTAGACTAAATTGATCTCGATAGAATAAATGTTGACCTTTTATTTCACCTGTATATATAGTGGAATCTTGTTTGTCATTGTCTAAGAAAATAATACTGTAGCCAGTGTCAACCTTCTCTATATGTAGGTGATTACCCATTCCGATCCAAGAACCTTCAAATGGTGATAGCTCCTTTTGGCGCGAACTACAACTAGTAAGTATTACACAAGATATAATGAGAAAAAATAAATTTTTCATGTTTAAGGCTTAAATGCGTAAAAGAGGCAAGAGCGAGATCTTTTGTTATATGTTCCATAGCGAAAGTAATTCTTGCTGCTCTCAGGACATCTCTTACTAAATGAATATCTGGGGTTTGAGTGATTAGGTTTTTATGGGGCTATTCTTACAGCGCCTGCAAATACCCAACCTTCTTTACCATTATCTAATTGAATTTTTAGCCAAGGTTCGTAAAACTCTTGTCCTCTTAATCTAATGTTGATTTTCTCAGTAGTTTTTTCACCTAAATACCTAGCTTTTTCCCCACCCTTTAGTTGATAAATGACCTCTCCACTAGTTTGTGGTATAGCTCTTACATTCAATTTATCTACCCAAGAAATTAAGGATTCACCAGAGCTAAGAATTTCCGTATTAATAGGAGGTAAGTTTGTGCTTGATTGCTCATTGGCTCGATGTCTATAAAGAGGTTCATAACTTGCCCTTGAGAAAATAGTTGTTCTAAGACTTCCTCTAATGTACTTGAATACTTCAGATCCATCTCCTGCTTCAAAAATTCCAGTACCAATCCCACCATTGGGAAAGAATTTATTACGGAAATAACCTGATTTGATTACCTCTAATAATTCGTATCCTGGAAAATAAAAGATATCATAATCTTCTTTTCCCACACTTAGGAAGGCAGCAATCATACTGTTTCTAGGATTCTCACCATTCTTAACTCTCACAGCATAGTCTTGATTTCCATCCCCATTGAAGTCATAGGATATGCAGTACGGTTCAAATCGATCATTGCCAATAAAGAAGGTTTCATTTCCTTCTATCAGACCATATTCCCAATTAGGAAAGTATTGATCCATAAGGGCTTGAATAGAAGAAGGTGCTATTTTGTATCTTTGATAGAATTGACCAACTTCTTGTCCTTGTGTGTCAAGGTATCCGTTCGTACCATCTCCTTTGATTACATGGGCCAGTCCATCAAAAAATGGTTTTGGTGAGTTAAATTGTGGATTAACTATCCATTGCCCCCCCTTATCAATTAAGCCCCACTTGAATCCTACTTTAACCCAAGCCCTAGATTCCTGAAAGTCCTGCGCGTCTTCGAACTGGGGTTGAACCGCCCAACTTCCATTTTCCTTTAGATAACCAAATTTCCCATTTTGCTTCGCTCTGTATAAACCACTTTGGGAGTTATAGATTTTATCCAAGGTAGGTTGAACTAGGTATTTATCCGCTGAATTAACAATACCTTGTTTTCCTCCCAGATCTACAATGAACTTCTGGTTACCTAAGTAAGATTTTATTTCCCTTCCAGGTGTAGGATTTAATATGATATCACCATTGGTATCAAGCACGCTAGTACCTGCATTTGATGACGCTATGTAATACCCCTCATCTAATTTTCTGATGAATTTGTATTGAGGAGAAACAATATATTCTCCCTGCTTATTTATTGCACCTACCATGCCTCCTACACCAACAAGGATCCAGTTTACATCCTCAAAATCATTTGATACATAATCAAACTGAGGGTTCACTACAATTTTTCCTGATTTGTCAATCAAACCAAATTTGCCGCCTGTTTGTACTAAGGCTAATCCCTGTCGGAAATTGCTTACATTTTGGTATTGAGGATTGATTACCAATTTTCCCTCTTTGTCTAAAAAACCAAAGTTGTTACCTAACTGCGCTGCGATTAAGCCATCTTTAATTTCACCTAATTTCTGGTAATTTGGTTGAATGACCCATTGACCATTTCGATCAATGATTCCCTCATTATTATTTACTCTCACTTGAGCAAAGCCATCATTGAAATCATTTGCATAATCATACTGAGGATTGATTTTGGTCTCGCCCTTAGCATTTATGTATCCATATTTATTGCCGAGCTTGACCGAGATTAATCCAGAAGAATGTTTTCCTGGCCTTAAATCATATATAGGTCCAGTAATCGCTTGGCCATCCTTATTCAATAGTCCGTATTTCCCATTCTGAAAGTAATGGGCAACCCCTTCATGGAATTCCCCAATATTCTCGAAGTTTGGTTCTAAAACTACCTTACCATTTCGATCCATTAAGCCTTGAAGACCATTGGCATAAATGGGAAATAAACCAGTTTTTTCTTTTTGCTTCTCCTCCTTTTTACTTCCACTAGAACAAGCAGGAAGTAGCAAGACCGAAACAGATAGAAGAAACATTACAAACAGCTTAGTTATCAGTTTGTAGAGAAATAATAGGGAGTTGGGCTTTGTCATCATAATGGTAGTTTGGTTGTTTCTAATTTGGTATATTTAAATGTAAATCTATTAAATAATACGATTTATTGGAAATTGTTGGAGTTATGATTTTGCAATTAATTTGGGTTTAAGAAGAGGAGAAATATTCTGATTTTATATTATGATTATCAGATTTAAGTCGCTGATAATCAATTGTATTTAGACATTTATAGAAAGAAAAAAAATCCAAATCTAACTTTAAAGAAAGTAATGTTCTTTAATCAATCTAAAGGCTTTGAGGTATATCATGGATTTATAAGTCTAAAAGAGTTTCTGTTTTTTTTTATAAAAAATAAAGATCATTCATTACTCTGAAGAAATTAAAATTAAGTCAGAACCTTCTTTCAGTTTTTGGAAAATCTGCTTTTTCCCCTTTGTTATTTTACACTCATCGATGCCTCCAGTAGATACATTTTTCAATGTACACTCTCCAATAACATGGGTAAGTACCGGATAATTCCCTTCTGAATTTAGGCGTAGATGCTGCCTCTCCCCAATCAAATATTTGAAATTGAGATTAAGCGCTTGGGAAGAAATTCTAAGTGATTTAGATGATTTGGTTTCAGGATTTGTTAATAGAATTTTTCCCTCTACAGGTGCTATAGATGTCGGTAAGCCTTGGAGTTTGATAGAAAGATGGTCAATTCCCCACTCAAGAGCCTCACTTTTTGACCTTTGTTTTAAAGTAATAGGATCATAACCATGTGTATATTTTCGTCGCATGATTACGCTATTATTTTGATCACTTATTTCAATCTGTAGAATAATTTTAGTGGTATATACATAGTAATTTTTGCCATTATCCGTTTTTCTTTCATATCTATCATAATCAAAGGTAGTTAGAGTCGATTTTACCAAATATTTGGTATCAATCCCCTCTGAGACAATATTTTTCCACCGCTTAGATTCTATAAGTTTCTCTTTTAACAAGTCATTGATCTTATCAATTTCATTAGAATACCTTTGACAGGATTGGCAGGAAACTTCGAGAGGGAAAAAATATATTTCAGCATTTCCAATCATAGGAATAGATGTGCCAAGTTTTTTAGTGGCCTTAGGATACAGATTTTGATGATTTTCCTCTTCTTTTTCTGTAGTTCTTATGGACTTTTCCACTGTTTGTTGAGTTTTCAAATCTCGATCCTTGGAGGTAGATGATTCTTGCTTGATTGATGCAAGTAAGCTTCGAGACCTGGCTAGTGAAATTTCAACATCACTATAAAAATCATTCTGATTTTTTAGTTCGAATACTCCACCTTCACCAGTGATACGATCCCTAAACCTATTCAAATAGACACAAAATGTAGTAGATATTTCCTCAAGAAAAGAATTCATTAATTCTTGTGGGGTTACAGAGAATTTTTCCTTCATGAGTATTTCTGCTTTTGATGTAATATCTATACTAGACCTCCATCGGTCCGTTTCTCCACTAGAATAGGTAATTGAATAATCAAGAATTTTTCCATCAACAATGGTTTGTAATTGTTCTTTGCTAAAGTTGAAGTAAAATGAACTATTCAAGTCGTTATACTCTGGATTATCATAATTCTTGGGGATCATTCTAGTGGAGTTTAGTAAGGTAAACTCTACGACCCGGTACCGTTCTTGATAGAGAACCAAGATCCTAAATTTATTTCCCTTATCCAGGAAAACCGACTTGCCAGCAAAATGCCTATTGCCATTTGCATCGAAAGTTAACGCTCCAACATACCTGTGCAATGAACCTTTTTTTTGCTCAAGTAATCCGAATGCGGTGCCACCCCAGAAGAACAATGAATTTTTGATATGGTCTGGAAAATCGTCCGACTTACTGGGTTCATCATAATAATTACCTATTCTCGGAAACGGCTTGAAATGGATATACTTAGTTTCAATACCATTAATTATTTTAGCAGTCCTAACATAAGTATGGATTTGTCTTCGTTTGTTTCCAATTATAACCTCTGAAGGGCAATAATTATCGCTTGACCACTCTGGATTTACATCAGACCATGATTTCCAGGTAGAATGTGAATCACCAGATATGGCCAAGGAAGGAAGGTCAGGTTCCTTTAGCCGTTGCTGGGCATTTACATTGATCATGCAAATCAGCCAAAAAAGGAGTAAAAGATTAGGATATAGCTGTTGATATGTAACGATTGATTTCATATTCAATATTTCTATCAGTTGAAAATTGTCTCCTAGCCACTAAGGAGTATATCATGATGAAAGTACAGTATGTTGCTCAGTACTTATCTCCGAGACTAGGTACTTATTAGACTTAGTGGTGAGCTTCACACTAGCATCACTTCCGGTTGCTGTCATCTCAATCATACTGATTGTTTTCAGTGAGTTAAGAGTCTTCGCGACACTGCTGTTTCGAAGGCATTTACGAGAGTAATTGGGATAGACGTACTCCATAGGTTGCAGGTGGGTCGTCGGTCATAGGAGACATAACCTGAGAGGGAGAGAGAACAGTTTCCAGAGCATGAGGGGAGGACATGATCACATTCAATATGATCACAATTATAAGTGATAGAAGGTTTTTCAAAATCAATTAAATTGGGGTTAAAAATAGTTTACTAAGTATTTGTATCTGAAGGTCCCTTCAGACTCCTTTAGTAATTGGATTCAACAGATTCGGAAATTATCCTATTTCTTAACGAAATAAGATTCTTTCTTTTTAATTCCAGAATATTCTAGAATATTCTCAATTTCTAATGGTATATACAACTGCATTACTTTTGGGATGACTCGATTGGTATCATCATATCTCCTCGTGACAGTTCCCTGCTTAAAAGAGGATCATTAATGACTTGTTTCACGGGCGTAACCATAGGGCGAGTAGATGATCCTATGAAACATGAACTCGTAACCTATCCTACCTTTTATAGAAAAAGTTCTGGTTTATCTTGATTAGGCCTTTCCCAGCTTAAAGGCGGATCTTAATCGCTGAGAACCATTCTTTAAAAGCGGTCTACCATGTCCGAACCCTGCTTTCCCAAACGAGAATCTGCTAACCTTTCGAATACTTTCGGTAGCCAGTTCAAGATCCTCGTGAATAGGAGCATGAGTTAAACCTATTACGTTGACACATAAATCCCCTGCTATCAAGCAATCTTCATCCTCCAATAACAAACAAATATGTCCTTCTGTATGGCCAGGAGTATGGATAATCCGATTTGGTCCTAGAAATGGAAACTGATCTCCATCTGATAAGGTCTCATCAATATCTGTAAATGGTAATTGATAGGGTCCTCGCTTTATATTCCTTTGATAAATAATAAAGTTGATCAGGCCAGGTGTAATCTTAATGGGTGATCGAAATACTTTTCCTTCCCTAAAAATCTTTGCATCAAGTTCATGCATCCATGTAGTTGCTCCTGAAAGGTTTTTGATTTTTTCTAGTTCTCCTGTATGATCAGGATGAATATGGGTCAATATAATATGTTGAATATCTTCAAGTTTAATTCCTAAGCTTTGGAAAGCTGCCTCAATCAAAGGAAAGCTGCCAAGATAACCAGTATCTATTAGACATAAAGTCTCAGGTGTGCGGATGAGGAATACATTAACTGAGTTCAGCGATATTTGGGTTAAGGAGGACGACAGTTGAAATATTTTGGGTTTTCGTTTCATTATAGGATTAAGTTACTGGTTATGGAAGCACGAATTCCTATCTGGAGCAGATATATTTGTGGACAAATCGATTAATTTCTTGGTACATTTCCCAACCATCTTTTGCAGGTTTGAGATAGATGTGCTTGTGCTTCATTGTCCTAAACCATCTTTCAATGTAGGCATTGTCAGTCGCTCTTCCTTTACCATCCATGCTAATCTTGATACCTTCTTCCTTGAGTTTCTCGACCCAGTTTTCACAGGTATACTGGCTCCCTTGATCTGAGTTGATGATCTCAGGTTTACCATGAGTTGCGATGGTCTGCTCAAGTAACTCAGTTTGAGTTTCCTTTTCAAGTGAATTAGACAATTGCCAACCTACAATGTATCGACTGTACAAATCAATGATCGCTGTGAGATACATAAAACCCTCTTTCATAGGAATGTAGGTAATATCAATGGCCCATACTTGATTGGTTCTCTCTACCTCTAAATGTCGCAGCAGATAAGGATGAATGTACTTGGCCAAGCCTAGACGACTCAGGTTTCGTTTGGGATAAATGGCCTCTAGGCACATCTTTCGTAGCAAACGCCTAATTCGTTTGACATTGTAGTGAAATCCTCTGTCGCTCAACTCGTACTGCATACCAATCACCCCTAGTGTAGGATCTTCTAAATAGAGTTGGTCCATCAATTTCATCAAGGCCAAATTCTCCTCACCTTCTCCTAGAGGCTTGTAATACAGACGACTACGAGGAATACAAAGTACTTCACATTGACGTCTAAGACTCAAGCAACTGGACCGATCTACCAGGTCAGTCCTTTGTTTTACAGACCTGCTTTCTTGAAGGCTTTTTTTTAAAAGTCATTTTCTAAGGTCAGTTCGCCAATTTGGCGATATAACTGAACGGTATCTATCTCAGCTTCATCTGAGGAGGACTTTTTACCAGACTCAAACACGCCCTCAGCACCAGCGAGAAACTCACGCTTCCAGGTGGAAATCTGATTAGGATGGACTTCAAATCGCTTGGCCAACTCACTCAGAGTGGAGCGTTCTTTGAGAGCTTCAATCGCTACGGTAGCCTTGAACTTTGAACCGAATTTTCTTCTGCTTCTTTTCATCATCACAAGTTAGTTTAAGCATTTTTTTTCAACTTAACTCGTGGTCCCGTTTTGGGGAAGTATTCATATTTCTCTTAAAAAAAATAGTGTTTAACCGTGAAATAAATGATAGGGGTTATCGCAAATTATTTATCCATGATTACTTTAATCATGTAATATTCACAAAAAACTGACTAACTTAACGGCACCTTTCTACCTTAAGTCCATACATATAAAGAAGCAATTTATGGCCTTTCGCAAAGCACCTTAAATAATTTAATTAAAGATTTTAATATGCTAAAAATCCAAAGTAATTTTAATCCCCTCATTCAAATAATCCATTATATTTGCTTAGCATTTTTTGTTATTTCGTGTAACTCAGGCGAGCTTGGAAGAGAGGATGTATTAAGTCAAATTGAGAATTCAAGTCTTTTCCCGTTTGTTGAAACAACACCAGTCAGTTTGGAAATCATAAATAGTAGACAACTTAGACCTTTAATTGAAAAAGGGTACATCGGTAGTCGAGCAAGAGGTATTTCTATGTTACATCCAATAACAAATAGGGGAAAGCAATATGTACTCCCCTCCACAAGGAGTAGTTCTAATCCTGAATTAGCTGTATGTCTAATTGAATTCGACAAGATAACAGGAATACGTTATACTAGTGAGCAAAAAAATGAAGCAGTTATAGAAATAACCGGTATTAGAAAGCTCATTACCTCTGTAGGTGAGGCTCTTACCTACAATGAGAACTCTACAATTGCAATCTCAATACAGGCAATCAAATATGATGATGGCTGGAGGCTGAAGGACGCAGAATTAAAAGAAAGAGGTATTTCTAATTTTGGGTCTATCCCCGAAATTCAATTTTACACAGAAAATGAGGAGTTAAATACTATGAATGCTAAGCTACCTTCTCATGAAGCAGAGCAGCTTAAGAAATTAGAAAGAAGATTGTCCTCTGAGACTGGAGAATATGATGGTTTTATTAGGAAGATCTATACTGTTGGGGAACAAAAATTCTTGGAAATTGATTTTGTCCAAATCAAAGTAGGGTCTGATGAAGGTGGATTTACTAATTTTGAAATTATTAATAACAACCCAAAACTTAGGATCTTTCGCTTATCCAAAAGGACTAAAATTCTAGATGGTTCAAATTATACAACACAAGGAGGAAAAATAATATTCAAATCCGCTGGCGATTCTATGTTAAAAGAATACTCGGGAAACGATAAACGTGAGAAAAGCTGGTTCTTCAAATATGTAAATGGTGTTATTATTGAAATGAGGACACCATATTCTGAATAGATAGATCCAGCCACACGCAGATGGTTGTCCAATAGTAAAGGATTAATAAGAGCCATGACGTTAGAAAAAGGAAATATTGAATCTTGGATCAAAGGAGTAAATATATCAGATCAAGATTCATCCAGTAATTCATGGGAATTGATCTCCAAATTTGGCTTAAATATCATCCAACGGATTGTTTCTTTTTGACTAACACACTATTAGCCCCTACAAATGAAAAGATTACTTTACACATTCACTTGCTTAACATCTCTTATATTTCTGACTTGGCCCAGCATTACATTAGGGAATAATCATCCAATAGAAGGAAGTCTTACAATTCCAGTCGTGTTTCATATTATTGGGGACATCGAAGTTGATCCAATGAAGTTCCAGGAGGAGATTGACAATCTAAATCAGGTTTTTAGTTCTTCTAAACAACTTCAATCAGGGATTAGGGCACAGGATCCCAATCTTATTGGGAAAAGTCTTATTACCTTTTCCTTGGCAACTGTAGACCCAAACGGCAATCCTTTTCCAGGATATACCAAATCACTGCCAGATCAAGATATTTCATTTAGGATAATTCCTGTAGATAAAATTCAAAAGGCTGATAAACTAAAGCAAAAGGGGACTGGCCATCCAGGCTGGGATAGAAATAGGTACATAAATGTGTGGGTTTCTAAAGCTAAGGATCTTGCCAGAGCTCTTATGGGGAAAGATCCTTACATAGGTTACTCCTATACTCCTGACATAATTAAGCAATATAATTTATCTGAATGGAGAGATGGAATTGTGATTGATCACAATTATTTAGGCAAAGGAAAAACGTTTTTTGCTCACGAAGTTGGGCACTATTTCAACCTTTACCACCCTTGGGAGGAGGATCATTGTTACGATACACCAGAGGTAACCTTCAAACAAGCTCACGAACCTGGAGGCTTGCTCGAAATTAATGTCATGACTTACAACACGGATACTAGAGTTGCCTTCAGTAAAAATCAAGTAGAAAGGATTGAACATACTCTTATCCCAAGCGGGTATAGACATCAATTATACTTAAATCATTTTCGCCCAGCAAAAAAAGAAAATACCATTCGTTCAAATAAACCTAACATCCCCTCATCCATAAACTGTCAGGACTTACCTATTACTGAAAATCAACAAGTTGTCAGAGGTAACTTGAAAATTCAGCCACCTAATATCCCTGGGGAGAACTTCCAAGATATCTCTTTAAATCTAGATATAGCTGCTAGAAAGGATTTAAATAGTGTTGGAATGGTCGTTGAAATCAGAACAAAAGTATTGAAAGACTTGGGATTTTCTGGGAGAATTGCCTTTAGGACAGCCAGTAAAAAAAATATTAGCTTTCCAATGCTCAATACAAGGTCTAAGAACTCAATGGAGGGTACTGGAGCTAAAAGTACGATCTTTAAGAGGATGAAAGGTCAATTAGTATTCTCAAAGGAACAGTATGATAAACTCTTAGATGGCCCTATTACCGAAATAGCTTTTGGGACCTTTTCAGGGGAATTATCGATACAACTTTCTAGGGAAGAGAGTGAGCTTCTCCAAAAATATCTTCACTGTGTCCCCCGTAAATTAGAGAATTTTGAAAATATAAAATGGGAAATATCTAAAAGTACAGGACCAAGAAAACTGGCCAATCCAAATTGGCAAGAAATTGCTTCATCCTACCCTTCTCAGCTTTATATAACTGATAACTTCTGGTTGCAGGGGACAGCAATAGCTCCAGGTCAAAAAGTAGCAAAGGTGTTTTGTTCACCTGATGGAAATAAACTTGGATATGAGACGGGGAACGATCGTATCAGGACTGGTATGCTTGTTCTAAATCCGAGATACATGAAAAGGCTTTATATGAATCTCAATGAATCCCATTCATTTGCAGATTTCTCCCCAGATTCGGAAAAAATGCTATTCACTAAAAAGAATACATACTTTATATACAATTTTGAGAATGAATCATTTATAGAGCTACAAGAACAGGGATCTGGGCAATACTGGTTTTGGATTGATAATCAAACCATTATGTTCAAAATATCCACTTCAGCTTATTCACTCAATATTGTTACAAAAGAATCTAAGAACTATAGTCGTTCAGAGGCAGAAAAAATGAAAAGGGATCTTGAATTCAAGAGAAAAAAGCATCCTGTCTTTAAATATGAATATGATCGCTTAGTAAATAAAACCTCAATCGTAGCCTATAATCGAAACAAATCATATGGGAAAGTTTTGCAAAGAAAAGTTTACCTAAGACAATTATTAGACTTTGGTCAGCCAGACTACTTTGTAATTCAGAAATCAGACGGAAGATATGAAATCGTCAAGATCGGACTTACTGAGCTCCCCCCTCAAAGTTTTACATTCAAAGTGGACAACCTGAATTCAAAAGATAAAGCATTATACCTTCGAAGCTTGAAAAATAACCTTCCGATGTATGGAATTATTTCAGGTGCCAAGACTAACCCTTACAATAATACACCAATGGGATCGAATGGTGTAAGACTCATGAGATTTCGAGTACTTAGAGGTAATGAAAAAGAAGCAAGTGGATTGGTCATTTTCCAATACAGCCCAGAAGCAAGTTTAGAAGGGAGTATTGTACAGAGGCTCTCATTTACTAGAAAAATGGAGCATCCAAATTATTCATATGATAAAAATGCAAAGCCAACGATCGAATATAGAATTACGGGAGAAACAGCTTACGAGTTCTGGTCGTTAGTTGAGAAGTACAGGTATCAAGAGCAAGTACTTACAGCACTTTCTAATAATGGCGCTGATCAATCCCCCCCCCCTCAGCAAACTCAATCAACATCTGCCCCCAATGTTTCGCCTGACCCGCCCAAATCAGGTAAAATTATTTCCACCAATGCTATAGTGACAAAATATGCAGATGGCTCTCATCTAGGTAGCAGTGTCCAGTTTAATTTAATCTCAATTAACACTTCTTGTGAGAGCTGCAAAAAATTCTCTAATGAAATCAAGGCCATCGAAGCTGGAATGAAAAAAGTACTATCCTCAAGTCCACGTTGGAGCCAACAAAATAATGTTTCTAGCCCCCAGCAGGTATTCATGACAATTACTATTCAGGAATTTAAATATGAGGAAAATGAAACGGAGGATAATGAAGGTAAGAAATCAAAGAATTACAGAGCTCGTTGTAATTTTATCTATGAAATAAAAAATACTAAGGGACAACTATTAGGGAAAGGGACCCATTCAACCATTAGTGGCCAAATCCATTTATTTAAGAAGACAAAACAGGAGACTTTACAGGCTAACGTGGAATCTTTAGAACGGATTTTCCAGAAAATCATCTATGTCAATCTTCCTTTGGTTGGTACGATAGGTGAGGTTATCGAATCCAATAAGAAAGGGATTGCAAAAGTGCTGAGTATTTCCACGGTACCCTATTTCCCTAATTCAAAAACAATTAAATTCTCAATTTTCAAAAAAGAAGATTATCAAAATTCACAGAACAAATTGAACTTGAAAAAACTGGGAAGTTGTAAGCTTGATCTACCAAATGAGAACATTCAGGCCCCATGTAGAGTATCAGGCGGAGCTAAGGCAATAACTGACGCCTTAAAAGCCAAGACAGAATTGATAGTGATTTCGGAACAATAGTGAGGACCTTCCGTGTGCAGCAACGCTTAGAACTAGAAATCTGACATACAAACACGGGAAAGCCCAAAAGGACTTTCCCGTCATTTGTTCCCTTAAAGGTGTGTTACAGGTGCACGAGCCAGTCTATAAAAAATCTGGCTGCCATGATGAAGCAAAGAACTGCCAGCAATAAGAAAAGCTCGCCCAATAAAGGGATATGGAAGGTGTAAATCCCTACAATAAAGAAGATCATCATGAGGAGCGCTGCTAAGAGGAATTTTGCTCCTGAACCTGCCTGAATACGCTTAAAGGCCTTGTTTAGCTTCTTTGATAGGCGATTTGCCTTTTTTGCATGTTTTTTGCTTTCCTTCACCTTCGGATAAGAAAGCTCTCCATTTTCTGACGCTTCAAACGAGGAATGAAGCGTTTCATCGGTGCTAGGTTTGACTGTAGGGTTAGCCTGCCCACCGAATACAAAAACGGAAGTCATCAAAGCAAAGAGAAAAATCATCAATCTGAGCATGTGTTTGTTGGTTAAATTATTGTTGTAGAAAAGAAGAATGTTGGAACCCATGAGCTCCATTCAGGATCACTGGTGTTTTGTTTCAACCTAATAAATCCACTCCCCAACAAGGTCCATTTCAATGCGATGCCATGAATTGGAGTTGAACATGGTAATTTTGGTACTTCCCCTGTTGTAAAATTGGGTTAGAATAAGAAAATAGCCTCCCATGAAGTCATTAGAGGAGTTTCCAAAGTCGTAGTCGTACATGTTGAAGTCGTAACGCGATGTCATGGAATTCAGAAGAATCGGAAATCCTGGGTTATCATAGGTACAGGTGGTTCCTGGATTGGCATCTGTCTTGTAACCTGTAGAAAAACCTGTAAAAGTTCCATCCTTGGATAAACTAACAAAGGGATCAGGATAGCCTCCGGGGTCAAAATAGTTTCCATTAATATCCCTTAATGGGAAGCTTCTGAGGATAATCTGATTGACTCGGAAGCCAGTGGGATTTAGCAGGTCAGAACAATCATCGCCCCCATAGCCAGGTTGACAATCGCAATCTCCATCGATACAATAGCCTCCATTGTAGCACGTTACATTCGAACATGGCCCACCACAACCTGACAATAGGCATAGAAATATGGCCAAGCCAAACAATAGTTTAGTTTGCATAATAAAATGATAAATGGTTTGTGTAAAATCTGTTATTTGTGAACATACCTTTCCCAAGGGAGGCTCATAAAGGCCTACCCTTTTCAAGGAATGTACAGGCGCCTGGAAAGGATTCTTCTTACCTAGATTTCTCAATAACGCATTTACTACGTCGTGACTTATTTACGGCAAGTCAGAATAATTTCTAGTTTTTCTGTGATAATCGGAGGACAAAATGAATTTTTATTCTTTCGACGGAATAAGACCCTTTGCCCTCCGAGTCGTCTGTATATAGATGTCAGGTTTTGGAAATTGTACTAGATTTAAAGGTTATTTTTCGTGATTTTCACAAAATATTTCAACGATTTCGGGAAATATGAGGAAATGTTCCTGCTTCTCTTCGTCTCGTAACCCTTTGTACGACAACATTCTCTATAAAACTTCCTCCCCGACGTATTTTCATTCGCCCAGCTATTAGTCGCCAGGATTCAGTTTAGAGCCATTTTGGTAACTTTTACTATTGTACCAATCTTGACACCATTCCCATATATTACCACTCATGCCATAAATTCCTGACTGTAAACACAGGTGTTAACTTCCTTTCATTTCAATTTGCAGGAGATCTCCTCGGCTCTGGTTTCTTCGCTGTGATACGAAGTTACTTCATACCCATCTTCATTCCTTTCATTGGATTCATGGTGATCTCATATATATGTTCATTCTTCAAAATTGTACCGAGTAGATCCCAAAAATGTTGTCAATACATGTGGTAGGATAGCTGAGGGTCGTTGGAGGTTGAGCTGTAAAAACCTATCAAGGACTTCTTGACAGGATAGGTATGTCATCGAGGAAGGGGAATAAGATATATGCTGGCGTGAATCTTAGGTGATCTTGATTTGTGTGCAACAGCACTTGTTCAAGAGGTTTCTCTTGCTATGCTTATCAGGATATATCCGAGCCATTTTCATGCCCATGCAAATTACCAACATCATATATGCTAGAATTTCGGATATATCAGCACGGTTTCATGTAGATATATCCTTCAATCAAGGGACCATATATAGCAAGTATAGCCATAAAAAATCCCGAATGAATCCATGAGATTCATTCGGGAGAGATTCAAAAGGTAAAAAGGTAATCCCAACTAAGGTTCGGCAATCCAAAAGGTCAATAGGACCTGGCTAGACGGAAACCGACGTAGCCGTGCCTGAGGGATGGGGGGTTGAGGTCGCGATCGGAAACGCGACAATTGTTGGCGCTGCTGCCCCAACTACCCCCACGAAGAACCCGGCCCGACCCTGAGGAAGGGCCCTTGGGATTGGAAGAGGGGGAGGATGAATAATAGTCTGAGCCATACCAATCCTGGCACCACTCCCATACATTTCCTGACATGTCATACAGGCCGAGCCTGTTGGGACTTTTGGATTTGACAGGGGCAGTTTTTTTGCCCGAGTTTTCGTGATACACTGCATAGGAACCCAGGCTGTAATTGGTGCCGGCATAGGTTGTCCTGCTAGTGCTACCTCCTCCTGCCGCATATTCCCATTCTGCTTCAGTAGGCAGTCGCCATCCTGATTGCCCTGGCTGGCGGTTGAGCCACTCGATGTAGGCCTGGGCATCGTTCCAAGATACGTAGATAACAGGGCGGTTGCCTCTGCCCAAGCCTCTGTCATCTTGCTTGGTTTTGCCTGTTTGGTCACAGTAGTAGTCGTATTGATCAAAGGTTACCTCCGTTTCGGCCAGGTAGAAGGAGGAAAGGCTTACTTTGTGAACGGGTTGTTCATCATCAGACGATCCAGGATATTCAATGTCGGGATCATCCTGTCCCATAGTGAACGATCCACCTTGAATTCTAATCATTTTGGGAAGGGGAATGGGGATGTCTTTGCAGTCTTTCTCGGCGATTCTTAAATTGTAGTGGTACTGTAGGGTTTGAGGGCCACAGCTATCACCTTGGGATGCAGCTGCGACCCCATTCGCTGTGTTTGACAGGATGTTGTCCCACATCTCTGAGGAGCGTGAATAGTAGCGCGAATTGTCATGCATTGTCTCCCTGTCAATCGCGTTGAAAAATGCCTGATTGAAATAGCCACCATTTCCATTGATGTAGGCGTATTGTCCTTCTGAACTAGCCGTTACTAGCAACTCTCCTTCGATGTATAAGTAGAGTTTTTCGTACCTGATGGCATTGACTTTCCCCATGAAACTATTTGTAGATCCCAAAATTTTACCCTTACAAAAAGGGTCATTTCGGTCAGGTGCATTACAAGACTGATTGATGACTAAGAGAAGTCGGTGGGGCTTAGCCTTCAGCTTGTTATAAGCATCAACAAGCGCATATTCTTCATGACCACCTGAGCCGTCATTTCGAGGAAACAACAAATGAGGCCATTTGCTATCCCCCTTGTTGTACCCATGCAGGGAAGTGAACATGATAATCACATCACAATCAGATGTTTCCAAGTCGTCAATTGCATCAATGAAATTGGCCTTGGTACATTTGTCCCATTCCCGATAGGATTTAAGGCTGATATTCAAACTCAGATCGGTAATCTTTGCGTCTATCCTTAAGATTTCCTCCTTCATGCGCTCCATGGCGACTCTGTTGGGAAAGCCCGAGTCGTCATCTTTCGTATCTGCAAAGATGATGGGGTGGATGGTCTGGGCAGGGAGGTCATAGAATACTAAGGTGAATAGCATCAAGAGGGGGAGCAGCTGATGCTTCATGGAGAGCTTCATTTTTATCTTCATTACTTTCAATAGGTTAGGTTGCAACGTATGATTGGGGCTGTTTCAATTCTTTGCATGAATCAAAACAGCCTCTTGGTTCTAGGGAAGGGCTGAAGGAGATGCTCTACAGTCTTTCATTTACCTCATTATTGTCTCACCCGCCTTAAGTTAATGTCATAATAGGGTGTTTGATAGGTTACATCATCTCTCGCACTTCCTGATACAATGCCTACAGAACGATTGTAAACCTTGGTTTTTACTTCCTTTAAGATCAAGTCCCAAGAGATATCCTTGGCTTTGGTATATTTGATGTGATGATGGAATGTCCTCAAAAAAAAGTGGGTGAAATACCCCCCATCTTTCAAATCACAGTATGCGTACTCATGCTGACTAGCTGCTACTGCCGTGATGTATCCAGTATGGTTGAGAAAGAGCTCCTGGTAACATTTGTACATTTCCAAGGGTTCATTTGTAGCGGCCACAGTAGGGTCATTGATGGGGATGGCGGTGTTGCACAAATCGCCAAATACCAGTGTCAGCCTAGCTCCCTTGGACCGGAGTTGTTGGGTGAGTGTGCAATACTGCCCCACAGATTGGGATGGCCTACAAATCCCCACACTTGGAAAGGCACAACCATCTCTAGTGTCGTTGTATCCATGACCAGAATAATAGAACCAAATCACATCATTTGACCCCACATCCAAGCCATCAATCACCCTTTGGAGTTCACTACAGGTACAGTCAGGCCCAGTCCTCATCTCTACTTCTAAGCTAAGGTTTGCCCCATTTGCCATGGTCTCCATGGCTCGCTCCCATTTGATGATGTCAAGGTAAACGGAACGGCCAATACTGGTATCCCTAGTTTGACCAAAATAAATGGCATGCAAGGTCTGGCCCTGCATCGTCACACAGGAAGCTAGCAGAATAAGGCCACCTAAGATTGATTTAATCATTGTATTGTAGTTGGGAAGTCTTTAATGAATGTAAAACAGCACCTATGTTTGTGGTCCAGGCATCAACACCTGGATCAATGTCTTCCAGTATAACCCTAGCATCAGTATATACGCGCATATCTTTACAGCGAATAGAAACTTGTAGATCTACGGTATCCTTGCCTTTGATAAATCGCAATCCCGTTTCGGGGGATGGCATACATCGTTTGAGAATATGGTCAAATCTATAATTTTTATCTTGCTGTACCCAATTCCTTATCTCCTTGATTTGATGCTTCTCCAGTTTGAATGGACCTGCTTGTATGGGAATGTCCTTGAACATTTCAGGCGAATGGTCTATGTCATAGTCCATGAAAGCATCTAGGCGATAAAGGTACACTTCTTTTGCTTTCATCAGCGTCTTGAAAGTTGAGGCTCCAAATCGCTGTTTCACAGAATCTTGATAGGCAGCCACCTCTGTGGCATGCGAGGAGGCGGTTTTCACACCTCCATAGCATACCACGCTAGCAACTATGACAATGAGCCATGAACTAATTTTTTTCATAACGATTATGGGGTTGATAGTTTGATGACCAAAGGAATAATGGATCCTGTTGTAGTATTTGTAGAGAACTTCAACGCTCTATCATTATAGTTGATGTCAGAGGTCGGTATCAAGTCTCTCCCCAAGACCTGATGCAATGCATCGACAGGGTCTGAGCCTTGCCTCATCTTAGATTGAATGGCTCTAGCCTTCCCTGGAAGGTCGGAAATAGGCATTCTTGAAAGTAGAACAAATAAGTAATCTGTTCCTGAATGACTGAGTCTCATGAGTGTTTCCTCATCGGGAATGGTATACCCTACATCTGCAGAATTGACCTCACTCAAAACATCCAGGTCTTCTAGTTTGATGTTATCCGCTCCAAAAGTAGCATTTCCATAAGGAGAACCTATTTTCCAATCTTCCTCAGCTTGGATGGGAAAATGGTAATTGAGTTCGAGCTTTGGATCTATGCTGAAGACATATAAATTGTTTCCTACCATATCCGAGCTTACTTGCAATTGAAAGGCTGATCCCTTGTTCAATTCCTGAGCCGTTGGTTCATACACGATCCCCTTTCTAGAAAAGCTGATTTGGTCATATTTGACTTCATCCCTGGCACGATCGTATCCTGACAGCTTCCTCATGGTCAAGCCTCCTCCAAGCGGAGGCTCTTGCCCTTTCACGGGCTTCATCGTAATGACATATGCTTCTTCTACCCAAGTTCCAAAATCCTCATAGGACATGTCGAAGCGTCCATTGTCTCCCCAGCTAGGCCCATAACTATTCAGCAGGGTAAACTGTCTCTTCCTCCTATCGTATCCGATGACCACCATGGCATGGAATACCTTTGTGGAAGTCCTATAATCAGGGGCATCCCAGAAAGGATTGTTAGGGGTGATCTCAGCAAAAGTAGCTGTATCGATCTCCATGCCAACAATGACAGGTCTCCCTTCGCTCAACATGAATTCCACATTTTCAGATTTGGTGTCTCTGCTATCCCCAGGTTTAAATACTGCTTGGCTACTTTTGATTTTGTGGCTGGCAGCCAGAAGATCAATGTTTTGCCCAGGAAGAAGGTTGCAATCACGGGTATCAAATTCTGATCTTTCAGGAATTCCATAACGTGTGGCCACATTGAACACATCAGCAAAGTGCGTTCCTTCTAGACAACCACTTGCCTTTTCTCTAGCCTTGTTGAATAGAAAAAAGGGGGAAAAGGGGGTCTTGCCTCCTTCTATGATCTGAATGGCATGGCAGGTAGCTGATGGCAAACAAGCATAGGTGTTTCCTTGATTGAAGGGAGCACCGAAAAAATCCAACACCATACTTGATGGAAAATTGTCTGCCTTTGAAAGAATCAGAGCGGCTTTTTCTTTTGTTCCAAAAAAGTATGGATCGGGAATGTAGGCCTGTCCATTGGGCACCTGCGCCAATAGACTTGGCCCTGAAAGGAGCATAGATGATAGGAATATCAAGAGTGGGAAAGTCTTCAAGAGAGATGATTTTTTCATTTGTGTGGTATGTTTAAGGCTATGGTTAAAGTTTTTTCCAGCTTGGCAAGGAGAGCACCTTTACAAATTCCTTGTCCAGGAAATTTGCAGCTTCTTCCTTTCGCCCTTCCAAAAAATTAAGGGTAGTGTTTAAGGCTTTCAGACTTTCGGGCACCAAGGCGAAGACCCAGGCAGGAGGAGCTCCATATAGGGCTTCCTCTTTGGGTAAGGCAGCGGCCACGTATCTGTCATATTCTTTTTCGAGTCCTCTGAGCCTATGGGTCCATGCGGATGCAAATTCACTGGGGCGTTTTCGTAGGATACGCCTGGTTTTGGCTTGAAGGAGGTCATTCCGAAGTGCCAGCAAGGTCATTTTGTAGCTTTCGCGAAAGGTTTCGTAGCCTGCCATGACCTTGGCCAACTCTTTTTTCTGGTGGTCTCCCTCGTATTTGAAGGTACGTACCTGATAGAGGGCATGGCTACGCATGTCTTTCAAATGGCTCACTACGGAGGACTCCATTAGGTTGGAAACTGCCTTTCTTGCCTGCCCCTGAGCCATTGTACCTAGGCAGGACAGGTGTAGGAGAGCTATGGCCAACGTAAGAGGTATCATTTTCATTTTCATGTATTGTATAATGATTTGTTGTGTTCGCATATATATGTCCATTCTTCAAAATTGTACCGAGTAGATCCCCAAAAATGTTGTCAATACATGTAGCAGGATAGCTGAGGGTCGTTGGTGGTTGAGCTGTAAAAACCTTTCAAGGACTTCTTGACAGGATAGGTATGTCATCGAGGAAGGGGAATAAGATATATGCTGACGTGAATCTTAGGTGATCTTGATTTGTGTGCAACAGCGCTTGTTCAAGAGGTTTCTCTTGCTATGCTTATCAGGATATATCCGAGCCATTTTCATGCCCATGCAAATTACCAACATCATATATGCTAGAATTTCCCACCCTTCGAATCCCTCAGGGCAGGTATATCAGCACGGTTTCACGTAGATATATCGCTCAATCAAGGGACGATACCCTTCGAGAGCCTCAGGGCAAGTATGGTCTATAAATACATGAAAAAATCCCGAATGAATCCATGAGATTCATTCGGGAGATTCAAAAGGTAAAAAGGTAATCCCAGCTAAGGATCGGTAAAGCAAAAGGTTACAGGGACCTGGCTAGACGGAAACCATAACGGTTAAACCTGCGGGACGGGTAGTCGCTGCGGCGATTGACAACACGACATAAGAAGTCGAAGTCGTCCCAACTACCCCCACGAAGAACCCGGTGCAAGCCCGAGGATGGCCCTTGGGGATTAGAAAAAGGGGAGGATGAATAATAGTTTTCTCCATACCAGTCCTGACACCACTCATATACATTACCAGTCATGTCATAGAGCCCAAGCATGTTGCTGCTTTTGGATTTGACAGGGGCGGTTTTGGAACCAGAGTTACTCAAATATACTGCATATGAATCAAGGTTAGAATTAGAGCCAGCATAGTTTGTCCTACTGGTGCTGCCTCCTCCCGCAGCATATTCCCATTCCGCTTCGGTAGGTAGGCGCCATCCTAATTGGCCTGGCTGGCGGTTGAGCCACTTGATGTAGGCCTGAGCATCCTCCCAAGACACATTGATCACAGGGCGATTGCCTCTCCCCCAACCATGGTCACTAGGTTTAGCTTCACCAGTCTGCTCACAATAGTAGTCATATTGGGCAAAGGTTACCTCCGTTTCGGCCAAGTAGAAAGAGGAGAGGCTTACTTTGTGGACAGGTTTTTCATAAGAACCATTGGTTGAACCCATGTCGAAGCTGCCTCCCTGAATTTTGATCATTCTTGGGAGGGGGATGGGGAGGTCTTTGCAGTCTTTCTCGACGATTCTTAAATTGTAGTGGTACTGTAGGGTCTGAGGGCCGCAAGTTGCTTTCATTGGCTTGGCAAAATAAATAATTTGGTTCGCTGTTTTTTTGAGGATGTTGTCCCACATCTCTGAGGAGCGTGAATAGTAGCGCGAATTGTCATGCATTGTCTCCCTGTCAATGGCAGTGAAAAATGCCTGCTTGAAATAACCTCCATTTCCATTAATATAGGCATATTCTCCTTGAGCACTCGCCGTAACCAGTAGTTCCCCTTCTGTATCTAAATAGAGTTTTTTGTACCGTATTTCACTTACTTCCCCCATAAAATCATTTGGTGATTCAGGAATTATCCCATCCCTTTTACAAAAGGGTTTGTTTCGGTCGGGGGCATTACAAGACTGGTTGATGACAAGGAGCAGCCGATGAGGCATGGCTCTGAGTTTCTGGAAAGCCTGATCCAAGGAATATTCTTCATAGCTACCCGATCCATCATTTTTCGGAAACAGCAAGTGAGGCCATGGGCTATTTCCCTTGTTGTACCCATGAAGGGAGGTAAATAGGATGATCACATCACAATCAGATGTCTGCAAGTTGTCAATGGCAGCAATGAAATTAGCCTTGGTGCATTGATAACCCTGGCGGTAGGATTTAGAGCTAATGTTAACATCCAGTTCTGGGATCAGCGCGTCTATCCTGGTGATTTCCTCTTTCATCCGCCCCATAGCTACCGTATTTCCTGTACCTGAATTATTATCACGGGTATCACCGAAAATGATGGGGTGGATGGTTTGGGCGGGGAGGAGGGCTGACTGGAACATTACCAATAAGTAAGCTAAACGAAGCATCTATATTTCTTGAAATATTTACATTAATAAAAAAAGCTATTGAACTTGATAACTCAAAAAGAGGATTCTAGCTCCTTTTAACATAAGTATCAGGCTTTCCATACCTCTATCATCAATCATTCCGTCCAATTGAATGATTTCTCCGCCTACATATAAAACTTTGGAACTATCATTGAACAATACATCATTATTTGTGATATCATCCCATCGCAAAAACTTGTTTTTATCATTTTTTTCTCCCAAACAGAAAAAAACTCCATCTTTTGAAAAAGAAAAATACCATTTTGATTCAATATGATCAATCCCTATAAGATTCCCACGTTGTATTTCGCCGGGTAGAATCTCAAGTACAGGAGGAAAGACTGGACCATCCATTATCGTCCTTTTAGAACTCTCATTATTAGTATCATTTGTTTTACAACAAACCTCAAGCCTTAAAGAATCCATTTTGAAATACATATGCTCAAAGGAAATTACTTTCCTTGATGGTACAGCTATTTCCAAACAATCATTCTCATATTTTCCCACTTTCTGGATATAATATGGAGTTTGTACTATATTAACTCTACTTGAAAATTCATTTGAATAGTTATTTATCAATTGCAATAATCTAGCCCAGCTAGGTTTATTTCTATCAGCCTGAAAAACCTCATTAAAGGCCTTTTTTAAGGCCAAAAGGAAGTAGCCACTCTGATCGTTAAAATAGGTATACTGCCCTTTTTTGCTAGAAGTGATCAAGATTTCTCCTTTCTGTTCCAAAAACAATTTCCTGTACTTGGCTCTACTTGGAGGTGTGGGTGCAGCGTGCCTAGGTATGTGGTTGCCTATCTTTGCTTCGGGGATACCTAAGACATTACAAGATTGGTTAATCGTCAATAAAAGACGTTGTGGTTTGTCCGAGAGTATTTTATGGGCTTCTTCTATGCTGAAACTATTGTTTCGGTAACTCCCATTTCCATAGAATTTAATCCTTGGAAAGGAGGATGATCCGTCGTTGTACCCATGCATAGAGGTAGCTAGAATGACCACATCCTTACAAGAAGGATCAAGCTCTCTCAGCATCTCTTCAAATTCTGATTTGGTACAGGCGGAGCCATGTTTGAGCATTTCCACTTTCTGCAATCCTGTGTAGGCAGCGACATCTGTAGCCAGATTAGAAAAATATGTCATGAAGAGTCTGTTGGACTCATTGGTGTCCAGGGCATCTGTATCTGCAAAAACGATAAGGTAGAGTTTCCCATTTTGGGTAACCATTTCTGAGACCTTAGCTCGATCAACAGATGTCCCTCCCACAAAGAAGAAACAAAAGGGCAGGGCAATCATTGTGAGTAAATATCTTTTCATAACCTTAGTAGAATAGGACTCCTTCTGCGACCTTGAAACTTGAACTTACTTTGTCGAAATTGGTATCTGTACCGAAAAACTGCCTTTTCGAACCATTCCTGTAATACAGATTAAATTGTGTCAAACATGACAGCCTGACAATCTTCCCTACATCTTCCAAGTCATTAACTTTCCAAAGTTTCTTATTGCCATATGCCCATGAGGTACCCAAATTCTTTATAGGGCCATGGCCATTTATATAGATATCATCTCCCCCAGGACGGCTGCTAACAGTCCAATTGTTTACTCCAATCAATTGGTTCATATACCAAGTAGCGGCTTCCCTTAAACCACTATCTATCCATACATCTACGGCTAGTGAGATATTCTTGGAGTTCCCATTACTCAGAAGGCTGAGTTCAATGGTTTGTTTTTCATAATAATTCTCCAATTCAAAGAACATATCTTGTAAACTAGAAACCCGCTGCCCATTTACATGGGTTATGACATCATCCTTTTGGATGGTCCCCTTTCTCCAATGGAACAATAAAGGACTGGAACCAAGACAACCAAAAATTCTGACACCATTCCTACTGCCTGAATGAACCAACACAAGACCTAAGAAAACTCTTTGCAGTGAGGTATACCTGTACCCATTTTTCAGTCGGTCATACCGCTCAATAACATGGCTAAGAGAGGACAAAGACAGGAACCTAGTATGCCCAGTATGCACACTGACGGCAGAAATGATTCCAACTAACTCATCATCCTGATTCAAAATAGGCCCACCACTAGAACCTAGAGTAGCTTTAAACGAAACATTATCATACATCCTATCGTGATATTTATTACCTGCTGGCGATTTATATCCAGCTATGCTACCCTGCATAAGTTTGTAAAAACCAGTCGTATCGTATGTTCCTAAGTTCTGGTTGCAAATCACTTCTTTTATGTATCCCTTCAAAGATGAACGAGGCATATTGTTTGAGAGCCTATAACCTATCTCACCTATGTCTTCTAAAGGCTTGAGGATGGCCAATTCATAAAATGCGTCTTGACATACCACCTTGACCGGGTAGGACACGATAGATCCAGTAGAATCGGTATATTCTACTTCAAGAAGAGAATCAAGACTTCGATCATTTACATGAGAAGATGTCACGAAATACAATTGGTCAGATTCTAGGTAAACGGGAGTAGCAGTTCCTAACCAATTTTCCATCCTTGTTCCTCCATATTTTATGATAGGACTTAGGCTGTCAACCTGTTCTCCATTGGGAATCATAAGTCTATATGGATGCTGAGCCATCCCATCAGGTATCATTGAGGATCCTATAAGGATGATGAGAATTATTTTTTTCATTGTTCAGTTGTGTTTATCAATGTATAAGTGAGTAAGTTAAGTCCTGAGCTTTTATCCAATATTCTTCTTCTTTGTCAAGGTTATCGGTCAATTCTCTAAGGAGCTGTTTGCCTTTTTCTATATTTCCATCTTCTAATTCCAAAACCGCCAGCCAATAAATAGAAGCATCTATATACCGCTCTAAAGTTGTCCTGGTTTGAATCATTCCAGAATTACGGGAAATATAAAGATACTCCTTTGCAGCGTCTGGTTTCCCTAATTGAATGGCAATGATTCCCTGAACGTAATTCTTAAATCCATCATCTACTAGAAATATGGTGGAGTCCATGAGCATATTTAAAGCTTCCTGATATTCTTTGGAATTATAATATTCTAACACTTTTTGCCTAATTTTGGGTAAGGATGAAAAGACACTTACATTTTGATCTCCTGAATACTTTGTTGGTTCCACTTCTCCTAGATTCTCAATTTTGTTGGTCGCTACTTGCCTTATAGCTTGTTTTGAATTATTTAAATAGAATAGGCTTGTTAGCCCCAATAAAAGCAAGGAAGCAGCAACTGCTACAGCTGTCCAAATCCTTATACTTCGTACTCTATACCCTTTTCCTTCTGTTAGATTGGGCACATGATTCTTTTCGTATATATCCCCATTTTTTTGTTGAGTTTTACTGTCAACCCTTTGATTTTTTGAGCTTAACTTTTCCAATCTCAATTCATACTTTTCATCATCATTTTGTGTATCCATACTGGTTTCCATATTGCTCAACGCAGAAGCTACCTTGCGCTTAAAAAAATTCAGTTTAGCAGCATCTTGGATACTTTTCGTAAACTCAAGGTCTGACTTTAAGTCAGGATCTATCAGAAGCTTTGATTCAAAGTCTTCCTTTTCGTCGGAATTAAGCTGTCCCTTGAGGTAAGCATCAATCCAATCTTGTCTGTTGTCTGAAGTATTCATACGCACCTTCAAATTTTTTATCTTATTGATTCAAGCCAAAACACACTCTGAGTTTCTTCATGGCTTTTGATTTCTTGTTACGAACTGTCTGGTAAGGCATTTCCAACCTTGTTGCTATCTCTTTTTGAGACATTCCCTCGAAATAGAACATTTCCAAGATGTCTTGTTCATCCGGATTCAGCGTACCAAGACATACTATCAATTGCTGAATTTGGGCTTCTCGTAACTCATCCAGTTCTAATAGGTCTTTTTCCGTGTCCAACACTGGAATGTCAAAATCTTGGTCTACTCGCCCATCTTCCCTCCTCTTTGACAACTTTCGCTCAAGGTTTCTCCAATCATTTTCACAAATTTGGGTCAGATATGAGCGATAATCCTTCTCAGTTTCAGAACCTGGGACCTTGGGAAACTTTCTTTCTTCTATTTTTATCGAGAAAATAAAAAAGGTCTTTGCCAGCGTATCCCCAGCTTCTTGTGGATACACTTTCCAGTTGTTCCATTTTATTCGCATGTAGGCATCTAACTGAGGAGTAAAATGGGAAATCAACGATTCCCATGCTTGATTTTCTCCTTGCCTTAGTTTACGAGTTAGCTCTGGCCAATTAATCTTTCCGTTAGTTGTGTTACTGTGATCCATACATCACAAGGTTAATTAGGTTACTCAGCCTAGTTTTTCCATACCCCGCACATATATATGTCAAGGATGAAAAAATGTACCGGTTGTGTTTAAATATTTTTTTCTATTGTATTCTGTTGGGTATAAACTTCGTTAAGAATATCTATATAGATAGACGGTCTTGAGGAATATTCCTCAAGAC
>JBCBVV010000055.1:0-42169 GCA_039817415.1 Bacteroidota bacterium
GAACCATCGGACGTCCGATGGTTCTCATTACAGAGCAAGGAATGATTCATTATCTGAATCAATCTTCCTGCAAACTTCTCGGAGGTCAAAAACAGGATTTAATAGGCGATCAGCTTTGTCATTTCCTCAATTTTCTGAGCGAGCAAACTCCTCCAGAAATTTTCCAACGAATTAAATCCATCCCTGGCATACATAAAGTAAAAGTTATCGTTTCCAATTTAAGGGGCGAACAACATGCCTATGAAACTAGTTTTTCCAAAGACTTCGAATCAAATTTAATCCTGGCCAACTTCATCCCTGCTCTTATGGAAGAAAATCAGGAAAACCCTACTAAGAAAGAACAACAATTAGAAGCCCAGCTGGATGAAGCCAAAAAAGGACTTCGAGAGCTGTTCCATTCCATAGATCACGACCTGAAGGCTCCTTTAAGAGCCATCAACTCCTTTTCTGATATTCTCAGAAGTCAATACAGTCATCAACTAGATAGCCAAGGGCAAGAATTGCTCGAAATGATTATCGGAAACTCTGGCAAAATGAAAAGCCTGATCGATGACATGCTTACCTACGCCAAGATTGCAGAACAGGACCGCTATTTCATGGAGCTTGATCTTCAATACATATTTAAAAAGCAGTTTGAGGACCAAATTTTCATGAACCACAAGGATAAGCCTGTTGAAATTGAAGTTTTTGAGCTTAGCCCCATTCAAGGAGATCCTAACCTAGTAGGTATACTCGTCTACCATTTGGTTTCTAATGCACTCAAGTTCACCGACAAGGTGGAGACAGCAAAAATCAGCGTGGGACAGAAAATCATAAATGGAAAAAACACCTATTACATTCAAGACAATGGAATCGGAATGAGGCAACAAGATGAAGAGAAAGCATTTAAACTCTTCAAAAGAATGGTCCGACATGATGATTACCCTGGAAACGGTGTAGGATTGCCTATGGTCAAAAAGGCAGTCGAAGTTCACCAAGGTAAGGTCTGGATTGAGTCTGAACCAGACAAAGGGACTACAGTTTTCCTACAGTTTCCTTCCTAAAAATTAAGATGAAATAAATAGCAGAAAGCCTGGAAGTACGATGTATTTCCAGGCTTTCTGCTATTACATATCCGTTTCAAGAAAATATTATTGTCGACTTGCCTTTTCAAGGTCAAAGGTGAACATCATTTTGACGATAGTAGGCTCAATACGGTTCATCATGGCCTCCACCTCCATATCATGGATGGTTCCAAAATCGAATAGGCGCTTGTCATGGCTTAGTGCCTTTACCTTTTCCGTTGAAGAAATATCTTTCTTCTTTAACATAGAACGGTACCGTAAAGGCAGGACGATATCAGCATTCAGCGGCATATTACCAACTGTAATCTTCCTCTCTAGCCCAACCCTATTGTCATCCTTGGCCTTTACAATGGCTTCTGGAGCTTCCTGAACCCAGATTTCATGTCCATCTGGCATGTACAAGGTATAATTAATGGTCAGAGAGTCATCGACTTGGGTAACATTTCCCATTTTTGCTTTAGGAATAATTTCTTGCCCCCCCTGAATGACTTTCCATGCTGGAGCAGTGGCCTCTTCTTCGTAGTAAACGAAGCCTTGGGAGGTAGCCTTCCTTGTCTGAGGATCAAGAATCACTCCCCCTCTCCATGTTTTCAAGACCTTACAAGTCGCTCTATCATAGGCAACCCAAAGATCTTTGTACAAGGCAGCAACCAATACGTTTTCCTGTCCATCCAAATCAGCCGTAAATACCCAATTGTCCACAGGTCTTTTAGGTCTGTCTCCTTCAAACGTAGTCATTCCCACCAATACAATCCCCAGCAGGATCATGATCATACCAAGATGTAAATTCTTCCTCATATCTGTTTATTGTTTGTCTGTGCAAAGAAAGCAAATCCTCTCGTTCAAGGCCAGAAATCTAACAATCCATCCTGCAAGCCATCTAAAAAGCCCAACTTGTATCAAGTCGGGCTTCTTCATAAATCTCTATTCTTTTAGGATAACCCTAAAATTTCCCGATTGGTGGCCTCATCTGAATCTGTGCTAGCAAAATCATCAAATGCTTTTCCAGTAACATTGATGATATGGTCTGCAATGAAAGGAGCTCCTTCAATGGCTCCTTGTGTGGAGTCTTTAATGGCACATTCCCATTCCATAACGGCCCAGCCATCAAAACCATATTGGCTAAGCTTAGAGAAAATCTGTCCAAAATCAATTTCCCCATCACCAAGCGAACGGAATCTACCAGGTCTGTCTACCCATGACTGATATCCTCCATACACACCAGATTTCCCACTAGGATTGAATTCAGCATCCTTTACGTGGAACATTTTAATCTTTTCGTGATAAATATCAATGAAGGCCAGGTAATCCATTTGCTGCAAAACAAAGTGAGATGGATCATACATGAGCATGGCACGTGGATGGTTGTTCGTCACCTCCAAAAACTTTTCATATGTCACCCCATCATGTAAATCTTCGCTTGGGTGTAACTCATAGCAAGCATCTACACCTGCCTCATCAAAGGCATTCAGAATAGGAGTCCACCTTTTCCCTAACTCCTCAAATGCGGCCTCAATCAGGCCTGAAGGGCGTTGTGGCCAAGGGTACATAAATGGCCATGCCAAGGCTCCAGAGAAGGTAACATGTGCATTATGGCCAAAGTTTTGGCTTGCCTTCGCGCCTAACATCAATTGATCAATAGCCCACTCGGTTCTGGCTTTCACATTGTTTTGAACAGCTTCAGGAGCAAAGCCGTCAAACATCTTATCGTAGGCAGGATGACTAGCCACCAACTGCCCCTGAATATGAGTGGACAACTCGGTGATTTCCACTCCAGCATCAGCTGCAATTCCTTTCATTTCATCCACATAGGTCATGGAAGTCGCTGCTTTCTCCAAGTCAAATAACCTGTCATCCCAAGTAGGAACCTGAACTCCCTTGTAACCTAGGCTAGCCGCCCATTTACAAATGGATTCAAAAGAATTGAAGGGCGCTTCGTCCCCAGCAAATTGTGCAAGAAATATGGCGGGTCCTTTGATTGTCTTCATCATTCTGTGGGTAGTTTATGTCTAATGATAGCTAATGTTTTTATGTTTTGTCCTCCACAAAAGTGGCGGAGCGTATATCCTGTAGGCTAGCACAACCTGACAAGGACATGTTCAATTCAAAATCTGCTTTTAGGTTCAGGATGACTTCCTCCACGCCCTTTTGCCCCGATAAAGCGAGTGCATACATATAGGGTCTTCCTATTCCTGTAGCGAGCGCCCCTTTGGCCACGGCCTTCATCATGTCTGAACCAGAACGTATCCCACTATCCATCATAACGGGAATCTTGCCTCCTACCCTTTCTACAATGGAAGGAAGCATCTCAAAGGTACTAACCGATCCTTCCACTTGCCTACCCCCATGGTTTGAAACTATGATCCCCTGTACCCCATAATCGATGGCTAGTTGGGCATCATCAGGATGGATAATTCCCTTTAGAATAATGGGCAGCTTAGTAACCGACTTTAGAAACTCCAGGTTCTCCCAATTGAGGTTGGGCCGTACAAAGTAGTGGGTAAAAGCCTGAACGGACTTGATAGATTTACCTGAGCGTAGATTCTGAAAAAATCCACCTGGGATATTTCTCGCTTGGGCAAAAAGGGTTGAAATAGCCTTGAGGTTGATTTTTCGAGGAGGATCATTCGGATTTTCAGGCCGTTCCTCATGGATGAGCTGCTGAAAGACTGGATCGCTGGTATATTGCGCAATTCCCATTCCTCTCAGAAAGGGAGAATAAGCCAAATCAAGATCCATCGTTCGCCATCCCAACAAAGTAGTATCTAGTGTTACGACTATAGCTGAACACCCACAATCTTCAGCTCTTTTGACAAAGCTTGCTACCAATTCATTGGATTTGCTCCAATAGAGCTGAAACCACTTGGGTGTATAAGGCATCATCTTCGCGACCTTTTCCATCGGAACAGATGCCTGGGAAGAAAAAATGTAAGGAGTCCTTGTTGCTTCTGCAGCAGCTGCCACCGCTAAATCTGCCTTTTTATCAGCCATTTCCAGTACACCTACAGGTGAAAGGAACAAGGGATAGGAAAATTCTTGCCCCAAAATAGTTTGTGCAATTTTTCTATCAGATACATCCTTTAGCATCCTGGGAACTACATGGAATTGTTGGAAGGCGGTCCGATTTCGCTTAACCGTTTCCCCATTGGCCGCCCCAGTAGCAACATAGGCAAAGGCTTCGGGAGACATTATTTTTTTTGCTTCCTTTTCCAGCTCCAATAGGCTAATGGGTAGACTCGGTTTGATACCCGAAATGCCCTGGAGGTAGATTGATCTTTGTCTTTGTAAGCCGTCAATGGGAGATTTCATAGATAGGTCTAAAGTAGTAGCCAGAGAAAATTAGGGTGTTTTTTGCTCAATGGCAATTTCATGACAAAGGAAGATAGCAAGTTGTCAACTCAGCATTTTCCTTACCTTTAGAAGAAGGGGCAATTCACTCCTATCATTCACTCATTAATGCTAATAGATCATGCGCTACAAACTTTTCGGCCATAGTGGCCTTCGGGTATCTGAGCTTTCCTTGGGAACCATGACCTTTGGGACAGAATGGGGCTGGGGAGCAGATTGGGATACATCTAAAGCTATTTTTGATACATACGCAGAGGCAGGAGGTAATTTCATTGATACTGCGAATCGATATACAGAGGGAACAAGCGAAAAATTTGTTGGAGAATTGACCCGTGCAGATAGAGACCACTTTGTGATAGCTACTAAGTATACCCTTTACGATCGTACAGGTGATCCAAATTTTGGGGGCAACCACAGAAAAAATCTAATACGTTCGGTTGAAGCCAGCCTAAAACGATTACAGACAGATTACATAGATATCCTTTGGCTACATGCCTGGGATTTTACGACATCTGTACAAGAAATCATGCGGGGATTAGACGATCTTGTGAGAATGGGAAAAATACATTATTTGGGAATTTCTGACACACCGGCATGGATCGTTTCTCAAGCGAATACTTTGGCTGAACTCAGAGGTTGGAGTGCCTTTGCAGGTCTACAAATTGAGTACAGCCTCATCCAACGAACCCCAGAAAGAGACTTACTTCCCATGGCCAAAGCATTCGATTTGGCTGTAACACCTTGGGGAGCGATTGGCGGAGGAGCACTTACTGGAAAGTACTTATCTGATAATGATGAGCCCAAACGACTTAAGGAAGGATCTGCTCGATTAAATGAAAGAAGTACCCGCATTGCCAGAACCGTTGTGGAGTGTGCCAAGGAAATGGGAGTTAGCCCTGCCCAGCTTGCAATCAATTGGACTCGTCAGAAGGAATTTACTTCCATCCCCATTGTTGGGGCTAGAAAAGTCTCACACATTCAAGACAGTCTGGGCTGCCTGACCTTTACTATTCCAGATGACATCATGAAAAGACTCGAGGGGGCAAGCCATCAGGATTTAGGCTTTCCTCATGAATTCCTACAAAGTGATGGCGTACAGCAAGTAATATTTGGCGGTACCTATTCGGATATAGATTTTCGTTCCTAAGAGACCTAGAAAATCACTTTACACTCTTCGGAAAGGTCTCTGTAAGCGAGGACCTCTTCTGAGGGGATGGGATTGAATGGGATGGAAAGGACTTCCAATTTACCTAGCATCATAAAATCTGCTACAGACTTGATTCCACACGCATTGAAGTATCCTTCTTTCAGCTCATCCAAATCAGCTATAGCGGAGAGATCTGCAAATCTAGCTCTTGGATAGGAGATGTCTAGTGTATGAAGCTTGGGCAATGTAATTAGAATATCAAGATCGAAAGGATAGCAGAAGCACGCATGAAACTCCTTGAGATTGGCGAGATACATCAAAGGCGTGATGTCGCGAATTTGGGTTCCGCTGATGTCGAGGATTTCCAAGTATGGAAACATTCTCAAAGGGCTCAAGTCTTCGATTTCCTTTCGGCTACAGTCAATTTCCTTGATGAGCTTCAGGTCTTCTACACTCGTGATACCATTTAGATCGGATTCTTCAATGGCACTCACGATGATTTCTTGCCAGGCTTCAGTCTGACATGACAAAAATGTGTCTACGGTATGAACTTTTGAGAACATGCTTGGTGCGTTTATACACAAATCTTGTCATTATACATCTCCCATACCAGACGATATCACGGGATGTATTACATAAAAAATCAGACGATTTGATGTACAAACTACCGGCAGTTGTGACCTCTTAAGCTCCCTTCATACGCTCTTTCAAGCGTGTAATGGGAAGGTTAAGTAGCTCAAAATCAGGATGAATATCCTTCAGCAACTCGAATTTTTCACTATACATTTCGGTTGCCTTGGTATTTTTCTCCACAAAGGTGGTGAGTTTCTGGAAGTATTCTTTTACCTCAGGGTGGGCTTTGTCTACCGTCTGAGCTTTGATTTTATTTAGCTCAAAAGACTTCTCCCGAGCGATATAAGTTACCAAAAGAGGTTTCATCAGCTTCTGCTCCTCTTCATCGAAGTTGGAGACAGAAAAAGCTCTCAACAATTCCTGAAGATAGATTCTCTCGTCAGGATTCTCATAGTAATAGGACAATTTGTCCCAAAACAGATGGGGGATATATGCACCGCCAAATCTTTCTGCTGACTGTACCAAAAAGCGATTAAAGGTATCTTCGTCTTCCCCTAATTCAAGGTGAAGCTTGGTCAATTCCTTGATCAATTTGGCTTTGTCTTCTTCCCAATCGCCATAGTACAGGTCCTCCAGCTTTTCCAGTTCGGCTACAAATTCCATTATATTTCTGATTAATGTCTTCAACTTATAGGAAAATCCCGGAAAGACAGGGTCTGTTCCGGGTTCCTTATTTGCAAATATCTTAAAATAAACGAATTGTTCCAGTAAGGAAACGAAAATGATTCCAACAAGGCTTAGTTCCCCACTTCAGACATGAATTTGATGCGTACCAAACGTATATCAGAACGCTCCACATCAATGTCCATGGATAATTCTTTTTCTGCTTCATCTAAGTCATCCGTATCAGCCGTCATGAAGTAGTCGAAAATATCGTCCACTATATCATCATCAATCTGATCGCGAATAAAATAGTCAATGTTCAGTTTGGTTCCGGAATATACAATTTGCTCAACATGTTCGAGCAGCTTGTCGTAATCCATACCCTTCATCTCGGCAATTCGTTTCAAGGAAGTTCTCCTGTCAATATGCTGAATAATGAAGAGCTTGTTCATGGACTTTCGTGCAGTAGACTTGACTACCACTTCCGTCATCCGCTCTATCCCATTGGCATCTACATGCGATTTAATCAACTGGATAAATGGAGCTGCGAATTTCTGGGCTTTCCCTTTCCCTACACCTGTGATATTCAGAAACTCGTTCATGGAAACAGGGTATTTGCTTGCCATATCCTCTAAAGAAGGATCCTGAAAAATCACAAAAGGAGGAATCCTCTTTTCCCTAGCTAATTTCAAACGAAGCTTTTTCAATTTATCAAAAAGAGCTTCGTCATAGGTTTTAAAATCCTCGACAGGAACCGAGGCATTTTTCTTCAATTGGTCAAAGTCCTGGAATTTCATCAGTTCCATAGGAACAGGATTATCCAGGTACTCTTTGCCGTGTTCTCCTTTTTTAAGAACACCATATTCTTCAATGTCCTTGATCAAGTAATCATGGACAATCATTTGGCTGATGATAGACTTCCATTCCTTTTCTGTCAGTTCAGCGCCTTTCCCATAAACGGGCAACTGGTCGTGATCATAGTTTTTGATCTGTTGGTTGTTGCTCCCCCGAAGGATATTGATAAGATGGGTCTGACCGAATTTTCCATTCACCAGATTGACAGCATTCAATACCAGACTAGCTTCTTTTTGGGCATCGAACTTCTCTTTTGGGAAACGACAATTGTCGCACATCATCTTGCATTGTGCCTTGTCATACTTTTCTCCAAAGTAATGAAGCATGAGCTTTCTTCTACACTCTCCAGATTCAGAGAAGGCTGCCATTTCGTACAGAAGGTGCTTTCCAGATTCACGCTCACTTACGGGCTTGTCCTTCATAAACTTCTCCAGTTTCACGATATCATTGAAGTCGTAAAAAAGGATGCAGTTTCCTTCCAATCCATCTCTACCCGCTCTTCCCGTTTCTTGATAGTAACTTTCTATACTCTTGGGTACGTCGTAGTGAATCACGTATCGAACATCGGGCTTATCAATTCCCATTCCGAAGGCAATCGTGGCGACAACCACCTGAATATCCTCATTGAGGAACATATCCTGATGTCGCGAACGGGTTCCGGAGTCTAAGCCCGCATGATAAGGAACCGCTTTGATCCCGTTGACGTTGAGGATTTCGGCATTCTCTTCCACCTTTCTTCTACTCAGGCAATAGATGATTCCCGATTTTCCTTGATTCTCCTTGATGTATTTGATGATTTCGGTCGTCGCGTGGCTGTTGCTAATCTTCGGCCGAATCTCATAATATAGGTTGGGACGGTTAAAGCTCGTGATAAAGATACTGGCATCCTTGAGCTGAAGGTTGTGGACGATGTCCTGTCTTACCTTAGGCGTAGCTGTCGCAGTAAGGGCAATGATAGGCACCTCTCCAACCTGACTAAGCATGTCTCTAATCCTTCTGTACTCAGGTCGAAAATCATGCCCCCACTCCGAAATACAGTGGGCCTCATCTACAGCCATGAAGCTGATCTGTGCTTGCTTCAGAAAGTCTATAAACTCATCCTTAACAAGGGACTCAGGAGCAACGTAGAGCAATTTGAGTTGACGACTAAGAACTTTCTTTTTCACTGCGTCGTAATTGCCTCTGCTCATGCTGCTGTTCAGGAAGCCTGCTTCAATTCCAAAGGCCTGAAGTTGATCCACCTGATTTTTCATCAAGGCAATCAAAGGAGAAATTACCAGAGCTGTCCCCTCCATCATGACTGCCGGTAACTGGTAGCAAAGAGATTTGCCAGCTCCGGTAGGCATGATCACAAATGTGTCTTTCCCACCTAAAATGCTGCGGATAACTTCTTCCTGTTTTCCGCGGAATGAATCATACCCAAAATATTGTTTGAGGCCCTGGAGCAGTGAATTTTCCTCTATGATCGTCGTTTCCTTCACCTGTTGCTTATGGATTTATCTTGTGATTGTAATCAGGCTTTTAAGCCCACTAAACGGTAAAATATTATCTTAGAAGATAAACAATTCTTGTTCGCAAAACTAAAATTCAGGTTAATTTTCATTTTGTTATCAATCCCTTAACAAAATGTTCGAATTTATAGGCCCTACGAAGCAATAACCTACATTTCTTGGCCAGAAATGGAAACATGAAAGGTAATTTTTTTTCCATGTTTTGGCATATTTTTCAGGATGATTTTTGTTTTAGGGAATGATCCATTAATTAGCAATAGATTATTCCTTCCAAAAGGACAGCCACACTGACGCTATTCAAGTAGTTCAAAAAGTCTTTATTTATAGGGTATTCTGCTGAAAATGCAGGGCTTATGTCAATTGGAATTCAAACCAATTCAGAGATTTTTTGTACATTGAATTTATTAAACCATTCTACACTACACTATCCAGTCATATCGAGCAACGTCGACAATCAAATCTTCGTTTTACACTTTAATGAATATCTGAATGAGACTATCAGATTATACGGAGGACGATATCATCGAAGGCTGCATCAATGGGGGTCGTAAATACCAGAAGGTATTGTACGAACGCTTCTATGGCAGCATGATGGTAGTGTGCATGCGTTATACCAATGAACGAGAAGAGGCCAGAGATGTACTTCATGAAGGCTTCATGAAAGTTTTTAAAAACATTCACAAGTTCAACAAGGGAACAAACCTTGGCGCGTGGATAAGGAGGATCATGGTGAATACGGCCATTGACCACTACCGCAAAAAGGCCAAAGGGCCTGCATTGGTAGAGATCAACCACGCCATTCACGAAATTGATACCAATGACGTTTTGTCAGACATGAGTGCAGAAGAAATCTTGGGTCTTGTACAAAGACTATCTCCTGCCTACAAAATGGTCTTTAACCTTTACGTCATCGAAGGCTACCCCCATAAAGAAGTGGGCAAACTCCTTGGAATCAGTGAAGGAACCTCCAAATCCAATTTGGCCAAAGCAAGAGCCAAGCTCCAAAAAATGATCATTAACTCGAGAAGAATCCGCAGAGCGGAAGGAGAAAATTATGCTTGATAGACACGAAGTTGAATGGATCAAAATGAAGCTCGCAAACCTGGAACTTCCTCTACAGGAAGAAGACTGGGATGTGATGTCAAAACAGCTAGATGCTGCTGATTTTGATCAAGAACTACGTGGTAAATTTTCCGCTTTCACCCTTCCTCTAGACTCAAATACATGGGAAGAAATGGTTGATCAACTTGATCAGCACGATTTTGACCAAATGATGCAGGCCAAACTAACAGGCATGGAAATGCCAGTTGAAACGGACGCCTGGCACGAGTTTGAAGAACAATACCTCGACCCACAGCCCTCAAAGGCAAGAGCCGCCATTAGTGCACAAGTGAGAAACTTGCATGCCCCCTTGATGGATAAGATTATACGTCAAAAGTTTAATGGCTTTGAACTCTCGCCCCTTAGAAATGACTGGCTTGACATGCTCGAGCTGTTAGAAAAAGGCTTCGACCGAAATGTCAAATATACCTTATACAATCACTCAGTTAAAGGGGTAAGAAGTGATTGGAGAAAAATGAGTCTTTTACTCGATCAGGTGGGTGGACCTGTTATTAGATTCCCTTATATGAGGGTGGCCGCAGCAGCCATGATCTTTTTCGCCATTCTGATTGGAGGAAACTATTGGATGAGCTCTAATGGATACAGAAATCCACTCATGGCCCTAGTCTCTCCTGCCGATAGTCTTCATCAACAAACGTCTAATGCAGCTAATTCTCCTGCCTTTGCAACCAACCATTCTCGTCATAAGACATCAGAACAGCTAAGTACGGAAGACAATCAACAACTTATACATTCGGATACGGTTCAGGACCAACAGTTTGAAGGTCAGCACCTATCTCCCAAAGGTCCAGATATGGTATTGGCAGCTATGGATGCATCGGAGACTATGTCTATCCAGTTGGCCGGGCAGGAATTTTCTACGTCGAGACCTTCTTTTGCCTCTCATAAAGAACAGAAAACCGTAGAAGAGAATAATCTCCTTGAAGTCCTACAAGCTGTAGAAAAAAGAAAATCCAACATAAGCATCTCTAAAATGGGTGTGTTGGCGATGAATGATTATTGGGAAGTAGATGGAGAGCAAAAATCATGGGTGCCCATTACTGGGAAAATCAAAAGAGAAATTTGGATTGGTGGCTACGTTGGAACGACAAGCACCAAGGCAGAGCTTAATGGCTCCTCCGACAAAGTTGGGTTTGCAGCAGGTGTGAAGAGCCAAATCAAATTCAACGAAAATTGGTCGCTCGTAACCGGGCTGAATTATAACACTGAGAATTTCCTTCACCAGTATAAAGAATTGACCCCAGAAGGCGATGGCTTCATCAACAAAGCCTATCAAGGCACCATCACCAGCCTCGACCTGCCTATCATGGCTAGGTATCAATTTGCTTCCGAGAATGACTTGAGGCTGTATATACAAGCTGGTGTAGCGCCATCTATTAGCTTAAGTGAAGATTACCTGGAATACGACCCAACGGCCGCAGGACTCGTTAGTAGAAATCCAAGCCTACCTCTTAACAATGAACCTGTAAGCTACTTCCAACAGCTGAACACCTATCCTGGAAACATCCAGTTGTCCTTTGGATTCTCATATCCTGTTAATGAAAACCTGAAAGTGGAACTTGAGCCTTACTTCATCCAAAACCTTCAAGCTACAGCAGGTACAGAGGGATTAGGTGTTCCCAAAAGGCTGTACACAGCTGGGGTTGGTCTAAACTTCTTCTACAAGGCTACTCAATCAGGAAAAAAATAGCGCTATTGCTGAGTTACATAATTAGGTCGGTGATGAATTCATCGGCTCAAGAAGCTATGGTTGGATAGGTAGGGACAAAAAAAAATTAGGGGACTCAATCCCTCTCGGGAGAGTCAACCCTAACCCCTAGCTTCTGTATCTGGCTTAACGCCTTGATGATCACAAGGTGCATCCATTATTTCGATTTTTAAAATGTTTTAATTTAAAAACATTACATTCAGAATAGCACAATACAAAAAAGAACGTCCTACATCTCACGACGCAGGACGCAACCCCTAAAACCTAAACTACTACCTTGAATCGTTAGCTTTTAAAGCTATTCTTTGTGGGTTAAGTAGTGTGTTGTTTTGTTTGACAATTCAAAGGTGGGGAAATGAAATTACACTTCATACGTAGATTCGTATATTTATTTACATGTAATTTACTGTAGTCTTAATTGTGTAAGGCTATCTGCAACACTTTTAGAAAAATGTAGTTGAATGAGATGTGAGTCCAATCACATATCAATTGAAACACCAACTTAAGGTCATATGATTTCGAATTTTTTGAATATCGCTTTACTTACTTCTCTGGCAATCATTGGGTTGATCCTAATCGTTTTCTTTTTTGTTAGGCAGAATAAGACTGTTAAAGAGGAAGAATAATTTATGTAAGAGTTTTTGATGATTCGGGGAAGGAGAGGATGTGAAAAGGAAAAATTCTCTCTGAAACCAAGTATTACTGACAAGTTCAACTGGTAAAAAGTCATTTCGGGGACTTCCCAAGATGATTTTTTTGGCTTTTTAGTGATAAATTGATCCTGATAACATAGGAGTATTTTTTTGCCTTATCTAAGAGTTCGACATTTCGTTTCTTGAGGTATATTCTACAACACGTTAATCTTCATGAAAAAGGTAGCACTTTACCTGGGTGTGTGGCTATTAGCACTCCCCATATTCGGCCAGTACGCATCTAACTCAGTTCTAAGTTCTGGAACTTGGGTTAAAATGGGTATTCTTGAAAGTGGTGTTTATCGTCTTGATTCCGATTACCTTAACAGTATAGGAATCGACCCCGCTACGATTGATCCACGAAATATCCAATTGTATGGCAATGGAGGAGGAATGCTGCCACAGGCAAACAGTGCCGACCGCTTTGACGACTTAGTCCAAAACAGAATACAAGTTGTAGGGGAAGGGGATGGCTCTTTCGACAATGGAGATTATGTCCTATTCTATGGTGAAGGGCCTCATGTATTCAATTGGGATGCAGAATCACAAATGTACCTGCACGAACTTCATCTTTACTCAGATACAAACTTTTATTTCCTACACATAGGAAATCAGGCTGGCCTAAGAATTGAAGATCAAGAAGCCCCTGGCAACATCACCCAGACCAATCCCAACACCAGAAATAGACTTTTTCACGAATCTGAAGAAGACAACGAAATCTTCTCAGGACGTTATTGGCTCGGAGAGGATTTTAATGAATTTGACGCTACTCAAAACTTCTCCTTCTTCACACCTGATGTAGCTGATGGAAGCCAAATCAACATGACACTGGAAGTGGCTGCGGCGGCTAGTACACCTACCTCTTTCGATGTGTTGGTCAACAACCAAGTGGTAAGCACGATTAGCATTTCGCAGGTGGTCCTAAATTCAGAGACTTCTGATGCCTACAAAATCGCGACTCGCCTGATCCAACTGGATGCAGATGATGTACGAAATGACTCCCTCACTATTACCCTGAAATACAATTTTGGAGAACCTAATCGTAGCCAAGGATGGCTAAGTTTTATAGACTTAGACTATCAACAAAAGGCATCCTTGGAGAAAAAGGACCAAACTTTCATTGCCCTAGCTGACTTACTGGCGACTGGTGAGGTAGCCTCCCTTAGCATAGATGGAGCAGACAATAACACAAGAATCTGGAATATTTCAGATTTACAAAACCCTGTAAATGTTCCATTAAGTGTCTCGAATGACCGTGGTTCCTATACAATAGATGCAAGCACGAGAACAGAACTGTATGCTTTCAAAGGATCCTTCAAGCAACCTGTTTCTTACGAAGCTGTTGCCAATCAGGATCTACACGCCCAGTCTCCAGCACAATACTTGATTATTTCTCCTCCTGAGTTCATGTCAGAGGCTGAAAGGCTGGCAGATTTCCACAGAACCAAATTTGGAAGAACTGTTGCCATGGCCACACCAGAGCAGATATACAATGAGTTCTCAAGCGGCAAACAGGATGTATCTGCTATTCGAGACTACATTAGAATGCACTGGAAGCGTGGTCTCGAAGTAAATCTTGGGCACGTCCTATTCTTCGGAGATGGCTCGTTCATTTATAAGTACATCTCAGAGAATAGAAACAACCTGACCAACTTTATTCCTTCCTATCAATCCAGAAATTCATGGAGACCAGATTTCTCTTTCACTGCAGATGACTTTTATGCCATGATGGAGGAAAGTGAAGGCTATTGGGGAGAAGGAAGCCGTTACAAAGGTGATAATACCCTACAAAGAAATACCTTGGACATAGCAATTGGTCGTCTGCCTATTGAATCGCTTCAACAAGCTGAGGAAATCGTAGACAAGATCATTCAATACGTTAACAATCCTGATGGAGAGGACTTTGGTAGCTGGAGAAATAGAATCGTTCTGGTTGCAGACCACAAGGACCAAGACGGAAGTATCCACGCACGACAGGCTGATAGCTACAGCTCAAGAATTGAGGCTGGAGATGCTTGCTACAACATTGAGAAAATCTTCATGGATAATTATAACCTGGTGATTACAGCCGGAGAAAAAGACTTTCCTGAAGGGAGACAAGCATTACTGGATGCCCTAAATGCAGGGAGCCTTATCCTGAATTATACAGGCCATGGAGGCTACAACGCATGGTCCGACGCAAGAATCTTCACCAACTCTGACCTTTCGGGTATTGAGAACCCTGGTAGATTCCCTGTGGTGATGACGGCAACTTGTACCTATGGTAGGTTCGATGATCCATTCCAACGTTCAGGTGCTGAACAATTGATGATGTTACCTACTACAGGAGCCATCGCGATGTTCACCACAGTAAGGCTCGTTTACTCGGGTCCCAATGCGACACTCAACAGAAACTTCTATAACCACGTTTTCAAGTTTGATTCCATTCAAGGAAGGATGCCAACTCTTGGAGAGGTGCTTGTAAAAACAAAGAACGAGACTTATCAAGTTTCTAACCTCAACACAAGGGCCTTTACCCTGCTTGGTGATCCTGGCATTAGCATGAATTACCCAGATTTAAGGGCCATTATCCAGCAAATCAATGATCTCCCCCTTGACCCAAGTAGACCTGATACCCTGAAATCTTTGGGTAAGGTCAGCATCACAGGAGAGATGCAGGATCAAACTGGAAACAGTATAGAGGATTTCGAAGGCAGGTTGAACATTACTGTATTTGATAAGCCAACAGAATTCACCACAAATCGTGCGCCCTATACCTTCAATAGCCAGATCAACAGAATATTTAACGGAGTTGCTACGGTGGAGAATGGGAAATTTGACTTCGAATTCGTTGTTCCTATCGACATCTCCTACGAGGATGGCCAAGGGAAGATCAGCATGTATGCAGTAGGAAATGGAACTGATGGCTCAGGCTGTTTGAACAACCTTGAAGTGGCAGGAACTGATCCCAATGCAGAACTGGATCGCCAAGGACCGGAAGTAGAACTCTTCATCAATGACTCTTTATGGAAGGATGGAGGCATCACAAGTGCCAACCCCTATCTATATGCGCTTGTATTTGATGAAAATGGGATCAATACGGTGGGAACAGGTATTGGTCATGAAATCAGTGCCTTTTTGGATGACAACCAAGAAGAAGTCTTGGTATTGAATGACTTTTACACAGCCTTCCCCAATTCTTACCAAAAAGGAACAGTAAAATACCAGTTGAAGGATTTGGAAGATGGCCCACACACCCTAAAAATTCGTGTATGGGACGTCGCCAATAATTCAACGGAAGCGACTACGAATTTTGTAGTTGCCGACAACGAAAATATTGTTCTTGATCAGATTTTAAGTGTACCCAATCCTGGAAAGGTAGGGCAAGGGACCACCTTCTGGTTACAACATAACTTGGACGGTAAGGAGATCAAGGTAAATGTAGATATCATTGGCCTTGATGGAAGGAAATTAGCTGCTCTAGACGCACAATTTGTAGCAGAAGGGAATAATTTCCAGGGAATTAGTTGGGATGGTACTGCCCACAATGGAAATGCTGTTCCGGAAGGACTTTATGTGTTTTATGTGAGAATCACAGATGTTTCATCCGGAGAAGAAATTGAAGCCGCAGAAAAATTGATTCTTCTGAGATAGAGCCTTTTGTCAAAGGAAAGGCACTCAGAAAGATGATTTTCGGGAAAGACCCTTTACAAAACAGTTAATTTAGGGTTTATTGCAGGGCGAGGCTTCCAATTGCTGGAAATGACGTTAATTGAGTAAAAAATTAAATTTTACGTAAGTTCGTTGAAGATTTACGTTTCATTCCGAACAACTAAGTCTATATTTTTGTCTTCATAATAGAATCAGTATACCTGCCTATGATTTAACTGCTACACTTTAATTTACTGTACATTAACCATTATTCATTCAAGGTAGCATAAGATGAGGAAAGTAATTATTTCACTCGTATGTTTGGGCGCTTTATTTACGAGCAGCAATGTCTTTGCCCAGACCAATGCAGCTGGACAAGACGTAACGTTAAAAACGATTACTACAGCTGTTCCCTTTCTCATGGTCGCCCCTGACTCCAGATATGGAGCTATGGGTGAAGCAGGTGTAGCGATTGCAGATGACGCAAATGCCACACACTGGAATCCCTCCGGGCTAGGTTTTACGGACCAGCGCATGGGATTCAGCATGTCATACTCTCCCTGGCTAAGAGCTTTGTCTATTCCAGATATCAACCTGATGTATCTTTCCGGTTACTACAACACAGGAAACTCGGGTGTTATTGGAGCCTCTCTTCGTTATTTTTCTCTAGGAGAAATTCAGTTTACGGACAACGAAGGTGAGTTTGCTGGTTCTGACAAGCCCAATGAATTCGCACTGGATGTAGCTTATGCGCTGAAAGTGTCTGAAGTTTTTTCTGCTGCGGTAACTCTACGCTACTTCAACAGCCGACTAACTTCTGCAGGAGGAGTCAATGAAGAAAACCAGTATGTAAACTCTGCTGCCGGTGATGTTTCTTTCCTTTACAGAAAGCCCTTCAAAATCCGTGGAGCCTCTGATATTCCTGTAGAGTTTTCTTCAGGTCTGAACCTATCTAACATTGGTCCTAAGATTTCTTACTCAGCTTCTACTACTGAAAGAGATTTTATCCCAACCAACCTTCGCATAGGATATGCTTTCAAGTTCTTCCTAGATGAGTACAACTCGATTACATTCGCGAACGACTACAACAAGTTGTTAGTCCCTTCTGAAGGCGGTGGGTCTGATGTACCTTTGCTAGACGGTATCTTTGGTAGCTTCGGAGATGCAGAAGGAGGATTCAGCGAAGAATTGGCTGAGATCAATATGTCTTTCGGATTAGAGTACTGGTACCAAGAGCTATTTGCAGCTAGAATCGGTTTCTTCTACGAAGATCCTACAAAAGGAAACAGAAAGTTTATCACACTAGGTGCTGGTATCAAGTACAATGTATTTGGTCTACACTTCGCTTACCTTGCTCCAATCGAGCAGAGCCACCCCTTACAGAACACACTACGTTTTACGCTGACTTACGATTTCGACTCAGCAGGAAACGAATAGAAAAAATACGGGATGCAAAAAAGGGATGCTTTTCAGCATCCCTTTTTTTATTTCCACCTCAATGGCTTGTAAGGTCTTCCGTAAAATCCACTCTCCTTCCAGGATACCTTCCTGACGCGCTCTTCAAATGCCTGAATCAAGATATCCTCTGCATTCAATTTGCCTATCGGGTTAACATCCTCGTACAAGACAGAAACCTGATCGCCAAAATGGATGATATCACCTGGCCTGAGTTGGTCAAAAGGAAGTTCCTCCATGTATTTCCAAATCCCTCTCGGTCCTACATAGGGGATCTCCTGCCCCATTCTCCTTCTCCCATAAATAGCCAGTTCAGCACAATCAACTAATACTCGCATATCTGTTTGGTGAACGCTATTCTTTCCGAACCTCCAAGGCACCAATCCAAAGGGCACGTTGACCAACTCGGTTAGGTAGCCCAGATACGTATCATCTTCTCTGACAACGAATTGATGAATAGGCTGCGCTAAGATATCTTTCAGATAAATAAGGGTATCGGGTGAAGACAAATGTCCCATTCCTACATAATAGGTTCCTGCCTTTTCTGCTGAATAGATTAGGCTATCTTGTATTTCGCTCTGAGACAGCTGGATAAGCCTGTACCCTATTAGCGCCCTCTCATATGGGCCTTGTTCGTAAGCACTATCTATAGGAGTAAGGGTGTAGAATTGCTGATCAGGATTCGATTTAACCAACAAGTATTCCTCGCCCACCTTCATCTCCACCACTTGTCCAATGGTTTGCTGTGCCCCTAGTTGAAGAGGAAGGATAAACACGATTAAGAAGAGGACTACCAAGGGTATTTGATAAGAAAAATCTCTGAAATACATAGGTCCTTGAATTTGGTCCCTGGGTAAACTTCCTTCACTGTAATTCTTATCTTCTCAGCCTCTAGACCGATGTCTCCAAAATCATGGAGCGTTTGACAAAGCTTTCCAAAATTTGATCCCTGAACAGGTTGATAAGGAGTATCTTCCAGTTCCACCAGCAAGGGCTCATTCCAGCTAGTTTTACCTTTTAGTTTTAATTCTATGCTAACCTTCTTAGGGCGGGCATTTTGTTCATACGCTTTTTTTGATTTGTGATAGCCTGGCACTATGAGTATGGCGCCTAATTTAAAGTAATAAGGATCCAATTCTATGGTCTCCCCAATTCCTAATCCAGGACTTCCTTCTACCCAAGCTGTTTTCAGATCTCCATCAAAGAGATTGTCCTTGGAATATGCATCGCCAAGGGTGGAACTCACTTTCACCAAACGAGAGGATAGATTTTTAATGCCATGTCGATTGATAAAATCTGTAAAGGCATATTCCTCTACCTCATAATAGATCGAAAATCGACTATCGTTATCTAGCTTTACGTTTTCCTCCTTCCAGGTCCAACCTCCATTTGCCTTCTGAAAGCTTTGCTTTCCAGTCAGTTGGGCATTTGATGCTTCCCAAGTCTGTAAGGATACCTCCAGAGAACCGATTGTCCCATCTCCCCAGCCCGCCGCTGGGCTCATGTCGTATTGAAAAAATCTTTTGCTGTAGTTCCTAAAAATGCTTTTGGAAGTTTCCCAATCCGAGAACCTAACTTTGGCTTTGTATCGGACGATGAGCTCTTGTTCCTGCCCGGCCATAAACTTTATTTGGCTCATGAACCAATATCTCATCCCGCTTTCAGGTTGATAATTTTCTTTGTTATCTGTCGGAAAAAGTAGCCCAGTAGGCTTCAATTCCTCTTTCTTCTTCATTTCTGTTGGCAGGAGTTTACCATCCAAAGTCATCGTCAGCCATGGTAGCTGATTTTCTTCCCATTCATTTGTGCCGTAATCTGGATCAGAAATCAGGTCGACTGGAAAGCCATAACCGACTTGTTGATCGGTCTCCGAAGTCAGGATGTAGGAGACATGGACATATGCATAAGAGCCGATGATATTGATATCGAGTTTCTCTGACTTGAGTTTGACACCGCTTGCTTCCATTAATTTGATCTCTCCGGTTTGAGCAACAAGACCCCAATCTACAGGACCGCCATTCGCCCAAATCAAAACAGGGATAACAAAAGTCAGGAGGGATAGGATTTTTTTCATCTTCATGATTGATCAGGTTGATAGGTATTATGTGTTGAATTGAGGATAATGAAAGTAGGAAATTTCAAATTCTCCACCGTTATTTTGGCAGAACTTGTTTGCCCGATTGATCCACTTAAATGAATGAACCCATGCGCCTTCTCATCCTCAATGGTCCCAACCTCAATATGCTGGGGAAAAGAGAACCAGAAATCTACGGCAGCGAATCTCTAGATGACCTAATGGAAAGTCTTCAAACTGCCTTTCCTGATGTTCAATTCGAGCATTTTCAATCCAATGATGAAGGAGTTTTGGTGGACAAAATTCAATCGGTTGTTTACAAACCCGTTGACGGGATTATCCTAAATCTAGCAGCCTTTACCCACTACAGCTATGCCCTCTATGACACTTTAAACATGGTTTATTGCCCAAAGATTGAGGTTCATATATCGCATATCTACAGAAGAGAAGAATTCCGTCATAAATCTGTTACAGCCAAAGCATGTAATGGCATCATCGCGGGCTTGGGCACCTATGGTTATCATCTTGGCGTACATTGGATGATCAATCACTACTCAAAGTGATCGTATCGCAAGCCGATGGCTTTGGAGGGAGGCTACCTTACCTTCTGGATCTAACTTACTCAAGGTCTGCTCAAACTGAGAGAGATTAGGATACATTTTCCTGAAAGTATCTGAAGGAAGCCTTACATCCTTGGTAAGATATACCCTTCCACCATAGGAGAGCACCAATTGATCCAGTTCCTCTAGTAGTGGAAAAAGTCGATTGCTTATGGGGAAGTCTAGCGTAAGCGTATAGCCTTCCATGGGAAAACTCATTAAGCCCGTCTCAGGTCCAAATAGCTTTAGGACCGAGAGAAAAGAAGACAATCGATTTTTTTGGAGAAAGGTAAGGATGTTAGGAAGCCCTTCTCTACCCTTCGCTTTTGGAATAACCAATTGATATTGAGTAAAGCCTTTTTTTCCGTATATCCTATTCCAGTGATGAAGGATATCAAGGGGATAAAAATAGCTATCATAGTCTGTCATGATGCTACGTTCACGACCTACATGCTTATGGTAATACAGTTGGTTGAAAACGCCAATGGTGAGTGGATTCAAGCTGAAAGAGGGCAGATCAAATGGAATGGTAAATCTCCTTTTTTTGACCTCAGCGAGGGAATGGGCTTTCCCATTTTGTCGCACTTCTTCCTCAGTAGCATGTTCCCCAAGTAAAAGAATACTTCTCCCTGCTTGTTTGCCTTTGGCTAAGGTATCTATCCAGGCAACCGAATAGGTCCAATCAGCATGCTCCTCGAATAAGTCAAGTACCTCATCCAAGTTTGTAGCCTTATAGGACTGAAGCTTAATTTGATTGCTTTCTATTTTTTTGAGTTGCAGGCTCAGGTCAAGAATGAAGCCTGTCAAGCCCATCCCCCCAGCCGTAGCTTCAAATATCTCTTTGTTTTCATTAGGGGTAACCTCAAGAACCTCCCCTTTTCCAGTCAACAATCGAAATCCTACTACCCAATCTGAAAAACCTCCGTCCTTGTGATGGTTCTTTCCATGCACATCGGAAGCCATCGCCCCTCCCATGCTGACAAACTTGGTACCTGGGGTAACCATAGGGAACCAACCATGAGGCATGACAATGGAGATAAGTTGTTCATAGGTCATACCAGCCTCAACCCTTACAATTCCCTTTTTTTTGTCAAAAGAAAGAATTCGTTGGTTGCGAGAACTACTGATCATGTATTCTCCCAAAGAGGAATCACCATAGCATCTTCCCATCCCACGGGGAATCCATCGTTTATCTGGATTCTCCCCTTCTTTGTAGGAAAGGGGGGATTCTGGAATGACTGGATACTTTCCCCAATTGGTGGTTGACATTAGAGAACTTTATGAAGCTTGATTTGAAAAATCAGGGTTGAATAAGGGGCAATGGGTACTTGTTGACTAGCAGGATCAAGCATCCCTTCAGCACCATATCCCAAGTCGCTGGGAAGGTATATTTCCCATTTGTCTCCTTCCTGCATCAAAAGTAAGGCTTCTGCCCAACCTGGAAGCAATTCTGAAATGCTGACTTCTACCCCTTCCCCATCATCAGGAATTTCTGAAAATACTTTCCCATCAATCAACCTTCCAGTGTAGGATACTTTTACCTTACCCTTGTAGGTAGCTTTTTTGCCGTTTTTTCCGGATTCGATGATTTTATACTGAAGACCTGATGGATTGATAATCACACCCTCTTGTGATGCGTTTTCAGCTAAAAATTTCTCCCCCTTGATTTTATTGGTTGCAATAGTGTGCGCAAGTTGTTCTTGCTGGAATTTCTCCACCACGGCCAGTGCTTGCTGGGGGGTGAGTCTTACTTCTCCCCCATCTTTCAAATCCTGGAGTCCTTCATAAATCAATTCTGGATTTAGGGAAACTCCCTGCTTCTCATAAAACTTCCAAATATCCATTCCAACAGCATAAGAAATGCTGTCAGTAATGCTTTTCATTTCAGTTTGTTTCGCAGAACTCCCTGACTCACAAGAGGTGAGCGTCATAGCGACAGATAAGAAAATAATAGATGCGGTGAGAATATATTTCATAATATTTTTCGATAATTGCAGCAGAAATGGTTGATACTCATCGTTTAGCTAGTAGAAAACGGCCATTTCCAAGCAAATCCTGACGCAAAAAAGGAAAATCGGAAGAATTTTGCCTCCTAGAAAAGGAAAAAGGCTAAATTGAAAGCAAAGGTAGAGACCCTGATACATGACGCGCCATATTCCTATTACAAAAGAATTACTTGAAGCCAGCGAAGCCTTTTCCAGAAAGATCCTGGAAGAACAGCTTTCTGAAAGCTACCAATACCATACAAAGGAGCACACCATTCAGGTAGTAAGGGCAGCAGAAGAAATTGGCATTCAAACTGGATTGGATCAAAATCAATTGATGCTGATCAAAATGGCTGCCTGGTTCCATGACCTTGGATATATCAACAAATACCTCGGCCATGAGGAAGAAAGCATGGCCATTGCCCAAAAGTTCCTCGAAGAACACCAAGCCGACGAAGCCCTTATCAAGCGTATCAGCGATTTGATCTATGCCACCCGCTTGGATGTAGAACCACAAAATACCCTGGAAGAAGTTCTCAAGGATGCCGATCTGTACAATCTATCGACAGAAAGGGCGCTGGAGAATTCCGAGAAAATCAGGGAAGAATGGAAAATCTTTTGTGATCGTACCTTCGAGGACGATGAGTGGGAGGAATTCAATTACCGCTTCTTCAAAGACCACGAATATTACACTGTATACGCAAAGCATCATCTCGGCCCTTCCAAAAAGGCTAACACCAAACAGATCAAAAAGGCCATCAAAAAGCGCCAAAAGCTGGAAAATATAGAAGAAGATCCGCTTGTCCTTCAAAACAAGATAGATAAGCGAGAGGCTAAGATTGAAAAGCTAAAAAAGAAACTCAAGCAGGCCACTACCCTTCGCCCGGATAGGGGAATTGAAACGATGTTTCGCGCGACTTATAGAACCCATATCAACCTATCTGATTTGGCGGATAGTAAGTCCAACATTCTGTTGTCGGTAAATGCCATCATCATTTCGATCATCTTCACCAACGTATTTGCTCCAAAGGAAAGTCCAGCTGAATACATCATCTTCCCAAGTATTGTGTTGATGGTGATATGTATGATATCTATTGTCTTTGCCATTTTGGCGACTCGGCCTTCTGTAAACTCGGGTGTCTTTTCACGCGAGGATATCCTAAAGAAAAAGACCAACCTGCTATTCTTTGGAAACTTTTACCGCATGGAACTTGATGATTTCATGTGGGGAATCAATGAAATGATGAATGATGCAGAGTATCTGTACGGATCTATGGCAAAGGATATTTACTTCCTGGGTAAAGTACTAGCCAAAAAATTCCAGCTACTTCGTGTCGCATATAACATTTTTATGTACGGATTAGGTCTAGCTCTTGTAGTATTCGCAGGGTCATACATTTATTTTCTCACGATGACTCCACAAGGCTAGGGAAACCTTAGCCCCTACAATCCGTATGTTTTCATAGCAAAAAATCTTCACGCTTTGAAATAATAGCAAGAATCCTTATTTTTGTTCAAATCTTTGAATGTACATGAAGGGAGCTTGCTCCCTTATTTTTTTGCTATGCTTTCAGAAGACGTACAACAGTCCTTAAGCCAGATCATCGAGGGTGCCAATCCAGAGGCATTTGTCGTTGAAATGAAGATGAACAGGGGGCCGAGTACCAAACTACTGATCAAGGTAGATACAGACCGAGGAATCTCCATGTCGGAATGTGCCGAACTTAGCCGAGCTGTCAGTGCCTTCATAGATGAGAACGAGGATTTATTTGACTTTTCCTTTACCTTGGAATTGACTTCACCTGGTGTGGGGTCCCCTCTTTTGTTGAAAAGACAGTATACCAATAACATAGGAAGGTTTCTCAAGGTTAGTTTTGGAGAAAAGGAAGTCAAAGGAAAGCTTGAAGAAGTGACGGAGACTGAGATACGGATGACTCCTCACCGAAAAAAGTTGAGCAAGAGCCAGTTGAAAAAACTGGAGAAAAAAGGAGAAACATTACCTGATGAATATATCATCACTTTTGCTGACATCAAGGAAGCCAAAGTGATCATTATCTAGAAGATAAATGGCAAGAAGAAAAGTAGCTGAACCGCAGATTAACCTGGTCGATGCTTTTACAGAGTTTTCCAGGTACAAGAATATCGACAGAGCCACGCTCATGGGTGTTCTCGAGGAAGTATTCCGTACCATGGTTCGTAAGGACTATGGTTCCGATGAAAACTTTGAGATCATCGTAAACGTGGACAAGGGTGATATTCAGGGTTTCCGTGAAAGGGAAGTAGTAGAGGATTTTGAATTAGAGGATGAAACTCGCCAGATTCCATTGAGTGAGGCGCTTTCTGTAGACCCCGACTACGAAGTAGGCGATGTACTCGCAGAAGAAATCAACTTCCTTACATTCGGAAGAAAAATCGTACAAACTGCTAAGCAGACCCTTACACAGAAAATTCGCGACCTAGAAAAGCAATCTGTTGTAGACCAATACAAAGACATGATCGGAACGATCATCGTTGGTGAAGTTTACCAGGTATGGAGAAATGAAATTCTAGTCCTTCACGAGAGTGCAGAATTGATTCTTCCAAAATCTGAACAGATTCCAAAAGATCGCTTTAGAAAAGGAGACACTTTAAGAGCTGTGGTATTGGAAGTTTCCATGAGAAACAACAATCCCAGAATTATTATATCACGTGCAGCCCCACTCTTCCTTGAAAAACTATTCGAGCAAGAAGTACCAGAGATCTTCGATGGTCTCATCAACATCAGAGGGATTGTACGTGAACCCGGAGAAAGAGCTAAGGTAGCTGTAGAAAGCTATGATGACAGAATAGATCCTGTGGGTGCATGTGTTGGGATGAAGGGGAGCCGTATCCATGGCATCGTTCGTGAGCTTCGCAACGAAAATATCGATGTGATTAGCTATACCAACAACCTTCAGCTGTATATTCAACGTGCCCTTAGCCCAGCCAAAATCACATCTACCAAGTTAGATGAGGAAAATGGCGAAGCACAGGTATTTTTGAAGCCTGATCAGATTTCTTTAGCCATTGGTAAGAGCGGTCTGAATATCAAATTGGCTTCCAAGCTGACGAATTATGAAATTAATGTCTTCAGAGAGAGCGATCCTGCAGACGAAGAAGATATCGAGCTTGATGAGTTCAACGATGAAATCGATCAGTGGGTCATCGATGAATTCAAGAAAATTGGTTGTGATACAGCCAGAAGTGTACTTGAGCTGTCTTCTGAAGAGTTAGTTCGTAGAACTGACCTTGAGGAAGAGATCATTGAAAATGTTATTGAAGTGTTGAAAGCAGAGTTCGAAGATGAAGACTAAATCTCATTAATCATCATATGAAATGGTAAACCCTAAATGCCTATGATGAATTAAAAGTCCATTTTTGGTCTTCCTTGGCTTGCCGAGACACGAATTCGGGGAGGAGAATACCTCTTCCTTGAATTTTTATTTTTTAGAAATAACGTAATTTCACGTAAATTGACGCACCATTCCAGAACCGATGGTTCAGGGAATTGCAAAAACAACGCATGGCAGGAAAGAAGAATTATCGTTTATTCCAGGTTGCCAAGGAGCTTAATGTGGGCACGGCACTGCTTGTAGATCACCTACAAGAGAAGGGCCATGAAGTGGCCAATAGGCCCAATACCAAGTTGACTCCAGACCTCTACGAAGTATTATTGAAAAAATTTGCCTCCGAAAAGCTCATCAAAGAAAGAGCCAAAGAGCAGCAAGATGAAAAAGAGGTTGTGGAAGAGAATGAAGCTACTCTTGACAACAAAACCGTAGAAAAGGAAGATCCTGGGCCATCCGCCAATGACCTCAGGGAACAAATCAATCAAAACCCTCTTGGTCAACCCAAGAAGCGGAGAAGACGTAGTCGCTCCTCCGAAACTCCTACTGACATCAGTGAGCTTAAAGCCCCAGTTGTCAAGGAGGAAAAAGTAGTTCCTGAAAAGAAGGAAAATACCCCTGGACTTAAAGTTGTAGGGAAAGTAGATCTGGATTCTATTAACAAATCATCCAGACGAAACAATAAAACTGAGGCTAAATCAGCACCAGAGAAAAAAACTGCACCACCTGAAAAGAAGGCGCCTCCTCTCAAGCAGGAAAAGCCTGTCGCGAAAAAGGTGGAGCCTAAAGTCGAAACTCCCAAGGTGCCTGAGAAAAAAGCCACTCCTCAAACCCAAGAAGTTAAGCCTCCTGTTAAGAAAACTGAGGCCAAACCTCCCGTAGTGAAACCAGTTGCGAAAGCTCCTGAAAACAAGACGGAAGATAAGGAAGGAGATGAGCCCAAAAAGCTGATCACTGCTGAGGAAAGAGCTCCTAGTTTGCGTGGTCTGAAAGTAATGGGTAAAATTGAATTGCCTTCTGACCGCAAAAAACGCAAGGCCAAAGAGGAAAAGAACAAAAAGGCTGAGGAAAACAAAGCCCAGAATCAAACCAAAGCTCCTGCAAAAGACGGCCAAAAGTCTAATGACGCTGATGGGGATGCGAAGAAAAAGCGCAGACGCAGAAAGCGAAAAAGAAAGCCTTCAGAAGGAGGAGATAACAGGGGACAAAACACCAACAACAGAGGGGGTAACCAAGGTGGCAACAAGAAAGAAAAGCCATCTAAGAAGGAAGTGGATGAGTCCATCCGCTCCACCTTGTCTCAGTTGAACAAAGGTCCTTCCCGTAACCGCCAACGTGCAAGACGAGCGAGAAGAGATGCAGCAGCAGAACGGAGGGAGCTTGCCGAAATGGCAGCTGCTGAAGAGGAAAAGTTGCTCGAGATTACAGAGTTCATTACCGCTAATGAATTCGCCAATCTTATCAATGTCCCTGTCAACGAGATTATCACAAAATCCTTTAGCTTGGGTATGATGGTTTCCATCAACCAGCGTCTGGATGCGGAACTTCTTGCCCTCTTGGCAGAAGAATATGGATATGAAGTAAACTTCATTGATGTAACCGAGAAGGAAATTGAGATTGTCGAGGAAGAAGATGATCCAGCCGACTTGGAAGGACGAAACCCAATCATTACTGTGATGGGACACGTTGACCACGGGAAAACAACCCTACTGGACCGCTTGAGAAACGCCAACGTGGCTGCAGGTGAAGCCGGGGGTATTACCCAGCACATTGGTGCATATCAGGTCCAAGTTGAAGAGGATAAGAAAATTACTTTCATCGATACACCGGGACACGAGGCCTTTACCGCCATGCGTGCAAGGGGTGCTAAGGTAACAGACGTAGCGATTATCGTAATCGCAGCTGATGATGCCGTGATGCCACAAACACGAGAAGCCATCAATCACGCACAGGCAGCAGAAGTACCCATGGTATTTGCCTTGAACAAGATTGATAAGCCTGGTGCAAATCCCGACAGAATTCGTACCCAGCTTTCAGAAATGAATATCCTCGTCGAGGACTGGGGAGGAAAGTTCCAGTGCCAAGAAATCTCCGCCTTGAAAGGAGATAATGTGGAAGATCTGCTTGAAAAAGTAATCTTCGAAGCAGAAGTATTGGAACTCCAAGCCAATCCTGATAGATCTTCAGTGGGAACCATCATTGAAGCACGCCTAGATAGGGGTCGCGGTAATGTAGCTACCCTCTTAGTGCAGAATGGAACTCTGAAGATCGGTGATGAGATGGTAGCAGGTATCCACTACGGTAAAGTAAGGGCCCTGATCGATCAGAAAGGAAATAGAGTCAAAGAAGCCGGGCCTTCCATGCCTGTACAGGTATTAGGATTGACTGGCCAGCCTACTGCAGGTGATAAATTCTATGTCTTTAAAGAAGACGGAAAAGCCAAGGATATTGCCAAGAGACGTCATGAACTCTTCCGTGAGCAACAGCTTCGTAAGAACAACCGCTTGACCCTAGAGGAGATCGGTCGACGAAAGGCACTTGGAAACTTCGAAGAGCTGAACGTCATCATCCGTGCAGATGTGGATGGTTCTGTAGAAGCACTTTCTGGCGCCTTGATGAAACTCTCCACGGAAGAGGTACAGGTGAATATCATCTGGAAGGCTGTGGGTGCTATTAGTGAGGCCGATATCAACCTCGCCATTGCTTCTGAAGCGATCGTGATGGCCTTTAATGTTAGACCTAACGCTTCTGCAAGAAGCCTTGCAGACCGCGAAGAGGTAGATATCAGAACCTATTCCGTTATCTATGACGCCATCAATGATGTACGCGATGCCCTTGAAGGACTTCTTTCGCCAGAAATCCGCGAGGAAGAATTGGGTACAGCAGAGATCAAGGAAGTCTTCAAAATTACCAATGTCGGAAATGTGGCAGGTGCCTTCGTTACGACTGGTAAGTTGGAGAGAAATACGCCTATCCGCTTGATTAGAGATGGAGTAGTTATCTATCCTAAGAAAGAAGGTGTTATTGGAAGACTGGGATCGCTGAAACGATTCAAAGATGATGTCAAAGATGTGGTAGCAGGCTTTGAATGTGGTTTCACCATCGAAAACTTCGAGGATCTCCAAGCCGGAGATGTGGTTGAAGCCTACAGAATCAATGAGATCAAACGTAAACTTAGTTCATAAAGAATATCAAAGCGGGGATTCATATGATGTGAATCCCCGATAATTTTTTTTCCATGCTTGCAAAAGATATTGCGAAAGCCTTGGAAGAATGGGCTCCCCTTCACCTCGCTGAATCCTACGACAATGTCGGTCTCCTAGTAGGCTCTCCTCAACAGGAGGTCAATGGCATTCTCATTAACCTCGATATGACCGAAAGTGTAGTTGACGAAGCGATCGAACGTGGATGCAACATGGTCATTGCTCACCATCCTATCTGGTTTTCAGGAAGAAAGCGACTCAATGGTGAAGATTATGTGAGCCGAACGATCATGAAAGCAGTCAAGCACGATATATTGCTTTATGCTTTCCATACCAACTTGGACAACATCAGGACTGGTGTCAATGAGAAAATTAGCGAGAAGCTTGGACTAGAAAATCTCAGTATTCTCAAACCCAGGTTCCCAGCTGAAGATATTGGAGCAGGTATGATAGGTGATTTACCCTCACCTATGAAAAAAGAAGATTTCCTGCACAAGGTAAAGGATGCTTTTAACTGTGGTGGAATCAGGTATGCTGATTTTCCAACTGAAGAAATCAGTAGGGTGGCTGTATGCGGGGGCTCAGGAAGCTTTCTTACAGCTGAAGCCATCAAGGCTGGAGCAAATGCCTTAGTCACTGCTGATATCACTTACCATAAATTTTTTGACAACGAAGGGAAGATTCTTCTTATGGATATTGGGCATTATGAGTCTGAGCAATTTACTTCTGAGCTGATCATGAAGTATTTATCAGATTTTTTTCCTAATTTTGCCATCCATTTATCCAAAATTCGAACCAATCCCGTCCGATATTTTGCATAATGCCTGAAACCTGATTTCGTACAATCAGATAGAAGGCCAACATTGTTAAACCCATTTTTTATAAATAGATCGTATGAGCACAAATCCGGTAGAAGAAAGGTTAAAATCATTGACTTTGCTACAAGTATTGGATTCGAAACTTGACGAAATCCACCGTCTACGCGGAAGCTTGCCAGAGGAAGTGAGTGACCTTGAGGATGATCTTGAGGGGCTGGAAACGCGCAAAAACCGTATCCAGGAAGAAATCGATAGGTTGAATCAGGATATTGCTGACAGAAAAGCCAGAATACAAGAATTCTCCGCTGCTATCAAGAAGTATGAAGAGCAGCAAATGAACGTAAAGAATAACAGGGAATACGAAGCCCTGAGAAAGGAAATCGAATACGCCAACCTCGAGATCCTTACTTCAGAAAAGAAAATCAAACAGTACGGAGACCAAATCGTCCAGAAGGAAGAACTGCACGGTACTACTTCTGAACGTGTAGAGGAGAAGAGAAAAGAGCTCGACGACAAGAAGAAGGAGCTGGAAGTCATTATCGAAGAGACGAAAGTAGAGGAGAAAAAGATTCTTAGCGAAGTAGAAAAAGCTGAGAAGAAAGTAGAGCAAAGATTCCTTGATGGTTATCGTAAGGTTCGTCAGAACATGAGAAACGGACTGGCAGTGGTGATGACTGACCGTGCTGCGTGCGGGGGTTGTTTCTCCATTATCCCTCCTCAGGTTCACATTGAATTGAAGCAAAGAAGTAGAATGATCCACTGTGAAAACTGTGGAAGAATCCTAGTTGACGAATCATTCTTTGAAGAAGCAAAGGAAGTGGCTACCGTTTAAGACCACGTAAGAAAATATTGATCTTTTGTGAAGCCCTCCATCCTTGGAGGGCTTTTTTTCGTTAATCCAAAGTAGTTAAGGATAATTTTTTTACCGTTCCCCCCAAAAAACCATGGCGTTAAAAGTATTTTAACAATTTAGATGCAATTACATCGGGGATAACGGGTCCTTTTAAAAGCAAAATACGATGTAATTAATCAGGACTTTTACCTCTGCCCCGCATACCAAAATTGGGGATATTGAGTGAACCTTCTCTCCCCCTTTTCAGGTAGTTTACTAAATAATACAAACCATCCCACATTCAGGTAGTATAAGACAAGGAGCCTCCAATCCTGTACTTATGTCGGTTGCCTAACAGCTTTTAAGGGATCAGTTAGTCTTTTTTGAAGAAAATAATCATGAAGGGAATAAAGATATATGGCTTGATGTTGCTGGCTGTCTTCTTAGGGAGTCAGGCACATGCATTCCTTCTCCCAAAAGAACAGATCGAAACTTACTTATTTCGCTTTGAACTGGAAGGTGCCAAAAAACTTTCCCTTCAATTGACCAATGAAGGCCACAAACAATTCTATGTAGCACATAGCCAGATGTATAAGTACTTCGCTACGCAGGATCCTAAATTGGCCAATGAAATCAGAAAAAACTGGAATACCTATACCGCAGCTGTTTCCAAACTCCCTGACTCCGAAAAAGATATATACTTATCTGAACTTCATGGCAAACGTGCGATTATGGAGTTTTTGGAAAGAAAATACGTCACAGCCTCTCGCTTTGGCAGAAACTCCTTTAATCTCGTCAACTCCTACAAAAAGAAATATCCAAACAGTGCCGAAAGTCTAAAGATGCAGGGCCTTTTCAATGTTGTCTTGGGAAATGTACCAAGAAGATATCAATGGATAGCCAATCTCCTTGGCTTCAAAGGAGATCTCAAAAAGGGCCTTAGACAATTAGAAAATGCAGGGAAATACAGCAAAATCCTTCGACACGAGGCGCAGTTGATTCTCTGTACCATAGAGAAGAGCATGTTGGATAGGCCACAAGAAGCCATTGTACGTCTGGAAAAAGCCAGAGCCAAATATGGAAAGAATATCCTGCTGGATTACTTATATGCTAGTGGCTTACTCCGACTAAAGAAAAATGAGGAGGCGCTTGTCGTCCTGAATCGCAGCCAGCTATATGACTTTAATAAAGTTCAATTCATCCCCTTTTGGGATTTTTTGCACGGCAAGGCCTGCTACTACAAAAATGATTTATCAGGTGCACAAAAACACTTGGCTCTATTCGTAAGAGGCTACAAAGGCAAATTGATGCGCACAGATGCCTACTTCAGATTAGGGATGGCATTGACACTCAAAAAAAGGTATGACCTTGGAAAACCATTCTTTGAACTGATTGCGAAGGAAGAACATGGAGGGTTTGATGAGGATGAGTATGCGCAGTATATGGCCAAAAAATTTTCAGAAAAGGAACCTGACGCCATTACCTTATCTCTTTTTCAGGCCAGGAATTACTTTGATGGGGGGTATTACTCAAAATCTAGTGCCATTCTACGTCAATTGAAGATCTTTTTGCCCAAGGATTCCAAGCACCGGACAGAGTTGAATTATCGCTTTGCAAGAATATACCATAGCCTCGGCAAATTAGATCAGGCCTCCACCTATTACAATGCAAGCATTGAGGCAAATGGGGCAGATAAAGATGTTTATCTCAAGGCTTATGCTTCTTATTTTCTTGGAGAAATAGCCAGGGAAAAGGGAGAACGCCAAACTGCCAAAAGCAAATATGAGAAGGCCTTGACATATGAAAATTATTTTTACCAGTCAGGGCTGGAAAATCGATGTAAGGCGGCGCTAACCAACCTAAAATAAGAAAGGAAAATTGGCTGGAGACCTATGGAGTAGCTTTAGCTCGGTAAGGATCAGCCTTTCCTATCCCATCCAAGGTCCGAAGACGCCATCCACGCTTGCCGATTCGATACACCTCTTTTCCGGCAAGACGGGCAATGAGTCCTGAACCCAAAATGCCTGCTGCTAGCAAAAAATCACCTCTCTTAGGTGTTTCACCTGTAACTAAGGTATTCACGGAGGAGGTGCCAATCAGAATTCCCCCCGTTACCAAGGAGGATCGATAATAACCCATTCGCATCATCCTTGCATAGGTTCTCGGAGCATAGTAAATCAAGCCGATTTGGTGGATAGGAATATAGTCTCTTACGGTGCGGACTGCCTCTTCATTTTCCCCCGGAAGGCGGATGTTTTTGGCTATTACGACCATAGAGTCGCTTATGGTTACGATATGACCGTTGTAATCATTTCGCTCCTCCTTCATCCGAAAACGAATAAAATCACCTTCATGAAAGGTAATCCTTTTGAACCTATTAACGTTTTCAAGTGATAATACCTTCTGGCTATATATACTTGAACTTAGGAGTATAAAGAACAGCAGCATCGAGCAAAAGAGACGCATGAGTTTTTGGGCTTGGATGGAGCAATAAGTTTAAGGTAAATGAAAGTTACCTATATGCACCGGAAGAAACAATCCTATAAAGGTTTAGTCAGCAAAAATATTCATTTTTAAATGAATATGATCATACACGAAAACAGAGACGAAAGAGCAAAACCAAGGGTTGTCAATTGCGCAAAAAAGTAACACATAATTTCCCAATTATGAGGATTAGGCGGAATGGGTAGACGCGCTAGATTCAGGTTCTAGTGGGAGTTAATCCTGAGGGGGTTCGAGTCCTCTCCGTACGAAGAATAATTGATGACCTCTTTAAAAGTATAACAGCTGAGAGGCAATCTAAAGATCTCATTGCATCAAGATAAAAGCCAATAGGATCATCGAAAAAAAAACTGAAATCGCAGAATCCAAGCCCGAATTAGGATAACCCTAGGAATCTATCACCCCAACAACTCCAATACCTGGTAAATCGTCAAACCAAAGAAGTTTCCAATCGCAAAGTTGATCGCACTTAGGGTCAAGCCTGAGACCACGATTTCACGATTGTCCAACTTATTAGCGACAGGCCCAATGAAGGGTGTGCTAAAGACGCCCGAAACTAGCGTTATCATCACTGTATCGGCATCAATCTTAAAGATTCGTGCAAGGAGGGCATGCAGAAGAAGATTTCCCAGCATAATCGCCCCCATAAAGCTCAATAAACCTCCAGCTTGTTGGAGGAAAGACTGAATGTCCGTCGTGGCGCCAATAGCAATACAGAAAATCAGAAAAATGTATTCTCCCGTTTCATACGTCAAAGGCATCTTCCTGATGTTGGGCACAAAAGAGACTAACATACCCATCAAGGTGAGTCCAATCATCACAAAAATGATGTTCAATTCTCCAAAGATGAGCATTGAACATCCAGCAATGATCCCTACACAAAGACCACCCAGCAAAACAGAGATGACAATGTTTCTGACACTTCTCCCTGGGCTTGTCCTGACTTCTTCAGCTTCCTCGGCTTCTTGTCCACCACTTATTTCCTTGGGGAAGGGTCGTAAAAATGTCCTGTAAAAACCATGGAGAACCGATAAAACAATGACCAATAATATCCCAGACAACATCAAATCGGTTAGTGTAACCCCAGGAATTAAGACATCCTCTGATGCACCCAACATCTTCCCTACTGCTGTCATATTTGGCGTACCCCCTGTCCACACGGTGGCCGTCATCGCAGCTGAAAGTTGAGGATAAGGCACCCAGTCATGCCCTAGCTTCGCCACAGCGACGACTACGGTAGATAAGCTAATCAAGTACAAACCATAAGAGATCGCCGTAGGTCGAGCGAGTCTAAGCCATTTGGGAACATCTGCCGAAAAGAGAAGAATGGGGATGGCAAGAGCAACCGTGATATCTGTGCTTTGGTGAAGAATTTCTTCAGGAATCTCCCAAACATTCCCTAGAATAATCCCCAATACGTAACACCAAAAAGCCACACTTAGCCAACCAATCAATTTAACCTTGGGCTCCAGCCATAACAAAAGCCCTGGGAGCAGCACAAAGAGAAGAGGGAATATGATGTAGGAGGCCATAAGACAGGATTTGGTCGAAAATAATCATTCCCCTATATAAAAACAGGTCCGACCATAAGATCGGACCCTTCTCGCTAAAAAATGTATGGATGAATGTATAAATCCCATATTTAGGTTTTGTAAAATCCCATTTACAAAACACATATATCTTACGAACTAAGGCAGAAAATTATTTGATTCTCAAGAGGTAAGTTGATCAAAACACCCAACCCAGACAAAACTCCGAAAAATCAGCCTGACCTGAATGCGCATGTACGAAGGCTCCTAAGTAGGGCTGAGGACCCTCGTGAAGCTGTTGGTCCTTCCAATAATATTTTATACCTAACTGAGTATACAGATCGTAATTTGAAAGGTAATCTTGCTTGAGATATCCCCCCATATGAGCGACGTATGACCAATGCCCCAACATGATTTCAGCCCCTCCATACACGACAGCACCCAAACCAGCAGCGGGGAGATCCGCATCAATATCTCGGTTCACAATAAAGTTCCTGGTGTTTTCATTGTAAAAGGCTTTTGTACCCGCCAATAACCGTATTCTCCTTTGGAAAATGGTTCGATAAGCGTAAATCGAGCTAGAATAGATCACACCAGGAGGTCCTCCTCCGCCGCCTAAAGAAGCCCAGCCAGTCCCTATTCTCATACCGAACCCCCAATTATTTATAAGTACTAAATCCTCCTTCTCTTTATGAAAATTCGGTGGATTAAGCTGATGATTTACACCTACAAAGGCAGCCAGAATATTGGTCCCAATATTAGGCTGACGACTGTTTGCATTAGACGAATGAAAAAAACTCCCTCCAAGCTCAATTCCCCAATTCTCAAGTAAATCCAAACGATACAGCAGGCGAGCCATGGAAGTGCTATTCAAATGCGTCCCATAAACAATATTGCCAGGATTATCCCTATAATTAAAGGGCTGAGTAAACCACGAAAAGCTTACCCCCAACTCAAGATGAATTAAACTTCGTCCTTGTTCAAGCATCAAAATCTTGTAGGTCGGCATGAGGCCTATGGATTTACCCAGAACCTCATTCTTGTCAAGATCATGAATAAAGAAGATAAGAGCAGGTTGGATTCTTTTGTACAAGCTCTTCCAGGTCAAAGACTTCTCTCTGTTCCATTGAAACCCAAGCTCCATATGTCGAGAAGCTTGATCTCTAGGCGGGAAGTCAGGGTGAATAGGAATGACATGTCCTAGGCCAGCGTGGACATGGAAGTGAGTAATTTCCTGCGAAAACAAAGACAGAGAAGATAGTATGCAGGTCAGAAACCAGCTAATTCTGCAAGCCTTCCATACCTTTGATGCATACATGGGAGAAATTTTATGTCTTTACGACAGACGTTCTTGATCGGCTATTTCCTGCACAACCTTCAAAGCCTCCTTGATATGGGGGCCAATATTGACTTGAGAAGCAAACTTGTGGCGAATCATTCCCTGAGGATCAATTACAAACGTTTCTCTTCCGTGGAAAAGGCCAAGAAAGGACCCTTTGACTCCATAGGCCTTTCCTACTTTTTGCCTAGGATCGGTCAACAATTGGAAAGGAAGGCGTCTACGCTCTGCGAACTTTTTGTGAGATTTGGGAGAATCAAGGCTGACACCAATGACTTCTGCCCCGGCATCTTTGAAATCCTCGTAAGAATCCCTAAATGAACAAGCCTCGGCTGTACAGCCTGGGGTTTCATCTTTAGGATAAAAATAGAGGACAATGGTTTTCTCTCCGTGGTAATCTTTGAGGTTGATTATGTCGCCATTTTGATTTAACAGAGAGAACTCAGGAGCTTTATCTCCAATCTTTAACGCAGCCATAGACAATAAATCCTTAGAAAAAGTCGTAATTCAAAAAGCAAAATTAGCTTATAAGGATCAACAGGAGAGAAAGATTTGTGTTTGAAAGGGGTATTAAATTCGATAGGAGACCAACTACAACCTACCATCCTGGATTTGTGCTGCCCCGCATTTCAACATCATCATTTCTGCTTTTCAGCAAATGCGAAACTTCGCTTTTTCGTACATTTAATTCAATGCTAACCCAAAACCTATATTCAATGACCAAACTTAACCTATGGCTTACGATTGCAGCGATCTTCGGCCTAAGTGTTAGCCCAGCTTTCGGGCAAATTTGTAATCCTGATACAACCGTAACAGAACTGGGTCTTTTCCCTGATACCTTGGCAACTGCCACTTTGGGAACCCAATACGCCGCTACGCTAAATGCAGGACTTCCTAAAGACACCTTAATTCTGGGGATTCCACTAGCTTTTTGTACTTACAAGATTGACAGTGTAAAACCTAACCTAGGAGACTTGGGCCTTGCTTTTGATTGCGACCAACCAGACTGTACATATGATGTGGACCAGTCCATGGACCTGAATTTTGGCTGTGTCGTTGTTTCCGGTACACCCACTGCCCTCTTTGACGATTCTCTGACAGTATTCGTAAGTGCTGAGGTGGGAAACTTCGATGCCAACACCAATACCTGTACTCCAACTGGAACACTTGGTCCCTTGGAATTCAAGGTTCCATTTAAAATCGTTCAATCTGTCAATGTAGAAGAATCAGTATTCGGGACGGTGAAGCTATTCCCCAACCCAACAGCTTCTAACAGTTTACTGGCATTCGAACTGGAAACTTCAGAAGACCTAGACATCAGCCTGTTTGACATGACAGGAAGATTGTTGACTAATGTATGGACTGGAGTTCGTCCAGCGGGGGCACAGTCTATTGAAATTCCTACAGCAGACTTGTCGGCGGGTGTTTACCTCATCCAAATCAAATCAGCAGGAAACAGCAAAACATACACGAGCAAAGTTATGGTACAGAAGTAATTCGAGATAACATTCACCTAAAAAGCCCTCAGATAGTGGCAGCAGATCGCCTAAGCTGAGGGCTTTTTCATTAATAAGAGGACTATGACCAAACGAATCATATCAAATGGCCTCCTACTTTTACTATTCTTTTTTTCGACTAGCTTATTGGCTCAATCGATCGACCTGAATGTAAAAGTGACAGATGGCCAGAATGGTGATCCCTTAATTGGAGCCACCATTAGTTTACCTGAAATAGGAAAGGGCGGGTACTCCGATGAAAATGGGATGTTTACTACCAACATCCAACCCAAGGCTGGCCAGAACACTGTCAGCATGAAGATTTCCTTTACCGGCTATGCAAATTACGAGACGCAAATCAACCTGACCAATCCAGAACCTATTTACAAGATTGAATTGGTACAGGAGGATGTCCGAGCAGAAGATGTCGTCATTACTGCCACCAAAGGATTTGCGCAGGCCCAATCTGACGTTACCGTATCCATCGAAGTCCTAAAACCACGTTCCATCCAGCTCCAGGCTTTGCCTTCCGTAGACAAAGCCTTGACCCAGATTCCAGGCGTGGACAACCAAGATGGACAGCTTAATATCAGGGGGAGTTCTGGCTACGCTTATGGTGTGGGAAGCCGAGTCATGGTAACACTCGATGGGCTTCCTTTGCTATCCGGCGACGCTGGAGGAGCCGTATTCGACCTGATTCCTGTAGATAACCTTGCACAAATTGAGGTATTGAAGGGGGCTAGCTCGGTCTTGTATGGAAGTTCAGCTTTAGGAGGAGTGATCAATGTAATTACTGCCGATCCAGATGAAAAGCCCAGAACAGTCTTGCGAATTAGGGGAGGTGCTTTTGATCAACCTGCCAATAAAAAACTAGACTGGGATGGAGATGCCAGTGCAAAATCAGGTTCCATTCACCTCTTCCACTCAAGAAAAATAGGAAAACTTGATTTCACCCTACAGGCCAATGCCATCAAAGAAACAGGCTACCGCCAGTCAACAGATCAGGAACAATATCGAGGATTGGCTATGTTGAAGTGGAAGCCAATCAAAGGATTGACCGTTGGCTTGAATGCCAGTATCTCGGTAGACTCTAGTGGTCAGATTCTTTATTGGGATAAGTATTTTCCCGACAGCACAGAAGTTAATGGAGAAATTACTTACAGTGGAGGAGGATTGACGCCAACTACTGACGATGGAGGCTTCAGAAGACAACTTCAATCCAGTATCGCCCTTGATCCTGTGATCAAATACCTAGATGATAATGGAAACCTATTTTGGTATCGTGGCCGATTACTCAGGAATAGCAATGCCAACAACACCAATCAATCCTCACAATACAATATCTTCTACAATGATTTCCTGTATCAGCGAACCATAGCTGATAAAATCAATTGGGTAACGGGTGCTACCTATACTTTTGCAACCATTGATGGAGATTCACTTTATGGAGGGACCTACGAATTTGAGGGACAGCAGATCACCAGTGATGGTAGCCATGACCAGAATTCCTTGGGATTGTATACGCAATTGGACGGAAAATTTGGCCGACTGAATACCAGCCTGGGAGTGAGATTTGAATCCGTCCAGATCGATGGGAGTGCCAGATCGAGTCTACCCGTTTTCCGTGCTGGGATCAATTATAAAATTGCAGAAGGAACAAACTTCAGAGCTTCATTTGGTCAAGCCTTTAGGGTTCCTTCTATTGCAGAGCGTTTTGCCAATACCTCCGGCGGAGGGGTTGTGGTAGAACCCAATCCAAGTATCCGATCTGAAACTGGCTTTAGTGCAGAAGTTGGACTGAGACAAGGATTTTTCACCAAACAACCTGGTTACAAGATAAAAGGCTTTGTAGACTTGGCAGGCTTTCGTATGCAGTATCAGGACATGGTAGAATTTGGCGTTTCGACAGCCAATATTTTCCCAGAACTTGATGTACGCTTCTCTTCCATCAATGTAGCTGATGCCAGGATCACCGGTGGTGAAGCAACCATGATGCTTGGGATCGAAGGAAAAAAGAGCTTCTTCAACCTAAGTGGTGGGGTGACCTACATCGATCCTCAAAACCTAAATCCAGCGCCAGATTCTCTTCAACTTGATCTAGAAACAGGGATTGGGGATATCATAAACCTAGATACGAAGGTAGATCAGCCTCCCATCCTCAAGTATCGTCAAAGATGGACTGTTAGGTTCTCTGGCTCTGTTGGATATGGTCCTGTATCCTTCACAACGAACTTCAGATACAAGTCTTTCACAGAAGCCGTGGATCAATACTTGTTTATTGTGGTGTCAGATTTGAAGGAATTCAGGGATTTGTATCCCAATGGAAATAGAGTGTTTGACATGATCCTTGCTTGGGACATCAACAAAAAGAACCAGATCTCTCTGACATTGGATAATGCCTTCAATGAAGAATATCTGGTCATTCCAGGTTTCCTCGCACCACAAAGGAAGTTGACACTTCAGTATCGCGTGGAATTCTAATTTGAAATAGATCGAAAAAGAGGGTTTCCTAATATGGGGAGCCCTTTTTTAATTCTACCCATCAACCATGTTAGGTTTAAGCGAGAAGGGAATAAGATTCAAGCCCTTCGGGGAACTCATTTATTTAAGAATGCTAGGTAATCTATTCCATCTTAGTCTTTTTTCTACGTGTAAGGAGTATCCTAAAAACGAGTCTAAGAAGTTTAAAATGCCTAACGAGAGGCCTAGACTGTTTGCCAATCATTGATGAAGATTAGATGAATGACGAAACCGCCTACCACCAAAACCCTGTGTCGAATGCCAAGGAATCTCATTCCCTTCAAAAAAGAGGTTAAGTTTCTACCCAAATTGATTCTGTTTTCATCATGCGAGGGTGTTACTTCGAGTCAGATATTTCGGAAAGTTTAAGAATTTTAAAACTCATTCGTTTTCTCTTGAAAAAATACCAGTAATCTCTAGTTTGGAAGACTTATTTGCTTCTGGTAGCTTGTGAAAACCTAAAACCTGGCTAAGAAATTACTTTATGGGCTATCTATTTATTGCCGCTACTATACTGTTCACTGTGTATGGACAGCTTATCCTGAAGTGGCGGATGAATATGAAATCAAACCTTCCCGAAACAGGAATACAGGATGTACTCTGGTATTATTTTCATCTGTTTACGGACTTTTATATCCTCTCAGGAATTGCTGCTGCTTTTTTTGCCTCCCTTTTTTGGATGGCCGCTATGACCAAGTTTGAAATCAGTTTTGCCTATCCGTTTATGAGCCTTGCTCCGGCATTGGTTTTTATTCTAGGCATTTTTCTATTTGATGAAACATTCACGATTGGAAAACTGATTGGGCTAGGTCTCATCATTGTTGGACTTATTGTAATGGTAAAGCTATAACTATGGACCTTAGAGAAAAAATGATCGATCTCATTGAGAGAAACCGCATTTCTGCCACAGAAGTTGCGGATGCCCTCGGAAAAAATGGAGTAATCGACGGGATTGACATTCTGAATTCAGGACAATTTATCGCCGGAGAAGCATATTATGTGTTAGGCTTTGATAGGTCTAACTGGCCCATTCACGAACAAATAGTAGATGTCAAGGAAGGATCCATCGTTTACATTGACATGCTCAATTGTGGAAATCAAGCTGCCTTCGGTGACTTGGTCGCCAAATACTTAAAGCTTTACAGAAAGGTAAAGGGGATGGTCATCAATGGCTTGATGCGGGACAACCACACCCTTGTTAAAGAAAGATATCCAGTCTGGTGCCAAGGGGTAAGCCCATTGGGTTGCTACAACAGAAAGGTTACTTGGACAGAAGAAGTAACCGCCCACTACAACAAGCAAAAAGAAACCTTTCATCAGGGTATTTTGGTCTGTGATGATTCTGGTGTTACCCTCATCCGCCCTGACCAAATTACAGATTCCCTTTACCATAAACTGGAATTCATCGAAATCCAAGAAGATATCTGGTTCTACTGTATCGATACCTTGAAGTGGTCCACTTACGATACAGTTTGTCTAAAAAGATACCTGAGCGAGCCTGAGGTACTTCCTACTTACCTAAGAGAAAGGGTAAGCAACATGGACCTGGAGAAATAACCTATTAGCATGGAAAAAACATTTTTCCTATCACTTGTTATTGCCGTTTACAACGAGGGCGAAGGACTATACAAGCTGGTTGAAAGAATTCAATCCAGCCTGAAGGAATATGAGGGGAATTACGAAGTCATTTTAATTGATGACAGAAGCCCCGATAATTCATGGGAAATCCTCTGTGAATTGGCTGCTCAGCATGAAGAACTCAAAATCGTCCGTTTTATCAGAAATTTCGGGCAACATCCGGCATTATCTGCTGGCATGAAACTGGCCAGAGGAGAATACGTCGTCCTTATGGATTGCGATCTACAGGATGAACCGGAAAATATTATTCCGATGTACGAGAAGATGAAAGCAGAGGGGAAGTACATCATTTATGCTAAAAGAAAGAGGAGAAAGGATCCATTTAGAAAAAGGTTCACTTCCAAGCTATACAACAAGCTACTTTCCATCCTTTCGGGCATGGAAGTGGATCCCGAAATAGGAACCTTCCGATTGATGCATAAGGTTGTCGTAGATTCCTTCAATAAGCTGCCAGAAAACAGGCGGTATGTTGGTGGCCTATTCTACTGGTTGGGATTTGAT
>JBCBVV010000056.1:0-760 GCA_039817415.1 Bacteroidota bacterium
TGTATTGAATACAGATGCAGACACAGTTACTTCTATGGATATCACCTATCAGCTAAATGAAGAACTCGCTTCGATTTACAACTGGACAGGTGTCCTTCCTTATGAGGAGAGCGTAGACATTACCCTGCCTATTGTGGCTAACCTGGGCGACTCCATCAACAACCTAAGGATTGAAGTTTCTTCCGTCAATGGAAAGAGAGACCAAGATACAACCAACAATACGCTCCTCGCTACATGGGAAACTCCTTACGCGGTGGCTGGAGATTACAAATTGGATATCGAGACTGACATCTTCGGTGCAGAAACTACTTGGGACCTAAAAGATCCCTCAGGTACAGTTGTCATCTCTGGTGGTCCTTACACCAACGGAGGTCAAACCCAGCATTCTTATACCTTCAACCTACCTGAAAACCCAGGCTGTCATTCTCTGACGTTCTATGACATCAATGGGAATGGAATGGGATCTATCCTGAACGGATCTTATACTCTTTATGATCCCACAGGTAAGGTCGTAATTGAAAACCTTACAGGTCAGTTCGAGAATGAAATCATCAATAACTTCGAGATGTTAGGCCCCAATACCAGCACCCTCCCCGAAGTATCTATGGCAATATCAGTCTACCCAAACCCCTCCACCGGTTTGTTTAGTGTCCTAAATAAAGCCCGTTTCCTAGATGCACAATGGCAGTTGATCTCCCTTGATGGAAGAAAAATACAATCAGGTGTGATTGAAGGAGAAAAGTGGCAGTTAGACCTAAGT
>JBCBVV010000056.1:860-41550 GCA_039817415.1 Bacteroidota bacterium
AATGAAGCTGAAGGTATTTATTTGCTAAATATCATTGGCGAAAAGCAATCTTATCAGCAGAAGTTGGTCAAGAAATAGGCTAAGATAAATTTAATGAGGAAGCTCACTATCTCGTGATGGTGGGCTTTTTTATTTGGTTGCTAGATTAAGGGAATATTAAGAATTCAATTATATTGAAGCCTGTATTTGTCATTATTTTGAAAAATCCCAAAATCAAATGAAACGTAAAGCCATCATTGTACTCTTAATAGGAGTGCTTGTGACTACTACCTCTCTTGCCCAAAGTATGGTGCCAAGAAACAAGGTTCTACTCGAAATTTTTTCTGGAACTTGGTGTGTCTTTTGTCCCGGTTCAGAACTAGGTGCAAGAGACATGAAGAAAAATGAATTGGATGTGGCGATTATCAAACATCATATGGGTGATCCGTATCAAAATGCATCTACTGAATTTAGGGATAGTATGTATTTTGTAACCGCCTTTCCAACTTCTGTCTTTAATGGGGACAGTATCATAACCGGAGGCAATGTATCAAGTAGTATCTATGCTACCTATTACCCCATCTACCTTGCTAGTTTGGACATGACTCCTATTCAGATGGAAATGAACCTAAGGAGACTAAAGGGAACAGTCCAAGATTCAATACTAGTTGAAGTTGATGTCACCAAATTGGGACCATACAGTAACGATTTAGTCTTATATGTGGCCATATCAGAATCCCACATATCAGAATCATGGTTTGGATTGAGTGAAGTGAACAATGTTAATAGAGGGATCTTTCCTAATCCGTCAGGTATTTCTCTGAATCTTGTAGAAGGTATGAAGTCAACCTATTCGCTTAAAATACCATACGAAGCCAACTGGGAGGAAGAATGGTTGGAAACAGTAGTTTGGATTCAAGATCCCAACACTCAAATCGTAGCCAATGCCGATGCGAAATCTGCCTATTTACCTGATGAATTATATGAAGTAAGCCTTGACAAAGTTGTCTCATTGGTAAATCCAACTCAATGTCAGGCAGATGAAAATGATATCAGCTTTACAGTAATTAACCCTGATGCTGATACCGTGACTTCTATGACTTTCGACTACCAGCTAAACAACGGTACAATCGAGACCTATACCTGGAATGGTATCTTGGCTTATTCAGATACAGCTACTGTTACCTTGCCAACCATAATCAATGATGGTTCTGAAAGCAATCAACTTGGTATTGTGTTGAAATTGGTGAATGGAAATCAGGATCAAAATGTTACCAATAACATATTAGTTTCTAACTGGTCTACCAAATATACTAAGGGAGGACAGTTTACCTTAGAGTTGTTGACGGATTATGCTGGTTCAGAGACAACTTGGGAAATCGTTGATGGTGGAGGCAATATTGTCTCATCAGGCGGACCCTACTTTGATGGGGGACCGCTTCCTAAAACCCACAAAATTAATATACCAGAGACCCCAGACTGTTACTCACTGAATTTCTATGATTCAAATGGCGATGGTATGCAAGCGGTCTCAAATGGTTTCTACAGACTGATGGATGCGGACAGTAATGTCTTGGTAAGTAACGTAACGGGAGAATTTGGTTCACTTGAAACAAATAAATTTGAGGTAACTTCCTCTACCAGTATTGAGAAAGAATTTCAAAGCTTGATAGAGGTCTTCCCAAATCCTTCCCATGGCCTATTCAGCATCCTAAACGAAGCTAGTTTCCTAGATGCACAATGGCAGTTGATCTCCCTTGATGGAAGAACCATACAGTCTGGTGTGATTGAAGGAGAAAAGTGGCAGTTAGACCTAAGTAATGAAGCTGAAGGTATTTATTTGCTAAATATCATTGGCGAAAAGCAATCTTATCAGCAGAAGTTGGTCAAGAAATAAGAAACCTACATATTTATAGAAGCCTTCCTCATTGTTCGAGGAAGGCTTTATCTTTTATGAAAATTGGAACTCATGAATAAGAGATGGCTGGTATGTATTTGGCTCCTAGGATGTTTCTCGCTAAGCAAGGGACAGCGCTATGTTAACAATGTATTTTCTCAGGTCATTCGTTCGACCCAAGACTATGCAGTAAAGGATGGCGACACCTTGCGAATGGACATTTACATTCCAAGGAATGATACCGTGGTAGATCGTCCCTTATTGGTTTGGATGCATGGAGGTGGATTTGCTGGGGGGCGAAGAGACAATGGAGATGAGGTGAAATTTATGAAATCGGCTGCACGAAAAGGTTTTGTGGCAGCTTCAATCTCCTATAGATTGTTGAGGAAGGACACCAAAGAAAAATTTGGTTGTGATTGTCCGAAAAGTGAAAAAGAGAGGGTATTCAAAGAAGCTGCCTACGACTTTTGGGATGCCCTTTATTTTCTTTATGAAAAATCGGATCTCTTTGGATTTGATAGACAAAAAATCATCATCGGAGGAAGTAGTGCAGGGGCAGAAGGAGCTTTAACCGCTGCTTATTTGAGAAAATGGTTATTCGAAGAAGGAAGTAAGTTCGATTCAATTCGCATCAAGGCTTTGATCTCTCTTGCAGGGGCTGTGATGGATAGCCGATACATTACCGATCAAAATGCGGTTCCCGCTATTCTGTTTCATGGGACCGACGATAACCTGGTTCCATACGGTACAGCTCCTCATCATTATTGTAAAGAAGGGACAAAGGGCTATATCTGGCTCGATGGCTCCCATACCATTGCGGCTAAATTGGAGGAGCTAGATGCATCCTTCCTTTTTTACACCTTCAAAGGGGCCAAGCACGAAAAAGCGAATATCCCCTTTGATTATCAGCCTCTTATTTTCTCCTTTTTGAATGAAGTTGTGGTAGAAAATAGAAACCGCCAATTGAGAGTAGTTGAATAACTAAAGCTCAGGTTCATGAAAAATGCCGCCTTTTTTACAAGGTGGCATTTTTCATAGCAATGAATCTTAAAAAACCCCATTAGCATTTCTGACCTTTCCGCCATTCATCCACACGAAAAAGCGCATCCCTTTGTCAATGGCCTCGACAGAATCCCAATGCTCCACAATTTGCCCCTTGTCAATTCTCCAGGTATCCGTGATATTAAATCCCCTTTGATCATTTCCTCTATCCTTGATCTTCATGGTCGCGTGAGAATGAAAAGTAACATAATTACCATCTACATTGATTCTCTTGACATCATAAGTATACTCGGGGAACCTCTTTACAATTCCTTTTAAGTTCTCAACCAGACCCTCAATTCCATCCGGAATGGTACGATTGTGTTGAACGTAGGGATTCTTACCATAGGTAGCCATGATGTAGTCAAAATCATGGTCCATCATAAGATGTTGGATAAAATCAGCTACCAAGCGTACATTTTCAGTTTCTTCTTGTGTCCAGTGATCTTGTTTAAAAAGCTGTAGGTTAATTTGTAGGGTATCCATCGTGGGTGTTGATTGAAAGGTGGTTGATGATAAAATATTGAACTGAGGAGCAACTTCTTGCTCACGAACACTTTTTTCGTAGAATTGTCCTGACAGTGAGGTACTTGTAATAAGGGCCAGCAGGCTTAGTCGAAGATTCAATTGGTTAATTATCTGTATCATTTTGCTTGAGATTGGCGTATAATTATTAACTTGTAAAATGAAAGTGAATCAAAGGTAGTTAAATGATTGCAAAATGCAAGTATTTATATGAAAGAAATTAAAATGAGGTCGGATTGTCCGGTTAGCTATGCCCTAGATTTTTTTGGTGACAAGTGGTCCTTTTTGGTAATCAGGGACTTAGCCTTGGAAGGGAAATCTTATTACAAGGAGTTTTTGCAGTCGAAAGAGAAGATTGCTACCAATATTTTGGCGGATAGATTGAAAAAGCTAGAGTACCATGGCATCATTGAATCCAAGGTAGATGAGCAGCTAAGAACCAAGAAAGTTTATTCTTTGACGGCTAAAGGAAAGGACTTGATGCCCATTTTGTTAGAAATGATGGTGTGGTCCAACAAATATCAAGATGATCTGGCCGTCTCGGATGAATTTATCGAAAAGGTCAAGCATGACAGAGATACCGTCCTAAAATCCCTCTTAGATAGGTTGGAGAAAGAATAATTTGTAGCCTTTATTCTAGATCGACTATATATTGGATAAGGGGATCGACACCTAGAACCGCATCTTTGTAGGTGTTGTGGCGCTCTACATCAACAGGGACCCCCACTCCTTCTAAGCAAATCATATCCTTGGAAAAATATCTCTCATCAGAAAGGGTGAGTGTCCATCCGTTGGAAAGGGTATCTCGATATACGTCGGAGAAAATCCCTTCTGTATTGGTCCCAATCTGAGTCAAATTCGAAAGGTTCTTCATGCTAATGGCAAAAGCCTCTGCTGAACTAGAACTGGCTCTATGGGTTAGGAGGTAGATATGTTGGTAATGGGTCTTGATTGCTGAATGGGGGAAGACATAGCTTGTGTCTGCTTTGCCAAAATCTTCGTGTTTGGGTCCATTCCTAAGTTGTTTGATAAAGGCAATCTCCTTTTTAGGGAAGAAAGGGCTGGCGCATATCAGGGCAGTAGGATCATTACCTCCAGGATTAACCCTGATATCTATAATCATTTCCTTTGCCTTGCCTATTTCCTCCATCAACCCCTTCAATTCAGATTGGATGTTTTCCAGACTTTCTCCATAAAACCGCCTGATTCTTAGGTAGGCATAGGTTCGATCGGAGTTGGTGCCATATTGGAAGATTTTGCTGTTAGAATCTTTGAGACCGTGAATTCCCAATTGGGAGAGCGTCTTATCTCTGGCTTCAATAAATACACCAAAGGCTTCGTTGGAGGGAAATTCTTGAAGGAAGGGAGGAATCTTCCCCGCATTACAACTTAAGCCTAGGTGATGACTTTCCAGGTTAATATGCGCATCCTCAAACTGTCGAAGTAGGCCACAAAAGTGTTCAAATAGGGCGGAATCATCCTTGATTTCATGTACAAGAGGTAAGTTTTCCTTCTTGACCTTTTCCCAGTCCACTTTTCTCAAGTCAAAAAAAGCATAATGCTGATCGAATATATCCCATAATTCAGCAAAGAGCTTCGAGGAGGGTGGTACAGAAGAATTTGTTTGCTTCGAATGGCAACCTATGCTGAGAACAACTATAAGCAGAAGAAAAGGCATGTTACGCAAGAGGACCATTTTTCAAAAGTTGAGTGGTAATAGGGCCTACACCTCATTCTCAACTAGGTTCAATATCTTCCTAGCTAATTTTTCTCTAATTCCGCCTTGATCGCCTTATTTTCTGGATTAAGGTCAAGGGCTAAGGTCATAAACTTCCTTGCCTCATCATGTTTCCCAAGCTTTTGATAGGCCTTCGCCAATTGGAAATTAGCTTTCCAAGAGTCAGGATAATTTTCTTGATTCATTTCCAAGAGTTTGATTCCCTCTTCTATATTTTCTGCCTCTACCATTCTAATACCTAGCCAATTGATCATCCCTTCTAGTCCTGGAAACTCTTTGCCCATCTGTGTTTCGAATCGCTTACAGCTGGCGATGACCTCTTCCGCACTTCGATTTTTCATTTCGTCGATATAATAGCCATCAAAAATAAATTCAAGGCCATCAATTATGCTTCTCAGGGGAACTGTACCATGGTTATCATCAGGATAAAGCTTCATCTTGGCATGCTGATGAGGGAGTCCGTGTTGCTTGAGTGCAAGGACAAACTGTTCCTGCCCATTTCTCATGTGCTCCATTTCTCGAGAAAGGCCAAAGTTCCCAGATCCAGATACAAATATCATTTTGTGCGCTAAAACTGAAGAGTCCAAGGAAGCCATATGCCTTACTTCCTGTTCATCATCCCACCAAAGGCTTGGATCAATCAGAATATATCCGTCGATAGAGGAGGCCTGATTATAGGCGTAAGCGCCAAAGAGTCCAGCCAATGAATGCCCTATTAATAGTTGATAGTTATTTGTTCGGTAGCTATGATGAAGGGAGTCGAGCAATTCGGTTTCAAGAAAGCGTAGAAAATCCTTGGCACCTCCGCTCTCCCTAAGGCCTTGGTCTTCCTCTCCGTCATATCCAACAAGACTATGGGTAGGAGTAAAGTCTCTTGTTCGACGAGTATTAGAAATGCCAATGACAATGGCCTCTGGCACTTTTCCTGTTCTAGCATAGAAATCGATGTTAGCCACTGCCATCTGGAAAAGGTGATCCCCGTCTAAGACAATCACAATAGGGTACTTTTTTGAATGGGTATAATTAGGGTAGGAGGGGGGAAGATAAAGTTGATAGGATCTCTTTTCCTTCAAGACTTCTGAATAGATCGTATCTCGCTTAATGGATGATAATCCCTGTCCGAAAATCAGCTGTAGAGGAATAATAGTAAAAATAATAAGAGAGATTCTGATTTTCATATTGTTTGGCTTATTGAGGTATTTCCCTTAACTCAACGTCTGAACAAATGTATAATTCCTCATGGTCTTAACTGCCTTTTTTCAAGACTCTGCTGAGCCAGGCAGGCGTAACCCCCAGAAAATTGGCAATATATTTCCAAGGCGTATCTAATAAGATGGCGGGAAAGTGTTCTTGAAGATAAGTAAGTTGCTGTTCTACTCGGGGAAGGGTCTTAAGTGAAATATAATGCTTGTCTTCCAGAATGACGGATAGAATTTTTCTTCTAAAATACTGCCCCAAATCCGGCGAATGAAGATAGTGGTCGAGGAATAATTCTTTGGTCATGCGTACCCCCTCAACTTGACTAATGGCAAATAACCTGTCGTTGTTCAATTCTCCATAGAAAAGGCTGATCACATTGGAGCAGAGCCCATTGGGCTTGAAAAAGCGTGTGATCCCAAAATGATCAGCAGTTTGATTCTCTGAGGCAGCAATCCCCTTGGCAATAAAGAGTACGTGGTTACAAACTTCCGTTTCTGGGAAAATAGTCTCTCCTTTTCGGTAGGATACGATTTCAACCTTGGATTGGAAGGCCTCCCAAGCTTGGGTCGTCAATTCAGGGTAAACCTTAAGGATATCCTTTTTGAAAGATTGTAGTGTCTCATTCATAGCAGATCATTACATGAGTATGAGCATTTTCTTTCATGAGAATCTTTAACTACTACAAGTTCTTTAAAATTTTCGGAAAGTAAGTTGTGTTTAGCTAGAATCGCAATCCTTTTCCTATGAAGAAGCTCATCAAAGCCCTATTCCCCATTCTCCAAAAAGCCATTGTAAGCGGTCGTCTGTTTACAGGTAAAGCTAAATTGGTAGAGCCAATAGAAGACATTCTTCCCGAATGGGATATAGAAGTTCCTGTCTCGGATGGCTCCACCATTCTTATAAATGTATTCAAGTCAAAAAAAGCTATTGCAGCTAATCAGGCCTTGCCTGTCATCATGTGTGCCCATCCATATGACAACCACCTTGTGCCGGTCTTAGGAAAAACTCCTTTGAATGGTGTTCCTCAGCAGTACCGTTTGATTGATCAGGCGGGGACACCTAAGTTTTCGAGCCTAACAAGTTGGGAATCCCCCGATCCAAATTTTTGGGTGGCGAATGGATATATTGTGGTGAACATGAATCTTCCCGGCTTTGGTGGAAGTACAGGCCAGGCAACGACTTTTGGAGCGAATCAATCTAGGGCATACTATGATGTCATTGAGTGGTTGGCCGAGCAAGCGTGGTGTGATGGCAATGTAGGCTTGAATGGGGTCAGCTTCCTGGCAATATCTCAGTACCATGTAGCTGCTTGCAAAGACTATGGATACAAGGCGCCCAAGGCATTAAAGTGTATCTCCCCCTGGGAGGGCATCACAGATATGTACTATGATTTGGCCAACCTTGGTGGGATTCCTCAGGATGGATTTCCTGCCTTCTGGTGGGAAACTGAGGTAAAACCCGCCATGACAGGAGACCCCAAAGCTTTTCTTGAACATCATGGTGGACCTCCTGCGGATTGGTTAGTGAATCATCCCTACTATGACGAGTTTTGGCAGGAAAAACGGGCACCAGTAGAGCATATCGATGTCCCTATCCTTACGTGCGTTTCTTTTTCAGATGTTGGACTTCACACCAATGGTGGCTATCGGTCTTACATGGATGTACAGACCCAAGAAAAGTGGATGTACACCCACCGAGATGGAAAGTGGGATGTTTACTACGATCCTGAAGTTCAAAAGCTGACGCTGCAATTCATGGACTATTATCTCAAGGGGAAAAAAGACAATGGATGGGACAAGACACCCTCGGTCAGGGTGGAAGTTCGGTCTAGCCGAGATGTGATCCATGAGGTAAGAGGAGAGCATGAATGGCCACTTGCTCGAACCAGCTATGAAAAGTTCTACCTGACAGCAAATAATCAACTGGGATTGGATAAGACAGCAGAAGGAACACAGCTTTCCTATCATGGAAAAAGAGGCGAGCAAAGCTTCAGAATCACTTATGAGAAGGATACTGAGATTACAGGCCATGCCAAATTGAACGTATGGATGGAACTGAGTGAAGCCGATATACAGAACGATTTCAACCTTTATGTAATCTTGAATAAATTAGATAAGTCAGGGAATAAGGTGCCATTTTACGGAACGGTAGGTAATAAGGAAGATGTGCTCACCAGAGGATATATGCGTGCTTCATTTCGAGAATTGGATGAAGAAAAATCTACCGATATCATTCCTGTCCAGGCCTTTCAGCGGAACCAATTTCTGGAAAAAGGAGAAAAGGTACGCTTGATTGTCCCATTACCTCCAACCTCTGTCTTTTTCCATGCAGGCGAAACCTTGGAATTGACTTTGGCCTCTTATGAAGTATTCCAGTCTGCTCCTATGATGAAGGACAATTCATTGAATCAGGAGGGAAGACACTTGATTCACATGGGAGGGCCATACGATTCATATGTGCAGTTGCCGGTGATACCAGCTTAGAAGGTTTTCCATGTGAAGCGCATCTTTACCCACATGTCTATGGGTTTTCCGTTGACTTTCCCCGCATTGAATTTGAGTTTTGCCACATAACTTTCGATGGCGATCATAGCCAATGGATGACATGGGTAATTGGGCCATCGATGTTCCAAATAATCTCCTTTTCGGCTCACTAGCACTTCAAATTCAACAGAGCAAGGAACTCCAGCATCAATTAAAATTTTTATGGCTTTGCTCTGACCGACATGTCTAGCAAATTCTGAATAATTTAAGGGTAAAGGTTTGGTAAGACTATCAGAAAGGATTTCTGAGAAAGGGATGTTCTTATGAAAAGAAGCCTCGAGGACGTTTTCTGAGCAACCGAGGGACAGACAGGCTAATAGTAGGTTGAAAAGCATAGATTAGGAAGTGAAGCTTACTTCTATGAGTACAATTAAGTCGTATTTCCATACCTCCTCAAACTCCATATCCCCCAGCTCATGATGAGGACTTCTAACCCAAGCCCAACAGTAAACTGAGGCGAAAATCCATCGAAGACCGTACTGAGGATACGCCCAAAAGCCAGTCCTCCCATAAAAATGATATTGCTGAGGGTGGCAGCCTTCCAGTGTTCCTCTTTTTGGGCGCCTATTAGCCAATACACGGCAAAAGCCAAATATAGGCCCATGATAGCGCGGAGGATATTCTTCAATTCTATTTTATCTACCTCAAGGTCAAATACATATGGAATGATATGTTCGGGGCTAGCGCCATACACAAGGGCTACCCCAATGATGCATATGCCTGAAAAGGCAAGATGAAGGTTTTTGAAGGACATGCTCAACACAATGTATGGGTCCGAAATGGACTTTATGTCCATCTCCCTTCCTTTAACTTACATAATTCTGATGAATTCAATTGCTTTCCAAGATGGGGATAAGGTATTTCAGCAGAATTTCAAAAGGCAGCTTCCCTCTCCAATTCCCATAATTACTCCCTGTAAAAACTACACGTGCATCGTAATCGGGAAGAATCATCATGTATTGGCCCCCATTACCTGAGGCGAAGAGGACTTCTGTTTTGATGTTCTTGTATTGAAGGGGTTCTATGTACCAGTAGAAACCATAACGAGCGGTGGTATAATGAGCATTGACCATGTTGGAGAAACGAGTGAAGGAGAAGTCAATGGGAATATGACAGTTAGTGGATTGCTTAATCCATTCTTTGCTCACAATTTGTTTCCCCTTCCAATTTCCCTTGTTGGCGACCAGTTGAGCGACTTTGAGCATATCCTTTGGCTTGATATAGAATGAACCTGCTGTCATTCCTCTACCTTTGGGGGTAATGGTCCATCTATATCCTTCGATCTGAAGGGGCTGGAAGAGATACTTTTTGGCAAAGTCCATGATCGTCATTCCGCTTGCCCGTGCAATCATTTCCCCGGTGATGACGGGATCATTCGAGCTGTAGGACCAATTGATTCCGGGTTTATGTTTAACCTCCCTGCTGATACAGTAGGCGATCCAGTCTTCCGATTCCCACATTCCGTCTTCGCATTCAGGCCCCATTCCAAAAAATTCCTCACAATTGAGTCCTGATCTCATTTCGAGTAGATTTTGAAGCTTTATTTTTCCCTTTGGGCTGTTGTTCAGTTCGGGGAAAAACTGATCGAGTTGGCTATCTAGCTTGAGGAGTTTTTGGTCAATCGCAATGCCTGCTAACAAGCTCGTGATTGATTTAAAGGCAGATCGGGTATCATGCAGACTGTCCCTTCCGAATCCACGAAAATATTCCTCCACGATGAGCTTTCCCTTGTGCTCTAAAAGAATACCGTCAATTTTAGGATAAGTTTCTGCCGCTATTTCTTCTTTTAATTTCTCAAGGATAGGAGAAGAAGTTTGAGCCTGACAGCTGATGAAGAGGAGTAAAAATAGGAATGCGGTTAGGAGCCTCATAGGTAATTGCCATTAATTTACAGAAAGGGTTAGATCGTATATCTTCTAATGAAGGTCAATCCATGTCATTAATCCTACCTATACACACGAGTTTTAGTTGCTCTTTTTGGGAGGCCAGGTCTTAGAGAAGCTTTTCTTCTCTTCTTTTCTGGGAGATTTGATGTCCTGTTGGCTATCCTATTGACAAGAAGATCTGATCTCTTCCACAGATTTTATCAATTTATCTATGTTGAGATCATGTTCATCTAAAAAGCGAAAAATAACAGTTCCACTGGGTAGAAATACTACATAGTTTTCCCCAAAGCCGAGCATATACCTGATTTCTACAGGACATGAAGATGTGTGAATGGTTTTAGACCAAAAGGAATGGTGATAGCCCGATCCGCGGAAATCGTTTTGAGTAGAATGCCCTTCCCAATTGGATTTTCCAAATATTTCCCGAACCCTATCAGGATGAAGGAGTTGTCTCCCTTTGTATCTGCCTTCATTGGCGAAGAGGAGGGCAATTTTAGCTGCTTCGTCTATTGTCGGGCAAATTCCATAGGCTAACCACGGAATTCCTAGGGTACTATCCTCAATCGTATGTAACAAATGGAGATCCCCAGCACCCACTGGTTCAAGCACGTGTTTCCTCACTAACTCCCAATAGGAAGAATCGGTTCCTTCTTTTTCTTGGACGAATGATTGCATCGCATAGGAGAGGACAAAGAAATTGGTTGAAGCATAATTAAAAGCTTCACCCGGTCCGGGTACTTCATCGCCCAATGTAGAAATGTTGTGAATGGCTTCTTCCGCCTTTAGGGGAATGATCATCGGCTCGAGTAAGTGTTCTGCCCTCTCACTACCAACAGTACCCGTGACCATGTTCAGACAGTGTGAGAAACTCACGCCTTGCCAAGCGGGTTGACTAGCCATAGCAGGTACATAATCTGTGATTTTGGCATTGAAAATCTCAGAACCATACCGCTGGGCGAGGTAACAAAGCGACAAAGCACCCGCCATACTTTTGGTAACCGAATACAGTCCAAATCGCATATCATTTGGATAGGGATAACGACCGTGCCGAGTGTTGGGTGGGTGGATGTAGAGGGTGTCACTAAGGAGAATAGCACCAATAGAAGTGGAAGCATTGGTATAAATACCCTTTTCAAAATAAGCGGCTACTCTCCCATTCTGATCTATCTGATCAAGAGGAAGAACCTGCAGTCTGTTATTGTTGAAAGCCTTGTGTTGTTGGACAATTTTTGCTGAATCTTCATACATTTTTGCTTGGAAAGATGCCTCAAGTTTCCCTTGCATATTTCCTAGCTGACGATCGTCCACGTCTGCAGTCTCTTGGCTGCATTGAATACATAGCTTGCTTATTTCCTCTTTCTGGTATAAAAAAGTGCCTACACAATTTCTTGTTTGCCCCATATACCTGTCTGTTAGGGTGAATGGGAAAGAGGCTCGACTCCAACTATCGTCTGTCTCCTCTTGCCAGATGGCTCCAGTACCCAAGATGATGTCCCAATAACTGTCCCCCTTAGTATGAATGATTCTCTTTTGTCGTGGAATCAACTCTCCCTGATGAGAGATAAATGCGAGTTCACAGGCAGGGAAGACATTCTCTCCTGAGCGTAGCTCTCTTATCAAGGGGAAAACAATAGGGGTTTGAGGAATTGTGATTTTTCCTGAAAAATTGTGCTGTGCAGGCGAGGCCCAACTTGGCTTGGCGAAAAAACTCATATCCATCAAAGGAGGGATACTGTCGTTTTGTAGCTGTTCAAGGATAAGCTGATTCCTTGGTTGTTGAAGGCTAGGACCGTTCCACGGAAGGGGACGGTTTCTACAGGAATACATGAACAGAATACTGAACACAATACAACCTATTGAAAGGGTAGATTTTGGCGAATAATAGTGCATGTGGAGGGATACGGATTGGGGAATAGGTGTATGGGATAGACGTTTGGCTAGAGGAAATATTGGATAAGGTTCATGTGTGGAGTTAGACTTCATGGCAGGATATCTATAAGAGTCCTTTCATATTCATGTATCGGATCAGAAAATAATTCTTAATCTTCCTTCTGATATATTTGAACTGTTTGGAGAGGCTTTGTTCCGTTTGAATGTTATTGGCTCCCTTCATCAAATGGGGAAAGGGGATAGCTGGAATGGGTTTATCTACATGTTGGCAGAGCTTTTCCCAGTTGTTATCCTCAGCGAGATTCAGGACCAAGAGGTCTTCAGGACGGTTTGAAAAATACTCCTTTACCTCTCGGTTATGCTGAGAGAATACTTTGATAGCGTTTTCCTTATTGTCCCTTGGTACTCCTTTTCCTTTTCCATAAATCCATTCGTGATGGGCAGTTCTCAAACTACCCAAATGTCTGCTTACACTTCTGTACCAGGATTCTTCTTCCCTTACTGTCAAGATAAATGTAGAGCCCGGAAATAGTTGGTCTAGTTCCCGGTAAATCATGAACCAAGGTTTGTCTGACATGGCATCGTAGCCTTCCAGGATTTTCAACAGTTTCTTTTTGTTAGCTGTTGCAGCGGGAAGTAACGCACGTGGATAATTCCCCCTTACCCTATATCCTAGGATGGTCAACGCTTGTTCAAGGGAAGTCGTTCCTGTTTTTTCAAAGCCTATGCAGATGATTTTTGGCTTCATGAATGGAGAGAAAAAAGAGTCTAATGAAAAGGAGAAAGTAAAGGTGGTGTTTTTCTACTTTGGATGTTCATTTTTTTACGAATTATTGATTTTTCTAATGGCACAAATGCCCACCCTAAGCTTTGAACACTTTATGTGAAGGCTTGTCAAGGGTATAAATAGATCATCATAACAGCCCTTTCCATGAAATAAGACTTCAGGGGCCACTATTAGAAGCGATTGTGGCTTAAAAAAGCCACCTCATTGATCCGCTAAACTCTTTACAAAATAACCCTTGTATGAGAGGAGAAAGCCCAAGTTGATGATCAGGAAAACAAGAAAATTCTCTGATGTATGAAATTGAAGAAAGAATGTCCCATTCCTTATAATGTGAGCGCAATCAGCACAAAAATGAGTACCACAAACGTGCAAAAAAAGGATAGTCCCAACACCAAGAGTGGTTTGATGAAAAGGCCTTTCATGCTCCGCATATAGATCCAAATCATTCCTCCTAGGGTAAGGAAAAATGTTCCCTGAATATACAACTCAGCGACCTTCAGTCCTCCGAATGGGGCCAGCATCAGACCTAAGAACACACCTGAGATCAGCGAAAAGGAGGCCGCGTAGATTGATACGACCATATGTTCTGCTAAATTATACCCACGCTTCCTGTAAAGGAGGTTGGCGAATATTCCCATAAAGGGAATCATGGTGAAGATCAGGAATTGGTTTCGAGACTGAACCCAATTGATCAGGGATGTTACCTTTTGCTTTCTCAATTCCGCCTCAGGAGAACCCTCATAATTATTGAAACCAGCGTTGAATCCACTGAGGAAATTCTTTTCTAGGGTCAGATCCAAAAAATCCGAAAAATAGAATTGGAAGATGCCATACATACTCAAGCCAATCAAGGCATACTGAATGGGAGGATTATATCTTTTCCTAGCGCCATCAATGTAACCGAGTGTTACCTCATCAGGTCGGAGGATAAGCCGTGTGGTTGTTCGGATAAAGGCAAAGTCAAAGGCCACTAACCTAGAAAAGAGGTTTTGTAGAAGCGCCGCAATGGTGAGCCTGCCTCTTACTTGTTTAGCTCCACAGTGAGGGCAAAAATTGGCCTGTTCTGCTACCTCACTTCCGCATGTTTTACATGTTTGCATAGCAATGTTTCGGCTTTGTTTTTTAACCAGCTAAAAAAAATATTTCCTACTTCCCTATCTCCAAATTTAATATTTTCTCTATCCTTTTTGCTTGTTTGTATACCATGATATGGCTACCACCCTCCACAACTATATCTGCTTTCTGAATCTTGTTTAAAGGAAAAGTTTTATCCCTGTCTCCATGAATATGAACCAAGCGAGAATGAGTAGGAAGTTGGACTTCCTTCCAACCAGAAAGCGTTTTGAGTGCCCATTGAAGATAGTTATCTGAATAGGTACTGACCATTTCCTTAAATAGGTTTTGCTCTTCATCAGTCTGGAACCCATGTGCCTTGCCCCAATAGGGAAAGCTCTGTATAGCAAGTTGTTGAGTAAATAGAGGGTACAAAGCTAAAGGCTTCATTAGCTGAAAGAATAGGGGTATTTCTTTGGCTGATTTCACACTAGAGATCAAAATAATGACATCTATATGTCTATAAGACGCAATTTCCTGCGCCATCACACCTCCAAATGAATGTCCTATTAAGACGGTTTGCTGTGAATCGGTTGGAATAGCCCTTGAAAATCTCTTGGCGTAGTCTCCAATAGCTTCTTGCTCCAAGGGTTCTATCCAATTGAGATAGGTGCAAGGGTAGGGGAGACTTAGGTTTTCGAATATTCTGTGCGTATACCCCAAGCCTGGAATCAGAACAACGTTCATGGGTCAAAGGCTTATCAATTGAACTCAATTTCTAGGTAAGCTACCTCATGGGGTTTCCCCGGTGCAATGATAAACTGGGGCGTTTTCGATAGGATGTAAATGACACTGCTGTAGGTATTTTCATTGCTGACTACATCCTTACTGCTACTTTCTCTAGCCCTCAGAACCTCCTGAATATCTTCCACTTGGATACCTTGGGTCTGCTCATTGAATCTTTTGCGGAAGGAGGGGATTCTTTTGCACATAAAATCTAGATTTTCTGCATTCTGAACCGGTACACCTATATTATCTAGCATAGACAAGAAAATGCTATTGTAATCTTTATTGGCCAAGGGGTGGTTGGTGTGGTAGGTGAAGGAGGCGTTTTTAAAGGGACGGAATTCAGCGATTGTATTAGCTGAGCATTCCATGCTATGCACCTTTTCTGGCCCCCCTATCATATAGTTTTGGCCAGAAGCATGTCTAATATCCTTAAGGAACTTCAGAGCATCTTTTTGTTGAGAATTATCTAGTACGCCCCTAACGACGAAGGTAACGGGCATTCCTTCTCGACCATAGCCCAGTTGCATCAAGGTATTGCAATTGATAGAGACCTGACGGTTGTTCATACCCGTTAGCCCTAAATGTCCCGGAATGGTCAGAATCATCAATTCTTTATCTTCCTGAATAATCTTCATGACGGTCTGAAAGCCGTGATAAAAGCCAGGAATATCCATATTTTGGGCGGCCATGCTTGGCGTATTTTCCGTTTTATTGACCCCGAATGAACTACAATGATGGGCCACCAGCTCTTGGGTATAAAACCAATACTCATCTCCTAGGTTGTGCATATAAATCCAATCCAGTTCTATACCAGATCCTTCAGCTATCCCTCTCAATTCTTCTAGCAAGTCAGGTGTCCACTTCTTAATAGCTGTTTTGAAGTCAGTGTCTTCCAAAAATTTTGCCTTGAATTGTTCGGCCTCCATCTTGGTATTTTGCTTGATGTCTTTTTTGTAGAGTTGAATGACTTCCGCTATTTCCTGCTTGAGTAATTTTCCATGTTGAAGGCCCCTTTCATAGGCTGTCCCTTCCAACTCTATGCAGCGTAACTTTCCTTCAGCAAGAATTTTGACCTTGTTTTGAGTAGGTTGACTATCTTTTTTTTCCTGGCAAATGGCCCAAATCGGAAGGAGGAGAAGAGCGAATAGAATGTAGTTTTTCATCAGATGTTGGCTTGAATGGGAGAAGGCTGTGTATTGAATTTAGGGAATTTTATGCAGCTTTCTTTTTCGGTTCTGTACTAGGAAAAGAGCCACAAGGATATTTGGAACCCAACTGACCCATGCTACCATAGGATAGGCGACCTTGAAGCTCCCCGTCAAAGCGATAAGAATCGGCAACCATATCCTGAGCGTTACAGCTCCAAAGCAGCCTGCATAACTGATGGTCATCCAGTTTTGATGAGCCGCTATATCTTTATTTCGAATAGCGAGGAGGGCCATGAAGGTGGATACGAGCCAGATGATACCAAGGGAAATAAATCCTACAGAAGAGATGATTCCACCCGTTGCAAAGCATCCAATATAAATCCCACAGGAGCCACTCATTAAGACAGAAAGCATATAAGCTTTCCCTAGATTTCGATGGAGGCTTAAGTTCTTTCTTCTTAAGCTTGCGCTAAATTGAGACCAGCCTGTCAACAAAGCAATCCCACCAAAAATGATGTGTCCATAAAAGAAAGTGGTCCACAGCATATCTGCCAACAACTGGGGGCTTTTGGTAGAAAGTAAGCCAAATGCGGGATCGAGAATGAAGTAAATGAAGGGATAAAGACCAATGAGGATGCAGGAAATGGCGAATATCCACCAACTGATTTTGGATAGGAGGTTTTGCATGTAATGAAATGGGTTTCGTGTTGCTTACTGTATATGCTAAGATGAAGGAGGCAAAGCTCCTTTCCAACCTTTCGCCAATTGATCAGAGAGTTGCTGTTGTATTTCTTCCTTGTCCTTTTGATTAGCTAGATTTTCCGTCTCAAAAGGATCATGTATCCTATCGTATAACTCTATCCCTTTCAATTCACCTCTGATGCCTTCTTTATGATCCCATGTATACCATTCGATGTAGTGGTAGGAAGATGTATTGATAGAGTAGCCCATGTAGCGCTTACCGTCTGCTGATACCTTGGGCCTTCGGTGAAATTGGCTAAAGGCGGCAGTTTTCCATTTTCTCTTGGGATCCTTGATCAAGGGAACCATACTCTTCCCTTGCATATAATCAGGAACCTCAATCCCAGCCAATTCACAGATGGTAGGGAAAAGGTCAACGAGTTCAGTAATAGCTTGAGTTTGAATCCCTCTATTTGCCTGATCTGGTGAACGGATAATGATCGGAACCTTCAAATCAATGTTGTAATTCGTCATTTTACCCCAACTGTTATGATCCCCAAGTTTCCAGCCATGGTCTCCCCACAAAATGATGATGGTATTCTCATACAGTCCCAACTCTTTTAGATGGGTGATAAGTTCCCCGATAAGGGCATCGACATAGCTGACACTGGCATAATACCCTTGACGAAGAATGCTAACAGTATAGTATCCCTGCTCATTCGGTAAGTGGAGGTAGGGTGGCCTATATGGTTGAATCCATCGTAATGCCTTAGCTCGTACATGGAGTTCATGGAGAAAATAGGAGCACCTTTTGGTAGGTCTGGATTGTCAGGTAAAGGAAAAGATGTAGGATCGTATAAATCCCAATATTTTTTGGGTACAGCAAAGGGTAAATGGGGCCTGAAAAATCCTAACCCTATGAAAAAAGGCTGGTTTGTTTGACCAAGCCTACTCAAGACACGTTTGGTCAGGGCTGTTTGGGCTCCATCATAATACAGGCTGTCATGCACATCAGCCGCCTCCCAGGCTGGTCCTGTATTCCATCCATCTGCATATCGAATGGGCTTTAGCTTGAGCAAAGAATCCCTCTTAATGGCCTGAGAAGCATTCACTTCAGGGCTGATGTAAAATGTCTCTCCATCTCGATTGAGCCAGTCTTTCTTCAAATAGCGTTGAGGCCGTAGATCGGGCTCATCCCAAGAAATAGAATCCGGCATATAGTTGTGGAAAATTTTGCCAAGGTTGACTGTGTGGTACCCATTCTGGGCAAAATACTGAGGCATGGTTACCGTTTGAGGATTGATCTTGCGGAACTTATCCCCTAAATGCCATACCCGAGTAGAATCTGGCCTTAGGCCCGTCATGAGACTAGCTCTGGATGGAGCACATACGGCTGATTGGCAAAAGGCCTCACGAAAAGTAATTCCTTCTGCTGCCAACTGATCGATATTAGGTGAATGGACAATCGTATCTCCATACACCCCCAAGGCTGGCCTCAAATCATCAATCGAGATGAATAGGACATTGGGCCTTTGGGGTTCTTCTTCGAACTTGGTGCATGCCGTAAGTAGCAAGCAAATCAAAACCGAGAACCAGAGTAGTTTGGTATTCATAACCCATTCCTTTTAAAAATAACATTGGGAGGATTTCCCAAGGGAAGTTATTAAAATTGGAAGGAAAGCACGGACTTGGAGGTCAAAAAGAAAGGGGCTTAAATCGCCCCTTCCCTTATTTTAATTTATCAAAGTCAAACTTGAATCCGTCTTCCATGTAATTGAAGAAGAGATCGAAGAAAATGGGATGCTGGATTTTATCAGAATTGGTAAACAAGACGATTCCATATTTTTTATCGGGATAGAAATGCATCCAGGATTGGAAATCATCGTTGTTACCAGCATGCCAATAGCATGTTCCATTTTTGGTTGGTATCATTCCATAGCCCAAGCTCCAGCCAGAAGCACCTAGCAACATGGCATTGATGTCATCTTCGGGTAGGGCCATTTGCTCCTTGAACATCTCTCGGGTAAGCTCGGGTGATATGACTTTTCCTTCAAAAATGGAGATCAAATACTTTGCGTAGCTTTCTGCCTCTGTATTCAGCCCTCCAGCTGCTCCAAAATCGTTGTCCTTGTAGTCTCTTTTGTTGTGGGTGGGCTTTCCCTCCTGATGACCACTGGCCTTGTTGTGTGCGATGTCTTCATTCCATAAATACCGAAGTTTACTAGCTCCAATAGGATGGGCCACTTCTTGCTGAAATAGGCTGTCAAGTTGACTAAAAGGAACCTCATTCACGGCTGCGATCACTTGTGCAAGGTATTTATAGCCCTCGCCAGAATACAAGTAATTGGTCCCTGGCTCAAACTGAATCTTCAAGGAGTCTTCTCTCCAATTTGGGAAACCTGAGGAATGCGAAAGGACCATACGTGCTGTGATGGTTTTATAGCGCTCATCATATGCAATATCTGGATAGGGGAGGTACTGGTACAAGGGCTTGTCCAGATCAATAAGCCCTTTCTCGACTTGTTTCATCACGAAGTAGGCAAATACAGGTTTTGACAAGGAAGCTGCCTCAAAGTAGGTTTCCTGGTCAATAGGTGCTGCTTTACCCGCTTCTTTCACGCCCATCGTCTTGAGGTAAACGATTTTGGATTGATTGATGATTGCTACCGATAAGCCTGGCATATTGAGGGTATCCATAAGAGATGAAAAGAACTCATCTAGTTGTTCTTCACTTCGTTGGATCTCTTGAGCGTTCGAAATCAATTTCTTTCCTGTCTGACAAGAAATAAAAAGCATACTTAGGCTTATGAAGCCAATGAGATAGGTTTTCATGGAGTTAGGATTGAGGTGATGATTGATAAGAAGCTATGATTTTGTGCATGATGTCCCAGTAATAGGCATCCCCAGTCTTTCTCCACTCAAGGAGTCTCCATAAGCCGAGTTTGGTTTTATGGGCAATGACTACATCGATGGCAGGGAAAACGGTGATGTATTGTCCTCCATAACCAATGGCAGAATAGGCTCCTTTATAGGCAGGAAGGTCTTTGTAGGAATCAAAGAGCCACCACATCAATCCATAGGACATATGAATCCCCTCTTCGCCTGGATCTCCATATCTTTCCCTCAGAACTTCATGAGGCGTGACAGGTGCAACCATTCTATTTACCCATTCTTCTGCAATCAATTGCTTCCCTTCCCACTTGCCCTTGTTCAGCATGAGTTGCCCTATTTTTGCCATATCTCGGGTTGAGAGATACATGTGGTAAGCTTTGAAGAGAGATTTGGAGGTATTGCCAGATTTTCGCTGTCGTTTGAGTTTCCAATCTTCAAATCCTAACGGAATGGCCAATTGTTCTTCCAATTCCTCATAAATAGACTGTTTGGCATAGAGCTCAAGAACGTGTCCTGCGACATTGAAGTCCCAATTGTTGTAGACAAAGTATTCCCCTGGGACGACGGAACCTCTTTCTTGGAAGTTATCTTTGTCATATCCGCCATTGGAAGCGACATGATGAACTCCTGATCTGGAGGTGATAAGGTCATATATGGTGGCAGTTTTTTCAATATCGAGTAGGCTATCCTTTTCTCTGATTCCTAATTCTCCGATACTTGTCTCTAGGTCAATGGTCCCATCTGTAACATATTTTCCATACAACATGCTCAGGACGCTTTTCCGGCAAGAGGCCAGATAGCTTAGCTTTTTGACCTTGCCATACTGATAGACTGTTTTTCCTTTATGGAGGACGACCAATCCAGTCGTTACAGATTTATCCTTTATGAAGGAGGTAACATCTTGTAGTTTATCTGGGTCAAAATGGGTGGAATCTTTCACAGGCCGTTGCTTTGAGGGTGGTTCTGTAAAGCCCACACGATTACTCACACAAGCTTGTAAGGCAACCACCAAAAAAATGGAGATCGTTGTTCTATAAAGCATAATGGACGGATTTGTAGAAAGGTATATTTTTCCTTCCTATTAGGTTAAACTTGGTATCGACTAATTTTTGCCTGTTTATTCGAAAGACCTGAGGTACAAATAGGGGTTGCCTAATATTTTTTTTATTAATGTCGTGGTCCTTTCTTATTTAATTTATTTCCTTTTTCTATGAATAAAAACCTGCTTGATAAGAAGATACCCTTGAAAAGCACAATTGAAATGGGAAAAGTCTCCACTTGTAAAAAGTTGTCATGCCTTCATGATCTACTTCTTCCTAAATTATTTGTTGTATAAGAACGATAGGATAACATAAGGAAAGTAGACCTTAAAGAAGGACAAAAAAAAATGGAGGACCACCACCCCCGCGGTGAGTCCTCCTCGTAGTAACAAAAAATAAACTATGAACTTTTCAACGGGTAGAGTTTGTATTTAAAATCTAAATAAGACTCCGCTACTCATTACGATATCCCAATTGATATCTTGTGATCCTCCAAGTGGATTGGCAGGTACAAAAGTAAAGGGCCTATTAATCCTCGAAGCTAAGGAACTGAGGAATATTTCCACGATACCTGATCTAATTCCGATTCTTCCACTCCAAAAAGGAACATTTTGATCAAAGCCCTCGAATTGATCGGCTAGGTCTTTGTCTGGACTTGAGAATTCAGATTGTCGAAAAGTCGCTTCTATTCCCCACATAGCCTGAACATAAAGCCAGGGTAAAGGTGCAACTTCAATTCCTAGGCCTAAGCTAGCGGTCGATCTTCGGCTTCCTCTATGCCAACTAAGTGCATGCCCCGTACTTTGATCTAAAGAATCCCTTAAGCTTGACCACCTGTAAGGACGATCCCCTCCTGGTTGAGCTTGGCGTAGGGGATAAATAGAAATATCACTTATTAAGGCAAACATGCGATTGGCAAAGCGATCATTTGGATAAGGTCCGAATCGATACCTTAATTGCCCCGTTAATCCTAAACCATATTCAGTCAATTGCATCTTAGATAAACTTAGGATTGTACCTCCTGCTAGTTCCCAAGGCCCCTCCAAGTTACCATGCCGCCTATTCAGGTCTGATTGTGATCCTTCTGGAATCCTTGTGTATGTAATGGGTAAGCATGTACAGGAAAACGGTTGAATGCTTGCTAAGTCTAAGCCAATAAATGCATGCTGAGCATGTATAATAGGAATGCTTGTAAACAGTAGTATGAAAGTAAGTAGTGGCTTCATTGGGAATAGGAATTTCGTTTGTGTTACCCTACAAACCTCCTATTCTTGTGGAATTTCCGAGTGGACTATTGTTCCAAATTCTTGGATTATTGTTTCTTTCTTCGGAAAAGGTAAAAAAAGAGTCTACCTAAAGCTGATGTAAGAGAATGAACTCTTGTTTCAAGTACATGGAATGCGTATAAAAAAATTGTCATTAGCATAAAAATACTCCTACATCTTGCTCTGCCATATCGCGACCTATTGAACTTCCCAGGCTCTCCGACCAGCTGCACCCGAGGCAGTAAGTATGAGCATTTCTTCTAGCCCCTATTTGATGACACTAATTAAACTCATATACAAAGCCACAAGTAACGGTGAGGAAGTTCAACCAATTTCTTACATAGCCATCTCCAGGACCTGGACCGTCATCGGATGTCCCTACAGCACCTCCTCCAAGGTAGCGAAGGTTAAGAAAGGCACCTACTTCATCGCTAAGATGAATGCCTTGGCGTAGACTTGCATCTAGAATGGCGCCAACCACTTCATTATCACTTCCATTCAAATAGCTAATGGGGGCGTAAAAGCCATCTGCCTCAATCTCTGTATAAGTAACTGGGTTGTAGCGATAACGTGTGCGAAATTTCAAGATCGGGACAGGACCAATATCTCTGTTTGACCGGAACAGACTGCCATCAGTAGATTCAAATGAAATCGTCGCATTACGAATCTGTAGCGAGGCACCAAAGGCAAAATCAAACTTCTCATTATTTGGAGCAAACTCCTTCATGTAAGAGAGCCTGAAAAAGGGGAAATTGTAGAGGAAGTTGACACTAGTACCTGCAGGAAAAGTAAGTTCATCTACGGTGAGATCCCTGCTTAATAGAGTAGTGGAAGCTAACCTTAGGGGTTGGTACAGGAAGGTAATGGTATGCTTTTTCTTGATTTCAAGTTCAAGAGAGAGCCTACTAACTGGAAACAACACATCCTGTCCGCCATCTTGAACATAGTCTATTCTACTTCCGCTGTTGCTAAACTGGATGTTATGTGCCAAAACGCCTACAAACCCGATTTCAGCAACCCCACGAACTGTTAAATTGTTCTTGCTTAGGATAGTTTCTTCGGTAGACTGGCCTATGGAAGCTGAAAAGATCAGCATGAGACACAGTAATAAAGAGATATGCTTTATCATGATGGTTAATGTTTGATTTGATAATCAAATAATGCATGATAAAGCGAAGAAAGGCCTGATTGTTTATGGTATCTCTAATTCCATTTTTCTGATCAAAGGACGAATGGCGCCTGTAAAATTTTTAGAATCTCTTGTATGGGAATGAATATAAATGGAGATTAATAAGAAAGAATAACCATAAGGACTAAGACAAAAAAACATGGCGCAGTCAGATCAGAAAGCCGTTGAATCAAAATTTCAGCGCAAAAGTACAGGGCAAGAAGTTTTGGAAGGAAAGGACCTTCAAGGCAAGGTTGCTATCGTTACAGGGGGGTATAGTGGAATTGGGCTAGAGACCACACGAGCACTAGCTGCCAAAGGGGTAAAGGTCATTGTACCAGTTAGATCGGAGAAAAAGGCCAAGGAGAGCCTAGAAGGAATGGAGGGGGAAATCATGACTGCTTCGATGGATTTGGCAGACTTGGGTACAGTCAGGACCTTTGCAGAGGAAATGGCTAAAAGCTTTGAAAGCATTGATTTATTGATCAACAACGCTGGCATCATGGCTTGCCCAGAAACAAGGGTAGGTCCCGGCTGGGAGGCTCAATTTGGGGTGAATCACATGGGACACTTTGCCTTGACTACGGTACTGATGCCTCTTTTGCAAAAAAAGGAAGGGAGTAGAGTCGTGAGTTTATCATCCTCAGCGCATAAACTAAGTGGAATTCGCTGGGAGGACATTCAATATACCTCCGACCCCTATCATAAATGGCAGGCCTATGGACAGTCCAAGTCGGCCAATGCGCTCTTTGCCAATGCATTGTCAAGAAGAATGAAGAAGTCGGGTGGGCTGGCTTTCTCCGTACATCCTGGCGGGATATGGACCCCTCTCCAGCGACATCTCCCCCAGGAAGAAATGATAGCTTTAGGATGGCTAGACCAAGATGGCAATCCTTCAGAATTGGCCAAGCAAGGCTTCAAAACCCCTGAAGAGGGATGTTCGACTACCTTATGGGCTGCTACTTCTGAATTACTTGAAGGGGTGTCAGGGGTTTATTGTGAGGACTGTAACATCGCCAATCCAACGGACCTAGAAAGCCCCATGGCTCGCTATATTGGGGTAAACGAGCATGTCTGTGACGATGAAGCTGCAGAAAAGCTATGGGCACTGAGTGAAGAATTGTTACAGCATGTCTAACACGCTATTAGACATCCCCTAGCATAAAAGATGAAATAAAAGATGAAAGCCATTTCTCCATAAGAGAGAATGGCTTTCGTGATATGTAGGGAACCAAAATTTCTCTTCCTCAACTTAGCTCGCTAGGATTCGACTTCTACTTTACAGCTTTCATCCTCACAACAGTATTTTCTGTTGTAAAGATGGAGTCCTATCAAGCCAATGGTCGGGATATAAATGATTTCTTCAGGCAGGTGTACGAAACCTATTTTTTCATTAAGGATAATGAAGGCAAGGGCTATCCAAGTTGCATAAAGAGCATATTTCATCCAGTTCTTGGTGCTATTCCTAGCTGCCCAAAAGACGGCAAAAAACGAGACCACCAACAACACACTGTCGATTAATCCCCACCATAATGGTATATCGCCATGCGCATGTCCATGTTCATGGGCGTGATGATGAGCCACCTCTGCCTGTACCATGAACAGAAATGGAGTGGCCAAGCAGTGAATCAAACATAATCCACTAGCCATAGCTCCTAGCAAATCCGATGTGCGCTTATTTCCTGCTAATTCTGTACTGAACATATAGGTATAAATTTCTTGCTTGGTTAAATGTGAGCCCGTTTGCTAATGCATCTGTTTAGCAGTTTTTCTAGGCCTTGTCTTTTGATGTTTTTTCCGATAAACACCATGACACTTTTGCGAATTTCTCCCTCTTTCCACGCTCGTCTCTGATCAAAATCAAGCCTTTTTCCTACAGATTGAATGATTCCCTGCTCATTCGAATCTTCTATCCAAATCAGGCCTTTCATCCTGTAGAGCCCAGCGGATTGAAACATCAGATAAGCACTAAGCTGTTGTGCTAGCACCTGGTAGTCGAATGGCTGCTCAAAATGAAAGGTGTGAGAAACGATTTCCTCTGTATGATGATGATGGTGGTGAGCATGAGGCTTGGAAATTGGAAATTGGGTTTCTGTCTTTCCATGTTCATGACCATGATGATGATCAGCTTGGAATAGTTTTTCAATAGGAGAGTCTTCCTGATCCCAAACGACTTCGGGGAAGGCTTCTTTATTTCCTTCCAGGACTTTTGCCAAGGGGTTAATCTGTCTCAATTTCTCACTCAGCTCTGCTACTTTTTCCTGGTCGACAAGATCAGTTTTGTTGATGAGCAGGATGTCGCTGTAGGCAACCTGATTTTTGGCTTCTTCTGTCTCTACAAGTTGATCCTCTATGAGCTCTGCATCTAGCATGCAAAGGATTCCATTTAAGGGGAAATACTTTTTGACCAGGGGATGGGAAACAAATGGCTGTGCCAAACCTGTTGGATCCGCTACTCCTGTGGCTTCTAAGATGATTTCATCAAACTCATCCTTGCGATCGAAAAGCGCATTTAAAATATCATACAGGTTGTCATTGAGGGTACAACACAGGCAACCACTGTTCATTTCTACTATGGTTTCTTCGGGTCGAATGACCAACTCTCCATCGATTCCCTGCGCCCCAAACTCATTCTCGATGATAGCATATCGAGTCTCTTTGTTCTGCTCGAGTATATGATTGAGAAAGGTGGTTTTACCTGCTCCCAAGAATCCAGTTAATATGGTAACGGGTTTAATTGACATTCAAAACAAAATTAAAATTGCTTGACAAATGTGATTTTGGAAACAAGTTGTTGTTCTTGAACAGGATCCATGTTCACATTTGATCTAGAATCGTTGAAAACTATATATACAAAAGAAAGCGGTTGATATTCCCAGCTTGCTCTAATATTCCATCTTCCCTGTCTATCTACGCTGTTAAATTGGTAAAAAGTTGACAACTGAAGCCTGGGATTTAAAGCAAAACGGGACCCGATTGTTACTACATTGATAGATAAATCCTCCTCATCTAACCCAATTCTATTCAAATCAATGTATTCATAGGACCCAAACAGATTCACATGAGGAATAGGGGCAATCCGGGCATTGAAGAAAGCAGAGTTACGAGTTCCATTATAAAAATCTCCAATATCAGCTTGGGCTAACACGGACCATTTTTTTGACCTATCGGTATAGTACCGAATAAAGGTTCGTGTGTAGTAGTAATTCCCTTCTTCAATTTCTAATCCCAGTGGAGCAAAATCAAAATTGATGTTTTGCCAGGTTGGAGAAAAAGATACTTCAATAAAGCTATTGTCCTTAAACCATGTGTAAATGGGAAAAATGTAGAGACTAGCCTGCTGAAAATTTCTGGGCTGGGAAGCATCGTGATTGTAACTAGCAAAGACACCTGGGTCCCACCTTCTGATCCAAGGTATTTTCTTGGGCCTCCATATAAAATATCCACCAGGATTATGGGCGATGAGATCGTTTTGCCGCACAAAACCCATGGCGGGATTGTATTGGGCATCGGTGAACTCCGTACTCCAACCCAGATAGAATTTATTGCTACTGTTCCCGACAAAAAACCTTCCCGCATAGCCATTTTCGCCCGTTTCACTATCGATAGAAGTAGTTAACATATACTGAATATCCCATTGGCTACTTGGACGAATCTGTCCATCCAAGGTGATGGTTGTATTATTGGTCATGTCAGTTTGCAACTCTTCTGAAGCTTGATCCAAACGATGGGTAAGCATAACTCCCATGTTATTCTCACGACCATAATTGCGTAGGTAACGCGCCACCCCGAAATTAGAAACCGGAGAGGAAGGTGTTTCTCTTTGCCTGACAAATAAACCCGCAATCGCTTGTTTTTCGGTACGCTGGGTAAATCGAGCTCCTACGTCTATGGGAGCTGGTTGGGCATTGAAATTACCTTGTAGACCGATCCTTCTGCTAAAGAAAGGACGAATGGATTGCAGAGAGGCTCCTGCCCAAATCCCCGAGTTTTCAAGAAAAAATTGGCGCCTTTCTGGGAAAAATATATTGAATCGCTCAAGGTTATTGACTACCTGGTCTACATCAGCTTGAGCAAAATCTGTGTTGAAGGTGAGATCCAATACACTACTGGGAGTAATGGCCCATTTTACATCCCCACCGACCTTTTGATTGCTTGTAACCGTGCTTTCTCCATTTTCACGGATGTTGTCATACTGATAAAGGGCATAGGGTTCTATTCTGATATTAGCTGAAGGAGGAGGGATATCTATACCTGTGAGTTTGGCAGCATAGGTCATCCGATAGGGGGTGAAGGTCTGCGGAATATCTGGAAAGGATGAAACCTCAATATCGCGCCTTGCATACCTAACCAATGTTACGCCCCATTCAGCAGATTCTCCTGAAGGTGGATTGTTATACCGTAGGGTTTTAAAGGGAATCGCAAATTCAGCGTAATATCCATCTTCTGTGCGATGAGTACGTACCTTCCACAGGGTATTCCAACCTTCATCAAATCCATTTCCATTGAAGTTTTGAAAGTCTCTTTGGTTGCCATAAGGTGTGGTCTGAAAGGCCTGAGCATATTGCTTCAGATTTTGAGCATCAAGAGCAAAGCCAAAAATATCGTTTTCTCCCCAGCCGAAATCTCTGCTTAAATCCTGAACTCGAATGCCCTTTTGGCCTACAGAATCCATGCAAAATGCACCGACATAAAGATTCTTCTCATCATAGAGGAACCTTACCTCAGTTTTGTATTTAATTTGTCCGCCTTGTCTGGGTTCTCTTCGAAAAAAGTCGCTGGTTACTTCTGCCAGTTGCCAATCAGCTTCATCTAGTTTCCCATCGACCACAATCCTTGACGTTACTCTTGCAGCTTTAATTACCTGTGGGCTGTCAGGTGGTGGGAAATCCAATTTATCCTGACTCCAGTTGAGTCCAGGAATAAAAAAAAATAACAAGAAGTATAGCCGCTTTCTCATTGGGAATAGGGATGTTAGGATGGGACCATACTTTTTGTTTATGCAACACTGTTGCAAAAATAACGGGAAAATTTGTAAATGCAACATTGTTGCATAAATTTGGATATGGGAACAGTTAGAAAAACCAAATCAGTTAAAGCATTACTGGATGTTTTCTCGAAAAAGGGGGAAGCTGTTCCAGTCTGTGATCTGATTAGTACGCTTGGTTCCCAAATGAACAGGACGACCATTTACCGCATACTTCAAAGGCTTGAAAAGGAAGGTACTCTTCATTCTTTTACCGATAAGGATGGCCAGAGATGTTATGCCAAGCATGAGGTTTGTTCTTCGACTAAAGAGGTTCATTCCCATCCTCATTTCCAGTGCAAAGAATGCGGTAAAATTATTTGTTTATCCATTGATGTGAGCCTCCCCAAAATCGGCGGACATAGGGTAGAGGCCGCAGAATTACTGCTTATAGGGCAATGTGAAACTTGTGTTGGGAAGGATTAATTCTTTCAATTCACGGGTTACTGCTATAAAAGAATTCTATTATCCTAAGGTAACATCTGTTAAGGTTTTTCTGTAATACTCACACTTACTTCCTTAAACCACACTTCTGTGTAACTGCCGTTTTGATATTGCTTATCTATGTCTCCAGCGAATGTGGCAGCGCCAGTACTCCAGACCATATTATCCAGGGGATTCTTTCCATTAGTTTGATTGTAGGCACCAAGCTTAAAGAATTGTAACTCACCAGAATAGGCCTCAGGTCGTTCTAGGCCATTTCTATTTAAATTAGCATACAGCCTTTTTACCTGCTCTGGTCTCTCTTCAGTTGTGGAAAAATCTGATCTTGTTAAATCCTTGACAAAGGTCTGATCTAGATGTCCTTCTCTTGAAAAAGTGAGATGCATTTCGCCCTTTACCACATTGATTTTGTAGCTAAATTCCTCTCCTAAAGCAATTCCGTCAATCGGTTCCTCGGGAATCTCATCAATACTATGACTAACAACAGACATATCATGTCCCCAAACTGGTGTTGAAAAATCCCATCTTCCAGAATTATTTCCATCTGTGTTGATTTCATAATTCCAGAATAATGAACCTTTGTTATGATTAGGGAAATTCTTGTAGAAAATTTTTAGTGGTTCGTTTTTGTGTCCTTCTCCTGAATGTATTTGACCCACAACCACCGAAAATGAGGCGGCTACTCTTGGATCACCTGAAATCGAAACATGCTGAACTCTAACGGAAGCTGACATATGTCCACCCGTTTCAACTGTCCAATCAGCCTTATGTCTAAGTTCAGTCCTAGTATTACTAGAGTTGGGAGTAGTAGAACCTGAATTAGGCGTTTTGAATACGACCCAGTCCTCACCATCATGTTCCATATAAAAGAAGTCTTGGTGAGAATAGCCCGTCAGATTATGAATGGTTGCGCCGTTTCCAAGCGTAATATTCCATTCCATCAAGGAGGGTATAACATCACTGGGCACTCCTTTATTGGTGGCCTGTTGGGGTACCTTCTTATTCCTATGAGAAAAGGAACAAGAAAACAGGAGGAAGGACAGAACGAAAGCTGAAATCCAGTTTGTGGTTTGCACTTTTAGGGCTTTTTCCATCGAAAGTAGGTGTGATTTCTGCTTTGCCTTAAAAACTCAAGAAGGTAATCAAGTTGATTTGATCACGCCCTCCATTGTTGAGAAATTGGTTCATGTAGCCTACCTCAAATCGAGCATTTTTATTGAGTTTGAATCCACATCCTCCGTAGAGTCGATTCCTATCGAAGAAGGTCTGCTGGTCATTCACAAATATCTCATTGTAAATAGAAGCGTACCAAGTCTTATCCTTCATTTTTGCATGGTTAATGGGAACATTGAGGGAAAGGAAATATCGGAATCGAAGCTTGAAATCTGCGTTCTCCACCCACCTCTGTTCAAAGCGATATCGATGCTGGACGTTCACCCTTCCAAAAGATTGCCGAGTGATGAACTGCTGAAAAATTCTATGTTCGTTGATGCTGACCTTTTCTTCTGAATTGTCTACATAATTCTGGCTCAGAATGAAGCCATACCCAAGAAGGACATTGTTGTTGTTCTCCGTAAGGTTGTAGCCAAGACCCGTTCTTAGAAGGAGCTGTTCTAGGTCTCCAATGGCATTATAATTTCGGTATTGAACCTCATGGTGCCAGTTCCATTTAGCGTTGATTTTCTTGTTGCCGAAATAGATGATCCAGTTTCCTAAATCACTCTCCTGGGCCTGGCAAAAGAATGGAATGGCTAGTACAAATAGCAGGCTGAGTCGTTTTAATTTTCTCATGTAAAGTCTGTGTAGATAGCAGCTTAGAACTATAAAGTAGTAACCTACTAAAATATGTGGAGATAAATATATGTTATTACACCATATTTATCTCCACACCACTTTACGAGCCGGAACAAGCAGAATTATTCTTGTAGGGAGAAGTCCCGTTCTCCTTGCCTATTACACTTCGCTTAAAGGAGGTGTCGTTAAATCGTCGACATTCCATTTTGCTCTTTTGGCTCCAGCTTGGTAACTACTTTCCAAAAAGGCTAGTAGGGTTTCACGGGGATTCTCTGATTCTCTTACAGCTTGATAACTCAGGCTTGCCATAGGACTGCCATTAGAATCTATCCACAAAGCCTCTTTGGGTGATAAGCGCTCCTGGTCTAGGCCTTCGGGAGAAGGAAAGGTATAGCAATAGTACATGGGTTGGGGCACTTTGGGATCACCTGCCCAAAATCCAGCACTAATTTGTTCATGCGAATAGGTTTCACGTTCAAAACGGCGGCCACTCTTGTTATCATTGTTGGGTAGTCTTTTGCCAGAAAAGCGTGTAACGGCTAGATCTAAGCTATGCCAGTAAATATGGACGGGGCAAGTTTTTCCATAGAATCGTCCGCTAAATTCCTGGAACACATCTTTTGTCCATGTCATGACCTTCCAAAACTCCTTGATTGAATCCCAATCATAGTGATTGTAATCCGTTATTGCTTCAAAAGTCTTATCGATGTTCATGTCAAGCGGGATGTTGACAAAGTCGGGTTGAAGGCCAAACTCCCCCAGAGCAGACATAAAATCGGTATAAAATTGAGCAATGGTAGGGGAGGAGGATAGATCAACGACCTGATTCTCCCCATTACTTGCCTGTAGCACAACCGCCTTTTGTTCAATATCGAAATGGATATCCAGCGTATCCAGACCGTCCTGTAAGGGTATGCTGTAGGTACTGATCCCACGCGAAGAAGGATGAAGGGTGATGTACCACCAGTGGTTTTTACGAGTTGTCAGTTTAAGCTTAGCCTTACCAATAATCTGTAAGATAAGGTGCATGGTAGTTCTACTATCTACCCACTTATCATAAGTTAGGCTAGGGAGCTGATTTGTGGTTATCATGCGTTAGGATTTGAGGATGTTATGAATGTATAAATGTACGGATAAGCAAGGCAGATAATGTCGTCTATTTGTTATCCTGCCACATCTTTCTTCTAAGGTCTATTTTCTGGTTAAGCCAATCAGATTTGTCTTCATCTGTATCATACCATTCAAAAATAGATGAAACCTGCTCTTCCTTCCCAAGTACATAGCATAAATCGATGAGTACGGGGGCATATCCATATCCGTTGGTCTTTTCATAGAACTTACGAAGGCTGTCAAAGTCCGACATCATCTTGAAATAGGGGATGCCAACGGTTTTGATATTTTTGGCCATCTCATCTACTAAGTTGAGGTTGTCGTGTTTGGCAAAGTCATTGTCCTCAAGGAAGTAGGCAGGTGTTCCGGTGGCTGAGAAAAGGGTTTTGTCCCAATGCCGAATGCTAGCGGTATTTCCCACCTGACCTGTATTTCCTAGGTTTTGGGTAAGGGCAGGGTGCTTTTTTAGAAACCTTCTATAACGGCTATTTCTGACCAAAAAATAGGGATTAAACCGGCATATGTGATTTTCAACATTGAATTTTCGTCCATCAAATTGCACGATCCATTCAAAACCATCTTGGGCAGTTGCTTTCAGGCTTGGTCCCGTTTTCAACAGCTTGAAGTTTTCATCTTTAAGCTGAGGCAATAGATGATGCTCCAGTATATTGATAAACCGATCTTGGGGTGCTAACGTTGGATATAAAAAATTCATAGCAAATCAAGTAGACCACTGCTTCTCTATTCTTTTAAGGACCACTTGATCTGAAATTCGATTTCCTCTTCCTCCTCACCGCGCTCATGCTCAATATTGAAAACAGCTCGCTTGGGAACATAAATTCTTTCTCCTGCAATTTGGATGTCGAAGCGCTCATCATTCTCAATGGCATCTGCCAAACGACGAAGTTTGGCTACAAATTCAGATTTGGAATAGCTTTTTTCTATGTCTCTTTCTTCCTTGTTTGACATGCTAAAAGAAGTTGAAGGGTTAATGTAGAAATAATTGGAGTTGGAAAACGATATAACTGATTTTCCTGCAACATGATATGTCACCAAAGACAAATCTCATTCCGAGATGTTGAAAATTGATGGAAGAATACCTAAGCAATTTCCTCCAACTTAAAAATGATTCGCTTCCCTTTTTCTTTTCCGATTCGGACCATTTCGTCTGCTCCATTAGAAGGACCTCCTATGCGGAAAACTATATCACACTTGCTGATCAAGCGGATGGCTACAGGGTGAAAAAGCTCATTCCAAATCTCATCTCCCATTTCCTTAGAACCCGCCGTTTCAATCAAGGGCAAGGCAAACCATTCTCCTAAAACGGGTAAATGACCCATCTTATACAGGTTCAAGGCCATGTCATTCATGGCATCTACATTTTGTTGGATAAGGGCAGGGTCATCGTTGGTTCCGGAACGGTAGGGACCTGCAACAAGGATCATTAAGGGTTGTTGGTTCATCTAGTTAAGTGGTTATGGTGTAATTGTTCATTTTTTTCTCCTGAAGGAGTTGGTAGTCCAACAAGACGATTCTAATAGGGTGGGGGAGCCGAATTTAATTGTTGGGGGGAAAGGGTATGCATGTTGAAAGCCTTCCATTCTGTACTAAGGTATTTCATTCTCCCAATTGCAATATCTCCGCTGGATTTAAAATTGTCCCATTCGGCGGTCAAGCTTCTCCAATAATCCCCGCCAGCACCCAATAGAAAATTGGCCTCTTCTCTATCATCAGGACCTTCGGAATCATCCAGAATTAACCTTGCTTCTACAGCCACCCAAACGGCTTTGATATCCTGAGGGTTCATGTCAACTCTTCCTTGGGTGGGCCAAAAGTGAAAGTTATACCCATCTTTAAAGGCTACGGAAATACCGCCTGCTCCCTCCTGTCTTATGCTTGCTGCTACATTGATGTCATCTTCATAGTTCTCAAGGTAATGTTTACCAAAGATATCAGAGCTCTGAATCCACGCGGTCCACTTGTTTGCCTTACTCAGGTACCATGCTTGGAGATTTCGGATATGGATCCGTGTATTCTTGGCAATCACGGGATTGGGATCACGATAAACTTGTCCCCAAGGGATTACTGCAAACCAATCTTCGGGAGGGTTATTTCCCCATCCTATTCTGGCTTGTTGACTCCAATCAAAGGAAGAGGGAAGACCATTTAATTCGCCTTCATGTGGCAATGACATGTCATGTTTAAGTGTCTCCAATGTATTGAGACGTTCCTCAATCTTTTGGGGTGCTTCTGGCTGACAGGCTAGGAAAAGCAAGCAAATGATGAAATTGATAATGAATATTCTAGCCATAATGTCTAGGGTAAATGACCAGATTAAAGATAGCGCTAAATCTGGGTGATCTCCTACTTTCATTTGGCTGGAAAGTATACCGATTAGAGAATTTTTTGCATTTCCATCTCCTCATAGGTGATACCATCTACAACAGTCAACACATCCTTGACGAATGTGTATCCTTTCTTTTGATAATAGGAAACTGCTGATGGGATGGAAACGATTTTCAGCTGGGTGATGTCGTGATTGAGGGCATAGTCTTCAACAACTGATATCAACAAGCCCCCGATACCGAATTTTCTGTCTATTGGATTGATATAAAAGGCTACTATTTCATGTCCTTCCAAGCCGATTGTACCCACCATGTTTTCTCCATCAAAGGCACAGAATATTTTTTCCTTCTTGAGCCTTTCTTCAACAGCTTCCCTCGAGCTGATTTTCTTCCATTTACTGAGTTGTTCTTCTGTATAGGATTTGTCTTCAAGCCCCTCAACTGCTTTCAGAATCAATTCGCTTATAGGTCTGGCATCTTTCTCTTTTGCGAATCTTATTTCAAATTTTTGATCATTCATTAAAGCCAATATAGCCAAAGAATAATGGCTTATAAAGGAATCTCATATTGGAGTTCCTATTACCCAGACAAATCATCATGAGTAGGCCTTGTATCCATACACTCAGAAAGGAAGAATCGGCAATCTCTATCGTAAATAGCTTATAATCAGGTTAACAAATTCGTGTAGCCTTAAAAATATAGTTTGGTGAGGCTGCTTGTAAAAAGGCCATTTTTCTAAAATTTCATCATGAAGCGAATGGGATAGGAAAAACAAACGGCCTCCTACTTTATAAGTGAGAAGCCGTTGTGTTAATTGTTTTGAAAGTTATGTTAGGCCAATTGAGGGTAGAAAGGCCTCATGACCTTTTTAGGGGTCCTGTCCCCCTTGAAGAGCCCCCAATGTTTTTCGGGTTCCATGGGATCATCAGATCCTTTCCAGGCTTCGTCAAAGGCTTCGAATACAAAGGTGATGATCTCATCCTCCTGACTCCAATTGACCAATTCGTGATAGTAAATTTCCTGAAGGTCCTCATTCACATTCTCAGGCAAAATACCCCTCCCATTAGAATGTGTGGTCCAGCCGGCTTCTGTAATTACTACTGGCTTGTGAGGATAGGTATCGGCTACTCCGAAGAAGTTTTCCTTGGTAAAGGCCAGCGCTTCGTGAATATTCTTGTATTCCCAAACAGGGTAGGTATGTATAGAAATGAAATCTACTTCTTCAACTAAGGGCGCCAATTTGTTGAGCCAAGGGACATAGTTTTCGCAGAAAGTAACAGGCTGTTTGGCACCTTCCTTTACCATACGGGTATAGGCAATTACCTGGTCAACCGGAACCATGTGGTCAGTCCATTCCACCGTGGCTTCATTCCCCACAGACAAAGAAGTGATGATATGGGGATATTGATTGGCAAACTGAATCAAGCGCTTGATTTCCGCTACATTGCCTTTGCGTTTTTGCTCCAAGACATCTTCGGAATAGACCCCTCCCCATGGACATTGGGGGTTGCTTACCTCTGCATTGATATATGCCCCCAGCATGAGTTTAAAGTCAAGCTTTTCTTTCTCGATAACCTCCAATACGATTTCGGCATGTTTGGAGCAATCGTACAAGCGGAGATATTTCCAGCGTCCCTGAAGGATAAGGAGATCTTCCTTGACCTCTTCATAAGTAGGGAAGATCTGGGCATCAGGACTCTGTCCTTCCCGGTAACCGGAATAACAGATGGCTGGTCCAAAGTCGAGCTTGATGGTTGAATAACGGCTCATAGTATCTATCTAAAGGTCCGTGAATTTTGACTTTCCATTTTTATCCCAAATCCCCCAGTAGGCTCCAACATCTCCTTCATCTCCAACCTTCCAAGATTCGTCAAAGCTTGAGAAATACATCACTTCGATATTGTCCTCCTTGCTCCATTGTTGGGTATTGATAAAATAGCGCATGGCATTTTCCATGGAAGGAACAGAGGATTTTGTATTACTTCCTTGGCTTGGCCAGCCTGTTTCACTGATAATAACCTTCTTTCCTTGGCCAGCCTCCTTGGCAATCTGGTACATGGTTTTCATATAAGGCAAGGAATAGTCGATATGACAGCCCTCCCAGAAGGGGTAGCAATTGGCATAAATGACGTCGCAAGCCTCCGTAATTCTGGGATGGTTCCTGAATTCATAATAGGCATCGACATAGCCTACTTGTGCTTCAGGTATTTGTTCCTTCACTCGGTAGATATAGCCTAGAAGTTGTTCTTCTGTCAATTCCTTGCGATACAGCACTTCATTTCCCACAGCTACGAGATCTGCATGGCCGGCTTTGACAACCTCAATGAGGTTGGTGATTTCTTTTTCATTTAACTCCATGTCATCACTTAACCAAGCGCCTACCATGGTTTTCATGCCGTATTCATGGGCTATGGCTGGGATCAATTCATTTCCTTCGGTGCAGGAAAAGGTACGCACCCATTTTGCATAGGGCTTGAGGGCAGATATACGTTTGTGGATTTGTTCGGCACTCAGGCTGTCTCCGGGTTCTTGTCCTTCTTCATAGGCACTGAAGCAAATGCCATGCATACCACTGTTGAGGTATTTGGCGAATAGGGCTGACAACTCTTTTTGGGTGAGAGAAGCATCTAGGCCTGCCAGCGACATCATTTGTTCACTACGTAATGACATATTGTTGTGATGTTAGATTTGTTAGTTGATGAAGAGAGCTACTTGTGTGGTTGACTTGGTCTTCAAGTATAAGGACATATATGGAAAAATACTTGCGTCCTTGTGGGGTTTGGGGAAAGGAAGCGAAGAACTAGGTCCGAAAGTAGGGAGAATTGTGGTAGAAGGTGGTGTGGGATGTAGGCAGGTAGGGGTGGTTGTGGTTATGATGTAGGGGATTGCCTTATTTGGTGATCCTAAAAACAATCTATTTATGGATAATTAGGGCCCTTGGCCAACTCTTTAAGATGAGTCAGCTTTGTCAAAATTAGCGATACCTCTGATCTAATTTGAGGAGGAAGTCCATAGTTGCAAATACGAGTTTTCCCATCACTATATGTATTCGAGTCAATAACCCTGAGAAAAGGATATATTCGCTTTCTTAGGTAGTAATTATAGATAGAATAAAAGATTATTGGGAAAGAAGATAAGACTCTGACGTTTAGCTTTTTGGATAATTATTAGTTCTTAAAATCAAGTTGAAGCCTGTTGTCCATTTGTGCAAAACTTTAGCATCATTAAATTCCCCCTCGCCAAGGATAAAGCAAGGGGGAAAGAAATAGTTATCTGCATTCAAATTGTATTACTTAGCTAAGGCAATCGCATTTGATGCCATTTCATAAGAGGCAGATTTTAAGAAAGCTTTGAACTGATCCTCATTCATATTCGGATTTTCTATAAATTCAAATCTTGAGGTAAATACCACCATACTTTTGTTGTAACCTAGGTCTATCACTCGATAACGATTGATTACATTTTTGGCGGGTACGCCCTCCACAACCTGCCATTCATAGGTTCTTTTCTGATCGTCAAATTCGCGAATTCTTTCTATAAAATAGCCAGACTTATCCGGTGTAACACATTTCCTCTCACCACCTACTCCTTTGGGCCCTTTCCATGTGAGGGAACCAACTAAAGAGGAAAGTTCAGCGATATTGTCTAATTTTCGGATTTGTGCCCAGACTTGATCTGCAGATACATTGGCTACGGCAGAAGTCGTGATTATGGCGTCTTCAGGTGTCTGGGCTACAACTTTTCTAGGAGTACAACTTAAGCCCACTAGCATGAGAAATGCTGTAAAAATTAATTTGTTAACAGTCATTGGAATAATGATTAAAGTGAAAAAAATTAAGAATGTTGAACTTTTGTGTTAATGGTTTTCAGTGTTGATTAGGCAAACTGTCTCCGGGGAAATCGAATAATCGATTTCCATTCCATACCCCTAAGGGATGTTTAAAAAGCTTTTATTGGAATACATTGTCAGACCATGACAAGGACAGTAATATGCTAGGTACCTTTACAAAATTTTCTACCTCAGCTTTTTATAACCCTAGACTCCATAAGTCCTTTCATAAATTTGATACAAGAGACCTTGAAGTGTTACAAAACTTTGTATTTATTTTTCAAAATGTTAAAGTGATGGACCTGATGTCCAGATATGCACAGAGAAATCATACGAACAGAGGTTTTAAAACCATCTAATCTTCCTACCATTTGAAGTTGATCGTCATTTAATTTCTGAAAGGCTTGAATGGTGGCTCTTCGAGTGGCTAAAAATTCCTCAACCAGTGCTTCTCTACTTTTTTCTCTTCCCCCTTTTACGGTAGAGGATTGTGTATAATGTTGGTATTTAAAGTCTGAAGTAATGACACCGGCGATGATCAAGGCCTTTTCTGTCATGATGCGTTCATAACTAATGATATGTTGTAAAACTTCTCCAACGGTCCATTTCCCATGGCTATATTGGTAGGATATTTTTTCAGATGGAATCCTAGCTAATTCCTGATGCAATATTTTGTTGGAATTTTTGAGGACTTCTTCGACCGTTTCGCCCTGAATGGCCTTATTTGAGTAATATAAAATAGCGGAATCATACTCACTAGAAGGAATTTTCTGAAATAGCATGTGATTAGATTTAGTTTGCTGATGCCGCCCAATACAACTACTTTGGAGCAGAAGAACTAGGCAGGTAAAAAAGATAATGGTACATCTCATAATCTTGTGTTTACAGCTTAGATGCCATTCCTCATAAAGTGTTACAAAAAAACTATGGCCATTTGGCCATAGCTATTTATTACGATAAAGCTATTTTAATTGGAATTAAAAATTGTCTCTAACTAGGATCAATTAGTAGAGTTCATACATTTTAGAACATGCCTTGCTGACAAAGGAATATCCTGTTAGAATGTGTGCGTATATTCATCTATTTCTTCTCCAACTCCTTCAACCTATTCTGTGCCCATTTATGCCCTTGCTCTGCTGCTTGTTGATACAACAATTTAGCCTCCTCGAGGTTCACTTCGGTGCCTTCTCCATTCTCCAACATATAGCCTGCTACCACTTGGGCTTCTGCTAACCCAAGCTTGGCGGAGTTTCTATATATTTCTAAGGCAGCAGAATAATCTTTTTCTACACCCTCTCCATTGTAGTACAAATTCCCCAATTCATAAATGCCATAGGGGTTGTTTTGAAGGGCGGTATAGTTGAAGATTTTATAGGCCATTTCGTAATCTTGCTGCACTCCCAAGCCCTTGACATGCATTCTACCGAGGTACACTAAGGCATTGATTTCCTTTTGATTGGCAGCCTCATCAAACCACTTATAGGCCTTCTTATAATCTTTTTCTACGAGCGTTCCATGAAAGTACAACATTCCCAGAGTCAGTTGAGCAGGACTATGTTCAGCCTCCGCAGCCTTGATGTACCATTTTAATGCCTTTTTGTGATCCTCTTTTACATGAAGTCCAAATTGATACATCTGGGCTAGGTTTGACATCCCATACACATCCCTTCCTCTGCTGCCATCTTTATAAGGGTATATGCTTTTTCTAGATCTTTCTCTAGGAAATCCCCTGTTTTGTACATATCGCCTAGGTTATTCAGGGCACGAGGATTGCCAAGCTTTGCTGCTAACTGATAGTATTCGACTCCTTTATTTCTGTCTCTTTTGACTCCTGTTCCTTTGAAATATAGGTAACCCAGATTAGAGAGGGCTATTCCATCTTTCAATTCTCCTGCTTGTTCATACAATTCTATAGCTTTGGGAATATCTTTTTCAATGTCTCCAACTCCCTGCTCGTACATATATCCCAAATACCTGTAAGAATGGGCGTCTTTCTTGGCAATACCTTGTTTGAAATAAGCTTTTGCTTGAGCAAAATTTTCCTCTACAAAAAAGCAGAAGCCCAAGTTTGAGGTTTGCCTGGGCGATAGGTCGTCTGAATGTTCGAGATAGTACGCTTTCGCGGAAGAATATTCTACTCGATCAAAGAGGCTATCGGCTTGAGGCAGAGATTGAGCATATAGGCCATTGAACAGGAAGCAAGGTAGGAAGAGGAAGAAAGATGATATTCTCATGGTATGTAAATGTAATATAAGTTCCCAAGTCAAAATGGGTACAATCAATTGAGTCGACTGACTATGTAAGGGTTGGGATGGATGGGATATTTTCCAATTGGATTCAAAGTATTTAGCGATTGTGCCTGACTTTGCTTACAAATAGTATAATCACAAATTACCACACCAAAAAAGACCAAGAAACCCCTACTGAAGTTCCTTGGCCTAAGACTACTACTACTAAACGTGCATACCTGATTCTTACAACTCTACTTGTAATTCTTTTGTGAAATAGGCTGTACTCACAAGAACTCGATAGGAACCTTCCTTTAATTCAGCTAAACTGAAAGCCTTAACAAAATCACCAGAATGTTTTTGCTCAAAGGAATAGATGAGTTCTCCTGATT
>JBCBVV010000057.1:0-40877 GCA_039817415.1 Bacteroidota bacterium
GTAAAAAAACACCTCCAACACTTGCCTATTAGTCCAGTCAACCCGTATCAATGTCCTCCACCTTTCAAAAAACGACAATATATATATATCCCTATTGTTCTGAATAAACCAGCTTTAAAAACCTAGCCTCTCCTCCCATTCCACTTAAATCTTGACAGGCTATTCCCACAAAAGCCCCTGTAAAAGCAGGTCGATACCTGTTGCTTCCCTCCCGAACATAGTCGTCAGAGAGAATACTGGCATCATACACGCCAGGAATTTGCTTCCATGCCCCCCCATCCCAGGCATAGTAAAATGTAGCCATCGCTTGTTGCCAAACCACCTTCAGGTATACTTTTTTTCCTTTATGAGGGATAGGAATGGGGTCTTGAAGCATCTCTTCTATTTGGTAATGATCACATCTCAACAATTGGAGAAAACAAGATGTACCATCTTCATCCCCAAGGATATGGAGGTAAAAGTAATGCGCTGTGTTGTAATAGCAGAGCAGTCCCGCCATTTGCTGGTAGCTAGTAGGTTCAAATGTAAGCTGGACCTGATACTCAAAATCAAGGGACTGAACGCGTCGAGCGAGTAAAGATTGCTCAAAGGTTGAACTCATTGATTCTCTACCCACTAAGGTTAGGCCTTGATTTTCGATTCTGCACCAACCTTCCTCTATGGGAACCCTAAGAGAATGATAGGTGGACGGAAGATTTTGTAGCGAAAAATCCACTTCCTCCATCATTGAAGCTTCATGTGCCTCAAATTCAGCTAGCTCATGTCTTGGAAGAGAAGTTCCAGAGATCAATTGAGGCCACTCTCCCTCTGGCCATTCGAGCAGGTCCATAGCCGTTTCCCGCCCTAGTGGACAACGGCCTCTTGGACTCAAGGGCCTTCCTGTTAAGTAAAATATAGCCCAACGATCTCCATCAAGATGAATAAGGTCTGCATGTCCCGTCTTTTGCAAAGGATGGAGAGGATCATTGGCCGTGCTAAGTACAGGATGAATAGGAGACAATTCGTAGGGACCATGGCGTGATGTTGACCGAGCTAAACTGACGGCATGTCCATATTCTGTTCCACCTTCCGCTAGCAATAAGTAATAGAATCCATCCTTTTGGTAGAGATGTGGCCCTTCCGTTATTCCTAAGTCCGAGCCCGAAAAAATTCTGTTTAAGGAGCCAATCAATCTCTTTTGTTCGGGAGAATATTGCTGGAGAATGATTCCGCCAAACAACTTTCCTTTTCGATGATCTACCTCCATACTCAGATACCACTTGCTTCCATCCTGATCATGAAAAAGGGAACCATCAAAACCATGAGAACCTAGGAAAACGGGCTCTGACCATGGTCCTCGGATATCCTCAGCTGTTGTCAAATAGTTAGGAGTATCCTTCCAAACCCCATCAAATGAGCGAACTTGGGAATATACTAGATGGAACAACTCACCATCATGGCTTAGGCAAGGGGCCCACACGCCACAGGAATCGGGTACCCCTTTGATATCTAACAAAGAGAGCCTATCCAACGGGCGGGAAACAAGTTCCCACTTGACCAGATCTTTTGAGTGATAAATCATGACACCTGGATACCACTCAAAAGTCGAAGTAGCCAGGTAGTAATCCTGGCCTACCTTGACGACTGTAGGATCGGGATGAAAACCTCTTAGGATAGGATTGTACATGGTACTTTTTTGTGTATGTTAATTTTTACCCAAAATAAATTACCCTACAAGTTCTTTTTCAATTTCTTCGAGGGATTTTCCTTTGGTTTCAGGAAGGTACTTGTGTAAAAGAATCAGCCCAACAATGGCAAAGACGGCATAGATCAGATAGGACAAGCTACTACCCAAATTGCTCACTTCCCAAGGGAATGCTAGTTGCACCAAAAAACTCACCAAAGAATTAACAAATCCCACGGCCGATATTGCCAGCCCTCTAATCCAATTGGGGAAAATTTCTGACAACAGGACCCACATAACTGGGCCTAGAGATACTGCAAAAGAGGCAACAAATCCTAATATCCCAATCAGGACAATCAGAGGGTTCATCTTAATGGAATTTTGGATGAGCTTGCTTTGATGTTTAACAAATAATTCCTCCCCTATACTGCTTTTTAGGTCCTTTTTGAACTCAACATCAGAACTATACTCAATAGCCGTCATGTTTTTCAAATCCTGAGAAACCATGATTTCAGGAATTTCCTGTATCGTTTCGGTAGTCAATTGATATCGTGCCTGAAAAAATCCATAGGAGGTAAGCCCCATGCTGAGTACCACTCCAACTACACCAATAAGGAGTAACGGCCTTCTCCCAAAGTGATCTATTACAAACATGGCAATGAGCGTGAAAACGACGTTTATGATGCCTACCCAAACAGCTTGAGCGAAGGCTGCATCTTTCCCTACTCCTGACTGCTCGAAAATATTTGTAGCATAAAAGTATATTGCATTAACCCCTGTAATTTGCTGCAAGACAGCAATCAAGACTCCCACCGATAAAACCATTCTTAAAGAAGGATTGAGTAATTCTTTCAATGGAACCTTGGCTGATACATTTACCATGCTACTTTTCATTTTTTCAAACTCTTCTTTTGCAATTGCTTTAGAATGAATACGCTCTAAGGTCTTTTTGGCTTGCTCCGTTCGATTCTTCAACATCAGCCAGCGCGGGCTCGGCGGAACAAACATCATCGCAATCATGAACAACAAAGCAGGAAGTGTTTCTATACCCAACATCCATCTCCAAACCTCTTGCTCAAGATTCATCTCCATTGAAAAATCCAAGGGGGACTTAGACAAATACAGGAGATAATAGTTGCTGAAATAAGCTGCAGAAAATCCTAGAACGATGTTTAGCTGTTGGATAGATACCATCCTACCTCTATTCTGAGGAGCAGAAGTTTCTGCTATGTACATAGGGGCAAGAATAAGTGCTGAGCCTACGGCCAAGCCTCCAATCATTCTAGCAAAGACCAGAAAAGCATAAGTAGGAGCTAAAGCAGATAGAACAGCCGAAATGGCATATAATATACCTGTAACCTGAAGAAGTGATTTCCTCCCCAAACGGTCACTTATAGGTCCAATGGTCAGCATCGCGATCGAGGAAGCAAATGTAAGACAAGCCACAACCCAGCCTAGCTGTAGATCATTGAGCGAAAATTCTGACTGAATGTAGCCCGTTACACCAGATATGACGGCAGCATCAAAGCCAAATAGAAAGCCTCCAAGGGAAACCCCCAAGGCAATGATGAGATTTGAGCGAGAGTTATGAGTAGTCAAAACGATAGAAATAGATTGATAAAAAGTTAATGCTCAAAATGCCCCAAGCATTTTGAGGAACCAAAAATCTAGAATACCTTTCTACACAAAGTAAAAGATGAGTGATATTCCTTTACCCCCTTTCCTCTACAACTTCATTGGTTGAAAAACGGTACCTAACGTTCCGGTAAACAGCAATATCTGTTATATCCTCGGGGGTTTTTGCAGGTATCGCCCTACAGTTAACAGACAGCCTGTAGACTCCCTTTATAGGAAGTACCCTATGCCATGAGTGCCCATGAAGTATGACCAAGGTTCCCTTTTGAGGTGTCAACACCACTTGACCATCCATATCTTCGTGTGGATTCCCAGTAGGCAAAACACCTCTCTTATGTGAACCAGGCATAACAATGGTTTGCCCTCCAATTTCATCGGTTATGTCGTGGGTATAGATCAGTCTATTCAGGTTAAATTGGGAGGGATTCTCTGGTGGGCAATCCTGGTGCCATGCTTGCCCTTTTGTTCCTTGCTTAGAAAACATAACCATACAATAGAGCGCATTCCAACCCACATTCAATATTTCTTGGGTTAGGCTACTTAATTTTTGATCAGCTTCCAGCTCTTTAAATTCTTCACTTCCCTCCCTTAAGGGAAACCAAGGAATTACTTCTGTAGCAGTTCGGTCTAGGAATTCGCTCGTGTGTTCCCAATCAGGATTAAGGCCAAAATGTTTTAGACTGGATTGATTTAAAGTGTCCATCAGGGTGTCAGTGAAGAAATTTTCAACCACTAAATATCCATTTTCCCAAAATTCTTCAGCTAAAGATGTGTAGTTCATGAGTTTCAAATTAATTGTTGATTAGATGATCAAATAAATTTTCAGAGGCATTGAGGTACCTTTCTTCTGCCATCTTCTTGGCCCATTTCTCGGTTATCATGGGACTGGTTTGTATCCTAGCATCAACATCTTTGAAGGTCATATTCTCTTTCCACATAGGCCGTACCTTCCAGTTACAGTTGATATAATGAATAGCCTTGATGACATCTGGGTTTGATTCTATAGTTTCAAAAAACGGTATAAACCATCTTTCCCATGCTTCCTGAGCCTGTTGAGGATTCGAAAGGATGGTTTCCTTAGTATCCCCATTGAACTTTGCCATATGATCTGAAATGGTTGGAGAAGCCTCAGCAATTATTACAGGTTTTGCCTTTTTTCTGGCAAAATCCACCATAATGGCTTCCTTCCATCGATCGAAAAAAGAAAATCCACACCAATCCACATATTCATCTCCTGGATACCATTCTTCCAATTGGTATTCATCAGAAACCCAACCTGTAGATTGCCAGACATAAGCTGTATTTTTAACCCCCTGTGCATCCAGCTTGTCTTTGATTCGTTTATAGGCTGTTAGGTAAGCTGCCTTGTCGTAATGATTCCAGAGGTGTCCGTCAAATTCATATCCAATACGAAGGAATACTGGTCTTTCCTTAAGAGAAAGTAAAAATTCTCCCAGTTTTGCTATGTTGGAATCAAGATCACCATTTGCCACAGCCTTTTCTTGATCTACGAGGGATAATCCAATAGCCAATGTACTGTTACTAAATTTCTCTGAATTCATTACCATGACCATATTTGAAGGGCCATTTCCATTGTCATAGGTATCAAAAACACCTTCCAAGCCTCCATTTGGCATAGCCTCACTAGTTACTCCTCCACCTATACTAGTATAAAGAGTAATACCGGCCGGGGTCGAAAAATGGTCTACGTAGCCATCTTGGTAGCCTGGTAATCCTCCAATTGAGGCAAGATCTTGACCAGCGAAGACCAAAACTTTACCAGTCTCTGGCTCAAACTTAGCCAGTTGCCCTTGTTTTTTTAGCTTGTCGGACTGGTCCCCTGAATGGTTCTTTCCATTCATTTGGCATGAATAGAAGAAAGGGATCCATGCCAATATCAAAAGAAATGATAGATTCTTTATTGAAATTGTACTCATTGTTTTTTTGTTAAAGATTGATTCGCTTCAAAAGGATAGGTAATCCCTGCTTGGGACCTAATTTCATCCAGAATTTCCATTAAATCTAGGCTGTTTTGGTGCGTCCACATCGGATGTTCAATCCAGCCTTTTTCAATTGCATTCTTGCAAGCAATTGCCTCATGGGTAAACCCCTTTCCTATTTTTGGAGAAGAGAACAAATGACTTTTCTTTCCCTTAATAAGGACAAAATTTTCGCTTTCATGCCACGGAGCATGGATTTGGATTCTTCCTTTCTCCCCATGAATGTGAGCAACCATTTCTGATTCTGAACAGAAACCACTCATCAGTTGAGCTACTCCTTTGGGGAAGGTCAATGAGGTAAGGCATTGTAAGTCGCTTCCCCGGCTATTCAATCGAGCTATAGCTTTAATTGAAGTAGGTTTTCCCCCGAGAAAATAGGCCAAAAAGACAGGATAAATACCCATTTCCAACAATGAGCCTCCTGCCAGATCTGGATCCATAAGCCGTGTTCTACGTGCTTCCTCTACAAAAAAGGAAAAGTCAGCCTTGATATAATTAACTTCTCCTATCAACCCCTGCTCTATCGTTTCTAAGACTTTCAAAAAGTTAGGGTTAAAACGTGTCCATAATGCCTCCATAAAGAATCGCTTCTTCTCCCTTGCTTTATGAACCATCCTTTCACACTCCATTCTGTTGACTGCAACAGGCTTTTCACACAAAACATATTTTCCTGCTTCTAGGGCCTCTAAGGTCCATTCCATATGGCTATTGTGAGGAGTGGCGATATATACGATATCAACCTTCTTGCTAGCGAATAATTCCCGATAAGTCCCATAGAATTCCTCTATCCCGTTCAATTGGGCAAAGTTATTCGCCTTGGAGGTAGACCTTGAGGCAACCCCCACAATTAGGTGATCATCTAACAATTTTAGATCTCTAACAAATTGTTGGGCAATATTTCCGGTTCCAACAATCCCCCACTTTAGTTTCTGAGTATTCATAAGCTATTTGGAAATTGAGGGAAGATATCACATGAGTCGTGATACCTTCCACTCTATCGAATCAGAGTCCTACTACTAAACTTTTAAAGCTATTAATAGCCGGGGTTTTGGCTTAATACATCTGCCCCTACTAGGTCAATTTCACTTTGAGGGATAGGGAGATACTCATCCCTTCCTGTGGTAAAGCCTTTAAATGAAAGGGCACTAGCAGCATCTCCCCACCGTACCAAGTCTGTAAATCTATCCCAACCTTCTGTAGCCAACTCTCTTCTTCGCTCCAGTTTAACATCATCCAAGGTATAAGAACCCAAGGCTTCCAAGCCGGCTCTTGTCCGAACGGCGTTTAAAGAAACAAGACCGTTTCCTCCTGCCTGAATAGAAGCTTCGGCATGCATAAGCAATACGTCTGCATAGCGGATAACTTTCTCATTCAAAGGGGAACTACTCGTTTGCAATAGATTAGCGGCAATATTCGTAGGGATGTCATATTTTCTCATCGTTGCCCTAGAACAAAGAGCTTCAGAATTCGTCCAGAAATAGTTGTAGATATCGGTACTATTTTGAAGCCACTCTCCTTCTGTACTGAAATTGGCGCTACAATCAGGATTTACTGCACATCCACAAGAATTGTCTCTTCCCTCATAAGTATTTTCAGGAATAATGAAGGTTGCGTCCTTACGTACATCGTTTTCTCCATATAAATCAATCAACTCTTGTCTTGGAACAGAATTCCCAAATACACCCGTTCCCGCAAAAATATACCCAAACATCTGATAGGATGAGGAACCTTGGTTAGTTTCACCACCGGGAGCTTCAAAGTAAAAGTTGGTAAATCCATCTTGATATCCGATTTCAAAAATGGATTCTTTACCATACTCATTTTCAAGACTCCAGTTATCAGCAAAGTTCTCTTCAAGACTGTAAATACTGCTGCTAATAATCTGCTCAGTATAGGTTTTTACATCTTCAAATTCTTCTTGATACAGATGAGCCTTGGCCAAAAAAGCTAGGGCAGCACCAGAGGTTGCTCTTCCAAGATCTGCTCCTTCATAGGTAGCAGGCAGGTCTTTGGATGCCTCCAAAAAATCCTGCTCAATTTGTGCATATATATCCGCAACAGGAGCTCTTGGAATAGCCAGCTGGTCAGATGTACTGCTTATATAATTGGTGATTAAAGGTACTTCTCCAAAGTGCTTTACCAATTCAAAGTAGGCAAATCCCCTTACAAACTTGGCTTCAGCCAATAAGCGTGATTGCAAGCCCGATGTTTCAAAGCCTTCAAAACTATTGATGAATTCAATTGCCGTATTAGCTCTAGCCACTGCCGTAAACCACTTTCGCCACATTCCTTCAATGTTGCTGTTATTTGGAAGAATCTGCGAAAAATCGTCAAATGGGAGTCCAAATGTCCAGAAAGTAGCCCATTGTGAGAGACAGTTATCAGCACGAATGTCTTGGAACATGACTGGATACATATGGGTTTGAGCCCCTTCAATCACCTGCCATTGGGTAGCGTCATAAGCTGAGTTTGTCAAAGCAATTAGGTCTGCTTCATTTTTGATTCCGATTTCTTCTACCAGTTCAGTCACTGGGACTTTATTTAGTAGGCCCTCACAAGAACTTAAGAATATGGCAATAAAGGCTAGCAGGCCAAGTCTGATGATATATTGTTTTATGAAAGTGTTCATATTGAATTGACTTATAGATTGAGAAGGATTAAAATTTGATTTGGAAACCAAATAGCCAGGTTCTGGGCTGCGGGTAAAATCCTCGATCGATGCCTACGTCAAGGACGGTTTCAGCAAAGGCCTGACCAATTTCAGGGTCTACTCCACCATAGTTTGTCAGGACAAATAGGTTTTGACCCGTGGCATAAATCCGTAGGTTTTCCATCTTGATTTTTCCTAAGAGTGTTTTTGGAAAGGAATACCCGAGTGTGAGGACCTTAAGTTTTGCAAATGACCCATCCTGAACATAGAAGTTAGAAACTCGGGTTTGATCTGTCCCAGTAGCACCTCCTAATAAATTTCTAGGAGACTCATCGGATGCATATGATAGAGGTCTACTAGCATAAGGAGCATCCAAGCGAACCGTAGCATCATAAATATCATTTCCTTGCGAACCGTATAAAAAGGTATTGAAGTCAAACCCTTTGAACGCAAAACCAATGTTTGCTCCATAAGTAAAATCTGGGAAGGGCTTCCCAATAAATGCCTTGTCAGCATCCGTGATTTCACCATCACTATCTAAGTCATCGAATATTAACTCACCTGAGTCATTAATACCTGATACCTGAAGCCCATAAAAACTGGCAATAGGTTGCCCAACATCTGTTCTTGTGATTGGGTCAGGAAAGATGAATCCAATGTTTCCTCCATTGATAGGCTCACCATTTGTACCTAAACCCGTTACTTCGTTTCGGTTATAACCTAAGTTAAATGACACATTCCAAGAAAAATCTTCAGAGTGGTATTTACGATAGGTAACCAGAAATTCAAGTCCAGTATTTCGAACATCTGCAACATTAGCAGCGGCAGATTGGAGACCAATGTAAGCAGGTGTTCCAATGGGAACCAACATATCAGAAGTAAGTTTGTCATAAAAATCAATGGTGATTCCTAAGCTGTTGTTCAGCAAGTTTGCATCAATACCTGCATTGAACTGGGAAACTTCCTCCCACTTAACACCTGGGTTTGATAAGAAGCTTGCACTGATTCCTGTCGTATTTTGCCCTCCAAACGAAGGTCCTGCATTGGGATTAAGGAGTCTACTGAATTGGTAATTGGCAATATTATCGTTTCCATTGATCCCATAACTTGCCCTTACTTTTAACAAATTGACAACCTTTGAGGCAGGAAAAAGATCCTCAGAGAGGACATAGCCTACAGAAAAGCTAGGAAAAATACCCGTCCTATTCTCCGTTCCAAACCTAGAGCTGGCATCTCCACGAATGACACCTGACAAGAGGAATTTTTCTTTATAGTTGTAATTAGCCCTAGCATATAAGGAGAAAAGGCCCGTTTCAAATATTGATGGGGTGATTTGAGTAATGGAAGAAGCATCCTTGATCAAAGCAAAATTGGCTTCATCAAAATCATTTACAAAGAAGTCAGATCCGGCCAATCCCTGAGTAGCACCTATAGATTGCAGAACTGAAAATCCGCCCATGACATCAAAGGTATGACCATTTTCATTTACATAATCGTAGCGAAGATTCCCTTCCCATTGGGAAAAGCTATTCTGATAATTGATTTCTGTGTAATCGGTTGTTTCATTGAAAAAATTATGTCCTGCCTCCCTGTAATCAAAGGCTTGGGTAAAGTTCCTTTGAAATGACCTATCCTGATAAATGGCATAGGTAGTTGAGAACTTTAGGTTTCTAACAATGTCCCAATTCAACCTCAAATTGTACATATTGATGGAAGAAGAGGTGTTGTTGTTAGTATGCATCAAGGATAGCATTGGGTTAGTTACAGCACCTACACCTGAAAAAGGAAGGGTAACGCCATTGACCATTCCAGTCCCAAACTGCCCCATGTCGTATGGATTTCCCTCAGCATCAAAAACCGGGTAGATAGAGGGGAGCGCAGGTAAATAATTCATCACAGCGTTGAAGGTTCCAGCTTGATTCTCGAATAAAAAATCTCTGTTTACATCAACAATATCAGCTCCGACAAAGACATTTACATTTTTCAAGACATCCACCTCGAAATTCATCTTCAGGTTGTTTCGTTGATACCTCGACTTGCCGCTTTCACCACCCACAAGACCTCTTTGATCGAAAAGTCCTCCAGAAATGTAGTAGGAATACCGCTCTCCCCCATCAGCAACTGATATGTTGTAATTGTGCATCGGTACATTTGAGTCAAAAACTTCATCATACCAATCTGTATTTGCCAACTGAGCCCTTTCAGCTTCAGTAATCTCGTTAAGGTTTGGATCAGCTGCTGCAAACTCGTTGTAGTAGTTTACATAGGCATCTCTATCCATTAGTTCAGGTTTACGAAGAAGATTTTGAAAGCCTGTGGATCCATTAATAGAAATCTCCGGGCCTTGACTAAATCTTTTTCCCTTCTTGGTTTGAACTAACACTACGCCGTTACCACCTCTTGCACCATAAATAGCGGCTGCGGCTGCATCTTTTAGCAAGGAGATATTTGCAATGTCATTTGAGTTGAGAAAGTTAAGATCTGGAACCTGAACACCATCCAATAAAATCAATGGTTGGGCTCCTCCTGCAGTACCTACTCCACGTAGACGGATTGTCAAAGGTGTCCCAGGTGATCCTGAGTTTTGCGAAACCACCACTCCAGGAACATTCCCTTGAAGTAACTGTTCTGGTCTACTGACGGGAATTTCATCAATTCTTCCACTTCCAATGGTACTAATGGCATTGGTACTTACTTTTCGGTTTTGAGTTTGGCCATAGCCTACAACTACAATTTCATCCAAGGAGGTTTCAGATGGAACCATCTGGATATATACTTCTTGTTTATCACCTACAGGGATAAGCTGAGCTTCATACCCAATAAATGAAAACATCAAGGTATCTGTAGGTAATGCTTTGACATTATAACGCCCATTTTGATCAGTAATGGCACCTTGGGTAGTACCTTTCACCAATACGCTTGCCCCAACTAAAGGAGAACGTTGTTCATCGAGGATTTGGCCCTTGATGTTTTGGCCTAGCAATTTGGTAGTTGGTAGGCACATGACTAATAGTGCAACTAAAATGGGCCATATTCCCCTGCGAATAATAGCATAAGATGACAAAAAAACGACTATTTGATGAAAGGGAATAGAATTTATCTTCCCTAACATGAACTTAGTTTGATTCATAGCGAGATAGTATTGAATAATTGAACAAATAGGATCCTGTCCTGTGCTAATGAGCAGCAGGCCAACGGGCTCGGTTCATGGTTTGATTACAAAGGGCCCAACAATAAGGGCTTACTAAAAATGATTGGGAGATTAGTTTTCTGCCATAGGGTAGTAGTCTGAATTAGAAGTAGAAATTGAAATATCCAACTGAATGGCTATGTCCCAATGTAATGGGAAATATGTAATATCTGCCGAAATGAACCACTTCAAGTATACGTTCTACATTTAATTTTACCACTTCAATACTTCGCCAATGCAAGTCTCAAAGAATATAATCCACTGATAATAAGAAACTTAAAATTGGCCTATATTTTTTACTCATACACCATCAAACCTTCATCATATAATCAACCAAATTGATAGAAGTGTCCAGATTCAGTTTCTTCCGAAGCCTATAACGGCCTGTTTCTACCCCACGAATTGATATATTAAGTAGTTGGGCGATCTCTTTGGTACTCATGTTTAATCGGAGGTATGCACAAAGCTTCAATTCCTGAGGGCTTAACTCGGGACACTCGGCCTTAAGTTTGCCAAAGAAATCTCCATGAACCTGAGAAAAGTGGAAAGAAAACCTTTCCCATTCATCTTCATCATTTAGGTTTTGGTCAATCCGCTGGATGATCTTCTTAATTGATTGGTTGAGTTTACCTAGTTCCTGTGGTTTCGCTTTTGGGATTTTTTCGAGATTCTCCTTTAGATTTTGTAAAAAGGCATTCTTTGCTAGGAGATGCATAGTAGAAGAAGCAAGTTCTTGATTCTTGAATGTCAATTCTGATTCTAATTTCTCTTGCTTTATCTTTTGAATTTCGTTTTCAGATCTGAGAGATATTTCCTCCATCTCTTTTTCTTTATCCTTTATGGCTTTATCTCTATCCTCTTTCAATTTGTATTCAAGGAGAATAAACCTCCTCCAGAGGAACCATCCCAAGCCCATCAAGACTAAAATAAATAGGATTGAATAAGCCAACCTTGCCCACCAAGATAAATACCATGGTGGATAGACATAAAGAATTGCCAAGAATGCCCTTTTGTACTTACCATTGCTTTGGGCTTCCACCCAGACCTCATGAGCACCGGGAGAAAGACCGTTTACTTCTCTGATTGTTTGTTCTGTCCAAGGCGTCCATTCTGGATCGAGATCCTTTATCAGATAACGATACTTAACTCCTGCAAGTGCATGTTTAGGGGCGGAGCTAACCCTAAGAGTGATGAAGCGATTGCTATACGCAAATTTATAAATATGCTTGGAACCAGGGATTTTACTAGCTGCTCCATAGGGAAACAGAGTAGAATCCCCTTGCATAGACCTGACTTCCCTCAGGTAAATTTGAAGGGAATCTAACTGACTAACCTTTTTTGTCGGATCAAATAGGAGAAACCCTTCTCTGGCACTGATCAGGACTGTATTTAGGTCAATGGGAATAATTTTTTCAAGATCATCATATACAAAAGGAGAAATCAAATCGAAGGGAATTTCAGGCTTATAAAATTTCCCACTTGGCATTTTTTGAAGGTATCCAATTTCCCCTGTTTTTAGGTAATAAAGGTTTCCATTTACGTCTTCACTTAGATCAATGAGACGACTTTCTTGGCCTATTTTGGAAGCCAAGATACTGTCTGGACGAAAATTGTCATGCAGGGGGTCATAGGAGTAAGGCCCGTTAATCGTACCAAAGAGCAACCTGTTTTGTAATTTGAAAACATTAATCAATTCATCAGAAGGGAATCCTGATGAAGCTCCATAAAATTGTTGAGATAGAACAGAATCTGCATTTTCATTTAATGATAGTCTAAAAACCCCTTTGAATCCATGAGAAACCCATATATAGCCTGATTCGTCCATAAAAAAGAGCCTAGAAGACTCTTTGAAGTTTTTAATTACAGTACCTTTACTCCATTCATTTTCTTGCCATTCAAATCTTTTTAATCCTTGATAATGCCCTGATAATAATATATTTCTGTCATCATTTTTCCTCTCAAACATCCAACTCCCTTGGGTGGCATCAATTTTTTTAAATTCTCCTTCCTGATACTCAAAAGTTCCATTATGATGTCCCATCAAGAGCTTTTCCTTTTGAACAGAGAATTGGTATACCTGCCCAGAAGAACCCTTAATCTTCTTGAAGCCATCCTTTGTTTCAATAAAAGCTCCATTTGAAGTTCCAAGGAATGCTTTGTCTTTATAGATGGTGGCAGCATACCCTGCTCCTTCGACCCCTTGTTGGTCATTGATTTGACTAAATGGCAACCCAAGGAAAACATAGGATATGCCATTACTTTGACCCAGCCAAAGGTTTCCCAACTCATCCTCATGAAGAGCAAATATAGTATGTCCACAAAGTCCATTGTCTTTGTCAAGATTCTGAACAATTTTTCCTTCCTGATTTAGGATGTAAAGGCCATTATTTTGAGTACCTATTGCAATTTCCCCACTCCTCAATCGCAAAACTGAGTTGATTAGTGACTCTTTAAAAAGGGAGCTATTCTTGCTTCCAAATTCTACGAATCCTTCTTCAGAAAAAGAATATAGGTCCCCATCAAGCGTAGCAATCAATATCTTTGATTGGTTTAAAGGAATCATACCCCTAATGGACTTACCCCTGAATAATTCGCCCCCCTTAACTTGATGAAGGCTATCATTGTTTAGCACAAGCAAACCATCATTCCAAGTGGATACGTACAGCTTATAATTGAGAAAATAGGAATATTGAATCCCTGGATGGCTAATGACTTTTAAAGATCCTTCTTTGAGTAGGAAAATATACTTCCTTGAACAAAAATATTTCTCATCACCATTTTCATAGATGTGCCACAATTCATCAAAACTCCTCTGATCATCCTCCAACAGGCTGTCTAATGAATGATAAATTAATCGACCATCAAGAGTTGGTTTGAAATAGCCGAAATTCCCCTGACCACCTACATAAATATTTCCATTTTCTCCAACACAAACGGATTTTAGGCTTGCTCCAAGTTTTGTTGAATAGGTTTTCCATTGACTACCATCAAATTCAAGCAGTCCAAAATGATTGGCGAAGTATATGAAGCCTCTTTTGTCTTGGGCAATATCCCAATTCTGAGATCCTGCTTTGTAATCATCTGGATGAAACAAAGCACTTAAGGGAGTTTGGGGAAGGAAGGACTGAGCAAATAAGGGAACTCCCAAGAGCAACAACAGCCCGAACCAAGCTAGTGTTACTAGGAATTTGCGAATTAAATCTAGGTGTAATTGCCAAAAGGAAATTCCTGCCATTCTGCTAGTCAATTCTTCCCAAAATACCAAAAATGTAGTTTAGGTAAAATTAACGTTAACCAATAGAAATTAAAGGGATGTTATCGATATAGATCATAGTTAAATCCGAATTTTTTCTAAAGGAATAAAAAGGGAGAGTAGATTTTTTAAAAAGGCTAGTATTCCCCTATATATCTCTATTCTAAAGCCTTCCTAAGCCACCAATACCTCCACGCCCCTTTCTTCAAACTCCTTTACCAAAAATTCGGAGACCTTATCATCCGTTACCAACAGATCGATGTCCTCTACCTCGCATATTTTCCCAAATCCGCGTAACCCAAATTTTGAGCTATCGGCCAAGACTACCGTTTTCTCAACTGATTTGATCATTTGCTTGTTGAGGTGGGCTTCTAAGGCGTTTGAAGTGGTTAACCCAAAGTCTGGACTTAGCCCATCTACCCCCAGAAACAAGGTGTTACATGAAAAATGGCTTAGCATTTCCTCTGCATAAGGCCCTACAACTGAGGTAGCACTCTTTCTGACCATGCCGCCCAATTGAATCAACTCAATCCGCTCGAGGTTCATCAAAGAAAGGGAAATATTCATCGCACCTGTCAGTACAGTCAAGGGCAAATCAGTGGGTAAAGACCTGGCAAAGGCAAGACAGGTAGTCCCCGAACCTATGACAATGGCTTGTTCGGCTTTCAATAAAGAGGCGGCTTGTTGGGAAATGCGCGATTTTTCCTCCACATGTAGGCTTTCCTTTTCATTTACATGCTTCTCAAAGGTATTGGGTTGGCGAAGGCTAGCACTCCCATGCGCTCGAAACAATTGTCCTCTCTCTTCTAGGGTCTTTAGGTCCTTTCGAATCGTAACCAGCGATACATCCATATTATTGGCCAAATCTGTTACGCGTACATAGCCCTTGTTTTTCAGTTGTAACAGAATTTGAGCGTGTCTTTCTGCAATCGTCATAGTATTGATGTAAGGATTTCAAGGTACACATTTATTTCGTTTTGTTATTTTTTAACAAAAATTTATTTCGAATTCTTTCCTTTTTCTTCTTTTTTCTCGTATACATTGCATAAAGGAAACAAAACGAACGAATTAATATGCTCAACAGAGAGAAAGCACTTGAGCAGCTTTCGAAATCCGAAACACAATATGATCTCCTAGTAGTAGGAGGAGGTTCCACAGGACTTGGAGTTGCCTTAGATGCGGTTTCACGTGGCTATCAGGTTGCTTTAGTTGAACAAGCAGACTTTGCAAAAGGAACCTCAAGCAGAAGTACCAAACTGGTACATGGAGGAGTCCGTTACCTCGCACAGGGGGATGTCTTCCTTGTATTGGAAGCGTTAAAGGAAAGAGGGAGGCTCCTTAAGAATGCACCTCATCTGACCAAGAATCAATCTTTTGTTATTCCCATCTATACTACTTTTGATTTGGTGCAGTATACTGTTGGGTTGACCCTGTATGATTGGTTAGCTGGTGGTCTTAGCCTTGGAAGTTCACATTACATCAACAAGGAAAAGACACTTGAGGCCATACCCACCATCAATCCAGAAGGCTTAAAAGGAGGGGTAGTTTATCAGGATGGCCAATTTGATGATGCTAGGCTTGCACTTGCCTTGGCACAAACCATTGCCAAACAAGGAGGTGTAGTTCTGAATCACACTAAGGTTACTGGCTTGATCAAGAACCAGGCAGGCAAAGTAGCTGGAGCCACAGCTGAAGATGTAGAAACTGGCCAGACTTACGACATACAAGCCAAGGCAGTCGTCAACTGTACAGGCATTTTTGTGGATGACCTCCTACAGATGGATCAACCTGCCCAACGAAAAATGATACGCCCATCACAAGGTGTACATATCGTATTGGACAAGTCATTCCTACCTGGTGATCATGCCATCATGATTCCAAAGACTTCGGATGGTAGGGTCCTATTCTGCGTGCCCTGGCATGATAAAATTGTAGTCGGAACAACCGATACCTTAAGAGAAGAGCCCGAGCTAGAACCTCAAGCCCTTGAAAAAGAGATTAACTTTATTTTAGAGACTGCACAAGCAAATCTGGCAAAGAAACCTGAAAGGAAGGATGTCCTGGCTACTTTCGCTGGTCTCCGTCCTTTGGCTGCCCCCAAGGAGGAAGGAAAAAGTACCAAGGAAATCTCAAGAAGCCACAAAGTATTGGTTTCAGGTAGTGGATTGCTCACTGTAACTGGTGGAAAGTGGACCACCTTCAGAAAGATGGGTGAAGATGCCGTGGACAAGGCCATAAAGGTAGCAGGCTTAGCCCCTAAGGCTTCAACCTCAATAGACATGAAGATTCATGGTTATGCTCCCAATCCTGACCTAAATAACCATATGTATGTGTATGGAAGCGATGAAGCAGCTATCCGTCAGATGATGATAGAAAATGAGGAATGGGCTCAACCTCTTCATCCAGATTATCCCTACACCAAGGCACAAGTGATTTGGGCTGTGAGACAGGAGATGGCCAGGACAGTAGAGGACGTTCTATCAAGAAGAATCAGGATTTTGCTCCTTGATTCACAAGCGGCCGTGGACATGGCCCCCATAGTGGCTCAAATTATGAAGGATGAGTTAGGTCAAGATGATAACTGGGTCTCCACGCAACTTCAATCGTTTTCGGAAACAGCCTCAAAATATGCTTTGGGCATGACTTTTTCAGAAAAAATTTGACCTAAACCGACGTGCATTTCGAAAAGGGAAATACCTTAAGGGTACTTCCCTTTTTTCATTTAGCCTGCTCTAAGTATCCAAAAGCTTACATTTTTAAAGATGTAGTACCATTGATGTACCCCTCTTTGGGAACATTATCTAATATATATACCATATTATATCTGTGTTTAGTTAGACCAAACTACTGTAAAGACTAATTTATGCTACGAAACTACCTACTACTCATCTGTATGATGATGTGTTCCACATGGCTATCCGCACAGGTTACAGTCAAAGGGACCCTAACCAACGAATCAGATAACACCCCTCTTTCTGGTGTAACCATCGTAGAAAAAGGAGAGACAAACGGAACCCTTTCCAACTCTGATGGAAGCTACTCAATCACCGTCAAAAGCCCCCAGGCTGTACTGGTATTTACCTATTTAGGATATACTACACAAGAGATTACGGTTGGGGATCAAACTTCCCTTGACCTCGGAATGGCGGAAGACATCACTGACCTTGATGAAGTGGTGATTGTCGGTTATGGTGTGCAAAAGAAAAGCGTCGTTACAGGTGCTATTTCCAAGGTAAAAGGAGATGATCTTGAGGACCTTCCTGTCCCACGAATTGAGCAATCGCTCTTGGGTAGAACCTCAGGTGTGCGTGTTACGACTACGTCTGGGCAGCCAGGTGAAGGAGCTACTGTACGAATTCGTGGTACAAGCTCCATCAACGCAAGCGAACCCCTCTATGTAGTAGATGGTGTGCCAATCGGCGGTGGAATTGACTTCCTGAATCAAGGAGACATCGAATCAATCGAAGTACTGAAGGACGCAGCCTCAGCCTCTATCTATGGAGCACGTTCTGCAGGCGGTGTCATCCTCGTCACCACCAAAGGAGGAGCAAAAGATCGCTTCGAAACCAATTACAATGCCTATTACGGTACGCAAGCTCCTTGGAGAAAGCTTGCCTTGCTCAATGCACGTGAATATGGAATTCTGATGAATGAGTCTTCCGCTGCTTCAGGTGGCCCAATCTTATTTGACGATCCTAATTCTTTAGGAGAAGGAACAGATTGGCAAGATGCTGTTTTCATCAACAACGCACCTATGCAAAACCACCAATTGAGTATTTCTGCGGGTAGCAAAAGATCTCAGTATTATGTTTCCTTTGGATATTTTGAGCAGGAGGGAATTGTTTCCCAGGCTCAGTCGCGATACAACAGATTTACGGTAAGATTCAACTCTACCCACAAAATCAATGAAAAAATCACCTTTGGAAATACAGTAGCTTACTCTCGTGCCAATAGCCAGGGGGTTTCTACCAATTCAGAATTTGGATCACCTCTAAGTAGAGCCATCAATATTGATCCTATTACACCTGTGATCGAAACTGATCCAGATGTATTAGCAAGTAATGTATTCACCAACTTCCCCGTTGTTAGAGACGAGAATGGAGATCCCTATGGGATTTCTACTCTCGTTACTTCTGAGGTGTTGAATCCCTTGGCGGCCTTGTCTATTCAGCAAGGAGACGGTTGGTCAGATAAGGTGGTAGGAAATGTATTCGCAGAAATCGAATTCATCAAAGGGCTAAAGTTCCGTTCTAGCATCGGTACTGACCTTGCCTTTTGGGGTGGAGAAGGATTCACGCCGGTCCACTACCTAAACGCCACCAATAGATCTGATATTAACTTTTACAACCGCTCTCAAAACAGAGGCCTATACTGGATTTTCCAGAATACCCTTTCTTATCAAAGACAATTTGGCAACCATGATTTCACGATCCTGGCTGGTACAGTAGCGGAAAGAAACCAGGGTGAAGGAATCGGAGGGAGCATTCAGGACATTCCTGTAAACAGCATTGAAGATGCATCGCTAGCCTTCCCTACTCCCATAGAATCTCAAACTTACTTTGGATTTGAGTACCAGGGAACCTTGGCTTCTTATTTAAGCCGCCTGAATTATAACTACGCAGGCAAGTACCTATTGACAGCTACTCTTCGTGTAGACGGTTCATCCAAGTTTGGATCTAATAATAAATTCGGATACTTCCCTGCGGTTTCTGCTGGATGGGTCATTACAGAAGAAAACTTCCTAAAAAGTAATCCTGTGGTTAACTTCCTGAAATTGAGAGCTTCTTGGGGGGTAAATGGTAACGACCAAATTGGGGATTTCCGTTTCGTTTCAACTGTAGGTGGCGGTCGTAACTACACCTTCGGTTTGGATGAATCCTTAACCAATGGAGTTAGCCCGAACGCGATTGCAAATCCTGATCTTCGCTGGGAGGAAACCCAGCAGACTAATATTGGTATTGACGCGAAGATCTTCAAGCGTGTGAGCGTTACCCTTGACTTATTCGAGAAGTTGACCACCGATATGCTTCTGGATATTGCTGTACCGGGTTATGTTGGTAATGCAGGTCCCGTGGGCAACATTGCTACCATGTCCAACAGAGGGATTGAATTGGAGCTAGGATATGCCAAAAACTTTGGAGGATTGAACTTCGAAATCAATGGAAACATCTCTTATGTGGAGAATGAGGTAACTGACCTAGGGCCTGATAAGGAATTCCTTCCTGGCCAGCGTTTCAGCCCTCAGGGTCTTGAAATCACCCGCACAGCCGTAGGATTCCCAATTGGATTCTTCTACGGATATACAACAGACGGTATTTTCCAGAATGCAGAGGAAGTGGCCAGCTACGTCAATGCTGATGGTGCCCCCATTCAGCCAGATGCTCAGCCTGGAGACTTCAAATTCGTTGACATCAATGAAAATGGAGAAATCGATCCAGAAGACAGAGGATTCATTGGCGATCCTACACCCAACTGGACATATGGTTTGACTGCTAACATCGCCTACAAAGGATTTGACCTGGTTGTCTTTGGTCAAGGGGTAGCTGGAAACGAAATTTTCAAAGCTACACGTCGATTTGACCTACAAATGGCGAATATGACCGCAGACGCACTTGATCGCTGGACAGGAGAAGGAACAAGCAATACCTATCCAAGATTGGTGATGAATGATCCTAACCGAAACTTCAGCCGCTCCTCTGACTTCTATGTTGAGCCTGGGGATTTCTTCAGAATCAAGACGCTGCAGCTAGGGTATAATGTTCCAGCACTTGCGTTGAACAAGATTGGATTCAAGAAGCTACGCGTATATGTATCTGGAAACAACCTCCTGACATTTACCCAGTACAGCGGATTTGATCCTGAAATTGGTGGGGGAAGCTATGGTGTTGACCGCGGTATTTACCCTCAGCCAAGATTCTATCTCATGGGGATCAACATGAGCTTCTAACACATTAGAAAAACATTATTCGTTATATTTCTCTTACGAAACAAAGGACTTACGAAAATGAACAAGACTTTCATATATATTTCAACTCTCTGCTTAAGCATGATGATGATCCTATCATCTTGTACAGAGAACTTCTTAGAATTGAAGCCAAGAGGGACTGAGCTTGAAACCAACTTCTATCAGACTGAAGAAGAGCTCTTCGAAGCCTTGGTAGCCACATACGATGTGTTACAGTGGGGAGGGACAAATGGTTGGACCATGAAATTGGGACTCCTCAACGCCGCATCCGACGATACGTATGCCGGGGGTTCTGATGCCTCTGACCAACCAAGTTGGGTGGCATATGACCAATTCACCTTGGATCCTTTCCTTGGACCTCAATTGGGTCTATGGCAAAAGGCCTACACTGGAATCTACCGCGCCAACCTTCTTCTTCAAAAACTAGAGGAAGCACCAGAAGATGTAAATGCAACCTTTAAGGCAAGAACTGCTGCTGAAGCTAAGTTCTTGAGAGCTTACTTCCACTTTGATTTGGTACGGTTCTTCAGCAATGTGCCTCTGATTACGACTGTACTATCTGCTGATGAGATCTACACACAAACTCAGAACACACCTGAGGAAGTATATGCGCAGATTGAACTGGATCTACAGGATGTAAGATCTACCTTTGAGCTTCCTGAATCTCTTCCTGCAGACGAAATTGGTAGAATCACCAAAGGTGCTGCAACTGCTTTGCTAGGAAAGGTTATCCTTTACCAAAACAATGAAGGTAGAATGGCCGAAGCCGCTACCTTATTTGAGGAAGTAATCAATTCTGGTCTTTATGATCTAGAAGCTGAGTTCGGAGATATCTTCAGCCAGGCCAACGAATATGGCATCGAATCTATCTTTGAAATCAACTTCTCTTCCAATTCTCGTCGTGGATGGGAAAGCTTTGCTAATGGTTCGGAAGGGAACTACAATGTACAGTTTTTTGGCATGAGAGATTATGTCGGTCCTCTTTACGCCAATGGGTGGAGTTTCTGCCCAGTTACTGAGAAATTGGCGGATGCGATGAGAGATGATCCTCGCTTCGAACATACCATCATTGATGGACAAGCTCTTCAACAGCAAGGTGCAAGCTATACAGTAGGATTCCAGAATACAGATTACTTCATCAGAAAGTATGCAGGTCTTCAAGATCAGCGTGCCGTAGATGGTGAGCCTGCTTTGAACTGGAACACCAATATACGCGAGATTAGATTTGCCGATGTCTTGTTGATGGCAGCTGAAGCGCATGTTAGAGCAGGCGATGATGGCTCGGCTAGAACTCACCTAAACAGAGTAAGAGCTCGTGTAGGTCTGCCCCCACATAGTTCTGCTTCAGGAACTGCTTTGTTAGACCTGGTTTACGATGAGCGACGAATGGAGCTGGCTACAGAGGGACATAGGTTCTTCGACTTGGTGAGAACCGGAAGAGCCGAAGCAGAACTTGGCGACCAAGGATTTGTTGCTGGGAAAAGTGAAATCCTTCCAATTCCACAATCTGAATTGGACATCACCAACGGTACATTGGTACAGAACCCTAATTACTAAACCATACTATTTACTACGAAAATTCATAGATCATGAAATTTTATTCATACATCCTGCTTCTGTTGGTTTTGGCTTTGGTAGCCTGCGAACCATCAGTAGTAGAAAAATCTGAGCTAGGCCCGGTTCCTAGTCCGACTTTTGAAATCACCCAGGGAGCCACTCCAAATGAGTTTGTCCTAACCAATACGACAGAGGGAGCATTCCTAACCAAATGGGAGATTCAGGACAATGGTACAGCTGAAGGTAACCAAGCTACCATTACCATCTCTTTCAAAGGAGATTACGAGGTAAAAATGACCACCTTCGCCAGAGGTGGTTCTGCTGAAACCATGGGCAGTCTGACGGTAACACAGGACGATCCTAATGCCTGTTTTGGAAACTTCGAGCTGCTAACCAATTGCGGGGAGAAAATCTGGACCCTGGCCAATGAAGAGAATGCCCTGCATATTGGACCCAACTTAACTGAAACTTGGTGGGGCAATAGCTCTCAGGATTTGGCAGACCGTCCTTGTCATTTCAATGATCAGTATATCTTCCGTTCAAATGGAGAATATGAGTACAGAAACAATGGTGATTTCTGGGCTGATACAGATGGCAATGGGGTCATTACACCAGCTGATTTAGGTCTTTCACCTGGTTGTCAGCAAGCTTCTGACTGGCCAGAAAAATACAAGGCATGGGATTCTGGCATTCACACCTTCAGCGTTAACCAAGAATCTTTGTCATTGAATGGAGAAGGTGCATGGATAGGCCTTTACAAAATTGGAACGGCTGGTGAAGTAACTGAGCCACAGCAATCTGTTACGCTTTCCATTTTGGAACTCACCAACAACAGAATGGTTCTCTTTGCTGATTATGGATGGGGGGTTTGGAGACTTACCCTTACCTCAAATTAATCAGATGAGATAAGAATAGGGAAAAGCGGGAAATGGGGAAAGATTTTATATCATGACTCATTTCCCCAACTTTTTTCTTTTGGCAAAAAAACACACAACAACTCCCTTATCACACAGTATTTTGCCGTAAAAAATTGCTCATATGTTAAAACGAATCGTTCACTTACTTATCCTCCCCCTAAGCCTTATGTTGGTTTCTTGTGACAACGGAACCGTTGATCCAGAACCAGAGGTACTTCCCAAAATGAATGTTTCCAGTGCCACCTTCTTCGAAGGGGATGTCAACAAGGAAATTACCTTTAGCATAACTATCAGCGAAACGCACGACAAAGAGGTGCGTGTAACTTACACTACCCAAGAAATTACTGCGGGTGAAGAAATGGATTTCGTAGCTGCTACTGGGACGGCCGTTATTCCTGCAGGAGAGCGTGAAGCAAAGGTCAACATCGAAATCGTAGCCGATACCCTCAAGGAGCAAGACGAAGAGTTTAAGCTTGTTTTGAGTGATCCTGTTCAAGCCGAATTAGTCATCAGTGAAGGAATTGGAACAATCAGAAACGATGATTCCTTCGTTTTCATTCCGGCAGATGGCTATATCACCCCTACCAATTATGTAGGTTATGACCGTGTTTGGGCAGATGAATTTGATGAGCCAGGAGCCGTCAATTCAGCCAACTGGACGCATGAACTTGGTGCTAGCGGATGGGGTAATGAAGAACTTCAGTATTACACCGATCGTACGGACAACTCTTATGTAGAGGATGGACGCCTTGTGATTGAAGCCAAAAAGGAAAGCTTCGATGGCGCCCCTTACACATCGGCTAGGCTGATTTCAGCCAACAAGCAAACCTTTGCCTTCGGAAGAGTAGATATTAGAGCCATCCTACCGGAAGGGCAGGGAATCTGGCCAGCTTTGTGGATGCTAGGAACCAATATTGGGACTGTGGGATGGCCTGCCTGTGGAGAGATTGATATTATGGAACTGGTAGGTCATGAGCCAGGTACTGTTCATGGAACCGCCCATTGGGGCCCACAAGGGCAAGGCTTTAGCAATTTCAAAGGGGCTTCTAAATCCTTATTGGGTGGAGAGAAATTCTCAGAGGAATACCATGTATTCTCCATCGAGTGGGAGAGCAATAGCATCACATGGTTCATGGACGATGAGCCATATTTCAATTTGACGCCTTCTACGGTAAATGGGGCCTACCCATTCAATGCTCCTTTCTTCTTTATTTTCAATATAGCAGTAGGAGGAAGATGGCCTGGCTATCCAGACGGGACGACCCAATTCCCTCAAAAAATGTATGTAGACTATATTCGAGTCTTTCAAAAAAAGTAAACTGATCGTAGGTAATAAGGAAGGGGCAAGTGCTTGATTGCGCTTGCCCCTTATTGTTGGTATGAGTTGTCAGACCTCGTATAGCTCTAAGGGAAGATCATCAGGATCAGCAAAAAAGGTAAATCGCTTCCCTGTGTATTCATCAATTCGAATGTCCTCCGTTTCAATTCCATGTGAATTTAGCTGCTGTACCGCTGCCTCAATATCCTCCACACGAAATGCTAAATGCCTCAAACCTCTTGCTTCTGGCCTAGAAACTCTAGGCGGTGGCTGAGGGAAGGAGAACAATTCTATCACGTAATGCCCATCCAATGCGAGGTCCAATTTGTAGGAGTCTCTATGCTCACGATAGACTTCCTGAATGACTTCTAGCCCTAATTTATTGACATAAAAATCTTTGGAAACGGCATAATCAGAACAGATAATCGCTATGTGATGAATCCCTTTTAGCATAGATGTGATGTTAGATACTTCCAATGCCCAAAAAACACCATAGATGTATCTTGTGCAAACTGGATCAAGGAGAAAGGAAGCTTCCTACTTTTTGAAAGGAGAATACTTTAGCAAGGTAGATACTGAAAAAAGGTAGCTGCCCTTCCAAAGTCAATGCAGGCAATCCAGGCTCTGAGCCGACACTACCTCTTAACTCTGTTCCTATTTTTATACCCGCATATTTCTTTTCAAAAAATTCTAGCTGAAAAATATATCCAAGATATTCATTCCGGACCAAAGTGGAATTCGCGTTTTGATTTTCAAAATACTGGACGTTGTTGCGAACAAATAATACCCTCGTCCTTAAATCGCCTACTTCTCGAATTACGTTTACACCAAATCCTAAGCCATAATTCAGGTTGTATTCAAATCTACTTTCTTCAGAACCTAAAGGAATGTCATTCGTAGTTTCGTATGGTCTTGGCCAATCGTCCGGAACCTCATTCGAAGAACTAACATTTAGGATATTTCGTGTCTTCACAACTTCATTTTTGGTTCTAAGCAACTCCAGATACCCAATGAGATACAGAAAGTCTGAGTTATTAGGTGTCCAAGTAATTTTGGGTTGAATGGCAGATCCCAGATTCTCCTTCGTCTGCACTGAAATTTGTGAAGTCGATGTAGTAATATATTGTAGTTGCAAACTAGAGTCTGGGCCAAAAGAAGGTTCTACATCCCTAAATTCTTCAAAGATTGAATCGGAAATGGAAATAGTTCGTAATTGGGAGACGCTCCCTTCCAAACCAAACCTAAGTTTATTGATTCTGGACTCCTCAGGATCTGCAAATACATCATCAAAGTTTGCGTTTAGGCTTGCGTATAATTCATTGGTACTAATTCCACCTAAGAAATCAAAATTATACCCAAGCGATAAAGTGATGTTATTGTGCAAGTAGGACTTGTTTGTGGTATCCTGCTCAAAAGTAATCGTCCTTCCATTCCATGTAAAAGAATCTGCACCTTCTACTACAATGGTGTCAGCCTTCGCAGTTGTATCCTGTATGACCAAGGCAATGGTAGGTTTTGGAGCGATTCTTTCAATCATCGCATTTGAAACTTTTTCGGAATCGGGTTCTATGTCTAAGTCTCGTTTTTGTTCTCCAATAGGTTCGGCCACTTTTTTGTCAGGAAGGGGAGATTCTTCATTTACGGGTTTGATTTGGGCAGAGACTCTAAGGCAGGATAATAAGATAATCAGCAAGAACAGTATAAAGGGGGTAATAAATTTCATGAGTTGACAATATTTGTAGCTATATAATTTTCACCAACAAATAATTCCATTTCCCTTTTTCTTCAAATACTCAGAAGTGAGTAATTTTTGAAGGACAGTTTTCCCAACATCTTCACCATCATTCTTGCATTTTTTCCAAAATGGATGATTTCCTTTGGCATAATTCACCAAATGATCATGGGTATAATCCGAGCTCTAACAAAAATATCTTCTTTTCCTTTTCCGCTGAGGTCATTTGCCATTTTCCTCATAAGCTTCAAACAGACTGGCATTTTTGTCTAGCACCAAGCCTGTCAATCAGGGTAATATTAAGTGTCATTCATCAACCACTAATACTTATCCCTATGCGTATGTTAGCCATTCTTTTCATCATCTTCTCTTTTGTCCAACAGGCAAGATCGCAGGCTTTGACTTATAAGATGACTGCTCTAGGTAAGAATATCGGGACCATGAAGGTTTACAAAAACAGCAAAAACGGCTTCGTTTATTATTATACACGTACCGACCTAGATGTCAATCTCTTGGTCAAGAGGGTGAAATTGTCTTCCATCAACAATACCATTTATAAAAATCAAGCCCTGTACAAGAGCGATGTTACTGTAGAAGTTAATGGTAACAACCACAGCTCTAGTCATCTACATTGGGATGGAAATCAATACCAGGTTAAGCTAGATGGAAAGTCAGCTAATCCTATATCATCTCTTGTCAACATGAGTGGAACCCTCCTAAATTTTCAAGAGCCCAAGGATATTCAAACTTCTTTCTCTGAGGCATCGGGTCAATTCATCACCATCAAAAAAAAGAAGGAAGGTGTATACGAAACCATTGACCCTGGCAATGACAGAAAAATGAGGTACTACTACACCAAGGGAGTCCTTACCAAAATGGAGGTCAAACATCCTCTCCTTACCATTACCCTCTCTTTACAATAGACCACACAAAAGGCCTGATACAGCTTTACACTGCATCAGGCCTAGGTGTTTGTTTGTTGTTTTATTGCTTAACAAACAACATCTGCCTGATTGGTATCCCAACACTGCCAATCGTTGTTTCCGAAGCGCTTGGAATCCTTCACACGGCCATTTCCATTGGGCTCATCCCACTGAATCTCCGTATCAAGGTCAGGCTTATTGGGTCCACCTTTGATGTCAAATGCCCTGTTAAAATCAAGGTTCTGGCTATCCACACGATATTCCAAATAACCGTCAATGCCGTTGCTGTTTGGATTTACATCTGTGAAGCGAATGGAGAAATCTGATGTGCCGCTTATACGGTCATAATCAATTCTATATACTGGAATCGGGTTTCCTGGATTTCTATTTACCGTAAAGCTGGCCTCATTTTCGTTTACAGAGGAAATGCCCGTATACCAAATGAAGTTCTGGAATCCTCCTCTTTCGGATGATGTCATGACCCATTCTACATCTGCATTGGTGTTGATATACTCAGCGGTAAGCACGATATCGTAGGTTTTTCCTCCCAAACCAGCAGGTGCTTGGTACACATATGACCATTCGAATTTACCATTTCCAAGGTAGGTAACAGGTTGGTTAACGGCGGTATGAAAGGCTGCTACCGGAATGGCAGTGTTGAGGTAAATGGCGGCGTTCCAAACCACTAGGTTTACCCCTGCGTGTAGCCAATTGTAATAGGTAGCACGTTGTGTGCTAGCTGTGTCAGGATCCATTTCTTCCAAAGCCTCTGCTGGTATAGTGGCCATTTCCAAAGGAGGAATAGGTGGTGCGTTGTAGGTCTCTGTTGTTTCACAAGAAGATAGTGTCCATATCAGGGCAAGGGCACTCAAAAGAAATAATAGCTTTTTCATTGTGGAAGTTCTTAACGTGTTTAGAATGTTGTTGCGAATGTTTCGCTTTCATTCTCATTACCCAAGACTCCTAGCTTACCCTTAGTCCTATCTCATTTTTTTCTATTTTTTTCTTTTATCTAGGTCAATTGATTCAAAAGAGCGATTTTTTTCTACTCAACGATAAGCGTATCCACATCCACTGCACACGTACTGAAGAAACCAAGGGCGCCATTGGATAGATTGGTGGGAAGATTCTCTGGATTGGAATAGTAGAAGAGTCCATTCCATTCTGTTTCAATGACAAGGGCTCTCAAAAAGTCGCCATAGGCTTCATTCAATCCGTATTTGGTGGCGATCACCTTTGAACCAGCCGGAAAAAAGACACGTTCTTTATTTGGCTTTAGAAATTCACTGATATGAATGCTACTAAAGCTGTAAAAATAGAGTAGCGCCTGATTGGGAAGGCTGTCGGTTTGATCCGCCCAATCAATCAACACCTCCACCAAGGCCTCCTCATTGGGATTGAAAACTTGGCCTACATTTGCCAGAAAAAATCTACTTCTTGCACTGTCCTCTATAAAACGCAGAGTTGGTAAAATAGGCTTGGAAGAAAGGACTGAGCTGGCCTGATATACCTGATTTTCCCACCTTATTTCCAGCTCGTATGTTACTTGTCCCACAATTCGAAATGGGGCAGCACTCAAATACCTTCCCTTTTGACTGCTATCAGCTAGGAATTGAATTTCTTGTCCATTAGCCCTTAGGAAAATGGTCGCATCATCTACGGCACGCGGGACTCCATTCAAACTAGCAAAGCTAGTACTCAATTTGATCTCTTGAATTTTTCTTTCATCCGTCAGAATGGCTTCAACAACCAGCTTTTCTGTTGTATCTGTGTCCAAAGACCAGAAAATCTCTTCCTCACATGAAAGGAGAAAACAAAGTGGGAACAATAGGATCAGTGTTTTTTTCATAGCCTAGAATGAGAATCTGTAGGTAAGTGAAGGAAAAAAGACAGTAGAAAAGACCTGCGTACTAGACAGCCTACTTTCGGTCAGGAAGTTGGCTTGTACGCGGTTGTCAAACAGACTTTCTGTACCCTGATCGATGTCGCTTAGTTTATTAAACTTAACTGCATATACATTCTTATGGAAAAGAACATTGTTGACGGAGAGGGTTAAGTCATGCTTAAAACGGGCTTCCTCACGCTTGTGTAACTGGAACTTTATCGCCAGATCCAACCTTTGATAAGCGGGTAAACGATCATTGTTTCTCTCTCCGAAAATGGGTACAGTTTGATTGTTAAAGGTGAAGAATCCTGTTGGAGAACTAAAGGTAGACCCACTGAAAATGGTTAAGTAGCCTGATAGTGAAATTCTTGGTTTAGCTTGATATTGAAGGGAAAGGGTAAAATCATGTGGCCGGTCCTGAAAAGCCCTGTATGGCCTACCCCCATTGATACCGTCTGTTTGTCGCATCACTCGGGAAAGGGCGTAGCTGGCCCATCCTGTCCATTTTCCAAGCTCCTTTTGTACAAATAGCTCTAAGCCGTAGGAAATACTTTCTCCAAACCTCAATTCCCCTTCGATCAAAGGATTCAAGTACGTAACAGAATGATTGGTTAAGTCGATTTGGTTGTAGGATTTTTTATAATACAGAGAGGCACTCATATCAACCATGGGGCGCTCGAAAGATTTGGTATAGCCAAGAGAAGCATGGAGGGAAGATTGAGGCTTGATGTTCGGAGAGGCAGGCAACCAGATCTCCATAGTCGTAAAAGGAGAGGAAGAATGGGAAATCATTTGAAGGTACTGATGGTAGATTCCCATACTCAATTTTAACTGGGAACTAGGATCAATAGCATAGGAAACGTTTGCTCTTGGATCTAGTCGAACATAGCGATTATAGCCTCCTGCAGGGGCTTGAATGGTATCTTTAACCTGGTAGGTGGAATCGAAATCAAAGTATACAGTAGGTCCCAAGTTCAGCCAATTCACCAATCGTAGGCCTCCCTTAACCTGCCATTTATCCCCCTTTCTCCATTCTATTTCACCATAGGCAATGGTTTTCCGAGATGCATTGGTCCGTATAGAAGGCAGCAGATTGCGAGAGGAATCCCTTGTCAATGTACCTGGATTGGTAAAATATCCTTGGACTTCTCCCCCAAATTTGAAGGTTAGGCTCGGCCTATGAAAATAGGAAAAATCCATTTTCAAGCTCAGCATTCCAAGTTCAGCCTTCCATAAATTAGGAGGAATGCTGAAGGAATTGGTGAAGGTTCCCGAATAGAGAGTGGTATTGGAGAATAATTTAGGAGAGAAAATATGGTTCCAACGAAGTGTATTAGCCGAACTCCCCCAATTCAGTCGAGTCCTATTTGCTTCATTGTTGCCAGAGGACACTTCGTCTGCACTTTGGATCGTCGTAAAATAAATACGATTGTTTTCGTTTAAAATGGCATTCCATTTCAGCTGAAAATCACTAAAACCAATGTCAAAATTGGGGTTGGCCCTTTTGTATAACCAATCAATATTGGATTGACGAAGGGTAACGAATAAGGATGATCTTCCCCTTATAAATGGGCCTTCCAAAGACAAGCGATTGACGAAGGGATTAGCGGCACCGCTTAGGGTAATTTTATTCAAATTTCCCTCCTTGGTCCTGATACTCACAATAGAGGACAAGCGATCGCCCATGCTAGCTGGCATATCACCCTTGTATACAGAAACACTTTTGGCAAAGTCTGGGATAAAGATGGAATACAGCCCAAACAAATGAGAAGGATTATAAATGGGTGCATCGTCAATCACGATCAAATTTTGATCCCTTTCCCCTCCCCTGCTGTAATAATAGGCAGAGCCATCAGAATGGGTTTTTAATCCCGGTAAACTCTGCAATCCATTCACGATACCAGGTTCCCCGGCAAACTCAGGTAAGGCTTGCAATTGTGCCCCACTCAATTCCATAACATCCAAAGAAGGCTCGTCAAGAATATTGTCTTGTTCGGGGTCGATGACAACCTCCGGCAGATCGTAGGAAAGGGTTTCTAAAGATATATCCTGACGAATATCCCGGTTCAGACGTACTGGAATCACTTTTTGCTTATGGCCGTAATGGAAACAAACGAAGGTATACTCTCCAGCCTCAGCTGTGATAGAAAAAAAGCCAAACTCATTGGTATACATACCGATGGAGGAGCCCTTGAAAAAGACCGCAGCGCCTAGGAGGCTTCCACCCGTTATTTTATCAGAAATAAATCCGCTGATGGTAAACTTTTTAGGCTTCTTATCTGCTGAGGGCAAGGCCTGTTTTTCTGCCTTCTTCAGGACAACCTGCCCTTCGAGCATGATATAGCGAATGGGTATTTTCTTGCTGAGTTCCTCCATACATGCTTCGACCGAAGCCTGCTTGACGTAGTAATCAATCTTTTGCCGCTTGTTTATGGCACTAGACTTATAGGAGATGTCTATTCCACTTTGTTTATGGATAAGTTTAATCACCTTCCCTACAGTGATATTCGACTGTTGGATGGTAACAGGGGGGTAAAATGTCTCGTCCTGGGCTGATATGGATAGCCAACAGCCTCCAAACAAAATCAGGAGTAGAAGTTTCTTGTACATGTCCACTCAATTAGGCCTCTTAGTAGGTCAGCATATATGGAGTATAGAGAAGAGCCTAAGGCGTACAGTCACCTTCAAGTATTACTTTTTCACCTTCAAGTTTCCCCTCAATTTCCAGGGTCGCGACCAAGCCATCCAACACTTGCTTCAAGCTTTTATTGGTAAAGGTACCATTCATCACACAGAGTTTTGTTTTTCTCAAATTGAGCTCAAACTTAACTCCATAATGTCTGCTAAGGGTTGAAACGACCTCCTCGATAGGGGTATTGTCAAATACAATTTTGCCCGTTTTGATGGAATTGAAATTAGGATCTATATTCAAATCCTTGGTTAAGGTATCCTGCTTCACATCCAATACAGCTTTTTCATTGGCTGTAAGGATCACCTCCTGCTTTCCATAACGAACAGCCACTTTTCCAGATTCCACCGTAACCGTCTGCCATTCTACCCCCTGACGCGTATCTACATAAAAGGACGTTCCTAACACTTCTATCTGCAAACTTCTTGCCTCAATGATGAAGGGATGTTCCTCATCTCGTTCTACATCAAAAAAGGCATCTCCTTTGAGAGAAACTTTTCTGACGCCTGATTCCTCGTCAAAGGTATAAGCCAATTCAGCTCCTTTGTTGAGGTTGATTTGACTTCCATCCTCTAGCTTAATGGCTTCCATTTTTTGTTCGGCCATGAACTCCATTTGGATGGGTTGATTAAAGAACCATAGAGACAGGGTCAAGAGTAAGACTACTGCCGCAGCGACACCCAACCAAAGGCTTAGGTTGGCTTTTCTTTTCAGCGGTACCACTTTGCTGTCGACAAATAGTTGGCTTGATACAGATTCAAGATTAGCTTCTACATTTACCTCAGCTTGAGATGCTCTCATCCCAGTCATCAGCCATGCCTTTTTGAATTCCTTGAAACTAGCCTGATTGGCAGGGTCAGCCAATACCCATCCTTCCAACTCGGCAATTTCTTCCGAACTGGCATTCCCACTGAGGTAGGAAATGATAAGATCAATTATTTGGCTGTCTAATTCCTGCATAGTTTTTTCTGCGAATCAAAGGGCTTCGCTACTTTAAATACCCCAATATATAGGACTACCCTTAGTCCAAATTTGATTTTTTCTACAACATATTGAGCAACACCAAAAGGGTGAACAAATAATCTTTCAATTCAAGTCGAAGCATCTTCATGGCTTTGCTCATATGTGCTTCTACTGTTTTTTGAGAAATCTCCAATTCTTCTGCAATTTCCTTGTATTTCATTTGCTGGAATCGGCTCATCTCAAACACTTGCCTACATTTTTCAGGCAAGGTCGCCAAGGCCTTGTCAATCAATTCCTTCAACTCCTCCTCTACCCCATGATGCTCTTCAAGCGATACCTCTATATCTCCACAATCAATATCCAAAACCTCTGATCGGTACCTTTTGGTATCTCTTAAGTAGTTCAAGCTACGGTTTTTGACAATGGTAAAGAGGTATGATTTAATGGAAAGTTTGGGATTAATCTCCTCTCTTTTCTCCCAAAGGGTAATAAAAGCTTTCTGTGTGATCTCTTGAGCTGTATCCATATCGCCCACGTACTGACGAGCAAAGTTGGTGAGGTATTCGAAGTGAGATCGGAATACTTCCTCAAATTGCATTCGGGAGAAGGTATGTGGGGTCGATTGCATCATGTGTTCATCCCAAAGTAAACATTTAGAATGAAAGGGAGGAAGATGGTTTAAAAAAGAAACCCGGCACAAGGCCGGGAATCAGGAAATCTGGTAGTCCTCTACCAGGACCTTAGTCATGATTCATCGGGTAGACTTTACTACTTTTTTGCTTACTATTTCCCCATCTATATCGATCCTAAGCAGGTATATTCCGTCCGGAAAAGCGTTAAGGTCAATGGGATATAAGTAGCCGCCAGCAGAAAGTCTGTTGCTGTAGGGATTGGCTAACATTCTTCCTTGTAAATCCATGATGTCAATCTTTACATGTTTGGCACTGGTGATCTCTAGATCCACTTGGGTCCATCCACTGGTGGTTGGATTGGGATATAGGTTTACCTCTGTAGCCTTAGGTTCTGGAAGGGTAGAAGTGGGATTGCTATTCACCTGATCTCCAATTCCAATCCATCCAATGTTGTTGTCTTCATGGATTTCTGAAATGGCATTGTCTGAGTCTAGTTCTACATAGATTCGAGAAACAGTGTCCGGACGTGCATGAGCCTTCCAGTTGAAGGTAAAGGGAACACGATTACCTCTCCTAAAATTGCCACTCACAGTGATTTGGGTTTGCCCATCCTGATCGCTCAAGAGATTCGCTCCCTTTGCAGGATCCCCATCATAGACTTTAACATTGACCGTACTGTTATAGTCAAATAGGCTAAAATTATGAATGAAGCCACTAATTTCTACCGTATCTCCTGGGAGAAAGGCATAAGAAACATCCTCATTTCCATTCTCCACACTTATCGACCGAGACTCTCGCTCTTGATCCTCCACCGAATAAGTCAATCCCTTAGCTGAGTCAAAGATATAGGGTAAAATAAAGGTTAAATCAGGCTCATTTCCGTAATTCGCAGACCAATAATTTCCTGCCGGATCAACTGCGTAACCAATATTGATCGCACCATTCTCTCCCCAGTAGGCGATCGGATAGATAAAGTAATTGGCATCTGCAAAATTCCCGTTCAAAGGAACACCCAAATCTGCACCAAAGGTAATGTCTTCTTTCACCGCACTGGTATGGCTCCTCAGGCTATTGGTGGAATAATCTCCCTCTACTTTGAGGCTGTAGCCTTTGTAACTTCCCTTCACCATGGCCTCTACCCCAAAGTCTTCTGTGGTATCCTGGTTTTGACTGGTAAACGAAGAATAGTTGACCTGAAATTCTAAGTTCCCCCCACCTACAGCATAGCCCGTAAGATCCTCTTTCACCCTATTTTTGATTCCATAATATTGATCAAAATCGGATAGGGAGGGATAAGAAAGAATATTCCCTACCTGATGCCTAGGTCTATAATCAAGGGCTGTGATTTGCTTTGAAGGAATTTTCAAGAAAGGCTGGTTGTTGATGTCTTTTCGAATCATCACCACCACATAGTCTATGATGACCCCTGCTGAGTCTATCGGATATTCATAGATATCTACCGTATGAAATTTACCGATCAGTTCATCGTCATTGGATGCCCTGTACACATTGGTAACCTGAATTTCTTCCTCTTGGATATTGGTCTTGCTGAATCCTTCTCCATAAGAGGTCTTCAAGGAGGCTTCCACCCCTACTTTAATCTTGGGAATGGTCTTGTCGACTTCAACTGTACCACTAATTCCCCAAGAGGACCCAAAAGTAGTTTGCATCGTTGAGGTAGTGGTACTGGAAGTAGAATAAAAAGCTTCGAATGTACCAGGTGCGGCTACCGAGCCATTGGGCCAACTGGGATAGCTATTGGTTACATCTACTTCTGTCGTTCCATTCAATACATCAAAGTGATGCGGAGGTCCACCTGTAACCGTTACAGTGGAGAAAAGAGAACGTGTAAACTTTCTTGGAGCTCGAAGAATGCCTCTGCCTCCACTAAACTCACCGAGGGTAGCAGCAAAAACACGAAGATCATCAGCACCGTTATAGGGTGCGGTCAAGACCTTCTTTTTTCCCTTTTCACGCAAAACCCGACCTTGCTCTAACAGATAAACAGAAACCATGATAGAGGATTCACTGCTGTTGAAGTCAATGTCATCCCAAAAAACAACCACATCTTCCTGTCCATCCAGATTAATATCCTCTACAGAGAGGTAATCATTGGAAGGGACTCTATTGTAGAATTCAGACTCAACTCCTACCCCAGTTCCAGGTCCTAGTTTAGCTACACGCTGGCTTGTCGAATCATATTTGAAGAGATTTATAGCCCCGTCAAAGGCTACTGCAAATTCCAGTAATCCATCACCTTGCTGAGAAATGTCTCCAGCGTCAATGGCAACGGCTGACCTCGGCGATGGCCCGAATACAAAATCAGAGAATACTTCATCATTCATATCCACTCCATCGACATTGTCGTTTGGGTCCACCACATAGACACGTTGGTTCAATTGGTCCATGATGGCGGAATCCTCAAAAGCCAAGGCAACTGCTACTTGTTCTTTGCCTTCTTGGCCAGGTAGAAAGGAACCCGCAGCGAGTGAAATATTTTCCCATTTCTTGCTAGCTCCAATAAAACTAAGCTCTTCAGTATGTCGAGTGAAACCCATCGAACCAGATGAAGTTTTCAATAAATCAACATAGCAAATCCTCGAGCCCGGTTGTCCATTAGACTGGGAGGGCTCTCTAAAATAGCCAACCGCCAAATCATCTAATCCATCACCGTCCCAATCACCAGCAGCCAGATCAAACCTAGCGTCTGGTTCTTTTTTCTGACTAACATCAGTAAATTTAATTACTTCTGTTCCGTTTCCAGCTGTGTTCACTTTCAATACCTCAATCCAGGTTCTATAACTTCTATCAAAGTTCCTCCAAAGCAGAGCGATTTCTTCTTTTCCATCTCCATCAAAATCTCCAGCCGTCATCTTGGGAGCGGGAATATCAGTTAAAGGATACAGACCAAAGTATGGAGGCAATCTCAGTTGTTCTAGGACAATTGAGTTTTGTTGATATGGGTCTCTTCCTATTTGAGGAAAGGCCAGGTAAAACTTGTTCGAACCAGATGTAGGATTTTCGTTTTTCTCAAGGATGTAAACAGGCTCATCGTATGAATCACCATCATAATCCAGGGTAATGACAGAAAGGTATTTTCCATCCCCTACATCAAAGGTAGATGAGTTCGTGACATCTGGACGTACCTTAATCTGTTGATTGGTGCTACTATCATTTAGGTTGAAGCTCCCAAGCGTGGTCAATAAGGGTTGATTGCTTGAATTGGCTTGAGCACTCATGATGATAAATTCCTGAGACTCTACGGGAACATTGAAGTTTTTTAAGGGGTGATCTTGGACCTGTCCAAAGGCAAAGACCGCCATTAGAAGGTAGATCAAAAAGCTTGTTACAATCTTATTCATGACTTAGGTTTTTGAGTAATTTCACATATCCCAAGTAGCATGAATAGGAGCATAAAGGCTTTCATTCTCGTTGCAAACATTTGTCCTCATGTAGCAAAAAACAAGGCTAAAACGGCTCAAATGAAGGAATTTGTCTTCATGACGCATCTTCTTGTCTCCATGTTGACTCCAAGCGAACGAAGCACTTTACCGGAAATCTATCAGCATGATTGCTCCTTCATGGATTCATATGTGTTGCTTTCTACAAATACGCTTTGACGTTAGCTTGACAAAATTGACAAACAGAAATTCATATTATATTTAGAGGGGTAAAAGGCAGTTATACGGTTAGTACACCTTCCGCCTTTCTGTTTGACTCAGGGATACTACCAACACCACTCGCAACGTCCTTACATTATGGATAGAAATCGCTATGTCCTTCCTATAATCGTTCTCTCACAATTCTTTTGTACATCCTTATGGTTCGCAGGGAATGGGGTGATCAACGACCTGATCATCAATTTCAATTTGGAGCCTGATGCACTGGCCCATTTAACTTCTTCTGTCCAATTTGGATTCATCATTGGAACCCTTGTGTTTGCGGTTTTGGCTATTGCAGATAGATTTTCTCCCTCAAAGGTGTTTATGGTTTGCGCTATTTTGGGTGCCTTGTTTAACCTAGGCCTTATATGGGAGGGGAATAGCCTTGAAACTATCCTTGGATTCAGATTTTTAACGGGCTTTTTCTTGGCTGGCATTTATCCGGTAGGCATGAAAATAGCTGCAGATTATTTTGACAAAGGACTTGGAAAGTCTCTTGGCTATCTGGTGGGCGCCCTAGTGGTAGGCACAGCTTTCCCACATTTATTAAGGGACTTGGCAGGCAGTATCCCATGGCGATATGTATTGATTACCATTTCTGGCTTGGCAACAATAGGAGGCCTGATGATGTTTTTCACGGTCCCTGATGGCCCTTTTAGAAAAAAGGGTCAAGAGGTCTCTCTATCCTCCTTTTTCAAGGTATTTGACAACAGACCTCTACGATCCTCCTCCTTTGGATATTGGGGACATATGTGGGAGCTGTATACCTTCTGGGCCTTTGTTCCTATTATGCTGGAAAGCTACAACATGGAACATTCCTTAGCAGCCTGCAATATTCCCTTATGGTCCTTCATCATTATTGGAATTGGAGGACTGGCATGCATCATGGGAGGATACCTTGCCTATTCAAAAGGAACAAAAAAAATAGCCTTCTGGGCACTCCTTCTTTCCTGTTTGTGTTGCCTGCTATATCCCTTGGTGTTCACGCTAGAAAATCAATTTATTTATTTGGCCTTTTTGCTGTTTTGGGGAGCTGTTGTCATAGCCGACTCCCCCTTGTTTTCAACCCTCGTCGCCCAAAGTACCACCCCTCACCTAAAAGGAACGGCTTTGACCATTGTCAACTGCATTGGTTTTTCTATCACCATTATCAGCATCCAGCTGGTCAATTTTCTCTGGGAAAGGACACATTCCAACTACATATTCATGCTTTTGGCGATTGGACCCTTGATTGGATTGATGGCCATTGGTTCAAGGCAGGCCAAACGCCCACAGTACCAACTTCAAGAAGAAATCCAAGGATAATGGTCCTTGCTCAAATACATAGGATGTTCTATTTTAAGGGGACATCATGAAGAATCTTCAATATTGGTTAGGATGGATAGGGGTAAGGCTGATTCGTATCATCATCAAAATCGGTGGTAAATCGGTGGCGATCAAGGATGCTCCTTGGCTAGAAGGCATGATAGGCCCAGAAGGAGAAATAGGAGACAAACCCTATCAAATGCTAGCCAAAAAAGAAGGTTTGAGCCTTGTCCAAAGCCCTAAAGGTGCCTTGGTGAAGGATTTTGACCAGCTGAATAGCCCCTCCTTTGACGTAAATTTCTGTGATCCTAAGGTCAGGCATTTTTATGAGAACACTGCCCTATACGATATGGATGTTTGGTCTGAATCCAGGTTCCCCGGTAGACTCTTTCTTTGGCTAATTGTAAATACAGTTAGTCGGTACATGAACCAGCTAAACTTTCCTGTTTTGGGGTTAGAGATGAGTAAGGGGATGAGCAGCGAGATCATATCTCTCCAAGATTCAACGGGAAAAACGATGCATACAGGCTGGTATCGTAGACTAAAGGAAAATGGGCGAGTCATCTACACAGGCTTTTATTCTACAGTCAATCCACCCGAACTCAACGGTGCCTGCATCAAAGTCGTTTTCCCCTTACCCAAAGGAAATGCAACCGTTATCCTAAAACCCTATTTGGACGAAAAGAACCGTTTTGTCTTGGTATCTGATGGGAAGAAGTTCGGAGAACAGGGCTTTTACCGCATCGTTTCTCAAAGAAGGGACCATTACAAAGTCATGCAGCTCAAACGCCTCAAGGAAAAGTTCACTGTTTATACAGATCCTGAAGGAGTATTAAGATGCGACCACAGTGTACACTTTTGGGGAATGGTGATGCTAAGGCTTCACTACAGGATGAATTTGAAGAAGAAACCCAAGCCTACAAATCCTAATAAGCAAACAATCTGATAAAGTTAGGCTGGAAGAAAGAACGCCTTCCACCCAATAAGAATAAAATCCCTCAATTCACTTGCAATTTGCAATCAATTGTATTAATTAGGCTCAAAATCCTATAGACGGCTCAGGCTGCCTATTCTTTGTAATCCTTCATCATCTTCTATCTTATTACAGAACATGAAAAAAGCAGATAGCCCTCTCCAATTCCCATCTGGTCTCCAAATGAAAAACAGATTCATGCTGGCTCCCCTTACCAATACCCAGAGCCATGAGGATGGAAGATTATCAGAGGAGGAAAAACATTGGCTGACCATGCGGGCCAAGGGTGGCTATGGCTTGGTGATGACTTGTGCTTCTCACATTCAGGCGATTGGCAAAGGATTTCCAGGCCAATTGGGCATTTTCTCAGACATCCATATTCCAGGCCACCAGCAATTGGCTTCAGAAATCAAGGCGCATGGAAGTTTAGCCGTTATTCAACTTCATCATGCGGGTATGCGCTCTCCTCAGGAGTTAATTGGGGAAGCCCCCGTTTGCCCATCTACCCATGAAAAGTATGGTTGTCGAGCCTTGTCTTTGGAGGAAGTTAGCAAGCTGAAGGAAGATTATATCCAGGCAGCCGTACGAGCAAAAAAGGCTGGTTACGATGGGGTAGAATTACATGGGGCACATGGATATATCCTTGGACAATTTCTTAGCAGTCAATACAACCTGAGGACAGACGAATATGGAGTAAGCCTTGCCAATCGCTCTCGTTTGTTGTTTGAGATCATGAATGGGGTAAGAGAACAATGCGGAGGGAATTTCCTGCTTGGTGTGAGGTTATCTCCCGAACGGTTTGGGATGGATATTCAAGAAATTAAAGAAGTCAGTCAACAGCTCATTGATAGTGGAAAACTAGACTTTTTAGACCTTTCCTTATGGGACTACAAGAAGGTTCCAGAAGAGGATGCCTACCAGCATAAGAATCTATTAGACCACTTTTTGGAATTGGATTTTAAGGATGTCAAGTTGACCATTGCAGGAAGAATTAGAAATGGGGCACAGGTACAAGAAGTACTCGCTACCAAGGTTGATTTTGTAACAACGGGCCAAGCCGGAATTGTTCATCATGACTTCCCCAAAAGGGTAATAGACAATCCAGATTTCCAAGCGGTTGATATGCCTGTTACGGAAGAACACCTGCGCCAAGAGGGCGTAAGCGATGCATTCATCACCTACTTGAAACGGAGACCGGGATTCGTGAAGGAATAAGAAACTGGTTTGGTTGAGCATATTTAGGTTACAGGAAGGATGTTCAGCTTCTGGTAGTATTTTTTGAGCTTGATTGGGGCTAAGGGGGGAAAAAATACAAACTCAAATTCTTGAAGGAACTGTAAACAAGAAGTATAAATCTTAAAGAGCCTCTAGGTACAATACCCAAATCACCTACCAAATAATAGAAGGATCACCTTCATACCAACTCTTCCTCCCTCAATCAGTATACCCATTATACAAATTGAAGGATGAAGGCATGAAGAATTATTGGCAAGGAAAACGAATTGCATTAAGAGGGCTGGAACCTTCAGATGCCCCTTTTTTCCTAGAATGGAACCAGGAAACCCTAACACAACAAAACCTCGATCAAATTTGGTTTCCCTCCTCACTTGCTCGGGTAGAAGAATGGGCTCACAAACAAGCCCTTAAACCTGTGGATGATGACAGCTATTTCTTTGTGATCACTCAATTATCAGGTGAACCCGTAGGGATGATTCATACCAACGACTGTGACAAAAAGAATGGTCATTTTGGATATGGACTTGGCGTTACTGCCGATCACAGAAAAATGGGTTACGCTTCAGAAGCGATCCGTATGGTGCTATCATACTACTTTAACCAATTGCGCTATCACAAGGCTATTGTAGGAGTTTATGGGTTTAATGAGGCTTCTATTCCCCGCATAGACCATTTCTCTTAGCCTTCCTTCTTCTTGAAATCCGAGCTTTTTGTGTAGGTGAATAGAAG
>JBCBVV010000058.1:0-39350 GCA_039817415.1 Bacteroidota bacterium
GCAGCCATCATCCATTCTATCAAGAAGAGAATCAGACCAATATAAACGATCTTGACTTGCCCAAATAAAAACATTTGTATGGGATATTCGGGAACAAGGGTGACTACACCAATGACCAGCATGAGGACAATAGGCATGACTCCCCCTACCAAAGCTAGGTGTCTATACCCAATTCTTGTGCCTTCATTGGCTTCCGCCTCTGTTGCTGCAGGTGGTGGGACATTTTCCTCTTCTGTTTCAGATGTAGTTGCGGTAGAATCTTTTGCCGTCTTAGGAGCTTCTTGTGCTTGCTCTGCCATTTGTTCTCTAGGGCTCTTTACTTCCTCTGTATAGACGTACCCTAAAATGGTTGAGGTGCTTACCGTCAACAAACCAATAATTGGAATGGCCAGAATAATCATCCTGCGTGTCCGCTCATCACCGAGCAATTGTTGGTGAATTCTTCCAAAAATGTAAAGGATGTAACCAGTTATAGCCAATCGGATCACACCAAGGCCCGTTAAATCTGGGAAGAATGGCCAAGTTGCCAACGACCAGGGCTGAAAAACAAGGTCTGTGAGCTTTAGCGGGAGGGCAAAAGAATTGATGACACGAGCTGCTGTATCCTGATCGGTGACCAACATTGTAATCACAAAAATGGTCAGTTTGGCTACAAAGCCGGCGACCATCAACAAGATCAGCCAACCTGTTGTTTGGTTTTTACCAAGAAATAATTGAATTCTCGTATTTAAATTCATGCGATCCTCTAGCTCTCCTTTAACTTTCTGATTACAAGAACGAAAACACTTGCGCTCCTATCTGCAAGTCAAGCATTATATAGGTGAGATAAAATGCTCAAAATCATTCTAATGCATCAGTTCTATCACAATATTTTCAACAACTAACCAAATAAATTTCAGTTAAGTTTTCAAAATGGCAATCTAATTATTCTTAAATGGCAAATATCGTTCTATCTGAAAATATAAAACAGCTGCCACGACACCGGATAAGTGGCCGAAGTGTGAAATCCTTCCACCCATTTCATTTCCTGTGACTTGCATGACGACAAAAAAGGCCGCAATAGCTGTCAGTCCTATGATCATTTGCCTAGCGGTAAAGGAGATAGGAAGGAAAAGTAAACTTAATTTGGTGTCTGGAAAGTAATAAGCGAAGGCAGTTGCGACTCCATATAAGGCGCCTGAGGCTCCTACTACTGGACTAGGAGAAGGATCAAATAGGGTTACAATTAGACCTCCTATCACCCCACAGAACATGTAAAACCTGATAAATCTATTCGTTCCCAAGACCCTTTCAGTCATAGGACCTAGGAAAATCAAGAAAATAGAATTAAACAGCAAATGTCTTAAACTAGATGCATCGTGGGTAAAAAAGCTGCTGACCAACTGGATGGGATTGAAGCGCTCTGAGGTATAGGCTCTGATGGGCTCAGCTTGATAATGTAAAATATCCAGTTTCCAAAGGCTTAGGTAATTGGTGTAGATATCTTCAGTAAGTCCGGGCTGAACATTGAGGCCAATCTGAAGCAACAGCCATAGAGCGCCATTTATGATCAGTAGCCTTATGACTACAGGTGTTAATTGTAACTGATTCATGATGTAAAAAATTCCTTCAACTCATCGGAGCTAATCTGCCTGTAAACCGGCCTTCTATTAGGTGCGATGGCAGGTACTTCGGTTTTAAATAGCTCCGAAACCATTTGTTTCATCTCTGTAAGATCCAAATTTTTTCCATAAGGTGCAGCACAGCGCTTAGCCATGCTTTGGGCAATGCTGCTGAAAATCCGGTCTGCTACACGAGTTTCATTTGTATGACTCATATCTAGCAGTATCTGTTCAAATATTTCTTTGGGATTGGCATTTGAAATGGCATGAGGAGTACCTGATACCAATATATGTGTCTGCCCAAATTCCTGTATATCAAAACCCAACTGCATCAATACCTCTGCTGCAAGCCGGAGTTCTGTTACATCCTGTACAGAAAACTCCAATCTCTGCGGAAAGAGAAGCCGTTGAGAAGGTAATCGCTGTGATTTATTTGTTCTCAAAAAACGCTCAAAAAGAATGCGCTGGTGTGCGAGATGTTGATCAATGATGAGAAGTTTATCTCCTCTTCTTGTCAAAATATATCGGCTGAAAATCTGTTGGACAAAGAAAGTTTCCTCCTCTTGCGAAGGCAATAGATTGGGAACCGTTTCTTCCTTCCTTGGAATATCCCCAATGGTTTCAGGAGGTTTGGGAGGAGAATAAAGCTCTTTCCATGCTTCTGTATCCATCTTTTCTCTTGCTTGAGGGGGAGAAGGGCGATAGGTAGAAGTCGAACTTGTAGAGGAAACAGGACTGCTGCTGGAGCCTTGTCCATTCTCCTTTTTCAAGGAATAATTCTCTTGATAAATATCGTTTGAGCCTCCGTTTCCACTGGGGATGTTAAAGGAGGAAGGGATAAAATGGCTTTCGGCCATTCCTCTTTTGACCATTCCCTGCAAGAGAATGTAGAGTGTCCGTTCATCATCGAATTTCACCTCTGTCTTGGTAGGGTGAATGTTGATGTCGACATGGACGGGATCAATATCTATGAACACCACATAAAAAGGGTAGGTATCCTTGGGAATGAAATTCTCATAGGCTCCCATGATCGCGTGGTGAAGATAATTGCTTTTGATGTAGCGGCCATTCACGAAGAAGAACTGCTCTCCTCTGCTTTTGCGGTAAATATTGGGTTTTCCAATGAACCCATGAAAGTAGGCATAGCCCGTGCTTTCGTCAGAAGGAACCAGATTTCCTCTTAAGTCGTCTCCAAACAACATAATCAACCTCTCTTCTAGCGTCTGTGGAGGAAGGTTATACACATCAGTGTCGTTGTGTACAAGGGTAAAATGGATGGAGTGATGAGGAATAGCTACTCGAAGAAACTCATTGAGAATATGCTTGGTCTCAATCTGGTTGGATTTGAGGAAGTTTCTTCGGGCTGGAACATTAAAGAAAAGATTTTTTACCTGGAAAGTTGATCCTGGTGGGCAGGCACAAGCTTGCTGGTTGACCATCTTACTGGCTTCCATGTCAATCTCTGTCCCTAGTTCTTCTCCTTGTAGTCTTGTTCGTAATTTGACTTGGGCAACTGCCGCAATAGAAGCCAATGCTTCACCACGGAATCCAAGTGTCCTGATTTGCATCAGATCTGCTTGACTACGAATTTTTGAGGTAGCATGACGCTCAAAGGCCATTCTAGCATCTGTGGCTGTCATGCCAGCTCCGTTGTCGGTAACTTGGATAAGGGTTTTGCCAGCGTCTTTGATCAAGACATCGATGCGTGTTGCCTGTGCATCAATAGCGTTTTCCAGTAATTCCTTTATGACAGATGCAGGCCGTTGAACCACCTCACCTGCGGCGATTTGGTTGGCGATGGCATCAGGAAGTAACTGAATGACATGTTGCATAGAAGGTCTCCTGCGTAAGCTGTTGTACAGATATCTGTTTGAAAGGTAGAAAGGAAGTTAGCCTGTGTACAAGAGAGACGAAGAAGGGAGAGTTATATTTTAACCATCAGCTTTTCCCTTTTCACCTACCAATGAACGCCTCAAAAGCTAAATTCATTCACTCTCAGGTATAAAAATGCTTAAAACTATGGCCAAATACAATAGGTGTTGATAAAGAAATGAGCCGAATGGATGCAGGTCCTATCAGGCGGCTGGAACCATAGGAACTGCCACTGCTTGTTGCTCTTCTAATCGAATTTCAAGGAAAATACGATCCTCCCTTTCTACCAGTCTTCCATTCATCCCCGTGTAGAAGAGTCCTTCACGGCTTACATTGGGTGAATGAATGCCTTCTGAACTGAGAAAACCTCCATGTACCAGAGGGGGGTGAACACAGACTTCTCCAATTTGACCCCGCTCTACCTCACGCCCTTCCCTTCCATTGGCCTTCATCTCCTCTCTGATAGAAATGGCAGTTAGCGGAATAAAGAGTTCGTCAAACTTTGGGTGCTGAAGCGCCATGTAACCCCCGCATTCTTTCATGTGTATCCCTCCGATTTTCTTGCAGAAAAGCGTTGAGCCCAAACCCTCATGGCTTTTGGGATAGGGGAAAAGAATATGACTTAAAGAGGACCACTCTGCACTATTAGGACCTGAAGTGAAGTGCTTTTCCATGGATACGGACCTTGGAACCAGCATATTCACGTGGTATTTATTCACCAGCGTGCGCAGTTCGACGGTAGAGGTCGCATTGGTTAAGACCGCCGTTCCTCCCAATACAATGGGTAAAATCATAGATAAAATGATCGATTCGGCGTATTGAACGGGAGGATAGGAGAGTGCTTTGACATTTTTTCCTAATCTGATCAACTCCGAAACGGCCTGAATTTGAGCCTGGATTTGTTGATAACAGATGATCATGGGCTCTTCTGTGTTGCCTGCGGTATAGGGATGAAGGATAAGGGCAGGCTGCCAACCGTGTAGCTGACCAGAAATTTCTTCCCATGTCTTCCTTCTTCTACCAAAAATTCTTGTCAGTCGGCTATTGGGAAGAGAAAAGTTTTTTAGGCCTAGTTTGCCCATTCCCTTACCTTGTGCGTTCCATACCCGCCATTCGAAGGGAGAGCTTCTGAACTTAACCCCTTTGCTCAGCATGTAGGTAGCAGCTCTTTGGGTGAGAATACAAAGCTTGGGTTGGATGGAGCGCATAAGGTCTCCCAGATTTTGGTCCAAATGGGAGTCTGTAAGCGGTACATAGGCAACACCTAACCTCCAGCATGCCCACATCAGTGCCATATTTTCGGGATTGTTGGGGAGGAAGCTGACCAATCGGTCGCCCACACTTAAGCCTTCTTTCCACAATTTTTGTGTAAGAACATCTACTTTGTAGGCCAATTGGCTATACATCCATTGTCTTCCTTCTTCAGCCTGTACCACTGCTACTTTCCCTGGTGAGTCAAATGCCCATTTGTCCAAATAGGATGTAATATGTGGATGCCTGAATAAGCTAACCCCAACTTCTTTCATGTATGCTCAGCTTGGTAGAAAAATTAGTCTGTAAATTATCAGATTTTCGGAAAATTCACAGGTATTTTTCTTTTAAACCTAACGCTTTTTGGCTGAGAAAATTATCCAGCAAAAAGTAGGCCGAATTTATGGAATATATACGAAACTTAAACGTGTAAAGATTTGAGGACCAAAGAAAACGGTAACAAGGTAGGTGAATTCTTACGTCCCTTTAGCAAAGAATTGGGACCAACATATGTTTCTCATTAGACTAGCGCAATAGCCATTTTTCTGGATCCAGGAACTTATCTGGAATCTCATACACCAGAAAATTGAATAAGCTCTCTCCTGTTCTTGGGTCTTGCCTGACGGAGCCTAAAACCTGATTTTCAGAAACAATATCTCCCTTTTTGACATAGGTATTGACGATGTTGGCATATACCGTTCTAAATTTTCCATGCTCAAGTATAACGACCGTGCCACTCATGGGGATACGGGTTACGGCAGTTACTTTGCCGGAATAAACCGCTTTCACAGGCTGACCTTGGCCAACCCGCATGTAAATTCCATCATTAAAAATCCGGTTGCCAAATTCGTCCTCGCTTTCTCCAAAATGCTCTGTTATGACCACATTGCTTGGGGGAATAGGCCAGGGGAGGAGGCCTTTTCTCTTCTTGAAATTGCGGGCATATTCTTCATCGACATTGGTCGGTTGTAAAACATAGGTCTCTTGCTCCTTCCGAATGAAGGTCTTGAGTTTTCTTTTTCGTTGACTCAATTGTTGTTGAATGCTGACCTTTTCTTTTTTCAGGTTGGTATATAAGTCCTTCTTGGTCAATTGGGATTGAGAGAGCTTTTCTTTTTCTACAACACTTTTGTCGATCAGAACCTTGTTTTTTTCGATGCTGACTTTTAACTGTTCGGATTTGTCCTTTAGATAGGCTTTTGTGGCCGCAATAGCTTGAATTTGCTTTTCTCTGTATTCCCTTAGCCTGTTGTGATAGACAACCCTATTGTAAGCCTGAGATAGATTTTTTGAACTTAGGACCATGAGCCAGAAGTTGTCCGACATATTTTGGGTACTCTGAATCATTTGGCAGTACTCAATGCTTAAGCGTTGAATGTCTTTTTCCATTTGAAGGGTAATGGCCTTTAACTCGAGAATCCGGATTTCCTCTGCTTTGATATCAAGCTCGGTTTGTTTGATCAATTGGGAGCGAAGGCTAATCTGTCTATTGAGTAGTTTAAGGCTCGACAAAGTTTTCTTCTCTTTGGTAGAAGTTTCTGCCAACAAGTCCTCCGTTAAAAGAATTTCCTTCTCGAGTTCATCACGTGGGGGTTCCCCTTGTGCCCAGGAGAGAATGGGACACAGTAGGCAAACAAGGCATAAATATGGGAAAAGGATACCAATTCGCATGAAAAAGGGTCTCACTATTTCTAATGAGACCCAATATCCGATTTTGGATGAAATATTCCTCGTTTTAAATCAATTCTAGTGAACTACCCTTTTGTAAGAGGCAGGAACTGAAAAGGGAATATTAAAATCCTCATTGTTCATGTCAATTTTTCTGTGTTTGAAGCCAGCTCCGGCCTCAGAGGGAGAAACAACCTTGATGTCTACTTCATTTGGAAGGGTATATTCTCCTACTTCTTTGAAGTCATTCATGTTGACTTGCGCCTCAACATTTTGAGCAGAATCAATGATCGAGAGGGCCGTCATTTTATGAATCTCAGTATTGATCTGATAGGTAAGATCTGCCGAACGGAATTTCGACAACAAGAAAGCTGGATTTCCACTGATATCTTTGATGGTGGGGAGATTACCGCCTGGATTGAAATTGCCAAGCATCATGTCTTCGACCAACTGAAAGTCCAGCGGGAAGCCGGCAAACTCAGATAGGCCATCTGCAGACATCAAGTGATACTCCTTGTTGATTTTATCCAATACAAAAACAGAATCAGGGCGAATCAACACTCTGGCTACTTCAATGAATTTATTGATTCGGATCATGATAGCCTTGTCCTTCTCCATATAGATTTTATAGGAGACAGATAGATTTTGGAATTCACCTTCAGGCATGCTCAACCTTGCTTTTCCATTGATCAGCAGGTTGTCATAATCTACATTTGCAGCTCTGGTCTGGCTGACAATTTCCTTGAGAAGTGTTACCTGAGGGTCCTCCTTTTGTCCCTTTCGGAATAGCTTACAACTGGTACCTGTCAGACATAGAGAGGCACAAATAAGCAGCAATACAATGCGATTCATAAAATTAGCGTTGACTTGTGTTTGTTGTCGATACCCCAATGGGATCATTTGTCTGGTGCTTCAAATCTATTGTTGAGGAAGGTTGTGTTGACCAACTTAATGGATTCCAACTGGTTGGTAAACTGCTGGACGATGTTGTTCATGAATAGACAGTTGAGCAATACAACTGTTGCATCTGCATCATCTTCGAACTTGAAGAAGTAGGGAAGGTACTCCGAGTTGGCGTTGTCCCTGAATACACAGCTCTCGAAAATGATTTCTCCCCCTCCATAGATCATCACCAAGTCAAATTCAGCGGTGTTTAGGAATGAGCATTCATAGAAGTACACATTCTTAACATTGTTTAGGGTCATCAAATCGTAGGTACATTCTTTGATCACGGATTGATTCATGGTAAAGCCAGAGATATTTACCAGTTTGATTCCTTCTGTACCAGATCCATATAGGGTGGAATTGGTGATACGGATGTTTGATCCATTTTGAAACTCAACCACACCTCCTACACAAGAACCTCCTACGGTATGTCCTATGATCATATCTCGGATGGAAATATGGCTACTGTTTCTGAAGCTCATTACCCATGAATATCTTGGTGAAGATACGAGGGTGGCGCCTGGCATGCCTTTGATGGTCAGGTTTTCAATACCGCTAATATGTAGTTCTTTGCCGTCAAACACTTCTTTCCATGAGATGTGTTCATTGGCAATTCTGTCAGCCATTTCAGTCAGGTTGTAAACGCCTGGCATGACTTTGATGGTCGTATTAGAACCGATAGCTTTCAAAAATTCCGAAGGGGTCGCAACGGTAACTTCTTTCGCAGAAAGGTTAAGTGTAAAGAGAGTAGAGGCAAGAAAAAGGATGCTAATCAGCGTGCGTGTCATAGAATTATTGTTTTGTTTTTTGTCGAATATTCAAGTCTGTTGCCCCTGCCTGGATGGCAGCTTTCCATTTTTCCTCCGCCTCCTCCTGTTTTCCTTGAGAGAATAGGAGGTCTCCGTTGATTTCTAGAAAAATGGGCGAACTTTCCTTGATGGTAGATTGATTGAGGAGTTGTTGGGCTTCGTCCAGCTTGTTACTCTCAATCAGCAAACGGAGGTGTGCTGGAAAAATTGCTTGGTATTTTTTCTGTGCTTTCTCAAAAGTTTGGAGAGCGAGTCCTTGGTCTCCCTGCTTCATATGAAATCTCCCTAAAAACAGCGCATTGACCATGGAGGGATTTTTGGAAAGCAGTCCTTTCAAAATGCTCTTGTCTTCTTCAGAGCTTTCCCCCTGAGCAAAGTTCATGAAACGGCTACAAATATTGATTTGTTGATTGAGAATCGGATTGGCACTCTGAAGCCTTTGCGCCTTTTTTAGGGCATATTTTGCTTCTTCCCATTTTCCTAAGAGCGTAGAGGAAAGGCCATAAAAATACAGAATGCGCTTTTGGTTAGGATAGTAAGTCAATGCTTCTTCCGCATCATTGTAAAGCCAGATCATATCGGCAGACTTTTGATCCAGTTCTAGCAGCTCATTCCATAGATTGATGTCGGTGGAGGATTCTTCCAGCCCACTAAGGTATTTCATCCGGGCCTTGTCGATTGAACCTTCAAATGCGAGTATTTTGGCCTGAAGGAGGTCTGCTTTGGCTGAGCCAGGATGTGTTTGTTGGAAAATCTCAGCTAGTTTTTTGGCACGTGGAATGACCTCTTCTGATTCCTTATCTGCGTATTGAAGCAATTGGGTGATGATGTTCAATTTCCCTTCAGGTTCAATGGAAGGGTTGGCAAAGGCGATATACAAGTATTCATCTGACTTGGCGATGTTGCCTTTCTTTTTGTAATAATCTGCCAATTTAAGGGCAGAGTATCCATTTTCAGGTTGATTGGCTACGATTTGTTCAAGAATGGCAATGGCTTCATCATTCCTATTCAAGCTTTCCAAGATATCTACCTTTTTCTCTAGGAATCGGCTTTCATCTGGGTATTTGTTGATGAGCATATCGACGGTCTTCAAGGCAGAGGACCATGAGTTACTTCGCTCTTCGATTTCTAGTTTTTTGGTTAGAATCTCTTTGGTTTGTTCGCCTGACTCGCTCAGGTTTTCCAAAATGACAAGGGCTTTATTGGCCTGATCATTCCTTGCTAGTAGATCAACAAGGACCATGGATTCTTTGGTTTTTGAAGGGAATCTCCGAACAACTTCCTCCTGAAGGGTGATGGCGCTTTTGTAATTGCCCGTAAACTCATAGGCTTGGAGGAGATTTTTGTAGTACCAATAATTTTCAGGATCTGCCTCTACTGCTTCCTTACCCTTTAAGGTAGCTTCTTCATATTGCCTCAAGTCCAACAGCAGACGAGAAATGTTGTATTTAGAGGCATGATGGTCAGGATCGAGTTCTAACACGGCACGATAGCCTGCCATGGCTTCCTGGTAATCTCCCCTGATCAATTCAGTACAAGCATCTACATAGAATTTGGCTACTTGTGTTTCTACACTTGGTCGCCCGAATCCTGCTGGTCTAGCCTGTCGCGGTGGGGGATCATTGACAACCTCAGGACTGCTTGATTTACAACCCACCAATACAGTCAGGAAGAGCACTATCCCTAAAATATTCCTCAGCATATGATTTTCCGTCTACAATGAGAGGTAAGATAGCAATATCCTTGAAAAGGAATAGTAATAGGTATCCACACAGACTTACTGTATTCGAAAAATCCCTATTTACCCATTGCAGTAATGCTCGGAAAATGAGGCAGTTTTCTGTTAGGTCTTTCGGAGATATGGAAATTTTTGGCTGAAATAAGGGAAGATGGGTTGGGATATGTAAAGTCGAAGAAAACTCTAGCGATTTTTTGATGCATAAAGCGAAAAAGAAAAAAAATCTCCGGTTCTTCTTACGTTGGAAGCAACATTCAGGCAGCTCGAAAAAACAAGGCAGAGTGGGATTCTTACAGGAGGAGACTATAATATCCAATTTTCAAGTATCATATTTTCCTTAGCAGAATTTTTGAAAAACAAATAATTTTAGCTTTCTCAGCTTTCCCATATATGAAAATGGGTATGGTTATTGCGCAGATTGTATAGTCCTTAGGGTGGATTAATCCTTATGGAAGTTTAGCAGTCAAAACACCATGAGATACCTCATATTCCTTTCTATTCTTTTCTTCTCATTCACCTCTCAGGCGAAGGACAGCACTACTGTATTTCTGTTTTTATCAGAAGACTGTCCCATTTGTCGTTATTATACCTTGGAGCTCAATCAGATGTATGAAGATTACAAGGATAAGGGGATTGGAATGGTCGGGATGTTTCCCAACAGATCCTCTACAGAGCGTAAAATCAAGGAGTTTAAGGAAAAATATAAGCTTGCCTTTCCTCTCAAGCGAGAATACCTTCAGCATGTTTCAAGAGAATTTGGAGTTAGGGTAACACCTGAAGTGGTGGTTTATGATGAAGGAGAAAAGAAGGTAATTTACAAAGGCAGGATAGACAATACCTATGCAGCATTGGGGAAGAGAAGGGCTAAACCTAGCCAAAGAGAAATGCGCAAGGTATTAGATGCAATCGTCAACGATCAACCCATAATACCCTCTGAAACTACCTCTGTTGGATGTTTCATAACATTCATAGACTAATTAATAAAAAATGAAGTCACCCTTTACCAAACTAACAGTCTTATTCCTCAACCTAATCCTTTTGGGTACAATGAGCATGTCTTGGGGGCAGGTAACCTACACCAAGGACATTGCTCCAATTATTTATGACAATTGTACCAAGTGTCACAGACCAGGTGAGATTGGTCCTATGCCCTTTACCAATTATAACGAGGTCAAAACCTGGGGTTCCATGATTGAGTATGTAACGGAGATCAATTACATGCCACCATGGAAAGCCAATCTTGACTATTCTACTTTTCAAGGAGAAAGATATTTGACCGCTCAACAAAAGCAAACCATCAAGGATTGGGTCAATGCAGGCATGCCGGAAGGAGATCCTTCAGATGAACCTGATCTTCCCATTTTTCCCTCTGGCTCACAAATAGGCGAACCAGATTTGGTTTTGTCCTTTTCTCAGAAGTTTGACCATGCTGGCAACAATGAGGATCAGTACCAAAACTTTGTCCTTCCCACAGGCCTCACGGAGGATAAGGTGTTGAAGGCAATCGAACTTCGCCCTGGGAACTCAGGAATTGTACATCATGCTTTATTTGCCTTAGATACCACAGGAGCTGCTCAGGCATTGGATGCCCAAACGCCTGAATATGGATATGCAGGATTTGGAGGCTTTAATGTAGATGTGGTAGATAATTTTCCTGGTTATGTACCCGGATCTAGAGCTGTATTCTATCCAGAAAAAATCGGTCAGCCTGTATTTGCCAATTCGGATTTATTGGTTCAAATGCACTATGCACCCATTTCCGCTCCTGAGTCTGACTCCTCTACTGTTAATATCTTCTTCGCAGACACTGACGAGACCATAACCAGAAATGTGATGATGGCCTTGATGATTCCCTTTGGCAATCAAACTACCATTTTGAATGGTCCCTTTGTGATCAGGGCTAATCAAACAAAAACTTTCCATGGGACGATGGAAGTACCTATTAAAGTCAGCGCCATGGCGGTAGCGCCTCACATGCACCTTTTGGGAAAAGATTGGACCGTGTATGCAGTAAGCCCACAAGGAGATACAACTAATTTGATCAACATCCCAGATTGGGATTTCAATTGGCAGGGCTTTTACTTCTTCAAAAAATTTAAAATCATCGAGGCGGGTTCTACCATCCATGCCTTTGCAACATATGACAATACGGCAAGCAATCCCCTTAATCCAAATGACCCTCCAAAACGTGTTAGCTGGGGAGAGGCGACAACAGATGAAATGTATTATTTGCCATTGTTGTATGTACCTTATCTCGCCGGGGATGATACCGTCAATCTTGAAGTCATTCCAACTCTTCCTGCTGATACAACCAGTACCGATACCACCAACGCAGATACCCTCAATACAAGTAACCAATTCTTCCAGTTTCCCGAGAATAAGTTCTATCCAGTGTTCCCCAATCCAGTTCAAGGATCGGTAAATGTGGGTTTTGCCTTGGAGAAATTTGCTGTTGTGAACATGGAGTTATTCGATTTGGAAGGTAAAATGGTAGCTGCCATCATCGAAAATCGTCCCTACTCCATGGGGCATCATAAGGCGGTCTTCCACAGCGATCAATTCAGCCCAGGTTTATACATTCTCAATATAAATGGGAAGGACTTTAGCATGAGTCAGAAGATCTTGATTAAATAGATTTACTGCTAGTTTATATATGAAATCCCTTCAATTCTTCAGAATTGAAGGGATTTTTTCCTATGCCCAAGGTAGGGTAAGGACCTCCTTGCTGATTATTAGAACAAAGCCAAGAGGCACGTTCTTTCGACTCTTGTTACTAGTTTTATTTTATGGGGGTTTTTTAAGGAGGGGCAATCGATCCCTCCTTTTCTATTGGTCTCCTTCAGAAACGTTCTCCATTAGGCGAACATAGAATCTGACTGCGTCCTTGAAGTCTTCCTGCCCAATGCGTTCGTTGGTGCCGTGAAACATACCAAGGGTTTCTGGGGTCAGGTGATAAGGAGCAAATCGATAGACCCGATCACATATTTCATAAAAGAACCTGCCATCTGTAGCGCCAATGACCAAGTTTGGACTGGTCAGGGTCTTAGGAAAGACTTCCTTGATCGTCTTATCCAATTGAGTATAAGACCAGGTTTGATCGCTTGAAACGGGGGAAGGAGGTTGATAGCTGACAGTTTCGTAGGTGATTCTTTCATCATCAATATAAGCTTTCAGGTGAGCCATAACCGATTCTAGTTCATCACCTGGAAGGAGACGAAAATTAAAAGTAGCCTTAGCCACCTGTGGGATGACATTTTCCTTGACCCCAGAATGAAAAATGGTAGGGACCATAGTAGTTTTTACAAGGGCCGCACCAGCAGGAGTCTTGCTATAGATATCCATGATGAGCGGCTCAAAAATCCGGTAATTTCCAAAGGCCATCCTATTTAGCATTGGCATTTCAGGGCCCATGTTTTTCATAAAAGCTTTCATCGGATAGGTGATTCTTTCGGGGAAAGGATGTTCGTTAAGCTTAGCTATGGCAGTGGAAATGACATCGATGGCGGTTTCATCCGAAGGCATAGAGCTATGACCTCCCTTGATGCTGGTAGAAATTCTGATGGTGCAATATCCTTTCTCCGCAATTCCGATAAGTGCTACGCGGCCATCTACCCCTGGTACCAGTCCTTTGGTGAGGGTGTAGCCTTCATCCAAAACAAATTCTGGTTCTACATTTTGTTCCTTAAGGTAAGCGACCATGGCCTGAGCGCCTAATTTCCCCAAAACCTCTTCATCATGACCGAAGGAAAAGTAAAGGGTTCGCTTAGGATTAAATCCCTTGGCAAGTAGGTATTCAGCTGCTTCCAATAGGCCAATTACATTGACCTTGTCATCCACGGCTCCTCTTCCCCATATATCTCCATCAGCCAACTTCCCTGAAAAGGGTTCTTGCTTCCACAATGGAAGGTTTTCCTCCGGGACTGGTACTACATCAATATGGCCCATGAGAATAGCAGGTTTGAGAGAGGGGTCTGAACCTTGCCATTTGTACAGGTGACCATAATCGTTGAATATTTTCTTCTCTAATAGCGAATCAACCAAGGGGTAGGTGTCGGCCATAAAGCCTTTCATGCCTTCAAACTGAGAAGAATCAATCAACCGAGCGTCTAGGTTGGAAATGGTCTGAAATTGCAGGGCTTCTGATAGATGGGTCACCACCGCTTCGCTTATCTCGATTGGTGCAATGGGGTCAACTTGTTGTTGAATGGAGGAAAATTGCCATGTATGATAGGCTATCCAGCCCATCAAACCTAGTAGCCCAATGAGTATGATGAGGAGTAGTCTTCCAATTAACTTCATATCACAAAAATAGGGAATGCGATTGGCATTCCCTTGAAATAATCCTTGTTGTAGAAGGTGTTTAGTTCACCATGAATCTTTTGGTCCATACTTCATTGACACCTCCGCTCAGCCTTACGGTGTAAATTCCTGGCCTAAGTTCGCTAATGGGGATTTCTACTGCCTTGTCCGCAGAAGGGCTGACAGATAGTCTCTGGTATACCTTACCCTGCATATCTAGAATATCCAGCCTTAGCTTGTTGTAGCTATCAGATAGGTACTGGGTACTGACATACAGCATATCGGAGGCAGGATTAGGATAAACTTCCATTGGCAATGTCTCTACATCAATAGATACTGTTTCTGAGTAACTGTAGGCACCATCTAGGTCAACCTGCTTGAGCCTATAATAATATCTGCCATTGAAGGAAACGGGATCTTTGAAGGAATAACTTTTTAATGTACTAGAATTACCCGCGCTTTGTACTTTACCGACTTTTTGCCAAAGGGTGAGATCTTGCGTTCTTTCTACCTCAAAAAAGTCAGAATTCACCTCAGACGCTGTACTCCAGTCTAGTTTTACCTTATTAGGAGATTGAAATTGCGCCTCAAAATCTAGGAATTCTACAGGTAAGGAAAAGGAAGAACATGTTCCTACACTACCTGGGATTCCTTGACTGGCTCTAGCATAATTAGGGTTGGTCCCTACTGGTGCAGAAGTTCCTCCTATGTAGACTGGAAGTGAGAGATCAAAATAATTGGCTAGTTCGGTATTATAAGTAATGCGGTATGTTCCATCTAATTCAACCTCGACATATTGATTAGCTGGAGTAGTCGGATCCCAATTGATTCGAAGGGTAAGTTGATGAAAGCTGTTATCCATCATATCTGGAAGAATGACAGGCCCACCTGCTAAGGCTGCTTGGTTGAAACCTGCATTGTCGTGCAAGGCAAGGTGGTCTGAACCACCCGCATTGTCATGTGCTTGGTGTTCTGTATCAATCTCGAAGGCCAATGAGGGACTTATTCCACCGGTGGTTCCACCGTATCCCAAAGCTCCTCCATTCTCTCCTATGGCGGTAGTACCCTCTTGTTGAATGACAAGGGCCAAGCCTTGGCTAAATTCACCTGTATTGCCTAAATAAATTTCAAAATCTCTGACAATTAGGGTAGGGGTTGCGATATCGTTGAAGACGATGGCTTGGTCTACCCAAGCAGAAGTATGCTGGTTTCCACCTGCATTATTTTGGAATTGAACACATGTATTGTTGATGACAATAGGATCATTTACAGAAAGGAAATCCTGTCCATACATCAGTGTGAATGATCCCACGGTTGCGATTAGCAGAAGTACAAAGTTTCTCATGAATTGAAGGGTTATCGGTAACAAAAAACTGCTAGGGGTAACATCAGACTGCAAAAATTCTCTAATCATTTCCTAGAAAATAATTAGATGGAAAACGTTTTGTACAGGGGGGGGAGTTTTGAATGTCCTATAAAAATACCCTAAAACAGAAAGGTAAGTTGGAGGTATTGTCTCAATGGGAAGAATAATGAGACGATTGGAAGAAATTACACCATGAAAGGAATTATGATTATCGTATAGTTTTGTTTAAAAATATACAAATATATGAAGTCATTTATGTAGACTTACTTAGCTCAGAATCAGGGGAAGTGTGGCTTTTATGGTTAGGTTTCGGCATAGCGTAATTTCCATTATTTAACAGCATCCTAATTGTTTCCTAATAGAATTAATCCCGATTTACCGTATTTTCATTTTTATGAAAAGAACTGCCCTTATCTTCATCTGTGTTTCTTTCTTGCTTGTGGCTTGCAAGGAGGAAAAGAATGGAAAAGACCTCTATCAGGAGGTAGGCTTAACGCCAGTCAAGCTTTCTAATGGTTGGACCCTCTCTCCGATGGGAGCTCAACAGCCTTTGGGAGACTTGCCCTTAAACATGATTTTGTCTCCAGATTCTTCCTTGTTAGCCATTGTCAACAATGGTGTGTCTGAACAAAGTGTACAATTGTATGATGTTCGGACAGGGAAGGTTACGGATACCAAAAGGCTGAATAGGTCATGGGTAGGTCTATGCTTTTCTGAAAATGGGAAGTCGCTCATGGTTTCAGGAGGCAATGACAATTGTGTATGGATGTACGGATGTGAAGGTGGGACACTCACACTAGAGGACTCGGTAAAATTCGGGAAACCTTGGCCCGAAGACACCCTCTCCATCACAGGCATTGCGGTGAGAGGAATGAATCTATATGCTGTTACCAAAGACAGTAAAGACCTATGGGTATATGATTTGATTGAAAAACGGGTTCAAAAGCGCCTTTCTTTACCCGCAGAAGCCTACGATTGTAAACTTTCCCCAGAAAGGAATGAGTTATATATCTCCTTATGGGGAGCCAAAGAAATAGCGGTTTACAACCTGGATGATGAAAAAATCACCCATAGAATTGCTGTGGGCAGCCACCCCAATGACATGGCTTTTCACCCTGATGGAGAACGCTTGTTTGTAGCCAATGCCAATGACAACAGTGTTTCAGTTATAGATATAAAGGAAAAAAAGGTAATTGAAAACCTAAGCTGTAGCTTATATCCTGATGCACCAGCGGGTTCGACGACCAATGCCGTATGTGTATCTGAGGATGGAGAATTTTTGTTGGTGGCCAATGCTGATAACAATTGTTTGCTTGTCTTTGAGGTAGAGGAAAAAGGGGAAAGTAGGGCTATCGGTTATTTGCCAACAGGCTGGTATCCTACAGCTGTAGAAATGGTCGGTCATCAAATATTCGTGACCAATGGAAAAGGAGACCATTCTCAAGCCAATCCAAAAGGGCCCAATCCAGGCCAGCGAAGAGGACCAGAAACAGAGTATATTGGGTCATTGTTTAAGGGGAGTCTATCGAGCTTCGAGATGCCTTCTGAAGAACGTCTGAAGGACTATGCAGCCATTGTCTTAGAGAATACACCCTATAGCAAGGAAAAAGAAATCGACGCAAATGGGCCTGAAGACAATCCTATTCCTTCTAAAGTAGGAGACAGTTCACCTATCAAATATGTCTTTTACGTCATCAAAGAAAATCGAACCTACGATCAGGTTTTAGGCGATTGTGAATTGGGGAATGGCGATCCTGCTTTGTGCCTGTTTCCTGATAGTGTCAGCCCCAACCAGCATAAACTTGCCAATGAATTCGTGTTGTTTGACAACTTCTATGTAGATGCCGAGGTAAGTGCGGATGGTCATAACTGGTCTACCGCCTCCTATGCGAATGATTATACCGAAAAAACGTGGCCAACCCTGTATGGCAGAAGAGGAGGGCAATACGATTATGAAGGGACAAGGGAAATTGCATGGCCAGACCAAGGCTTTATTTGGGATTATTGCGAGCGAGCAGGTATACCCTTTAGGTCTTATGGAGAGTTTGTTTGGGGGGATACTTCTTACTACGAATCGGTAAGCAAAAACTATGATACCCGCTTCCCTTCCTACAACTTGGGTATTCTGGATACGGTAAGGTTCAAGCGTTGGAAGCAGGATTTTGATTCACTTTTGGCAATCAACAAGGTTCCTCGCTTTAATTCTATTCGCTTTGGGAATGATCATACCGCAGGTGCCAGAGATGGATATCCCACACCAGCTGCTATGGTTGCAGACAATGACCTAGCCGTGGGTATGTTGGTAGATCACATTTCGCATTCACCTATCTGGAAGGAATCTGCCATCTTTATTTTGGAGGACGATGCGCAGAATGGCCCTGATCATGTGGATGCGCATAGGTCTATCCTCTTTGTAGCTTCCCCTTATACTAAAAGAAAGACAGTAGACCATACCATGTATTCTACTTCTTCGGTTTTGAGAAGTATGGAACTCATCTTAGGGCTACCTCCGATGAGCCAATACGATGCAGCTGCTACTCCTCTTTATGCAGCCTTTGATCCAGAAATCAATTTAGATCCCTTTGATCATGTGGCCAATCGTATTCCACTGGATCAAATGAATGCCGCTCCTCAAGCCCTCGTCAAAGAAACATTGGAATGGAGGATGGACAAAGAGGATGCCGCACCCGATATTCCTTTTAACAGAAACATTTGGCGAACCGTAAGGGGAATGGATGCAGAAATGCCCGCTCCCAAAAGAGCTGCCTTCATTTTTGCTGCCGAGGAGGAGGAAGAAGATGATTAGCCTCCAAAGTTGAATGTCAAGGAATCCGGTAGGATGAAGTGCCTGCCAAAAGGTGGGAAATTGACTCAAATTAGTTGATTGCCATATGTTTCCGTTGAGACATTTAAGATAGATTTAACCTTTCAAATAGGTGAACTTGTTGCATTTTGCAGGGAATAGTTTCATTTTTCCCCTTCACAAAATTGGATAAATATGAGAAACCTAACTCTTTCTTTGATAGCTGTGGTAGCGCTTACATTTGCCGCTTGTAACACAGCTCAAAAGACCGAAAGCAGCGCTAAAGCTGACGACACACCTAAAAAAGAAATGGCCGAAGACAAGGCAGTTCCTTATGTTGTTAAGGTTGTCAATGATAGCATCGCTAGCCCAAGAATGGAGCTTACCGGATTGGTAGGGGATGCCAACGTAACAGTCAACTTTGGTAGCCCGAAAGTAAAGGGTAGAACGATCTGGGGTGAGTTGGTCAAGTACGACAAAACTTGGAGAATGGGTGCCAATGAGGCAACTACCTTCGAAACCAGCAAAGACCTAAAAGTGGGAGGAGATGGAACCTTGCCTGCTGGAAAATATGCTTTGTTTACAGTTCCTTCTGCCGAGGGTGCATGGAAAGTAGTTTTCAATTCACAGTCAGATCAGTGGGGAGCCTACAACAAGGATGATGCGAAAGATGTATTGTCCGTTGAAGCTACACCTAGCATGACTGAGGAAGTTGCTGAGAACCTAACTTTTGCTATCAAGGATGGAAACCTAGTGATGATGTGGGAAAAGCTTGTGCTTCCCGTGTCTATGGCCACTATCTGAGATCAGCTCTTCAGAAAAGAATCAAAGCCCCTTTTTGGGGCTTTTTTTGTGTCCATTTAAATCCTGGTTTATGATTCGAAACCTCGAAATTCTTTTATTAAACATAGAATAAACGTATGTTCATATGAAAGAATCTAAGGACTTATGAAACGCTATCCTTCTCTCGATATTTTTCGGGGAATGACCATTTGCCTGATGATCATTGTGAATACACAGGGTGATTGGGGCTCCGCCTACGAATGGCTATTACACGCACCATGGCATGGCTTTACGCCTACCGATCTGGTCTTTCCTTCCTTCATGTTTGCTGTGGGTAATTCCCTTGCCTTTGTCTTAGGTAAATGGAAAGAAAAATCCTTTGGGCAGTTCATGGCCAAGGTTAGCAGAAGGGCCATCATTCTTTTCCTTCTTGGTTTTATCATGTATTGGTTCCCTTTTGTAAACTGGGCAGAAGGAGGAGGAGTAGAGTTTATCCCCTTTAGTGATACCAGAATCTGGGGGGTGCTGCAAAGATTGGCAGTCGGCTATTTTGTGGGGGCTATCATGGTGTGGTATCTCAAACCCAAGCAGATATGGATTGCAGGTGGGATCATGTTATTGGCTTATTGGCTGATCATGTATGCTTTCGGAGATTACAGCCTTGAAAACAATGCGCCTAGGAAGCTTGATGTATTTCTCTTTGGAGCATCTCACTTGTATATGGGAGAAGGTATACCCTTTGATCCAGAAGGTTTATTGAGTACCCTGCCAGCGATAGTGAATGTGCTTGGTGGATACCTGCTAGGAAATTATATCAAGCAAGGAGAAATGAATTATGAAAAACTAGCTAAAATCCTTCTGGTAGGCTGTGTATTGATCTTTGCGGCTGTATGCTGGCACCAAGTATTTCCCATTAACAAAAAGATCTGGACCTCCTCTTATGTATTGCTAACCATTGGGCTGGATATATGTATCATTGCAGGTATTATCTATACCCTCCATTTTATAACCCCTCCCTGGAAGTATGGCTTTTTTGAAACCTTCGGGAAAAACCCCCTCTTTATCTATCTTCTTTCGCAATATATCGCCATTTTCATGTTTTTCTTCCGAGTGGATGGGAATACCTCTGTATACCGATATGTCTATCAAACCATCTTTGAACCCATTGGCCCTAAAATAGGATCATTGGTCTTTTCAGTTACTTTTATGCTCCTATGTTGGGGTGTGGGTAAAATACTGGATCGGAAAAATATTTATATCAAGGTCTAATCAAGCTTACCTATAAAAAAACCTTCTCCATTGGTAATGGAGAAGGTTTTTTTTATGTTTGGCTCATTTATTCGGGCTTGGCGAAGGAGCTGTATAAGTCCATTTTGTACATGCCTCCCTTGGGATAAAGTTGTAGCCCAATATGTGGAAAGCTAAAGAGATAGTTTCTGTTTTTGCGGATATCTCTTTTGGTTTTTGCATCCATGGAATTGTAGAGATAAGGATAGAAATACCTTGTCTGGACGTAATTGAAGACGTTAGAAGAGGGGGAGAAATTTGACATGAAGCTTGTGTAATCCTCCTGTTTGACCAAAGTTTTGTTGTCCAAGTAACTATCTATGAGTTTGATCAGTGAGGTGGTGTCATTGGAAAACACAACATAATCATCGAGATAGGTGAAATGCGGCTTTTCAATCTCTGAGAATAATTTTTTGAAAAAGAGCTTAAAGAAGCTATTTAATTCCAGGTATTTGATCTCAAATCCCCTATGATCTACCGATTTGAATTTTAAAGGTGTCCGCTTTTTGATCCGCTCTAATACATAATCCATTTTCTCTTTTGCCAGGTTATAATCTGCAAAGTGAAGCATGGCGTAGAAATTATACTTTCTTCCTCCAGGATCATTGGGAACAAGTGCGCTGATCATTTCTTCGTTCATCCAGCTGAAAAAGTCCTCTTCAAAATTGATTTTTAACAGCTTTTGTGTCCTGTTGAGGCTTTTTTGTAAATCCTCATATCCTTCTGGATCAGAGGTTTCCATATAGGACATCAGTCGGCTGTAGAAATCATTGAAATCATCAAAGCCAATGGATGAAAACATAGCCGTGTTGGAGGGAAGGATATTGGCTGCACGAATTTTTCCCTGTCCCACATCTTTGAACACCCTTAAATATGAAGGGAAGGAGTCGTTTTGTAGGGCAAAGCCTTTCAGAATGACCTTGTCGTCCTTGAGGGAAAGGTCCATGCCTGAAAAGGTAAGCATTTGATCGAGGTCTTGGAGGGATTCGGGAAGATCGCTAGCCATTTCTGCCAGCATGGTATTTATGGTGCCGTAGTTGATAAAGAGGTTATAAATTTCATCACGGTCTGTTTTGGCTCTAACCGAACTGAAAGCCTGATTTTCCCGAATATCTTCCTTTTCTGATTGGAGAATGCCTTTTTTTACCAAGTCTTTGGTGTAGGAGATCAGGAGGACATTTTCGACTATGGCCAAATACATGGATTCCTTTTCCTCCGGATCATAAAGGTCCAAAATGTCATAGGAGTAGAAGGATTCATTTGCTACTTCAAAGCCAGATTTTTTAAACAAGGGCATTACCAAGTCCTTCACCTTATTGATTAGCTTGGCATTGCCAACCATATCTACCATAATGAGAAAATCTGATTCCTCCTTTCCGTTGGGGGTGAGGTGAGCCGAGATCAAAAGATCTCCTATGTCGATAAGCTTTAGCAGCCTTTCGTTGTTGCTGATGAGCGAATCAAGGTAATCCGCACTTTCTTCGATATCTGCGAAGAATTCGTTGGTTTTCAGGTATTGCCAGACTTCTGTCTTGCTTAGATTTCTCCAATCTTCAATGGGTTGATCGGATTCTATGGCATAGATGAAGTCTTCTGCAACAAATCTCCATGGGGATCTGATATCTACCTCTTTTCCGAAGAAGAAAAATCCAGCAACGGCTGCCACTAGCAGGAGAAGTAACAAAAGAAGAATTTGGAGTACTCGTTTCATAATGATGGCTTGTGTACCTAGAGAATGGCGATCATCATCTAGGATATTTCAGGTCTGAAGGGACCTACTTGACTAGCTCAAATATAGAGAAAATTGGAGCAGGGAGTAAATACGAATAATAGGAATGTTTAGGCAATAAAAAAGTCCCGACCTTAGGCCGGGACCACATGGGTTGTGTGTAGGGACAGACTCCCAAAAATTTTTGAATGTATCTGCTTGTGCTAGCGATTGATCTTAAAGATTTCTTGATCCTCCCACATTTCTACAATTTTTTCCCTGCTAAACCCAATTTCGATAGGGAGGTACATGGAATCTACATCTAGCTCATCAACAGCTGTTCTTTTGTCAGTGGCGTACATATTGAGGTGTACAAAGACAGAGTCGGATGTTACACGTATCACGCGCATGTTGGAGTATCCTTCTTCTACATCATATTCAATGACATCCGCAATCTGAGGTGCGTGTGCATATTCGGTATAGTTGTCTTCGTCCACACCATTCTGATAGGAAATCCATCCGAAGAATAGAACAATGATTCCTAAGCCTGCAAATTGCCAGATAGGTGTTTTGGATTGTGATGCGATCTGGTTGGCAGCCTCCAAGATAGGAGATGGCATTTCTTTTTTCTCCATCTCATAGCCGCAGGAGGTACATTTGGCGACTTTCTTTTTGCGGAAGGGGAAGAGCGGAATCCAGTAAATGTGTGCGTATTGACTGAAAACTCCTACGTGAATGTGATCCTCAGCTCCACAGTTAGGACAAACTTCGTGGGACACTTTTCCTTCCCCAATAGTTGTGGCATTCGTTCCGTAAACGATCATGATTGTGCGTTATGTTAATAGTAAAACAAAAAAAAAGTATGTCAAAGACCATTAGGGTCCATGTACATACAGGTCCTTACAATAGCTATAGTTTTCTACTTAGGGATTGAAAATTACGGATTAATCTTAGGTGGGTTCGGGAAATTCTGCTTTGTTAACAATATCTTAATATGGAACATTTGTTCAAGTAAATGCTTCATGAGCATAAAATAACTACTACCTAGTTCTTTCGATTTATTGAAAAAGGGGAAACAAACTCTTGTAATGAGCTTATTTCCCCCTTTTTCCAGACAATAGGGTGTACTCCTTAGAACCTTAATCCTAGGCTCAATAGGAAATTTCTCCCTGCCTGAGGATAGTAGAAGTTTTCTGTGATGATGTCTCCTACCCCATAGCTGAATGTATAACCATTCGCCTCATATTCTTCATTAAAAATGTTGTTGACCAATAGGCCAATGTTGATTTCCTTCATGAAAGAAGGGGTAAAGGAATAGTTGATTCGGAAGTCATTGACAAACCAAGCGTCAATGGCCCTATCAGGATTACTGGTATTATCTAGGAATTGTCTTCCTACATATTTTGACAACAAAGCCAATTGAAGACCCTCAACTGGAGTAGCCATCAGTTGTGAACCTATTACTGCATTTGGTGAGAAGGCTATATCTGTGTTGGCAAACTGATTGTTAATCTCAGTAGCTGGGAAGGTACCGTAATCATATATAATCTCGGTAAAGTCCTGAATCTTATTCATGCTCAAGGCAAAGTTGAGGCCCCAATTCAACCAGGGTGTCAGTCTCGCTTCGCCATTAAACTCAACTCCCGTGCGGAAGGATACATCAACATTCTGACGAACATTGGCTCCTACATCATTTACTTGACCTGTCAACACCAATTGATTTTGGTAATACATGTAGAAACCATTCAGAGAGAAGGCAAACTGCTGCTCTCTCCAACGAAGACCTGCTTCTACATCATACAAGGTTTCAGGTGTAGGCTCTTGACCCGTAGGGCTGTCAATCAAGTCAGATCTTACAGGCTCGCGATTGGCTACGGATAGAGAGGTGTAAAACTGGCCGCGCTCATTGAGTTGGTAGGTAATTCCGACCTTGGGATTAAAAAACAAATAGTTATAATCCCCACGGATAGGAGCTTGGTCATTATCTCTTCCCACTTCATCGATATTCTCCCCACCAATAGAATAATTGATGCCTCTTAGCTGAAGGTCAATGTAGGTAGTGAGTCTTTCTGAGGCCGAAAATAGCCCTTTCACATAAACATGGCCGTCGTCTTTTAACCCACGGCTATAGTAGTACCTATCCTCTGTATTGGTAGTTTGAGCATACCTTGCCCAAATAAGTTCGCCAAAATGATCTCCATCGTATCTATTCAATCCACCCCCAAAAGTCAGATCCAATCTGGCCGACGGCTTATAATTCAGCGTAAAAATCCCTCCGAAAAAATCGTTGTCTAACCATCTTCTACGAATCAAATCTGTGGTTGTCAATGTATCCAACCCACTCACGACAAAACTAGAAGGGAAAATTGGATAGCTAGAAAAAGAATCTTCTTCTCTGAACTCTTCAAAGAACCCAAATCCCTTGGTATAGTGAAAAGCACCAGACAGGTTCAGGTTTTCGGTAAAGTCATAACCATACAGAAGCTGATAATGACGCTGGGTGTAGTTGTCTACTTGATTCTGATAAGTGTAGTAATTGTATTGTCTGCCTGAGTTATACAGGTTTAGGGAATCTTCCTGCGTCTGGTAGGTAGTTCCTAGGTTGTTGAAATAATGGGTGTCTAACTCCTCTCGATTGCTTCCGCGGATAATGGCTTCAGGCACACCCCACCAGGATTGGTTGGTTACCTCGTTTCCTGAAAAAACATTGGCTTTGATATAGGATTTTTTGCCGTAATAGGCTCCTGAAACGAACCATGATCTAAGGTCAGAATTCCCTCGATCTACCCAGCCATCTGATTGAATGCTTGATAACCTCGCATCAAAGGAAAAGCCATTGTCCATCAGACCAGTCCCTAGTAGAGCTGTATTTTTAAGGGTATTGAAGGAACCCATGGTATTGTTTAACTCCACATAAGGGGTAGCCGAAAGGGTAGAAGTCTGAACGTTGACACTCGCTCCAAAGGCACCCGCACCGTTGGTGGATGTTCCTACACCACGCTGTACCTGAACGGAGTTTACAGAGGAAGCCAGGTCCGGTAAATTCACCCAGAAGGTTCCGTGAGACTCAGGGTCATTCAAAGGAATACCATTGATGGTTACATTGACACGAGTGGGATCTGAGCCCCTGATACGAATTCCTGTGTAGCCAATTCCCGCCCCCGCATCAGAAGTTACTACTGTGGAGGGGAGCTGATTCAGCAGAAAAGGAAAGTCCTGCCCAAAGTTTTGGACAGCAATTTGTTCTTTTCCTAAGGAAGAATAGGTCGTAGCAGTTTTCTCGCTGGCTCTTAAAGAGGAAATGAATACGTCTTCTGTCAGGGTCTGCTTAATCAACTGAAAATTCAGAATGGCACTTCTCTCTGAAATAGAAATGGTCAAGGTCATAGACGCATATCCTCTTCCATAGGCTTCTACTTCATATTCTCCATAAGGAAGATTGTTAAAGGTGTAGTAGCCGTCAGCCTTGGTATAGGTCCCTTTTTTGAGCTCTTTGATGACTATTTCTGCTCCACTGATAGGAACGCCAGCCTCAGAGGAAATCTGACCTGTGAGATTTGCCTGGCCAAATACCAGCACAGGCAACATGAGTAAAAGTAAAATGGGTAAACGCATGTTTAAACATTTAATGGTTACAGCAAGGAAACCAGGGATAGTCTCCTCCCAAAATGAAAGTAACCCAACCTCCCTTCGCCCGCATTACCGGGATCAGGTTATAAGGGTATGATCTCAGCCCGATTGATGAAGATGATTCACCTGTAAGGCACCCCTGTGATGAAGCCGCAATATTAGGAAATTATTTTTTTAGGAGAAAATGGAATGCCTTGCAGGCGTAGATTACCACCCTTGATCATTTGCTGACCATTTTTGAGCGACCCATTGTTTCATAGCGAGGAAGCAATTTAATTTAGAATGTTCGTTCAATAAAAAACGAATCATCCCTTTCCAATTTCTCCTGCACGATTATACAGTCTGAATACATACTGGCTTGATTAACAAGCACAGGCGAATGACGGCTTGATTTTGTCTTTTTCTAATTAGGATGGATTCTAAGAGGGTTTTTGGGTAGAAACTTGTACCAATTATGGAAATCTAAAGGAAGAACCCTTTGTAACACAAGCATTCTTAAATCCGTTTTAATATTAAATAATCTGACTATCGATAGAAATTTACCTACCAACAAAATCCATACAAAAGAACCATGAAAGGCCGCGCAATAGCCTTTCCCTTCTGTTTGTAACTGAGGTCGATAGAAAATAAGTAAACAGATACCACGCTATGATCAATGCGCATACCATCATGAGGATGCTTCTGATCCTGTCTTTGGGAATCACCGGAGGCATAAGTCAGGGGCAAACGCTTAAGCGAAATTGTGGCACACATGACCACATGGAATCCCTCATGAAGAGTTACCCCACTATGCGCCAAGCACAGCGGCGCATTAGTAACCATCGGACCATGGTTGCGAAAGGAGATTTAAACGCCATCAATGGCAAAATTATCATTCCCGTTGTGGTCCATGTTGTCTACAATACCCCTGAGCAAAATTTAAGTGAGCAGCAGATCTATTCTCAGATCAAAGTACTCAACCAGGACTACCAGCGTACAAATCCTGACCGATTTAGCACGCCAGAAGTATTTCGTTCTGTTGCTTCAGCTTCGAACATTGAATTTAAACTTGCTACAAGAGATCCCGATGGAAACCCAACCACAGGAATTGTGAGAACGAGGACAGCCAAAAATGCTTTCTACACCAGTAACAATGCGATTAAGTTCAGCAACATGGGGGGAAGTGATACATGGCCAACGGATGAGTATCTGAATATTTGGGTAGGACCACTTGGCCTTGGCGTCTTGGGGTATGCACAGTTCCCAGGTGGACCCAAGGAAACTGATGGCGTGGTCATCAATTATAAAGCTTTTGGAACTATGGGTACCGTTCAGGCTCCTTTTACGCTTGGACGTACTGCTACACATGAAGTTGGACACTGGCTCAATCTGAAGCATATCTCCGGAGATGGTCCTTGTGGTGTGGACGATGGAGTAGACGATACACCTGCAACTGACCGTCAACACTATGGATGTATGGAAGGATATTCATCCTGTGGTTCATTGGACATGACTTCAAATTTTATGGACTATTCCGATGATGGATGCATGAACTTGTTTACAAAAGGTCAGGCCAATCGAATGAGATCATTGTTCGCCCCAGGCGGATTCAGACATAGTATTCTCTCTTCAAGAGGATTGCAAGAGGTTGTTCCTGTCGCTACTTTAGAATCTCCTAAGTCGGTTAAAATTGAAACCGTAACAGATAAATCAGCTCGTATTTCATGGGAAGCCAATTCTGGTGTCAAAGCCTACTTGGTACGATTAAGAAGAAGCGGAAACGACAGATGGATTTCACGTCAGTTCAATCGAAACTTTGTCAATGCAGGTAAACTAAGAGCTTGTAGCGAATACGAAGTTCAAATAGCCTCCATTGTAGGTGATGATGTAAGCGATTTCTCTACATCTCGCACCTTCTTTACACAAGGTTGCCTACAAAATGGAACGCAGGATCCTATGGTCAATGGCCCAAGCAACATCAAGGTATCAAACATGACACCTTCCTCAGCAAGGCTGGCTTGGGATGATGTCAACTCAGCTACCGATTATAAGGTTCAGTATAAAATTGCAGGTGCCAAGCAGGTATACAGCAAGAAGGTGAAAGACCCAGCCATCATGCTGGCTCAGTTAAAAGGCGGTCAGCGTTATCTATTCCGCGTCCGGGCCAATGAAGGGGAGGTAAATGGGGCTTATTCGCCTGTTTCAAACTTTACCCTTCCTAGCACACGCCAAAGGGCCAATATGAGAATGGCAGAACCTGTCGAACAAAGAGATACCTACATTCACGCCAAACCCATTCCAACACAAAAGAAGATTGAGATTGAACTGGAAGTATTGGAGCCGCAGGAAGTACGAGTTTGGGTAACCGACCTCACACAGAAGCGTATTGTGATGCGCAAGAAGATATATCAGGTCAGCCCACATTCATCTATTGTTCTTGATTTGAAAAAGTACCCGAGAGAAAGGTACTATATCGAGGTAGAGGAAATTGGAGGCTTTTTACACCAATTGTTTGTAGACCTTAGGTAAGAATAGCAAAAAATAAGTTTTTCGAAAAATGAAAAATCCTACTTTTGTGAAGTAGGATTTTTTTTGATGATGGAAGATTCGCTATTTTGATAGTTATGCGGAAAATATGTTTGCTGGCTTTCACCATTCTTATGATTTGTATCTCCTGTCAATCCTCCAAAGGAAGTAAGCAGGAAGACAGGCTCGAAGATTTTCAGATCAAGAGCATTGTATTTTTTGGTGAAAATTGTACATATGGGAGTAGTTTAAGCGATAGGACGAAAGCATTTCCCCACCTCATACAGGAGAGAATTGATTCGTTGCGATGGCCTTATTATGTAGAGAACGCTGCTGCAGAAGGCGAGCGAAGTGATCAGGGGCTAGAGCGAATTCCTACCGTTATTCATTCGAAGATGGAGGTAATTGTCCTAACTCATGGCCCTTCTGATCCTGAATCTGGTCTAAGCCTGGATGAGACGCGAGAGAACCTTCAAGGCATGATAGATATTGCCAGAACCCAATACCCGATGTCTTCCATCGTGCTAGCCGATCTATATCCCCTTAACCTAGATGACAAAACTCGTCAACAGGTAGATACCCTTTTCCTTGAATTGGCGATCAACAACCAGGCAGCTTACATTCCATCCCCTTGGCGTGATATGTCCTCACAACTATACCGAGATGTAGATTGGGAGGATTTCCTGCAAGAGGATACTCATAAGTTCATCGCCAACCACATTTGGCAGCATCTAGAAAATTTTTTGTAAGAAAGGCTATTTGACCTCAAACTGATTCTGTCCAATCAGATCCCCATCACTGGAATAAACCCTCACGAAAACAGGCCCTCTCGTGTATTTGAAATCCTTGCTTTTGGTAAAGGGGATACACACGCCTACATTCTTCTTACGATAATTGAGGGTATGTCTCGATGTGTAGGTTTTCTTTCTCCCTTTGTAGTAGAACGAACCGCTAAATCCATCTTCTGAATTGGTAATCACATTTCCATCCAAGCCTTCTAAGACAAGGAAAAGGTCCCTTTGTCCACTTGATGCAACGGGATTATCGAGGATATTGAAGCAAATCTCAATATTGGCTGCCTGATGCTTTTTTAGGATTTTGCCCTTGATATTGTCTCTTTCCTTTCCGTTGTCTTTTAGGGATTTGTAATGGAAATTATTGGTCTTGAGGACAGAGCCTAGACGATTAATTCGGATGATTTCGTCTGATTGATCCTGGGAAACAGCCAATAGACTATCCGATCGATTTTCCATTTCCTCTCCATAGACACGGGCTGAGTCCAGTTGTTGTTCCAAAATCTCTTTCTCGGCTATCAACTGATCAATTTGGGTCTTATACTGTTTGACCATTTTTTCCAGATTGGATAGGCGCTTGGTCATAATGGCCAATTCTTTACTGGATTTTTTGGCCTCTTTATTGGCTATGTCGTACAGCTTTTGATATTCTTTCAGGTTGGTCAGGGTCTCAGTAAGCTCCAAGGCCTGTTCTTGAAGGTCATCTTGTTGGGAATCTCGGACGACTTCGAAATCGAGTATTTTACTTTCCAGATCAAGAATTTCACTTTCAAGCTTATCTATTTTGATCTGGTCTTCGCGATTTTCTTCTTTTTGGGAAAAGTATTGGTAGGCAAAATAACCCAGGGCCGCTATTACCAGCATGCTAGCAATAACTAAAATGACCCTACTTGTTTGTTGAGATCGCTCTTTTGCAGTCATAGAAAGGTGTAGAACGTTATCTAAAGGATTTAGAGCTTGGTGTTTGGGGTATTCAGAATATTTTTTCCAATCCCAAATTATGAGATTTCGTCGAATTTACCAATGGAATTAAAAGCTCTATCTCTGATCTGGTTGAGAAGCCATACTTCCATATTGTTAATAGCTAATCCAATTTTCCATTTTGATTTATCTCTAGGCTCAACATAGTTCGAAATCGATCGGAAAGCCAGAAAGGGGATATCAAACCACAATGCCGCCTGAAAGAATGCGGCAGATTCCATGCTTTCTACATCCGCTTCCCATTTGAATTGCCTAAAGGCTATCTGAGAAGCGATTCCACTTACCTCATTTACGGTTATGCCTTTACAACTTTTTAATGAATGAGGCCATTGAAAGGGATTGGATAAGCGGTTGAAGTAGCGTTGGCCATTTTTCTCCATGATGGAGAAGCCCAATTTCTCCATATCGAGGTAGCCTCTCGGAGAATTGGCACCCATTTCCCCAAAGATATCTTCACGGATTTCAACCACTTCCCCAAGGGAAATATGAGGTTCAAAACTACCTGCGATCCCAAAATTGATCATCAACTCAGGTTCGTGATGACTGAGATAACTGCCCAAATGGAAGGCAGTGTTTACCATACCTATGCCAGTATGCATCAAGGAGAAAGTCTGACCATTCTCTTCTTTTTGGAGAAATGGGGTTTCGGACTCAGTGCCAAACAGCTCTTTTCTTATCAATTGGGTTTCCCCGAAAGTCGCTGCCACCAGGAGAATCTCTTTCATGCTGTGAAGGTAGAAATACTTTGGAGATAAATCAGATTCCTTAGTCTACTTCTACTACTTTCATATTTAATCCATCGTCGTTCCAAGAGACTTTGACTCGCTTTCTGAGTTTTTTATAGCGGTGTTTTAGGCCCAGTACAAGAATTTTTCCTTCAATAATCCAGTCCATGGTATCGAGAAAGAACTCTTCAAACTTCAGATCTTCTACCTTGCAATAGGCGAATTCTCCTTCTCCTTGGAAAATTCTTAACAACTCGTATTGTCCTGAAGGATCAATTCGGTGAATACTCACCTTTTCTTCGAGGCAAGTTTGGCAATTGGACCAGCCAAAGGGATCAACGGGAATGGAGTTTCTTTGAATAATTCCGATTCCCCCATCAGGAAAGGCAAATAAGCCTGAGGGGAGATCATTTCGATCGGGTAGGGGATAGGCTGTTTTTTCGTTGCTAAGTGTTTGCCCATTGACCAAGGTGTATTCTTTTTGACGAGGAAACTGATTCACAAAATCAAGCTGGACTCGCAGAGTTTCTACCGCTGTATTGAGGTATTGTTGTTCTAGATATTCAAGGTTTTGGCGATAAAACTTTAGTTCTGTTAGAGACTCGCTTGTCTTCCTAGGTTGGAAGACCAGTGCATCCACATCTAATGAAGTCGACACCCAGTTGGAGTCAGCCATGACACAAGTGGGATAAAAGCTTGTTTGGTAGAATACCTGATCAGGTATGGAAGAGAAATTCGTACGGAGGGGTTCTTGAAAGTGAACGCTGTTAAAGGTCGAAGGAATCTCTTCAATTCTATTTTCAGAGCTTGTCAGGACAACTTCAGCTTCCTTACCCTTTTCCGCATCCAAAATTTCAATCAAAAGTTGAATGTGATTCATTTTTGGAAGCTGTACAAAACCCAATGCAGCTGGAGGGAACGAAATATCGAGGATATATCCATCTCCTCTTTCTGAAGGTTCTGCTACATATTGAATGCTATCGGGTAAATAAGCAAAGCGCAGATCAAATATGTTTTCAAGGGCTTCCATATCACCTTCATTTACCCATTCTATTTCCCGGTTATCAGGAAAAAAAGAGTAGCCTACAAGGCCATAAGGCAGGTAATGTTCGCTCAGTTGTGGTCTAGGGGGAAGTCCGCTGGTATCAGTTTCTCCCCTAAAATTCATGGGATAATCAGATGCCTCAAAGAGGTCTTCTAAGTTGAGAGGTTCAGTATCAGGTAGGTCTGAGGAGGAGGTAGAAAAGATTCGCGTTTTATCGGCCTTGGAGTATCCAGGAGCCATGATATAATTGGGGTGTAGCTGATAATCAAACTTTTCTGGATAGGCTTCTTTGGGAAGAGCTAGCCAGATACGAACCTGGTCTGATTGTCTGTTGATGTCAGATAGCTGGAGATCGGTATCTCGAACGAACACATTGAGAGAGATCGTCTCTCCATCACAGTATAACCTGGCTTGTGCACTGATTGCATTCTTATGCCGACTATCTTCTGTTGGGAAGAAGTCCTCAATGACAAGATCTTGGGCTTTGGGTGTGAGGGGCAACGAACCAATCAGCAAGCAACTGATCAGTTTGTTCATGGCCGAGTAGTTGATGAGTGACCCCATATCTGGTATTGTTACCGTAAATAACCAAAATAAACCTACTTTCGTGCCAAAAATAGGAGGTCTAACTTCTTTACGCTGAAAAGAGAAGAGAGGTTGACCCTCTCTTCTTTAATATATGATTTTTTTATGAAATTAGCGATTAATTCAAAGCCTGCATATTGACCGTAATACCTTTCAGGCCTTTGGATGTGAGGCTTCTTCTTGCCTGGTCGGCTTCCCCTTTGCTGCCGTAAGGTCCCGCTAGAATACGGAAGATTGGCTTCCCATCTTTGAGGCCACTTTGGACTAAGGTATTGTTGATGCCTTTTCCATTGATTTCACTTAATCCTTCCATTAACCTGTAATAGCTGTAGAAGGCACCCAGCTGAACCGCAAATCCACTGACGTTTTCCTTGATGGCGATCATACGGAAAACAGAAGGGGTATATTTATAAGCTTCATCCAGCGCTGGATTGGCTGAAACCACTCTTCTACCAGCATTGCCTGTGTTGTCCAGTGAACCAGGATTGGAGGAAACAATGACAGGAGCAGGAGAGGAAGACGCGCCCTGTCCAACCAAGGCACCTGTATGATCCCTGAGCGGGAGTTTTGATAGATCTCCATGTCCTGATGGAGATTCCCTAGGAACAGAAAGTGTAACTGCCTCAGGTCTTTTGGAGGAAGTTGTCCTTCTAGCAGCTTGTGCTCTAGTTTGACTTTCCCCTCCAGATTTGATCACTTCTATTTTGACCTTAGCCAAGCCGGCTCGGACCATGCCTACCTGTTCGGCTGCGGCCCTAGACAAATCAACAATTCTTCCCTTCTTAAAAGGTCCTCTGTCATTGACCCTAACCGTGACAGTCTTGCCGTTATCTAGATTTTGTACTTTGAGATAAGTTCCGAAGGGGAGGGTACGGTGCGCAGCTGTAAACTTATACTTGTCGTATAATTCTCCACTGGCTGTTTTACTTCTTAGGTGGTATTTGTCTGCATAATAGGACGCATCTCCATATTCAGCCTGAGCCGAAAGAGAGGGTAAACCGATCATGCCAAATAGTAAGAAGGCAAAAACAGCTTTTTTCAATGCCATCATGTTATTGTTAATGATTTGTTCAAAACATAAAATGCCCTGCGAGCGGGAATTTCAGGTCCTTACGCACATTAACTTTCGGAATATTCAAGTTAGTAAATTTCTAGATATTTTACTTCTTTTCTTCACCAACTTCCTTTTTGAGAGGGCTTATTTTGTTATTTCCCTACTTTTTCGACCAAAATCTAGCGGCTTTTCACTTTTCTTATCCTTGGATTAAGTTATGGGAAAAACCTACCTTTAGCCCATGAAAGTGATCATGTATACAGATGGTTCCTCGCTGGGTAATCCAGGTCCAGGTGGATACGGGGTTGTATTAAGCGCAGGCAAACACACAAAAGAACTGTCAGCTGGATACAGGCTCACCACCAACAATAGGATGGAATTGTTAGCTGTTATTGTAGGTCTAGAGGCCCTAAAGAAGGACAATCTCGAAGTTGAAGTGTATACGGATTCACGCTATGTGCAGCAGGCGGTTGAAAAAGGATGGGTCTTCGGATGGGAAAAAAAGAATTTCAAAGACAAGAAGAATCCTGATCTTTGGAAGCGGTTTCTCCCCATTTACAGAAAACATCGAGTGAGGTTAAAATGGGTTAAGGGCCATGCAGGAATTCCAGGTAATGAGCGCTGTGATGAATTGGCCAATGAAGCCGCTCGCTGGAGCAACCTTCCTGCTGATAAAGGCTATGAGGAAAGCATAGATTAACCCACCCGAATCACACTCCTTTCTGCCACCACAAACAATTGATCCTCTTCTTCCGGTTCAAGTATGTATAGGCCCGTAAAGGTTCCAAAGGCGGGTAAGATTCCCTCTTTTTGACCGAAAGCAAAGGCTGGGAGTGACAACTTTTGACGACCATTTCCGACTAATCTTAGCCCTGGATGAATATGACCTACAAGGGGATATTTTTTGCTTGGATATACCTCCATGGGTTCATGAGACAGATAAAATGGTCCTACCTCACATCCCTGTGGAACGAGTTCTAGCCCTGCCTCACGATACTTTTCTTCCTTCAGGATATCATGGTTTCCTTTGACTAGCACATATCTTTTTTTCTTTTCTGTCAATAAGGCCACAAAGGCTTCCCATTCTTTGTTGTAAGAAGAATGAAACAAGTCCCCAAGAAAATAAATGGTATCTAGTGCTAGCCTATCAATAAGGAATCGAAGCTTTTTCAGGTCTGTTTGATTGACTTTGGCGGGGATGGCAATGCCGTGGGATCGGAAATGACCAGACTTTCCAAGGTGTAAATCTGCAATCAATAGACTTTTTTGAGCGGGCCACCAAATGGCTCGCTCGGGAAGAAGTTCAAGTGTTTCTCCTTTGACTTCTACGATGATAGATTGCCGGTTCGGCATAAAAAGACAGAATTGTTGAAAAGGCTTCGGTTTGTTTGCTAACCAGCCCGGTTATAATTTTGAAGGCCAAATTAATACAATGCAATTAAAATATACGCTTCAGCATACCGATAGTAAAAGTTCTGCCAGAGCAGGAAAGATTGAGACGGATCACGGCATCATTGAAACGCCGATTTTTATGCCTGTAGGGACGGTAGGAAGTGTAAAAGCACTTTCTCAACAAGACTTAACAGAGCATGTGAAGGCGGAGATTATCCTTGGAAATACCTACCATCTCTTTCTCAGACCAGGAACAGAGATTCTTGAGGGAGCTGGTGGATTGCATAAGTTTATTGGCTGGGACCGTCCTATTCTAACCGATAGTGGAGGGTACCAGGTGTATTCCTTAGCAGCTAATAGGAAAATTACTGAAGAAGGGGTAACATTTTCCAACCATATTGATGGATCTAAACATTTGTTTACTCCCGAATCGGTTGTAGATATTGAAAGGCAAATAGGAGCGGATATTATCATGGTGCTAGATGAGTGCCCCCCTTATCCATGTGAATATGATTATGCCAAACAGTCCATGCACATGACTCATCGCTGGGCGAAGCGTTGTAAAGCGCATTTTGACAAGCAGGAGCCCTTATATGGCTATGATCAAAACCTCTTTCCTATCGTCCAGGGAGGGGCTTACAAAGACCTCAGAACAGAATCAACAGAGTTTGTGGCGAGTTTGGATCAACCTGGGAATGCCATTGGAGGCTTATCAGTAGGAGAGCCGCATGACATTATGTATGAGTTGACGGACCTTTCTTGTCGCATTCTTCCTCAGGACAAACCCAGATACCTTATGGGGGTTGGAACACCTGTCAATTTGCTAGAATGTATCTCATTGGGAGTGGATATGTTTGACTGTGTATTGCCTACCAGAAATGCTCGACATGGCTTGATTTATACACGTGAGGGTATTCGTAACATGAAAAATAAGAAATACGAAAATGACTTCACTCCCATTGATCCCGATAGTGATTGTTTGCTAGATCAACATTACTCCAAAGCATATCTTAGACACCTTTTTAAGGCTCAGGAATACCTCGCCTTCACCATTGCCAGTATCCATAACTTGCATTTCTTTCTGTGGTTGGTAAAGGAGGCTCGTAAGCATATCATGGCAGATACTTTTGCCAGTTGGAAAGAGGCCATGGTCAAGAAATTAGATACTAGATTGTAGCTTCAAGAGCTCTCAAGGCAATATTTTGGACTGATATCACTTTGAAAAAAGCCTCAAAGTGATATTTTTATCAAGCTATGAAACGATTGACCTCTGTGTTATGCGCCATGCTGACTTCATGGAGCATGTCCTTCACCTTTGCTCAAGAAGTGTTTTTGCCTTACCTGTATGCTGATTACGATTTTGCGACCATAGATGCCTCCGAAATCAATAGCTTTTATAACAGCTTCAACTCTTATTTTGAGAATAGCTTGGCTGTTCCTTATGAAACCTTGACGGGAAATGAATTTGCTCATCCAAATTTTGGGATAGGTATTCGGTTCATGTCGGGTATGGACAAGCCATTGGGATTCACCTCTAATTTTATCCTGAGTCGCGGCCAAAAACATCATGTCAATACAGCGACTTGGGTTGATGATCTTCAACATGAAGTCGACTTGAGAATAAGAGACTGGACTTTTGGGATAAGTGTAGGGGCGCAACTCAAGTCGATTCTTTCTGCAGAATTACATGTCACGGGATACATTAGGTCGATGCTGTTGACCTATTCCACGATCTATCAGGACGGTTCTCGGTCCATTACCCCAGAGTATAAACTCAATGGATTGTATTGGTCATCTAATGTAGAGCTTCATTATGGTCCACAAGTAAGTTTGAGACTTGGCGGTGTGGCCTTAACAGCCCGATATTCCCTGCCCATCAATTCCTTTTTGGAGAGCAGTAAGTATGATATTGGCTTTTTGCAAACAGAGACGAATCACTTCCCTCCAACTGATTTTCCAAGAGACATGCAAATGTGGGTGGAGGAACCCATCCAATTCTTGGAGGAAGATAATTCCGTTAAGGCTGGATTCTTCACGGGATCTCGCTTTGTGATTGGCATCGAGTTTACCCCTTTCCTGTCAAAGAAATAACCATCATGAGAATTTTATATATCGTATTGCCCCTTGTTTGCTGCCTTTTCTCCTGTACCAAAATTGATCGAGCCAATAGGATGCTCACGCAAATGGAAGGAGAATGGATCATCGAAAAATCTGAGCGCTGGAGCATATTAAAAGATGGCAGTACAGATAAATTTGAAGACCTGACTGATGCAGGGGAGATCATGATTTCACCTGATGAAGCCTTCGACCTAGGAGGAACCAAAGTAATTGACATGAGCTACACGAATTTCCAGGGGCAGGGCTTTTCCATTTCGACTTTGTTGGTAACGGATGAAGATCGTACGAGGGTTATTTTGAAGAATCTCCTGTGCAACGAGCTATTCGAATGTGATTTGTACCTGCAAATTGAGGAGCGATCCAGGAATACTATGGTTTGGACCACTCATTTCTTTGTAAAGGGCGGTCCTACGCATTACAGCAGATTTGCTAATCCAACGGAAGCTGATTTTAACACAAAATGGACGCTTACACTCAAGCGTCAGTAGGTTTCCATATCAAAAGCGCCATACCTCATGGGTATGACGCTTTTGAATATTTGTTATCTCGCAGGCAGAATTACTTCTTTTCTACCCAGGCTGTTCTTCCTCCTCTTCCTAACCTATTGAAGGCTCGGACTCCAACTTTACCTTCAGCACTTATGGGTTTAGGTTCATTGTAAATGGGGGAATCTGCTGTTGGCTCATCGCCATCTGTGCTATATCGAAGGGTAAAACCAGGATAACTCATGTTGGCGAATAGGCTATCGTTCTGAATCATCGCCCCCGGTCTTGGAATACGGTAATTATATCCTCCATGCAGTTCGTCAAGAATTGGGAACTCCATATATCCGATGTTGGATGCCATGAGGTTCCAATCCACTTTCGGCATTTTGAGTATCCTACCTAAGCCTTTTTGGGTAAAAGAGTATTCTGGATATTTTAAAGGCCAGGCGACATGTGCCAATCCGAATAATTTGGGGAGAAGGTAGTACTCCATCATATCAGGTCCTTCTACTGTCTCTGCCCATAATTGCCCTTGAATTCCTATGATATTCTCTTTGGCCTTTGGTAACAACCTTTGCATGCCACGAAAGTCAGTTTTGGGATCAAACTTCTTCCCAAAAGGATCTTCCTTTGTTGAGCTTAAGATGTCAAAAGGATCGAAGTCAAACGCATCCTTCGTGTCCACAAATCCTGCCCAATACAAGCCTGGTTCTTCGGGATCATTGTTGTAGGCCAGATCAAAGTATAAGTTGGTAACATTACACAAGATGACGGGATAACCTGCATTGGCCATTCTGTTTCCAAGGTCTTGTGCGCCCCATAGACTGTTCCATACGTAGGGAAGGAAATTATCCTTTACGAATTCTGGGTTGACTTTTCCACCAGGATTCATGGCAATCTCTTCCCAACCTGCTAATTGAAGGTTTCTGTCTGCGAACATCTTGGCGAGACGTCTATGGAAGTAATTGTTCAGGTCGGGTGCATCTTTGACCTCAGGATGCTGTTTCAGAAAATCTTTGCAAATAGGAGAACCTTCCCATGCACCCTTTGGAATTTCATCTCCACCTGTATGAACAATCTCTAAGTTGGCATCCACTTCCTTATACATCTCGATGATTTCGTCTAGGACGATTTCATAAAAGTCGTAGACGGATTCCTTACACACGCAGGTTACATTGTCATCGTAGCGCTGTGCGGAGATGTATTCTGACGTATCATCAGCATCTATTAACCAGTACTTATCGGCTTCTTCGTTTTTCCCTTCCTTCAATAATCGTTCTCTCCGGGCGTTCATGGACTTGATGGCAGCTCTAGCATGTCCAGGGAAATTGACTTCGGGGATCACATCGATGTATCTTTCTTTGGCGTAGGTCAAGATTTCTTTAAAGTCTTCCTTAGTATAAAAGCCTGATCCCCATGAAGTTTCGGGATCTCCGAAGGCACCTGATCCATAAGCTGGGTGAACGACATTATCATCTTTTTTCCCGTGTTTGCGGTAGGCACCGATTTCAGTTAATTCGGGGAAGGCATCAATTTCAATTCTCCATCCTTCATCCTCTGTCAAGTGCAAATGGAGCTTATTCAACCGATTATAGGCCATTAAATCAAGAAGTTTAAGGACAGACTCCTTTTTCTGGAAGTTTCTAGCTACATCCAAGTGTAATCCTCTATACGCCATAGGTGATTTGAAGCTTAACCTAGGAAGAGGATCTGTATACGAGAGAAACTTCATTTCCTTTTTATTGGCTGTAGGAATCCAATTGTGGAGGAGATGCTGAATACCATAAAATATACCTCTAGGCGAAGAGCCAGTGATTTGTACAGAACTAGACTTATCATCGATCACGAGATCATAATAATCTTCTGCTTGTTTAAAACCTTCCTTGAGCTTGGAGATGAGTATGCC
>JBCBVV010000059.1:0-39321 GCA_039817415.1 Bacteroidota bacterium
CAACTTCAGGAAAAAAGTGATCCTCCCAAATATAGCTTCCGCTTCCTCGTTCTTCTACATCCTCCTGCGATACCCCTGGACCGATGATTTCGCTAAGGCCATAAATATTGGTTGCTTGAACATTTAAGCCAGCTTCGACCTGTTTGCGGATGGTTTCCGTCCAAGGTTCCGCCCCCAATATGGCGTACTTAACCTCCAGTTCGTCGGTTTTCATCCCTCTTTTCAGAAACTCTTCTGAAAGTGTCTGCGCATAGGAAGGGGTACAACACATGACTTCAGGCTTAAAATCCTTGAGAATGGTGATTTGCCGCTCTGTCATCCCTCCTGAAACGGGGATCACGGCCATTCCTAATTTAGTTGCCCCTCCATGCATACCAAGGCCTCCGGTAAACAAACCATATCCATAGGCATTGTGCAATTTCATTCCTGGACGGGCTCCTGCACAATACAGTGAACGAGCAACCACTTCATCGAATACCTCTAAATCGTTTTGCGTATATCCAACGACAGTGGGCTTACCTGTTGTGCCGCTTGAGGCATGTATTCTTCTAACCTGATCCATAGGCTCTGCAAATAGGCCATAGGGATAATGATCACGAAGGTCATTTTTATAGGTAAAAGGCAATTTGTGAAGGTCTTCCACTCCTTTGATATCGTGTGGATGGATACCGATCTCATCAAATTTCTTTCGATAAAAAGGCACCTTATCATAAAGCCTCATGAGCATTGCTGAGAGCCTTTCATCTTGAAGGGCTCTCAGATTGCTCAATTCCATTGATTCAATCTTCTGATTATACATTAACGAGTAGCATTTTTAATCATATCCGCAGCCTTTTCCCCAATCATAATGGAAGGCGCATTTGTATTTCCAGAGGTAATGGCAGGCATAATGGAGGCGTCCGCCACTCTTAATCCTGCTACACCATGGACCTTCAATTCAGGATCAACTACCGCCATGCTATCGATTCCCATTTTACAGGTCCCCACCATATGATGATATGTTCCACAGGATTGGCGAATATATTCTCCTATTTGATCATCAGAAGCGTCCTTTCCAGGCAGTACCTCTTCTTTCATCCAGTCCTTCATAGCTGTAGTATAGCCCAATTTCTGGCAAAGTTTGACTGCCTCAAAAAGTGCATCAAAATCTGCCTTTTCGCCCAGATAATTAGGATCAAGATAAGGAGCATCATCTGGATTCGAAGAATTCAATTTCAGCTCTCCCCTACTCACTGGCCTGATAAGACCTGCACAAAGAGTGAAGGCATTTTCTGGGCCCTCAAATCCGGGAGAATAATAAGGCAATCCCATAAAGAGGGGCTGCAGATCCGGAACAATCATTCCTTCCCTACTTTTCCAAAAGAGCTGTGCTTCAAGCAAATTCGCCTGAGGAGGAGGAATGGGCTGACTCGCCTCAAAGATTACACTGACCAATAGGTGGTCATGTAAATTTTGCCCTACTCCTGGTAAATCAACTATGGATTCAATGCCATGGGCCTTCAGATCCTCAGCATTACCTATTCCTGATAATAACAATAATTGAGGGGAACCAATAGCACCTGCCGATAAAATCACCTCTTTTGAAGCATGAGCTTGCATCACTTCTCCTTCTTTTTTGTAAGCTACCCCTTTACACTGATTGCCTTCCATGATCAATTTTTGGGCAGCAGCCAGTGTCTGGACTTCTAGGTTGGGACGATCAAGGGCTGGTACCAGAAATGCTTTGGCCGTAGAACACCTTTCCCCATGAGGGGTGACAGTCAGTTCGTTCATCCCAGCTCCCCAAATATCCTTATTGAAATCAGTCGTTTGAGGTAAGCCCAGTTCTTTACAAGCTTCAATAGCAACAGTTGAAATGGGATTGGGATGTTTAATGCTTGTTACGTGCAAGGGGCCTCCTACTCCATGTTCATGACTTGCTCCCTTTTCGTAGTGCTCAGACTTCTTGAAATAAGGAAGGACACTTTCATAATCCCATCCCTGACAGCCCAAATAGGCCCAATTATCATAGTCAGTATGATGGCCACGTATGTAGATCATTCCATTGATAGAGCTACTGCCCCCTAGTGTCTTTCCCCTTGGCCAATACCTTGGAGTATTGCCGGCATGTTGCTGGGGAACGGTCATGTAAGCCCAATCTCTTTCCGTTTGCCAAGTGGCTGGCCAACCGGCGGGTGCATGGATGTTGGGGTCATTGTCAGGAGAACCAGCTTCGAGGAGCAGAACCTTTACTGAAGGATCTTCAGATAATCTATTGGCCAGAACGCAACCTGCTGATCCAGCTCCAATGATGATATAATCGAATGTCATGTTTATTTAGTTTTTGAGGTGATGGAATGGATTAGGAGGCGGAAACGTTGGCTTTTTTAATGCTAATGACCTGAGGTTGTGTAACGGCTTTGAGTCCCTCTACACCAAATTCTACCCCATAGCCAGACTCTTTCATTCCTCCAAAAGGAACCATAGGATGAATGGCGCCGTGCTGGTTGATCCAAACAGTTCCCGACTGAATTTTTCCAGCCACCTTGGCTGCTTCGGTAAGGTCATCTCCCCAAACGGAAGCCCCGAGCCCTGTTTTGCTGTCGTTAGCCTTTGAAATGGCCTCGTCTAATGACTTGTAAGTAATGATAGGAAGGACAGGCCCAAATTGTTCTTCATCTACTAGCCTAGAACCATTGTCAATATTGGAAACGAGGGTGATTGGGTAGAAATACCCTTTCCCATTCATGGGAGCTCCACCTGTGTGAACCTGGGCGCCATTGGCTTTGGCATCTTCTACCAGTTCTTTCACCTTGTTGAATTGCATTTCATTTTGCACTGGCCCCAACACGACTCCTTCGTCTTGACCATTCCCCATAGGCATTTGTTGAGCAAGGGTACTGAGTTGCTGGATAACACGGTCTGCATCAGACTCATGCACGTAAAGGCGCTTTGCACAGGCACAGGTTTGGCCCATGTTTATAAAAGCACCCCAAAATAAGTCCCCTGCTTTAGAGTCAATTTCAGTACCTGGAAGGATGATGGCAGGATCATTTCCTCCACACTCCAGGGTGAGACGTGCCATGTTACCTTTGGAGGATTCAATGATTTTTCGAGCGGTTTTGGCAGAACCTGTAAACATAATTTTGTCTACATCTTCATTTTCTACCAGCATAGCACCTACTTCTCCTCCCCCCGATATTGTATTCAACACCCCAGCTGGGAGAACCGTGTTCATGAGTCTAACCATTTCCAAGGTTCCGATAGGTGTGTATTCGGAGGGCTTAATCACTACGGTATTTCCAGCTCTAAGAGAAGGGACGATTTGCCATATTGCGATCATCAGCGGCCAATTCCAAGGAGCTATGGCCCCTACCACCCCTAGCGGTTTTCTATGAAGTTCATCACGACGGCTTTCGTCTTCAAAAACCACCTCGACTGGCAAATCGAGTGAAGCCGGAACCTGAGTCCAGCCTACACAGGCCTGCATTTCAAACATAGAACCAGGCCCTGCAAAGGGTTTTCCCTGTTCCTTGGTGATCCAAGCAGCTAGGTAATCAGTATGATTGACCAAGACCTCAGAAACATTCATCAGGATTTGCTTTCGCTCTTCATCAGATTTGGCAGCCCAAGCAGGTTGTGCAGCACGGGCGATCCTCACAGCTTCATCTACATCAGCCTTAGATGAAATAGGTGCATGGCCAAGCAATTCACCCGTTGCAGGATTATGGATAGGGAAGGTTTGGGACACAGGAAGCTGAGCCCCGTTAACGGTGCAAGAGTAGGAGTCCATAAAAGTTGAATTAAAATTTTGAGATATATCAACTTAATCACCAAATCTTATCCATTTATGGCATATTTTCCTTAATTTTTGAATTATAGACCAAATACTCCATTTTTGTATCAATTCATATACTATTCTCTACAAAAGATGAATTATTCTACAAAATCCTTCTATCATGGCGAAAAATTTGTCGAAAGGGGAACAGATTATCCTCTTGAATTTGGAAAACTCTCCGTTTACGAGACAAATACCCCATGCCGAGGCGTCAAATTCTATTTTGAAAAAAATATGATCACCCTGATGCTTTCAGGGCAAAAGACAATTACAGCAGGTGATTTGAAATTTGAGTTTTTCCCAGGCACCCTTTTTATTCCTCAAAAGCATATTCCACACTATATTGATATACCCAATGCATCTTTTACCAATCCTACAAGATGCTTGGTGTTGGATATTTCTCCTGATTTTTTAGATGCTTACACCCAAGAAATCATGGATCATCAGCATGAGCCCTTGCCGCTCATTCCCCCTTCCTCCTCACAACAATCAAGGTATTTTTTCTCTAACGATCAGGCTACGATTTCCTGCTTTAAGAGACTATATACCTACCAGTATTATGCGAATGGGAGAGCAGATGAAATGATTAACACTTTGGTATTAAAAGAATTGATTCTTAGGATTTTCCAAACGGAAGGAAGGTATCTTTTGTTAGACAACTGCTATGAGAATATCTCTAATCCTCACATTCAACGTGTCCTTTTATACATCAAAAACAATCTCAAGAATAAACTCACCATAGACGAGCTAGCCCGTGTTTCAGAACTCGGAAAAACAAGCTTCTTCAATAAGTTTAAGGAAATCATAGGGATGAGTCCGGTGTCCTATATCCAGAAGGAAAGAATCAAACAGGCGCAAAGTCTTATTTTGGACTATCCCAACTTACAACATGTGGCTTTTGAGTGCGGCTTCAACACTTATGAGCATTTCTGTAAATCCTTCAAGAGAGAAACTGGCTTTAGCCCTATGCGATTTAAACAAATGGAAAGGAGCCAACACAGCAAAGAGGCCTTACGGATTGCACATCCTTAAAATCGCCACCTAATGCTAAGGTTAGGGGTAAATCCCAACAAAGGAATCTCTGCTCCTGCTACGTCGATTCTTCCCAATCCTTCCGTAGGATCGAAAAGATATTGTTTATAGGAAATATTGGTCGTATTGAGGAGGTTGTACACGGTTAATCCTACATCCGTGAAGATACGCCTTCTACCAAGTTGCCCGACCAGAGAATAATTCAGGGCAAGGTCTATCCTTGAGTAGTCCCTTAATTTTTCTAGTTCTGTGGCAATAAAAGCATTGTCGCCTCTTATTTGAGCTTCAAATAAGGAATCACTTAGTACATAATACCGTTGGCCGGAGCCGAAGACATAACTTGCTGAGGCCTTAAATGGGCCCAAGTCAAAGGAGGTATTGAATTTAAGGGAATGTCTTTGATCTTCCGGGGGGAGATAAGAGGCGCCTTTGGCAATAAAATCAAACGAATATTCGAGTTTACTCAGGGTATAAGAAATCCAAGCCTCAAACCTATCACCCTCATACAAAGCTGTTACATCTATACCTCTTGCGTATGCCTTTCCCTCATGAAATTGTGGAGAAATAAAGATACCTTCCCCTGGATCCAGATCTGCAGTAATAGAGTTGGTTATGATGCCATTGGTATACTTGAGATAACCTTCGACACTGAGGGATAATCTTTCTTTTCGCCATTTGCCGCCCAAGCTGACATGTGTAGAATTGGAAACAGGGATATTCCCATTGTTAGAGAAAGCCCAGAAAGAACCTGCCTGGGTATAAGGGGAAAGTTGTTGGACTTCTCGAACATACTGGTTGTACCTACCAGCTGAGGCTGAGAGTGTCAGATTCCGATTAGGGCTGTAGGAGGCTGCTATTCTGGGTGAATGAAGCCATTCCTTTCTAATGGCTAAATAGGTCTCATGAAGACCTGCTTTTATGCGAAGGCTATTTTCAAATCGTAGGGTGGCAGCAGCGTAAACTTCTCCGACTAATGAGGAGGCAAGATGTCGGTAATAATTTGGATCCGCAATATTGCGCTGTCTGATAACCGGAGCGTAGGCTACATCATAGTGTTTCAGGGTGAACCCCATGTCAAGATCATGCAAATCAAGTTTTAACTTGGTATGGTTGCCAATCCCTCTGTAGGAAATGCTGTTTCTCTCCGTAAAGCTAAATATGGGCATTTGGCTGGGGGATTCTAATTCATAGACATAGTTCCTTTCAAAGCCGCTTGCAAAAGCGAAGGTTCTGTTGTAAGCCCCCTTTTCATTGAGGTCAAGCTGAAAGGAAGCACTTAGCCCTCTGTTTACCCAATTGCTTTCATACCGGTCTATTTCCAATTTACGTGGGCGTGGAAGGGTGTCGAGGTCTGTCGAACGTTTAGGTCGGTTAAAATATTGACTTGGCTTATCTCCATCCATGTCAGGCGCACCTGTGTAGTCTACAAAATCCTGACTATAGAAATAAGAAATATCAAGTGAAGACCTTTTGGTAGGTTGAATGGATAGCTTTCCAAAAATATCGTAGAATTTGGAAAAGGGAACCGGAACATTCTCAGCATTAGCCTCTTCAAGGGGACTCAATGTGGATCCTGCAAGTACAGTATCCGATTTCCTACCCGATATCTTGATCAAGTCTCTGTCCAAGAAATGAGAACTCGCCCTTCTGGCAGCTACGAATAGTTGGACCTTATCCCCCAAAGGCAAGGACAAACTTGCACGTGGTGCATATAAATCAAGAGAAATGTCCAAGGAAGCCCGTGAAGTATCCCCTCTTTGCCCCTGAATAGCCAGAATACTGGAAGTCCTCCCATCATACTCAATGGGAAAATCAGTTTGATAAAAGGTAAACCCACTAACGGCATTTGGATTAAATACAGAAAATATCCCCTGAACATGATCTACATGAAACAAGGTAATGTCATCCAATAAAATAAGGTTTTCATCCCTCTGACCTCCCCTAACGCTAAGTTCTGCCAGTGATTCACTTTTGGAATTTACACCGGGTAGGTATTGAATCATTCTTGTTGGATCATTCATCCCCAGCAATTGATCTGTAGGAGAGAAGTTGAGCAGTTTGTAGGTACCCAAATCCATCCCAGACAGCATATGATCTAATTCCTCCTCAATTTCAACCACTTCCATGGTCTGCTCGTCCTGCTCCAAGCGGATATCTAAAAAATCTCCAGATGTCAGCGACAATTCCTGAGCTTTGTATCCCAAGTATCGACAAATAAGCTTCTTTTTGGAGAGGCTATCAGGTATTCTAAGAGAAAATGAGCCATCTTCCTCTGCAGTGGTCCCAAAACGTGAATTGGGAACGAAAAGGGTGGCATAGGAAAGGTTTGTACCAGTTTCTTGATCTCGCACTCTCCCTATGATATTGATAAAGGAGAGGATTTTTTTGGTCTGGCTCTTTCTTAAAAGAATTGTCTTTTCAGCAGAGAAGTGGAAGTCAATAGGGACGTTTGAGAATAGCTGCTTGATAGCCCCTTTGAGTTCATTGGCGCGAATTTTTCCTGTGAGTTGGATGCCTTCAAAAGCGTATGGATTGTACATAAAGGTCAAGCCATACCTTTCTGACCACTCATCTAACACTTCTACAAGAGGTTGGTTTTGGTAAGAAACATCAATGACTTCCCTCCCCTGCCCAAAAGCAGGGTTTTTACCTAGTATAAGTAAGAGACATCCTAAGATGATGTAGTACCGGATCCTCATACGTGCGCCTGACTTCTCTGTAAATCTCGTCCTATTCTACAATCAGTTTATTTGTTTCAAAAGTAATCTTGAAATCATTCTTGAGGGCAAAGTCCAAGGATTCTTTTGTTTTTTCAAGGCTATTTCGCTCGAAATAGCCTTGAAATGTATTCTTACCAGGATCTACTTTCATTTCCAATTCGAGGCCATACTGTCGAGCGACTTCCTCAAATACCTCTAGCACAGGAACATTGTCATAAGAAAATATTCCTTCCGTCCACGCCCTTTCTACTTCTGATTCAAAGGAGAGTTCTTCTATTTTCAGTTCAGAGTCTCCCAAGTGGAAATTGGTCTTCTTTTTAGGAAGGAGGATCTTCTCATCCATTCCCTCTCTTTCCACCTTCACCTTTCCAGTAAAGCACTTTACTTCCAACTTATCTTTTCTGTCAAAGACATTGAATTCCGTACCGAGTACAGTAACCGTTCCTTTAGGTGATTGGACAGAGAAAGTTCCTTTGTTCTTGACGACAGAGAATTGAACTTCTCCTTCAATCTTCAAGTCACGACTCCCATTTTCCCATTCAGATCTTGAATAGGCAAGGGTGGAAGCAGCATTTAGAAAGGCAGTAGAACCATCTGGCAGTTCTACCTTCATAGCAGGAGCTCCGTTGGCATTCGCATACTGAATCAGGTCAGAAGGTCTGGTTCCTAAGTAAATGGCCACGATGAGGGCCAAGGCTGCGGCTATCCCCAACGCAATTCTAGCTGGATTCCAGAAAGGAACAACTTTGGGATTACCCTCCTTCGTTTCAAGGGATTCGGGGCTTTGTTCTGCTTGTAGCGGGCGAATAGACGCTTGCTGATCCGCAATACTTCCCTCAATTCTTGCCCATAGATTAGATATTTGTGAAGGCTTGACTTCTTCTTCCGTCACCTTCAGGCCTTCAAGCAGTCTCCGAGCTTCAGCAAGCAAGGGAGCTTTTTCTGGATAGGATTCGAGCAGGCGCTCAAAAACCTTCCCTTCTTCCCCCTCGGGGTAGAGAATCCATCTGCAGAATTGCTCATCTGCTACGAAGTCTTCTATTTCAAAAGTAAGGTATTTATCCATTCAGCTATATTATGAGTTAATCACCCCTGTAAGCAGGAGGAATTCTCTTTGTACTCAATTTGTCAAATAAAAATTTAGGGCCAGGCTAGCCAAAAGCATAATAATCAAGGCCTGGATATTCTTACGAAGGTTTTTGATGGCCTGATGAACTAGATTTCTAGCTGATTGATAGTTTATATCCATGATTTCTGCTACTTGATCATAGTCCATTTCCGATTGAAACCTAAGGTAAATGGCCTCCTTTTGTCTTTTGCTCAGTCCTTCTAAGCCCTTCTTCAATTTGAGGCTTCTTTCTTCGGTCATTTCCTCTGACACAATCAATTGTTCTACATCAAAATCTACTTTGAAGTCGTAGAGATCTGGATCGAGGTCCTGGTGGATGTGTTTTTTCTTTTTCTGATCCTGTCTGATGATTCTTCTTCTGAGCGATCCAAGGAGGTATCGGATAACAGAATCTGTTTCTCCTAGTCTATCATGCCGCTGCCACAGATCCACAAATAAGTCGTGAACTGCATCTTCAACCAATTGGTCATCACGGGAGAATTTCCTTCCATAATTGATCAGTAGCGCTATATGTTCATGGTAGATGAGGGAAAGGGCTTCTTGCTTGCCATTTCTTAATTCATTCCACCAGATCAGGTCTTTCATAGATATTAATAAGTACCGGGCAAGTCTAATATGTCAGTTCTCCTTGGTCATTCCCTTTTCTAAGGCGAAGACTTTGGAGCTTTCCTTCTTTACGGACGTGGACAATATTTTGCTGATCGGAGAAGACCTCGGTTAAGATGTGATTTCGAACCCCAATTTTCTTAATGTCCTTGACGTTTTCTACCTCTAGGTAACACCACATAACATTGCTAAACTCATATTCCGCGCCGAGGAAATTAAACGCAACGGCTTCGTCATTCACCTTGAGTTCAAAATTATCCTGTATGTATTTGTAGAGTAAAGCGGAACTATTTCCAGCTGGCCCATTGGATCCAAGTTTGACACCGCCATATCCTGCTTCTTTCAATCCCTCCTCCATATCATCAATAAATAATCTCATCGAAATTTCAAGGGTATTGGCCTCTTTGTTTTCATTTATCTCAGAAACACTCAAGTGGAAAGGATGTAATCCACCGACCAAAACGCCCAAGAGAATCAACCACTTCATAGGTAATTTTTGCTTATTGGAAGACTAAAATAATGGATAAACCTATTTATTAACAAGGTAGTTATCTTATTAGACCGTCATTTCCTAATTTAGCCTAACATTCGTACATCAGGTTAATCTAATCATATGAAAAATTTCTTAATTGTTCTATTGCTGGCAGGCATGTCGCTTGTGGCATTAGGGCAGGAAAACTACAATTACAGTAAGTTTAAACAGCTTTACGAGGAACTTCCCACCCCCAATGTCTACAGAAATGCTGCTGGAGCACCTGGCCATAAGTATTACCAAAACAGAGCGGATTATGACATGGACATCCGCCTTGAAGATTCGACACAAAGAATCTATGGGGAAGAGACCATTACTTATTACAATGAGTCTCCGGATGCATTGACTTATTTGTGGTTACAGCTTGACCAAAATGTACGTGCTAGCGACGCAAATACCTACGCCATCGAAACGGGAACCATGGATGATGTTTCCTTTGAAACCTTGGTGAAGATGCTGCGCGTTTTTGATGGTGGATTCAAGATTGAATATGTGAAGGACGATGCTGGAAATGCTCTCCCTCATACCATTAACAAAACCATGATGAGAGTGGACATGCCAGAACCCCTAAAATCTGGTAAGAAGTTCAAGTTTAAGGTAAAGTGGTGGTACAACATCAACGACCGCGACCTTCCACAAGGACGTAACAACAGAGGGGGTCGCTCTGGAATGGAGTATTTTGCAGAAGATGACAACTACATCTATACCATTGCCCAATTCTACCCACGCATGTGTGCTTACAACGAAGTTGATGGCTGGCAAAACAAACAGTTTCTAGGAAGAGGGGAGTTTACGCTAATCTTTGGAGATTATGATGTAAGAATCACCGTCCCTTCTGACCATGTGTTAGGAGCCACAGGAGAATTACAAAATGCAAATGAAATCCTTTCGGCTGAGGAAAGAAACCGCCTAGAGCAAGCCAAAAACAGTGATACACCTGTGATGATTGTAAGCCAGGAAGAAGCGGAGGCTCACGAAAAAGAGAAAGCTACATCAGAGAGGACCTGGAAATTCCATGCCGATAATGTAAGGGATTTTGGGTTCGCCACCTCCAGAAAATACATGTGGGATGCTCAAGGTGTGAAGTTTGGAGACAGAACCGTTTTGGCGATGTCCTTTTACCCTAAAGAAGCCAATCCTCTATGGGGTCAATATTCAACAGCTTCCGTTGCACATACCCTTCGTACCTATTCAAAGTATACCTTTGACTATCCCTATCCTGTAGCAATCTCAGCTCATATCAACAGAATCGGGATGGAGTATCCCATGATTTGTTTCAATGGATATCGCCCAGAAGCTGACGGAACCTATTCGGCTCGTACCAAGTATGGATTGATTTCTGTGGTTATACACGAGGTAGGCCACAATTATTTCCCAATGATTGTGAATTCAGATGAACGTCAGTGGACATGGATGGACGAAGGCTTGAACTCATTCCTTCAATACCTATCAGAGTCTGAATGGGAAGCTGATTATCCCTCTAGAAGGGGTCCTGCTTACAAAATGGTAGGATATATGAAGGGAAGTAAAGAAGGAATGATGCCTATAATGACCAATTCTGAGTCAGTTCTTCAGTTTGGTAACAATGCCTACGGCAAACCAGCTACGGCATTGAATATTCTTCGCGAAACAGTTTTGGGAAGAGAAGCTTTTGACCATGCTTTTAAGACTTATTCTCAGCGCTGGATGTTCAAGCAACCCATGCCAGCAGATTTCTTCCGCTCGATGGAAGATGCTTCCGGAACAGACCTAGATTGGTTCTGGAGAGGTTGGTTTTATACCACCGACAATGTGGACATCGCGATTGAAAATGTTAAGTGGATTCAGATAAGCAGCCTAAATCCTGAAGTTGAGAAGCCATTGGCCGACAAACTAGATGATCGGGAAGAACGATACATTGGAAACAAAAGAAATGCAGAGGCTTATCCTCAGCGTTTGGTGGACAAGAAGCCTGAGTTAAAGGATTTTTATAACGAATATGATGCAGAGGCAGTAAATACCTATGATAAATTGAGGTATAACTATCTGATGGCGCAGTTCCCAGATGAATTGAAGGAAGTATTGGAGACGGATAAAAACTTCTATGAAATCAAGTTCAAAAATGTAGGGGGATTGGTCATGCCGATTATCCTTCAGTTTACCTATGAAGATGGAAGCCAAGAAATTATCCGCGTACCAGCTGAGGTTTGGGTTAAAAACCAAAGTGAGATCAGTAAGATCTTTATCACTGATAAGCCAGTAGTAAACATTGAGCTTGATCCCTTCTTAGAAACGGCTGATACTGATACGGGAAACAACTTCTGGCCTCCTCGTAACCAGCCAACTAGGTTCCAACTATTCAAAGACCAGGGTCCTGGCATGAATCCTATGCAGCTTGAACGTCAGATCAAGGAGATGCAGGAACAGGGACAAATCCCTTCAGACAAAAAGTAAATAAAGACAACATATTTAGAGATAAGGTCGACCTCAGGTCGGCCTTTTTTTGTACCACTTATGCTGATCCTTTGCCACCTAAGTAAAGAGAACCGCCACTTGTAAACCCATCATTTTAGAAGAATTACGATTTCGGTTATTTATCAAGAGAAAAGGAAAAATATCCTTTCAATAGATCGATTCTCGAACCACCCAGCGTAATTCTGTCTTCATGAAATCCTTATCCTCCCTATTACTCATTTCATTTGCCCTACTCATCTCCCTTGGAGCATATGCCCAGGTCCCTCAGGGAATTGGTTTTCAAGGAATAGCCAGGGATGGTAGCGGTCTCCCCTACAGCTTATCAACCGTTACAGTGGGTATCCGAATCAAGGATGCCTCTTCTGTAACTGTATATGAGGAAACACATTCTGTTCCCACTGATCAATTTGGCCTCTTCAAAATAACCATTGGGGACGGTACAATTGTCAGTGGGACTTTCGCAGGAATCAATTGGGCTGCCAACAACCACAAGGTACAGGTAGTCCTGAATGGTTCGCCGCTTACTGAGCTTGATTTTGAATCTGTGCCTTATGCACTCTTGGCAGATAAGGCAGACATGGACCTAGAAGAAATTGCCAATGTCAATGCAACAGGACTCGCTGTAGGCCAAGGGCTGTCATGGGATGGAACAGAATGGGTACCTACAAACATCAACTCAGGGATCTGGAGTCAAAATGGGACAACTGGACACTATGACCTAGGTCGGGTCGGGATTGGAATAGATACACCTGTTACGGCCCTGCATTTAAGAGACACTTCTAACTTTCTTATAGGGGAAAACTTAACAGGTTCAGGCTTCAAAATGATCTATTATGCCCAAAAAGGAGCATTTCGAGTGGGTTATTTGAACAATCCCTTTGGGGGATACAACTACAATAAATTCTGGGATTATGATTCTGTAGGATTCTACTCATTTGCAGCAGGGCAAAATTCTCGCGCTAAGGGATTTGGTTCCTTCGCATTTGGCTCTTTTGGTTGGGCAGATGGCAGTGGATCTGTCGCCTTCTTCGGTCAGGCTAGAGGAAACAATTCCTATACATTCGGAGGTAGTTCAAGGGGGCGTGGTTCATTTACGGTAGAAGGGGTAGCTGATGAAGAGGGTGGAATTGCCATGTATGGATACACTGGAGGAAGATATGGTGTTTCCATTGGAGGCGGAACAACCGGCCTTGGCGCCTCTTCTTCCAGAGAAGATTATGCCATAGCTATTGGGTGGAATTCAGATGCTAGGGGACAAGCCAGTATCGCCCTTGGTCCCAGTGATGCTTATGGTTATAATGCTTTTTCGACAGGTTGGGTTACAGAAGCAAGAGGAAACTATTCCTCAACTTTTGGCTACCAAACCAATTCTTATCCTTATGCCTCCATGGCGCTGGGGCGCTTCAATGTGATTACAGGGGATAGTGCGTCTTGGGTGAATAGTGATCCCATTTTCATGATAGGAGATGGAACGAGCAATGGCAATCGCTCAAATTCCTTTATCATCCAAAAAAATGGACAAACAGCCATCGGCTACAATGCCCCTACTGGTATGTTACAAGTGAGTTCAGCATTGGGTAGCTTGAACAATGGAGGCAGCCTTGATGCGACCCATTCAGCCCTTCTCTTGGGAAGTACTACCAGTGGCATGGCCTTCGATGCCAATCAAATAGAGACCATTGGCAGTGATTTAAACCTAAATTTCAACTCTGCTTTTGATGTCATCATGGCCATGGGAGGGGGTTCCGTCGCTGTAGGACATAATGTACCTGCTAGCAAGCTAGATGTACAATCCAATGGCTGGCAACAAAGACTGGACAACAATGATACAGGTGGAGACGATTGGTACATAGGTTCTAGTGCTTCTACTTGGGCAGCGGGGGGAGGAAAGTTTCTGATCAGCCCAACTGGTTCTTCTTCAGCGGCAGAATTTACCATTGAAGCCGATGGTCAGGTAGGGATAGGTACTACTGCACCAAGTGATAGGATGCAAATCGACGCAAATGCTGGCGAAGATGCTTTAAGAGTGAGAGTAGGAGGGACTACCCGTTTGCGTGTTCATGACAATGGAGGCGTCTCTATAGGTTCCAATAATACTCCTCCAGTGGGTGGCTTAAGAGTCTTAGGATTTATTGAAGCCGTAGATGAAATATACCCCTCCGTTGACAATTCTATTGATCTCGGAACACCTACGAGAAGATGGGATAATGTATGGGCCACCAACGGCATTATTCAAACCTCTGACAGAAGGCTAAAAACCAATATTCTTCCACTGGCTTATGGCTTGAGCGCTATTATGAGCATGGAACCTGTTTCCTTTAGTTGGAAACACGATATCAAGGAGCAAAAAATCGGATTGATCGCACAGGAGGTCCAGCAAATCTTACCTGAGGTAGTAAAGGACCAAGGTGAAGAGATACCCTTAGGAGTCAATTACGCTGAAATCGTCCCTGTTTTAATCAAGGGTATGCAAGAGCAACAACAGCTCATTGAACATCAACAAACGGAAATCGAAGCATTAAAACAGCAAATGACTGAGATCAAAGCTCTCCTACAGCAAAATAAATAATCATGAAATATCTCAGCTCCTTTCTGGTATTGAGCCTCGCCTTATGCATTGGACATGGTCAATCTTTAGGACGATATGTGGTGGGCTCTGGAAGTCAATGTGTTACACAAGGCTTTGTCGATTATGACTTTCACCTAGGTGAGGCAATGATTGGTACTGACCAATCTACTCTTCCAGCCCTTACGATGGGATTCGCTCAGCCTCTTGATCCGACCTTGTTGGAAGTCAGGACTATCAAAGTAAGACTGGAAACAGCTCCTAATGGGGAAATCCTCATGAACTGGGATGTATCAGTTGCATTAGAAAATGGGGCTTTTTCTATTGTTGAAGAAGGGGAGAATGGAAATTCTGTTCTTTCTATGCTTCCAGCCGATCCATTCCAGACCTCCTATCAGCTTACTCTTCCGAATAGACAAGAACAAAGGGTGAGAAAATTTCATGTTAGGTGGAAAAATACCCAAGGTCAACAATTAAAAAGCAATACAGTGGAGTACTTTGCTCCAAGTAGAAGGGAAAAGGTGGTGATAGATGCAGGACAAAAAGCGCTATTCCTCCGAGAACTTGATCCTCAGCGGGAATATGATTTATTCATTTATGACATGAGAGGTAAAATTTGCCTCCAGCGCCGCATCACTCAGGAATCTGTTTCTCTTGCCCAGCTAAGTTCGGGTATTTACCTCTTGCAATTGCGGTCAGGAAGAGGAAAACTGGAGCAGAAGATCCTTCTGCCATAAAAAAACGAAGAAGGCTAAACAACCTTCTTCGTCCATACTCTTGAAGAGTGTGCTTTTAGTTGAAATAGTAGCCTAGTTCAAGTGAGAAATAGCTCAACCTGAAGGTTTCTTCTGCACCTTGTACATTGGGTTGGAAGGCAGATTGACGGTTCAAATTTGTTAGCCCTCTGTGATAGACCAATCCAAAGTTGGTTCGGCCTACATTCCCTACCTCATACTCTGCCCCCACTCCAAAGATGAAGGAAAAGTTTACAGGATTGATGAGGTTTGCCTGGGTCTGAAGCGTTCCGCCTGAGGTGGACAGTTCATAATTGACGGGATTCACGCCTGTCCATCTGTTGGAGTTACTGGCTGTGATGTCTACAGATAGGCCAAATAATCCATCTGCATACCATCCGTCTCCGAACTCAGTCGTTCTCAGTTTGAGAGCAAGTGGGATTTCGATAGCTGTTACCGTTACATTTTGGGTTCCGGCTACTGTACTTGCGCTGTCAACGGCGACATTTCCATCTCTCTTAAATCCCTTGTTGACAATATGAACACCAGTATGGATACCATAGTTTTCAGTGGCTCGCCAATCAGCCATCAAACCAAAAGAACCGCCTAACTTGGTACTCAGTTGGTCGGAGACTTCATTTCCCGTCGCATCTACTACCTTAGCGGAAGAAAAGATGGGACTTAGTCGGAGGCCAAGTTTGAGCTTGGACTGCGCAAAAACACAATTTGCAAGGAAAATCAGAATAATTAGTAGGGAAGATGTACGCATGGTTTATTATGATTAGTAGAGAGAAGAACACTGATTCATGAATTTCTGGGGAAAATTCAAGGAAAATCGATTTTTTGCCTGCTTATCCAGGACTAAACTATTTGTTTTGGTGATCTATTCATAATCAAATCACTATTTGAAAGAAGGTTGCCACAATCGTCTGGACTTTTGGCGACCTATCCCCCGAAATTTAAACGACAATCACTTCCTTGAATTACAATTCAAGCCTAAAACATAACTGTCTGATGTATCTATTACGACCCCTTATTTTGAGCCTCGTCATTTTTGGAAGCCTCTTTTTTGTTTCTTGCGACTCCTCTGATGAGGCAGCACTGGCAGAAATTGAATTAGACCTTCAAATAACCAGGGTGGATAGCATGATGTGGGCTTATGCACAAGCCTACCAAAAAGACACCACCATCAATCCCTACGTGGCATTCAATGAATACCTCGGAACAGAAAAAGCATTTTTGTACGAATACCTCAACATGGAAGAGGTCGCCCGTACCAGAAGGCTGTCAGTAGCTTATGTCGATACCTTGATGATGGCACAATTGTCTTCCGTTCTGAAAGAAAAGGCGATGATTGACCTTCTAGATACGGTTAGAGAAGTTTTTCCCTATGAAGAAGATTTATCCTCCCCTCTGATCAAGCCTCTTAAGAGACTTAAATTAGCTTTTCCAGAAATCGAAATTCCTGCTTTTAAGACTATGGTCAATGGCTATGTACCAGGAGGAGATATGAGAACGGCCGATCAGGTTGTTCCCCTTCCCAATTACATAAGCCTAGGTCTGCATTACCTGATGGGGAGAAAATTTCCCTATTATCCTGTCAATATTAGTGCCTATCAGAAAAGACAATTCGATAGAGAGGCCCTTCCAGTAGAACTGATGCGAGAAATAGCCGACGGTATGGTTAGCCCCATACCCAGTCAACAAACCCCAAATTTATTATCTGGTATGATCCGAGCTGGCATCAAACAATACTTTTTAGAGAAAATGGTACCAAATAGTCCCGATAGCTTAAGACTGAGGTATAGTGCTCCTCAGACTCAATGGGCACAAAGCTTTGAAGGCAGAATCTACAAGGAATTGTTGGATAAGATGTTTAGCTCCGATTTCAAGGACCAAAGAGAATACTTATCTGAAAAGCCCTACACTACTACCCTATCTATGGATTCGGCACCGAGAATTGGAGAATATTGTGGCTGGAAAATCGTACAATCCTATATGAAAGGACACCCTGAGGTCTCGTTGGCCGATCTATGCAACATGCAGGATTATGAGAAAATTCTCAGAGAATCAAAATACAAACCTTCCTGAAAATGATAAAAAAGGCGCCCTTCCAGGCGCCTTTATCTTTGGACTGAGTAAATCTTATTTTGAAAACTCTACTTGGTTAATTTGAGCCTCTTCATAAGGTACATCAAGTAGGTAGTTGAGACAAATCACATCAGCTCCTGCGTACTCATCACAGTAACGCTCCTCGAAGGTACTTTGGTCGATCCCAACCATTAGTTTTATTCCGTCTTTGAACTTACCCTCGATTATATCAGGATTCTTGGCGACCAACTTGATATCTGAATCAGCGAATTCTACATAGTAACCGCAAGAGCTAGACTCATCCAATACGAATCTTGCCTCAATAGCACATTTGCTTTCATCCCATGGAGCAGTTGTGCTAAGGGAAGAAGTATCGTAAGCAATGCCTGTCAAATCGTCTTCTGGCATGATTTGCTGTTCAACAACACATGAAGTAAGGGAAAATAATACAGCTAAAGAAAGAATGAGAAACTTATTCATGGCCTAAATCTTTTGTGGCGGAAATGAAGTAAAGCGTAATTGAAAATTAGAACTACACAAAGGAACAATTATTGTAATAAATTACTAAACGTAAATTACACATAATCGTACATTACAAATTTTTACCATTTACCTTAGATTTTACATCCAACGAATAAGCGGGAAAATCGAAAATGGCATCTTATATTAGAAAAGCTTCACATGAAGTTCACATTTTGGAGGAATCCTAACGTCTCTACTCGTCACAGATTAGGATGAATATGTGTTTATGATTCCTAGGAAAACCATTTCAACCACATGATTAACTACAATTCAAAAAACTGGCTAGAGGCCATTTCGCATTTTAAATCCAGTTGGGTTATTCGCAGAACTATGCGAATGGCTTTAATTATGGGCTTAATTGCTGCAGCCTTTACAGCACTCGATATGCAATTTTTCCCTGAGTGGGAAATTGGGATTGAACCGGCCATCTTTTCATTACTTGGTCTATTACTTTCTCTGCTGTTGGTATTTCGTCTAAATAGCGCCTATGACAGATGGTGGGAGGGGCGCAAACAATGGGGCGCACTCATCAACCATACACGAGGCCTAGCAGTATTATGGCACGGCATGCTCCGAAAAGAGGACGATTCTAATCGAACATTCTTTGCAAGGGCTATTTCTGCCTACGTACTTGCCCTAAGTGGGCACCTCAGAGACAAAAACAACCATGAGCAAATTGAAAGATACTCTGAGGAATCGCCTGAACATCTCCGGACATTCAAGCACGTACCTAATAAAATTGTAAGGGATATGTATAGCCGTTCCGAAAGCCTCTACAAAGATGGCTTCATTGATGGCTTCCAGCTCAATATGGTACAACCTGAGATGCAGGAATTTCTGAATATCCAAGGGGCATGTGAGCGGATCAAAGCTACTCCCATTCCTTTTGCACACAATTTCTTTATCAAATTATTTGTTATTAGTTATTGTGCCCTTTTGCCCTTCGTCCTTGAACCCATCATTGGCTGGTATTCAATTCTGATGACGATGTTCGTTTCCTATGCTTTGGTAGGAATAGAATTCATTTCAGTAGAGATTGAGGAGCCATTCGGCTTGGATTGCAACGACTTGCCTACACATAATCTCGCCTTGAAGATTGAAACCAATGTCCATGAGATTCTTGAAATCCCACTGGTGAAGCTCAAGGAAGAGCAAGAGGTAAAAGCCAAATATCTTGTCATTACTTAAGGCAGGTATACATCAAAAAATAGGATGATAGTTTGAACCTATCATCCTATTTTTTATGCACGACCAATTCTGTCATTTGCTAGAAAGGCAAGAGCACCAAACCCAAGCAACAATAGCCAGAAGGCATTGAATCCCAGCAATCCAATAATCCAAAATCCAAGGGTTGGAGCAAGAATGTTGCTTAAGGACCAGGCCATATAATAGACTGCCATATAATTCCCACGATTTTTATCCGGACTTAACTTGAGGGCACTTGAATTGAGCAAAGGCAAGAACAACATCTCACCAAAAGTCCAGATAACGATTGCTATAACGCCAACTATCCAAGCTCCAGGAAAATAAAACATAGCATAGGAAACAACGATGAAGACCAATCCTATCCGCATCGCCTGGAAGTTTTTTCCCCTTTCCTCAAGAGAGTGGATCACCGGCATTTCAATCAGGGTGATAATGGCACTGCTAATCCCCATCATCAAACCGATATACCTTTCATCAAAGTGCCACACGGTTTTGATAAATACCGGAACTGTGTGAAACCATTGAAGGAAAACAAAAGAGATAAAAAAGGTAGTCACTAACAATAAGAGAAAGTCTCTACTCCGAAACGGGCTTTCAGCTAGTGATTGTTCTGTTTCTTCTGTTTTCTCTGTTCGCGTAATGGGCCAGTTTCTGGATAAATATAGAAACACAAAAGAGGCGGTGATCCCTGTAATTCCTTCCACCCAAAAGAGATAAACATATCCATAATTTACAGCTAGAAAGCCGCCAATCGCAGGAGCCAAACTCATCCCTAAATTCACGGCAAGCCGTAAAAAAGCCATGGTACGACCCGTCTTTTCCTTTGGTACAAAGTATCCAACAGAAACAGAATAGGCAGGACGATAGGCTTCCCCAAAAGTAGTGGTGAGAAATATCATGATCCAGATGGCTATGGGATGGACGACCCATTGTAAGCCAATAAAAAAAACTCCCCCCATCAACAGGCTTGCAAAAATGACCCATCTTGCTCCAAAACGATCAGAAAATTTTCCACCTAGGTAAGCACCTGCCATAGAACCAGCACCAAACCCACTGGCGATCAAGCCAGCGACTTCAAGCTTAAATCCTAAAATTGTAGTGAGATATACTGACAAGAAAGGAATCACCATGGTCCCTGCTCTGTTGATCAGGGTAATACATGCCAGTGTCCAGATAGCAGGAGGATGGCCTGAATAGGCCTCTTTGTAAAGTTGAAAGGTACGGTTTAGTGTTTGTGCCAAGGTGCGTGGTGTATGGGATAAAACCATGATACGCTATTCCACCCCAACAGTTGGAAAAACGATCATATATTTTCACCCTCTACTAGGCAGCTTCCAGATTGGCCCCATGCGTCAATTTTTCGAATACCAGCATTAGAGAATCATCCCCCTCTTTGTGGAGCAGTTCCAGGCTTTCATCCATAGCAGCTTGCCACAAAGGAAGCAGTTTCGACACTAACATTTTACCTTTCTGAGTGAGACTGATTTCATTGGATTTTCTCCTAATGAGATGTTGGTCTATCAATCTTCGCATATTCCGACTGACCGTAGATTTCTCCAAAAAAAGTGCCTGACTAATAACAGATTGCGAAAGGTGGATGTTCTTGGCTATGAGGAAGAGAATGGAAACCTGACTCTCTGTAACTCCCGTGGGTTCCAGGTGCTTACGGAAGACCTGAGAGATGATGCGTTGACAAATCCCAATTCTACGTGAAAGGCAAAGATAGGTAGGTACCGAAGCAAGTATTTCTTCAGGTTTTTGAGGTTTCATGCCATAAAATACAAATTTCGAGCAATGCATCAACAATATTATATACATCAATTCGTTCAGGGAAAAAATTTCCAAAATGTCTCCTATACCTATCCTATATTATTTTTGAATCAATAGGTTTGTCCAAATTATTTCATCATGGAAAACAGAGCAGCCGGGGTTTTCATCCTGCGGGTCCTTCTAGGAATCATCTTTTTGATGCAGGGATATGGTAAGGTAATCGGTTTTGGGATGGCGGCCTTGTATGAAAATGCCTTCCAAGCCTACGAAAGCACCTTTCTCCCAACGTTCCTCATCAAAGGTGTAGCCTACTTTACCTCATATGCAGAATTAATAGGAGGAGCCATGCTCATTCTGGGCTTAGGAAGAAAATGGGCCTTATATATGTTGGGGCTTGTATTGCTCATGGTGAGTTATGGACATGGCTTGCAGCAACCCATCTGGGATTTGAGCCATGTATTTCCGAGGGCGATGATGCTAGTATCTTTGTTATTCCTGCCTGAAAATTGGGATAAATGGCAATTAGATAGATTCCTGATGAAGAAGGAGTCTCCTGTCTAGTATAAGATAATGGATATGAGATCGTATATTTCGATGATTCTCTGCTAAATTTGAGGAAAGATTAATCATCCTGCTATGCTCACAAGCCCATTGACTCTTCCCTGTGGTGCCGTTCTGAAAAATCGCTTAGCCAAAGCTGCGATGACTGAACGAATTGGCGACAAAGCCTTCAACCCAACTGATGATCATGTCCGCCTTTACAAACGGTGGGCTGATACAGGAACTGGCCTGCTTATCACAGGTAATGCTATGATTACCCGAAAGTATGTAGAATCTGCTGGAAATGTGGTTTTGGATGAAGACTCCGATATGAATGCATTGACCGATTGGGTAGATGCTGGAAAAAGTCAGGGAAACCATTTGTGGGTACAAATTAATCATGCAGGAAGACAAACCAGTATCCTCAATTCCTTCCGTCCTTTGGCACCCTCGGAGGTTAAACTGAATAAGCTAGGCCTCTTTGGCAAGCCAAAGGCCATGACAGAAGCTCAAATTCATGAAGTCATCAATGATTTTGCCACTTCAGCAAGGGTCGCTAAACAGGTAGGATTTACCGGTATTCAAATCCATTCTGCACATGGCTATTTATTGAGCCAATTCCTCTCCCCCCATACCAACCTTCGAACCGACCAGTGGGGAGGAAGCCTTGAAAACCGGAGCAGACTCTTACTCAAGGTGGTACAAGCTACTAGAGAGGCCGTTGGACATGATTTTCCCGTTTCAGTGAAAATCAATTCTGCAGATTTTCAAAGAGGAGGCTTTGAGCAGGAGGAATCTCTAGCGGTTATTCAGTTGCTGGCCGAAGAAAAAATTGACCTGCTTGAAGTATCCGGTGGTACCTATGAGAAATTGGTTTTTCTAACCAAGAATAGTGAAAGCCCCTCGCAAGCCGAAAGCACAAGGAAAAGAGAGGCTTACTTTATTGATTTTGCCAAAAAAGTACGGGCAAAAGTAAAGCTACCCTTAATGATCACAGGTGGCTTCAGGTCTTTTGATTTTTGCCAGGACGTTTTAGAAGGTGGAGAAATTGATGTGGTGGGAATGGGAAGACCCTTTCTCACCAATAGCCACGAAATCAAAGAATTCATAGAGGGGAAGGTACCCCATCTAGATAATCTCATTTACAAAACGGGAATCAAAAGCTTTGACGATTTGGCAGAGGGAGGGGTAAATGCCAAACAATTGATCAACCTAGCGCGGGGAGAAGCCTACAACAAAAATGTTTCTTCTATGCAGGGGTTTTCCTTCTTCCTCTGGTATGAGTTTTACAAAAGCCTAGCCAGAAAATTAAGTTTCTAGCAGGTATTCGATACAATGGGTCTAAAAAAAGGGAGAAACTTAAGTGTTTCTCCCTTTTGATTTTTCTTGCTTTATCCTCTACAACCTCTAATTACCCCAAAGGTCCAGTCATCAGCCGCTTCATTGAATTCATCCCCACAATTAGGGTCGGACGAACCGCCAGATGCTCCATATCTTAGGCTACACTCATCATGCTCAAAACAATCAAGTGTCCATGAAGAAGGAATCCACCAACGACCACAATTGCCACCACAACGTCCCATACATCCGTAGGATCCACCGCCATTGTAACCTGCTGTTCTGGTCACATTGGTATTTCCACGACTTCCGTCATACTGCAAGGAATATGATCGTCCTCTGCGGATACAAGACACACCATCATTTCCTCTTCTTTGATTTTCTTCAAATTGATCCACGATAGATCGCTCCCCAAATACATAACCCTCAGGAGCATTGGACCAATAATCCAGCACACGAACCAAGGTATTCTCTGCCTCTGTAAAGGTAATGGCTGAAGCTTCATCTTCATGGGTGTCATTCCCGCAGTGCCCTGCTGAGTTGTCTACCTGGCTATTGTAAACTCTTTCTGCCAACTTAATAGCAGCTTTGTTGAGTACCTTCATTTCCGTTGCACTTAGCATATTTTCATGGCCATTAAAGTGAATGGAAAAATTCTCATAAGAAACCAAGGCTTCAAGTATTTTACCTTCTACTTCAGCAGTAAGGTGATAAAAAGAATTATCCTCTTTGACTTCGAAGCTTAACTGGTGTATTTCATCCTGAAATTGCCCTTTCATATGGGTTTCCTCATGGATGTCAAGGAGGGGGAGTCGTGTAATCGTTTCCACAGCTTGAGCTTCTTCCACGGTTTGACAAGAAAATAGGAACATGCTGAGTATGCCACTCAGCACCAAGAGTAGTGTGTTACGTCTCATAAAATTTGCTTGTAATAGTATATAAGTAGTTCTCTTAATCTACATATAATGTTCGAAGGGAAAAACTATTTCAGACAAAAAATGTAAAGGTTTACATTTTTTATCGTGCAGCCCTCTCCGGGCCATCCTAATCATTGTTCTATTGAGATTTTTTTTTGAATCATAAATAGCTGAGAATATTATTATTTTAATGATCAAAGTCTTTACTGCTTTACCCATAACCATATGAAACATTTAATTTTTCTGGCCAGCACATTGGTGGCTTTTCTATTTTTATCCTGCGAAAGGACGATTAACTATAGTCTGGATGATATACCTGATTTTGAGGGCTTGGCTGCACCAGCTGCTGGACAAGGCTATCAAATTCATATTCCTCCCTTTCCAGTTGCGGCCGATTACGAGCGTGAAATATTTGTAAGGAAAGAAATCGGCAATGACAAGGTCATTTACGCAAATAGATTTGAAGTCAAATGCCGTCCAGGGACGCATCATATGATTGCTTATGGGTATGAAAATGAAAACAGTCCCGAAAACCCTGAAATTGGGCTCATGCGCGATCAAAACCTACCCGATGGACGCCTGAATTTTGGGTTGACCATGGGTTCAGGAGCTATGTATTGTGGAGCACAGGAGCCTGAATTTGTCCTACAACTACCTCCAGGAGTGGCAATGAGAATTCCAGCTAATTCTACCTTGGATATTAATTCGCATTATTTCAACCTAACAGATGATGTTCTCTTCGGAGAAGTTTTCTTGAATATTTCAACTATACCAGAATCTGAAGTACAAGAAACCCTTGTAATTGATGATATAGACAATGCTGATGCACTGTTCCTACCCAAAGGGGAATCCACCACGATTCAATGGGGAGAACAATTTGGGAGGAGGACATTGATTAGACAAATGTTTTCTCACATGCACAAGAGAGGGGTCCAATTCAAAGTCTTCAAGATGGGGATTGACGGCCTAAAAGGCGAACTCGTGTACGTATCTAATGATTATCAACATCCTCCCTATGCATTTTTCGATCCTCCCTTGGAAATGAAAGCAGGGGAATACCTTTTAACTGAGGTTAACTATTACAATGATACCGACCGAGACCTTCAATTTGGCGTAACCTCAGAGGACGAAATGGGTATTTTATTTTACTCCAAAATTGAAGGAATCTAATGGCCTCTACATGGAAAATATGGCTTATCATGGGAGTAGCTTCTGTGATATGCCAACTCCCCGTCTTAGGGCAAGAAAAAAGTCATAAAGGCCAGTGGTCCGCACAAATCAATTTATCTCACCAAGATCTTGTGGTTTCGCAGCCCTTTTTCATCGGCCAATTAGGAGTAGCTCACCAAGTTAGGGTGCGCCCTGAGATCAGCTCAGATATCATGTATATCCTAAGGAATGATAAGAAGATTAGCTTCTTGGCGAGTGGCAGCGTGGGGTATTACCATAATCTTTATCAAGAAGCTTGGTTCTCTTATCAACTTGGAATTGGACTAAGAGCCAAATTTGGGAAAAAACTGTTCATGGATCTACAATTCCAAAACGGGAATGCCCATGTACGCTATAGCGATGTACAGTATGTTCTTGAAGATGGGATTTGGGTCAAGGCGAACTCCGATAAACCTAAATTCCGTGGCAGGTTGACAACCATAAAGCTAAACTTAGGATATACCCTTAGAGAAGGATCCCACCCTATTTCGTTGATGGGTTCAGGCAAAATCAGCTTGTTGGGAGATCCTGATTTTGGTCCCATCCCTTATTACGGTTATGGAATAGGTTTAAGATATGGCCTTTAATCAGATGCTTAAGTCTAGCATCATTTGGACATTACATCTTTCATAAGGGGTCGGAAAATCCTCCACATCTACAAACCCCAGCTTTCGGTATAAACTCAAGGCTGGGGTAAGTTTACTATTGGTTTCGAGGTACACTTTCTTCCCCCCTAGTTCCTTGGCCTTTTCAATCACTGCCATCCCTAGTTTGTAGCCAATCCCATGTCCTTGAGCGTTTTCGTCAACTCCCATTTTAGCCAACTCATATTGGTCATCGCTCATCTTAATCAAGGCGCAGGTACCTACGATCTTTCCGCCTAATTCTGCGAGGACAATGGCTCCACCAGGATTCAGAATCTTCTCCTCTGGATGATCTAAAGCCTGGTAATCAGCCTCCTCCATAACGAAAAATTTACTTATCCATGCCTCATTGATGCGCTTAAACTCGGCCTGGTACTGACCTTCGTAGGGAATAATGTTGACAGATGACATAGCAAATGGTTTGTCAGAAATTACGTGAATATGCCGTATAAAGGCAAGGTGTGGTTGATCCTGCTTTTCCTTCCTTTCATCAAAATAAGTATCTTACCTAACCGACACAGAAGCTAAGCTCTTAGTTCTACACACAACACGATCCTTAATGAACCACGACCTCATCAACCAATACAGGCTTGACATAGCCGTGAAGGCAAAGCATGGAATTGACTTTATTGCCTCAGCTACAATTATATGGATAGCTATTACCTTCGTTTGGACCCTACCCTATTCGGCCTATGACCGATCGGTATTGAGTTTTATTGCTGGAGGACCTATGATCCCACTTGCCCTGTTGTTCTCTCGGATATTTAAAACTCGATGGAACAATCCCGAAAATCCCATCGCCTCTTTAGGGGTTTGGCTTAACGTAGCCCAGCTATTTTATTTCCCCATTTTGGTCTTTATGCTGATCAAGTTTCCTGATCATTTCATCATGACATATGTGATCATCACAGGAGCTCACTTTTTCCCATATGGATGGTTTTACAAAGAGCCTGCCTTTTCCATCATGGCTGCTGTCATTGCCCTTGGGGGAATGTTCCTTGGACTAACCGTAAGTACAGAACAACTTTTTTTGATCCCGCTTGCCATGACCATCATTTTAGCCATATTATTGGTTTGGATTTATCTATCATTTAAGCAAAAAGAAGGACTATTAAACACAGCTTCAGAATCCCTTTGATATGGAAAAAATAGGCGTAACAGCAGCTAGCGGTCAGTTAGGAGCAGCCATCGTAAAAGAACTGATCAAACAGATAGGAAAGGAACAGGTGGTTGGCATAGCACGCACACCAGAAAAAGCAGCTCATTTGGGTGTTGAGGTGAGAAAAGGAGATTATTCCAGAAGGGATGATTTTGAAACCGCTCTTGCGGGCTTAGATAAGGTTCTGATCGTTTCAGGCAATACAAAGCCGAAGGACCGCATTCCCCAGCATCGAAATATCATCCAGGCAGCGGTGTCGCAAGGCCTATCCAAAATTGTATATACCAGTATTTTGGGAAACCCAAATGAAAGTGAATTTAGTCCTATTATTTCCTCCAATAGACAAACAGAAGAAGACGTTAGAAATTCGGGTATAGCATGGTCAATTGGCCGAAACAGCATCTACATTGAGCCTGATCTCGAGTATATTAGCCATTACAAAAAGGCTGGGGAAATCGCCAATTCCGCAGGGGAAGGCAGGACCACCTATATTTCCAGACCAGAACTCGCGCTGGCGTATGCTCATATGTTGCTGGAAGATAAGCACAATGGGCAAACCTATAATTTGGCAGGCCATCCCATCACTCAATCAGAACTAGTTGAGGTCCTAAATCAAGTTTATGGAACGACACTCATCTATCGCCCCATGTCCGTAGCAGCTTATTATGAAGAGAGAAAAGCAGAACTAGGCCCCTTCCTCGGTACCGTAATTGGTGGGATTTATGAAGGGATCAGCAAGGGAGCGATGGACGTACCCTCTGATTTTGAAAAGGCTACAGGCCGACCTCCTTTGACGGCCTTGGAAATGGCAAGAGACTACCTTTCAGATAGTTAGCCTAAACTAACATAAGCTCTTCGCATGCTTTATTAAATCCAGAAGTCTTTCTGATCAAAGGTGCTAAACCTAGATCAGTAGTTGAAAAAGAATTTGGAGAATACCTTGACAAGGTATACTTCATGCCCATTATCCGTCTTCCCCATCCTAAGGCAGATTCAGTTATCCAAGATTACCTAGATCATCGTTTGCCTATCGCCTTTGAATTTACTGTCCCATCAGACACCATCTCCACCATCAATATGTTCAAGCACATTCGTGAGGCTGGAGCCGGAGTTTGGGTTAATTCCTTGTGGAAACACCACTGTGCAGGACATGATGACCGCAAAGCAGCATTAGATTCCACTACTTATGACTGGTTTGTGGAAAGAAACATTGACATGATCCAAACTGATAGGCCTGCCCTTCTCATTTCATATTTACAAGCAAAAGACCTTCATCCATGAAAAAGCTTATTTATATTCTTTCTATGGCCATCCTAATTGTGGGCTGTAGAGCAAATCAAGAAAATCCAACCTCCGATCCCAAAGAGTCTACTGAGGTAATAGAAACAAATAGTGCATCAAAAGTACTGGAACACCTTAAAAATCCATCCAAAGATTTTGTTCTAGCTGTTTCACATAGAGGAGACTGGCGATATGCACCAGAGAACTCCCTCATGGCTGTTCAGAGATGTATAGACCTAGGAATTGATGTCGTAGAAATAGATGTCCGACTTACCAAGGATGGGCACCTAGTAGCTATGCACGATAAGACCCTTGACAGAACAACTAACGGTAAGGGACTTCTTTCTGAAATGACTTTGGAGGAAGTAAAAAAGCTAAGGCTTAAAAATACTTGCGGTGTAAGACACTCCCGCCAACAGGTTCCCACCATGGAAGAGATTATGCTTCTTGCTAAAGACAAAATCATGGTAAACCTTGATAAAACAGAAGGAGAAACCGTCAGAGAAGCCTTTGAGATTCTGAAAAAAACCGGAACAGTTCAACAAGCCATCTTCAAAGGAAATGACCCATTGGACGTCATGCGTGAACGCTACGGTAACCTATTAGACTCCATCGTCTATATGCCAAAAATCTGGTACGATACCCCCGATAAAAAGGCATACCTAAAAGCCTATAATGAAGAGTTGCATCCAGTAGCTTATGAAATGCTATTCGATACAGAGGAAAATCCTGTTTATGGAGAAATTAAAAATATGAATCAGGAAGAGATTACGGTCCTGGCGATTGCTCTTTGGGATGAGCTTTGTGCTGGACATACAGACGAGCTTGCCATGCTTGAAGGGCCTGATGAAGCCTGGGGCTGGCTGATAGACCATGGAGCCAACGCTATCATGACAGACAGACCTGCTGAACTCATGGAATATCTAAAGAAAAGAAAGTTGAGATAGTTTTAGGATCAGGGAAACCTGATACAGTGTTTGGTTCATAATAGCAGCAAACTAACGTTTGCTGCTATTTGATTGAGTCTTGTTATTAGTGTTGATGTCCACCTGGACCATGAGGATGACCATGATCAATTTCTTCTGCAGTAGCCTCACGAATATCTACGACCTCTACATCGAAGAAAAGCTGCTGACCAGCTAGAGGGTGATTTAGATCAAGGGTAACATTTTCCCCTTCGATAGCTGTAACACTCGCAATATGATTGTGTCCAGTATCAGTGCTGATTTGAACCTGCATGCCAACTTTCAGTTCCTCATCTCCCTGAAAGCCGCTTTTATTTACCACTTTAATCAGTTCTTGGTTAACTTCTCCGTAAGCATCTTTGGCTTCGACCACTGCTTGAAATTTTTCACCCTTTTCCTTACCTGTCAAGTCTTTTTCAAGTCCTGGAATCAAGGCACCTACTCCGTGCATATAAACAAGTGGCTCTCTCCCTTCAGATGTGTCCAAAATTTGCCCCGCAGCGTTCTTTAACGTGTAATTCAGTGATACCACTGTTTTCTCTGCAATTTTCATTTCGTTTCTTTTGCCGCAAGGTAAGACAAATTATCGAGAATAAAGCCCCGTTTGGGCCTTTCCAAAAAATCAATCTCAAGGGACTATCATCCTTACCACCCAAAACATAAAACACTCATTATCAAACATTTGAATCTATTAAATTTCCAATTATACTTTCTTGACTCTTCCGCAAAATAAAGTTCAAAATATCTACGCCTTTAATTCTCTTATTTCAGCCTATCATATTCCCGTCTACAATCCTATTTCCACCACCATTTATCCAGAAATTATGGGGCTATTTGATTTTTTTAAGGGGAAAAAGAAGGGAGAAAAGACCCAAACAGTGAGTTTTACCTCTCCCAATAGTGAGGGGGACAAAGGGCTAGCCTCAGATACTCTCATCGAGATACGTGATCACATACTAGCTATCGTCTCAACGGATGACGAGTCCACAGCCTTTAATGCCGCATCTGGCTTGATGCTAAAGGGACAATACCAAGCAGCTGTGGAAACATATGGACGCTTAGCCGAGAAATTTCCCAATGAAAAAGGCACTTGCGAAAGCCAGATTGGAGCGGGTAAATTTTTCCTGGGTCAATATGAAGAGGCGATAGCACATTACCTGAAAGCCATAGACTTCGGAATGGAAAAGGACCTTATGGATGATAACATCTGGGAGGTTTGTGAAACCCTTTATAAAAAGCAGAGAAACAAAGCCCATATCCAGCGCTACTTGGAATGGATGCCAGATGGAGACTATGCAAAAAAAGCAAGGAAACTCCTTTCCAAATAAAAGTTTTTGACATGCACAAAGGAGGCGTTGATTTCGACGTCTCCACCCCCTACATTTGCCATCATAAGGTGGTATTATGCAAAAACAATTGATCGGTCTGACAGCCAAACTTTTCCCCAACTTCTTCATCAAAAAGGCCATTCAAGGCCTGACAACTCCTAAGATTTATGAGATGCGAGACAGTGAAAAGGAGCTTCTGGCATCAGCTGAGCAAGGAAAGGAGGAGATTGAAGGCTTTCAAATCCAAACCTACAACTGGCCGGGCGAGGGGAAAAAGATTCTCATGATCCACGGTTGGGAGGGACAGGCTGGAAATTTTGCCTTCATCGTAGACAGGCTTTTGCCGCAGGGCTATAACCTATTTTCCTTTGATGGCCCTGCCCATGGGAATTCCTCCAAAGGTCCAACTTCCCCTTTTCATTTCTCTCAAGTGGTAGCTGAGATGATTAGAAGAGTGGAGCCCGATTATTTGATCACGCACTCTTTTGGGGGAGTAGCAACTGTATTCGCCCTTAGCCAAAATCCTGACATTGAAATAGAAAAGTGCCTCCTGTACTCGGTACCAGATAGATTCAAAGATAGAATTCACGACATCGCCACCATGGTGGGACTACCAGAAAGTGTAGAAGCCAAGTTGATGGTAGAAGTCGCCAATATTTGGGGAATGGATCCTGAATCTCAAAATGTAAGTGATCTTGTCGCTAAGACAAACGTTAAGAAGGCTATGATCATCGCCGATCGAGGAGACAAAATCACCAAATTTGCTTATTCTGAGAATGTCGCCAAGAAATGGCCCATCGCTCAGTTTGAGGCCGTGGAAGGAACTGGTCACTTTAGAATCCTGAAGACAGAATTTGTTCTGGAAAAAATGGAAGCCTTTATCAATGGATAAAAAATCTCAACCATAATGCTACTCTGTTCTTTCTAGAGCAGGATTTACCCGTATTTCTCAAAAAAAAGCTGGATATTCTGTAACACCTCTCTTTCTCCTGTATCAAAGGGGTAAAAGCAAGAATATGCAGATTCCATTAGCGACAACATATACAGAAGACAAAAGCCTTAAGTGGGTTAAGGGAGCCTTAGCAGGAGACAGAGCCTCTTTGGAACAACTCATCCAAGAGCACCAACCCTTTATTTACAATGTGGCTTGGAAAATGGCCCATAATAAGGAGGATGCCCTTGATCTGACACAGGAAGTGTTGATCAAGGTTGTAACCAAGCTCTCTCAATTCAAATTCAATTCGTCCTTTAGGACATGGCTCTACAGAATCGTAGTCAATGAATTTTTGCAAGCCAGAAGGAGAAATGCAGAAAAGACCTTTTCTACATTCGACGAATATGGAGACCGACTGGACGCTATCCCCAACCCAGAATTGACCATAGAGGAGGAAATCAGCCTAAAAGAACTGTCAAGAGAAATGCAAATTTCCTGTATGTCAGGTATGTTGATGTGCCTTACCCGAGAACAGCGGTTGATTTACATCCTAGGAGACACCTTTGGAATAGACCACAAAATGGGCGCTGATATTTTCGAGATCAGTAAGGAAAACTTTCGAGTAAAATTGCATCGAGCCAGAAAGGACCTTTATAACTTCATGAACAACAAGTGCGGTTTGGTCAACAAGTCCAATCCTTGTCGTTGCCCCAAAAAAGCCAAGGTCATGGCACAACAGGGCTATCTCGACCCTAACCGTATGCAATTTAACCTTACTCACAAGCATAGAATTGCAGATTACGCCCAAGAGCATCATAGAGATCTGATGGATATGATGATCGACAAATACACCAAGCTATTCCGGGACCATCATGTACAACGTGAGTTTGATCAAAAGACATTTATTGCCTCGATGCTGGAAGATGATGACTTCATGAGTTTCTTTGAATCAGAGCCCTCCAGAGAGGATTAAGTAGGAATTATTCTGATCGGCTGACACAGCCTCGCAAAGTGGTTTGATCTCAAATCATGAAGGGGAGAGCTATGTCCTATTTATACCGTGTATTACTTTAAATAACTATCAAAATGAACAATGAACAAATTGCAGCCAGGCTGCACGAACTGGTAAAAGCAGGCGATTATTTCACTGCTTATGATGAACTCTTTGACAACAATGCAGTAGCCATTGAACCACAGTTGGCACAAATGGGACTGGGGGAAATCAAAGGACTGGATGCCATCAAAAACAAGGTAGGAAGCCTTGGAGAGGGTATTGAAGCGCTAGTCAGCAGAGAAATGTCGGCGCCTATCATATCCGCCAATCACATTGCCTTCACCAATATCGTACAAGCCAAGATGAAGGATGGAAGCGATTTCAACCTAAGCGAAATATGCCTGTATGAAGTAAAGGAAGGAAAAATCATTTCAGAACAATTTTTCTATTAATACACCCGGCTGAATAGGCCAACAATATCTCAAAACATGAAATTCTTCATCACGATTTTCCTGCTGGGAGTCATGGGCTTCCAGTTGCAGATGAGCTATGCTCAGGACAAACCTAAAAAATTACATGAGGTAACCGTCAAGGTCAAGATCAATGCACCCGCTGAAAGGGTGTGGGAAGCGATGGTCCTTGATTACGGCGAAATCTCCAACTTCTCCCCTTATATCTATTCTTCTAACTACGAAAGAGGGTCTTTGAAGGGAGAATTAGGCGCAGAGCGTACCTGCAGCTTCAATGAGAAAGGTACTCAGTGGGTACACGAACGTATCAAATCCATCGACCATGATAAGATGGTGATGAAAAACCAACCCATCAATGGGGCGAAAATTCCGATGGACTTTGAAAATACCTTTGCCTATTACAAAGTGTCAGATAATGGTGATGGTACCTCAACGGCCACCTATGAACTCTACATTAGAACCAAGCCTGCTTTCATGGGAGCGATAGCGAAGGGAGGCTTTAAGAAGCAGTTGATTGGTACTTTGATCGGGTTGAAGCACTATGTTGAGACTGGCGAAACGGTAACACCAATGAATAAGCGATATGACAAGATAAAAATTCAATATCCTACTCCGGAGATCGTAAGATAAATTCAAACGGATACCTTTCATTTGCTCTCTTTCCTTAGGGAAAGGGGGCTTTTGTCATGTATAGAACGTTTGGGTACTTGTGTAAAACAAAAATTCAGCTTTTGGAGTACATATTGACGAAGGAATATTTATTTGCTAACTTTGATTCAATGGACACAAACCTGAAAATTAAAATCGAAGAGGCGCTGGATAGTATAAGAGAATATCTTCATACAGATGGCGGTGATGTCAGAGTACATGACATCAAAGAGGGAGGCATTGTGGAACTGGAACTTTTAGGGAACTGTGTTTCATGTAGCATGAGTCATCTAACTATGAAAGCTGGAATTGAACAAGTGATCTTTCGCGTTGCACCAGAAATAAAAAAGGTGGTTGCCATCAACGAGGCATCATAATCCTTTTCTATAAAAAATAGCAAGAAAGGCTGTTCTCTGGAACAGCTTTTTTGTTTTAGTGATGGCTCTAAACCCTTCTTACTACCTCTCTGTTATAAAACATATGGAGTATTGGACTCGCTAGCATTTTCCATTTTTTCGACAAATGGAATTTTTTGCTACATTTATTTTAAGATATAACATAGTTCTACATGCAGGCAACACAATTGAACTTCTTTGAAAAAATCAAGAGGCAGCCTTCTGTACAGGTGCTTCTGAAAGAGCAATCCTTTGCCCAGTTGATTGCCGATAAACTCAGCATGACGATAGATGGTTCCTACCGAAGAATACGAGGAGAAACCTTATTGAAAATCGATGAGATTGAAATCTTGTGTAGGACGTTTCAAGTTTCCTTTGATGAAACCATTGGGCAAAACGCTCCTGATGTCTTTACGTTTAGAAAAGCTGGTTTAGGCGATACAAACCTAGACTTTAAAGAATATCTCCATAACCTCTTTAACCTACTGACCCATATTCAGTCCAGAAGGGTTGAAAAGGTGATCTTCGCATGCAAAGATATCCCAGTCTTCCACTTGTATGAGTTTCCAGAATTGACACTGTTCAAGATGTTTTTCTGGCAAAACACCATCTTCAACAAAGATTCTCTTAAAGGATCAAAGTTCTCCTTGGAAAATATTTCTGACTACCAAAAGGAGTGCTTGGCACTCGCCAGAAAAATCGCAGAGAAATACGCTTTGATTCCCACCATGGAAATATGGAATGAGGAAACCTCTTTCAGCTTCATGAAGCAGATCGAGTACTACATGGAAACGGGAAGCTTTGCGAGTGAGGAAGATGGAACAAAAATGGCGGAGAAGGTTGAATCCTATTTCCAGCATTTGGAAGAGGAAGCCACAAGAGGCTATAAATTTATCCATGACAAACCACCTGCAGATCGCATTCAGAATTTCGATCTCTATTTCAATGACTTGATCATGATCGACAATATCATCCACATTACCTATGAGGATGGTAACTCGCAGACCTTCCTTGTGTACCATAACATTGAATATTTAAGTACAGAAGACCAACTTTTCTGCGACTCTATTCAAAGCTGGTTGGAGACACTATGTAAAAAGTCAGAGCCCATCAGCAACTACAATGAAAAGCAGCGGATCAAGTTCTTCAACAGAATCAGAAGCCGCTTGAGTGTGATGAAGAAGAAAGTAGGCCTGACCGTTGGACAATATTGAGGGAAAAAGTAGACCTGAGGCTAAGGAATAATTCATCCCATTTCCCTTTACCAGGAAATGGGATGAACCATTGTGGTACCTATGTATATATCCTACTTCTGTTCATTCGGGCATTAAATTTGAAGCTTCACCCATAGTGAGACAAATATTTATTATCTATATATCTATATATTTGTAAACATTTGAAATAATCACTACTTTATTGGCACAAATCAATCTATTATTCGCACACATTTAATCATAACCATCCTATGACTCCGAGGATAAAAAGCTATCAAGAATACCAGGAAACCTACCAAAGAAGTGTAGAGAATCCTGAAGCCTTTTGGGCCGACATGGCAGAGAATTTCACCTGGAAGAAAAAGTGGGACAAGGTGTTGGAATGGGATTTCAGAAAGCTGGATGTAAAGTGGTTTGTAAACGCCAAACTGAATATTACAGAAAACTGTCTGGATCGTCATCTTGAGACCCGTGGAGATCAGGCTGCTATCGTTTGGGAGCCCAACGATCCTTCGGAAGGGACAAGAACATACACCTACCGCGAATTACATGCTGAAGTATGTAAGATGGCCAATGCGCTAAAGGCTTTAGGCGCTAAAAAAGGAGATAGAATTTGCTTCTACATGCCTATGGTTCCAGAATTGGCTATTGCAGTGTTAGCTTGTGCTAGAATTGGAACCATTCACTCTGTGGTATTTGCTGGCTTCTCTGCTACCGCTCTTGCAGACCGTATCAACGACGCCAGTTGTAACATGGTCATTTGTTCTGATGGTAACTATAGAGGTGCTAAGAAAATCGCGGTGAAGGATGTGGTGGATGCTGCCCTTGAGCACACTACATCAGTAGATAAAGTATTGGTTCTTAAGCGTACTGGCCAGTCGGTAAATTGGTTTGAAGGCCGTGATGTATGGATGAAGGATGCCTTACAGGGGATGTCTACGGAGTGTGAAGCTGAGGAAATGGACAGCGAAGATCCTCTATTTGTCTTATACACTTCAGGCTCAACCGGTAAGCCCAAGGGGGTTGTTCACTCTACAGGAGGCTATATGGTCTATACAGAATACTCGTTCCGCAATGTATTTCAATACGAAGAGGGAGATGTCTACTGGTGTACGGCTGACATCGGGTGGATCACGGGACACTCTTATATCGTTTATGGCCCCCTTTCAGCAGGTGCTACAACCGTTATGTTTGAAGGAGTACCCACCTTCCCTGACGCAGGACGCTTCTGGGAAATTTGCGATAAGCTCAAGGTCAATCAATTCTATACAGCCCCGACAGCTATCCGAGCCCTAATGGCGAAAGGAGATGAGTTTGTTGAGAAGTATGACTTGTCCTCACTGAAAGTATTAGGCTCTGTAGGTGAGCCCATCAACGAAGAAGCATGGCACTGGTACAATGAGAAAGTGGGCAACAAGCAATGCCCCATTGTAGATACGTGGTGGCAAACTGAGACAGGGGGAATCATGATTTCTCCTCTGGCAGGACATACCGAGCTAAAGCCTTGTCATGCCACGCTTCCCCTACCTGGTATCCAGCCGTGTCTGGTAGATTCAGATGGTAACATGATTGAAGGAAATGATGTAGAGGGTCTGCTATGCATGAAATACCCTTGGCCATCAATGATCAGAACGACTTATGGCGATCACCAGCGTGCGATCAATACCTACTTTGCGATGTTTGACAACAAGTACTTTACCGGTGATGGTGCTAGAAGAGATGCAGATGGGTACTACCGTATTATTGGCCGAGTGGATGATGTGATCAACGTTTCCGGACATAGAATGGGAACCGCAGAAGTCGAAAATGCCATTAACCAGCACGCAGCGGTTGTAGAATCGGCTGTAGTTGGCTATCCGCATGATATAAAGGGACAAGGTATCTATGCCTATGTCATCATGGCAGATGGAGCTGTTTCTGATGAAGCTACATCCATCTCTGAGATCACCAATGTCGTGAAGACCGAGATTGGGCCGATCGCTAAGCCTGATAAAATTCAAATCGTTCCTGGCCTCCCCAAAACAAGATCAGGAAAAATCATGCGTCGAATCTTAAGAAAGATCGCAGAGGGAACCGCTGATAACTTAGGTGATACCTCTACCCTACTTGATCCTTCAGTCGTTGATGTGATCAAGGCAGGTGCTAAATAAATAGGCTAAAAGTCAGATTAATAGGAGTTTGGAGTTTATCAGGATGACTGATAAACTCCTTTTTTATACTTGACATTCCTCCTACATGACCATTTCCCTTAGGAAATTGCATGAAAAGTCTCTACCCCCTACCTTTGCCTCATGCTCAAAGACCGTCTGAAATATCTTCTCAAACAACTGCCCATTCCTCTTACCAAAAATCATAAGTATGATATCCTTACCCGGAAAATCATCCATAGACATTTGGGAAGTACCGACAATGCCATCGATGTAGGGGTTTTAGACGGAGAAATTTTGGATGATTACCTGAAAGCTGCGCCAAATGGTATACATACTGGCTTCGAACCTATTCCGGAGAAAATCAATCGTCTCCAAGCGAAGTATGAAGGAAAAAATATCAGGATTGAAGGCTATGCCTTGAGCAATGAAAGTGGGGAAAGTTCCTTCAACCTCGTTGAATCCAATCCCAGTTACAGTGGCCTCAAAAAGCGCACCTATGACAAGCCCAATGAAGTTGATACCTCCATAAAGGTTCAAATGCGTAGGCTGGATGAATACCTAGATGAGCTGAAAGACATTAAGTTGATCAAGATCGATGTCGAGGGAGCTGAATATCTCGTTCTTGAAGGAGGGAAGGCGCTGATTGCCAGGGATAAGCCACTCTTAATATTTGAACACGGCATCGGTGGAGCCGACGTCTACGGCATTCGCCCGGAACAACTATTTGCCCTAGTATCAGAAGAACTGGGCTATGAGATTTTTCTCTTGGATACCTATCTGAAAAAACAGTCTCCCCTCAGTAAATATGACTTGGTAAAAGAATTCGACAGTGGAAGCAATTATTACTTTGTTGCAGCTCATCCCTTGAAGGCATGACCTTCTTCAGCCATAAAGGACTTAATCTTTTCAATAAAGCGCTCTCCATACCTCTCCCATTTCTTATTTCCCACACCTGAAATGGATCTCATTTCAACCTCCGTTAATGGGGTAACTTTGACCATTTCCTTCAAGGTAAAATCACTGAAAACGACATAGGGAGGTACACCTTGAGACTGGGCAATAGAAAAACGATATTTTCGAAGTTCTTCGAATAGTTTTCCTTCCCAAGCTGTTTCTGTAGCAGGAATCTGAGGCTTTTTCGCATCGGATTTTTTACGGATTTCTGGTCGCACCATTTCTATCTTACGATTACCCTGAAGAACATCCATGCTCCTGTTGGTCAATCGCAAGGTCTTATTCTGGTCATAAGCCAATTCGAGTATGCCCAAATGCATCATTTGAAGAATACAATGCTGCCATTCGAAGGCACTCATATCACTCCCTGCTCCATAGGTCTTAACCTGGTCAAATCCACGGTCCAATAATTCCTTTTTCCTAGAACCTCTCAAGACATCAATCAACATCCCCATTCCTACTTCTTGCCGCATCCGATACACAGCAGAGAGCGCTTTTTGGGCAAGAATGGTTCCGTCAAATCTCTGGGGAGGATTCTCACATACATCACAGTTTCCACAAGCTGCTTCTGGATGCTCTCCAAAGTAGCTCAGTAGAATGCTTCTGCGGCAGACTCTGGCATTCGCATATTGTTCCATTCGATCCAGCTTAGCCAACATTAAGTCCTGTTGACCAGACTCTTCCATGAACTTTCGGTGCTGTACGACATCTGCATAGCTGTAAAGAAGCATCGTATCTGAGGGCAAGCCATCACGCCCTGCTCTTCCTATTTCTTGGTAATGACTCTCCAAGTTCTTAGGCAGGTTGTAATGAATCACCCAGCGTACATTGGATTTATCAATCCCCATCCCAAATGCGATGGTTGCACACATGATTTCTATTTTATCATTCAGGAACTGGTCCTGTACCTTTTCTCTAATCTTAGGGCCCAATCAATCTGGCATTATCTATTGCTTAAGTAGAAAGGGCACAGAAACGCTGGCTGACAAACTTAAAGCCAAG
>JBCBVV010000005.1:0-240577 GCA_039817415.1 Bacteroidota bacterium
GTCATTTTCTAAAATCTCTTCGAAGTAGGTTACGGCTTTATCGCGGATGGATCTCAATCCGGAAGTCATCAGAAAAAGCTGATTATTTCCCCGGGAATGGATGGTTATTTTTTTCGCAGTTGTAGTTTCTGATCCGGAAGTAATTCTGGTATCAGCGAGTGCAACTAGTCCTTCTTCTACTTTGATGCCTAGGCAATATGTCATGGTAAAATTTTATTCGAAATAGGTGAATTCAGTCGTAAGAATGCGCTAGGAAGTTTGGAAATATTTTTGTTCGATCAGCTCATGGAGAGAATAAATATCCATTAACGAATCGTGAAGAAATTGGAATACATCTCCTTCGATTTCTTTGATTTCCAGGTATTGAAAATGGCTGGATAATTTTCCCGCCTTGAAAAAGAGGGGCTCCTTGACTTCGGAAGCAAAGGTCAAGCGCGACAACAAATCCTTAATATATAATAGGTTGTAGGCAATTGACCGAGGGAACATGGAATTTGTCAGCAGGAACTCCAAAACGGTACTCTGCTTTTGTGCCTTTCTATAGGTCCTTTTGTACATGTCAAATGCTTCTAGAACCTTTAGGGTAATGGTCCATTGGTAGCGTTGCAAGGGAATATTCGACCCATTTTCTGTAACTACATTGATATCGGTCATTTTGGAACTCAGAATACGGATAATCTGAGCAGCCCGCTCAAGGTGAATACCCAATTCGATAAATACCCAAATATCATCATGTAGCAAAGTATGGTTTAGGTAGGATCGAATAATCGAACAATGCTTAGTTGCTTGCAAACTGAAGTCATACAAGCCTCTGGTCTTATAAAAATCTACTGAATATTCTTTGACAAAGAGATAGTACTGATTGATCACTTCCCAAAGCTCAGAGGAAACTGTATACCTAACGGGTCTTGCATTTTCTCTTGCGGCACGAACTGTAGAGAAAAGGGAGTTCGGATTATCTGGGTCCATGCCCACTTCTACCAGGACCTTTTGTTCTTCGACGGCTTCCTGCGAATCAAATTCCATCCCATACATGGTCAGGATAGACTTTAGGATAAAGTCCTTGTTTTGACTCATGGGAGCATCAAGGATAGAAAAGTATTGTACACGCAGGTATCTGGCCAGATGCTCAGAGCGTTCTATATACCTTCCTGTCCAATAAAGAGAATTGGCTACTCTAGCTAGCATAGGGATTAATTAGTCAGACAATATCCAAGTATCCTTTGAGCCACCCCCTTGGGAAGAGTTGACAATCAAACTCCCTCTCTTCAATGCTACACGAGTCAATCCTCCAGGCAGGACATAAGTCTGGTCTTTGCCCATCAAGGTAAATGTTCTTAAGTCTATGTGGCGAGGTTCAAAGGCATCCGATTCTTCGATATAAGTAGAATGAACCGACAGCATCATTTTGGGTTGGGCGATAAAGTTCCTTGGATTGGCCTTGATCTTCTTGGCCAGTTCCCCCAATTCCTTCTTTGACAATTTATCGCATATAGTTACCCCGTATCCTCCTGACATATCTACTGGTTTAACAACCAATTCCTGTAGGTGAGAAAGCACATATTCAAGATGCTTGGGCTTCTCACAAATGTAGGTAGGAACATTACGAATGATAGGCTCCTGCTTGAGGTAGTACTTGATCATGTCAGGTACAAAAGAGCATATCGCCTTGTCATCCGACACCCCCGTTCCAGGAGCATTCACAAGGGTGACATTTCCTTTGAGGTAGGCGCGCATCAGGCCTTTGACTCCCAACAAGGAGTCCTCCCTGAAAATCTCAGGATCAAGAAAATCATCGTCAATCCTTCTGTAGATCACATCTACTCTTTCCAATCCCCGGATCGTTCTCATGAAAACAGCATCATTCTCTACGATCAAATCTTTGCCTTCTACCAAGTCAATCCCCATGGATTGCGCCAAAAAGGAATGCTCAAAGTAGGCTGAGTTATACTGCCCGGGAGTCAACAATACGCAAACAGGTTCATCGTCCTCTTGAGGGGCAACTGATTGGAGTGTCTGCAATAGCATGGCTGGGTATTGACTGACAGACTGAACCGGCATGACCTTGAAGAAATCCGAAAGCGTTCTTTTCATCGCTTCCCGGTTGTTGAGCACATAACTCACACCCGAAGGGCATCTCAGGTTGTCTTCTAGCACATAGAAGTTACCATCTTTGTGCCTAATCAAGTCTGTCCCACTAATATGCGTATAGATTTCCCCTATTGGATTGAAGTTGACCATTTCTTTACAGAAGTGAGGCGAACTCTCTATAAGAGAAGCAGGAATGACTTTATCTTTTAGGATTCTCTGGTGAGAATATATATCCTTCAGGAAAAGATTGAGGGCTGTGTTTCTTTGCACGAGGCCTTGTTCAAGTACAGCCCATTCTTCTTGTTCGATTACCCTTGGAAAGAGGTCGAACGGGAATATTTTTTCTGTCCCAGAAGCTTTTTCGTCATAGACAGCGTAGGTAATCCCTTGGTTGAGAAAGGAGAGCTTAACGTATTCATTAAGCTGTTTGAAATCAGGATGAGAGAGAGAATGAAAAAGCTGCCTTATTTTATCGTAATGATTTCTGGCTTGGGAGGCCGAGCTATGGACTTCATCGAGCATTTCAGGTGGGACGGAATAGGCCGCAAATAGGCCGTTATTGCTTTCCATAGGCTTGGTTTTGCATCGTGCTTTTCATATGCGTAAAGATTGTAAAAAAATCAAACATAATTGATGCATTTTGAGATATTTGTAAAAAATTACCTACATCCATGAGCATTCAAGTAGCCATACGCCATAGGACCAAGTATACCTACGATCGTTTCGTAAAATTATGGCCTCAAAGTATCAGGCTCAGACCCGCTCCTCACACTCGCACACCCATCCTGGGATATGCGCTAAAAATTCAGCCAGAAGAGCACTTCATCAATTGGCAACAAGACCCCTTTGGAAACTACGTGGCAAGGGTGGTTTTTCCTGAAAAGACCCGAGAGTTTCAGGTGGATGTAGAAGTCATCGCTGAAATGGTGAGCATCAATCCTTTTGACTTCTTTCTTGAAGAATATGCCGAAAAAGTTCCTTTTCATTATGATGCTCAACTCAAGAAGGAACTCTCCCCCTATCTCGAAATCAAGGAAGCAGGCCCTCTCCTTCAATCCTGGGTAACCCAAGCCAAAGATTTCCAAAACCAGCATGAAAGAACTGTTGATTTCTTGGTATCTCTCAACCAAGCCCTAAATCAGGAAATTGAATATTCCATTCGAATGGAACCTGGAATCCAGGCTTGCGAAGTTACCCTTGGCAAAGCCATAGGGAGTTGTAGGGACTCAGCATGGGTGATGGTCCAACTCTTGAGACATCTTGGCATGGCTGCCCGTTTTGTATCTGGCTATCTGGTTCAATTGACAGCAGATGAGAAGGTATTGGATGGACCTTCAGGACCTGAGACAGATTTTACCGACTTACACGCATGGGCAGAAGTCTATCTTCCTGGTGCAGGATGGGTAGGAATGGATGTTACTTCAGGTTTACTAGCTGGTGAAGGCCATATTCCGCTTGCATGTACACCTGATCCCAGCAGTGCAGCTCCTATTAGTGGGGGGCTAGAGAAATGTGAAACGACCTTCTCCTTTGAAAATATCGTTGAAAGAATTTGGGAAAGGCCTCGTGTCTCCAAACCCTTGAATGATAGCCAATGGGAAGAAGCCTTGGCATTAGGATACAAAGTTGAAGAAGAAATGCAGGCAGCTGATATGCGCCTGACCATGGGAGGAGAACCGACCTTTGTTTCTTCTCTGGATATGGAATCTGCACAATGGAACAATCAAGCAGATGGTCTGGACAAAAGAAGAATGGCTTGGGACCTAAGTGAGCGCTTGTTGGGACATTTTGGTAAAGGTGGATTTGTTCATTCAGGCCAAGGGAAATGGTATCCTGGTGAACCCATTCCCCGTTGGCAGCATATCATTTACTGGCGAAAGGATGGTCAAACCATTTGGCAAAATCCAAGTCTACTGGCCAATCCAAATGAATCCTACGCAATTGATGTTCAGACCTCACAGACTTTTCTTCAGAAACTAGCGGGTAAACTAGGGGTAGCCCACAGCAACTGTATCGCTGCATTTGAAGATGAATTCTATTATATGTGGGAACAAGGTAACCTGCCAGTCAACCTTGATCCCAACGACCCCAATCCTGAAGGAAAGTTGGAACGAAAAAACCTAGCAGAAATCCTCGAACGGGGGATGGATACGCCAAGAGGTTTTGTTCTCCCCTTAACCTGGAATATATCTAACCAAAAATGGCAGAGCTGTAAGTGGATATTCAAGAGAAAACAACTCTTCCTTCTTCCAGGAAACTCCGCCATGGGCGTAAGGCTGCCCTTGGATAGACTCCCTTTTCAGGTTCCCGAACAAGAGGAGCCTATTGTAGAGTCGAGTCCACTTGAAAGTCATACAGAACTGGCTGGCTTTGATTCGCTAAACGAACGAATCATCAATCGCAAAGGGCAAGAGAATGAAGTTTCTACCCATGCAGCCCCTTCTCAAAAAGCAGAACATCCTGGAGAATATAGACCCCTTTATCTTATCCAAACCATAAAAACAGCGATTTGTGCTGAAGTGAGGAATGGGAAGCTCTATTTGTTCCTACCTCCTATTTCCTATATGGATAATTTCCTTGATCTCTTGAGAAGTATCGAACAAGTAGCCGAGGAAATGAACCAGCCTATTGTCCTTGAAGGCTATCAACCTCCCTTCGATGCGGGCGTCCAAAAGCTGGGGGTAACACCTGATCCGGGTGTCATTGAGGTGAATATTCACCCGGCCCAAAGTTGGGGAGAATTGGTCGACAATTATGATGTCCTCTTTGAGAAAGCCCAAGAAAGCCGATTGGGAACAGAGAAATTCATGATTGACGGCAAGCATACCGGAACAGGGGGAGGCAATCACATTACCCTTGGGGGATTGAGTCCTGCAGACAGCCCCTTCTTAAGAAGACCAGATCTTCTAAGATCCTTTGTCAACTTCTGGCAGAATCACCCTGGCCTGTCCTATTTATTTTCCTCTGCTTTTGTGGGCCCTACTTCACAAGCACCACGTGTTGACGAAGGTCGGCAAGGTATGTTGTATGAACTTCAACTAGCCTTCAACGAATTAGACAGACACCCCAAGCCTCAGCCTTGGTTGGTCGATAGGTTGTTTAGGAATCTCCTCATCGACATGACGGGTAATACGCACCGAGCTGAGTTTTGTATTGACAAACTATATAGTCCAGATTCTCAGTCGGGGAGATTGGGCATTTTAGAAATGAGAGGGTTCGATATGCCTCCCCATAAGCATATGGCCTTGCTACAACTTTTATTGATCAGAAGTCTTGCTCTGGCTTTTTGGAAGAAGCCCTACAAGCGCAAGCTAGTCGACTGGGGAACACGTCTTTATGACAAATTCCTGATTCACCAATTCGTCAAAGAGGACATGGAGGAGGTATGCGAATACCTTCAACGCGAAGGAATAGCCTTCAAGATGGAGTGGCTAAATTCTTTCTTTGAATTTCGTTTTCCCCTTCTTGGACAGATCAACATGGGCAATATCCACATGGAGGTCCGTGCTGGTATAGAACCTTGGAATGTACTGGGCGAAGAAATGGGAAGCGGTGGGACTGCTCGATTTGTCGATTCTTCTGTAGAAAGAGTGGAAGTCTTGATCAGGGGAATAGAGCGAGAACGATATCAACTTTTGTGTAACCAAACCATTGTTCCCTTAACAGAAACAAGGGAGAAAGGAACTTTTGTAGCAGCCATTCGCTACAAAGCCTGGAATCCACCTTCTGCCCTACATCCTACTATTGGGGTAGATACTCCTTTGGTTTTTGATCTATTTGATACCTGGAATGAGCGTTCTGTTGGAGGATGTACGTACTATGTATCCCACCCAGGCGGGCGAGCCTACGATACGTTCCCCATCAATAGCTATGAAGCTGATTCGAGAAGGGTCAATCGATTTTATGGTCAAAGCCATACTCCGAGTGAGATCATTCCCCCAGTTCCCTTAACCAAATTTGATCCTCCACAGAGATTTGTTTCGGAGAAATACACCCCTGCTACAGCTTTTGTCAGAAAAACCGTTCCTGTAGACCCTGATTTTCCGCACACATTGGACCTGCGAAGGGTAGAAAAGTAAAGTAGCATGATTGAAAGGGTAAAAGTTGTTGCCAAGGTGGTAGAAGGCCATCGTGTTGCCTCTGGCTCAAATGATGATGAGCGTTACCCAGGGGGAACTTTAGCCTTACAAATCCCCTATTTTCAGGCAAGAGGTATAGATTTATCTATTTACTATAGAGGGACATTGAATGTAGATATTTCCCCAAAGGAATTTGCCATCAAACGCCCCTTACACCTTGTCCATCAGCTTGATTGGTCGCCTTTTATTCCGCCCGAAAACTTCTTCTTTTTTGATTTACGACTTACCTTCGAAGGAAATATCTACGAAGGGCTAGTCTATATGCCTGACCCTTCGACCAAAGAAGATCATCCTCAGGCCTCAGGTATTTTGGAACTAATCCTACCTAGGATTCCAAATATAGGCTATGGAGATCATGTAGAAATTGAATTGCATTCGGATCAATTGGCCATTATTTAGCTTCTGAACTTCCTCCAATATGACTCAACTCTTACGACTACTCGTTAGCTCCCTTCTGATTCTCCTTTTGGCTTGCGAAAAAGAAGAGCCCAAGGCAAAAAGCCCTTCAAATGAATTTGAATTGGCCTGGGTTTCCAACAGAATGGACAATCAATTAGGAATTTTCATCAAGGATATGACTTCGGAAGAGGCTACTCCCCTTTTTCTTGAAAAAGAGTATTCTCCCTACAATCTCAATTGGGATCCATCTCAAAAGAACATGGTTTTTGTATCAAGGGGAGATCTATACTTGCTAGATACTGAATCTAGGGCGGCTCGCCCCTTGACTTCGGGAGATGCGAAAGAAGGCCAGGCCAGTTTTCAACCAGATGGAATAAACCTGGTATACAAATCAACCAGGGACGACATTAAGGGAGAGTTTTACCAGCAGTCCATCAAGGATACACTTAGCAAAAGGCTAACAGAAAATCTACTCTATGACATGGCGCCCGCTGTTTCTCCAGATGGAAAGAGGATCGCTTCCTGTCAGGAATTGAAACAGGATGCTAGTGTCAAATCCGTTTTTACGGGCATAAGCATCATGGATTTGTCAAGTGGAGAAAGCAAAGTCTTAACTGCTGCTGCTGCACAGGATTGTATGCCTGATTGGTCTCCAAATGGCAAGAAAATAGCCTTTCATAGGTGCGAAAAGGGCAGTTGCCAGATCTACGTGATGAATGCAGATGGCTCTGAGCTCAACAATATTTCAAATGACGAGTTTGACAGTCGCTGGCCCAAGTGGTCTCCAGATGGGGAGTGGATTGCCTACACCACGAGTCGAAATGGGCAATCAGACATTTATCTCATGAGGGCTGATGGAAGCATGAAGCAGGCATTTACCTCTGATGGCGGAAGGGATGAAATTGCGGTTTGGCGAAGAAAGTCTGTCAAACAAAACCCCTAGCCTATTGTAAATCAGTATATTTTATAGCTTTTTTGCGCCTCAAACAACAAGACGATGGAACAATATAGTGAGGAGGAAATTCTTCAAATGGCGGATGTAGCCTGGGAGCACATGGATCTAGGTGAGTATGATGAAGCCTTGGTAATCGCAGAAGAATTGGTAAAGCTGAATCAGGAGGTAGGCTATACCTTGAAAGCCAGTTTGCTTGTCCTACAGGAGGAACCCGATACAGCCGTAGAAACCCTTAAGGAAGGAATTGGAAAATTTGAAGGAGCTTGGCGTCTACACATGGACCTTGCCAATATCTATGCACAGATCGGGGAGGCGAATGCGGCCATGGAAGTTCTGGACGAAGCAGAGAAGATTGAAGGCGCGCAAATACACTGGATCAATATCAACAGAGGAATTACCCTCTTTAGAAGTGGTCAAGTTGATGATGCACTCAACCTCCTCCAACAAATCGAAGAACCAGAGGCTATTTCAGAAGCTTTCTCCCTTCAGTTGGAAATTCTGGATACCATCCACCGCCATGATCTGATTGTCGATCTTATCGAGGAGGAATTGCATTTGCTTCCAGTCCCCAACGATCGCCATGAAGCTTCTACCCTAGCTAATATTTTGGCGAGAGCTGCTGCAGCTTATTGGTACGAGGACGAAGAACAGGAAGACAAAATCCAACACTATCTCAGACAGGCGGTTGAATACCATCGTGGCAATGAAATTGCCATGTGGCTAGACAGAGAAATGGATGGAGATTTTGATGAAAATTCTCATGTCTACGAACTTATTCTTGAGGGAGAACTAGAAAGAGATACTGAAACGGAAGGAGAAGAATGGGTTACCTTCCACTGTCATTATGTTGCGGCTGCACGAAGCCCTGAAGATGCACTCAACCTAATCAAAGAGTACGAAATTGAACAAATAGATAAAAATAGCCTCAAAATACTCGAAATAGAATCCAATGAGAATGTCGAAGAAGCACCTCTCGGCCTCTACTACATCGGTGAACTCATGCTGATTCTGGAGCAGGAGGAAGAGAACGCTGAATAAGGGAAAGGACAGTATTGCTCATGGCTACTGCATCCAAATCAAAAGACGTTCTGGTTATTTTCTTTTTACATCTTTATGTTAATTTCGCTGCATAAGGAACCACATACATTCTTTTTCTATGAAATACATTGAACAGGCTGAGATCGCTAATCGTCGTGCGCTTATTCGTGTTGACTTTAATGTACCGCTAAATGATAAGCAGGAAGTTACTGACGACAGACGTATCCGTGAGGCTGTACCTACCATCCTTCATATTCTACAAAATGGAGGTTCTTGTGTTCTGATGTCGCATTTGGGTCGCCCCAAGGAAAGAGAAGATAAATTTAACCTAAAGCATACGATTTCCACTTTGAAAAAATATGTGGATGCACCCATTCACTTTGCTGAAGATTGTATCTCTGATGAATCATTTCAAATGAGTGCCGATCTCAAGCCTGGTAAAGTATTGCTTCTCAACAACCTTCGTTACTACAAGGAAGAGAAGAAGGGTGACGAGGCCTTTGCAGAAAAACTATCCAAGCATGGTGATTATTGGGTGAATGATGCCTTTGGAACTGCCCACAGGGCACACGCTTCTACTGCTGTAGTTGCCCAATTCTTTGGGGAAGACAAGTACTGTGGAAAGCTTTTGCAGAAAGAAATTGAGTTTGCCAACAAGGTCATGAACAGCGATGAGCGTCCGATATGTGCCATCATGGGAGGAGCCAAGGTATCCGATAAAATCACGATCATCGAAAATCTGCTTGACAAGGTAGATTATCTCCTTATTGGTGGGGGCATGGCCTATACCTTCCTGCGTGCCAAAGGATATCGAGTAGGAACCTCCTTGATGGAAATGGAAAAAGTTCCAACTGCTGCCGCACTGATCAAGAAGGCCAATCGCAAAGGTGTAAAACTACTGACTCCAGTTGATAGCGTTGTTTCTTCTGAATTTGGGGAGAATGGAACGATCAAAGTGGTCAGAAATGAAGACTTCCCAAATGAAATGATGGGATTGGACATTGGGCCACAGACCTTTGAATATTACTACGATACCATTCTTAACTCTAAAATCATCCTTTGGAATGGTCCTATGGGTGTATTTGAAATGGAGAAGTTTTCAAAAGGAACCTTCGCTGTAGCCAATGCTATTGTTAAAGCTACTGAAGAAGGAGCATTTAGCTTGATCGGAGGTGGAGACTCGGCCGCCGCTATCGCACAGGCTGGATTGGAAGATAAAGTTTCCTACGTATCTACTGGAGGTGGGGCCATGCTAGAATTTTTGGAAGGAAAAACCCTTCCTGGAATCGCTGCACTTTCCTAGCATATCGCTTCACATACACATTAAATTATAGACAAAAAAACCGGCTTACAGCCGGTTTTTTTGATTAACACACTACATTAATTCCCTAACTAATTCATCAATTTCACCTTCTTAACCAAAGAAATAAACTCTGCTCTATATCCTTCTTCATCTTTCCCTTTTGATCCCTTGGCCATTTCCAATACATCTTCGTAGGACAATTCTCCTTTGTGATTGGAATCTCTTAACAACATTCCAAATCCAGCAACAGAACTAGCAAATTGGAGATTTTCGTCTACCTTGGAAAAAGGAGAAGGTTTTCCTTCAAAAGTTTTCACAATCAGCTTGCTTGTATCCTCGTCTGGCTTTTTGTATCGGAATTTTACGGTTACCCATTCTTTTGAATCGGCTGCACGAGTTTTGTTGACCTTTTGGTATTTTAGTGGGTCTACACTGGCGACCAATTCCTCATCCGTATCAGCGGGAATGATTTCATAAAGGGCGGTTACGGTATGCCCAGCTCCCAATTCTCCTGCGTCCTTTTTGTCATTGTTGAAATCCTCATTTTTTAGCATGCGGTTTTCGTATCCTATGAGCCTGTAGCCTTTGACCTTATTGGGATTGAATTCGATTTGAATTTTTACATCCTTGGCAATGGTGTAAAGGGTTCCACTCATTTCGTTGACCAAGACTTTTTGCGCCTCCAATATGTTGTCGATATAGGCATAGTTACCATTTCCATTGTCAGCAATCTTTTCCATTTTGGCATCCTGATAATTGCCTGTTCCGAAGCCGAGTACGGTCAGGAAGACCCCTTTGTCCCTCTTTTCTTTGATCAAATCTGTCATTTCAGCATCAGAAGACGCACCAACATTAAAGTCTCCATCTGTCGCAAGTATGACGCGGTTATTCGCTCCTTCAATGAAATTCTCCAAGGCTACTTTATAGGCCAGCTGAATTCCTGCTCCCCCGGCAGTGGAACCCCCAGCAGAAAGCTTATTCAAGGCTTTTCTAATCTTCTCTTTCTGTATACCAGATGTAGAAGGCAAGACTAGTCCAGCAGCTCCAGCATAGACCACAATGGCTACTCTATCTTCGGCTCTCATGTTGTCGATCAATAGATTCAAGGCTTTCTTCAATAAGGGAAGTTTGTTGCCATAATTCATTGATCCAGACACATCCAGAAGGAATACCAAATTACTCGCTGGGGCTTCACGTATGTCTAATTCTTTCCCTTTTAGGGCAATTTGAAGAATGTGATGGTCTTTGTGCCAAGGACAAGTAGCCATCTCCGTGATGATGTTAATGGGGTCTTCACCCTTGGGTTGAGGATAATCGTAGTCAAAGTAATTGACCATTTCCTCAATTCTGACGGCTCCCTTTATCGGTTGTCGTCCTTCATTGATAAATCGTCTGACATTGGCATAAGAAGCTTTGTCTACATCGATGGAGAAAGTCGAAAGAGGTGCATCTTCTACTTTCCTAAAGTCATTTTCGGCGATTTGATCATAGCCTTCTCGGTTAGGTTCCTCTTGCGGTCTCATAGGATCATCCGCAAAAAGCGTCGCTACCTCTTCCTCCATCTCTACTACCTGCTCAGACAAAGCACCATAGTCTTCATCTGCTTCTGGCTGAACATAGGATAATTCTTGAGCCTTGATTGGAGCGACTACTGACCCAACAATAGCTCTTTTCCTCCTTGGTTTTTTTGCGATGACGACTACTTCATCTAGCTCAAGGTTACTGACCTTCATCTTAATGGACAATTGTGTTCGGCCCTCAATGGCGATTTCTTGCGCATCATAGCCTACAAAACTGACAATCAGCGTTCCTTTTTCAGGAACATCAGCAAGGATAAACTTTCCATTTACATCTGTTGCCACCCCATGGGTAGTTCCTTTTACTAACACAGATGCTCCTGGCAAAGGATCTCCGGTTTCTGCGTCAGTAACGATCCCATTTACCGTGATGAGTTGAGGTTGATCTGCCTGGATGAGAAGGATTCCCAGCATACAGATCCATAAAAGTGCTTTCTTCATGTTGTAATTGTTATTGCTCTTTGGGGAAAAGAGCGAGGTAGAATTCAGATTCCACAAAAATCACAACAGAAAGTATCCCACTACCCAAAAGTAACAGGCCATTAACCTAAGAAATATAAAACGAATTAGAGGTTGAGGTTCTTCATGTCCACCTTATTCAGAATAGCGCCCATCAATTGGTTGCTATGGTCCCTAAGGAAGTTGATGGATGCCTTGTCTTGTTGGTTGATTCCTCGATCAGCGGAGAAAACAGGTACAACCATGGAGGCATATTTGAGGAGTTCTTTGGAATCTGCATAGCCATTCAGTTCTGGGCCTTCCATGATCACAAAGTCATAGTCCTCGTTTAGCTTGTTCAATAATTCGGTAAACTTTTCGTCCGGAAGCACCTCAGAAGGAGAGAGGTTTCCTCCTTCACATCCAATCATGTCTACCCCGTCAAATAGCGTGGGGGAAACCAGTTTTCTACGAGAAATCTCTTCATTTAGGAATTTCTCAAGGGAAGGATTGGCCCCGATGATTTGGGTAAGGGAGTTATTTTTGAAGTTGGTGTCCATGATTAGGACTTTCTTCCCATTTAAACTGAGAGAATAAGCCAAGGATACCAATAAGGAGGTTTTTCCTGAACCTGACTTGGTAGAGGTAACCAGAATATTCTTGGGCGCCTGCTCAACAATCTCAAAGCGAATTTTCCTCAAAAGTTGCTTATAAGTTTCTAGGCTTTTGTTTTTATGCGTCTCATTGAAGAGCGAAATCAGATCGAGGTTGTTGGTATTCAATTCATTCAGGGTTCCTAGTAAAGGAAGGCCTGTTAAGGAAGTAAACTGGGAGGGAAACTTCACAGAAGTATCCATGTATTCCAAAACGAAGGGCACCAAAATCCCCAATGACAAAGCGACCAATCCTGCCAGAATCGACAGTAGGAATATATTGGAGGGTTCTGGTTCAACCGGAGGCTGTACAAAGGCAACCTGGGTGATATTTTCGAGTCTAATTCCCTGAGAGGTAAGCTCCGCCTCATTTAGCTTCGCCAAACTTACCAGATATACATCTCTTGCCCTTTCTACCTCTTGGGCGTAAACAGAGCCTTCTTCGTCCAACTTGCCATAGCTACCAGGTTCTCGGCTCATTCTACGGAGTTCCATGTTGATGGCCTTGGCCCGGTCACGGTATAGTTCAACTTCAACTTGCTTGGCAATGGCTTCTACGAGTCTTTGTTCATTTTGCAGGCCCGGATTCATTTTTCGGCCTACCACGAGCATTTCTTCTTCTATGTTTCCTCCTAGCAATTCTAGTGAATCTAGCGCCACCCGATCTTCAAATCCCGAGGCTACAAAGCGGTAGTTGGAGCGTGCAAACTTTTCAAACAGTCCAGCTAAATCCTGATCCGTTTCCAAGTTTACATTGGTAAAGTACGCCTGACCAGAAACAGGGAGATTCAAGTTTGCTTGGGTCAACATTCCCTCCACAATGGTTTCTGCTTCCTGTCTAGCTGTATTCGCTTTTTCCCTTTCAATCTCCAGACGCTCGATGCGCTCGAAGAGATCGTTCATGTTGTTGTTGACCTTCGTAATTCCGTTTTGGGTACGGTAGTTCTCCCATTCCCTCAACTTCTGTAGCAGATTGGCTTTGTTCACCTTAACCTGTCTGTTGTAAAATTCAATGGAGTTATTGGACTGCTCTGCACGGTTGAAGGAGTGGTATCTGATAAATTCTTGGCAGAGGGTGTTGGCGACAAACTGTGATAGAAATGGGCTTTCAGAACTATAGCTTATGTTGATTAAGTCCGTTCCAGGCATACGGCCTACCGAAAGGGTGGATCGAAGCGACTGAGGATCATAGCCCATTCTCTTCAACATGGTCATATGCTTCTCATCAATCTCGTTGGTGGTTTTGAGCGTTTGAAGAGAATCTAATTTTTCTTGAAAATTTCTTCTTGCCTTTTCTAGTTCAGATGGGGAAAACTCGCTATTGAGTTCATTTCTCGAGCGGAAAGGTGCGTTTTTCTGCAGGTCGTGCAAGAAGAGCTGATAGGACACCTGAATCAATACCAAGGGATTCTTGATGGTCTCTTCCAGGTTCTTCAATCTTGTTTCCAACTCATATCTTGGCAGTGGACGATCACTTTCGCCAAGACTAATAGGGTCTTTATAATCTGCCAAGCCAGTACTTAGCTGAGCAGACACCTTGTACACATCGGGGGCCTGCCTTGCGATCAAATAAGTCGTAGCAATAGCCACACCTGTGATAGCAAGGATGATCCACTTTCTTCTTGAAAGTACCCGCAAAAAATTTTTTAGGTCCATGTACGATTTCTATAGCGCTCAAATAATGTAATTCTGACTCGAATTAAAAGTTTTTGTAGGAATGAATCCCTCCCAAGAAAATATTTAATGTTTAAAATAGTTATTCTTTTTTTGCCTCGATAAGCTTAGGTTTTTCCTCTTTCTCGGAAGTTCCCAAATTAAACAGTTTTATCACTCTCAATTGCCCTAGGAAAATCACCCAGAGCAACAAACTCGCCACCCCACTCTGTAATGCGATCAACAAACTAGCATAAGGCGAAGGATGTCTAGTCTTTCCCTTCACAACCTGAATCAACAACCTATCGACATAAAACAAAGCCAATTGAATCTTCTCTTTGTCTTTTTCTAATTGATGAAGTTCTGTATTCATGCTTGAAGAAGAGTCCAGATATGGAGCCAACAATTCTGTTTCCCTTTCCTCAACCTGCACATGTAGTTGCGCAATTTGTTGATTCATGACTTCCATGCGGCGCTCACTTTCCCCGAGTTGCTGATTCAATTCATTCATTTTGGTTTGGTCCAATGGCACCTTCTTCCGAACCCTTTCCAGGTCCTTTTTCAATGCCTTTTGACGATCAATTTCCTGTTGTTTGGTAGACTCCATTCTGTTGATCCGCCTCTCAAAGTTCCAGATTTTTTCGTCTGATAACCTTTCCAGCAACCTTTCGCGACTTAAAGTATCCTGTTGATTTTGGTCTAGGTCCTTTTTTGTTTCTTCCATCCTACTATTGACCACCATCAACAAATCCTCCAAGCGCTCGGTTTCCTTGTATGAAATGTATTTGATAAACTCTTCACACATGGTGTTGACCATAAATCCAGACATATCTGGGGTAAGCCCATTGGCCTGAATCTGAATTAAGTTGATTCCTGGGACCTGTGTAATGGAAATTTCTCCTCGAATATCATTGGGGAGGAACCGCATTTCCTTCAACATTTGATAGACCTCATCGTCCTTATCTGGCTTCAATTCAACATATTGCTTGAGTCTATATTTCAGGTCATTTTCCACTTCCTTCATTTCTGTCTCATTCATCTCTTTCAAGATTCGATGACTTTTAAAAGGAGCATTGGTCAGGTCATGTATCCCCAATCTATAGGATAATAAGGAAATGGCTTTGGAAGAGGATGCCTCAACTATAAGTTCTTGCACTCTCTTATTGAGGGTAAATTCACGAGACAAACTGGTAGAGTCCTTATAAGGATCTAGCCAAAGTGCCTCATTGACTTGGATTTGCGCCTCTGAGGTGTAAGCAGACTGGAAGGCTTGAAAAACGAGGTATGTGATTCCACCTATTAAAAGGGGAATAAACACGATCGTAAAAAATTTAGATAGTATACCCGGAATTCCAATCCTCATGTTCAGGTCCGTTATGGAGCCGTCAAAGACCTTTGATCGCCTTCCATGTGAAAGTACAATTTCTTGGGGGAATCTTCATATGCCTAAGTCCGAACAGCTATTTGGACTGAATTCATTTGTAAGAATATCAGTCCAAATGGTCTCCATTCAGAATGGCAACGGAGTTCCCTCACGCTGAGTTACTTGACGGAATAAGGCTTGAATTTTTTGGGTTAATGGCCCAGCTTCATTTCCAATTTTTCTTCCATCAATCTCCAATACTGGGCTCAATTCGCCCATTGTACCAGTTGTAAAGACCTCATCAGCCGTCTGAAATTCGGAAACAGAAATATTCCTTTCCTCTAAAGGTATACGATTATCTCGCGCAATTTCCATCACCAGCCTCCTTGTAATTCCAGGTAAGCAAGCATGGGGAAGGGGTGTATGTAAAACGCCTTTTTTGATCATAAATACATTGGTAGCATTGGTCTCAGCCACAAATCCATTCAAATCCAACATCAGGGCATCATCAACACCAGCGAGATTGGCTTCAACCTTAGCCAGGATATTATTGATCAAGTTATTATGATGAATTTTTGAGTCTATACTAGAAGGAGAATTACGTCTAATAGATGAGGTTACCAAGCGAATACCTTGCTTATCATAAATGGGAGGTTTCCATTCCGCTAGAATAATCAAGCAGCTTCCAAATTGATTGAGTCTTGGATCCATCCCAGAGGTAGTTTTTTCCCCTCTAGAAAGGGTCATTCTGATGTGCACATTATCGCGCATCTCATTGGCTTTCAGCGTTTCAAAAATAGCCTCCTTTACCTCTTCCCTGCTGGGAATATGATCAAAAGCCATTGCCTTGGCCGAATCCATCAACCTGTCTAAGTGTTGATCGAGCGAAAAAATTCTACCATCATAGACCCTTAGTCCTTCCCAAACGGCATCTCCCCCTTGTACGGTGGAATCGAATACGCTTACCTTGGCTTCAGCCCTTGGTAGCAGTTCACCGCCAACATAAACTTGGATGTCAGCATTCTTTGGATTGTAGGTTTGCATTCAGTGGATAGTATTTAAGGGGTGAAATTTCAAGGGGATCTACTAGTTTAGGCCTTAATCGCCTCTTTAAACATCCTTTCATAGAAAGGCATCGCTTCTTCAACCAAGGGTCTTAAATCCTCATGAACCATTACTTTCTTAGGTGCCCAAGGCTTGAAACCCGTAGATTGATGAACGTTATGATACCAGTAAGGCGCCCAAGTTCCATCCTCAGGCCGCACACCTGCTTCCCATTGAAGCATGTTTCCCTGAAAAGGAATACCTAGACGCTGGCACATTTCGTCTAGCACTTTTTTAGGATTTTTCAAGACTTCATTGCCATCTAACACCAGGGTCTTCTTGCCTAACTTCTTTACCATGTCGAATAGCATACACTGTTTGGCAATGGCAATATCAGCAAGTTGGGGATGACGAATCACCTTCGAAAAGGAGGCCACTACCTGATCGGGCCTTCGAATGAGAAAAATGTGGTCCATTCCTGCCATAAAACCGTCAGAATTAAGCTCCACATAGTGCTGTCCCATGTTCTTTAGGAATAACAAAGGTTTCTCCTCCTCCCTTTGCAGAAACCCTTCCATAATGGCTTGTCCATCATTTGAATAGGCATTAAGGGTTTCTTCCCTTCCCGGATGGTCCAATCCAGTATGATGGAGATAATGGGCATACAAGGGCTCATCCACCACCTTGGTATCAAGCCTTTGCGCAAAGCTATACATCAGGGTAGTGGAAATATTCCGGGGTCCAGCCCACATGTTAATGATTCTGGGAACTGCCATATTAATTCATGCATGAATAAGCATCCATATTTATACATTTTCTAAGAAAGAATTCAACAGCTAGTAGGAAGAATTGGGAATGACACGATAAAAAAAAGGCATAAATGGCTAATAGAAGGACTTTATTCTGGAGCTACTTAGCAGATTATCATAAAAAAATATGTAAGGCTTTGAGATATAAACGCATCCATTTATTAATGGAAATATGTACTTTCCAATGATTATAACGATTAATGACCAGATTGAACCCACGTTATTTTATCGGAAATCTTGTCTCTTATTTCCTTCCCCAAGTCTCTCTATCCAAGATAGAAGAGGTTATTTTTCTTAGAAAAGCAAGGTTTCTTCTCATTTTGGGTTTACTATCCTTTGCCTCCTGCCTCATCATTCCCTTATTCTCTATTTTAGTAATAGGATTATTTGACATAACTGATGTTGTTACACTGTTTGTAGCTGCACTTTTCATTGTAAACTGTTTCTTATTCAAGAAATCTGGAAACCTAAAGAGAGCTAATCAAGTCTTTCATATCTCTTCAATGGCTATCCTGACCTTTATTTGTTTGGTTTCTGGTGGAATTACATCCTGTGCTATTGTATTTGCGGTGATTTGGCCTATTTCGGTTATCATCACCATGGACGTCAAAGCAGGGATTATCATAAGTACTTATTGGTTATTGGCCTGTATCCTATTCGCTATTTTCAGTTCGAGTTTAGAAGCTATTCGCATCGTCCCAGTGGACATCAATCAGCAGATGTTTTTTATCACCATTCCTATTGCCATCCTATACATGGCAAGCCTTTCTTCTTCTTATGAATTATTGATCCTTGAGTATATATACAAAAGCCACAAGCTTGTCACAGACCTAGAATCAACCCAAAATAACCTACTGGAATCTACTGAGAAAGCAGAGGCTGCCAATAAGGCCAAAAGTGAGTTCCTCGCCAATATGAGCCATGAGATACGGACACCTCTTAATGGTGTAATTGGGTTGGCTGGACTGGTACTGGATACAGATTTGAATGAGCAGCAAAAGGACATGGTCAGTACCATTCGCAGTAGTGGAAACTCCCTGTTGACCATTATCAATGAAATTCTGGACTTCTCTAAAATTGAAGCTGACAAGGTGGAATTAGAACAATATGCCTTCGATTTAAGAGACTGTATTGAAGGATCTATAGAGCTGATAGGGCCTAAGGCAGGAGAGAAAAACCTAGAAATTCTCTTTGACATGCCCCTTAGCATGAATACAAAGGTCATAGGCGACCCCACTAGACTTAGACAGATTCTGACCAATCTACTTAGTAATGCCGTCAAGTTTACCTTCAAAGGCCACATCCATCTCTGTGTTGCTTCCCTTGAGGGCAATATGTATCAAATAAAAGTAAAGGATACAGGCAATGGGATACCAGCACATAAAATGGACAAACTGTTTCGCTCCTTTGAACAGGTTGATTCCTCTATTACCCGAAAATATGGAGGAACGGGATTGGGTCTCCCCATTAGTTTGAAATTGGCCAAGCTGATGGGGGGAGGCATTTCGGTGGAAAGTGAGCTAGGCCAAGGCTCAATTTTCACCCTAAACATAAAACTTGAGCCAGATCCACAAGCAATTTTCCTTGAGCCCAGCTTATCTAGTCAATCTTTCGCTCAGGGTGATTCTGTCATGGTTGTCAGTGGAAATCACGCATTGGGCAAGCATCTAAGTATCCAACTAGAAGCGCTTGGCCTAGAAGTCAGCACCTCAACTTCCTCAGAGTCCGCCCTTGCAAGTATGGGGGATGGCTCACATCTAAAGGCTGTTTTGGTTGACAGGTATTTGCCAGGCTTGGATGCTTACTCTTTTGCCCGTGCCATGAGGAATAAAGAAAAGTTAAAGACGATATCGCTTGTATTGCTCACACATATGAACGATGCGAACGCAAAGGACGAAAGAGCCAAACTCTTCCATACTGTCATTTACAAACCCCTCCTTTTACCTAAACTTATACAAGGGCTAGATGGCCTAGCATTGAAGAAAAAGGAAGAAAAACCTGGTCAAGAGGCGAAAGCCCAATCTTCATGGGATATTTCGAATCAACTCCCACTTAAAATCTTAATGGCAGAAGACAACATGGTCAACCAAATGGTTGCTACTCGTATGTTGGCCAAGTTGGGATATCGAATAGATGTGGCGGGAAATGGAAAGGAAGCCATTGAAGCTCTGAAAAGGCAACACTATGATCTGGTACTGATGGATATTCAAATGCCAGAAATGGATGGAATGTCTGCCACTGAGCACATTCGGAAAAATTTCCCTCCTGCCGATCAACCTTTGATCATGGCCATGACTGCTAATGCCATGGTTGGAGATCGTGAAAAATACCTTGCTGTAGGGATGGATGCCTACATTAGCAAACCCGTAAGCCTTGAGAACCTTAAGGCAAGTATCCTGAGAGTTTGTGCAAAACATATCAAAACCCAAGATCAGGAAGTTTAGCTTTCTCAATTCTTTAGGCTTCAATATTGGCTTTACATCATACGGTTTCCGTATATTTCGGTACCAAATCAAGCAACCCTTATTCGCGGATTTTCGTCTGATATGCTACCCCCATGATCAGATTATCTCCCTAAACCCACATGCAACATGAAATACTTTCTTGTAGCACTATCTCTCATCATGTGCACGCCTAAGCTCCAGGCCCAGGTCCTTCAGGATTCTCTCAACCAATGGTTAAGTGCCTATCAGCAAAATTATAAGGTCCCAGGCTTTGCCGTTTCCATTGTTACTACTGATTCGATCCTATACCAAAATGCTTTTGGCTATGCAGACATAGAGAGCCAGAAACCTTATACCCTTCACACCCTTCACAACATTGGATCTGTTTCAAAAACCTTTATCGGCAATTCCATCATGAGGATGGTGCAGGAATCAAGGTTGAAACTGGATATGAACATCAACGATATCCTTCCATTCGAAGTCAATCATCCTGTTTTCCCTGATATCCCGATTACCCTAAGGGATCTTGCCACTCATACTTCTGGTATAAGAGATAGCAAAATCTATTCTGCCAAGTGTTATGTGTTACAGGAAAAAATAACGCCTTATCTTTCTTCATTTTCTAACAAACAAAAAAAGGAACTACTCAAGCTCAATGGCAACAAAAAACAGCCATTAGGTGATTTCTTGAAGGATTACTTGAGTACTGAAGGACAGTATTACAAGGCGAGAAACTTTACCTCTCATACTCCTGGAGACCATTATGAGTATTCCAATATTGGGGCGGCACTAGCTGCCTATATCGTTGAATTGGCTAGCGGAACGTCCTTCGATGCTTATTGTCAGGAGAATATTCTGACCCCCATGAACCTGAAAGAATCAGGCTGGTCTTTCCAAGCCGTAGATATGAATCAACATGCCAGCCTTTACTTTCCCAATCAGGCCAAGATTCCAAGATATACCCTGCTTACCTATCCAGATGGAGGGATGTTGACCAATTGCCATGATTTAAGCAGGTACCTACAAGCTATGATGAAGGGTTATTTTAAGGGAGAAGGGATACTCAATGCCGATTCCTATCAAAACATGATGTCGATCCAGTTTACTGATGACGATCACAAAAGTGGAGTCTTCTGGGACATCAACAAATCAAATAGGATTGGCCATACAGGTGCAGACCCTGGAGTATTTTCCATCATTCAGTTTGATCCCAAGACCAAGATCGGCATGCTTTTCATGACCAACTGCTCCATTTACGAAGACAAAAATATGCTAAATGGGATGCGGGAAGTATGGCCCAAAATGAGAGATTACAGCGCAAAAATACATAAGTAGAAAAAAAATCTCGGCCAGGTGTAAGAAATGAATGTGGCACTTCTCTAACAGATAAATACAAATTAATCATGGAGAAGTTTATTGCCGTATTCCTCTTGTACTTGGGACTTTTCATTCCGAGTTTTTTCGCTCAGTCTTATTCTTTCAATATAGACAAACATGGACAGGGAGATCCTTTGATTCTCATTCCTGGCCTCTCCTCAGATGGCAGCGTCTGGGATGCCACAGTAGATTCCCTTAAAAAGGACTTTACTTGTTATGTCCTTACCCTTCCTGGATTTGCTCAACAGCCCCCCATTGAATTTGAAGATCAATTCCTGCCCTTGATCCAGCAGGAAATCACGAACCTGATCAAAGGCTTAGACAAACAAGCTACTCTGATGGGACATAGCCTTGGCGGATTCATGTCCATGTCTATCGCGGCTCATGAGCCCGAACTTGTCAAGAAGGTTATCGTCGTGGATTCCTATCCGTTTTATTCTGCGGCCATGAATCCGGCTGTTACCCAAGAATTAGCGGAGGCGCAAGCCAAGATGTTCAAAGCACAGTTTCTAAACATGAGCGATAGCATCTATGCAGCCCAACAAAAAATGACCATGTCCTCAATGGTCACAGCACCCAAAGATGCGGAATTAGCCACTTTGTGGTCTATCCAATCTGACCGCAAAACCGTCGCTCAGGCCATGTATGAATTGATGACCACCGATTTGCGTCCGAAAGTATCCGATATTAGTTGTCCCGTACTTGTCCTGGGGAGTTGGTACGCTGCCAAAGATTATGGCATCACTGCCGAGATGGTGAAGGGAAATTATACAAGCCAACTCTCAGGGGTCAAAGAATGTCAAATCATGGTTGCCCCTACCGCCAAACACTTTATCATGTGGGATCAGCCAGCTTGGTTTATGGAAAAAGTAAGTACATTCCTCAAATGAGCCCCAAGCCCTCACCCTATTTTCAGGAAGTATATGAAGCCCACAAGGAGCGCATATATCGTATGTGTAGGGGTTTCATGGCTTCCAAGGATGATGCTGAAGACCTTTTTCAGGAAGTCATGCTCATCATATGGAAAAAGTTACCCGATTTTCGGGAAGAAGCTCAACTCGGTACCTGGATCTACAGAATCACCACCAATGCTGCTTTACTGGCCCTCAATCGCGAAAAGCGGAACAGGAAATTATTGGAAGAGGTAGAGGCAGTAAGCATAGAGCTTCCTCAGGAAGATAGCTTACAAGAAGAGCGACTTCTGCGGCTTAGGAAACTTATCGCAGAACTCAAGGAAATCGACCGAGTGGTGATCACCCTTGTCCTGGAAGGCTGTCAATACCAGGAAATCTCAGACATCACAGGACTCAGTATGTCCCATGTAGGAGTTCGTATCAACAGATTGAAAAAGCAAATCAAAAGAAAATTTGAGACCCATGCAGGATGAAATAAATGACTTACAGAATTTGTGGCAGGGGCAACCTACCCATACAAGCGCCTTTGAGGAAGTCATGGGTGCCATCCATAAGCAGGATAAGAAGCAAAAGAGAGATTGGATCATGATCCTCATAACCTTTCCCATCACTTGCATCACCTTACTGTGGGTAGCGTCTCTCTTAAACTTTAGCCTTTTTTTAACCTTGGGTGTATGCGTCATCCTCTTAGCCATGTTGATGATTGCAGGCTTGATGTACTATAACCTCTTTCAAGCGGTAGATGCAGATCAAGACCTATCAAGCAAGACCTTCATTCAGCAACAGATCCACCAATTGGAGCATAGAAAAAGGATTACCTCACGTTACATGGTTTGGTATCAGATACTTCTAATAACTGGCATCAACATTAGCTATCTTGATTCAATTGCCCCTATGGACCCAATGATCAGAGTAGCCATTCACCTAGGCACCACACTGGCGATAGGCATTGGAGCTTATTTCGGAATCAAAAAGCGAATGGATCGCTACAAAACAGAGTTAGATCCATTAATCGAACAGCTTCAGGAATGGAAAACCGAGTCCTAATTGAAATTGAAACATTGTCGGTATATTCAGGAATAGCAAAATCCACTACCTACTATTCCTAAGCTATGGACAGACGAACCTTTATCTATTCCTCTGCGGCAGCCACTTCGGTTTTGCCGCTTTCCTCTTTCGGTCATACTCCTTCTCCTTCTGAAGAAAGGGAGTTGTATGAAATCAGAACCTATGACATCCTCTTCAGGGGCAACAAGGGACTTTTGATCAACTACCTAAGAGAAGCCTTATATCCCCTTCTTCAGGAAAAAGGCGCCAAACACCTCATGATCATGGAGGAAATAGGGCAGTCCACTCCTGTGAAATTATGGGTATTGATCGCATGGAAGGATGCGGGGAGTTACCTAGCTGGGCAGGCTGTTTCAGCCAATGATTCTACAAATGAGTTGGCCGCTACATATGAGGCTGTCCCTCATGATCAACCCATTTATTCTCGCTTTGAAAGTTGGTTACTATGGGCTTTTGAAGGCATGCCTCAGATGAATAAGGGAGAAGGCTCAGAGCTTTTCGAATTGCGTACCTATGAGGGATATTCCGAAGATGCAGTCGCACGGAAAATTCGCATGTTCAACAAGGAAGAAATCGTATTATTCCATAAAACTGGGCTTCATCCCGTATTTTTCGGGGAAATGTTGGCGGGTCCTTATCGTCCTTGTCTTACCTACATGCTTCATTTCAACAATATGGAAGAACGAGATGCCAATTGGGCAAGTTTTCTAAAGCACCCTGATTGGAATGAAATGAAGAACAAAGAGGAATATGCCCACACAGTATCCAACATTCGAAGAGTTTTCCTAAAAAAAGCTTAAGCCTTTTATCCTAATAATCAAGTACTTAGACAGCACCCTAACTATTTACACAAAAATATAACTACAAAAATAGTCACAAGACTTAAAATGTAGTTATATTTACAGCATGAAAGAACTCACCAAAGGAGAAGAGCAGGTCATGCAACACCTATGGAAGTTGGAAAAAGCTTTCCTAAAGGACATTGTTGAAGCCTTTTCAGAACCACGTCCGAAATACACGACCGTATCGACTGTGATTAGAAGGTTGGTAGAAAAGGGATTTGTAGGCTACAAGACCTATAGCAAGGTAAACGAGTACTATCCCAATATTTCCAAGGAGGATTATTTCAGCGGATTCTTCCAAAAAATGGTCAACCGCTTTTTTAATGGATCGGTAACAGGTTTCGCCTCCTTCTTCACCGAAATGGAGGGCATGAGCCTACAAGATCTGGAAAAAATCAACCAGATGATTTCCCAACAAATTGACCAAAAGAAGGAGAATGATGATTGATTTATTTACCTACAGTTGGAAGGTTAGCCTCATATTCAGTTCCCTATACTTGCTCTATTTGTTGCTTTGTAGCTGGACGACTTTCCATAAGCTCAACAGATTTATGCTCATGGGGATTATGCTCTTTTCCCTGTCGTGCCCCTTCATACAATGGCCTGTTCAATACCAGATTCCCACCTTCGTACCAGACGTTCCTTATGCAGAAGAGATCTGGCAAGGCCCTATACAAGAAGAGGTAACGTCAAAGAACAATGAACAGGTCTTCTATTTCGCGGATTTTTTAGCGAATTGTTACCTACTCGGTTTGCTGATTGGCTTGATTTTGTTGAGTTGGAAACTCCTGATTCTCCTTAACATTAGGCTCAATGCCAAACGCATCACTCTCCATAGCAAATCCATTTGGCTGACCGATCATCCAGAAGCACCCTTTAGCTGGGGCAAATGGATTTTCCTCTCCCGTGAAAACTGGAAGGAAGAAGAGTCAGACATGATTCTGATCCACGAAGAAGCCCATGTGAAGGAGAAGCATAGTCTCGATACCTTGCTTGCTTCTTTCCTAAAAATCGTTTGCTGGTACAACCCTCTTTGTTGGCACATGGGAAAATACCTTCCTCAATTACACGAATATCTCGCTGACCAATACACGCTCAGAACTGGTATTTCAAAAGAAGAATACCTGAGATTGATCCAGCAAAAAATTCAGGCACATTTCCTTCCTGCTCATGCCTTTTTCAGGCCCTCTATCAAAAACCGCATTCAAATGATGATTAAACCAAATACAACTGTTATGATGAAAGCCGTTTACCTCGCCTTCTTACCCATTGGAGCCTTGCTATTCTTCTCCTTTGTTACTCCAATCACCAGCAATCCCATGGTTCCCACACCTTTGGTTGAGCCATTTACCCAATTGGCAGAAGAAATTATTCAAGTTCCAGACGATCACATTCCGAGCATCAAACCCTTAAAGGAAGCTGATATCAAGCGTATGAGCTCGGGTTTTGGGATGCGTATTCACCCTGCTTCGAAGAAAAAGCAAATGCACTGGGGAATCGATTTCGCAGCAGAAATGGGGAAGCCCGTTATCGCAACTGCAGATGGGGAAATAACGACGACACAGTTTCGAAGTGAAACCAAAGGCTATGGCAGAAGGGTCGTTATCAAGCATAGCGAGGTTTACACAACTTCTTATTCGCACCTTTCTGGCTTTAACTGCAAGGTGGGTCAACAGGTAAAAAAAGGAGAAGTCATAGGTTATATAGGTTCATCTGGTCAGTCCTGGGCACCACACCTCCACTATGAGGTATTCAAAGATGGTAAACGAGTAGACCCAGCAGCATATTTTGGTCTCCAATAGGATAAAACTCCACGCGCTTTACAGAGGCATCGGTCGATAGATCGGTGCCTCTGTCTTTATATGAACAATAATTTAGCTTACCTTAGACTTGCCTTACTACTAATGACCGATTGATCCATGAAAAAACTTGTCCTGCTGTTTTCCCTTTGCCTTATTGGGACCTCCGTTTCCTATTCCCAGGATTACTTCCAGCAGTTTTATAACCTATTTCAGGAAGGAGATACTGCAGCCATGCCAGCCATTCTTCAGGCTTGGAAAAAAGAAAAAAAGGACGATCCAGAACTATCAGTTGCCTATTTTAACTACTATGTCAATGTAGCCAGGAGGGATGTTATTACCCTTGGTCAAAATCCAAAAGGAGAAACAGTATTCGAAGTACAGGACACTGCCAATCAAGAGAATGTGGGCTATCTTTATGGAGATGTAAGCTACGACTCTCTCTTCCTTCAAAAAGGCTTTTATCATATCGACAAGGCCATAGAAGCCCATCCAAATCGATTGGATATGCGATTTGGTAAAATCTACATGCTAGGTCAGATCAATGATTACGCCCACTTCTCCCAAGAAATCATTGAAGTCATCACCCAATCAGGTAAGAATAAAAATGCATGGACATGGGCCAAGGGGGAGGCAGTACAAGAAGGTCAGGAGAAGATGCTCAGTTCAATCCAAGAGTATATCTACCAAATTTATCAAACAGGAAATGACGACTTGTTGATTTACCTAAAAGATATCTCAGAAGCTGTATTGGACCTTTATCCAGATCATGTAGAAAGCCTATCCAATGTATCTGTCTATTACCTGATACAAAAGGAGTATAACAAGGCATTGGGTTTTTTATTGAGGGCAGAAAAGCTCGCTCCTGAAGATCCCGTGGTTCTTGCCAATATCGCCAAGTCATACCTGATGCTAGATGATATGCCCAAGGCGAAGGCATATTACGAGTTAGTGGTTAAGCATGGGGACGAGAGAAGCAAAAGATTTGCCCAATCTCAGATCATGAAAATCGATAGCAAAAACTAGGCGCAACATATCCCTGCCTACGAATGTTATTTTTTTGACACCAAAATATATGAGAAGCGCACGCATGAAAATTGAGCGACAACCTTATGTCACGATCTCAATCTTTTTCGTATATCATCATATACCCTATTAAATGAAAATGCCATGAGATTCAGAGACCGTTTACTATTTTCACTTTTCAAGTTGTTTATCGTCATCGATATCCCATTGATTGATACCGGACTATTTTCCTCAAAATAAGTCCCTTAGCATATAGCACAGGCTCGTCGGACCCTGTGCTTTTTTTGTACCAGTCATTATTTTCCATCCCTTCCATTGCCCAACACAAATTCCCTCTCTACTTTTGGGCATGCAATATCTGGACATAGATTCCTGGAACCGCAAGGAACATTATCATCTTTTCAAGGACTTCGAAGATCCATTTTTTGGCTTAGTAGCTGATGTAGAGATCAGCCAAACGGCCACCTATTGTAAAGAGAAGGGTTATTCGCTTTTTCTGTTTTACCATTACGCCTGTAGCCTGGCCGTCAACCAAATAGAAGCATTTAGATACAGAATAGTCGAGGACAAAGTGGCGATTTATGATACAATCCATGTAGGAACTACTGTGATGCGGCCCGACCATACCTTTTCTTTCTCCTTCATTCCCCACACCGATACCTTTGAAGAGTTTCAATGGGCTGGCAAGGCTGAAGTCGATCGCATCATGAAAATCAGCGGAATTGGCATCAATGAAAATACTTCTCGAACGGATGCGATTTATTACTCTACCGTTCCTTGGGTGACATTCTCGGGCTTGAAGCACGCCAAGACCTTTGCCTTCAAGGATTCCGTTCCGAGAATCTCCTTTGGAAAGATCTACACAGAACATGACAAAAAAATGATGCCCACTTCGATTCATGCCCATCACGCGCTCATGGATGGCTATCATGTTGGGCTCCTCTTCGATAACTTTCAAACGCTGTTAAACCATCCTGAGAAAATCGATTCCTGAATCTTTGCTATGTTTAAGTTCACAAACTACTATTACCATGCATAAATTCGGGCTCCTACTATTCCTCCTCCCCTGTCTGGCTTTTGCTCAGCAAGGATTGACCTTCATCCATGACGGAGAGACAAGAACCTACAACCTCCACCTGCCCAATAATCTACCAGCGAATGCACCCCTGGTTTTTGTCCTACATGGCTATACGAGTTCTGCGAATACTATTCAGGGCTACAGTGGCATGAGCATGGTGGCTGATACCCATAAATTCGCGGTTTGTTATCCACAGGGATTAAGGGATTTTGGAGGGACTCCTCATTGGAATGCCCAATTGAACATAAGCAATACGGATGACATTGGCTTCTTGGTAAATTTGGCCAAGCACCTCCAGCAGACTCAACAGCTTGATTCCAATGCTACTTTTTCCTGCGGCATGTCGAATGGGGGCTTCATGAGTTACGCGTTGGGTTGTCAACGCCCTGATGTGTTCAAGGCCATCGCTTCTGTTACAGGAACGATGAGTGGGGCTAGCTGGAACAACTGCGACCTAGATTCTATGGCTATTCCTGTATTTCAGATTTCTGGTCTATCCGATAATGTAGTTCCTGTGAATGGAATCCCAACTATCCCCGAAGGCTGGGGAGGAGCGCCAAGTATTTTTGAGGTGATGCGTTTTTGGAAGGAAGAAAACCAGTGTACCGAATCAGATACCTTTGCCCTTAGTTCAAGAATAACAGCCTACATACATTCAGAAGGGATAAGGGACAACCAAGTCTGGTTTTATGCGATATCCAATTGGGGGCACAGTTGGCCTACAAAATCTGCGAGATTTACCACAGGAATCAATGGCAGCTCAGAAATCTGGAAGTTCTTTCGCCTAAGTATGGAAGGAACTGCTACCAGCAACTCCCCTGTTCTGAAGACATCTTTCTCCATTTACCCCAATCCAGTAGAGAACGACCTAAACTTTAGAGAGGCTTTGGGAAAGAGCAGCTGGTTTGAAATATTTGACCTATCTGGGCGGAGGGTGATGGCAAATAAACTCCCCGCCTTTTCCCAAAAAATTAAGGTAGATGACCTAAAAGCCGGCTTGTACTTACTGCGAATAGACGGCCAATCTGTCCCATTCTTGAAGCGTTAAATCCACTCCTGATCATTAACGGTCAACTCGTGCTCTACATCACCTGTATGTAGGGTTTCCTTGGGTTCGAATAATAGAATCCACACCTCTTCTCCATTGGTTCTGGGGAGATGCTCAACACCCTTGGGGATGATCAAGACTTCTCCTACACCAGTGGTGGTAGTAGTTCCGTCTCTGAAATCCATGTAAAGGGTCCCTTTGATGACGAGAAAGAGTTCGTCCTCTCCTTCATGGCTATGCCAAACCATTTCGCCTTGAACCTTGGCTAGCTTTACGTATTGGCCATTGAGTTCACCTGCTATTCTTGGGCTCCAATGGTCGGAAAATAGCCCAAATTTTTCTTCGATATTAAACTGGGTAATCATAGGTGCCTAGAGGTCTTTTTTGTAGCGTTCTACCATAGCTGCTTGTGTTTCAACTTCGCCTTCGATCTTCAGTTGATCATTCAGCATCCTTCCCATCGTAGGCATTTCCTTACGGTCCATATAGGTTTCGGGATTCCAGATTCCGGCACGCATGATGGATTTGGCACAATGGAGAAACATTTCCTCTACGGTAACTAAAATACAGGCTTTGATCGGGTTTTTCTCTCCTTCAAAAATCGCCAGATGAGCAGGATCTATGCTGATCATGGCTTTCCCATTTATCCTAAGGGTCTCATCCATTCCGGGGATAAAAAACAAAGTGGCGATACGACCTGATTCGACTATGTTGGTAATACTATCCAAGCGGTTATTTCCCTTGGCATCAGGAATCGCGATGGTCTTTTCATCTATGACCTTGATAAAGCCTTCCTTTCCTCCCCTTGGAGATGAATCCATGTTTCCCTCTTTATCGATGGTAGACATGATCATAAAGGGTGACTTGGCAATAAAATTTATGCTGTGCTCCTCCAGTTTTCTTAATGCCTTGTCCTTGGCTCTTCCTGAAGGTTGTGCGTAATGCTCTCTGAGTTGATCAACGGTTTCAATAGTCATAGAACCTCCTATTTATGGCGTGGGTTGACATTAAATATAGGAATTCTATGAGTAGGAAATGAAGGAAAAAAGACAATAAACATGCCTCGTCATCCTCTTCATACAAAAGATTTTATATATGAAAGACTGAATAGGGCTACATATGTTTATGACCTATATTTGTGATCATTATAAACTTGCCTGACAGGTATGATTAAGATATCAACTCAATTGAAGCCCGTTGTAGACGCTCATATTCATGGAATGGACTTTGCCAACATGAAGCCCGCCAATCTGTATGAGCCTATGGCCTATATCCTTTCCCTGAAAGGAAAAAGAATTCGCCCTATTCTGACCATGCTCGCTTACGAAGCAGTATCAGGAGGCGTACCCGAAAGAGCCTTAAACCTCGGTACGGCCATTGAGTTATTTCACAACTTCACCCTCATGCACGATGACATCATGGATCGTGCTCCTGTCAGAAGAGGAATGCCTTCCGTTCATGTCAAGTGGAACGAAGATGTGGCTATATTGTCTGGAGACGCGCTATTTGCTTTCTCCATGGGACTGGTCATCAAGGACTTTCCAGAAAAAGCGGCTCCCCTTACCCTAGAATTTTCCAAAGTTTCCATGGAGGTTTGCGAAGGACAAATGGAAGACATGGACCTAGCTACCTGTCAGGAGGTTGCCATACCTGTTTATGTAGAGATGATTCGCAAAAAAACAGCTGCACTTTTAGGCGGTTGTATGAGCATGGGGGCCATGGCTGCAGGAGCCAGTGATGAGATCGTGGACAAGTTTCGTCAATACGGAGAGTCGCTTGGAATCGCCTTTCAGCTACAGGATGACTTGATGGATGCCTTCCCACCTGAAGGATTCGGAAAACAAGTCGGAGGAGATATCATCGAAAACAAAAAGACCTACTTAGTCCTCAAAGCCAAAGAATTGGCGACAGTTGGCCAACAAACAGAATTGGATCATTGGTTTACCACCAACGATGTCAATCCAGAAGAAAAGGTTCAGGCTGTACTAGAAATCTTCAAGCATACTAAGGTCAAAGCCCATACGCAGGAATTGATCAAGGAATACTTTGACAAGGCTGTTAGGCTCGGGGAGGAATTGTCCCAAGAAACAAATTTCGGCTCTGTAAAAAGTTACCTAGAGGAGATCGCTAAGCGCAAGCTGTAGAGGATAGATATTACCGAATTACGTATTTTTAAATACTTGAAATATTACTTGATTTGCGACATAGCAATTTCAAGTATATGTTTATTCAACATCTTCTCGGCGCACCCGTTGCATTAACCCTATTCATTATCACACTGATTGTCAGCATCATTGCTCTTGTAAATGAAAATTTCAAGGACAAAATGTTGTTGATTCCCTATGATACAGTAATGTACAAGGAATACTGGAGAGTCTTGACCAGTGGCTTTGTACACGGGAACATTCATCACTTGCTGATGAACATGATCACTTTTTTCTTTTTCTCCTTCATGTTGGAACACAAGATCGGCCATTGGCAGTTTGGAACACTCTATTTTGCCTCCCTACTGATTAGCAATGGCATGGTGATGTTGCGATACCACAAGGATTCTGCCTATGAAGGCACACTGGGGGCCTCGGGTGCCATTAGTGGGGTAGTTTTGGCTACGGTTCTGGTGGCTCCTTATTTGAAAGTAGGCCTTCCGGTCATATCTGAAATGTTCCCAATCCTCACCTTACCAGCCATGATAGTCGCCTTTGGCTACCTGCTATTCAGTTTGGTTTTTACGATTGTTCCCAACAAGATGAAAGTCAACCACGATGCACACTTTTGGGGAGCTTTTGCGGGCGTTATTCTGGCCTTTTGCCTCAAACCTGGATTGATGATGATTCTTGAAAGATATTTTCTCGCCTAATCACGTATCGTGATTCCTGGCCCTTCTCTGATACATCTTTACTTTGATGTAATTGTTGCCTCCTTTGTCTTTCCAATGGAAAAGGTGAAGGAGGCAAGTTGTATTTTGTAATTCCTCCATGCAGGGGTTTTTCCTTCAAATTTGGCATTCTTCCTTCAAAAAATAAGATTGCCCTTTCCCCTTTCGTTACCCAACTACAAGGAATTTTCGATAACTTGAAATGAAGGGTTCAAGCAACCTTTTGCTCATTTTTGACTCGCTAGGAAAGAATTCAATGATTGAACGTATGAGAAACTTTACGTTTAGCCTCCTACTAATCGGGGGCTTACTACTACCATTTTACTCGCTTGCTCAATGCGTACCCGATTTACAGGTACCTGACAGAGCGGGCATTTATCCCGACACCCTTCCCGACGCACAAGGCTGCGAATTTTACGAAGAAGTGGTAACCTTTGTCTTACCAAGGGACTCCACTGGCTCTGTGGGTGGCATTACCTTGACTGCTCTCTTTCAGACTTTTACGATTGATTCGGTCATTGGTCTTCCCGACGGCTTTGAATGGGAATGTAACCTCGCACCAAATTGCGAATACGTGGTAAGTTATGACAGTGCCAATGTCGATACCATCGGATGTATTAGGATTTTTGGAACGACAGAAATCCCCTCCAACTACAATGTCACGGTAGTTACGACAGCCTCTTTCGCTATTCTTGGCCAGGTTAGTACACAACCCTTCAACCTTTCCGCCCCCCTTAAGGTGAATCCTTGTATATTTGAGGGAGATTGCTATTCTCTATCCCTGGATGGAACCTGTGAGCCAGCCAACCTTTCGATTACCAACAACATTCCAAGCAATGGCAAATCAGGCTTTAGTTATGATTGGTCAATTAGCTCTCCGAATGGGTACAACTTTACCTCACAGGATGAAAACCCAGCAGATCAAATTCTAAACGCAGGGGAATATTATGTAGACTACGCCGTCGAAATAGACACGATCGGCTACTTCATGACCAACGCACGTATTGATGCCGTTAGTTGTACAGACCTATTGGATGGAGCCGATTTGTACTGGTACCTTATCAGTCCATCCGGGGATACCCTGGTGAATACCTCCGCCAATCCATTGAGTAATGCTGGTAGCAATCTACCCGTTCTCACAGGCATCACGACCTCTGTACTTGACACAGGTATTTACGAACTACAAGTCTGGGACCAGGATAATATTATCGCTGATGCTGGCTGCGCCACAAATAATCAAGGAAGTGGGGCATCATTAACATTGACGACTCCTCCTTCCAGCGAGGATTCTTTGACCGTAACAAGCGGAGGATTAACGGTAACCTTCTTCTTTGACCATCCAATTCAGGAAATCACCTGCCAAGATACATTTAGCATCTTCCCTGTTCCGAATGCTCCTTCACTTGAGGCAAATGGGACAGCCGTTACTACCAATGAAATTACTTGGTGCACCACAGATGAGTTGACCCTAGCTGCCAGTGGAGATTCTATCGAATGGTGGATTGATGACGCTATTCAGGTTGGTGTAGGAAAAAGCATTTCCGTACAATCAGGAGGGGTTTATGAGGCTTATGTCGTCAATCCTACCACCTTCTGCCGCTCAGAAGCTACCTCTGTAACTATTGTGGAGAATGAGGTGGATCCCCCAGCTGTTGTGGCTGTAGCAGATACCATCTTTATCGGAAGCCCAAGTACAGACCTGACCTACAATTGGTTTGATTTGGGCGGAATGTTGGTAGGATCCGGAGATAGATTTACACCAGATTCCTCGGGAGAATACTTCGCTGTAGCTGTAGAGATCAGTTCGAATTGTAGCTCTGTTGGGTCTGATACTGTCAATATTTCTTTGACTGCCTTAGAGGAAATCTTTGCTGGTAGCCTGAATATTTATCCAAATCCAAGTAAAGGGAGCTTCAACTTAGCAGGAATCTCAGAAAAGAGTGAAATGGCCAAGATCGAACTGGTCGACATGGTAGGTAGGAAAATCACTCAGTGGAACCGCAGAATTCCTGTAGGAAACTTCAGTCTCCCCCTTGAAGTAAATCAAGCTCAACAAGGTTTATACCTACTGCGAATTGAAACAGAAAATGGCCTAGCCATCCGAAAACTCATTCTTAAGTAGAGGGATAGTTGTAAAAAAAATGTATTAAAGAGAGGTTTTTGAAAGCCTCTCTTTTTTATTTTCGTCTGTTAGACAGCAGTCACCTATAAAATTTGCCACGCTTATATTCATGAAAAAAATCACACTACTCCTTTCCCTATTGCTTTTTGCCCTGTGGGGAAGGGCACAAGATCCCATCCTCAATGCTTCGTTATTACTTGAAAATGGTCTACATCCAGGTCTCAAGGTCGGAGCGGAATATCCCCTCGCCGGAGGAATGGTCAGCAAAAGAGGAAAACGAGAAAACAAACGGTTGGTTCGCTCCCTCTTCCTAGGAGGAAATGTAGGGGTCTACAACCACACCAACCACCATATTGGTCTCCTTTCCACCCTTGAACTAGGATATCGACGAACAAAAGCACACAGAAGGGGGAATTTCTTTGCGGTAAAAGCAGGAGGAGGCTACTTGCAGAGATACGCCACCCTGACGACCTACGCCTTGGACCAAGGTGGGAATCTCGAAGAAGTAAATGGCAATCAGGGTCAAGCCCTTTTCACCCTCACCTACATGACAGGGCAAGAATTACGCTATCACAATGGATCGCCTTTCGGCTGGTTTATTGCCCCTAGTATTTGGCTACTCACTCCCTACAATTTCAGCTTTGCGCCTAACCTGGCCTTGGAAATTGGTGTTACCTACTCACTCGGACAATCTAAATAAGCATGAAGAAGCATATCATAACATATTTCAGTCTGGCAGTCGTATTGGGCTTTTTTCAAGCTTGTAACCTGCCTACCACGGATACATTTGAGCGTTTCCAATTCCTGACCGACAACGCCAAACTCGTCGTTACAGTGGACGGCAACATCGATAGTGATGTCTTTATGCTCTTGCTGCACGGGGGACCAGGCGGCGGGGTCCATGTTTACAACGAAGGCACGTATTCTGTTGAACTCGAAAAGGAAATGGCCATGGTTTACCTCGATACAAGAGGGCATGGAGGCTCCACGGGACAATATGATAGAGAAAGTCTAACCCTAGATCAGGTAGGAGAAGACATTTATCAGGTGGCTCGTATGCTAAAGGCCAAATTCGGTGAGGATATCCAATTGTTTTTGATGGGACATAGCTGGGGAGGTACTACTGGAACCAATGCCCTAATCAATACAGATATTCAAGATTTATTGGAAGGTTGGATTGAGGTATCAGGCGCCCACGATATTCCCTTGCTGAATGCGACGGCCATCGATATGTTCAAAGAAATCGGACAGGAAGAACTGGACGCTGATAGAAATCCCGACTTCTGGGAGGAGGTACTTGAATTTGTTGAGCCCTTGGATCGTAATAATGTCAACTACGATGATGAGGGCCAGCTAAATGCCTATGGACATCAGGCTGAGGGACGCATTGAAGCGGTGAATTATGCTGAGGAGGAACCCTCCACCCTAGCCTATTGGACCATTCAGAATCCATCCTATAGTTTCACCAGCGCGATCTCCAACTTGATGACGGGTGCCATTCTGAATGAGGAAACTTCTACAGCAGCCTACACCAATCGACTCAATGAAATTACCATCCCCACTCTCCTTCTTTGGGGTAAATATGACTTCGTGGTTCCGCCGGCTTTGGGTTTTTCGGCTTACGAGGAAATATCCACGCCATCAGAAGACAAATACCTCACCATCTTGGAAAATTCTGGTCATACCTGTATGGTTAATGAACCTGAACTATTTGTAGAGGAGGTACTGAATTTTGTGAGGAAGTATGCTAATTAAGGGCATTTATCCACAGAAACGACTTCGCCCTCATTTTTAGTTTTTTTCTAAATTTCTTAACATCTGAAAATCAGGAGTCGTAAATTGGACTAGAAGGAAGTAATTTCCTGACAATATAATTAGCGGGCTGTCGTCGTCACCATGAAGACAGGCCGTTTTAAGAAACCAAATTCTATCATCTGTGGCTAGAAACACATCGAGGCGAGGTAAGCGAAAGAGCAAGCCAAAGGGTCCTATTTCAGCAGTTATTGAATTCTTTCAAATGCTGGGAACCCCCGAAAGCGTGGACCAAAGGAGGAAGGTTGTTGCATGGTCATTGATTTTCTTTTGTCTGATCAGCATCGTAGCCTGTGTTTCCTATTTCTTTACAGGAAAAATAGACCAGTCCACCCTTGAAAGTGGGGCTGCAGGTGTCAACAACTGGTTGGGAAAAGTAGGCGCCGTTTTGGCTGAATACTTTATCCTAAGGGGCTTTGGTATTTTTGGTTTTGTGCCCTTGTTGTATGGCCTGGCATGGGGATTTGTCCTTCTAGAAGACGAAGAACGGTTCTACACCTTCCTAAAAAGACTTTTCAAATACGCTGTTTTCCTTACTTTTTTTGGCTCGACCTTTTTCTCCTTCATCGAAATTCTATCTCACTCAAGGACATTTGATTTGGGAGGTGGATTCGGTTATGCCGCCAACACTTGGATGGCAAGCTATGTGAGTACAGTCGGAACGGCCTTTATCCTCTTGTTCATTCTTATTCTCTTTGTCGTCATCAATTTCAATGCAGAACTCAAGGCCTCAAGACTGATCAATAGCTTGAAAAATACCAAGCTGACCAATATCAAAGTACCCACTAAGGGCAAGGCCAAGGAGAAATCCAATCAGCCTGTTCAGGAGCAGCAGGTAAAAGACAAGCCCAATCCGCCCAAAGAAAGTCAGCCTCCCGTTGTTTATACCCCTCCCAAAACAGAGGTACAACAAGAGATCAAGTTTGAGGAAAAACCTGCTCCCAAAGAACCAAGTTTGGGGGAAGAGATCGCATTTGAAGTCGTTGAGACCACTAAAAAATCTAAAAAGAAGACGCCTCCTCCTGCTGACTTAGAACTCACCATCGTAGAAACAGAGCAGGACAAACCCATTGATTCCAGCCACAAAAGCTATGAAAAGCTAGGCCAGGACAATGTAGGCAAGGTAGTCGGCTCAGATGTCGTAGAAAAGATCGTTCCTCAGGAAGATCAGGAAGTAGCCAACGCAGATGAAATTTTCGAGCCAGAAGACTTTGATCCTAGATTGGAATTGAGCGACTACCAAATTCCTCCTTACGAGTTGTTGGAGGACCACGGCGCCGGAAGAGACAGGGTTGTAAGCTATGAAGAACTGCAAGCCAATAAGAATAAAATCGTAAAGACCCTGGAAGACTACGGGATCAAAATCGTAGACATTCAGGCGACCATTGGACCTACAGTTACCCTCTACGAAATTGTACCTGCACCAGGGGTAAGAATCTCCAAAATCAAGAACCTAGAGGACGATATTGCCCTTTCGCTAGCAGCCTTGGGAATCCGAATCATTGCCCCTATTCCTGGGAAAGGAACGATCGGTATTGAGGTACCAAATTCCAAAAGCGAGGTCGTTTCCCTTCGTTCGGTTTTGACGACGGAGAAATTTTTCAACACCAAGGCCAACCTACCCATTGCCATTGGGCGGACCATTTCCAATCAGGTATTTATTGCCGACCTGAACAAAATGCCTCACCTGTTGATAGCAGGTGCCACAGGTCAGGGTAAATCAGTTGGATTGAATACCATTATTGCTTCTTTGCTCTATAAAAAGCATCCAGCAGAGATCAAATTTGTGCTCATTGACCCTAAAAAGGTGGAAATGAGCTTATATACATCCCTTTCGGATCATTTCCTCGCCATGCTGCCCAGTCAGGAGGAGCCGATTATCACGGATGTTCGAGAGGCGGTCAATGTACTGAAGAGTTTGTGCATTGAGATGGACAACCGTTATGATCTGTTGAAAAAAGCGAGGGTGCGAAACTTGCAGGAATACAACAACAAATTTACTTCCCGTAAGTTAAACCCAAGGAAAGGCCACCATTTTCTGCCATACATTGTCCTTGTCATAGACGAATTGGCGGACATGATGATGACCGCTGGCAAAGAGGTAGAAATGCCAATTGCTCGTTTGGCACAGTTAGCTCGTGCCGTGGGAATCCATTTGGTGGTGGCAACCCAGCGTCCTTCTGTAAACGTCATTACAGGTATCATCAAGGCAAATTTCCCTGCAAGGATGTCCTACAGGGTTATTTCCAAAGTTGATTCACGTACTATTCTGGATGCCAATGGAGCAGATCAATTGATTGGACGAGGAGACCTTCTGTTGTCTACTGGAAGCGACCTCATCCGTATTCAAAATGCTTTCATTGATACGCCAGAGGTAGAAAGAGTCGTTAACCATATAGCGGATCAGCGAGGATTTACTGAGCCTTATTTCTTACCTGAACTTCCCTCAGAAGATGGAGGAGGAAATGACGAAGACGAGGACTTCGAAAGAGACAGCCGATTTGAAGAGGCTGCCAGACTGATCGTCAAATACCAGATAGGCTCAGCCTCATTGATTCAACGAAAAATGAAGCTGGGCTATAACAGAGCAGGTCGTATCATCGACCAGTTAGAAAGGGCCAAAATTGTAGGGCCTCATTCGGGCTCTAAAGCAAGGGATGTACTCGTTACAGACGAGGCAGAGTTGGAACGGTATTTGAGTAGCTTGTGAAACTAATTTTTAACCTTTCCATTAAAACCGACATGTATCGCCTCTTTTCCCTGGTAATCGTTCTCTTTTGCCTATCCATTCTTTCCGTTGAGCATTCTTATGCTCAAAATGCCGATGCTATCCTGGCTACTTCCCGAAAAAAAGTAGAATCACTGGGTGATATGCAAGCCAAGTTTACCTACAGCATGTCCAGTGCACGGCTAAGACCTGTCTCCAGATCTGGCAAATTGTATTATAAAAAAGGCAAATACCGCGTTCATATATCTGGACAAAGAATCATTTCAAATAAAGTTACCAAATGGCTGTGTCTTCCCGAGGATGGCGAAGTCATAAAGAGTAGTGTCGCCGATGGTGATGGCCCCAATCCTGGAGAGATGTTTAATGTCTACAAGAGTAAGGGTAAAACCTCTTACATGGGTACCAAAACCGTACATGGCATTGCTTGCCACCAAATTCAACTTTCTTTGGATGTAAGCAACCTTGATTACAATAAGGCGTATTTATCCATAGACAAGCGAACTAACTTGCCGGTCAAGGTATCAATCGTTGACCGAAAGAACACCACCACCACTTACGAGCTTTTCGACCTTAAGACCAACTCCGGTTTGACTGACAATATTTTTGTCTTCAAACAAGCAGATTGTCCTGATTGTGATGTTGTAGTAGACTGATAATTAGCGTTGTTTCTTGCGGAGGGTCACTTTTTTTTGTTTAATCACTCTAATGATCAGAACTTTACGCCATAAGGTGGTTTTCTGCAAACGCTTATCAGATTATGTATCGTAACATCATTTCTCTCTCTCTCGCCCTTATTTTCGGTTTCTCATTCGCCATGGGCGCAGGACCCGATGACAAGGCTAAAAACATTCTAAACCAGTCCAAAAAGCAACTGGAGGCCCTGAATGATTTCTCCGCTAACTTCACATACGTGATCAAAAACCCTCGCATGAGCAACAATCCGGCTGCGAGAAAAGGGTTTCTGAAATATATGAAAGGCATGTATGCTGTCATGCTGAATGACCAGGAGATTTTCTGCAACAAACAATACGTTTGGCTTCACCTCAAAGACGAAGAAGAAGTATCTATCATGGATTATGACGCGAGCGAAAGCTTCAGTGTTGAATCTATCTTCGATGTATACAATCACTCCGGCAAAGCCCAGTATCAGGGAACCGAGTCTATAGGAGGAGCATCCTGCCACAAAATATACATGGTCATCAACGAAACCGGGCTTGGATACAATCAGGCAACGATCTGGATCAATACCAAAACCAATATGCCTGTTAAAGTTCTGCTGAAGGACAGAAATCAGACGCAAACTATCTATGAATTTTCTAACTTTAAGAAAAATCAAGGATTCTCAAGCAAAGATTTCGAGTTTAATGTGGCAACCTTCGACGGTGAAGTTTACGACGAGACTGAATAAAGTCCTCCTCGCTAGTATAATTACGATATTAAGTATTTCGGCCTGTCAGCAAGGGTCCCCGGCAAAAATTGACCAGGACTTGCTGACAGGCTTTCGTTTGTCCCTTCTGCAAAGAATAGAAGAAGGTGATACCATTCCCCATCATTGGAAAGTCCTTCAGGCCGTCCTTCCCGAAAAGCTAGATGGTTTTGCCCCCCAAAATGTACAAGGTGGTACCTTCTCCCCAGGTGCAGCACGATTTTCATCTGTCTCAAGATTCTACAAAGACGTACAGGGTAAATTTGTCTTCATCAAATTGTCTGACTACGCTGCCGACAGTTCTGCTTTCAATTTTTGGATTCACAAGCATGCCAAAGTGGGCCAAAACTGGAAAACAGATAAGGAAGTGCTGTGGATGGATCACAGCAAAAAGGGTCAGCAACACAAAATGGAAGGGATTAGAGGATCTCGATACCAACTAAAAATGTCTACCAACCGCCCTGAAGGGAGTGGAATATTCCAAGATGTACTGGAGGAAATGAATTGGAAAGTGATAGATCAATGAACGTTCGGGTAAAAATTTGCTGCATCTCTAGTGTTCAAGAGGCCAACATGGCCATTCAAGCAGGGGCTTCAGCTCTTGGGTTGGTAGCAGAAATGCCCAGCGGCCCTGGTGTAATCTCCGATGCCCTCATTGCAGATATTGCCTCTCATATTCCACCTGGAGTTTCGGCTTTTCTCCTTAGCAGCCGAACAAGCGCAAAAAGCTTAATCGCCCATCAACAGGCAACCGGTGCAGACACCATTCAAATTGTAGATAAGTTATCTGAAGGGACACATCAAGATATTCGCAAGGCTTTACCAGGGATCAAAATTGTCCAGGTTCTTCATGTATTAGATGAATCTGCCATTCAAGAAGCAAAAGAACTAGAAGGCAAAGTAGACGCCATTCTCCTTGATTCAGGAAATCCCAACAAGGCCGTCAAAGAACTCGGCGGAACAGGACGCCAACACAATTGGGCCATAAGCAAACAAATCGTAGAAGCCGTCAACACAGCTGTATTTCTTGCGGGAGGATTAAAGGCTAGCAATGTACAAGAGGCCATTCATACGGTAAAACCCTATGGATTAGACCTTTGTAGCGGTGTCCGTACCAATGGACAACTCGATCTCACCAAACTCCAACACTTCTTTCAAGCCATCAGAGAAGCCTAAGTGTTTCTTTTACCCTTGGCTATTCTGCAAAAGAGTAGAGAAAAAAATATTCATCTAATTTTTTAAATCATGATTTAAATTTATAGATTTAGATCAGAAACTAATTTGGAATACACTCATGCAGAAGCTTACAAAAGCTGAGGAACAGATCATGCAGGTCATTTGGAAGGTAGAAAAAGGATTCCTCAAGGAGATTATGGAAGCCTTACCAGAACCCAAACCTAAGCAAAGCACAGTCTCTACCATCATCAGGATTCTAAAGGAGAAAGGCTTTGTGGATTACCACGCGTTTGGGAAATCTTTCCAATACTACCCTCTTGTAAGCAAGGATGCTTATGCGAAACAGTATTTCCGCAGGTTCTTGTCTCAATATTTTGATGGATCTATGACTCAAATGCTTTCCTTTTTTCATAAGGAAGGAGATTTGAGCCTACAGGAAATGGACAGCTTAATGGATGAACTCTCAAATAAGCCTGATCATGAATAATGTGGCTATTCTCTATCATCTGCTCGAGGCCTCCGCATGGTTAGTAGGTGCACATCTCTTATATGCCGTCTGTCTAAAGAAAAGTGCCTCTTTGGCGTTTAGAAGGGTTTATTTACTCCTTTCTCCCTTTTTGGCAGCGACCCTTCCCTTTGTTAAACTACCCTCGTCAATCAGCCCGGCTCATCTCCCTATCCTGAATATAGAGGTGATAGATGTACTCGCCTATGAATCGATGGTAAAAGACCAAACTTGGGGCCCTTTATCCATCATGATCAGTCTTTATGGAATGATATTCATGCTCATGGCTATCTTTTTGGTATACCGTTTAGGGAAGATCATGCAATTGAAGCAGCAATTCAAATTGATGGAGGCATCAAATGGGATCAAACTATACCATACCGAAGGGAAAATTCCCACCTCGTCTTTCTTTCGCTCTATATTTTGGGACAATAGAGCCCTTCTGAGTGAAGAGGAAAAGGCCTTTATCAAGGCACACGAATTAGCGCATATCCAGAAAGGACATTCATGGGATAGAATACTACTCGAGTGTAGCAAGCTGCTCTTTTGGTTTCATCCATCCAGCTATTTATTGGGAAAAGAGCTAGTCAATGTTCATGAGTTTCAAGCAGATTCTGCTGCCACACAAAGTGGGACCAAGACTTCTTATATCCAGTTGCTAGCCAAAATGGCTATTCTTCGTGGCCCTTCCCTCACCTATTCTTTTCAAGGAATGGCTACCCCCTTGAGAATACAAGCTCTTAAACGAAAAGCCACCCATTTACCGAGTAAAGTACTTCTTCTTCTTACGATAATGGGTACATGTTCAGGCTTATATATTCAACATAGCTCAGAGGCCTTTCCTTCGAGTACAGCTCCTGTATTGGCAACAGAAATGGCAGAACCCCTTAACCTAAGGGACATTAGGAAAGAGATCGGATACCCTCGTGCCGCTAGAGAAACAGGTGTGGAAGGACTGATCGTTTGTAGGGTTTTGGTGGATACGAAAGGAAAAGTTATCAATCACGAAGTCATCAAGGCTGAAGACGACCTTCTACGTCGAGCAGTTGAGAATCAGCTATACAAACTAACATTTAAGCCGGCTCAAAAAGACGGAAAAGATATCGCGATGTGGGTAAACATACCCTTTAATTTCAGGCTGATCCCCTGATTTTTTCACAACAAATTTTAATCAAATGAAAACGATGAATTATTCATGGTTAGGATTCCTTATTCCTGTCCTAACAGTAAGCCTATGCCTATTTTTTGCAGGATGTAACGAAGAGGCAAAAGTTGATAGCAAGGAAGCCTATCAGCCTAAGATGGAGGAACATCAAATGGTAGAGGAAATTCCTGTACCTACCAATCTGCTTGAAATCAGAAAAGAAATTGGCTATCCCAAAACGGCAAGGGAAAGTGGAATTGAAGGGAAGGTCATCTTACGAATCAAAGTAGATAAAGAAGGGTCATACAGTGAGCATAAGGTCCTTGTCTCTGATCATATTCTGCTTCAAGAAGCCGTTGAGGCCCAACTACCTAAGCTGACCTTTGAACCTGCCAAGGACAAAGGAGTTGCAGTTCCTTTTTGGGTGAATATTCCTTTTTCCTTCAAGTTATTGGATTAATAGCCTCTTTTAACTTAATAAAGCAAAAGGGAGCGGTTTCTATTCTGCTCCTTTTTCCTTTTTCATCCTTCATCGCTAAGTCAATGGTACTTAAATGGTACTTACATCAATCGGGCTACCATGATTCCGTTCTGCACACGCTTGGTAGACATGTATTCAGCTAAGGGCTTGGCGCTGATTTCTACCTTATTGGAGCCAGTTGATGCGTGTAGCAGGTGAAGGCGACCATTCTGATGGATCGCAATACCCACATGCACGACATCTAGTCCTTTGATATTGGTGGATAAGGCAATTAAATCTCCATCTTTTATGAGCTGTTCTTTCTCCCTAATCTCCTCTTTTGGAATATAGCAGGGGTCAAGTTCCTCATTCGCCTTTTCGACAGCCTGAATGGCTTGATAATTCTCCTCTCCTTTCAGCTGCATATAGGCTGAGCGATGGGTAGACATGAAGTTGATCTGCTTATCAATGGGTTTTCCGCCCAATTCAGCCGTTATATTTTTTATGATGCCTTTCTTTTCGTTGTTGGTTAGCCATTCGGTAAAATAGTGAAGACGAGAAGGATAGCCTGCTCGTTTGCCATCACGGTATCGAAGAAACTCCAACTCTTTCTGAAAAGCTTCAAAATGGAGTGCGTTTTTCTTCCACAAACGACTCATAACGACCACATTTTCTAGAAAAGTAGTGCAATCCAGTCCCTGAAGATTTACGACAAGATCCTCTTCCATTCCTAGCTCCAATGTTTTTGCGACATAGGGTGTTCCAAGAAAACGTTGTCCAATCGCAATCGCCATGTCTCCCATGGATGGTGGCATAGGAGTCTGCTGAATCCCTTCAAGGTGAGACTCACATAATTGCTTGTCCTTGAGAGTACACACCAATTGGGCTTGCAGAAAAATGGGAAGACAAGCCAACAACAGAATGGAAATTATCTTGTTCATATGCTCAAATTCTTATGCTTAATATACATCCTTTCCAGTAATTGCATATATCCCGCCAGACTCATCTTCTGAATGAAACATTTTCTTAAAAATGATACTTGAATCATTAACTTGAATGGATCAATTATCCCAATTATGAAAAAGGCAGAGAAAGTCCAGTTTGTCATAGACACACTTGAACATCTATACCCAGAAACCCCCGTACCCCTTGACCATGTAGATCCCTATACACTTTTGGTTGCTGTACTTCTATCTGCCCAATGCACAGACGAACGTGTCAACAAGGTTACTCCTTATCTTTTCGAAAAGGCAGATAACCCAGCCGATATGATGGAGGTTCCGGTGGATGAAATCAAAGCCATTATCAGACCTTGCGGCCTTTCCCCAAGAAAATCCAAAGCCATATCAGACCTCTCTCGTATCATCATGGAAGAACATGGAGGGGTGGTTCCTCAAAGTTTTGAAGCATTAGAAAGACTACCAGGTGTTGGGCACAAAACAGCTTCGGTGGTCATGTCTCAGGCCTTTGGTGTGCCTGCCTTCCCTGTTGATACCCATATCCATCGCCTGATGACCCGGTGGAATTTTACAACAGGCAAGAATGTAGAGCAGACAGAAAGAGACGCCAAACGATTATTTCCCAGAGATTTGTGGAACAAGCTACACCTACAGATCATCTTTTTTGGGAGGGAATATTGTCCTGCAAGAGGGCATAATCCCTACGAATGCCCTATTTGCTCCAAAATTGGCAGAAAGACAATGTTCCACATCTTTGATAAGGAAGTGGCAAGAAAGGCCCATAAAAAGTAGCAACTCATAGACCGTTTTGATCATATATCCTTCCCATAAAGGAAAATTCATTTTTATATACTAATGTTTAAACATTAATTAAAAACTCTCGTTAAATACATCAGACAATAATTGAAAAAGGAGGATTTTATGTCTCAACAACTTATTACTGGATTACACCATGTGACTGCCATGGCCAGTGGGCCTCAGGAGAATGTAAATTTCTATTCGGGAATTTTGGGTCTCCGCCTTGTGAAGAAAACTGTGAACTTTGACGCACCGGATGTCTATCACCTGTATTATGGAGACGAGAGTGGGAATCCAGGTAGTATCATGACTTTTTTCCCTTTCAAAAACATTCAGAAGGGAGCTCATGGAGTGGGTCAGGCTGCTACGACTACCTTTTCGATTCCTAAAAAGTCAGTAGACTATTGGATCAAAAGACTGGATCACTTTAAGGTAAATCATAAAGAACCCCAGCAACGATTTGATGAAGTGGTGATATACTTTGAGGACTTTGATGGACTAGGACTTGAGTTAGTGGCCAATGACCGCGACGATAGAGCACCCTTTTCCTATGGACAAATTCCTTTGGAGCATGCGATCAGAGGTTTCTACAGCGTTGAATTATGGGAGAATACCTACGAGCGCACAGAAGCTCTACTCGTTCATCAACTAGACCACAGCTTCGTCGCTGAGAGTGGTCCAAGAAGAAGATACTCTACCACAGAAGGAGGAAAACCTGGCCAGATTATCGACATTGTGTGGGATGCTCAAAAGAGATTCGGCGCTGGCGGTTCTGGTACCGTTCACCATATTGCCTTCGATACGCCTACGGATGAGGCTCAATTGGCCCTAAGGGAAAACCTGCTGAAGACAGGCAACTATCCTACTCAGGTCCTAGATAGACAGTATTTCCATTCGATCTACTTTCGTGAGCCAGGTGGTGTGCTATTTGAAGTTGCCACTACCCCTCCAGGCTTCCTCTACGATGAGGATGTCAAGCACCTAGGTGAGAGCCTAAAACTCCCCCCTTGGGAGGAGTTTAGAAGAGATTACATTGAGAAATTATTAACACCCATTACATTAAATCCCGACGCATATGCATCGCCATTCTAAGGACATCACATATGCAGGACAGAATCTAAAGGATGCTACCCGTGCCATGATCATGGTTCATGGCCGGGGAGCCTCCCCAGCTTCCATCCTGGAACTTACGGCCCATCTCAAGGCAGATGACATGGCCTTTCTGGCACCAAGAGCTACTGCTAATACTTGGTATCCCTATAGCTTCATGGCACCTACCGTTCAAAATGAACCCGGTCTGTCTACTGGACTTGGCGTATTGAAGCAAACCATGGATGAAATCAAAGATGCAGGTATCAAGTCAGAAAATATCTTCCTGCTAGGTTTCTCCCAAGGTGCCTGTTTGAGTGGAGAATTTGCTGCCCGTCACGCCGAACAGCTTGGAGGAGTCTTTATGCTGAGTGGGGGAGTGATTGGAGAAAAGATCGACCGAACAAACTATCAGGGAGACTTTGCCCATACACCGATCTTGCTTGGCTGTAGCGATGTAGACGCGCACGTCCCCCTACAGAGGGTACAAGACAGCAGTCAAATATTTCGTGATATGGGTGCTCAAGTGGTTGAAAGAATTTACCCTAATGCCCCTCACACGATTTTTGAGGACGAAATCAATATTATCAACCAGATTTTGGAAAAGACCTATGAATTTAGCTGAATCACATATACCTGATCTCCATCCTTTGCTCAAAAACAGATGGAGCCCAAGAACATACGACCCTTCTTTCCAATTAAGTGAGCAAGAGGTTAATCTGCTCTTTGAGGCTGCAAGGTGGGCACCTTCTAGCTTTAATGCGCAGCCCTGGCGATATGTTTATGCCATTCGTCAACAGGAACAAGGCTTTCAGAAAATGATTGAGCCTCTGATGGAAGGGAATAAGACCTGGGCAAAAGATGCTTCTATGCTGATTCTTTCTTTGGCTAAAACTGATTACGAAGGGAGAGATGGCACAAATTCGTATGCACAATACGATCTTGGCCAAGCGAATTTCAGTTTGGTGAGTCAAGCCTCTGCGATGGGATTATCTGTCAGACAAATGGCTGGCTTTAGTAAAAGTAAAGCTAAAGAGCTCTTCCAATTACCAGACAATCTCATTCCCGTTGCCTACATAGCGGTTGGAAAGCCTGTTGAAGGTTTGGAAAAGCCTGCTAACAGGTCAAGAATCACCCAAGAACAGATCGTAACAGAAATCGTTTCCTAGAAAGTTTGGGGACAAGTTATACTGCCGGTATGCTGAAGGATCAGCATATCGGCATTTCCTTTTTTGCCTCTTTACACGCTACCAAAATCAGATAATCCTTATCATTTCGAGAAAATTCACCCTCTCCCCAAATACACAAATCTCTAATAAACAGCCACTTACGATTCTACTATCCCAATGGAATGCATCTTGGATACTTAGCTTCACACAACATTACACACTTCTCAACATACGCTATATGAATTATAAAACTTGCTTATCTATCCTAGCCCTTGTTCTTTTTAGCCTTTCTTCTTGCGATTTCAACATGGAGGAAAATAGGGCTCAGGTAGAAGTTTTTATGACAGACGCTCCCTTCGACGATGAAGATGTAAAGGCTGTATTTATTACCGTCGCAGAGGTCAAGATAGATGGAGAATCTTATCCGGGCTTTTCGGGGAAAAAGACAATTGAATTATCTGCTCTCCAAAATGGGAAAACGCAATCCCTTGGGCTATCTGAAGTAGAAGTGGGTTCTTACCAAACCCTTAGCCTGGTGTTAGATCTCAATACGGATCAGGATGATAATAAACCCGGATGCTATGTCCTGACAGTGGACAATGAAAAAAAGAATCTCCTTTCCAACAACACTACAAGTCTCCAAATTAATAGCTCAATTTCATTTGATTCTCAGGAAGGAAAGAAGACGGAATTGGTTCTAGATATGGATTTAAGGAAGGCCATTCAATACGAAAAAACCAATAATGACAAGGACTACGCCTTTGTCAGCGAGGATCAACTTTCTCGGACTGTCCGTGCCGTTTCGATTTCCAATAGTGGATCGATTGAGGGTGAATTGAAATTATCCCCTTTGGTAGAAGCAGGTAAAGTAATCGTTTATGCCTATGAAAAGGGCTCTTTTGACAAAGCCAAAGAGACCAGAGCTCAGGGTGATTCAGGTCTTACCTTTGCAGGCGCCATCACAAGTACAGAAGCCAAGGTCGAAAACGGCTTTTTGACCTACAAGTTGGCTTTTCTTGAAGAAGGAGACTACGAGATCTGTATAACGTCTCTCGAAGATGACAACCAAGATGGGCAATACCAGTTTAAGGGCTTTCTCCACACCTCCTTAAGTGGGGAGGTTACAACTGCCGTGAAAGTCGAAGCAAAAATCAGCACCAATCTCACCCTTGACATCCTTGGCATTATCAATTAGACAATCAATAGGCCTTTAGACACAACATGAGTCATCAGCTTAAAATGTTAGGCTACCCTATTATGGGGTAGCCTTTTTAATGGAAAATTTTCTGGCTTGCTGACGATAGACTTTCGTCTGCTCAGACCCTAACCAAACCTCATGCTCATTGACAAAATCCAACGCCTCGTATTGCGAGGCTATGCTAGCTGTTCGGATTTTTTGTCTGACCATTGACCCTTGAAGAAAGTGGCTCCCATCGTAACCTGAGAAGGAAAAGAGGGTAACATTGGACTGGGGGATAAAGCCCAAAACCCTTTTGAATCGGTAGCTCAGTAGTGCAAGTTTTTGCCCATCTTGAGAAATAGCTGCTGCTGTAATGACCCTGTTTTTCAAAGATAGAGAATCTATTAGGTGAGCGGCATATCGGCCTCCACGTGCCGGAAGGACATAGTGATAGGTGATAAAATTCTTGTCAAATAAGCTGCCTTTGGTAAAGAGGTGCAAGCTGTCCTTCCACCAAATAAAAGCCTCTAGGTCAAATACTCTTCTTTTGCCTTTTGCAGGAAAGGACTGTTGTTCGGGGTAATAAAATAGGATCGAGTCTAGGCTCTTTGTTTCGGGATTCCATTGATAAATTTTCAGGTCTTTTCGACAATGGCAATTGTTACCGGCATCACCTATGTAGATATTTCCTTGCTTATCCTTACTCAGGTCTTCCCAATCCTTATTTCTGGCTCCTTCTACCTCCATTTTTCCGATCAAGTAGCCGTTTAAATCGGTTTGATAGATCATAGGGCCATCTCCACTGTCATTGATCCAGAGAAAAGAAGAATCATTTTGGTAGATCAAACCAGAGGCTTCGTTTACAGCAGCTGGAAGGAAAAATTTCTTCGATTGACCATGGATTACAGTCGTTTGTAAGATAATGGCAATCAGGAAAGCAATAGTGGGCAATTTTTTCATAGACCTTTTACGAAGTGAATTTGGCATAAAATCAAAAAAACTACTCAAATCCCGCAAGTATTTGCATTTTTTGCCAATACCCATCCAAACTCCCACCGATTTAGGATTTTTTGCCAACCATAGGAAGACGGTAGTATATTTTCCCAAAAGCTACCCTTAGATAATCAGTAGATTCCTATAAATAGTTCATACTATTTAACTCTCTCCTTCCTACACGGAACCATGTTATATCTTACCCTAGGGATGTAGAATACCTACCTGCTACATCCCTTTTTTAGTACCCATCTGAAACATATTGACGATCTGACGTTTTACTATGGGTAAATACTCAATTCATGGGAAAATCATCGCTTGAACTAGAAAAACATAGATTAGCTCGCTATAAAAAATTCGCTGAATTGTATAAGCTACCTGAGGAAAAGTTTGAACAATTTGTTGAATTGTACGAGATAGACGAGCTCCAGTCCTTCCTCCCCCCTAATCCAAGCCAGAAAGAGCGCCAGATTCTTTCAGAACTCATTGGTGTTAAGGGAATCCAGGGATATATGGACTGGGTCAAATCCAATAATACCTTCGAATTAATCATGCAATGGCAAGAGGGCACAGGTAATTTTGGCCATGCCTTATTTTTTAATAACAAAGAATAAAGCGCCTTACAGACAGCCTTTTAGTAAGGACATTCTCCATTTATCATTTTTTGTTAGCTAGCCCACAAGAGGTAAACTTCTTTTCAACAAGGTATTATTCTTGTTGAAGAGGAACAGTCATCCCCTTAACAATCAGATAATTACATCTACATATAGCATTTTTTTTATAGATGATATATTTTATATATTTGATACAGGAGGTGCATATTTTTTCCACTTTCCAATTTTTTTTGAGGATAAATATCATCCTTCTCAAGCAGGGCTTTAAGCCAAAAATTCATGAGTTTAACCATTTCGTCTTCAGCATGGAAGAGGCTATATAAATTGGCTTCCTCTTTTCAGACGCTAGCTCCTTGGAGTTGGATGCTGGAGATGGATTTATTCGGTGTAGAGCATCCCCAATCTAGAGAAGTGGGATATTGCTGTATACTGGGCCCAGAAAGAGGAAATGAAGGATTGGCTGTATATAAGGGTCTTCCTGGCCTAGCCAGCTACGAACACCTCTTTGATGGAGATGCGGATATGCCTGCCATCAGCGTCATTTACGAACAGAACTGCCTTGTCCTCCTTTTCCTCTCAGAAACGGAGTTATACGACAGAGAAAGAGAGCTGTTCTCCTTGTATGGTGATCAGCCCGTCCACAATAAGTATCCTGTTTTTAGAGATTATTCCCCAGGATGGGTACCCTGGCCGATACATGAAGAATTCCAGGCCGCTTGGATGGAAGTGGCTCTTGAACAAGCGCTAGAAGTAGCCTTAAGATTCAAATCTGATGAAGATCTCCTAGACCACATGACCAATCGGGAGCCTTCTCTTTTGGTTCGAAGGCCTGTAAATCCTCCCTTTTTAGATGTGTGGAGAGATGATTGGATTCCTTTACAACCTTTGCAGGAGGATAAACAGGCAACCAATAAGCTATACCTAAGATCTAATCTGGCCGAATTCCTTCCAAGAGCTCGAGCCTGGATCGCCACCGTTTTTTACGATCCCAATCCCAAAGAAAACCATCTGCAACGTCCCTATTTGCCATTGGTAGTATTGATAGCGGATTATACGTTAGGAGAAATCATTTACCATAAGGAATTTGAGCCAGGGAATGAGACTCAATCCATTCAAAAGGCATTTGTGGAAGCCGTGCGAAAGGCTCAATACCTCCCGACAAAATTGTACGTTGGGGAATTAAAAGAATTCCATACCTGGGAGGAGATTGGCCACATCCTGAAGATTGCCATTCAACTTGATAAAGGCGGCAAAATCGCAGGCGAACTCCAACAAGAATACCTCAACTAGTTTCCTTATTCGTGCATATCGTAATTGATATACTGGATGCCCACTCGCTTCCCATCCTCTAGAGCCTGCGCGATATCTGGATAAATTCTTCTGTACGCTAGGATTGAACTTTGAATACGTCCGGCTTGGGTGAGGTTTTGGTGAGCCCCATCAGCGACCAATAAGCAACCAGCCGTGTTGTCATCTGTATTTCCTACGTGGATAAGGATGAATGTAAAGTTAGGGACACCGGTTACATGCAGCATCCCCTTGTGGATATCCTTATAGTTGGAGTTTTTGCTATATCGATCGTGGAAGCCTCCCGTTTTTCGAAATTTGATCTCGTAGGTTCCTGCAGGAATTCTAGTTTCCCCAAGGACTTTATCATCACGATGCTCATCTTCTAGGGTGTAGGCTAGAAATTTCTTTTCATTCGTAACATCGAATAGCATCCCTAGGGTGGATTCATCTCCACTACTATATCGGATGACTTGAAGCTGCATGTCGTAGGATTTTAAGTCTTCCGTATCCGGAAAAGACCTTTCCTTGATGAATTTATTCTCATCATTGAGCTCAGTTACAGCTCTTTCTGTTGCACTTAATACCTTTTCTGTTTCTCTCTTTTCTACCAGTGCCTGGTTAGCTTTAATCGCTTCTTGCTCGGCCTTGATTTCCCATTTTTCAGCCTTTGCAAGTGCCTCCTGATAGCGCACATCACTTTCTACGGCTTTGGTGGCTAGGGTTTTCCAATTCACCCGAATCTGGAAGACTTCCGTAATGATGCTGACGATAGAACGAAGAATTCTCAAGGGCGTTTGAACCATGGCAAGGGCCAAACTGCCTTTATCAATGTTGATTTCAAGTGGATAGCCCAATTCGTCAAAGGCAAGAGCCAACTTAGAGTGGACCATTTTATGAGCCGGAACTTCAATAAAATGTGTTCGACCCTGATGAGGAAGATAGAGCAATCTTTTCTCTGTTCCTCCCGGCGTCTGGGTCAACATTCTAAAGGGAACAAGTGGACGGCAGAATATTCCAGGTTTCAAGCTTTGGGAAGCACCTGGAGATTGGGTAAAGGTAGGTAACTGGCCAAAATCATCCATGCTGATGAAAATGTCCTCACCGTATACGCCCAATCTTTTGTTAATTTCTTCTATTTCCGTGCTGCTGAATGGATCAAAAGTCGTTTCATACAAGAGTTCTTCCTGCAGGAGCTGTTGTTGCCGTTGACGAGGAATATTCCCCTTCACTTTTCCTTTTTGCTTGAAGAGACGGTCATTGATCAGTTCTTCCCAAGTTGGATACTCTTTCTCTGTAGAAATAGACTTGAGGAATCCATTGGGATGGAAGTTGATGTTGATTTTATCTTGGGAGGAAAAGGTTGGCTTGTATTGTAGATAATATACCTTAGCTGGATCTGCCATGATTGTAGGCTCCAGCTCAATGTGGAACTTTTCCTTCTGACCGATTTTCTGCCTGATCAGTTTCAGGTGAATCCATCCCTTGGGAAGATGATAAAAGTGCAGGTTACCTGCTTGTGGACTTTCTGTGGAGTATAATAGGTGCATGGCTTCACTTGAAAATTGGCCTTCAAAGGAGATCAGTCTCACTGAAGATCCTTTCTTTTCTCAAAATAGGAAATTAGCAGGAAAGTCCAGATTTATGAAGGACTTTTTAGCTCTTTCCAAAAAACTTAGCCAAAGAATCAATGAGAAAGGATTTTCTGGATCTTATCACTACTTTTCAGGCCATTCCCCGTCAGTACAGAAACGATCTTTTCATCAGCTTCAGCATGTTGACGAATATACTGACTTAGGCCTGCAACCACCGCCGCGCTAGTGGGCTCGATAAAATAACCTTTGAGACACATAGCCAACAGACTTTCTTTGATCTCCTCCTCCTCTACCGCAAGAAATGTACCCCCACTCTGCTTGACTATCTCTATCATTTGTCCCCCTCTTCTTGGTTCTGCGATCGCTATCCCTTCGGCCATCGTCCCAGATGTGGAGCCCTTGGAATACCCATGAAAACTCTTAAATAAAGGGGAACAAGAAGCCGCCTGAATCCCTACCAATTTTGGAAGTCGATCAATCACACCTGCCTGTTTGAGCTCCTGAAAACCAAGGAAGGCACCGATCAGGAGGGTCCCATTCCCAGCAGGTAAAACAACTGTATCAGGAGCTGACCATCCTAGTTGCTCGCATATTTCATAGGCAAAGGTCTTTGTCCCTTCAAAAAACATAGGATGCCATACATGAGAGGCATAGAAATTCCCTTCTGCAGCTTTTACAGCCGCCTTTGCTGTATCTTCTCTAGAGCCCGGGATCAGGTTAATTTCTGCTCCAAAAGCTTTTAATTGGACTAATTTTGCTGGAGAGGTAGAAGCAGGAACAAAAATTCGTGCTCGAATACCTGCCAAGGTCGCGTAATTGGCAATGGCAGCACCAGCATTCCCGGAGGAATCTTGAACAACATCATTTACGCCCAAATGCTTTGCCCAACTCATGAGGACAGTCGCTCCTCTATCTTTATAGGAGCCAGAAGGGAATAAATAATCCATTTTGAGGTGAACCTCTTTCCCTGCCCACATGATCGGAATGAGAGGCGTAAATCCTTCTTGAAAACTAACTGCCTCTACTTCCTCTGGCAAGGCCATGGCTGTTCGATACCGCCAAAGTGAAGCAGGAGAGGAAGGTTTTATGTCAGCAGGGTCAAATGAAGATGCGGGCAGAATATTCAATAGACTACCATCGGTCCCGCGCCAGTTGAGGCTGTGAAGAGGAAAGGACTCCCCCGATGTACTTTGTAAATGAGACATTAGAAATTACCTGGCTTGGTGAACAATTCGTTTGACGACGCGCTGGCCTTCATACACCCATTCAAGGAAATAAGTTCCAGCTGGAAAATCCTTCATATCAAGGATAAAGAGCCCCTTTTCAAGCTGAACCTCTTGGATACTTAAATATTTACCCTGAAGACTTATAATATTCAGTTGAAGCGAGGAAACTCCTTTTGGAGGCTTGAGATAGGCAGTCCCAGATGTTGGATTAGGATAAATTAGCCAAGTAGGCTGCTCTGGAGTTGGAATGGGGGTAGCAATATCCTTGATAAGAATGCTTTCCCTATGCGCATCCACACAACCCGCCTTTGAAGTAGCCATCAAAACAACATCATACTGACCTGAATCAGGATAAGCATGTCTGACTTCCTGCCCTTGAGCAAAGGTTCCATCTCCAAAATCCCATTCCCAACTAGTGGAAGGAGCTCCTGTAGGAACAAAAGCTATCGAATCCTCAATCAAGTAGGATGTCTGTGCTGGAAGTAACTGAAAGTCGGTCTGGAAGGGAAAATCCAGCACAGTAATATCCATGCTTCTTCTAGAGCAGGGAATTTCATAACTCACATCCCAATCAAAAAGATAATTGACACTTCCATATCCCCCAGATCCTCCATTGATCCTTAATACGCCATCTAGCTCAATGGGATAGTCCTGTCCCGATTCTAAGCGGAGTAAATTGATTTTCCCCCTTAGCCCAATATGATAATCAGTGCCTGGCCCCATTCTCCACCCAAGCTTTACTCGTTGAGTCCCTCGTTCAATCCAGAGTTTAGACTCAGCGATGACACTATCCTCAGCATTCGTCAATAGGAAGGTCCTGAAACCAGCTTCTAAGGCCTGAACAGTAACCTCATTCAATTGGCAAGGTCTGCGTACATCGAAATTCATGATCAAGCTGCTGTCATTGCCCAAGACGGTAGAAAATACCTGAGGCAAGGGTGGGTTGCCCGTCATATGTGCCACAACCGCTGGAAAGACTTCTCTGTTACTGCCTACTGGTCCTAACCATACTCGACTTCCTTCTCTTAGGGGAATGGGGGCTTCCTCTCGCTCAAACCAGATCACTTCCCCAAAACCAAGAGGATCAGCAGTCAAAACGAGATCTGATCCCTCGCAAACAAGCACATCCTCCACAAGTGGGATGCCTGAAGGAAAAGTGTAAAACTGCCTGGCAGTATGATTATCAGTTAAAAAATATTCAGACTGACTACCTGAGTTGGTACTTAAATTGATGTCTATCCGATGAACACCAGGTGCAAGCGCAAAGGTGGGAAGGGGTACCCATTGAGTATCTCCCACGGCAACTTCTCCAATCCAAAGAGTAGTACGATTGATTCCATCTAACTCATAATTCAAGGTAAAACCCTCAATGATCTCCTGCCCCTTGTTGATGACCGGAACGACTAAACTTAGCTCATCTCCACATAATCCATCAGGCAAATCTAGTTCTGTACCAAGGGCAAGGTCTACCGTTTTGCTGGGTTGGACGGCAAAATTACCCCGAGAACTTAAGTATTGGAAGGCAGCTGGAAGATTGATCAGGCCATTCCCGTAATCGTTATCTTCCCCAGTTGCGCCTAAATCAATTGCAGATCGATAAAGCGCCTCTTTCAATTCATAACCAGGTAAATAGGGATAGGCTTGCTTGAGCAACAACATGGCCCCAGATACGTGAGGGGCGGCCATAGAGGTCCCACTCCTAAATCTGTAGCCTCCATCTGTATGAGCGGATCTTACTTGAAAGCCAGGCGCGACAACCTCTGGTTTAATACTCAGGTTACCTGCTGGATTACAGCCTGAGGGGCCTCTTCCAGAAAAGGCAATGAGATTCAATAGGCTGGAGTTTCCATTAATTACCCCTACAGCGAAGGTATTTACTTCATCAATAGCGATGTTTTTAGGCGGGGTAATCGTAGCAGTATTGGGGCCCATATTCCCTGCAGAAAAAACCAGTCCAATACCACTTGCTTCCAAGGCAAGGAAAACATCAGGATAGAGGATGTTTTGGCACTCATTGATCAAGTTGAGATCGGTCCAGGAATTGTTGATGACATCTGGTATATCTCGTGACGTGGTACTATCACCATCTGGATTCAAGGCCCATTGGAAAGTTGCAATGATATCTCTTGTGCTCCTCCCATCACAAATCGCATCAGAGGCCATCCAGTTCGCATCAAATGCAACTCCGCTGGTATCGTTTGTCTGCCTGTCTAGCCCAACAATAATTCCCAGGGTATGGGAACCATGCCACCCACAATTTCCAGGCTCATATCGATCGGCCGTTGGATCAAACCAAGCTTGGCTTTTGTCGACTTGTAATCCCCAATAAGAACTCACCAAGGAAGGATGGTCTTTCATGACCCCATTGTCTATGTTGAGAACTTTGGTTCCATAGCCTGTATAGCCCATTTTCCACATCTCAGGTGCCCCTATGATTTCAAGGCCTTTTTCTCTTCCTCCAGGAGCAGAAGCGGCATGTCCGCCTTCCTCTTCAAGGGCGTCAAGCACCAATTCTCCCTCCAAAAATATCTGCTCAACTCCATGTAATTCTTTAAGCAGATCCAAATGGACCGCTTCTATCTGACAGAAAATAACATTCGCGAGCCAGAAAGCCTGGATATCTGATACCTCCTCCATTTGATTCAACTGGGTAAGGACCTCAGCTTGGCTACGATTGGCGTGAAGTTGGAGTTGGTTGATCAGGTAAGCGTTTCGCTTTGCAAGGGTTGGTTTGGTCTTTTTCCAACGCTGGTAAAGGGCCAGAATATTTAGTCTGTCCTTGAGCATGATACCTAAAGAAAGGTTTTTAGAAGGATTTTGCTGCGCATAGTCCGTCAATTCAGGGGATATCAATCCCTTTCCATTCTGCCCATACAGAAGGGAAGGTAACAGAAGTCCTAGCATACAAATCCTCAAAAGCCTGTTCATGGTACAGCTTTGGGTTACAGGTGAAATTTGGGGGTTGTGTTTCGGCTACTTATTAGGATGGAACCTTCATCACAGTTCCGCAGTTGCTGCAAGTTCTTAGCTCTTCTGAAGCGTAGAACCCTTCTATGGCTTCTTTTAGTTGTGTCTCAATATTAGCTAGAGGGAAAAATACCTGGTGTAATTTATGGTTACAATTCTCACAAAACCAGATCATTCCGTCTGTAAATGATTCATTTCTCTTTCTTTCAATGACCAAGCCTATTGAACCAGCAGGTCTACGAGGGGAATGCAGTACTTTTTTAGGTAAAAGGAAAATCTCTCCTTCTTTGATGACGATATCCTTCGGCTTACCATCTTCTTGAATTTTCAAGACCATTTCCCCTTCCAACATGTAGAAAAACTCCTCTGTCTCATTGTAGTGATAGTCTTTCCTACTGTTAGGGCCACCTACCACCATCACGATAAAATCATCGGTATCCTGGTATATGACTTTGTTACCAACTGGCGGCTTGAGCAGGTGTCTGTTCTCGTCTATCCATTCTTTGAAGTTCAGTACTGGAAAGCTAACCATAGTGTATGAGAAATTTATTTGCGAATAGAATATGAGGAATTCCTTGGATAAAGATGCAGGAAGCACCCATTTTTCTCCCAAATGAATGGCAAGGATTCTTCAAAATAAAAAAAGAGGGAGAAACTTTAAAAAGAATCTCCCTCATTGCGTGTTTTTGGACTGATTAAGCGTCCTCTTCAGCCATTTCTTCCTTAGCGGCTTCTTCTTCCATTCGCTTTTTCTCAGCGGCCTGGTACTGAGCATACTTTTCGGCAGCTACCTTTTTCAAGGCTTCAAGACCTTGCTCAAAATCCGGGCCTACCATACCGTCCATCATCAGATTAAAGAAGCGTCCGATTGGATTGTAGCCTGCATCGGAGGTCATAGACCATGATACTTCGGTTTTTCCATCTTTCTCGTCAAAGGTCCAGGCTCCTTTTGATTCGCCCATTCCTTCGAAATTGATGGAAGTACCAATGGATTTGTTTGAGGTACTTTCAACGATCTTCATGGTACCGTTGCCAGAATTTTCGCTGGTCCACGAATAACTTCCGCCTACACCGGCAGTTTGAGCTGGGTACTCAAATTTCATGGTCTCATCATTGGCTGACCATGGCATCCAGCTTGGCCAGTTCTTCAGGTCATTCACCTGAGCAAATACAAATTCAGAAGGTGTATCAATTTCCTCTGTCCGGGTAACTGTTACCTCTGAATCGGTCAATAAAATCAATCCTCCCGCAACAAGTGCTAGGATAACTACGATCCAAAGCAGTGCTCTAAGAAGTTTCATAATGGTGGGGTTAAGTGGTTGATAATGGTATCAAAAAACGGGTTGGTCATTTGTCATGGCAATTTCCAGCTAGATCTTTCAACATCATAAAGACTGGAAACTTTGTTTATTGAACAATATAATCATTTGAATACAGAAAAATGAATATATGAACATATTTAAGACAAAGACTAACAATTATTTAACCTTATGACTTATTGATAAGGAAAGGATGAAACATTACCTTGATTTTGCCCATTGACTATGCCAAAAAACTCTCTCCTTACATTTACTCCCAATGGCATCTACTGCGAACAGGCAGATGTCTACATAGATCCCTGGAGAAGGGTGGATAGGGCTTTGATTACACATGCGCATTCTGACCATGCGCGTTGGGGAATGGGGGCATATATGGCGCATCACCGCTCCGTACCCGTCATGAAATTAAGACTGGGAAAGGATATTAGGGTTAGAGGAGTCGGATATGGCGAGAAGTATCTTATCAATGGAGTGGAAATCTCCTTTCATCCTGCAGGCCATATCTTGGGATCCTCCCAAATCAGATTGGCTTGGAAGGATCAAGTCTGGGTAGTCTCAGGTGATTACAAAGTAGAAAACGATGGACTGGCGACTGCTTTCGAACCCATTGAGTGCACACACTTTATCACCGAATCAACCTTTGGGCTGCCTGTTTACCGCTGGAATCCTCAGGAGGAGGTATTCAAGGACATCAACCAATGGTGGGCAGATAATGCAGCTGCAGGGCGTGCCAGCCTTATTACGGCTTATTCTCTAGGAAAGGCGCAAAGAATCTTAGAAGGGGTAGACCATGAAATTGGCCCTGTATTTACACATGCAGCTGTAGAGAACACCAATGATGTATTCCGGCAAGCTGGTATCTCCTTAAAATCTTCTACACGAGTCGTCGCAAACGGTCCAGAAGCGCAAAAACGAAATGACTTCAAAGGATCGCTTATCATTGCCCCACCTGCGGCAGCTGGTTCGGCCTGGGCTAAAAAACTAGGGCCACACTCTCTCGGTATGGCTTCTGGCTGGATGAGTATCCGAGGAGCAAGGAGGAGGAGGGCTGCAGACCGAGGATTCATTCTTTCAGACCATGCAGATTGGGATGGCCTCAACACCGCTATCAAAGCTACAGGAGCCGAACACATTTATGTAACCCATGGCTATACTGATATTTTTTCCCGATGGCTGCGAGAACAAGGGTACAAGGCTTACATTGTTGAAACGCTATTTGGTCAGGAAGAAGAAGAGACCGAAGAAAATCCAAAGGAAGATCAAATTCAGCCAAAAACTGATTAATCCCATCGAATAATCTGATAATCCGAACTTTACCTCCGAATTGACTTTTTCCTTTCGCGCGACACATTTTACCATTTACGTAGCACTATCCGACCTTTTGCGCATTTTATATGTCAGGTGTGCACAAATGGTTGGATGCATCGGATAAAATGCGTAGTTTTATAGACAGTTTCCATGTATAAAAAAATATACAACACTGTATCATTTTAAAAATTAATCGAAGAGAATAGGTGGAAACAGCGAATATTCTCTTTACCTGTTCACGCAAAAGAAAAAACTAGGAGGATTGGTCTATGCTAAAGCAAAACCAGCAGCTTAAGCTTCTTCAGAAAATTTCACCTCAACAGATTCAGTTTATCAAACTGCTTCAGGTTCCTACGGCGAGTCTTGAGCAAAGGATAAAAGAAGAACTTGAGAAAAACCCTGCTTTGGAAGACCTTCAAATGGGATTTGGTGAAGAAACTGGCCCCAAAAACGAATACGAGGATTTAGATAAGAAAGACGGAGAGGAAACTACCTCCAAGGATGATACACAAGACTTCAGTATAGAGGAATATCTTGCCAGTGATGGCTATGATTATAGGACACGCCTACCTCAAGGAGGGGATGATGATGAGGACGATTACGAAGCACCTATGGTCCAAATGAAGACCCTCTACGACTCTATGATGGAGCAGTTCTCATTGGTCAATGTAACCGATGAAGAACGGATGATTGGAGAGCATATCATAGGTAATATTGATGAAGATGGTTATCTAAGAGGAAGAGGTAATGTAGATCCTGTAAAAGCGATCGTCAATTACATGGCCTTTAGCCAAAATATATCCATCAAAATCGAGCAGGTGGAAAAAATGCTTGGGCAAATCCAAAAGTTCGACCCGCCAGGCGTAGGAGCTAGAAGCCTACAGGAATGCCTACTTCTTCAACTCTATCGCAAAGAGCCCAGTCCAGAGGTGGATCTCGCCATTCAGGTGATCGAAAAGTATTTTGAAGAGTTTACAAAAAAACACTTTTCCAAGCTTCGTTCCCGTCTCAGCATGACCGAGCAGGAGCTAAAAGAGGTCTATACAATTATTGTCAAGCTGAATCCCAAACCCGGGGAATCTCAGTCTATTGTCAAACACGAATACATCATTCCCGACTTCATTCTGAGTACAGAGAATGAAAAAATCAACATTCGCCTGAACTCCAGGAATGCACCGGATCTTAAAGTCAGTCGCTCCTATGTGAATATGTATCAGGAGTACAAGGGCATGGGCAAAGGCAAAAAAGATCCCAAAGTAAAGGAAACCCTTGACTTCGTGAAACAACGAATCGAAGCTGCCCAGTGGTTCATTGACGCCATTCGCCAACGACAATTTACCCTCCTGAATACCATGGAGACCATCGCTCGAAAACAAGAAGCTTTCTTCTTATCCGGTGGAGAAGAGAAGAAACTTCGACCGATGATCCTCAAAGACATTGCCGAAGAAATCGGAATGGACATCTCTACCGTTAGCCGTGTCGCCAATTCGAAATTCGTTCAGACGGATTTTGGCATCTATCCTCTTAAATTTTTCTTTACAGAAGGAATTGAAACTGAGGATGGTATGGTATCCAATAGAGAGGTAAAAGCTGCTTTGGAAGAAATTATCTCAGCAGAATCCAAAAGAAAACCCTTATCAGATGATAAGATTGCAGCCATTCTGAAAGAAAAAGGCTACAATATTGCCCGAAGAACGGTCGCCAAATACCGCGAACAATTAGGCGTTCCAGTGGCAAGGCTGCGAAAAGAAGTATGAGCAGTAAAAATTTATGCTTGAAGGGAGTGCATCATATGTACTCCCTTTTTTGTGAGAAAATGATTCCCCAACTCTTCTGATGAAAGAATAGGTCAAATACTGAAATGGAAAGGAAATAAATTATACCGAAATTCAAATATAACAGTCAATATAATATTATTCATAGCATACTGACTGCCTCGATTCGATCCAATTTCCAATTCACACGGCCATGAGGAGGTTTCTCTATCTCTTTACCTTCATCTGTATTAACTTGTGCATCCTATCGACACAAGCGCAAACCATAACCGTTACTAATGCGGGAAGTAGTGAGGTAAATGGAGTATATACATTTGTAAAACTCCTCAACAGCAAACCATCCTATTCCAAAGGGATTTACAGGATTTATTGGGACAACACAAAATGGTTGATTCGGGGGAATGCTAAGACCTATTACACCCATCAAGATGACGGTCTGATTATTCAATCCTTTGGATGGGAATTGGGAGAACATGGAGCTGTACCCTTTCCTGATTTTCAGGGGGAAGTCGTAACCCTGGGTTTGAATTTATTAGATCTTGAGGCAGAGCCATTCGCCATAGACAAAGCAGCCCTGAGTTGGTCCCACCCAAAGTACAATCAATTAGCTGGCTTTGAGATTCAAAGAAGTGAAGATGGCCTCATTTGGAAAAAAATAGGCTTCGTACCTCCTTCATCTTCGGATGAGGACCTACATCATTATATGTTTGTAGACCAGTATCCGCTTCCAGGTCTAGCCATTTACCGAATCAAACAGATTGATGTACAGGGGAATTTCGTCTTATCAGAAAAAGTAAGTCTCCAGATCGGGCAGATCAGCTACCTTCACTTACTCGCCAAGCCCAACCGTACCCAATCCGAAGGTCAAATTGAAGTGGAGCTTATCAGTTCGGAAAAACTGGGCCGCCAACAACTTAATCTCCGAAATTATCAAGGTCAGGTTATCCATAGCTGGTCGGTAGAAACAGGAGTCCCTATCAAGTTAAGTCTCCCCAAACTGATGAAAGGCCTATATATTCTAGAGAGTAAGCCAGAACTTAATAGAATCTGGACCCATTTATTGGTCGAATAGGTACATCAAAAGCAGAACTTTTCACGAATCAACATTATTTTATTTTTTCTCTTCCAATAATGCCATCTTTTGTTTAATTCGGCTTTATGGAGAGCAATATTATCCTATACATCGCTGCCAGCCTGGATATGTACATAGCCAGAGAGAATGGAGATGTGGATTGGCTGTTTCAGGACGGCGACTATGGCTACGAGAAATTCTACAGTGAAATCGGATATACCCTCATGGGTAGCAAAACCTATGAGCAGGTTCTTTCTTTTGGGGAATGGCCCTACAAAGAAAAAATCAATTACGTCTTTACACGGGAAGCAGGGAAAGAAGATACGGACCAAGTCAAATTTTTCTCTGGGGATATCCCTTCCTTCCTCAAGAAGTTGAAGCAACAAGCCAAGGAACATATCTGGCTCATCGGTGGGGGAGAAATCATTCGCATTTGCCTTAGTGCTGACTTGGTGGATGAATTGCGCATCTTCGTACACCCTATTGTCTTGGGGAAGGGGATCCCACTTTTCATTCCTCAGGAGCAGCAGATCAATTTTCAGCTAAAGAAAGTGAACCCTTTCCCAAATGGGCTTCTCGAACTTCACTACCAAAAATAATCCCTAATTACTCGCATGTTTCCCAGAGAAATCATTGAATACCTGCATTCTTATATCCTGGAAAAAGGCTTCGTTTACTCCAAACAGGTAGTAGCCAACTTTTATCTCAGCCTTAAAACCAAGCCCTTTGTCATACTCGCGGGTATATCAGGAACAGGTAAATCTCAATTGGTCCGACTCTTTGCCGAGGCCTTAGGACATGGAGAACATTGCCATCTTATACCCGTCAGGCCGGACTGGTCGGATTCTTCCTACTTATTGGGCTACAGAAATCACCAAGGGGAACTTGTTCAGGGACAATTGTGGAAGATTCTGGAAAAAGCCTATCACCATCCTGAAGTACCCCATTTTGTGTTGTTGGATGAAATGAATCTGGCTAGAGTTGAATACTACCTAAGTGAAGTCTTGAGCTTGATGGAAACAAGGAAATTTTCCTACGATAGAATCAAAACAGAAAGCCTTCAGATACATCATGACGCTTGGCATATACCCGATAATATCTACTTCATCGGGACGGTTAATGTTGACGAAGCCAGTCAATCATTCAGCCGCAAAGTACTGGACCGCGCCAATGTGATCGAAATGAACGACATCCACTTGGATTGGCCAGTTTTAGCCGAAACAGAGATCGAAGTCCGTGATCCTATTCCCAATGAATTCTTAAGAAGCAGGTTTATTCAGGCGAAAGACATCCCCCAAGAAGAGCGATCAAGATACAGCCATGTACTCCAGATGCTAAACCAAATCAATCAGATCCTTTGGCAGATAGAGCTTCCCATTGGCTATAGAATTAGGGATGATATATTATTCTACCTGTGTTATCGCTATGAAATTCGAGAACTTATCTCTGAATCTGAGGCGCTAGACCTTCAAATCCTCCAAAAGATTCTTCCGCGTATCTATGGACACAATCGATCCACAGGAGAGGTCCTATATGGATTAATTGAATACTTATCTGGGAAGGAGTTTGAAGGGCCTAGGATGGATTATAAAAAAGTGAAAGAAGTACTTGGAGACATCAGAAAACAGACTTACCTCTATCCCCATAGCCTTCAGAAGCTGTTGACTATGTATAAGCGCTTTGAGGAGAATGGTTATGCTTCCTTTTGGCTGTAAGGGATAAAATCTTGCTTGGTATTTAACAGAAAAAGGGTGATCCGATTGGATCACCCTTTTTTATATAAAGAATGTTAATTCAGTTTATCTCAGTAGGGTCAGGTTACCTTTGGTAACTTTCTGTCCTACTCTCACTGCATAGTAGTAAGTACCCTCAGCTACTGCAGTTCCGTTGTACATACCATCCCAGCTTGCACCAGGTGTAAGGCTTTCGAATACTCTTCTACCCCAACGGTCCATCACGTATACTGAGAACTCCTCTGTTCCGTCGTAGGAAACGATAAACTCATCGTTAGAGCCATCACCATTCGGCGTGAACACAGTGGGTACGAACAAAGAAGGCTCGAAGATGGTGAAGACACCGTACTCAATCGTGCTTACACAGCCATTCGCATCGGTGATGGTCAGGCTTACACGATATTCTCCAGCCTCTGTGTAGGTATACTCAGGATTCTGATCTGTAGATACTCCTCCGTCTCCAAAGTCCCATAGCCAGCTTACAGCGTCTCTAGACATATCAGTAAAGACAACTCTAGACTCTGGCAAAGGAAGAGCCGTATTGATCGCAGGAGTTGACATAAAGTCAGCTTCTGGTAGAGGAGCAACAACGATAGTAAATACTTCAGCTGTAGTCTGACACTGGTTCTCACCAACTGTAGTCAAGCTTACCGCATAGCTGCCTGGCTCAGAGAAAGTATGAACAGGGTTGGCCTCATTGGTCAATGGAGAACCATCCTTGAAGTCCCAAATGAATGACTGAGCATCAGGAGAGTTGCTGTTGAATGAAACTGTCAACTCACCACAACCTTTGTCGATGTCAACTCTATAGTCGGCCTGAGGAGTAGATGTTACATCTACTAAGTAATCTGCCGTATCCTTACAAGCACCTTCAGAAAGGATCACCTGATAGTTGGTGGTCATAGAAGGGGTCGCAATCGGATTCTGGATTCTGTTGTTATCCAAGTCAGCTGCGGGTAACCACTCGTAGAATGGACTTCCCAGCCCTCCAATAGCTCTTAACTCAATGGCATCTCCAGAACAGATTCTATTGGTATCAGCTTCGATATTCACAGAAATAGCAGGCGTAACCTCTACCAGAATCTCCTCTGTTGTGGCACAACGACCACCAAAAGAAGAAGCAGTAACAGAGATATATCCCGTTGTAGTTGGGAAGGCAGTAACCAAAGAATCTCCAATAAATGGTGTTACTGTTTCCTGAGGAGTCCAACTATATGTTGTTGCTTCAGCATTTGGACCTGCATAGAAGTGTTGTGCTACCAATGGAAGTGGCTGCCCAGCACATACTATCGTATCACCTTGCAGAAGATCTACTTCAGGAGTAGCCAATACATTTAGACTAATGGTCTCTGGATCTGACTCACAACCTGCATCGGTTCTAGCAATAACTGTATAAGTTGTATTGGTAGAAGGAGAGGCATCTGGCGTAGCAGAGGTGCTATCCGTCAATCCAATAGCAGGAGACCAAGTATAGTTGTAAAGTGTGGCGTTAGGATCTCCATCAGCCTTACCATCAAGTGTAATCACTTCAAACTTACAGATGTCTCTATCTCCTCCCGCACTTACGGTAGGCTTAGCATCTACAGTAATCGTTACACTGTCTGCCGCACTACATCCGTCTGAGGATACAACCAAGGTATAGGTCGTAGTCGCGTTTGGACTTACAGTTGGAGAAGGTGAGGAAGGATCGTCTATCGTACCAGGCAATGCTGGTGTCCACGTGTAGGTGTAATTAGGTCCAGCTCCTTGTGCAAAGGCACTCAATTCGATGCTCTCGTTTACACAAATTCCAGTATCTACACCGGCTTCTACAGTAGGCTTAGGCTTAACGGTCAAGGTTACACTAGATCGTGGATCAATGGTAGTAGCCTGAGAAGTACAGCCATTAGAAGAAACACCCGTTAGGGTATAGATTGTTGTGGAATCAGGACGAGCTGTTGGATTCAATTCATTAGGATTGCTCAATCCAATAGCTGGAGACCATGTGTATGCAATCGGTAGGGGTGCATTGTTATCAGCACGAAGAGCACCTTGTAAGACGTAGCCTGGAGCATCTGGAGGACAAACTGAAGCGTCCACACCTGCATCCAATTTTGGCTTAGCTTTCACCGTAACAACTACAGAGTCTCTTCCACTGGCACAACCAAGTGCATCAGCTACCTCAAAGTAGTAAACAACTGTTTCCGTTGGATTGGTAACCTGAGGATTTACAAGAGGATTCATTGTATTGACTGAGTCAATACCACAACCGCTTCCAGCCTCACAAGACCAAGTGAAGAAGTATGGCTGGGCTCCATTGGTTACGAATCCATCAAGCTCAACTCCACCATCACCTTCACAGAATTCCTTGGCATTACCAGCATCTACAATAGGTGATGCATTAATCTGAATAGGCTGTGTACTTGTAACAGTACATCCTTTATAGCTTACTGTCAGGCTCACGTTCTTGGTTCCGCCTGAAGTATAACTAATTCCCGATGGGCTTACCGTAGAGGATGTGGCAGGAATAGCTCCATTTCCAAAATCCCATGTAAAGGTCTGGGTAGGACCTGAAGAAGTTCCAAGGTAAGTCAGGTCAAGTCTATCATTAGAACAAAGCTGAAGGGCGCTAGCCTGGAAATCAGCAGTTGGTTCTTCAATTACTTCGAAGGTGGTCGAGACAGTATCTCCTCCACATCCATTATCCGCAGCAATTAGTGTTACTGTTTTTACACCAGAAGTAGAGTATGAAATACCTGTTGGCGAAGCCGTCTGCGCGAATCTTGGGAAGGCGCCAGCGCCAAAGTCCCAAAGGTAGGAGTCAGCCACATCACCTGTCGTAGTGAAATCAAAACTGTTCCCTGTGAAACACTGGTTTACGACAGGAGCAATGTCAAGATCAGGAACGTCAGATACATGAACGACTTGACAAATTCTTTGAGATACACAACCTGATTCTCTTACTGTCAGACATACATCCTTATCTCCAGCCAAAGGCCATTGTAATTGGTAAGGTCCAATACCGGAACCATTTACGACTGTTGCCCCACCAAACTCCCAGTCATAGGAAGCAGCTGTGCTGTTAGATCCCACATAGGTAGTTTGAGCGATGTCCTGAAGACAAAGAGAATCTTGTATAAAGAAGGAAGCAGAAGGGGTTGGGATCACATTGATGATTCTTACAGACTCATCACTGATACATCCATTGTCTTCTACAGTCAATTTGATCGTTTTCACACCTGGGGTTGCCCAAGTAACTTCGTATCCGCCAATCGTTTGAACGGCTACACCATCACCAAAGTCCCAGCTGAGGTTAGCTGTAAGCGGATCCGCAGATCCTGCGTAGGTAACTGCAACCGTTTCATTCTGACAAGTATTACTGGTAACAATAAACTCAGAGGTAGGCTTCTCAAATACCGTTACATCGAATCTTCCTGTATCAGACAAACATCCGTTTGCAGCAACATTCAATTTAACTGACTTAACTCCTGGTGTATTCCATACGATGGTATGTGGTCCAGGTCCGTTTAGCGTACCAATGGCACCGTCATAATCCCACTGATAGCTAGCTCCAGGAATCAAGGGAGAGCTGTATTGAATCGTAGCGGGCTCGTCTGCACATACAGAAGCTGCTACAAAGAAGTTGTTAGGGATAACAGGATCATAAGTTATGTTCACGGTATCAAAGGCCTCACAACCTACTGCATCAGTCGCTCTTACATAGTAAGGTATCGTTACAGGAATCTGAGAGTTATTGATATACACAACCTCTGGCTGAGCACCTGAAGGATTAGATTGCCCGTTCCATCCAACACCTAGTGGGCTGCTCCACTGATACGAGTACCCAAACTGAGCAGGTGTACCGATGGTCTGAACATCAAATGAACAAAGTGAATTATCTGAACCTGCATTGGCAGCAGCGGTATTGAAGAGCGTGATGCTATCCGTTACAGAAGCTGTCTGTCCAAGAGAATCTCTAATGGTCAATGTATAAGTATACGTACCTGGACCTCCAAAGTCATATTCAAAGGTTCTATTTGTTCCCGTCAAGCCTGCATCACCTGACCATTCATAGGTAACATCATCTGCCCCACCCCCACATGGTAGACCAGCGAATTCAACCTTATAACAGTCTGTTCGCCGCGGTGTCACAATGGGGTCCAAAGAACAGGTTACTACCCTAATTTTCACCGAATACTGGTTCTGTCCCAAAATCGGGCAACCATCATCACGATAGGTAAAGGTCGTGGTGAAGAAACCAACTTCCTGTGGGATCCAGCAAAAACGCCCTATCAATGAATCTCCGTCTACATAAGAGAGCGTATCTGCAATGACATTAGGTGTTTGAGGATAAGTCATGTAACCGCCCGGAAGATTTTGGCTCCAGAAAAGGACATGATTTTGCCCTGTATCTGGATCTGTTCCTGGGAGATCCCAGCAAGCCAATTCACAGGCACAAATGGTTACTTCAAAGTCATCGTTTTGAATATTAGCTGGCGGAGATAGGTTTACAAGACTATCTACCGTCGGAAATATATTACCATTTACCCCACAATCAATTACTGTAATCTGCATATCACGGACTGTTTCTCCAATTAAAGTCCCTGTTACGCGGTCATACTCTTCTACATATACACATAAAAGCGCCACCATGGTTGGACCTGTTGGATTCGGGGTGATGGTGATATCCCCTGTCAACGAATCAACATTTACATCCCAGTTGGGTCCCATCGGCGTAGTAGCAGAGAAACCAGCACCAGTCTGATAAGGGACAGGAGCATTGGTGAAGTCTAGACATGGTCCTAAGAAGAATCTTAAAGAGTCTCCATCAGGGTCAAATACACCCTGGTTGAAGGTGAAAGACTGACCTGCACACAAATATGGAACAGGAGGCTCCTGGAATCTTGGTGAACTATTACAAGGAGCATTGAGGAAGTCGATAACCAAGTTGTCTACGTAGATCGATTGAGAACTTGGGTTATTGATACCGGTAATGGTATTGTTTCTACAACAGTTGTCCCATTGAATGGTGATATCATCACACAAGACATTACAGAAATTGTAGTCTCTGACATACCTTACTCCCACTACCCCGGGTACATCTGGATTGTTGGTAGTCTCACAACCTGTGGTTAAGGTCGGACAGACCGGTGTAACATCCAGGTATCCAACCGAACCAAATGTAGTATCTACGGTCCAGTTGTTGATCGCAGTAGGTAAACCACAACCAGGAGTACTTTCTAAAAACTGTAAATCAAAGTTTGATGGGGGTGGGGGTGGGTTTCCACCAACACCGCCTGGAGGAAGAGGGACATAACCAAGGCTGATCATCAATGAGCCGGTACAGTCATAATAGGTAGTATGAAAGATTCGATAGTTACAGCTATCGAGACATTCGTAGGCGATGTCAACCCCCATGTAGTGAGTTGCCAGGACAGGTGAGGACGATAATGCCATCACAATACCCACCATTAGGGGCAAGCGGAGAAAACGGATCAAGAAGTTCATGGGTCAGTGTAAAATCTATTCAATAGACAAACAGTATTGGCACTTATTCAAACAAATGTAACCAAATTAATCTTCCAAGCCAACAACCAATAAGCTCATGACTACAGGATTTGACACCAATTGTCCAAAAAAGAAAATGTATGAGGAATTAGAATAATGGAAATACAGAAAGAAACAGCAATATTGAACCTGTTTATTTCGCCATTTTCGAGGATAATTTGGTCTCTTTCGTATTTTGTGAAATTCCTTAGAGGGAAAATCAACTTAGGTTACATATAACAATAAGTGAAATCTGATTCCGTTAGACTTAGTGGACACCTCCAACCGCCAACAAAAACCATACAATGTATGGATATTACGAAAACACAACTAAATTGCCCGTCCATACAGGTAATTCAGATATTAAATAGCATTTTTCTTACTTTTATACAGGTTCAATCATAAAGAGCGATTCTGAATCACTTTTGAGTTTACATGAGTTTGTAATAGGTGCCGAAGAAAAACAGACCTTGTAAACCGTAACAGAAACGACAGTTTCAGACTTAGCTCTTCAGAAAAATCAAACAATCAAGCGATTTTTCTTTTTTATGTCCATTGAATCGTTTTTTGGAGCATTATTATCCATGTCGCCATGAAGAAAAATTTTTACTCTCTTCTTTTCGGTCTGATTCTGGTAGTTAGTCCTTTGACCTCCTGGGCTTCACACTTGATGGGTCTTGATATATCCTATGAATGTCTACCAGGTGGTAACGGATGTACCTACCGAATTTATGCCAATGTTTATTATGACTGTACGGGTAGCTTAACTCAGAATAGTGGTTGGCTTCCAGTAAATCTTAGCAATGCTCCAAATGCAGTTGCTGAGATGAGCAGTTTTAGTATTACAGGTAACACGCCATTGTGTGCACCTCCTACTCAGTTGACCGCATGGACAACGAGTAGTTTCATGGATGTTACCCCGGTTTGTCCTGCCTTGAAAGCAGACACAACCCTCAACCCTACAGGATGTCTCGGTACCCACGGTAACCCTTTAGTCAGTGGAGCAGCTGAGGCCATTTATTTTGCAGACTTCGATTTCTGTAATGTAAACTGCAACATCTACAACCTTACTTACGGTTCTTGTTGTAGAAACGGGGTTATTACTTCCCTTAACAATCCGGGATCAAATGGTCTGTTTACGGGTTCTACCCAGATTGACCTTGGCATTATGCCATGTAACTCTTCTCCACGATTCATTGACCCGGTATCGTTAGAAACTGTACCTCCGATCGCATATATATGTGAAGGCCAATTGTCGACCTTCAACCAGGGTGCCTTTGACGCCGATGGGGATTCATTGTCCTACGAGCTTGGCCCCTGTAATTCAAATGTCGGGAACCAGGTAACCTATGATGTTGCCAATGGATATACGCCATCCACTCCGCTCGGCTCAACATGGGATGTCTCGATTGACCCCATTACGGGTGACCTTACCTTTACTCCTGCACCTACTGGTGCCGTTGAAATTGGGGTAATATGTATCGTGGTAAGAGAGTGGAGAAACGGAGTTCAAATTGGACAGGTAGTGAGAGATATTCAGGTAACGGTATTGCCTGCAGGTCTTTGTCCCTTCCCTAACCCATCCACAGGTGGTGTTCAAAATGTAGCCGTCAATAACTCCGGTGTAGGATCTTTAGCCTACAACCAGGTAGCTGTTTGTGCAGGTGCTGAAGTTTGTTTCGACATCCCTACAATTTCTCAGGATACTTCTCTTGAGTACACCATGTACATTACAAGTGATCTTCCTGGGGCTACTTTTGCCGATGCCTTTAATCCAGCCATAACAGACACGATTACGGGTGCCAATCCAACTGGAAGATTCTGTTGGACACCTCCGATAGGATTCAGAGGGAACTACTTCTTTAAAGTTACCTTGGTAGATGATGCTTGTCCTTTCCCTGGTATCAATCAGTTCACCATTATCATCAATGTCTTTGATGGAGAAAGTGCCTTTACCACTACATATGATAGGTTAGGCTGTAATGAAGTTGAACTGGCTGTTATTCCAAACAACATTATACCTGGTTTCAATCCAGAATTGGTGAATGTGGAATGGTATGGAAATGGTAACCTAGAGTTCAATCCAAATACACTGGATTCTGCCCTAACACACTTCTATCCAGCTCCTGACACCTACTTTTACTCAGTTCTTGTTACGGACCAATTGGGATGTACCAATACGCTTACTGGTATTGTACCGCTTGAAACGGGTGCCATTGCAGATGCAGGAGAGGATATTACTTTCTGTTCGAATCTGAATTTTGAATTGGGTACACCTGCCATCACCGGTCAAACCTACACATGGAACCCAAGTGCTAACCTATCTGCACCCAATATAGCTCAACCGAATTTCTCTTATCTAAATACAGCGGATACAACTGCCTTCTTTAATTATGTCCTCACAGTCTCAGATGGTACTTGTACCACCTTTGATTATGTAACAGTCGCGGTTAACGCTTCAGTTGAAGCAAGTATTACACCCGCCGTTCCTGAGGTATGTTTTGGAGATAGCATTACCCTGACAGCAGTCCCCAACATTGGAGATGCAACTAGCACCCAATTTGTATGGAGTACGGGAGACACGACGGAATCCATCCGAGTAGCACCTGACGTAAATACAACATACTCCGTAGTTATCTTCAGCGATTCTGCTGGTGGTTGTTCAAGTTTGCCTACTGATATTGAGGTTCGCGTCATTAACCCAAGCACAGCTAACATCTCGGGTGATCTGAGTATATGTCCTGGCCAATCTACTACACTCACAGCGACAGGTGGTAATTCATACTTGTGGAGCACTGGTGTAGACGGAAGCAGCATTACGCTTAATAACTTTGCTGGAAATGATACGACTATCTCAGTTGTTCCTATATCATCTTTGGGATGTGTGGGACTACCCGATAGTGTTACTATCACAGCTAACCCTGTACCTGTCGCATTCTTCACCAATGATATTGCCTGTGAAGGAACAGGAACAAGCCTAAGTGATGGCTCAACCATTCCTACTGGAAACATTGTTGATTGGGTGTGGGACTTTGGAGATGCTAACTCTTCTGGCAGACAAAACCCAACCCATACCTACGATACTCCTGGGACCTATTTTGCCAGGTTAACCGTTACAAGTGATGAGGGATGTTCTGATTCTTACCTACGTGAAGTAGTTGTTAATCCTACCCCTCAAGTAGACTTTGATCTAACGAATGTGTGTGAAAATGCTTCTAACCAGTTTACAAGCACCACCACCCTAGCCAACCCAGCGACTATCGATCAATGGTTCTGGAACTATGGTGATGGAGGACTTGATTCAGGTTTCCAGACGACACATACCTACGGTGAATGGGGCTTTTATAATGTGGAATTAACGGTTGTATCCAATCAGGGATGTTCCAATTCATTTACAAAAACAGCCATTGTACATCCAAATCCAACAGCGGACTTTAGAATGGAAAGTGCTTGTGCCGACTCAGCAAGCCAGTTTACCAATCTCGCTACGGTTCCTGGGGATTTTGACTTTGTTGCAGAATGGGCATGGGACTTTGGTGAAGATCCAACTGACCCTACCAACTTCTCGACTTCCATTAACCCCACCCATGCATACGACAACGAAGGTACTTATACCGTTCGAATGCTGGTTACAACCGACAAAGGATGTTCAGACCAAATCATCAAAGAACTTGTCATATATCCTCACCCCGTGGCTGAGTTCACTTATGACAATACCTGTGAAGATGACGCAACTGCCTTCTCTGCGGATGTACAAATTGGAGCTACTTCTTCAGTAGACAATTACATATGGGACTTTGGTAATGGAATGGGCATAGAAGGTGCTTCAAGAGATGATGTCTCCATGACTTACATTGACAATGGAGGTGCAGGCACATATGACGTTACCTTGATTGCCGTCGCTACTGGAAACTGTTCTGACACAGTAACCCAACAAGTGGTCATCAATCCAAAACCATTTGCCGCATACAGTGTTGCTGCTGTTTGTCAATTTGACTCTTCCCAGTTTGTCAACCTAAGCACCATTCAAACAGGTGAGATTTCACGATACGAATATTCCTTCGGAGATGGACGTACGACCTTTGGTGCGAATCCTCAGCACTTGTACTTCGAAGCGGGAACATACGCTACTCAGCTTATTGTAACGTCTGATAGTGGTTGTACTGATAATACAAGAAAGACAGTAAGGGTTCATGAAATTCCAACCTTCTCCTTATTTGAGAATGATACTGTCTGTTTCGGAGATCAAGCGAGATTACTTGCCGTTAGTTCGCCTGAAAACAGGGTTACTTGGCACCTCGATGATATGACTACGGATGTGATCAATAGAGGCAACAGCTATATTACTGATCCTATTCCATTCGACCAGACCTACTTCGTTCAGGCAACTGGACCACAAGGTTGCGAGAGTGATCGATTCCCAGTAACCGCTTTCACCAGAAACCTAGAGACGTATGAGCTGTTTGCCAGCGATTCAGTAGTCGATATGCCACAGGCTATTGTAAACTTCGCTCTTGGAAGTACAGGTGAAATTCTGACCTACAATTGGACCTTTGGAGATGGGACTACTTCAGCATCTTCTGATCCTTCTCACGAATACAATGCTCCTGGGTTATACACAGTATCCGTCGATATTGTAGACAGATATGGTTGTGAGGCTTCCTTTAGCACACAAGTTGAGGTTAAGAAGATTTCTGTTATAGAAGTAGCTTCTGCCTTTACGCCCAATAATGACGGTGTCAATGAGACTTTCTCCATCAAATATTTCAATGTGAATAACATGACCGTTCAAATCTTCAACAGATTGGGCCAAAAAGTATTTGAATCTGATAACCCTGACTTTGAATGGGATGGAACTAAGGATGGCTTAGCCCTACAAGAGGGTGTGTACGTATACACCGTCCGTGGAACTGACCTTGACGGAAACAACATCGAAGAAGTAGGGACAGTTACCCTGCTTAGATAACATACATAATGCTCAAAAAGGCTGTTCCGTAAATGGAACAGCCTTTTTTATTTCTTAATAAATCTTAGCATCAATTGTCTTGATAGTCTAGGATGAAGAGCTCTGGCAATGTAATAGCCTCTCGATAGCCCATTTATGCTCAGCAAAGTCCCTCCCTTGCGATGAAGGACTTGCCTTCCCTGCAAATCATATATTTCCCAGATATACTCCTTCTCATCAGATTCGAGGATTTTCAAGTATTCCTCCGAGCTTAGATACATAAGTTCAGCCTTGTTTCCAGCCCATTCTTCAGAAAGAACAATGGCAGAACAATTGCTGCCAAGTTGATTGTAATCAAAGGTATCATTAGCAAAGCAAACAAAAGGCCCTCCAACGTGGCCATCAACCTGGCGGTCCACCATATCCCAAGGAAAAAGATACTCTTTAGTACCCCCTATTCCTTCTATTAGCGTATCATGATAAGTTAATTGAGAGTCGAATGTATAGGTAACTTCCTGGTAGAATAAATTCTGCTCTTGATAGTTGATTCTACCTGTATCTGAAATAGAGGCGAATAAGGGAAGTGAATTGGGGAAAGTAATTTGATAACTTTGTCCAGCCATCAAATTAAAATCGAAAAGCGTATCGACCTGGCCCGAGGAGGTTACATAGAAAACTCTTCTTCCATCCTGTAAAATCAAATCCAATTGTCCATCCTCAAGCACCTGCTCTTGATTTGTGCAGAAATCATATACGCGATAGGTCTTTTTTAGCAATTGCCAATTCTTCCCTAGATAAGTAGAATCACCGACATCGATTAGCTCGACAAAGCCACGCTTGCAAAAATTGGTATAGGAATAGGTCCAATGTGGATGTTCTCCTCCAAAGTTTTGGGCAGGAGCGGAGGAGACACAGAGGAAAACAAGGGAAATAAGAACGAAGAATTTAGATTTCATGATTGTGCTTTATTTCTCAGACGAGTCTTCTAGTTGAAGTGATGCATCAACTTGGCATAAAAAAAGACGGGCCGTTAGGCTCGCCTTTCTATGTTTTCTTCAAGCTAGACTAGAGGAAAATTCCAATAGTGAATGCTGTTGAATAGTTGATTCCTCTTACAGGAATAAAGGATCTTGTTTGAGCAGATTCCCATACTGCTTCCTTGAAATGATCGTAAGAAGCGTCAAATTCTACCCCTAGACGGAGGATTCTAAACAAGCGAACATTAGCGCCGAGTAAAACTCCTAGCCCTGAACGAACTTCTCCACCTACGATGTTGTCGTAATTGTCTTCAACTACATTTTCACCTACGACAACCACAGGAATATAGACTCCAGGATAAATATCTAGTTTTCTACCTAGCATAAAATGCTTTTCCAATCCAAGGATACCTCTCATATCCTGGCGTGCTACGGCGTAATCGGTTGAGATACCATCACTTACAGTATAGTTCAGGTTATCAACTCCCGCTCCGAGTCTCAATGCCCATTTCTTTTTGGAGAAAACGCGTAGGTTGGCATTCAATGAGGTACTTCCCTGATAATTGATGGTCGTATTTCCAGAAGATACTTTATCAATTCCGAAACTACTGAAGTTGGCTGAAAGCCCCACTCGCTGTGCCTGAAGCCCAAGGGTCATTAGACCGAGCAAAGCTGTGAAGAGGATAATTTTTTTCATCGCCTTAATCTTTATGAATTTGTATTGCTGTTTTGTAAAGTTTGATATCAAAAGGTACTGATAGTTTATCATTGCGTTACTCTTTTGGGCATGGACCTTATCAGGCGTGTAGATTCTACAAAAGAGCGTGCATACCTAAGACTGAAAACTTATTTGCCAAATGACCTTTCCTTCAAATTAGAGGTTGCACAAGGCATTCGATAAAAACAGACTTGATAAAAAGCGACGAAAAATTAGCAGCAATCGCAGGAGGGATATACTCAAAAAGATACCTCCCACTCAATCTTAGAAATTGAGTGGGAGGCATATGTATCTTTAGGGAAGAAATTAATGTATCTCGCCTACCTTAAACAGGATCAACTCTTCTTACATCCATCGCGATGTCCTGCCCTTGTTCATTTTGAGAGATCACAAACTGTACCGTATCATCTTCTTCTAGGTCATTGAAATCGTCTCCATCTATCATCCAAGTGTAATGGAAATACAGATTATTGGGAGGCATATGAATAAATCCATATCCGTTTTTCAATGAAAGTACTTTAGACTGAAGGATCTGCTCATTTCCAGTAGTCAGTTTCTGAGGCTGATAGGCAGGTGCCTTTCTTTCTTTGGGAATAAAGAGCTCATCTATATATTCTGAATCTACCCCCTCTATTTCCCCATCAACGTCATCTATTAATTCATGCATGAGCACGGGGAAGGTAGCCTCATTAAGAAGATCAATGGAGGTTACTGTCTTCCTGAATTTTCCAGTACGCTCATCGGTATATTCAAACTCCCACCCAAGAACCATGACTGAAATTCCAAGGGAGTTAAGTTTTCTAACCAAGGGAATATAATCAGAATTACAAGCGATCAGGACTAGGACACTATATTTCTTAAGCTGTGCCAGTTCATAGGCTTCCAGCGCCATCCAAACATCCACCCCTTTTTCCTCAATCCTCCCTTCTTTTATTCTGAGAGGCAGGTAATGTGTTACAACACCTTCAGACATGAGAATGTCGTCGAAAATCCTTTCGTTTAGTATTCTGTTCTGACCATTCTGATGATAGTCATATGCATTTAATCTTCCACGGAAATAATGAGCGTCTACAATTCTACAATACTTCGGATCAATGTCTTCTTCAAAGGCTACTTGCCTTCTAACAAATTCATGAAGTCCTGAAATGCTTAGGCGGGATTTTCTTTCGTGTTCGTAGTTATAATAATTGCTTACGTGTGCGAAGTAGTTTCCATCGTAAAATATCCCAATCCTAACGAGATTCTGATTCATTTTTTTCTTAAGCTACAGTAAAGTTAAAACTAACTTTATAGCTTTTCTCTTCAGGCGGGCTGTGTCGATGTGTTATAGGAAGTGCTTGCTTTAATGATGTGCTTCGCAAGTGTTTAAGGTTGGCTAGGGGTTTTGGTTTTATTGCCTAAAGATATAACTATAAAAAAAGTCCGCACAAAAATGCGGACTCGAAAATAGCTCTAATCTTTGAATTTTGGAAGTTCCAACAAAAAATATCTCAATATTTCACTGTTAAGAAATTCTCAAACTCATCCTATTTTTTCAAAACCTGTATAGGGCTGCAAACATTTGGGTATCAGAATACTCCCATCTTCTTGTTGGTAATTTTCTAATAAAGCAGCCACAATTCTAGGCAATGCTAAAGCAGAGCCATTCAAAGAATGACAAAGTTGTGTCTTTTTATTTTCGTCTTTGAACCTAAGTTTCAAACGGTTGGTTTGGTAGGTTTCAAAGTTAGAAACAGAACTGACTTCCAACCATCTTTCCTGAGCGGCGGAATATACCTCCAGATCGAAGGTTTTGGCAGAGGTAAAACTCATATCACCTGTGCAGAGAAGAAGTCTGCGGTACGGTAATCCCAAGTCTTCTAATAAGCCTTCCACATGCTGTGTCATGTCCTCTAACGTCTCATAGGACTTATCTGGATGGACGATCTGAACGAGTTCGACTTTATCAAATTGATGGAGCCTGTTGAGGCCTTTTACATCTTTTCCATAAGAGCCTGCTTCCCTTCTAAAACAAGGTGTATATCCGCATGCTTTAATTGGGAACTCAGATTCCTTTACGATATCTCCTCTGAAAATATTGGTAATAGGTACCTCAGCGGTAGGAATCAAATAAAAGTTATCACCCGTCGCGTGGTACATCTGCCCATCCTTATCTGGCAATTGTCCTGTACCATAGGCAGAATCTTCATTTACCAATAAGGGCGGCTGGTACTCCGTATAACCCGCGGCACCTGCTTTTTCCAGGAAATAGGTAATCAATGCACGCTGAAGCCTGGCTCCTTTTCCTTTATAGATAGGAAAACCAGCGCCTGTCACCTTTACCCCTCTTTTCCAATCTATGATATCATGCTCCACTGCGAGATCCCAGTGGGGTTTTGCTTTAAAGCCAAAATCTTTCTTCAATTCCGTTTCAGAAACAACCTCATTGTCATCAGCAGACTTACCTACTGGAACGGACTCATGGGGGGTATTGGGAAGCGTCAGCAACTGATCGGTTAGTTGTTGATCAACCTGCCTGGTGTCCTCTTCCAGTTCTTTAATTCTTTGCTTAATCTCTCCTGTACGTGCTTGTGCCTTGGAGGCTTCCGACTCATTCCCCTCTTTCTTTAGCTTCCCAATGGACTTAGCCACCTTGTTCATCTCTGCACGAAGCTGATCCAATTCAACCTGAATGGCCCTTCTCTTGGCATCAACTTCCAAAATGTTGTTAACTGTCTTTTCAGCATCCTTTACCTGCTTTCGTACCAGATTCTGGATGATTGTGTCAGTTTGTGTCCTTAGTTTGTTGATTTCTAACATAAATGGTTCTAGAAGCTTTCGCGCAAGTAACAAAATGCCCGCTTAATTCGTAACAAAAACACTGCACAGGTATAAAAAAAATTACAAAACCAGCTCAATCTTCTGGATTCCTAGTAATTCTTTATTTACCTTTGTTCCGAATCAATTCTACACTACCCTGATTCCCCAGGGTAATTTTTCACCAACATTTTCAAATCTTAATAATCCCACACCTAAATTTTCGGAGGTGCTTACCCCGAAGGGCTTACATCAAAGTTTATGTACGACATAATTGAATTGAACAACAATGACATCTCAGAGTTGCGAGAGATTGCAGATCGTCTGAGCATTACTGAAGTTGATAAACTCGGTAAGCAGGATCTGATCTTCAAAATTCTAGATCGTCAAGCTCTTATGCCAGCCAAAGAACTGGCAGCTATCAAATCAAGCCCAAATTCTCCCACCCCTACTGTCAACGATACCCCACCCCCTGCGGATGAGAATCCAAAGGAAGAATCAGAAGCAACTTCTGAAGCCAGTGATGATAAGGGAAAAGAGGATGAGGAAGTAAAAGAGACAAAGAAAAAATCTACCAGAGGGAGAAAACCTAAGGCAGATAAAGAGAAAAAGACCACCAGAAGCCGCTCTACCAAGAAAACTGAAGCTGAACCCGAACCTGAGGTAAAAGAAGAAGCCCCAGAAGAAGAAGCAGTACAGGAAGTAGAAAGCAAGGAAGAGCCTAAAGAGAAAAAGGAAAGCAAACCAGACATCATCATCATCGATGATCCTGTTGATACGCGTTCCAGAGGCAGAAAAAAGAGAGCTCCTAGAGGAGGCGATAGTGAGGCTGATCGCAAAAAAGAAGAAATGGAACAACGCCTAGAACTAGATGGCGCCATTTCCAATCAAGGTGTATTAGAGGTCATTCCAGAAGGATATGGATTCCTGAGATCTACTGAATACAACTACCTCCCTTCACCAGATGACATTTATGTGTCGCCTTCTCAGATCAAATTATTTGGTCTAAAAACTGGAGATACAGTATTCGGTCAAATTAGACCTCCAAAAGATGGCGAAAGATATTTTGCCTTGTTGAAGGTAGAAAGTATCAATGGCCGTACACCAGAGGAAGTAAGAGATAGAATATACTTCGACCACCTTACCCCTTTGTTCCCGGATGAGCGTTTCAACCTCTCCGAAGAAAATCCTAAGGACCTTTCACTACGAATCATCGACCTGTTTTCTCCTATTGGTAAAGGACAACGTGGATTGATCGTTGCCCAGCCCAAGACAGGTAAAACAGTCTTACTCCAAAAGGTCGCCAATGCTATTGCCTCAAATCATCCTGAAGCCTATTTGATTATCCTTCTGATCGACGAACGTCCGGAAGAGGTTACAGATATGGCTCGTAACGTAAAAGCTGAGGTAGTTGCGTCTACTTTTGATGAGCCTGCTGAGCGCCACGTACAGGTAGCAAGCATTGTACTAGAGAAGGCCAAGAGAATGGTCGAATGTGGACACGATGTTGTGATCCTGCTTGACTCTATCACACGTCTTGCTCGTGCCTATAACACCAACCAGCCTGCATCAGGAAAGATTCTTTCTGGTGGTGTCGATGCCAATGCCTTGCATAAGCCTAAGCGTTTCTTCGGTGCTGCGCGTAATGTAGAGCATGGAGGTTCACTTACCATCCTTGCCACAGCACTTATTGATACAGGCTCGAGAATGGACGAGGTAATCTTTGAAGAATTCAAAGGTACTGGTAACATGGAACTCCAGCTTGACCGTCGTTTGGCAAACCGCAGAATTTACCCTGCTATTGATGTTACAGCATCAGGAACACGTCGCGAAGACCTGCTTATGGATGCACAAGACATCAACAGAATCTGGGTACTTCGCAAGTTCATGGCTGATATGAATCCTCAAGAAGGTATGGACTTCCTGAGAGACCGCATGAACAATACCCAGGACAATGAAGAATTCCTTTTATCCATGAATGGATAATCAGAATACAGAATAAAAAAGGGAAGCAGCTGAAAGTTGCTTCCCTTTTTTTATGCCCCATTTCAAGACTGATCATGGCCAGCCCTATTGAATATTTGAAAGAATTTTCATATATTAAATGAACATTCAATCAAAATATAATTATGAGAGCCTCCTTTGGAATTCACCAAATCAACACGAGTAAGCGAATGGCCAATCGTCCCCAGCTGGCTAAAATCGTAAAACGAATATTCGGTTACACACATATTGGAAACTTTGCCAGATCATTGGTATTCAAACGTATCATCAACGAAATTCCCTTGGAGGGAGCGAAGGAGGTCCTTGACCTCGGATGTGGCTATGGAGATTACGCTTTCATGATGGCAGAATCCTTTCCATATTTAAGCATTACAGCCCTCGAGCTTCAAGCCAATAAAGTTAACCTTATCAATGAGGTGAGTTCAAAACAAAACCTTCCAAACTTGAAAGGATATTTAGGTAAAATTGAAACCTTACCCAATAGGTCTCATTATGACTTAATCTATTCCGTTGATGTATTTGAACATATACTGGAACATGAAATGCCTTTCGAAGCAGCATTTAAACGATTGAAACCAGGGGGGCACCTCTTAGTCAAGATGCCTAGCAAAAAGCAACACATTATTGCTCCGGAAAGCTGGTTTGGGGATCATAAGATTTGGTTAGATGAAGAACATATTGGTCAAGTATATGAATTGGAGGATCTCAAAAACCGATTTATTAAGGAAGGTTTTGAAATAGAATTTGCAAGCTATACTGATGGATGGTGGTCAAGATTAGGTTGGGAGCTTGGATATTTCGCAAAAAAAATGGGGCCTGTCTTTCAATTGTTGACTCTACCGGTAGCAAAGCTATTTGTCAGAATTGACAACCTTAAGAAATACAGGAAGAAGGGCAATGCCATTCAGGTCATAGGAAGGAAGCCCAAATGATATTACCTGCTGTTTGACCTATTTAATATTTCAATTCATGCACATACTCCAAGATCTCATCTGGCAATAATCCCTTGACATGGCCCTTGTATTTGATGACTTCTCGGACGATCGTAGAGGAAATCATGGACGTTTGAGGAGAACTCAATAAATGGACGACCTCAATTTCTGGTGCCATGTGTTTGTTGATCAACTCAATGGGTTGTTCGTAGGTGAGATCTTGAGCATTTCTCAACCCCCTTAAGATAAACTTCGCATTGTGTTTTCTTGCCAGTTCTATGGTGAGGGTATCATAAGCAACGACCTTCACGTTATCGTATTCTTTGAAGCAAGCTTCGAGCATGTTTTTACGCTCCTCCGCCGAGAAGAAGTACTTTTTAACGCTGTTGACACCAAGGGCGACGATGATCTCGTCAAAGACAGCACGGCCACGCAACACAATCTCAACATGTCCTTGGGTAATAGGGTCGAAAGAGCCTGGGAAAATTGCCTTTCGCATATGTAGCGAGTATTAGATGAGGAAAATAATGAATCAAAAATAGTAAGAATCCACCAGCTTTCCCTGACTACCAGCATGTTTTCCTATACAAGAAAGAAGCTGATGCTAGAGCTGCCGTATTTTCGTACGCGCTGGAATCCATGGAGAGCTGAAAAATCCCGTTGACTCATATGCTCTACCACAAGCATGCCTTCTTCCTTTAGCATGGGTTTTTGAAGAATATTTTCAATTAAGGCCTCCTGCCCATCCATTGCATAAGGAGGATCCATGAAAATCAAATCGTAGGTAAAGGGGCTGTGTTTGACATACTTCAACACATCGTTCTGGAAAATGTAATCTGTGGGAAGATCGAGTTGCTTAAAGGCTTGACGGATAGAGGCAATACATTTTCTGTCTCTTTCTACACTATGAACAAGCTTGGCTCCTCGGCTCCAGCATTCTAGGCTAATGTTTCCAGTACCCGAAAAGAGGTCTAGCACATGGGTTTCCTCCCAATCAATCTGATGTTCAAGAATGTTAAAAAGGGCTTCTTTGGTCCGATCCGTTGTGGGTCTGGCAGGAAGATTTTTGAAGGGCTGAATAACCCTTCCCCCAAATTTACCGCCAATGATTCTCATGAATATTCCTGCTTAAACAATTAGGTACCGCCAGCTCGTCAAATCCTGTCCATCTGCAAAATGGCTTCGGTTCACCTCAGGTAATGGTGCTCTTAGCCACCTGATCCCAAAGGATTTCCAATCCAAGACATAGCCATTGACCAGCCCCTCATCTCCCATATAGTATGCATTCAGAGGTTGATCCTGACGATCAATAGTCTCTCGAATGAGTTGGAGATAATACAGCACATCACTACTAGCCCGACAAACATACATATTTGACAGCAACAATTTTTCTTGTTCGTAAACCGCCACTATCATATGCTGTCCTTCAAATAAGGCATATAATTCTAGTTCCCCTCTACTGGCTCTATGCCCAATATTTAAAACAATGGATGCAGGATGGAGGAAGACATAATCCCTTAGATAATGATCTAGCAGATGCTTGAGTTCAGGGGGAAAGGACATCAGGAGTACAGCCTCCATATAAGGAAGGCGGTATTTGTAGACCTCATCCGAAAAAAGCTGGTCGTCGAGGAGCAGTCTTCCAAAAGCTAGATTCATCTCGGGAGACTGAAACCTAGATGGAATCAGGGTAAATGCAGGTTGGTCCAAATAGATCTGAACTTCAACATAGCTCCCTCCTAGGACTTTCTCCTTTTCAAACAAAAATCGAAGGAACATTTGTTGACTTAGCAGCCCTGTACTGTCAAACTTTTTGGCCTGAATCCATTCTCCTCTTGAGGTCATGAGAATGTACTTGACCATTCCAGAGGAAATGAAAATGATCAGTCTACAGGCCGGTAGATGTGCCTCATCTACAGACCTTTCAAGCAAAGTGGTCGTATGGTAGGGCCCAGAAACATCGGGCTGTTCGGGAATCCAAATGTAGTATTCCGGTATGCTCACTCTTGAAAAAAAACTTTACACGAATAAAAGCATGTAAAACACGCCTTTTGTCTGAAATTAATCAATTCTCTAACAATTTGGTTATCATATTAACAATGGAGTAAGCTTTTTCGTATTTTAGATTCTATCGGGCTTGTGAAATATTAATCATTTATGAAAAAAATAGGATTCATTTTATTGGCGATTTTTGCGCTGAATATACCTTCGACTTTTGGTCAGACGGAGGAAACAGGATTTAACCTTCAGAACCGTTTGGTTCCTCATTTTGGCTTTGTTCAAATGATACCTACTACAGAGGATCAATTTGGTAGAATAGGATTGGTAGAGGACATCTTTTTTAACAGTCCTACCGTACGATTTTATAATTTCCATGTAGGGACCTACGCAGTTCTGTTCCACCACAAAGACATCGTTTCTATAGGTCTAGACCAGAGTGCGCAAGTTGGAGTTAGGCTCAACCTCAGCAACCCTGACATCCCTACGACCTATAACATCCAAGTTCCTATCTTTCTGATGGGAAAATTAGGAAGTGGAGCGACGCCTTATAATCAGCAAAGAATTGGAATCAGTGCAGGTATTGGTGCTTCTATCAACCACATGAAGTTTACCCTCAGTCGTCCAACAGCCGGTTCATCAGTAGGTAATTTAGATGTAATCAGGACGACCACTTTTGTATCACCTGCTGCTGTACTTGAAGCAAGTTATGGAAACCTGATTGGGAGATTACAACTTGGGCTAGGTACTGTGAATACAAGAGGAAATGACCAAGTTATCCCATCCTTGTTAGAAGATCCCGTTGATGCAGTCCATGGTTTATTTGGCTTTGGATTGATCTACAGGTTGTAGTAATAAAAATCATCAAAAAAAAGCCTCTGGAAGTGGACTTCCAGAGGCTTTTTTCGTGCAGGGCAAACAAATATTTAGGTACCTTGCGCAATTCATTAAAAGACTGTTTAGGTTTATCATTTTTAGTTTACAGGCAGGATGTTAAGGTTCTGAGGCAGTATTTTTTTTGAGCTTTAGTGGGGCTAAAGTGAGAAAAAAATGCAAACTCAGGTTCTTGAAAGACAACTGTAAACAAGAAGTATAAATCGAACCAGTCTCTAAAAGACAATTCAAGAAGAAATGATTGCCATTATTGGAGCAGGAATTACAGGGCTAGTTACGGCAGCTTATCTCAAAAGAAGTGGAATCCCATTTCGCCTATTTGATAGCCGAGAAGTAGCGGGAGGCAATATCAGAACCCTTCAAATTGAAAAGTATAAGCTTGAGTTGGGGCCAAACTCCTTGGTCCTCAATGACGAACTTTATGATTTTCTTCAGGAATGGCGGCTAGGCGATAGCATTGTCCAAGCGTCTGAACAGGCAAAATATAGGTTTGTCCTCAAGCAAGGGAAGTACAAGCGACTTCCTACAGGACCTTTGGACTTATTGACATCTTCTACTTTTTCTTTGAAGGCCAAACGAGCGCTTTTAAAAGAACGAAAGCTAGGACCTTTGCACGAAGAGGGAGATACGATTGATCAGTTTTTCCGAAAAAGAATAGGAGATGAATGGACGGATTATGTTGTCCAACCTTTCATTTCTGGCGTATTTGCAGGAGATACAAGGGAGCTTTTGATGGAAGATGCCTTCCCAAGGATTCTCCAATTGGAACAAGAACACGGTTCCTTGCTTAGAGGCATGATGGCCAATAGAAAGAAAAACACCCACCGTGGAACGGTTTCCTTGCTAGCAGGCATGCAAAATCTGACGGATGAGCTTTCTCAATACATCAAAAACGAATTACAGCTATCCCATCCTTTGCTGGCTATTCGCCCCAAGTCAAAGGGAGGCTATACTTTGCAGTTTAAGCAAGGGGAAGTTGAAGCTGAAAAGATCCTACTGACCCTTCCTGCCTATCAAATCGCCAAATTACTTGAATCCACGCACACAAATGTATCGAATCAACTAAAAGCCATTGAATACTCACCCGTTTCCATGGTATTTACTGCTTACAAAAGGCATCAAGTACAGCACAAACTCAACGGATTTGGCGTCCTTCACAACCACAAGGAAGAGTCTTTTACCCTAGGGTCCATCTTCAATAGCTCTGTTTTCCCAGATAGATGTCCAGAAGATGAGGTTTTATTGACCACTTTCGTAGGGGGTGCCTTATACCCATCCAGAGCGAAAATGGAGGAGGTTAAACTCAAAGGCAATGTCCATTGGGAGTTACAAAAGTATTTGACTGTACGAGGAAACCCAGTTTTCCAACATATTCAGCGCTGGCCTAAAGGCATTCCACAATACAAATTAGGGGCAAGAGCAGCTAGAAATTCAGTTATTCCTCTGAGGAAGAAAGGCTTATATCTTGGCGGAAACTGGACGGGAGGAATATCCGTTCCAGACAGCATTCAAAGTGGGCGCAACTTTGCCAGAGAGTTAGGAGCAGATATGTATGAGGCAGAATAGGAAAAATTGGAGGGATTTTGATTTGGGCAAGAAAGGCTTTCCTAAATTAAGTCCCTCACCATCAAAGATCTACACAACAGCTTCCTCTTGAACTGACCAAAGTCTTGGGGGAGTTTTCAGGATTAAGTTGGGGAATAGGGATAAGACGCTTATCTTGGCGCCACACACGCATTTTAAAATTCTTTTCTCACATGAGTATCCTCGTCAATAAAGACTCAAAAATCCTAGTTCAGGGCTTCACTGGTAAGGAAGGATCTTTTCATGCTTCCCAAATGATCGAATACGGAACACAAGTCGTGGGAGGTGTTACGCCGGGTAAAGGCGGAATGACTCACCTTGATCGTCCGGTATTCAACACGATGAAGGAAGCCGTTGCTACTACTGGTGCTGACGTTTCAATTATCTTCGTTCCTCCGCGCTTTGCTGCAGATGCCATCATGGAAGCTGCTGATTCCGGAGTTGGATTGGTTATTACCATCACAGAGGGAATTCCTGTAAAGGACATGATCTATGTGAAAAAATATATTGACGATCGCGGTGTACGCATGATCGGACCCAACTGCCCTGGTGTGATTACACCTGGAGAGGCTAAAATTGGGATCATGCCTGGATTCATCCACAAGCCTGGAAAAGTGGGAATCATTTCTCGTTCAGGTACATTGACCTACGAAGCAGTATTCCAGAGTGGACAAGCTGGATTCGGTCAGTCTACTTGCGTAGGTATTGGTGGAGACCCTATCATTGGTACACCACATATCGAGGTGGTAAAAATGTTCAACGAAGATCCTAATACGGAGGCCATCATCCTTATTGGAGAGATTGGTGGTAACAATGAGCAGATTGCATCTGAGTGGATCAAGCACAATGTATCCAAGCCTGTTGTTGGATTTATCGCTGGACAAACAGCCCCTCCGGGACGTCGTATGGGACACGCTGGAGCGATCGTCGCAGGTAGCGATGACACTGCCAAAGGAAAAATGGATTTCATGGAAAAATGCGGTATCCACGTAGTGGAAACTCCTGCTGAAATCGGAACTACCCTTGCCAAAGCAATGGGTGCACCTGCATAAATTGACACATTCCCCTCCACCAAGTTGGAGAAACTAATTACTACACATAGAAGCCGATTCTGAAAAGGATCGGCTTTCTTTGTATATTCTACCTTTAGCCCCTTTCCGCTCACATACCCATAAAAATTGCTATGACTACCAAAACCTACTTCTCAAGCCTAACAATCCTTTGGTTTGCCTTCATCATGGGCCAAATCCTCTTCGCTGGCGTTGCCTATTACGTAGGCAAAACTGATGGACTACTAGGAGAAGAAGAAAGTACACTTGAAAATCTATTTATCTATATCGTGCCCGCAGTAGCCGTATCGGCTATCGGAATATCTACCTTTCTTCACAGAAATATCCTAGGTCAAGCCAAAAACCAAACTGGCCTTTCTGGGAAAATGGACAAATATAGATCTGCCTTTATCATAAAAATGGCTTTGCATGAAGGACCATCCCTCCTTTCCTTGGTAGCCTTCTTTTTAACAGGTAACATGTTGTTCTTGGCCGTTTCGGGAGTCATCATCCTCTTACAAGCTGTGATGCGCCCTTCACCAGAAAAGGCCATCGAAGAACTTCAGCTTGTTGGAGATGAAAAAGATATCCTCCAAAGAGAAGATGGCAAGGTAGGCTAGATTAACCGATATGGTAGGTTTTGAAATTTAGGCCTCTATGCCTAAATTTATAGTCCTTATAACAAACTGTTGCTATGGAAACTTACGCTACAGCGCTCCTTATCGCCATTCCCTGTTTCATGTTGCTCATCCTCATTGAGGCACTATATGGGCATTTCACAGGTAAGCAAACGATGAATGGGATGGATACCATTTCCAGCCTGAGTTCTGGTATTACCAACGTGGTTAAGGATTCTCTGAAACTTATTCTCATCATCCTTCCCTATGCCTTTTTGGTTGATAAGGTAGCCTTGATTGAGCTTCAGCAAAGTTGGCTTGTATTTTTGGTGGCTTTCATTGCCAAAGATTTTGCAGCCTATTGGGTTCACAGACTGGCACATACGATCAATTTATTCTGGAATAGACACGCAATTCACCATTCTAGTGAGGAGTTTAATCTCCCTTGCGCCTTGCGACAGACGATCTCCAACCTAGTAGGAATTTGGAGTATTTTTCTCCTTCCGGCAGCTCTGTTAGGGGTACCAGCATCTATCATTGCCATTCTAGCGCCTATCCATTTGTTCCTTCAGTTTTGGTACCATACCCAGCACATCCCCAAACTGGGCATCTTGGAATATATCATTGTAACACCTTCTCAACACAGAGTTCACCACGCCATTAACCCTGAATACCTAGACAAAAATCTTGGAGCGATATTTCCATGGTGGGATCGTATGTTTGGGACCTTTCAGGAGGAATTAGACGATGTCCCTCCCGTGTATGGAATCACACGTCCTATGAGTACCTGGAATCCCATCAAGATCAATTTCAAGCATGTGGGTCTACTTTTCAAAGATGCATGGAGAGCTGAAAGCTGGTGGGATAAATTGAGAATATGGTTTATGCCACTTGGATGGCGTCCGGAAGATGTTGCAGCCAAATACCCTGTTGAAAAGATAGAGGATGTCTACAATTTCGAAAAATATCGGCCTGAAACGCCTAAAGGTCTTATAGCCTGGTCTTGGATGCAGTTGGTTGTAACCACGCTCCTCTTGCTATATATGTTCTGGCAGTTTATGGCGATTGGTTTCCCAGCTTTATTTATCTATGGTGCCTTCCTTTTTGTGGGCATTTATGGCTATACCTCCTTAATGGATCGAGATAAAATTGCCTCCGTGATTGAGTTTAGTAGAGGAATAGCGGGGATTTGTTGGATCATGTATTCCGGAGATTGGTTTGGAATGTCTGAGCTCATTCCTTTCGGAAAGTATATCATTCTGGCCTACTTTTTTGCCACAGCTGTTGGAGGGATCATGTTTGCCAAGAAGGAAAAGAAAGACCAGCCAGAATCGAGCCTTATCAGCAAGCTTTCTCAATCATAAAAATGGCGACCTCCAATCAATTCCCCAGGAGGCCGCACTCAACAAAACGTGTACTGCTTACATGTTTGTACACAACTCTTGGCTAGTGCTGGGACACACTAGTCAAGGATTAAGGACACATCTTTACCGATCATATAGAAGGTTCCACCGCTGCTACCTGTACCCAGCCCAGTGTAGTTGTTTCGATAGAAGGAACTCCCTCTTGCTCGTTGGGCCAAATACTTTAGGTTAAAGCTGGCGCCATACCCTTCATACCCTCCATTTCCCTGGGCATCCAGCCAAAAGCGACCTTTTTTGACATCAATGATTTGTTTCAAGGCATTTACATCCTGCAAGGGCAATTCACGGCCATTGACAATGACACCTGTATGACCGCGAGAAGCATGTTGTTTTAGATTTCCTCCGACATTGAGATAAGGAGGGACAAAACCAAGGGTGGGACCACCAAGCATCCCCCATGCTCCACAGCGCTTATCGTACCAATAATTTCCTGCCTGAATGTCTATTCCGTATGCCGATTTCAAGGCACTGAGCTGCCTACTAGAAACCACCTGGTCATTGATAACCACTTTTCCTTGTCCCATACTTTCACCTCCACAGGCAATTAGGAGGAACATTCCAAGGCTACAAAAAAGAAGGGCTTTGATTGATTTCATGAATGCGATTTTATTGGATAACTAACTGCTTGAATTAGTATCCAATCTCGCATCAAAAGGGATTGAATCCCTCACACATTGATGCTAATGGGATTTTTAGTAGAAAACTACTACGGGGAGATTTGCTAAGCGAGGCCGTGCTGAATCGCGTATTTTACCAATTCCGCTGTATTCTTCAGCTCAAGCTTTAATAAGATATTCTGACGATGGGATTCAATGGTGTGTTTGCTCAGGAAAAGCTTATCTGCGATTTCCTTGGTGGTGAGTCCATCAACAATTAGTTTCACCACTTCCTTTTCTCTTTTTGAAAGAGAAGTTTTTTTCTGTTCACCATGGAGACTCTCTAGCAAGAGGGCATTGATGTCATCGCTGAAGTATTTGCCTTCATGTACAATTTGGCGAATGGATTTTAATAACAATTCCTTACCTGCGTCTTTTTGAACAAGGCCAGAAGCACCGGCCTGCACGATATTTTTGGTAAACTCTGGCGTCTTATGCATCGTCAACACCAGCACTTTTGGTGGTGATTTCCAAGTCTTGAGCCTTCTCATGGTTTCAAAGCCGTCCATTTTAGGCATTTCGACATCCAGCAAGATCAAATCAGGGGAAGTTTCCTTGGAAAGATTCAACACTTCCTGTCCATTTGAGGCTTCTCCGACAAAGGTAATGTCGTCCTGATCCGAAAGCAGAGAGATGATTCCCTGACGGAACATTTGATGATCATCGGCAATCAAAACTGAAATCATGCTTCCTACAAATTCAATGGTTATGTGTATCCAGCTAACGGTAGCTAAGACAAAGATATTTTGAAGATACGAATCTTTCCTAGAGGAAGGTTCCAATATTTTTTTGCCCCCTTTGTGGAATTTCAGACCCACCTAACTCTTCTTAGCAGATCACCCATGACACGAAACTACTATGATGAGAAAAATTTTATTACTGATTTCCATGCTTGGGAGTACGGGACTAATTGCTCAAAAATCCTTCCAAGCTACCCTTGTAGATCCATTAGGTGAGCCATTGACAGGTGTGATGATCATAAAAGAATCAACGCATCATGGTGCCTACTCCGATTTCCAGGGCAAAGTATCCATGGATGTCAAAAAAGGAGATACACTCCTGATCAGCTATATCGGTTTTGAGAGCCTGATGTGGATCGTTGGAAAGGAATTGAATCCTACCATTGAACTCAAGCCTGAGGATATTGAACTAGATAAGATCGAAATCCTAGGGTATGCCAATACGTGTAGAGGTCGTTTGATATGTTGTGGTTTCAGTCGAGGGTTTCTACATAGGCGAGGAATCTACGCTCCATTTAAGGAGGGAAGAGGCTTAGAAGACCTAGCAACCGGAATGGGTTCGACCTTCACTTCTCGACAGATCATTCCCAATCAAAACGCCCTTTCTATGCTAAACGGTACCATTGTTCCAGACTACATGGCGCTTCCTGGCATGGACCCTATTCTTAGCTTAGTCAATCCTGAAGCAATCGATTATGCATATCTAGAAGAGGGAACACAAGCGCAATCCCAATATGGGAGTAGAGCCTTAAATGGAGTCAAATCCGCTACACTAGATACCTACCACTATGGAGATAACGAAAGGAGGGTTTATGCCTCTGCGGGCATCAACCAAGGCCAGCTGGTTTACCAAGCTGGGATAAAAAATTCTGTAAAACTTAAGTTACTCTCCTTACAGGCTGATGTTTTCCAGCGCAAACTGGTAGAAACGCCAAGTGCTCCTGGAATTTCTTTAACTCAAGCTAAGTTGGGGGGCAGCTACATCACCTCAAATAATCGTCTCAGCCTTTCCCTTCTTCTGTTGGGAACCAATGCCAATTACCTCCCCTTTCCTACAAATCTGGCAAGAATCCCTTCTCAAAGAATCAACCAGCAATTGGGACGGGCCATGGGGAATTTCAAGCTTGACCTAACGAGAAACGGAAGCTTCATGATGGGGTCAAGTTTTGTTCAAGATGCAAGAAGCCAAGTAGGACATAGTTTTAACATCGCCCCCTATGTTTCATTTCGTAGGAAAAAAAATGGACACAGACTGTTTGTATTGGCGAGTGGGATTGCTGAAGGGGTAAATCTTAGGGAAGCAGGAGAATCTTATACCTTCCTCTCGCAAAGAACCCATGTTGGATATGGCTTTGAGGAAATACTCAATGTGGAAGCTAATGTAAGGGGTGAACATTTCACCAGAGAAGGGGAAGCGGCCAGGCAACATATCACAGGTAATGTAACCCTAGGAAGCAGGGGACTGGATATTGACAATTGTGCGCCAAGCAGAGCAAGCCTGAAAATGGGCTATTCATTTGTAAGAGGAGACCAAATGAATATCGATATGCTTTCTTTAAAGGGAAACTTACGTATACCTCGGGTTGAAAGCCTAATCTTAGATATCCAAGCATTTTATTATCTCCCCTCGGAATCTTTAGGTCAAGAAAGCCTTTCTACCCATGATCCTCGTTCCAAATGGGGTTCCGTTACTTCCTTAAATTTCCACAAAACTGTAGGCAAATGGCAATTTAACATCAAGGGGAAGGTCGCAACGGATCAGGTCGCTTTCTGGCAGGATATGACGCCAGCCCAGCTCTCTGGAACTATTCCTGATAGAGAGATTAGGCGAGACAAGCTTGATTGGGTATTCGGGAGCTTTGCCGAAGTCCAATATAGATCTATCAACTTAACTGCTGGGATTCAAAGAGCGCCGAACTCCTACACAGGATTGCGTCAACATACCTTCTGGGAAACAGGAAATAGCGATTTTCAACCTACGGATCGGGACTTGTCCTATCAGGTTGTCGTCAGTATTCCGCAAAAATTCGCCTTTACAAAAGACAAAATGGAATTCACCCTTCGTGCCACAAACCTGAACAGCCTGACGGGTGGACCGGGTTCACATATGGTATTGGGAGGGATGCAGATGAATTTATAGTACGCCTGAAAACCAGGGGGAATAGCGGGTTAATGTCGACATTCACACAAATACGTTCTTTTCCTGCTACCCTATTCCCCTTTTTTTACACACAAAGATGCCCATCGGGCTATGACAACCATGAAGGAACGACCCTTTTCTATCAAGAATTGGGTCGCTTTTTTTATTCTATACTAGAGATGGCTGAACTCCTCCCGGAATCCAGCCATTTACATATTACCCCCTAAAAACAGTAAGAGACTATTCGTTGATTTGTATTTCCTCAGTAGCTGTTACATATCTTACCCAAATGGCTCCCCCCTTGGAAGTTCCCTCTTGAATAGGAGCGTCTTTTCTTCTTTCCATGACGATTCGGCCCGTTCCGAGTCCTAAATCACCCAATTTATCTACTCCGAGGATAATGGAAGTAGCACCGGGATCGGTAGTGGTGAATATTTTAGCATCTCCTTCATTGGGTCCATTTACAGTAACGGTAATCGTTTCGGAGGGGCCCACAGGATTACCTACCCATGACAGGGTATAGGCAGCTCCCTTCTCAATCGGATCAAGACTTGCAGGAAAGGCAATAGGATCCGTTTGACTAACTGTATTGCTAAAGGTATTTCCGTCTATATCAGTGTAGGTAAAGGTCAATTCTTCTTCCACTCCGGCAAAATCCTTTTCATAATATGCAAGAAGCGGCTTCCATGACAATTCTCCTCCACCAGCCGAAACAGTAGCAGGATCACTCAACTCCAATTTCGTCCCCAAAGCAGACCCGAAATGGAATTCTGCGCGGGCATAGCTTTTGTCTTCCCCCGCTTCATAGACAAGGCGATATTCTCCATATATGGAATCTTGTGATACCGAGTCAGAAGGTTCTCTGACGCAAGAAAAAAAGATCATGCTCAAGAGCGGCAATAGGAATAAGGCGTGTTTGATGTTGTTCATATTCGTGGTATTGTTCAGTTTGAAAATGGCAAACAGCTCAGGAAGAAATTCCTCCCTTTCACCTTCAATACCCGAACTTGGGCGCTTACCCTTAGTCCGTGAGAAAAATACCCTTGAACCTTTTCCCTTCTTGGCAAATGGCAAGTTTTGAAGAGAAGAGGCTTGTCAATTTTTGTACCTTCACCTGAAAGCCAGTTCATATTTCATGATAGAACTCTCTTTGAATGGTATCTTAACACTAGTCTTGATGGGTGGGGGCATTGTCCTTTGCCTGATCTCAGGCTTGGTTCTTTTGTTCAGGAAGGATGGGCTGCGTTTGGCAAATCTACTACTTGGAGCTTTGTTGTTGAGTTATGGGCTTACTCTTACCAATTCTCTTTTGAACCTTACTGGGCTAGCGAGTAAGTATAATTTTCTGTATTTCCTCCCTATTTCCTATTCTCTGAGCATTGGACCTTTTCTGTATTTTTACCTCAAAGCCAGAACCACTCCATCATTTTCTTTTCGTAAACAAGACCTCGTGCATTTCATCCTGCCGCTTTGGGAATTTGGCTTGTATATGTATGTGGGTTTTCAATCTGTGGAATACAAATCCATGTTTTGGAGGGAGGTCATGGCTCCGTACTATCAGCACCTTGAAGGAGTCATGTACTTTCTGAGTCGATTCCTCTATATCCTCCTTTCCTTCAGAATTCTTTTTGCCTATAAGAAAAAAGCCAACTATACATGGGATGAATTTGAAGCAAAATGGCTGATCAGGTTTCTGTATGTACTCGCCTTTCTCATTACCATCACCCTCATATATGATGTTGCTGATCTAATCCTCCTTAATACCTATGACTTCAATATCTACAACCACGGTTGGCTAATTTTTCCCATTATCCTATGCTACGCTATCGCTAGTTTTTGGATCGCCTTACATGCCTACACACATTCCCATCAGGAACTGATCATTCCTACTCCTGCCCCAAAACCATCGCAAGCTAGCACCCAGCCTGCTGCCTCCCGAAAAGAATTGTATAGATTGATTGAGGAGGAAAAGGTATATCTAAATCCTGAACTTGACTTGGGCTTGCTGGCCAAAATGATGGGTATGCATAAAAACCAGCTTTCTGCGCTCATCAATGAAGAGGGACAGAATTTCAATTCCCTGATCAACCATTACAGAATTGAAGCCTTCAAAGCTCGGATCAACAACCCACAATATGCACACATGAGTTTGCTAGGACTTGCATTTGAAGTTGGCTTCAATTCCAAAGCAACCTTCCACCGTGTTTTTAAGCAAGAAACTGGTCAAACCCCCTCCCAGTATTCCAAATCATTGGTCTCAAATCACATTTGAGACATGATCATGAAGTCTCAATTTACCTTTTGCAACGAATAGGGATTGATTTGATGGCTTCTTGGAGCCACAATCAAATCAATACATTATGTCAATTAGAATCATTATTTCCGCTTTCACTATTGTGCTTCTTTTCACTTCCTGTGGGATCAAATCAAACTTGACCGTGCCAGCTAAACAACAATTTGTTCTGGGGGGAGAGCAGAAAGGTGCCTTCAAAGTAAAATATGAAAACACGGGTGATGAAACGGTTACCCTCAAGGAGATCTCTGATACTGGTAAAGAAATTCAAAGCCTGAAAGTAGAACCGGGAGAAAATGGAACTGTCAACTTTCAAAAATCTTCAAAAGCCCTCGTTATCAATGAACAAGGGCAAAAGGCTCGTCTGAAAGTAAAAATTACAGGAGACACCAATAAGTTAGGGATGAAATATACGGATGTAGACTAGGCATTTTCATCTATCTCTATACTATCATAGGGTCGATTCTTTACAGGGTCGACCCTATTTTGTTTCAATCCTATAAATCTGTCAAACTTGCATAAAACTCTTTGTTTGTAAAATTAGTTAGTGTCTCAACAACGAAGGGGAATAAACAGCTGTTGTGGTTTGTCTAACCTCCGCACTTCTATAACTTATAACATGGCAAAGAGACTCATTACACTTTTCCTTCTAGGGATCATGGCGTTGCCGCACGCTTTTTCTCAAGATGCATTCCTCATTGGGCTGGTATTAAGTAAGGATTCACTACCCCTCCAAGGTGCTTCAGTGGTCGTTACCTCCGATGAAGACCAGAGCAAACAAGGCGCCCTTACCAGTGAACGAGGACGATATAGATTTAAAGGCCTTCAACCAGGACCCCATACGATCACGGTTGAGTATGTAGGCTATGAAGCATTCTCAAAGCAAATCAACCTGACTGAGGGACCTAACTTCGCTGGTAGAATTGTATTAGGAGAGAAATCCTATGAACTGGATGCTGTCGTGATCAAGGGTCAAGTTCCTCCTGCTCAGCAAAAAGGTGATACAACCGAATACAATGCTGATGCCTTCAAAACCAATCCAGATGCTACTGCTGAAAATCTGTTAGAAAAAATGCCCGGCGTCGTCGTCCAAAACGGACAGGTTCAGGCCCAGGGTGAAGCAGTCAGGCAGGTGTTGGTAGATGGCAAAGCCTTCTTTGGGAATGATCCCAATGCAGCCTTGAAAAACCTACCTGCCGAAGTCATTCAAAAAATCCAAGTTTTCGACCAAAAATCTGAGCAAGCCCAACAAACCGGCTTTGACGATGGCGAGCGCACCAAAACGATCAACATCATTACCAAACCAGAGATGCGAAATGGAACCTTTGGAAGGGTTTTCGGTGGAGCCGGTACGGAGAATTATGATGCCCTAGATCGATACAACGCAGGATTTAGCCTCAATAACTTTAATGGAGACAGAAGAATCTCAATTCTAGGCCAAAGCAACAACATCAACCAACAAAATTTCTCTAATGAGGATCTTTTGGGAGTTGTAAGTGCAAATGGTGCAAGTAGAAGAGGATTTAGAGGAGGCAGGCCCAGAAGAGGAGGAGATGCATCAGACTTTTTGGTCAATGAGCAGGGTGGAATTTCGACAACCAACTCAGCAGGGATTAACTATACGGACAAGTGGGGAAAGAAAATTGAGGTAGCTGGGTCTTATTTCTTCAACCAGAGCGATAATATTTCAGAAACCAACCTACGTCAGGAATATATTTCGAGTGGAGACAATGGACAAATTTACGAAGAGGAGGAAGAAAGTAACAGCTCGAACATCAATCACCGCTTCAATCTTCGCCTTGAAATCAAACCTGATGACAAGACCAGCATTGTATATCGTCCTAGACTAACCATCCAGCAAAATGAGGGGAGCTCCTTTACCTCCGCAACAACCTTGGTAGGAAGTCAATTGCTCAACACCTCCACGACTGACTTCGAAAGCGACTTGACAGGATTGTCAACTCGACACCAACTTTCTTATCGAAGGAGATTTGCCAAAAGAGGAAGGTCCATCTCTGTTTCTGTCAATGCACAGTATGACGAACAATCCGGAAATAACTTTTTAAAATCAGGGATCAATTATTTCTCAGAGCCTGCCTCAGTTGATACTATTGATCAAAAAGGAACACTTCAATCCACTACTTGGAATACATCTGCCAACATTCGATACACTGAACCTATCTCGGATAAAGGAATGCTGCAATTGTATTACCGTGTGAACCCTCAATTAGAGGAATCAGACCAACAAACCCTCAATGATCCTTTGGGAACAGGTAGTTATAGTTTATTGGATACAGCCTTAACCAATACCTTTGAAAGCAACTATACCACGCAGCAGGTGGGAGCAGGTATGTTTTTCCGTGGTGGGAAAGCCTTCTTCATCACGAGAGTGGCCTATCAATTTGCCCAATTGGATAACCAAAGAATATTCCCAGTTGAAGACCAACAGGTCAGAAATTTCAATAACCTCGTTCCCTTTGCCTTGTTGAGATATCGTTTTTCTCGTTCCAACGATTTGAGAGTCATTTATAGAGGAAGCACTTCCCCTCCATCTGTAGATCAATTGCAGGATGTCATCAACAACAGCAACCCACTCCAAATTACTTCAGGTAATCCTGAACTCGACCAGAATTACTCTCACCGTGTTATCCTTCGATACAATAAGACCAACACCAAAAACAACAGCGTATTGGTTGCCTTTGCCAATGGAACATTTACAGAAAATTATGTAGGGAATCATACGATTCGCCTCAATCAGGATACCACACTGGCCAATGGATATCTGTTGCCAGCTGGATCACAGTATATTTTTCCCGTCAACCTAGATGGATATTTTCAGGGCCGAGTATTTGTCTCAACAGGACGTTTGATCGAGGCTATTAAGATGAATGTAAACCTAGACCTTTCTGTGGATTACAGAAGACAGCCCGGCTTGATCAATAACCGTTTGAATCTGGCGAATACAACAACGGGAGGATTTGGGCTGACCCTAAGTAGTAACATCAGCGAAAACTGGGACTTTACCGTTTCATCTAGAACGACTGCCAATCAGGTCATCAATAGCCTACAATCCACGCAAAATAGTAACTACCTCCAGCAGGACAGTCGCGCCCGTCTAAACGTCATTTTACCGGGACAAGTAGTCTTCCGCTCCAATATTAGCCATACTCTCTATACCGGACTTTCGCAGGACTTTAACCAGAACTTTTGGCTTTGGTCGCTTGGGTTAGGAAAGAAATTCCTGAAGAATAATCGAGGGGAGCTATACCTAAGTGTATTTGACGCGCTGGGTCAGAATACAAGTATCACCAGAACGGTAAACGAAAACTATATCGAAGACCTTCAAAGCCTCGTGTTGCAACGTTATGTGATGCTTACCTTTACTTACAATATTAGAGCCTTTACCGATGGGAAAGGCGATAAACTAAATCTTCCTAACACTGGAAATGATCGTCGAGGCGGCCCTCCAGGAAGACCTGATTTCAGACCAAGAAATTGACGTGTGTAGCTTATACCCAAAAAGGGCACCCCATTTGGGTGCCCTTTTATCATGTATCAATAAAACAGCTCAATTACAGTTTTGCAGCTATGATCATATCATGGGAATGCTTCATACGCGCATGAATGTAGTACCTACCCGGACGTAGTTCAGAGCCCTGGATTCTGATCGTATGATTTCCAGCCTCATACTCTTGATTCGCTAACTGAAGAATCACCTTCCCCGTAGCATCAAAAACCCTGATCTGAACCACTCCAGGCTCTTTCACCCAAAACTTCAAATCAGTACGATTTCGAAATGGATTCGGGTTGTTAGAGTTAAGGAAAATCTTTTGTTCTCTCCCAAATGAAGGACGTGCCTTGCGGGATTTGATGACAGGTACATGCTCAAAATCATCAAAGAGCCATGACTTGATCTTTTCCTCCTCTACCCCAAACCAGTCCATGAGTACGGAACCATACATGGATCGGAAATCGTACAGCATGGGCAAGTTATCGCGCCTGCTGACTTCTTCAGGAATCAGTGGATTCTCTCCAAAAATTTCAGGGTTGACTGCTTTTCCAAAGAAGAACATAGGTGCCGCAGCTCCATGGTCCGTTCCAAGGCTACCATTGGCTTTGATTCTTCTTCCAAACTCAGAAAAGGTCATACCTACTACGCGGTGATCCAACCCCATCAGCTCCAGATCCTCCTGGAATGCGCCGATGGCATCAGACACCTTTAGTAGCAACTCTGCGTGATCCCCGGTTGTCGTATCGCCTGCCTCGACCTGAGATGCATGGGTATCAAAACCGCCTAGATTCACTACATAAACCTTTGTTTGTAGTCCACCAGCAATTAGCCTGGCTACTACTTTCAATTCTCTTGCGAGGTTATTGCGCTCTTGCCCTAGATATTTTTTAGAGACATTACTTCCCTTATTTGATGCATCCTGAATGGCCTCCAAATATTGATTGGTACTGACAATCATATTTCGCATGAAACTCAGTTCCTTCCCATAAAGAGTGTTCATATTGGTAGTCCCTCCAGAAGCTGGTAATTCTGAAAAATTATCTGGATTTGTTACGGCCAAGCCAAGATTCACTGAAAGCCCCTGACAGGTGTTGGATACTATAGAACCCACTGTAATCGCGGGTGGGTGCGGCTTATCGGCATTCGGGAAGCCAAGGGGAAAATCGGGAAACTCATCATCCAAGAACCTCCCTACCCAACCAGAATTCCAGGTTTCATCAGCCGGAGAGGCTGAGGTCCAGATGTCTGTGGATCGAAAGTGGGAGAAATTGGGATCGGGATATCCTACCCCTTGTACAATGGCTATTTTCTTTTGCTCATACATACGCTTCATTTCTCCCATAGAAGGATGGAGACCGATATGGTCATGAAGCTTGAGTACTTTATTTTCTGGAATATATACATCCGGTCGCGCCTTGACGAGATTATCGTATTGGTCTAGGGGAATGAGGGTATTTAAGCCATCGTTTCCTCCATTAAGCTGAATCAATACAAGAACGCGATCCGTATCATCTGCCATTTGAGCAAGTCTGGCAAGGGGATGCTGCATGTTATGGGCGAATAGGTTGGTTTTACCTAAGGCCATGGGAATCATCCCTGCTGCAGCGGATCTTTTTAAAAAGCTCCTACGTTTCATTTATGTAAAGCTTTGATGGTCAATAGAAATGAGTAAAGGATTAGGATAATTGGAACTCCGCCATGGTAACAATGGCCGTCAACAGGGCTTCAAGCTTAGTAAGAATAGATTTACTTACCATTTCGTCTGAAGGATCAGCCAGGTATAACATATATTCCTCTGTCCATTCGAAGTCAGGGAGACCGGGGATCAACACATTTTTCAAGGCATCCAATTGGACCTGATCCAAAGGCATAGGAAGGAATCGTTCTGTCCAGCCACTTATAAGCAAATTTGGATCGAAAGGGTCTTCCACCGTTCCTAACAATTCGATTAAATCCATCTCTATTCGGATATCGTTCTTGCGGTATCCATTCCTTACGAAATTCTTCAAGTAGCTAAACCTATAAGGAAGGGTAACTGAGTTGATCCAAATTTGGTGAAACAAGGGTTCTTGGTAAAAAGCTTTCCAGCCAGCTACATCAGGCGGATTCATAAATTCCATCTGCATATTTCTTGCCTGATTGAGCATGTTATCCCAGAAGTAATAGCTCCAGATATAATCTGTCTCTGTCGGAACAGGATATCGGCTATTCTTGACGACACCTACTACCATATCTAGGGGATGTTTGATGTAGGCACCATGGGAATCTGTCCCGAGAAAATGCTCAGAGGCAAGTAACCTTCTGATCACGTTCTTCACCTCATAGTTTTCGTCTACCATCTGTTGTGCCAAGGGCTCAATGATATCACGCATCACCTCCTCGGTGATATCGTAGTAGACAAACCATCTGTATAATTTTTTGACGATGTGTACAGCTGTCTGTTTTTCGGCAAAGATCATGTCAATCAGGACCTTGTATTCGTCTTTACCAGCGTTGCTAATAACCCTGTTCTGAAAGGCTGCGGAAAACTGTTTATCGCCAGGCTCATGTCTGTCTTCACTGAATTCAACCTGCGGACTACCTGCGTCATCCCCTTGGGTGATAGGTCGCCAACCCGTTAGACATTCTGCAGCTGCTAATACGTCATTCTCGTTGTAGTAGGTATAATCACCAGGCCCTCTTAAAGGTCCTTTCCCAATTGAAAAGAGCTCAAAAAGCTCTCTTGCATAGTTTTCATTCGGCCTTCCCTTTCTATTATCATCCCCATCAAGGTATCTCAGCATCGCAGGAAGAATGGTCATTTCTTCTACAAGCGTTTTGAAATTGCCAAGGGCGTTTTTACGTAGCAGATCAAGGTATTGATACGCGTTTCTGGCTTCCCCTACTTTCCCGATTTCTACTGAGAAATGGTTGTGCCAAAACAGCACCATAGACTCGCGGATTCGAATACCTTCGCCCACCATTAAGCCGATATTCCAAGCTCTGAGGGACCTTCTTCTCCGACCATCATCGCCACCATCGTCCAAGGGAGCTTCAATCCAGGTTTGCCCTTCTCTTGCATTTCTGTCCTCGTTGAAATCAAACATGACAGGAGGAGCGGGAAGTTGATGATTGCCAAGCAATCTATCGAGGGTTTGCTCCAAGCCCCAGTTCAAGGCCTGATTGATCTCCTCTGGTGTAGGCCCAAAGCAGCACCTTCTCAGCAAATGAGCCGCTGCAGCACGGTCCCAAGGCCCCGAATAAGGAGTTAAATCACCCGCCAAGCTGCGCGTGGGCATCATCGGTGCTGAAGAGGTCTCGGAAACAGAAGAAAAGGATAGGAAATCTCTTCGGTTCATAGACTTGTTACTAATATGGTACAATAATTTCCCAGCCTACACCCGGGGATTGAGGGAAGGCTATGGTACAAACGCTTTGGATTGTCAATTATGACATTCCAAATGGTAGAAATGCGGGGAATTGGAGTATTTACGAGTTAAAAAGAAGCAAAAAGTCGACCAAAGCAAAGGGCCGCTTAGGCATTCTCGTAAATTGTCTGATCTTTCGTAAAAAAGAAAAAAGGGGGCTTTTTCCCAAAATTTATTCTTCTAACATCTTCTGAAGGATGGATTTTGCTGCCTCGGGTATAGCCGTACCCGGACCAAACACACCAACAACCCCAGCTTCAAATAGAAAGTCGTAGTCTTGCTGAGGAATAACTCCACCAGCGACAACTAGTATGTCTTCCCTTCCAATTTTTGCTAATTCGGAGATCAATTGAGGGACCAGCGTCTTATGACCAGCAGCCAAGGAGGAAACTCCTACAATGTGTACATCATTTTCAGATGCCTGACGAGCGACCTCTGAAGGCATTTGAAACAAGGGCCCTATGTCTACGTCGAAGCCCAAATCAGCGAATGAAGTGGATATCACCTTCGCTCCTCTATCGTGCCCGTCCTGTCCCATTTTGGCGACCATGATCCTGGGTCTTCTTCCTTCTAGTTTGGCAAATTCATCTGCTAGTTCCCTTACCTCTTCAATTCCATTCATATTTTTTGATTCCTGTGCATATACACCGCTTACAGATCGTATCACAGGTGTGTAGCGGCCAAATGCCTTTTCCATCGCATCGGAAATCTCCCCCAGACTGGCTCGATTTCTAGCTGCCTCTACAGCAAGGGCCAATAGGTTCCCACTACCCCTTTGCGCTGCTTCCTCAATGGCTTTCAAACTCGCTGCTACTTTTTCTGCATCACGGCTGGCTTTCACCTCATTCAACCTCCTAATTTGAGACTCCCGCACCGCAGAATTATCAATTTCTCTGATTTCAAATGAGGCTTTTTCCCCATCGGATTCAAATCTGTTTACACCTACGATTACATCATCTCCCGCATCAATTCTTGCCTGCTTTCTGGTAGCAGCTTCTTCGATCCGCATCTTAGGAATACCTTGCTCTATCGCTTTGGCCATTCCTCCATAGGATTCTACCTCTTCAATCAAGGACCATGCTCTGTGCGCTAGGTCATGCGTCAATTTCTCTACATAGAAGGAACCCGCCCAAGGATCTACGGATTTGGTTATTTGAGTTTCGTCTTGCAAGTATAGCTGTGTATTGCGTGCGATTCGGGCGGAAAAATCCGTAGGCAAAGCAATCGCCTCATCAAAGGAATTGGTATGGAGGGACTGGGTATGCCCACAAGCAGCTGCCATGGCTTCAATACAAGTTCTCGCAACATTGTTCAAGGGATCTTGCTCAGTCAATGACCAGCCCGAAGTCTGGCAGTGGGTACGGAGCGACATGGATTTGGGATTCTTAGGATCAAACTGCTTCACCAGTTTAGCCCAAAGCATCCTTCCAGCTCTCATCTTGGCGATTTCCATAAAGAAATTCATCCCAATAGCCCAGAAAAAGGACAATCGAGGTGCAAATACATCTATGTCCAGTCCAGCCTTTAAACCCGTTTTGAGGTATTCTAATCCATCAGCAAGCGTGTACGCCAATTCAAGATCTGCCGTAGCACCTGCTTCCTGCATGTGATAACCAGAAATCGAGATGGAATTAAAGCGTGGCATATGCTGAGAGGTATATTCGAAGATATCCCCAATCAATTTCATAGAAGGCTCAGGTGGATAGATATAGGTATTTCTCACCATGAATTCCTTCAGAATGTCGTTCTGAATGGTTCCAGATAAGGCCTCAGGTTTAACTCCTTGCTCTTCTGCTGCTACAATATAAAATGCCATGATAGGAATCACCGCACCATTCATGGTCATGGAAACGGACATCTGATCTAATGGAATCCGATCAAAGAGGATTTTCATGTCCTCTACCGTATCAATGGCTACTCCTGCCTTTCCCACATCCCCAAACACTCGTTCGTGATCAGAATCATATCCTCTGTGTGTCGCCAGGTCAAAGGCCACAGAGAGACCTTTTTGTCCAGCAGCAAGATTTTTTCGGTAAAATTCGTTGGAGGCCTTCGCTGTTGAAAAACCCGCATACTGACGGATTGTCCATGGTCTTTGGACATACATCGTTGAGTAAGGCCCACGTAAAAAGGGGGGAAGTCCTGCAGCGTAGTTCAAATGCGTTAATCCTTCTAAATCGGAAGATGTATAAAGCGGTTGGATGCTGATTTTTTCAGGCGTTTCCCAGGCCTTCCCTGAAAGTTCTCCGGCAGAAAGGTTTATTCTTTTTCCAAAGTCGAGAGGAATGTTGTTAAAGTCTGGCCTCATATCTATTAGCAATCGAGTAGGCAAGGAATATAGTCCGAAGCAAGAAGTTATGCAATGGCAAATGATAGCTGTTCTAAAGTATGGGTATCAAAAAAAGCCTCTTCGTGATGAAGAGGCTCTATAGAAATTTGCTAGCTGTATTATCTCAATGAATCGGGCGGCAAAGGGGCAGGCATTTCCTGCATCGTTGTATCATCATCCTCCGTGGACGTAGGTACTACTACCTTTGCTGGACCGCTTTGCCCTTTGCTTACATTGGCTTCTACCTGTTTTTCCTGTGGGGCTTGAGCGCTTTTACAAGAAAACGTAGTCGCCAGTAAGCTTAGTCCAATCACATTAAGGAAGGACAACAATCTTTTCATTGATAATTACTTTTTGGTCTTCATTCCTAGCTTGCAAGAAGTAAGTTCCTGCAGCCATATCTTGAATCAAGAAGCCTAGTCTGTTTTGACCAGCTTTGATTTTTCCGTCTCCGAGCATTCCGACTTCTTTACCTGCGATGTCGAAGATGCTAAAGCGAAGATATTGAGATTTTTCAAGATAAAAATCTGCTGTAACCTGTCCTTCTTTGATAGGGTTCGGGAATACGTTCACTTCAGTAACAACATTTTCCTGAATGCTAGTATTCTGATCAGCCAAAACTGTGATATAGCTGTTTTTCACCTCTAGGTCCGTCCCAGCTGCATTAGAAACAGAAAGAATTACCTGGTATGTTCCAGGGTTGGCATAACTTACCAAAGGATTACGATCACTAGAAGTAGCTGGAATCCCACCTGTAAAGTCCCATGACCAAGTAAGTGGGAAGTCTACAGACTCGTCGATGAACTGTACTGCACCACCGACATCTATAATGGTCGTATCAGAACGGAAAGCAGCAGTTGGGGCAACCAAAGGCACAACTGTGATATAGCCACCTTTCTGTTCAGCAGCAGAACCACCACTGTTGGTTGCCGTTAGGTTCACATCGTAAGTTCCCGGAGTTTGGTAATTAATGGTTGGGTTTTGGTTGAAGGAAGCATTTGGTGTACCTCCATCAAATATCCAAAGCCAACCAGATGGGTTGTTACCAGATAAATCTGTGAAATTAATATCAGATCCTGCCGGTACAATCAATTGATCCGCAGAAAAATTGGTGATTGGAAGAGCCGTAACCGTAACGTAGGTAGTGGCAGTAAGTGAGTCCGTACCTGCAGCATTGCTAACAGTCAGCGTTACAGGATAAACACCTGGTGTATTGTATTGTACCAAAGGATTCTGATCAGAAGACTGAGCAGGCGTACCTCCAGCTAATGTCCAGTTCCAAGAGGTAGGATTATTGGTTGATTCATCAGAGAATCTAACTGTTCTGCCTACACCAATAGCGGGTGCACTAGAAGAAAAATCAGCGACGGGAGCACTAGAAGGCACACCAGAATCTGACAATTTTCCTATCCACCCATCCAGAAAACCTTGGAAGTTGGAAGCCGATCTAGGATAACATCCAAATACCCATACCTCTGGACTGGTTGCATTGTGGCGTCTTTCCGTTCCCGTATAGTCACCCCATCTTTCCGTTCCCGTGAGGAAGGTATTCAAAGGAGTGGTTCCCTTTTTTATCAACACAGAACCTGATGGGTCCATTTTGGCATCGATAGAGACAGCTCTCAACTGAGGATAAATGGTTTCTCCTGTTCTAAGGAAACCTATCAAAACGGTAGGATCACTAGTAGATACAGCAAAAGGAGCCACAGCTGGAAAGGCGCAATCAAAGCCCTCTTGGCCATAAACCGTTTGCTCTATTGAAAAATCGAATAGGTTGATTCTTATGTAGTAGATGCCTGCATAATCATTCTCAAATGAGGTTCCAAATACAACGTGTGCCAAGCTATCACTTACGAAACCATCTTGCATACGGGAATCACCTGTACTCACCAATTCGGTACTTCCCAACTGTAGTCCATTTGGTGGGTTATTTATTTGTGGTACCGTAACTCTTGTCACGCTGAAGCTTGGATTACTCGCAATGTCGCCGGATAACTTGAACAAGTCTAAAGCATTCTGAGCAACACGTGAGATGAAATACATCTCGGGTCCGTTAGAACCATCATATCCCCACATCAAAGGCATCAAAGAAAAGATTCCAGAATTGGATCCCGCTACCCCATTGTAAGTAAGAAATGTTAATGGATTTCCAGCGATCGCATCAGCCTTGTCGATTTGATAAACCAGGACCTGATCAAAACCTGCTCCATCGGTAAAGAGGTTACCAGAGATAAAGATTTCGTTTTCGTTCGTAGCTAGATAAGGGAAATCCAACCACGTACCATTGTTGAGCAGGGTGGCATCCAGTGCGTAAAGGTTCCAAGGATCACGAGGATCTTGAGAGGTAGATACGGCCATAACCACATCCGATCTGGCGGAAGAACTTCCCGCCAACCAACACATAATGAATTTCTTAGAATCCGCATCATAGACTACGCGAGGGTCAAAAGCAAAAGACGAAACACTCAAGGGTGCGTCAAAAGCCCCCAAAGAGGTTCTTCTCAAGCGAGTTCCAGTTTCATTGTAGAAATCGATCCTCGTGTTGGTTACAGAAACGATAAATCCAGAATCAGAAATAGCTACATGATTGTCAGGAGGGGTTGATCCATTCGTAGAATTCCCTTCGAAGTCATCAATCAAAACAGGTGTAGCAGATTGAGCAGTTCTGGCAAAGGTGGTTGCATCAACCTGCTCATCAGGCTGGTACCCTCTTTTGCCGCGTGCAACATCATTTTTCCATTGTTCCAGGTCTTCAGTTGGAACATCGGAACCATGTTTAATCCCATAATTTTTGAGATAGGCTCCCCAGTCTTTGAGCTCGGCTGGTGAAACCTGAATGGCCTGTGAGGAATGCTGTACAGCAGAGCGCTTTAACCAAGTTGCGTCCTTGGTTTCAGCCACTTTTTGCTGGGCTTGCAGTCCTACCAACAGACCTGTCATCAGGAAAGTTAGTATTACTCTTTTCATGTAGAAACAAATAGGATTTTGTGTAAAGGTATAGAAACAGTAATCTAGGCCGAAAAGTGCTTTTTAACAAATGATGAAGTGTCCAAGTGTCAGTGCATTTTGACCTTAAATTGAGCTACTGATTTACACATATCTACTGTCCTCCAATGTTTTATGTAGGACAAATCAGTCTATTTCCTCTTATTTTCCATTTGGTGAATTGCCCAAGGTATAACTACTTCATTGACATGAACTGAGGCTTTACGAGGAAGGTCATAATGATCTGCACCTTCGACGGTGTACCAGACTTTATGAGAATGGGGAATGTTATCGAAGTTTTCCCGTCCATAGCTTATGTCAATGTTAATGTCCTGATCCCCATGCATCACATAAACTGGCTGGGTTATTTCCTTACAACTATTCGCAGGAACAACCTCAAATCCTGGAAAATCAGCTATTCGCGATGCCTTTTCCAACGCATAATTGGCTAAACCAGGGATACGGAAACCAATGATACGTTTTCCATAATCATCTACGATTTGAGGAAGGCGCGCAAAGGTTGACTGAATGACACCAAAATCAAGCGTCGTGTCGTAGGCCAGAGACTGATAGGCGATAGCTCCCCCAAGTGAATTGCCCCAAACACCAACCGCTAAATTAGGTTCTTGTTTCTTAATGAATTGATTGACAACAGCCACATCTCTTTTTTCATGATAACCATAGGTATTGAATTGGCCTCCACTTTTACCATGAGCCCTTAAATCGAAAAGGACCGAGCCCACTCCCTGATCTGCTAGAAAGGAAGCAAATTCCAAAAAGACCTCTTTGCAGCTACTTATACCATGAAGGAAAATAAACGAGCCTTTTAGGCTATCCGACTGCCTGGGTTTCACCCAATAACCCGCTAAATGGATGCTGTCATCTGTTACAATATCCAGGGTATCATAATTGAGGTTGTAAAAGGAAGGATGAGAGGGATGCCAATATTTTTCTCCATGATTGGCAGGATCGACTCTAAGCGGAATGATGATTCCGTACGGGGCTGCTATATTTACCCCAAAGTAAATAGCAGCAGTCAGCACCAAAAGGAAGATCAGTACAATCCACCTCCATTTCTTGTGTTTCATGTGAAATGAGTTTGGTTTAGCCTACAGGGGCTGCGTCAACGATTTCTGCTTCAAAGACGTTGGCGAAATGGTACTTCAGATTGTCCTTGGCTTCCTGCATGTCAACTTCCCTTCCCAATTCGGCCGATAAAGAAGTAACACCTTTGTCATCAATTCCACAGGGAACAATATGCTTGAAGTAATCAAGGTCTGTATTGATGTTAAGGGCAAAACCATGCATGGTTACCCATCTACTACAACGAACGCCCATGGCACAAATTTTCCTTGGGTTGGCGGTATCTATGTCAAGCCAAACGCCCGTTGCCCCTTCAATTCTTCCCCCTTCTAAGCCATAATCGGCTAAAAAGTTGATCATCACCTTCTCCATGTTTCTAAGATAAAGGGCAATGTCAGGCTTGAATTTTTCAAGGTCTAGGATGGGATAGCCTGTGATTTGACCTGGGCCGTGATAGGTAATGTCTCCTCCACGGTTGATCTTGAAATATTGAATCTCTTTTTCCGCGCGCATCTCCTCGCTGATAAGCAAATTGGCTTCATCTCCACTTTTACCTAGGGTATAAACGTGATTATGCTCACAGAAAAGCAGATGGTTTCTGGTATCAATTTTATGTGGCTTAGCCTTGTTCCCGGCAGCAATTTTCAGCCCCACATTCACTCTCAACAAAGATTCCTGTAGGTCCCAGGCCTCTTCGTAATCTATATTACCCAAATCACTGTATAGGATCGTATTCATAAGCTATCATCAATTATGATGGTGAACGGAAACAGGCAGCTAAGGTTTTGAGGAGAGAACTGGCTATTTCAGAACATTGTTGTCTAGCGCAACTACCTGCTTGACTTCAGGTATCATATGGTTCAGAAGCTTTTCTACTCCATCCTTTAAGGTCTGTGCTGCGTAGGGACATCTTCTACATGACCCATGCATACTGAGGTTCAGCACCCCATCTTCGTAGGATTCAATCACAAAATCCCCCCCGTCCTCATGGGCATAAGGCCTTAACTGTTTGTCCAGTATCTCCTGAATCATCTTGATGATGACATCATCAGACTTGGGATGTTCTAGTTTTTCGGCACCTAGGTACATGATGGGTTCATTGTCTTCCAGGTGTTGTTGGAGCATCATTCGCAATTCTGGCAAGAGGGAATCCCAATGAGGAGAACCAGGCGTTTTCAGAATGGTGATATAGTTATAGTGCATGAAAACCTGGTCCACATAGCGCAGCATCAAAAACTTTTTGGCTAAGGGTGAAGTCTCAGCTTTGCTCCAATCCGTATATACATAGGGCTCATCGGTCAGAATCCCATTTTTCACAACCAATTTGATGGCTTCAGGATTAGGAACCCCTTCAAATTCTATAAATGCTCTTCTCTTTTCCATGTTCAAACATTATCCCATTTCAGGTTTCCGCAAATGTAGGATGTAGAAAGCTGGCATGCAATGATTTTACCATTCCTCCAATTCATCCATTGCTTGTCTTAGTGCGCGCTGGAGTTCCCCTTCAGCATGTAGGTCTTTGGCCTGTTTAGCTTGGGTAATTCCTTCCTCATAAACCAATTTAGCCTGCTCAAAGTTTTCTTGGAGAAAGTATATTTTCCCAAGATGATAGTAAAGCCCGACATAATCAGGATGGAGTTCTTTCAGCTGTAGGAAATACTTCTTAGCCTCTTCCAAGGCGCCTTGTTGCATATATTCATTGGCTACTGCATACAGGTTAAAGGCATCTTTGGGGGCTTGAGACAGGAATTCTAGCAGTTTTGTAAGTCTATCCATGAATAAATTTGTTATGTATGCATACTATTTTTTAGATTTGGCGTATACAAGATTAGTTGGAAAAACCATCTATTTTCTAGCTGACAAAGGAACAAACATATAGAATCATAATCACATTCAGGATGAAAATACTCGTATGTATATCGCACGTGCCAGACACGACAACAAAAATTCAATTCGAGGCTGACGGAAGCGCGTTGAACAAGCAGGGAGTTAGTTTTGTAATCAACCCTTATTGCGAATATGGCCTTTCTCGTGCCATTGGATTCAGAGAAGAAGGAAAAACAGTAAGCATTACTGTGCTGACTGTTGGTGGAAAAGAAGTAGAAGCTACCCTACGTAAGGCCCTCGCTATTGGAGCTGATGATGCGGTTAGAATTGATGCCCATCCATCTGACTCTGCCTTTGTAGCCAAGCAAATTGCTGATTATGCAGATGGCAAAGATTTCGATTTGATCTTTACAGGTAAGGAATCCATCGATTTCAACGGAGGCATGGTACCCGGTATGCTTGCTGAGCATTTGGGAATGGCTTTCGTGTCTTTTGCTACACATATGGAAATGACAGGAGACAGCACTGCAGATCTGAAAAGAGAAGTAGATGGAGGTGTCGAAGTACTAAGCGTCAACCTACCTGCCGTCATTAGCTGTCAGAAAGGTATATCTGAGTGGAGAATTCCTAACATGCGCGGAATCATGGCAGCGCGTAAGAAGCCCCTTGCCACGGTTGCCCCTTCAGAAATGGGAGAAGTTATTCCTACTGTAAAAATGAGCTATCCTCCTGCAAAAGGTGAAACGAAATACTTCGAGCCCGACAATGCCAAGGAACTTGTAACCGCTTTGGTGGACAAAGGCCTGATTTAATTAGCAATCGGTCAAACTTTTTGCCCATTAGTGGCTTATTCATTTTATATCATATTCTGATTATTCTATTCTTTAGAAAAGGAACAAATATATGTCAGTCTTATTATTCGCAGAAAACAGCAACGGCAGCTTCAAAAAACCAGTATTCGAGGCTGCTACTTATGCATATGATCTCGCTCAAGCTATGGGAACGGATGTTGCAGCCGTTTCTGTAGGCCAGGTATCTGAGGAAGAACTTGCTTCCCTTGGAACCTACGGTGTAAGCAAAGTATACAATGTATCTAGCGACAAGCTAAATGACTTTGTCAATACGGCTTATGCTGCTGCTGTTACGGCCGTTGCCAATCAAATTGGTGCCAAAGCAGTTGTTATGGCCCAGACCTATAACGGTCGTGCAATCTCCCCAAGAGTAGCCGTAAAGCTTGATGCCGCTCCAATTTCTGGTGCCATCAGCCTTGTCGATCCTGCAAATGGTTTTGATGCCATTCGCATGGCTTACTCAGGAAAAGGAGTCCAGGAATTCAAAGCCAATACCGACAAAGTAGTCGTTGCGGTTAAAACGAATGGCTACAAGGTAGAGGAGAATCCTACCACTGCAGCAGTTGAGAATTTTGACTTTTCAGCCAAAGATAAGGATCTGGACACAGTTGTGAAGGAAATCGTTCGCGCTTCTGAGGGTATTTCTCTAACAGAGGCAGAAAATGTAGTATCCGCCGGCCGTGGCATGAAAGGGCCTGAGAATTGGGGCATGATTGAGGAATTGGCAGGATTGATTGGTGCAGCTACTGCATCTTCTAAGCCGGTTGCTGATATGGATTGGAGACCTCACCACGAACACGTAGGTCAAACAGGAATCCAAATCGCACCTAACCTCTATATTGCTATTGGTATTTCAGGAGCGATTCAGCATCTAGCTGGCGTAAGCTCATCTAAAAATATTGTCGTTATCAATAAAGATCCTGAGGCGCCATTCTTCAAGATCGCAGATTACGGTATTGTAGGGGACTTATTTGACGTAGTCCCCCAGATCATCGAAGCAGTAAAGGCCAGTAAGGCAACAGCCTAATTGATCATAACATAACAAATAGGTGTGAAGGTTGATGCTACATCACTTTCACACCTTTGTTTTTCTCTTGTGTCACGATTTGGGCCATGAAGGGGTCAAGAGATTTTAATCCTAAGGGCTGAAAGTTTTCCAAAGTTTAAGGATTGGAATTACTTTTGCGAATGAAAATCCTGAGCCTTTGGGGAATGTTCGATTTTATTTTATTTTTGGTCGTCTTATAGATGGGAATGATGGGAAGCCTCCCTTCTCTTATCTGAACGTGAGGTAGATAACAAAGAAGTAGTGCAGAAAAAAATTCGTTTAGATATCATTGGTTTGTCTTCCAGCCACTCGCAGATTGGACACTACGCGTTGGTCTTGGGAGAAAGCGAAGGGAACCGCAGATTGCCCATTATCATTGGTGGGGCCGAAGCACAAGCTATCGCCCTAGAGTTGGAAAACATCAAAACCAACCGCCCAATGACCCACGATCTCATCTACAACATGTCCCGCCACTTCAACCTCAACCTCCTAGAAGTGGTCATCAACGACCTACATGAAGGTATTTTCTATGCGCGCCTCATCATGGAGGTAGACGGAGAAATACACGAAATCGATAGCCGTCCTTCTGATGCAGTTGCCTTGGGGGTAAGGTTCAAAGTGCCGATTTATAGCTTTGAAAATGTCCTTTCTGAAGCTGGTATCGTCATAGATGAAGAAGAAGGAGAAGAAAGCCAGTCACTCAGCACAGAAACTCCAGGATTTTCTTTGGCGGAAATAGAACAATCAGACCCAATAGAAGAGGAAGAAACACCATCTCCTCGTTCTAAATCCAACAACAAGGATAAGATCAACAAACTCAATACTAAGTTGACAGATGCATTGGCTAAGGAAGATTACGAAGCCGCTGCTAGAATCAGAGACGAAATCAAGAAATTGGAAGATAACTAGCCCAATTTCCCGCTTACCTACCCAATTTGAGACATTCTTCCATTCAAACATTCGAATATGTTCGAATTTTTGTTTTAATTCGGCTATTACAATTACCCTTGATCCATACTTATATTTTGGCCTAAATGTCTAATCGTACCTCATACACAGAAATTACAGTCAGAAGCTGGACCCTTGACCTATATGGGCAAGTAAGCAATGCTAAGTTTCTAGAGTTTCTGGAGGAAGCCAGGTGGAATCACTTCGAGGGTTTCTTTGAGTCTGGGATGTTCATGGACATTGGTCTTGCCTTCGTTTTGGTGAATGTCAATTTGAACTACAGCGCTCCAGCTCATCTAGGGGATGTCCTTGAGGTAAGAACCACCATTGACCGCGTAGGAGAAAAAAGCATTACCCTTGCCCATCAAATTATCAAAAAGCCCTCAGAAGAAGTTATCGCCGATGGTACCGTCACCTTTGTGGTTAAAGACTTAAGCAAAGGAGTAGCCGTGTTCCTGACAGAAAGGATGCGCGATATGTTTCTTCGTGAAGATGAAGGAGATACCTTTTGGCCAAAAGGTAGAAAAATGTAGACCCTACCTGTCCTTCTATTCTATCTAAATGTATCCTATGGACAAACTTCAATCGCTATTGACCGAAATCAGAGCATGCCGGTACTGCGAAGAGTTTCTTCCCTTAGGACCAAGACCTATTTTGTCGGCCGCTAGTTCTGCCAAAATAATCCTCGCCGGACAAGCACCCGGAACCAAAGTCCATCAAACAGGAATTCCATGGAATGATCCCAGCGGAGAAAGATTGAGAGCTTGGTTAGATATGGACAAGGATACCTTCTACGATGAAAATCTAATTGCGATCATTCCCATGGGGTTTTGCTATCCAGGCAAAGGGGAGAGAGGTGATTTACCCCCTAGACCTGAATGTGCAGAACTTTGGCAGGCAAAACTCCTAGAGCTGCTTCCCCAAGCCAAGTTGACCTTGACGATAGGACAATATGCCATCAAGTACCACCTGGGCAAAAAGCGAAAAAAAACGCTAACAGAGACCGTCAAACACTGGAGAACCTACCTAGAAGATGGCGTCATCCCCTTGGTCCATCCTTCGCCTAGAAATATCATGTGGCGCCGAAAAAATCCTTGGTTCGAAGAGCAGGTCGTTCCTGAAATCAGACAGGAGGTTTGGAAAAGACTCTCCTCGTAATCCCTTTTACTGCATACGAATCGCAAGGGTCATCCAAAGACTACGGCCATAAGCATCTACCCCCGACCCGTGATATCGATACGCTTGGTTTAACAAATTCTCAGCCTTCAGGCTAATTTCCAGCCATTCATATTGGTAAGCGGCATAGAGATTAAAAACTTGCCAGTCGGGTGTTCCTCCATCGGGAATCCTATGGTCCGAGATATCACCTCCGGATAACCTATCCTGTTGGCTGGCAGCCATAAATTCTACTCCCAAGCGAAAGGCATCTTTTTGATACATCAACCTCAACCTTCCGTTCAAAGGAGGGATTCTACGAAGAGGGCTAGGATTGTCCTCTATGGTCTCACCATACAAATAGGTTGCATTCCCTTCTAGGTACCATGGCGAATTCTGCCCCATTCTGATACGAAAATCTCCTTCTACTCCAGCGATAAAGGCTTGGTCTAGGTTCGTTTTTTCAAATACCCGTTGGTCGTTAAACAAAGTATCGCCTAGATATGAAGATGGAACCCGCGCGATTAGATTGATCAGTCTTGTATAAAAAGCGGAAAAATTCCACTGTATGCCTTCGTGTTGGAGTTTGTACCCCATTTCGAGAGAGAGACTTCTTTCTGCCTCTAATTGGCTATTGGGAACTTCTATTCCAAAGTCAAAAGAACCGAAACTAGCCATATCATTGACATTCGGTGATCGGAAACCTGAGTTGCCCGACAGGAAAATTCTGGATTGTTGGGAGAGCTTATACATGATGCCCACATTTCCGACCACCGCCTGAGGACTGATATTGAGATCCCCAAAGGTTTCGTCAAAAGCATAGACATTCACAAAATTGTATCGCAAGCCGCCATTTAGCTGGACATTGTTGACATCGAGGTGATGAAGAGTAAATACCCCTGCCTGTGTCATACTGGACAATTCTGGGTACAAGCCTCTGCTCAAACTTTCCACCCCTGAGGAGTCTACTACCGTACGTGTCTCACTAGAAATCTGATCATAATACACTTCGATTCCTGTACTGTGCTTCCATTTCTTATCCCCAGGAGAAACATTTACCAGAGAGAAACCGCCTGTTCCGATGATGTCGCGTTCAAAATTTGTGGTAGCTGCTCCTCTTCGTCTTTTGTCTCTTTCTTCTACAAACTGCTGAAAGGAAGCAGTTGCCATAATTTTTTCGCTCAAGGGATGCTTATTTTCTCGCTCCCACCTCAAGTAAGCCAAAGTTCTTTCTTGAGGATCAAACTGATAAAGGTCGTATTTGCCTAACTGGGTAACCTGATCATATCGCCCAACTGAATCCTGTCTCAATCGGTTAAATGCAAGGGTTAGCCGACTGTTTTCCCCAACTTCCACCTGACTTTTGAAATCAATCCCCAATTCCAGATAAGACGAGGGTGGCTGGGGTCCCAACTCTCCTCCTGCTACCAGCTCTCCAAAATCCTTCACACTCAATCCCAATCGGGTACTAGATCGACTTCCCATCAACTTAATAACTGCTCGGCTAGATCGTTCCTGTAGGTAAGTTTGCCCATCCCAAAAGGCGGTTCCAAGCTTGAGGTCAGCATCTACCTTGAAGGAAAATTTCCCATTTGGACTAAATTCCAACGGTTGTGTAAGCAAGTTGATCGCTCCTCCAAGTGCATCAGAACCATATTGAACGGAGCCCGAACCCCTCACCACTTCTACCTTATCTATGGTGAAGGGATCGAAGAGATTGAGATATTGATTGGGTCCATATCGAAAACCTGCATTGTTTACCCGTATTCCGTCAATCAACAATAACGTTTGGTTGCCCGTTAGTCCTCGAACAAAGGCAGAACCTCCTCCGTGATTGGTCTTTTGAACCCAAACACCTGCTGTCCCCATCAAAGCTTCGGGCATGGACCTAGAGTTGTTGAGCATCATTTGCTCTCGGCTCAAAGTTGATATGCTAAAGGGAAGGTCAAGAGATTGCAGCGGTCTACGTGAAGCCGTAATGATTTGTTGATCGAGCTGGAGGTCTTTGGAGGCTTTCACCTTTTTACGCCTGCTCATGAAAACAGTGAGCTGCAAATCCCTACCCGGACTCAGCTTAACCACTTGTGTATCGAGGGCAAAACCCTGATAGCTAACCAGTAACAGATACTTACCTGGAGCCACTTCTTGATCAAAGCTTCCATCTCTTGCAGACTGGAAGTTGTATACACGCGGAAAATCTCCTCCCCTTTGACTCAATAGCATTTTCGCTCCAGACAAGGGGCTTTGATCGTCCATTCTGACAACCTTTCCTAATAAATGTACCTGCCCACAAAGGGAGGTAGAGGAAAGCAATAAGAGGATAAAAAGGGTTAATGATCTAGACATGGGTAGTGGGCTGAACAGTGTTAATTGGCAAGCGTTGCTTGTGTAAGATGGCAAGCATCTAACATCTTCTGGAACAAATCTGTATTGTCATACATACCTTGAAATAACTCAGCTTTGGGTCCATAGGCAAATACAGGTACCATGATCCCGGTATGCATGACCGTCGTAAAAGCACCTTCCACCTTGCCATGTTCCACAGAACCATCGTGTACGGTCATCCCACCAGTTTCATGATCTGCCGTGACGATGACCAATGTTTCTTTGTCTTCTGCTGCGAATTCCAAGACCTCTCCTAAGGTACGGTCAAAATCCAGCAGTTCCTCCACAGTCCCCTCGGTTTCGTTTCCATGCGCCTCCCAGTCAATTTGACTCCCTTCTATGACAAGAAAGAAGCCTTTTTCTGAGCCATGGAGCAGTCTAATCGCCTCCATCGAAACGTCGGATAAATAATCTCCTCTTCCATCCAGTTTAGAGGGACAATTGTCTACAAGTCCGGCTACTTTTCCCTCTTTCACGAAAGGCAAATGAGCTGGATCTTCTATGAGTTCATAGCCCTTGGCCACCAATTTCAGCGTCAAATCTAATCCATCTTCCCTATCGGTGAAAAAATCTTTTCCTCCTCCGAAAAAGAAGTCTAAATCGGCAGTCAGAAAGTCTGCAGCTATGTCTTCATGCAACATTCGCTCCTGTTGGTGCGCGATAAAAGCAGCAGGAGTCGCTTCGGTAATAGAGCAACAAGCCAAGACCCCCGTTTTCATCCCCAAATGGTGAAAGAGTTCTCTCACGTTAGGCTGAGGTTGGAAGGAAGCATCAACGCCCACTGCCCCATTTCTTGTTTTTTTACCCGTAGCAATGGCTGTGGCTGCTGCGGCAGAATCCGTAATAAACTCATCTGCTGCGGTAGTTGTCATCACGCCCATTTGCTTCATATGTTGAAGATTGAGCTTTCCCTTATTGGCAACCAAAGCTGCAGAAATATGTCCTAGCCCCATTCCATCCCCAATCATGAGGATGATGTTTTTTGCTTTTTGGGAAAAAGGAGGAGTGGGTAAAGACTTAGGAAGGTATGGATTCCGGTTATAATACATCGATCTGTGTTCTCCTCTCAAAAAGACCTTTCCCCTTCAATCCTAAAGGAGTTTTTTGTTAAAAAACTGTAAAGGATGGCCTATCTTTCATTTTTTTCTGAAAGATTTGAACGAAACCAATTTCTCGTCGTACGCTAAAGCAAACAACATCCAACTATGCCTCAGAAAATCATGATCGCAGGAGGAAGCGGCTTCATTGGCCAATACCTTAGTGAACATTTCAGAAAAAAAGGGGATGACATCATCGTCTTAAGCCGTTCTCCAAAAGATAGAACTGATGGCATCAGGTCTGTATACTGGGACGGGGAGCATCTAGGAGAATGGGCCACTGAATTGGATGGAGCAGATGTCTTGATCAATCTTGCTGGAAAAAGTGTGGATTGTAGGTATACGGAGGCAAATAAGCAGGCCATTCTTGATTCTAGGATTAAGAGTACCATGGTTTTAGGAAAGGCCATTCAACAAGCATCTTCTCCGCCCTCCATCTGGTTCAATTCTAGTACCGCTACGATTTACCGCCACAGCGAAGACAAGGATATGACAGAAGAAGGCGAATTCGGAGATGGTTTCTCAGAACAAGTGGCTAAGAGCTGGGAGCAAACTTTTTTCCAAACGGAACTTCCCCAAACCAGAAGGATTGCACTCAGAATGTCATTCATTTTGGGTGATGGTTCTGCCCTTTCTACCCTCACCCAACTGGCCAAAGCTGGTCTGGGAGGAAGCCAAGGAAAAGGTAATCAATATGTTAGTTGGCTACATATTCAGGACCTAGTAGGAATGATGGAGTTTCTGATGGAAAAGAAGGAGTTGACAGGTTCTTTCAACATTAGCAGTCCTAATCCTATTCCCAACCGTGACTTCATGAAACAATTAAGGAAAGTTTTGGGCATACCTTTTGGCCTTCCAGCTACACCCTGGATGCTGGAATTGGGCGCATGGCTGCTACAAACCGAAACCGAGCTAATTACCAAAAGTCGACGTGTCGTACCTGATCGTCTTATGAAAGCTGGCTACTCCCTACAATTCCCGCACTTAGAAGAGGCATTACAAGACCTATTGCTTAGCTAGGGCATGGTAACGATCGGCAAATGCTACCACTCCTTGGCAATGTTCGTCCACTAGGTGAGCTTTTGCGGAAGGAGGTCCATCCTGACAAATAAATACCGTATGCATATTGGCGTTTCGCCCAAATTCCATGTCGCTGATGTTATCTCCCAGCATAATGGATTTCTCAAATTCTATGTCGGGGAAGTCTTCTTTGGCCCAAAGAGCCATGCCGATAGCTGGTTTCCTACAGTTTTCAGGATCATCCTCGGGATGATTGGCACAAAAGTACACCCCATCAATCTTTCCCCCTCCAGCTTCTACTTCAGCCAACATCTTTTCATGGATGTTATGTAAATCCGCTTCTGTCATCACCTCTCTCCTAATTCCCCTTTGATTGGTAACAATGACAATCCTCTTAAATAGTCTAGTGAGTTTTTCAAAAGCTTCAATTGCCCCTGGAATGAAATGGAATTCATCCCATGATTTGATATAGTCTCCAGTGATCAGATAATTGAGGACACCATCTCTGTCTGTAAAGAGGGTCCATTCATTAGGTTTCCAATTCGTGGGTGTAGCCATAAAGATTGAGTTTTCCGAAATATTCAGGTCAATCTATGAAGAGGTTGTCAGGTGGGTGACGGATGCATGAGTTACCCATCAAAATTAAAAATGACGAAAATGGGTCAGTTTTCGAGCAAAATAGTCAGACCTGAACCTCATGTTGGAGAGTATAACTATATAAATTCCTTATTCCCCAACCTTTAAAGGATTAATTATGAGCTACCTAATCACCTTTGCAACTCTAGCCTCTGCTTTTATTTTCGTTCTTGGAATGGTAGAACCCACTCCACAACTACAAGAAGTAGCGATCCGAGATAAATAAGACGAGCCTGATTGTTATCGCCTTTTCAGGTCAATCTTTAGTTTGATACGCAATGCCTTTCGCCACCAGTGAAAGGCATTTGTCTTCTGTTCTCATCATCTGTTTTTCATGCTATCCCTTCCCCTTTCCTTCATCTCCTCTTAGGAATAGGTTGTCAAATGTCTTTGCCTAGGAAAGAATCATGTCATGCAGCTTGTGGGAAATGGAATGTCTTTTTTATTCACAGATAGAAATTTTCTATAAATAGACATATTTCTGTAACTTCAGTCCTTCTATAACAGCTATTTCATGGGAGAGAGAAAAGAATTAGACGAACTCAAATCCAGATTCTTTGCCAATATTTCGCACGAATTTAGAACGCCTTTAACCCTCATCCTTGGACAAGTAGAACAACTACGAGAGTCCACGGATAAGCGCGATTTAAACAAACTGGATACTATTGATCGGAATGCCAACCGTCTTCTGGATCTCATCAATCAAGTACTGGAACTAGCAAAAATCGAGGCTGGGAAACTGGATATGAAGATGGAGAATAGGGACATCGTCAGCTTTCTCGATCAAATGTTGAAGGCTTTTGAACCCATGGCTGTTCAGCGTAACCTCAACCTGGATTTCTCCTCTGATATGGAAAGCCTGATCATGGCCTTTGACAGTTATAAGTTGGAACGTGTCTTTTTCAACTTACTTTCAAATGCCATGAAATTCACCCCTGAGCAAGGAACAGTGGGTATTGCGATGCGCTATCTTGACGCAACTAAGCAGATTAGAATAGACTTAAGCGATACCGGAATTGGGATTCGTCCTGAGAAAGTTCCCTATATTTTTGATCGCTTTTATCAGGTCAAGATTGAGAAAACCCAGACCTATACAGGTACAGGAATTGGATTGTCCTTGGTAAAAGAGTTAATCGAAATGCACCAAGGGAAAATTGAGGTGAGTTCTGAAGTAGGAGAAGGAACAACTTTCAGTGTATTTCTACCCCTTCGTCAACTTGATGGCGAAAGCAAGCATGAAATGAATTTCCGACTAAAGCCTGTTCCAGAGTATCAAGAAGAGGAATTCGATCTGCCGGAAATCGACAAAAGCAAACCCCATATCCTGGTAGTAGAGGACAATATGGAGTTGAGACGATATTTATTGGAAGAACTGGATAAAGAAGGCTACAGTCTTTCTCAAGCCGAGGATGGTCAACAGGGACTAGCCATTGCAAGAAACCACTTGCCTGATCTCATTATATCGGATGTCATGATGCCCTTTATGGATGGTTATGAGTTTGCAAGCGCTATCCGAGCGGACGAAAGAACCAGCCACATCCCCATTGTCATGCTTACAGCAAAGGCATCTGAGGATAGCAAAATAGAAGGCCTGAAAATTGGAGTTGATGACTATCTATTTAAGCCCTTTAGTTCTCGTGAGCTGATCGTTCGAGTAGGTAACCTGATCGACCAAAGAAAATATTTGCGAGAGCGATTTAGGACTGCCACCGTGATCAAGCCGACAGAAGTCAGCATGGTATCAGTGGACCAAGATTTCCTCAGCAAGGTATTGAATAGCATTGAAGAACACATGGCTGATGCCCTATACGGTGTGGATGTTCTAGCAGAGGAAGTAGGGATGAGTGTCAGTCATCTGAACAGGAAGTTGAATGCTCTGATTGACCAGCCTGGAGGACAGCTGATTAGATCGCTTAGAATGCAACGTGCCCAGGAATTGCTGGAGAAGAATGTAGGCAATGTCTCAGAAATCGCCTATATGGTCGGATATTCAAACCCGACCCACTTTACACGTGGCTTTAAAAAACAGTTTGGATATTCACCATCTGAGCACAAAAAACGTATGAAATAAGAGGTGACTATTTGCCCTCTTTTTTTATCTACAAAATAATATGCCCATTAGCATACCTGAACATGAAATAGAAATCACGGCCATCCGATCGGGTGGTCCGGGAGGGCAGCATGTCAATAAGGTCGCTACGGGAATTCAGCTTCGATTCGACATCAAGAAATCTTCTCTCAAAGCTGATTTAAAGGAGAAACTCCTCCAGCTCAAGGATAAAAGGCTCACCAATGAAGGGGTTATCGTCATCAAGTCGACCCATTATCGCTCCCAGCAAAAAAATCGTGAGGAAGCCATTAAGCGCCTCAATAATCTCATCCAAGATTCAAGTAAGAAGGTCAAAAAGCGAATTCCTACCAAAGCGACCAAGGCCTCTAGGGAAAACAGACTCAAACAGAAGGGAATACGAAGCGATATCAAAAAGAACCGAAGGAAAATCGATTTTTAACGGCTTATTTCCCCATTTCTGGCCTATTATTCTAGCTCCATCTCGAACCCTGCTTGACCTTTTTCCATCTTTAAGTAAATTATGAGAAAGGAAAAGGATGGAGATGCCGTATTTGACCCGCGTAACGATTTTTTGGAGCATTCTGTTAGGGATGCTAGGTTCTCCAACAATAGGAAAATCCCAGCATGTAAAAGAGGATTCTATCAGGCAAGTGATCCAGCAAACACCAGACAGCCTCAAAGCAGTAGTTTATAACGATTTTGCGGATTATTTTGAAGAAATAGAGGAATGGGACTCTGTCCTTCACTACAGTAACATGGGCCAAGAAATGGCCAGGCAGTACCGGGACACCATGAGCCTGCTGCAGAACATCTTCAACCTCTACCCCTATTTTGAGCATATGGGGGATACCCTTTCAGCTGATTCTTCCAAAGACATGGCGTACACGCTTAGAGGAATGTATGGCTATACCTTGCTTAAGAATTACAATAATTTCAACAATTCTATTATTTCTAATAGCCTTAGGCAGAGTTTTCTCATATATGAAGACAGCACCAAAACAGTGGATTTTGACTCTGCCTTAAGCCTTTCTGAAGCAGGAAAATTTTCCTCCGCTATTGGTCGAAGTCCAGACCAAGACATCAGAACATGGATTAAGTTCAGGGTTAAAGGCTATCCAGATTCCTCTGCTAGGGCCCTATTCATGGTGGGCATGGAAGCAGTTTGTTGGGATACTGTACAAATTTATTTGCCAACTGGAGGAGGGAGATGGAGGAAAGAATTTAATGGCATTCGGGTCAATATTGATGACAAAACAGGGGTAAAAGATTGGACCGTTATGTTTTATCAGGACCTCCCAGCAGGCTCCGACACTACCATTTTCATTCAATTAGACGGCCTTGTTAGCCGGAGGAAATCGCCCGTTTACTTTCTGAGCCATCTTCCCTCCGAATTCAAAACCGAAACCAAAGTAACGACAGACCGAAACCTATCCATTTTTCTAGGAATCTTGATCGCTATGGGCCTCTATTTTCTGCTGCTGGCGATAATTACACGAGAAAGGACCTACGTTCCCTACCTGGTTTACATCATAGGAGTCATCGTCTTTGCCCTTGGTTCTTTGAAGTTCCACGATTGGTTTACCCTTTTCCCAGAATACGATTGGTTTGTGTATTTCTTTGCTTTAGGAGTGGCGGGCTTGGGGCTCTTGTCTTTTGCTGACCGCTACCTCAATATGAGGGTATTATCGCCTCTATGGCACAAAATTACTCGAATATTCATGGGACTCTTTGCGGTTCCGACTCTCTACATGATCTTCCTCTTTGTCATCAGTATTCTCAATCCCAATTTTGACGAGACCAACCCGATAAGTATTACCATTTCTGCCTTGGCTAGCATCATGGTTGCCAGCCTATTCTTCCTTGTGACCCTTGGGTTCATTCTTATGATTATCTTAGGCATCATCGCCTGGAGAAAAGGATTTAAGCCTGCCTCCTCTTACCTAGTAGGAATGTCGATTTTGATATTCTCTGTTGGCTTGACCCCCACGGTATTGATCTTATATCCCCAAATCCTGATCAACTTTCTGAACTACCACCAAATCGTTCTCATGGCGGAATCGGGTATTGTGCTTCAGTTAATCCTTTTTGCCCTCGGGGTAGGACAAAAAATTAACCTCCTTGAGAAGAAAAATGCTGAAGTATTGAAGGATCAGCTCAGATCACAAGAGGAAGCCAATAAAAAGCTCTTGCAGGCAGATAAGCTCAAGGATGAATTTCTCGCCAATACTTCTCATGAATTACGAACTCCCTTAAATGGCATTTTGGGGCTATCCGAAGCCATTTATGAAGGAGTAACGGGTCCAGTAAATGAAGAAACCAGAGACAACCTCTCTATGATTATGAGTTCTGCCAAGCGTTTGAGTGGCTTGGTAAATGATATATTAGATTTCTCTAAGCTGAGGAATTACGACATTGAATTACAGCTCAGGCCCTTGGATTTCCGATCATTGGCTCATGTGGTCATGAGAATCTCCGAATCACTTTTAGGAGGAAAAGACCTAGCGTTAAAGACCGATATACCCAATGATCTCACTCCCGTTAAGGCTGATGAAAACCGCCTTCAACAAATCCTCTACAACCTAATCGGCAATTCCATCAAATTTACAGATGCTGGATCGGTTACGCTTAAAGCTGAGCCTAAGGAAGGCTTTCTGCTTATTTCTGTTATTGATACAGGGGTGGGTATAGCACCTGAGAAGCAAAGCCGAATCTTCGAGTCCTTCGAACAAGGAGATGGTTCGGTTGCCCGTGAATATGGAGGAACGGGGCTAGGATTGAGTATTACCAGACAATTGGTGGAATTACACGGAGGAGAGATAGGACTCAATTCTGTTGTCAATGAAGGCTCAACCTTCTTCTTCACCCTTCCCATAGCTGAGAAAGAAGAGCACGAGGAGGTCCTCCAGTTTACGACCCAGCCCGGAGACTTTGCCCTTCATCAGCATGCTCCTTTCAAAGATGTTACCATTTCTCCCAAACCAGTTGAATCCAATGATGAATTGAGTTACCACATCCTGGTGGTAGATGACGAACCCATTAACCGCCAGGTACTTAAAAATCATTTGTCCACACAGTCCTACTTTGTCACAACGGTAGTGAATGGGCTAGAGGCGCTTGAAATAGTCGAGTCGGGACAACATTTTGACCTCGTCCTTTTGGATGTGATGATGCCCAAATTATCTGGTTTTGAGGTATGTCAAAAGATCAGGGAAAACCACTCTGCTTCTGAGCTTCCCATTATCATGATTACTGCAAAAAACCAGGTGGCTGATTTGGTTACAGGTCTCTCCTTTGGGGCCAATGACTATATCGTTAAACCCTTCTCTAAAAACGAACTGCTGGCTAGGATCAATACGCACTTGAATTTGCTAGATATTCATGCTGCAACTAGTCGATTTGTCCCTTATGAATTCCTCAAATCTCTTGGTAAAGAGACGATTACAGAAGTAAAGCTTGGAGATCAAGTTGCTCGCGAAGGGACCATTATGTTTTCTGATATAAGGGGATATTCTCGTCTGGCAGAAGAAATGACTCCTGCCCAGACCTTTGCCTTCCTCAATGCCTATCTCAGCAGGATGGGGCCAGAAATCCAACAACATAATGGTTTTGTCAATCAGTTTTATGGAGATGGGATCATGGCTCTTTTTCTAAATGAAGCCGAAGATGCCCTGAAAGCCTCCATCAATATGATGGAAACCCTACATCTCTACAATGCTGAGCGTATGGAAAAGAATCGTGAGCCCCTTAAAATTGGGATCGGGCTCCACACAGGTTCTTTGATGATGGGGATGATTGGCGACAAAAAACGTCTCGATACAGGATTGGTAGCAGATACTGTAAACGTAACCAGCCGAATTGAAGGGCTAACAAAACTGTATGGAGCCCCCATCATGCTGAGTCAGGAGATCTATGAAGCCCTTCCCGAGCCGGAGAAATTCCATCTTCGCTACCTAGGAAAGGTTCAATTAAAGGGGAGAAATGAGGTCATGAAGATGTATGAATGTATCGATGGCCTTGAAAAGCAGGAATATTTATTGAAAAAGGCCACTCTTGAAAACTTTCAACTAGGGATTGAGGCCTTCTACCATAAGAAGTTTGCCGAAGCCGAAAGGGCATTCAAAGCCACCCTTACAGAAAATCCACTTGATGAGGCGGCTCAATATTACTTGGCGGAAACCCAATTGGCACTGACCCTCAAGGATTGGGACAGTTGGAGCGGCGTCAGGGTGATGGGGGGATAAAAATTCAGGGAATGGGCTCCCCCATTCCCTTTACAACTACTACAATTTCCCAATCTGAAAAAGGGTAAAACTGTTTCGAAACCAATAGGCTAGGCTCTACCTAATAACCTTTATCCTTTCGTAGCTTATATCCACTAGGATGTAACCTCCGCATCCTATTGCGTATATTGCAAGGCCGAAAAACATTTAGGAACCAAGGGAATGAAGTTTGTCGATTTTGGAATAGAGGAAGAGTTGGGCAGGAGCCTGGCAGATTTGGGTTATAAAAAACCTACTGACATACAGTATAAAGCCATTCCTTCCATCATGAAGGGAGAGGATGTATTGGCGATTGCACAAACTGGAACGGGAAAGACAGCCGCCTTTGCCATTCCGACTATCAATGCCCTACACCGAGCCAAAACGTCTAAAAGGTCCATGGGGGTAAGATGTTTGGTCATGGTCCCTACGCATGAATTGGCGATTCAGGTGTCAGGGGTTTTCGGAAAGATCGGTAAACATACAAGGGTAAAGGCCTTTGGAATATTTGGAGGGGTCGATCAGGATCCTCAGATTCAGCAGCTCAACAAGGGAATTGATATTGTTATTGCTACCCCAGGGCGTATGTTCGACCTGGTCCATCAGGGATTTCTAGACCTCAGAACAGTAGAAGTCCTTATTTTGGATGAGGCAGACCACATGCTGGATTTGGGCTTTTACAAGGATATTCAGGACCTGATCAGGTTGTTGCCACGTAAGCGTCAAACACTTTTCTTTTCGGCTACCATCGATGAGAAGATCAAGAAATTGGCCTATTCAATCGTTAAGAATCCTATTCGAATTCAAATTTCCCCTAAGAATCCAGTTGCCAAAAATATTGACCACGGAGTAGCTATGATCGCCATGGATGACAAGCGATTTTTCCTGGAAAGATTAGTGGAAGAGGATCCTGATGCCAAAATGCTGGTGTTTGTCCGGACACAGGTACGTGCAGAAAGGGTTTCCAAGGCCATGGGGCGAGTAGATATCGGCAGTGAGACCCTTCACGGAGGCAAGGACCAAGACCAACGCATAGAATCTCTTCAAAGATTTCGCGAGAGCCACATAAAGATGCTCATCGCTACTGATGTAAGTGCTAGAGGGATAGATGTACCGGACGTCGACTATGTAGTCAATTATGACCTACCAGATCGTGGGGACGTATACGTACACAGAGTCGGCCGTACGGGTAGAGGAAAAAGGAGAGGAATGGCCGTGTCTTTCTGCAGTGAGCAGGAACAAGAATACCTGGATAAAATTGAGACGTACATTGGGGATTCGATTAAGCGCTTGACCATTGGCAAACAAACCTATCGAGAAACACTTGATCAATATGGGAAGGAAACCGACTGGCGTTCTCTGGTCGATGATATGGAAAAGGAGGACGTAGAGATCAAACAGAAAAAACGCAAGAAGAAAAATAGAAGATAAATCAAGTTTCTCAATACAAAAAGGCCCCAAATGGGGCCTTCTACCATATGATGGATAGGGGGCTTATCCTTTTTTACATGGAACCTTGCGGGCACGTACCTTACAAGGCTTCCCTTGCTTACATATACATCGTATTTCCTTCCGCGGCTGAACCTTGCCATCTCGGTTTTTGTCTAGCCAAAACATGGCGCAATCGTCGCATCCCTTTCCTTTCATACAACCCAACTGGTAGCAGTTTCCTTTGTATTGAAGAACAAATGGAGTAGGAACTCTTCTTACACCTTTTGGCAGCTTATACTTCTTCAAGATCTGTGGGGAAGCAGATTTGATTTGAGCTTTGCTTTGTGGGGCGATAGAGAAAAGAATATCTCTAGCGAACAGCTTCTCTGAGGTCATGATCTCGATGGGATTCTTAAACCATGGTGGTAGCGTATCATCGACTTGGGCCATGAGTTTTCCTGCGGTAAGCATGAAAAAGGTAATCAAAATAGAGGAGATGATTAATTTCGTTCTCATAATGTTGTTGATAAAGGTTTTTCAATCATTTGCTTATTGGTTTCTCCCCCTTCTAGAAGTGTAACACGGATTTTCCTTTTTTCTCGTAAAAAAACTGGCCATCCTTGTGGAATGGCCAGTTTGGACGATTTTTCGTCAAATTATTTTTTATTCTCTGATGGTTTTAACCATTCAGGACTGTCCTTCTCTAACCTATCTAGGGTATATGTATATCCTAAGTCCACAGCTTTGGAGAAAGCTTTCCAATTGATGATCCCAATTTCATTTACGGGCGGCCTAAGATAATAATCGGACATGGCCATGTTTTCCTGTTGGTACCTATTTGAACCAAGAATGATGGACTTCCACAGGGTATGAATGATTCTAGGGGCTCTTTTTTCAGTTACCAGTTTTTTGGTATTAAGCTTTTTCTCTGGTCCTTCTAGGTCAACCGCCACAATTCTACCTATTCCATCTTCTCTCATGACATCTACCGGAAGGTTGTTTAAGGCCCCACCATCGATGTACATGGTATTTTCACGGATAACTGGTGGCACAAGTCCAGGAATGGCCAGGCTACACCTGATGGATTCCCACAATTCGCCCTCACGCAGAACTTCTACCCTGGCGGATTGGACATTGCTGCTGACACAAAAGAAATCTGTCCATAAATCCTCTATATCATGGCCATCATACAGCTTCTGTAGCATCTGATTGAGTCTTTTGCCTCGGCTCAAAGAAATAGTGGGCAGCAAAAAGTAATCGCCAAAGGGGTTTTTGCGGGTAAAATTTGCCTTGGCTTGTTTGAACATTAGGTCATAATCCCTGTCCATGGCCATTTCTGCGGCAAATACAGCGCCCATGCTCGTCCCGGCAAAGTAATCGAACTCAATATTCGCCTCTTTGAGAGCCTTGAACACACCTAAATGCGCAAATCCTTTGGCTCCTCCACCTCCTAAAACCAATCCTAGGGTATTCCCGCTAATATGCCGTGCGAGTCGATCTATATCCCGATCTTGTCCCCAACGGACATGATAATGTCTGTCTACATCTCTATTTCTCAGCCATCTTCGGGTGTATCTAGGCAGACGGTCATCATATTGATGGAGCAGAATCAAACCATGGTGGGTAGCAGATTCGGGAAACTCCTTTTTCAACCACACATTTTCCACCACACCTGGATCTCCTGCATCTTCAAAGTTCCCAATCATAAACAGACGATCCGCCTGTCTAAGGCTTCTTCTGGTCCAAGGGTCGAATTCATATCCAACCTCATAGACCACAAAGTCAAAGCTATATTCCTGCTCATCTAGCCAATTGGTCATCTGCGCATGCATAGAATCTCCCTCTGTCACCTTGGAAGCATGCGCGATACCTGAAATTTTACTGATATTCTCTGGGCAGAGATACAGAACCTTCCCAAATTTTTTGAGACTCTTTACCAATCGTTGGGAGAACTCTTTGATAGGGACTCTACCCGTTAAAGGCAAAAGGGCAATGTTCACAACCGGTGGCTTCATTTTAGAAGCTGTCATGCGCTTGTTTACCCTATTGATGATGAGCTTGGATATATTAATGGCCGATCTTGGGTATTTCTGAACCAACTCATCAAAGGTTTCCCTAGAGATTTTAACCAACAGGCTGTCTCGAATCGAAAGAATATCTGCTGAACGTGGATCACCCGTAAAAAGGGCCATTTCTCCTACGCTTTCGCCCTTGGTTACTTCACCAATGACCTTCTTGCCGCCATCGGTGTTTGCGATAAGCGCCTGCAATCTCCCACTAATGAGGATATACATGCTGTCTCCATGATCGCCTTGCCTTACCAACAATCTGTTGGCAGGTAATTCAATCCACTCCACAGCTGAAGCAAACTGCTCAAAAGTCTCGTCGTCCATTTCTCCAAAATATTTTTGGAGAGCTGGTCGAAGCCTTTGGGCCTTCAGTTCAGATTGGGAGGAAAGATGATATAGGTCAGACATGTAGTATGGGCCAATTGTCTGTAAATTAATCAATATGAACAAAAATAGCAGGATGGCCCTTAATTTATTATAAGCATAACCCTTTTGAGGCCTCCAAGGTCATGGTCCTCATCTGAAAAAATCTTCATCATTTTGTAAGAAAGTCGGAGCACCCTATACAAAGGATATTGTACTTTCTCAGATGCGCATCTGGAAATAACCTTCTTCCGAAACATGACGATACCTTCAGAACATGATTTTGCGGCAATATTGAGTCGAAACCGGTCCAGACTGGTTCGAATCTGCAGGATCTATGCCTACAACAGGGAGGACCAGGAAGATTTGTTCCAGGATATTACCTATCAGATCTGGCGATCCATGGGGAATTTCAAAGGAAATGCACAAATCGATACCTACCTGTACAGGATAGCCCTGAATACTGCGATGGTTTACAAAACGAAACAAAAAAGGCGTAAGCCTACCGTTGATGTAGACAAGACTATGGGTCCATCTTACGAAATGCATCTTGATGAAAGCTTAGATAAGGACAACAAACTGGCATGGCTCTATACGGCCATACGAAAGCTAAAACCCGTTGAGCAATCTCTCATCCTCCTCTATTTAGATGAACTCTCCTACGAAGAAATGGCCAAGATCACTGGGCTAACAGTCAACAACGTAGGCGTCAAGCTCAATCGTATCAAAAAGAAGTTGTCCGAAAAAGTCAAACAAGCAAACTGATGGATTGGAAAGAAATACAAGAAGAGTGGAACAGAGAAGAGCAGGGAAACAAGGAGACCTTTTCCATTCCCGACCCTGCCAAAATAGAGTCAATCAGCAAAGAAATCTGGTTGTTTAACCTAGACCATAGCTGGGACAAATATTATTGGGGCGCCATCTTAGGATCGGTGATTACCCTAGCGTTATTGATAGCTGGCTTCATGTATCAAGAACCTAAAATCTTCTTCGCCTGTGCTTTGTTAGCGATTGCCACTATTTGCTGTCTGGTACTGGTTACCCAAACCAAAAAGGTGGGACCGGAAATGGACATGAAAGTTTACCTTGGCGAGACGCTTAAGCATGCAAAAATTGCGAAAAGAATTGCATGGGTTCTCATGGTATTGGTAGCCTTGGTCAATCCGTTTTACACCTTTTTCAAGGATGGCTTTGATCCTAGCCATCCTACAGATTGGGCTGTGGCGGGTGGAATCATCGTTTTTGCTGGTCTCGCTCTAACGGCTTTTCACTACTTCCAAAAAAGCCACAGCAGCTATTACCATAAACTTCCGAAAGCCATAGAAGAAATTCTTGAAGAAATGGGATAAAAAAACCCCGTTTTATAAAACTTTTTTCCCTCAAATACGATTAGATGTTTAAACACTAAAGTTTAAACATCAATAATATGACTTACTTAGAAAAAGCTCAAGACATCTACGCTCAAATCGGACAGGGAAAGCTACTCGAAGCCTTTGATCAGTACTACTCAGACAATGTTGTCATGACGGAGCCTATGGGCACACGTGAAGGAAAAGTTGCTTGTAGAGAATACGAGATCCAGTTCCTCAACAGCATAGCTGAAGTACACGGACTAGAGGTAAAAAACATTGCCAGCGATGAGGAGAATGCGACTACCTTCATCGAAAATGTCCTAGACGTATCCTTCAAGGATGGGAACCGTGCCAAAATGGAACAGGTATCCGTACAGAAGTGGGAAGGAGATCAAATCGTACACGAGCGTTTCTATTACGACCGTGGCGTAAACTAAGACTTACCGAATTAGCCTTCGGCTGGAGCACGAGGCCAGTAGGATCATTCCTGCTGGCTTTTTTTTGTACCTTTTCCTCCATCAAAAAAGCTTACAAATATGAAACTGACCACTCTTCTACCTGCAAGCCTTCTTCTTTTCCTATTGGCGTGTACATCTCCTACAGCTACTCCTTTGGAAGTTTCCTATCTCAATCCCCCCTCTGCACAGGGAAAAAACCTCCCCTACTCAGAAGTTGTCAAGGTTGGGCAGACGCTATATCTCTCGGGTAAGATTGGAAAAAAGGCAGGGGAGAATACAGTGGTGGAAGGTGGCATTCAGGCGGAGACCAAACAAGTCATGGACAACATCAAGGAAGTACTCCAGCGTCACGGGGCAGATATGGATGACATTGTCAAGGTAACTGTCTTTCTGGCAGATATAGGGGAATGGGCAGCTATGAATGAAGTATATACAACCTATTTTCCGACCCACCGTCCTGCACGTTCTGCTGTAGGGGTAAATGGCCTGGCTAGAAATGCCAAAGTCGAAATTGAATGCATCGCTATATTAAAAAAATAGACCCCTCAGAATTATTCCTGAAGGGCCTGGATTTATTCAATGAATTGTTATCCTAGTTCATGTGGCAGGTCAGGTAAACTGATCTGTCCAACTCGTGTGTCTTAGCTTTTCGACAGCTTTTTCTTTTGTTGCAGCCTTCAAAAATGAAGATATTTTCGTCAGAATTGGATTCTGTAATGGTCTCAATTCGAACATGCTGCTTCTTACCACAAGTTGATTGATGCCATTCTATGTGAACATTGTGATGATCGATAAGCTGTAGGTCGTCATAATGTCCTCTATGATGCTTGTGATGCTTTTTGTGGCCTTCATGATGGTTGGCATGCTCAAAGCGATGATGATCCTGCTTATCAATTTTCAATCGACGTGGCAATATATTGTAGGTTTTAACCAGAAATTTATAAACTGCTCTTTCTCTGTTTTCGGCTAGGTGATGCCCTTCATGTCTGCCCTCTTTACCTGCAATCTCAATCCACATATTGGGATTATTAACCATCAGCTGACCGACCAAGTGTAGTTCCTCGTAATCATCCATGTCTAGTTGATTTGATCCTTCGTCAAAAACAATCACGGGGAGATGACAGGTATTCTCGCTCATGAATAGCTCCTGTCTATCCACCTCTTCCTGACCAGAATAATACGCATCCGGACCAGGATAATCTGTTTTATTCAGTTGGTAAACAATGGCACCAATTACAAGCGCCACCCAGAACAATCGGGTAAGAGGATGGATTGATTTCAGCATAACAGGAAATAAAAATTCTTTAACAAAATGTACGAAAACCCACAAGAATCTGCTAACGAAAATGCTGCCATTCTTTCCTAATGATACAGCTTAAGTTGCCAAAGGTTCATTCTTGTGAAGAATCTATCTCTAAGCCTTTGTAGATAGGACAGGGAAAGTCTCCTTTCCCCTCCTACTTTATTTGTTTTTCAATCTTTTACGCAAGGATCACTTAGCTATAAGTAAGAAATCCCGGTGAGCTCTTGTGAAACATCCCATAGCTTTTGTTGAGCTTCGGGATTAACGGCAGAGTCTGGCATATTGGCTACTTTAGGATATCCTCCCATTTCACTAAAGCCATCAGGCCCATAATATTGACCTGCTTCTGCTTCAGGATCTACCGCTGCAAAAAGCTGTGGCAAAGCACCTCTTTCCGCGGGCTGCATGAGTAAATTCATCAAGCCTGTCAGAATGCCCTTTACGAATGGGTTAAAATCAGATTTCTCTCCCAGATTGGTTTTCGATCCTCCGGGATGCGCTGCCATCGCCTCAATATTTTTTCCTGCTCCTGCTAGGCGCTTCTGTAATTCTTTGGTAAAGAGGATATTGGCTAATTTGGACTGAGAATAAGCGCCAAACTTATCGTAATTCTGCTCGGATTGCAGGTCGCTAAAATTGATCTTCCCTGAATCTGCCGCCTTAGACGCTATGTTTACAATCCGACTTGAAGGGGTGCTTTCCAATTTGGGCAGCAACTGGCCTGTCAAGGCAAAGTGTCCCAAGTGATTCACACCCAACTGAGACTCAAAACCGTCTTTGGTCGTCCCCTTTGGTACAGCCATGATACCGGCATTGTTCATCAAAACATCTAGCCTATCGTATTTGGTAGAGAAGGCCTCGGCAAATTGCTTGACGGAATCTAGACTTCCGAGGTCCAATTCCATCACATCTATAGTTGCATTCGGATGAATAGCTAGAATTTTTTGTTTGGCAGCCTCTCCTCTTTCCTTAGAACGGGAAGCGAGAATGACTTGTGCGCCCTTTTGTGCCAGGGCACGCGTTGATTCATATCCTAGGCCACTGTTACCGCCAGTAACGATAATGGTTTTTCCAGTCAAATCTGGAATATTGGCTTCGGTCCATTTTGTCTTCGACATGTGTATGGTATTTTTGTCCTAGACGAAGGAGAATGAAATAAATTTTAGGTCTTCGCAATATTTCGAGAAAAACCGCTTTCTAAGTTCTTGCCAAGAGATTAACGCTTGTCTATAAATACCCCGCCTTTTCTCTTCCCATTGCCAATGGCATAGGAAACTTTGAACATAAAGTACCTCGTTAGGGTAAGATTTTGGCTATCCTGAATGAAGTTCAATTCGGCCCTTCTTTCGATCTGCTTGTTCTGGTTCAAAATATCGAAGGCTTCTACCTCAAGGGTGATCTTCTTGTTGAAGATTTGTCTGCTTAAGGATGCTCTTAGCAAAGGAACATCTACTCTCTCCCCAAAGTTTCCACCAGCATAGATGGTGTAGTTGAAGTTGGTGCGGAATCGCCAGTTCTCTAGGAAGTTGATGCGAAAACGGCCGAAGTATTCTTGGTTGAAGAAGCTACGATTTAGCTCAGTCGCCTCAGAATAGTTGGCTAAGTTAACGCCCAGTTTCGCTCCGATTTCACCATCCCAAACTTTCTTTTTGCGGTTTTCAATGCCCAAACTCACCTGATTGGTGATTCGATTCACCACATTTTCCTGTTGGTTGATGAAGTTGATCCCTCGGTTAAGGCTAAGTCTATTACCAATGTTGATTTCGATTTTGAGGGGACGAATGGGTGTCCCGAAATTGGCATTTAGATTCCCTCTTAACGCATTGTCTACGTTTACAGGTGTTCTAAACTGCCTGAACAGCGAATCGATTTCTGTTGATTCTACAATTGGATTCTGGACATAGGCCAGATTGAAATAGGTAAAAAACTTGGTGAAGCTGAATTGGTCGAAATACACAAAGTCTCCCCTCAAATTGTGTGTATACTCAGGTTTCAGGTTGGGATTACCTTGGTAAATGCTAAAGGGGTTCCTATTGTCCACCACTGGCTGGAGTTGGCGAATACTAGGTTCGTCAAAGCTGGCATTATAATTCAGCCCAAGTCTTTTTCCTTGCCCAAAGCGATAATTATAACGCATAGAGGGTAGCAGCACATTGAAATTCTGCTGGATGGTATCATCAAAAGAAAATAACAAGCCCTGCAAGGTCGAATTCTGTCCATTTAGCCCTGCCTGGAACGTAGCCTTCTCCCCATTGTAGGTGTATGACAATCCTCCTCGCTGATAGAGATAATCCTTTCGGAAATTATTGCTCAAGGCAGTATTGAATATTCTTTCTGGATACAGGTCAAAAAATTCCTGATCCTGGTTCTCATTGTAATTGCTAACCTCATAGACCGCCCTCATGATATGTTTGGTCCCCGCCAAAGGCTCGGTATACTCGATTTTTCCACCAAAGGTAAGGTTGTCCCCTACAGAAGTCTGCTCCTGCTGAAGGGTATCTGTGGTTTCCACTCCTTGTGGGAACAGGCTATTCAAGGAATTCAGGTTGCTCAGTTGATTGTTGACGCTACTCGATACATTTCCTCTGATAGAGATGGTTCTTCCCTTCTTCTTGATTCGGGTCAGGTAAGAGGCATCTAATTGGAGGTCTGTGCTATTCCTATCTGCTTCTATCAGTCGGTCTGTGCTGTTTTCGAGATTGTTTTCAGCGCCGAAGGTGCGCGTCATGGTTGTATCAAAGTTTTCCCCATTCCTCCATGCTGCTGTCGCATTCATTCTGAAGCGGGAGATCGAATCTCCCCTAAAACGAAGGCTGGCGCGAAGGCTATTGTTATAAAATTGATTGGTCTGGAAATACTCATTCTCCGATAGGAAAAAATCTTCGCCCAAGACCTGTTCTCTAGAAGAAATTTGCTCTTGTCGTCTGCTAATCCCTGTATGGAAATAACTGGTGGTCAAACGGGTCTTTTTGCCAAGGTCAAAGTTGGCATTCAATCCGCCCGCTTGAGTAGTCGAAATCCCTCCATCGTTATAACCTGCAATCGGAATAGCATTTTTAGGACCAATTTCCAGCGTAACTCCTCCGCTTCCATCCATAAAGGAGCTCAGTCCACCCATAAAATCAATGTATTCACTGACTGAAAAACCGTCTTCATTTACGTTATTGCCCAATCCCAAGGCAGAAATCTGGAGATTAGGAGAAAAGCGGTTGATGTTCCCCTTCAATTGATAGCGCTCATCTGTTCCATATCCAGCTTCCAGTGTACCAAAAGCACCCTTTTTCTTGTCTTCCTTCAATTCCAGGTTAATGGTCTGGTTGACTTGTCCATCATCTACCCCAGTAACTTCTTCCTGATCTGACTTTTCGTCAAAAACCTGCACTTTCTTCACCGCATCTGCAGGTAGGTTTTTGGTGGCAAGCTTAGGGTCATTGGTAAAGAATTCCTTTCCGTCTACCAGAACTTTATTCACCTGACGGCCTTGTGCTTCCACATTTCCTTCTTCATCCACTTTAACACCTGGCAATTTCCGAAGTAGGTCTTCTACCACCTCACCTTGTTGAACGCCAAAGGCATCGGCATTGTACTCAACTGTATCCTTGTTGAAGAGGATGGGAGTTGTTTCCCCTTCAATATTTACCTGATCCAGGCTCACGTCTTCAGGCCTAAGTACAATAGGCTCCATGTCTATGACCTTTTGGCCTTCTTCGACTGTGATGATTTTTTCATTCTTGGCATATCCGATGAAGGAGGTTTGGAGAATATAGGAATTAGGTTTGATGCCATACATTTTGAAGCTTCCTTCCTTATCAGCCAAGACAAAATTGGCGAGAACGGAATCTTCTGCCTGAAGTAACATGACAGTAGCTCCTGGAAGAGCCATGCCTGTGCTATCGACGACAGAGCCTGTTATCCGTTGGGCAAAGGAGGTCAGGGGGAGCAGAAAGACAATGATCCCAACTAATAGAGGTAAACGCATGATAATGATTGTGTTGGTTGGTTGAGAGGCGTTTTCACAAACGACTCCTGTGTATAGATAGTCTCGATTTCAGGAAAGGGATAAGCAGTCACCTGCCTCCTTACACGTTCAACTACTTAATCGCGAATGATCATAAAGTTACCGCCTCCCGTACTTTTCATTTCCTCCATCTTCTCCTCCACGATTTTCTTAAACTTCTCTCGGGTAACTTTTTTCCCTTCTGTAGGAGGGGTAATGGCATCGTCCGACATTTCTTCCAACTTGATGTCAGTAGCTGTAATGACTCTTTCGTCATCTCCTACGTGAATCTCTAAAATAAGTCCAGGCAAATCTCCGTAGGTATCAGGTCCGGTACTAACGGTTATTTGGGGCGTAAACCACGCTTCAGTTTGTGTGGTATCATCAAGCATAGCTTGCATGCAGAGGTACTCACCAATTTTCTTTTGCTTACCGGTGATCTTCCATTTGGTTTTGGTGAGCTCTCCTTCGATGAGAAATTTTCGTCCCATGAAGTTCTTCAACTCTACACTACTTCCTCCACTCAGGTTTCTATAGAGGGAGTTTTCATTTCCCTTGAACACCATTCTAACTTCCCCTTCATCGGTCTTTTTGGTCGTCACTTGTTCCTTATCAGCCTTGGTGGGCGTGCGATAGATACTCGCCTTGGGGTTAAATACCAGTATTTTGTTGTCTGTTTTAAATTCCGGAATCATGGCCATGATATCCGGATTGTCGATGGTCATTCTCTTATGGAGGTTGATTTTTTCCTCATACATGACGACACCGGAAGTGCTTTGAGCGAATGTAAAAAATGGGGCAATTACCAGCAGAAGGGTTAATAGCTTCTTCATAATAGTTGTGGAATGTGTAAATGGAAATGGGAAATATGTATCCTCCCAAAAACATGAGCCAAGATACATATCCCCCATATTCATGATAGTTAACAAGTCCTATCATTTGGTTAATGAAAGGTTAAGACGTTTAGAATTCGCAATTCAACAGCTTATTTTTTCATTTCTCTCATAGGATCTTTTCTAATCCTAAGCGTCGTGGTCACTTCTTTGTCTCCTGATGAAAGCTTGACCAAATAGGTCCCTTCTCCTGCTTTAGGAATCATATATTTCTCGTCAATATCCAGGTTCAAGTACCCTCCTGAAAGGCTCTCTAGTCTTTTTCTTTTGTCATAATTTGAGTGATCTTCTTGGATAAATTGATAGGCGGATCGGACCCTTCTGTGGTCTATGGCCTGGGTGAAACGAAGCATCATATCTTCCACCTCTTTCTGTTCTTCATTGGTATAAGGGGCCACATCAAATTCTCGATTCCAATAGTAGCGGTTGATCCCCTTCTTGGCGGGAACCTGAAGAGAGACTTGCTGGGAACCATCCATGGACTGGATTTTGAGGTTCAAAGAATCTTCTCTTTCCTCCGCCACATAATAGGTAATCATCGCCAAGTTATCTACATAAGCTCTAGGGGGAGTTCCTCGGCGAGAGAAACTTTTAGGATTTTCGCCTGCAAATAGGAAATGGCCTCTTTGCCCTCCTCGGCTCACATTGGCCCAAAGGGTAGCTTGTTTTTGATCAAACAGATGGAAGGGAGATTCTTCTATTCCCTTGGTCATTTGCTGAAGGGGAGAAATATCGTCCAACACCCAAATACTTCTTCCATGAGTACCTACGATGAGGTCATTTTCTCTGGGATGAATTTTCATGTCATAGACAGAAACTGTAGGCATATTCAACTTGAGCCTAAGCCAATTCTCTCCCTGGTCCATGCTATACCAAACGCCAGTTTCTGTTCCTGCAAATAGCAAATTGGGATTTTTTCTATCCTCACGGATGACGCGTACGGTTTCTCCCTTGGTGAAGCCCTTGGTAATTTTCTTCCAACTTTTTCCAAAGTCTTCGGTGACAAAAATCCAGGTTCCAAATTCATCGCTTCTATGTCCATCGAAGCTTACATAGGCTCGGCCTTTTTCGGCATAGGAAGCTTCCACACGGCTTACCCATAGGGCCTCTGGCACATCGGGAATGGCTTCTCCAACATTCTTCCAATTTTTCCCTCCATCTATCGTCAATTGGATATTGCCATCATCTGTTCCAGCCCAAATGACATGTTCGTCAATAGAAGAAACGGCCAATCCATACACTGCACAGTGGGTTTCGGCTCCTGTATTATCGGGTGTAATTCCTCCACTTTTCCCCTGTATGCGTTTTTCGGGATGATTGGTAGATAGATCAGGACTGATGATCCGCCAGGTCGCACCTCTATCTAGGGATTTGTATACATGATTCCCTGCCACAAAAATGGTATTGGGATTGTGAGGCGACATAAGCAGTGGAGCGGACCAATTCCAGCGAGAAGCTGAAGCCATATCTTCCTCATCCTTGTCAAAATAATCCCAATGGTTTACTGTATTTAAGGCTGAAGGACTAATTCGCTTGATGTCCCGAGTGTTGGGGTTGTACTTGAGGTAGGTGCCATTCTCCATCGAAGAATACATATCCGTCCAGTCATAAGGATTGGTCGCAGCATCCTGTCCATCCCCCCAATGCATCTTCCAATTGGCATCATTGAGTATTCCCCTCGCTTCCCTTGAAAAGCTGGCTGTGGCGTAAGAACCATTGTCTTGCAAGCCTCCATATACGTAATAGGGATCCTGCATATCGTAATTCAACCTGTAGAATTGTGCTATGGGTAGGTTATCAATCAAGGTGAAATGGGCTCCGTGATCATGGGTGATGGAAAATCCTTTGTCAGCACCTAGGTAATATCGATCTTTGTTGGAAGGGTCATGCCACATGGCATGAAAATCTCCATGAACCTCTTGGTCAGCACTGCCATCCATCAATTGTTTTCCTCCATCGTTGGAAACCATAAAACGCGTCGTCAATACATACACGCGCTGGTCGTCATGGGGATTGATTCGGATTTGGCTGTAGTAGAAAGGGCGATTGTTGTAGGTATTAACGTACTTCCAGCTATTCCCTCCATCCTCAGAACGGTACACGCCACTTCCCAAGGTATCCAGCGAGGTGGATTTTTTAGCTTCGACGATGGCCATGACGATTTTGGGATTCTTCTCGTAGATCGCTAGCCCTATTCTACCCGTTGGCTCAGGCAGGCCATTTGTCAATTTCTTCCATGACTTACCATTGTTTGTAGACTTATAGATTCCCCCTTGTTCGCCGCCACTGTTAAAGGTCCATGGCTGCCTTAACCTATGATAAAAAGCGGCATATAGCACATTTGGATTTTTACTGTCTCTTACCAAATCAATGCACCCTGTTTTGCCATCATTGGGAAGGCCATTGTCTAATTTTTTCCAGCTTTTGCCCCCATCCTTGGTTTGAAATAGTCCTCTTTCCCCTGAATAGCCCCATAGATGCCCTACTGCACAAGCACAAACATCCTCTGAATTTTTGGGATGAATAAGAACCCTCGCGATTTGATGAGTGGATTCAAGCCCCATGTTGTTGAAGCTTTCGCCTCCATCGGTCGACTTGTAAATCCCATTTCCCCATGAGACGCTGTTCCTGTTGTTGGATTCACCTGTCCCTACCCAAAGGAGGTTCTTATTCTTCTGGTCAAGGGCAATGTCTCCTATGGAGGCGGTTTCATAGTCATCGAAAATAGGTTTCCATGAGGTTCCAGCATTTTCTGATTTCCACACTCCACCAGAGGCAGTAGCTAGGTACACCTTAGAAAAATCATCTCTGTGTGCGTCTATATCTACGATCCGACCTCCTTGATTGGCGGGACCAATGTTTCTATACCTCATCCCAGGACCGGGATCAGCCAGGGTAGTTTGGGCAAAGATGGAGCAGGAAAGGCAAAAGATGAATACGGCAATTAGGCAAGCAATATGTTTCATGTGAGTAGGTGTATGAAGGATCATGTCAGGAAAGCAAAAGGGGCAACCCCACGGTTGCCCCAATAAGTTAATGTATTTGGTCCTATTGATTGACCGCAGTTTTGGTAAAGATACCTGGATCTTCAGCGGGCGCATTTGAATTAGAGTTCAACTCATCATCCGAATAAGGCATTCTTTCCGGATAAGCTGTAGCTCCAGACGTATTTAAGGGGAAGGGAACGGATAAGTCGTTGTCATCCTTACGCAATCTTCTCGCGTCATCGAATGGCATAAATTCTCCAAATCCAGACACATAACGCTCCTCAATGATCTCCCTCAAGAGGGCTCTTTCCGCAGGGATGTTATCTGCATTTTCTATCCCTCCATTTTCGAAGTCAGCAACTTCATATGGATCATATCTGTAAGGCAGATCGATGAAATTGTCATTGAGCCTTCCTCCGCTGTTCAGCCAGGCACGGAAATCATTCAGATGTCCTAGTCCAGTGGCTATACCAGCTGTTCTAGTTCCTGCCTCTGCCAGAATCAATTGGTTCTCCTCATAGGATACAAGATTCTGCGGTTCGAATTGCTCAATGATTCCAAGGTTATCGCTTCCTCCCGTTGAGAAAACAAAGGAATAGGCTCCTCTAGCTCTTTCGTCGGTTTTGGCATTTCCTCTGTAAATACTAGAGGCGGAATCCAATAATTGGGAAAGGTAACTACCTTCAGAACCAATATCGCCTGTACGTGCTCCTTCTAAGATTTCCCAGAATGTGTTTTTATCACCAGAGGAAACCGAGGCATCTCCACGAGGAATATGCTGCATATTTCCATCAGCTGAAGCAATCCCATTTTGGGCGGCAGAATAGGCATTTGAATAGTCGCGCTGAAGCATGTAAAAACGAGCTTTCAGTGTGTTGGCAGCAGCTATCCATTTATCCGCATCCCCATCGAAGTAAATATCCTGAGAAAGGGACCTTCCTCCCGCAGAAGCGAGATCAACTAAGGCGTTGTCTAGTAAACTAATTGCGGCATTCAACACTGATACCTGACCATCAAAGCTTGGATCAGGAATCTCCTCATTGCTGATCTCCGAATAGGGCACATCTCCAAACAGGGAGGCTCCTAACCCGATTGCCTGAGCTTCCAATACCTTGGAAATTCCTTGCAACAAGGGATCATCAGGAGCGATGTTTCTAATATGACGTACGTTCGGAATTACGCCAATATAGATTCTACTCCAAGTACCAATAGCTTCTGCTGTGGAGATGGAATAACCATAAATATTTGAGTAGAGTGAACTGAGGCCAACCAATTGTCCACTCCACATACCTGCGATTCGATTGAGATGCCCTACTCCGGCACTACTATTTGCCAATTGAGCGCCGGTCAAAAAGAGGGTGGGGTTCACCTCGTCCACGGTAATACCGTTGGGATTTTCGTCTATGCCCTCAACCAGACTTTGACAAGAAAATGCCAACATAGCCAGGAAAATCAGGGCTGTATATATGAATCTTTTCATTGTTCTAAAGTTGATAAAGGATTAATAATTGATGATGATGCTAAACAAACCAGAAGCTGTACTCGGGTTCGTGAAGTAGTCCAGTCCCCTGGCATTACTTACACCTGTCTGGTTGATCTCTGGATCAATGCCTGGAATGTTGTCAATCAGGAAGAGGTTTCTACCTGTTGCCATGAGGTTCACTGATCCAATTCCTACCTTCTTGAATAACCAATCGCTCTTGATCACATAGCCTATTGACAATTCTCTAAGGCGGGTAAAGGTCGCATCGTAAATGGAGAAATTGTAAGCCTGATTGTCTCCAAATCCACCACCAATACCTGTACGATACCAGGTTTCATCCAACAACACAGGTCCTCCACCAAAGTCCTCAATATTTCCTCTCACGGTCGTTCCTGCAGGGATGACATCACCCCCGTAGTTCATCAACTCTTGATCTGTCGTAACTCTGTTAGCCGTTACTGCCGTAGTTCCAAAACGGTTCAACACGTGCAGTGTACGTGGGGAGAAGGCTCCACCCTGAGAGTGTTCTACCAATACATTAAACTGGAATCCCTTGTAGCTTAGTCTTACCCCTAAACCCCCTCTCCAATCTGGATTAGGATCACCCAGGATAATAGGGCTAGTGGTAATTTGAGGGAAGCCATTGTCATCGAGTATAAAGTTGCCGTTGTCATCCGTTTGAGAACCCGTTCCGTACAGTACCCCTAGTGGATGCCCTACAATCGCGCGAGAACTTACAGAAGCTCCTGACAAGTCAATGGTCTCTGTACCAGCAAGGTCGGTAACGAGGTTACGGTTGATACTCCAGTTTCCATAGATCGACATATTAAAGTCGCTCTTTCTGAATACCTGATAATCAAGATCAAGCTCAAATCCTTTGTTTTCCATGTTCGCTGCGTTGGCGATCTGGGTATCAAATCCAAAGGAAGGCGTCAATTCAACCGAAATATGGTCTCCAATGATCTCATTTTGGTAATAGGTCATTCCTACCGAGAGCTTGTCCTTGAAGAACCTCAAGTCTGTACCCACTTCCCATTCTGTCTTAATGGCGGGCTCTAGATTTGGATTTCCTCTGTCATCATCCAAGCGGAATCCACCTCCATACAAAGCAATATCCAATGGATCCGAATAAGTAGAATAGGTAAACCCACCTTCTGCAATGGTCTGCGCTACGTGCGCTGGCGGTGCTATACCTACCTGCCCCCATGAGGCTCTTAGTTTTCCAAAAGTCAAGACACCAAAGTCCCCTCTATCTGTAAACTGCCAGGCAGCATCCATAGCAGGATAGAAGAAGTTTCGAGAATAGGTAGATGATGCCTCAGATGTTCCAGATAAGGTAACAAATACCTCGTCATAAAGATCAAAGCCGAAAACCGCATACCCACGGTTAGATCTAATGTTCAACTTCGAGTTGCCAATGGTCGAACTCTCAGCGGCTGAGTTCAATTCAGTGGTTGGCTTACGGATATTGACGAGGAAGCCTACGATTTCAGAATTGTTAATTCTCCTCTGACGGTCATTGATGTTCCAACCAATAGTCGTACTCAGGTCAATGTCATCCGTTATCTGGAAGTTACCCCGCGCTATCGCATCGAAGTTTAACTCCTGCCTTCTGATCAAATCCTCTGAGAAAATACCATTCTGTCGAGAACCTGCAGAACTAATGGGGAAGAAGTACTCACGCGCATCAGTATATGTATCGAGGCCACCACGTAGGGTTACCTTCATAAAATCGAAGGGCGTAATATCAATTTTGGTCGAGAAGATCGAGCGGTTAACAGTTGAGTTAGCCGTTTGCTCATTGATGGTCCAAAGGGGATTGTTGTAGGTAGGGTTGTTGTTATTCCCCAAATACCTACGATAAGAGCGCTGTCTCAAGGGGAAAGATTCTCCTCCCGAATTGAAATAGGTTCCTATATAATCTGACTGGTCAAAATCTGCTGGTGTTCTCAGTAAACCTAAGAGTAGACCAGCTGTATTGGAGCTTTGCTGCACCCTATTGGATTGAATATTGGCAAAACTCGCTCTTGATTCAATTGTCAACCAGTCGGTTGCAAAGAATTTGTTATTGAGACGGAAGTTGGTTCGATCGTAATCACTTTCACGAATGATCCCTTCCTGATCAACTCTCCCTAAGCTTAGGAAATAGGTCAACTTATTGTTTCCCCCACTCACAGTTAGGTCATTCTGGAAAAATCCTCCTGTTTGGAAGACCCCGTCCCAATTGGAGTCGAGATAGGTATCGGTGGCATTCTTTTGTGTAATGGGGTAATAAACATTGCCACTTTCTGAGACAAAACGTTGTCCTGATTGATCTACCTCATCTGCTCCACCAGCGCGATCTGGGATGTAATCTCCCCATGCTTCCGCTCCGGTGGGACTGTAGCTACCTCCACGTCCTTGTCCGTAGGTATCCTGAAGATCATAACGTTGGTTTACCCAGTCGAAGGAAACAGTAGACTTGAAGTTGATGTTGACGCGACCAGCTGCACCCTGCTTTGTGGTAATTACAATTACCCCATTAGAAGCACGTGCTCCCCAAAGGGCAGCTGCAGAGGCTCCTTTTAGAATGTTGACAGATTCAATATCTGCAGGGTTTAGGTCGTTCAAACGAGATTGCTGAGATACCCCACCTGTACGCCCACCTGTAGAGTTATTTCCTCCTCCATAGGTAGTTGAATTGTCAATGGGAATACCATCAAGAATGATCAAGGGATTGGATGATCCCAAAACGGAATTGGCACCTCGGATTCTAATAGTGGAACCTGCCCCTGGGTCGCCATTGGTTCTGGCGATCTGGACATTCGATGCTTTTGCACCAAGGGAGTTCAGAAAGTTGACTTCACCCGAACGGTTGATGTCGGAGGCTCGGACATTGGAAGCGGTTGTTCCTGTCTCATCCTTTTTCAACTCAAAACCTAGGGCGGTAATGATAACTTCGTCCAAATATTCTTCGGAAGCCTTCATTTCAACATTAATGGTGGATCTACCACTTACGGCTTCTTCAATAGTAGCCTTGCCGATGTAGGTAAAAAGAAGAGTTGCATTCTCTCCTACGGTAAGGGAATATCTTCCCTGGTTGTCACTGGTAATACCGTTGGTCGTACCTTTTTCAATGACACTTGCTCCAATGACGGGCTGACCATCTGTATCGGTTACAACGCCGCTAACTTTCTGCTGTGCAGATAGTTGTCCAATTGCGAGACCGATAAAAAATAGCCATCCCAAAGATAGTAGTTTCTTCATCATGGATGGAATTGGTTTAGTTAATCTTTCAGCCAAAAACAGGGGGCTGTAGTAAGAAATTAATAAATATTTACCATTTATTTAAATTATTGGTAATGTACGACCTTGCTAATAGTATGAATTTCATTGAAGTAGCAATTGGGACCTTTCCCTTCTCCAAAATATAAACAAGTAAACCGCATCAACACAACAAGCTGAAATTCAGACCCATACACACAATTTTACACTTTTACACAAAAAGGCCACCCAACAAATTGGATGGCCTTTTTTATTAGCAATATTTTGACAAAAATTAGCCAAAACGAAACAATCCATGTTGGAACAAACATGATCGTTTTTACATGTCCCAATAGGATACCTAATCTAGTCTTTCAAACTTCAGGGTCTTCACAGCTTGTCCAGTCGAAGTTTTGATCCTTAGCAAGTAACTTCCAGCAGCAAAATTTGACACATCAAATTGTTGAGACGCTGTTCCGGAAACTTTCATCCCTTGGTCTTTCTCGACTAATCTTCCCGCCATATCCACAATATCGATCTTTAGATCAAGGTCCTTGGTAGAACTTAGCTCCAATACCATCCAGTCATGAGAGGGATTAGGGTATAGTTTGTAATCTACTGAGACTTGAATAGTTTTTTCATTATTGACTGCGAGTTGATCTGGCTGTTGGAAACCCTGTGTCAAAATGAACGAACCCGAAACCGCAGTTTGAATGACCGTCTCTCCAACTGTGTAGGATAGCTGAGGATTATCGCTTCCTGCCGTACCTATTACTTGGCGACTAAGGCTTTGGGCCTGTAGGGACAAAAGGCTTGCAAGGAAAAGACTTGTGAAGATGATTGTTCTCATTAGTTATTTTTTAGTTGTTGAATCTCTGCTTTTAGTTCTTCGATTTGAGCCTGTTGCTCCTGGATGGCTTTAACAAGATACGGAACCATACCTGCATAATCCACTGATTGGAAATTCACCTCCTCGCCTGGAACTGCTCCCCCTTCAATTTCCTCTTGGGTAATTGCGGGTTGAGTGGCTTGTTCGACTAGTTCAGGCATCAACTTAGCTACATCCTGGGCCATAAAGCCTGTTCTTTGGCCTTTTGGTAGGTTCATATGTGGGTATAGATCTCTGTTGTAGGTATAATTGCTGATTTGTAATTGTAGCACTTTATCCAGTACCGAAGATGTAGGGGCGATATTAGATTTTAGGTTTTGATCAGAAGGAAGGAAGGAACCAGTGGTAAAGACATTTCCAGAAAAATATCCAGCATATACGACCCCTGTACTGGTCGAGCCTGCATCAGATGCAGAAGCGTATACAGCATAAGCGACTCCTGTCCCATTGTCATTATCGGCCAAGGCGCGAACGCCATAAGCAGCCTGAGAGCCCGTTGCATCTGTATTGGAGGAACCATATAAGCCATAAGAAGTACCTCCCTCATTCAGCTGTGATACGAATACACCATAGGATGTAGTTGTAGATGAGGCGGAAGTCTTATCTAGATCTATGTATACTCCATACTGAGTAGAAGAGGAGCTCAGCGTAGCATTGTGGTCGATATAAATGGACCTGGTTGAAATATCATTATTCTCCATGTCCAAAAAATAGGTTGGTACGGGGTCATTAAGCCCTATTCTTCCATCTTTACGAATGGTTAGTGCATTGTTACGATTTGAGTTACTCGTCCCATTTCCAATCACAAACAATGGGTCGTCCCCTACCCAGGTATTAATAGAACCGATGTAACGCGTATTGTATCGTCCAAAAGTGGTTTGAATGTAGGTATCAGAGTAACTTCTAAATCCAGCGGCAAAGCTCAGGTTTCCATATGCCCTTGATTGAGAGTTAAAGGCAGCAGAGTAGTCCCCTCGGGCAACTGGCTCAAAGCCCCAAGCGATAGCATAAAAATCGACACTATCGACAGGATTGTAATTGCCTATTCTTCCTCCAATCAATCCCCCCTTCGAAGAATCATAAAATAATTTTGAACCTGTAGAGGTATTATTTGCTCCGAAGAGAACATCTTCACCTAAATCAATGTGAAAGCCTACCAAGGGATTATTCAAGCCAATTCCCACATTTCCTGAGTTGTAATAAATATCTGATCCGTTTTCTGTCCAAAGCCCTTCTGTAAGGCTTGTCGGCGCATAGGCACTTCCATTATATTGAAGGACTTGCCCATTGGAAGGAGTCGTTCCACTTACGCTGACTCCTTGGATTCCTACTACTTCTGGGTTGGGATAAGTACCCGCTAAATCCCCTCCAGCAACAGTTCCTACAAGGGAAGGGATGGTAACTGTATTCCCTGAAGAGATAGATAGGTCACTTCCAGAAATAGAAAGTGTTTGCAATTCGTTAGTGGGGTCGGCATCAGCATCATCGGAATCATCCATGGCTGTGGACCATCGACTACCATCCCATTTGAGGACATCTCCGACCACAGGAGAAGTAGAATTCACATCCGTGAGGCTTTCCAAGTTCATAGCTGTAGCTACCTTGGCATAGGGAACAGCCTGGAATTGAGAAGTATCAATTTTAGCTCCATTCAATTCCACAATTAAATAATGGGGATTTGCTTCCCATACGATATCATCAAAAGTACCGACACTCACTGTTCCTCCACCAATGGCGAGGTTAAATAAACCAAAATCATTGGTAGTAGGGGAATGCGTTTCAGAATAGACAAGGGTTCCGCCAGGAGTAGCTTCCTTGATCTCAAATCTTAGGTTAATAGCAGTATTGGCTAGGATATTTCCTGCAGCATCTCTGGCAACGGCTTGGTAATTAAATCCAGTCGTTAACTGTGCCTGGGCAGCCATCGTAGCCAAGGCCAGGGTGAGTAGGATAAGGGTCTTTTTCATTTGTTTAGTTGTTTTGGGGTAATTGATTCCAGAACAATTGCCTGCGCATCTCATTCAAGAAATCGGAAATATGTTATTGTTAATGGGGTCTGTTGGACAAAAATCAGACGGAGTACTTTAGGTCATTTATGTTAGCATATGATCTAAGGAATCCAGTTGTACAATTCACAATCGCTCTACCTCTCTTAACAACTGGCTTCATTCGCCTATAAGTGGAGAAGCAAGTGTGGGGCATCAACCTACCCCACACTGCCTAGCTTATTTATCAGACAATTGCCGAACCTGCGCCTCCAATTGCTTTATGCGTTGGTCCATGGCCTCGATCATTTCTTGTTGTTCCTGTATAGCCTTGGTCAGATAGGGAACCAATCCTGCATAGTCTACTGCCGTAAAATGAACGTCTTCTGTTTGGGTCGCTCCATTTTCCAGTTCCTCAGGTGTCGCTGCAGGAGCCATCGATTCCTTTATCAGTTCTGGCATGAGCTTCTCCACATTCTGAGCAATAAAGCCTGTGCGATTTCCCTTGGGGAGATTCATATCGGGGTAGGCATCTGTATTGTAAGTGTAATGGCTGACTTGAAGCTGTAGCACTTTAGAAAGGACGGATGTACTAGGCGTAACACCCGATTTCAAGCTAAGATCAGAGGGCAGGTAAGAACCTGTAGCAAATACGTCTCCTGCAAAAAAACCTGCATACTCTGAACCTGAAGATGTACTTGTAAATAAGGAAGCGTACACACCATATACAGCACCCGTTCCATTGTCATTGTTTGCTACAGCTCTTAGCCCATAAGCAATGGCATTATTCGATGCGAGCGTGGTACCAAATACATAAGCTCCATAAGCGTAACCTCCATCATTTCTGGAATCAGAGTAAAGGCCGTAGGCGAAGGTGGAATTGGCGGTAGCAAAAGACTTATCCATATCTACAAAAACACCGTATTGGGAACCCGCATTGGTGGCAGTTGCGTTATGGTCTATATAGAGTGAGCGTGTAGACAAGTCATCATTTTCGACATCAAGCAAATAGGTAGGTGTAGCTTCGTTGACTCCTATTCTTCCGTCTTTTCGTATGGTAAAAGCGTTATTCCTATTGAAGTTACTCGTCCCATTCCCTACCACAAACAAAGGATCACTACTGTTCCAGGCAGTTCTAGATCCTGTGCTCCTTTCATTGTATCTTCCTAAGGCAAACTGAATATAAGTATCCGCATAATTGCGTAATCCAGCGGCAAAGCTTAAGCTTCCCTCAGCGCGAGATTGAAAATTGAAAGCGGCAGAATAGTTACCTAAAGCCTTGGGTTCATATCCCCAAGCAAATGAGTATAGCTCCATGCTATCAGGAATCGCATTAGCGAGTATCCTTCCTCCTTTTAATGCCCCTTGATTTGAATCGTAGAAAAACTTAGCCCCTGTTGAGGTAGAACTACTTCCAAACAAGACGTCCTCAAATAAATCCACATGTAAACCAAATTCTGGATCGGTTAACCCAATCCCCACATTTGCCCCATTGTAATAGATGTCATTTCCAGATTGAGACCATAGAGAAGCTGGAACAGCAATGGAATTGCCATTAGAAATAGATAAGGTATTGCCAGAAATAGAAAGGGTCTGAAGCTCGTTTGTAGGATCGCTATCTGCATCATCCACTTCATCACTTGACAAAATCCAGGAAGCCTGAACCCCATCATATTTCAATATATTGTTGTTACTAGGGGCAGAGGAAGTTACCGGAATACCCTGAAGACCTGATACGGTTGGGAAAGGGAAAAGGCCACCTAAGTCCCCTCCGGCTGGTGAACCAATGGTGATATCATCTAAAGGGTCTATGTCCCCTGTATTGGAAATCACATTGCCCGTGATATCAATGCCTGTACCTGCCAAATAGGAAGGAAGGACCACCGAAGTACTTTGGGATAGCGTAAGAGTATTTCCCAAAAGGGTAAGGGTCTGAAGTTCATTGGTAGGATCGCTATCTGCATCTGTATCATCGTCAGGAGAAGGCACCCATTGAGTTCCATTCCATTTTAGGATTTCTCCAGATAATGGAGCTGCAGCGGAAACGCTTCCTCCCTGAATACCACTTACTGTTGGATTGGGATAAAACCCACTCAAATCTCCTCCAGCAGCAGATCCACTAAAAGATGGAATGATTACATTGTTTCCATTAGAGATAGACAAGGTATTACCCGATATCGCTAGCGTTTGCAACTCGTTTACAGGGTCAGCATCAGCATCGTCTACCTCATCAAATGTGTAGCTCCAAGCAGCCTGGGCAGAATTATACTTCAGAATATTATTGTTGCTAGGTGAGCCAACTGGCAAGGGAATTCCCTGGAGCCCATCTACTGTCAAGGTGGGAAATGTCCCATCAACATCTCCCCCGGCCAAGGTAGAGGTAGTAATGTCATCACTACCATCTGTATCACCCGTATTGGTAATCACGGTACCTCCTACAAGGGAAATCCCCGTTCCAGCAGTATAGGTAGTCCCTCCTCCTCCGGCAGGAAGGGTTACTGTATTTCCACCAGAGATAGATAGGTTATTTCCAGTGATGGAAAGGGTCTGAAGCTCATTAAGAGGATCAGCATCTGCATCACCCGTATTGGTGATAATATTACCAGCAATGCTGATTCCATTCCCGGCGGTATAGGAGGTTCCGCCCGAAACAGTCGAAGGAACCCATTGTGTTCCGTCCCATTGTAGCACATCATTATTGGAAGGTGTCCCACCCACATTTTGGAGGTCCTCCAGATCCATGTCAGTCGCCAACTTGCTGTAAGGGACTGCCTGAAATTGAGAGGTATCAATCTTGGATCCATTTAATTCTACAATCAAAAAATGAGGATTCGAAGCCCAATCAATTCCATCAAAGGTCCCATTGTTGATCGTTCCATCTCCAAGGACCAAATTAAACAGGCCGAAATCATTGGTGGTTGGTGTGTGCGTTTCAGAATAGACCAAGGTACCAGAAGGGGTGGTTTCCTTGATGTCAAATCTTAGGTTAATGGCAGTATTCGCAAGAATAGAACCCGAAGCATCACGAGCAACAGCCTGATAGGTAAAGCCACTTGTCAGTTGGGCATACATACCGATGCTAAGCAAGCAAAATAGCAGAAAAGTCAGATTGGTTTTCATCATTGTAATTGGGGTATATAGAAGATTAAAATTGAAAATCCTGCCTCATAACAGACGCACATATATCATACTTTCCATCTTGCTTTTTCAAAAGCAGGAGTTTGTAAGCAGTTTGATTTGAGCAAAAACTGGTGACCTACCCCAATAAGTGGTTGGGTTATTGGTGACACCAATAGCCTGTCAAGAAGAATATATACAAATTAAAGCGACTAAGTATCGGGAATAATACTGGGCGAGAAATGTCAAGGGAAAAATGCGCGTCGCTAGGTGCATATTAAGAAAAACCCTCAACTTTTCCATCATAGAAAATACTCAGAGCCATATCTTTACGCAATTCGTCATACTTTTCCTCTCCCAAGCAAATCCTTTGCACGTAAGCCTCGCATCGTAAGTCGGGGAAAATAAGCTACGATCAACAATCAAAAGAATATTAACTAGATAATTCTGAGTTGATCGTCTTTAGAAGCCTTTCATTGCTGTTCATACAACTTTGATTAGCATCCAAAGCAATCATGTAAGCGCCCATAATGGAGGAGAGGATATTACTTAAGAGGGGCTTATCAAGGAAGTCGTTGTTACCCTGCCTGAGTTTGCCATAATCAAGTTCGTACACAAAAAAATCCGCTAAATAGCTTGAATGAATATGTTCAAGACGTTTGTAGCTATTTTGAATTTCCTGATGTTGGTTGTAATGCTGCTCAATCTGACGGCGTAGTTCAAACTTGTCGATTAGTTTTAAATCACCAGAATTCACCAGGGTTTGATAGGTATTCGTTTCAGGTTTAAAGGAAATGGAATTGGCAATCTGAAACAGTTTCTTCCCCATAGAATCTCTACCCGGTAAAGCTCTTCCCATATGTGGCATCAGTTGACGGATCTGACCTAACTTGATGTTGATCGCCTTTTGATTTTCCGATAGGTGGTTCATCTCGACTTCTATATCACTTTTCAAGCTTTCCAGGTACAATTGCTTTACCTTCCTTTCTTTGAGAGATTCTCCCCAATTGTTGAGTAAAAAGGCGAGAGATATACCAATGATGACAATGATGATTTCTCCGAGGGCGTATTTCCAATTGATCTTCATAGGGAGGAGGCTTTGGGTAAAAGAGCGTGAAATAGTAAAAGGGTTGAAGGATAGAAGGTAATCCCTAACTAAAAAGGAAGTAGCCTTCTGATTGAATCATAACTACTTCCCGCGATTTTTCTTATCCTAAAAATTGAGATCAGTTATTTTTCAACTGCTGAATTTCAGCCTGCATGTCCTTCATTTGGTCCTTTAGTGCTTCGATAATGGCCTGTTGCTCCTGAATGGCCTTGGTGAGATAGGGGACCATTCCCGCATAATCGACTGCCTGGTAATGGACGTCTTCTGTTTGACTCGCTCCTCTTTGAAGTTCTTCCTCTGTTGCCGCTGGTGCTGTACTTGCTTTGACTAGTTCGGGCATGAATTTCTGAATATCCTGCGCGATAAATCCTGTTCTCTTTCCTGTAGGAAGATTCATATCTGGAAAATCATCTGTTCTGTAGGAATAGGACTTGATCTGTAACTTGACGATCTTATTTAATACACTAGGACTAGATTCGATTCCGGTTTTCAGGCTAATATCTGAGGGAAGATATGCACCTGTCGAAAAGACATCCCCCGAAAAATAGCCTGCATATGTTGTCCCACTTGAGGAACTTGAAAGCACAGAGGCAAAAATCCCATAGGCATCACCGCTACCATTGTCATTTTCTGCCATAGCCCTGACACCATAAGCATGGGCACTATTGCTTGCTTCGCTTAAGCCATATCCATAAAGCCCGTAAGCTACTTCACCCGCGTTACGCACATCAGCGAATACTCCATAGACCTCCGCCAAACTACCTGAATTAAAGTTGTCCAGGTCTAGGTAAAAACCATATTGAGGGGAAGAGGAAGTAGTAGTAGCATGTTGGTCTATGTAGATGGATCGGGTAGACAGGTCAAAATTCTTCATATGAAAAAAGAAGGAAGGGGCCGCCTCATTCAATCCCAATCTCCCATCCTTCAAAAGGGTCAATGCATTGTTCCTATTAAAATTCCCTAATCCGTTACCGATCACAAAGAGAGGTTGTGTGGAGACCCAAGTAGCCACACTACCTGTATTGATGACATTGTATCGTCCGATGGTCGTTTGCAAATAAGCAGGAGAATAGGTATCAAAACCTGCTGCAAAACTATAGTTTCCCAATGCTCTGGTTTTCCAGTTAAAGGCCGCCGAATGTTCTCCTTTAGCTTTTGTCTCATTCCCCCAAGAGAAGGAATTCAAATTAGTCGTATCGGCAGGATTATACCCTCCTATTTGTCCACCAGTCAAAGCTCCATTGGACCCATTGAAAAACATTTTGCTCCCACTCGTAGACAAATCCCCTCCAAAAAGAACCAGATCTCCCGCTCCAACATGAAAATTGGTCAATGGGTTATTAGTCCCAACTCCTACGTTACCTGCGTCATAGTAAATGTTATTACCACTCATAAGCCATGAAGCACTGCTAAAAGCAGAAGGGGCCCATTGGGAACCGTTGAATTGAAGCACTTGCCCTATCGATGGAGTTAAAGAGCTAATACTTGTCCCTCGTAAGGCAATTACAGTGGGATTGGGATAAGTTCCACCCAAGTCCCCTCCAGCAACAGAACCAGAGAAGCCTGGAATTGAAACAGTATTCCCACCACTGATGGATAAGTTGTTGCCTACAATAGAAAGACTTTGAAGCTCATTGGTGGGATCTGCATCTGCCTGCGTAGCCGGAACCCATTGAGAACCATCCCATGTCAATACCTGATCTAACATTGGAGAACCATTTACATCAGATAAGTTCCCCAACTCCATAGCAGTCGCAACCCTGGCATAAGGAACATCTTGAAATTGAGCGGTATCGATTGCCATTCCATTCATTTCTACCAACAAAAAGTGGGGAGCTGAAGCCCAATTGATCCCATTAAAACTGCCCGAACTTGTATTCCCATTGCCAAGAATCAAATGAACCAATCCATAATCATTGGTGGTAATGGCGTGTGTCTCATCATAGACCACCGTTCCGGTAGCAGAAGATTCCCTGATCTCAAAACGAAGGTTTACCGAGGAATTGGCCAGTATGTTACCAGATCCGTCTCTGGCTACTGCTTGATAATTGAAACCTGTGGTGAGCTGGGCGTTCAGACCAAGGGAACAAAGAATGAGTAAGAGTAATGAAGCAACAATTTTCATAGATAGACCTAATTAATTTCAGCTATTGAGACACAGGGGAAGTAGTAGCGCAGGAGCAATATTCCTGTTCAGATATGAAAATATCTCTATTTGAGAAAATCCTCAAAGGCGAGGGATAAAAATATCGAAAAATGAGGTTATTCCATCAACAAGGCGTGTAAATCCTCCAGTGTATTGGCTTCACTAGCGGGCTTGTCGGTTCGCCAACGTAGCATCCTAGGGAATCTTAAGGCAACACCAGATTTATGTCGTTTCGAACGGTTAATCCCCTCGAAGCCAATTTCAAAGACCAGCTCTCCCTTGACAGAACGAACGGGGCCGAAGCGCTCAAGGGTGTTTTTCTTGATCCAGGCATCGACCTTCTTCATTTCTGCATCTGTCAAGCCAGAATAAGCTTTGGTAAAGGGTACCAAATTGTCTCCATCCCAAACAGCAAAGGTATAATCTGAAAAGAGGTTGGCCCTTCGTCCATGACCACGCTGGGCATAGATCATCACCGCATCTACCGTCAGCGGATCAACTTTCCATTTCCACCAGTCCCCTCTTTTTCGACCCACTTTATAGGGAGAGTCCTTTCGCTTGAGCATTAGCCCTTCAGCAAATCGCTCTCTCGACTCTTCTCTTAGGTTCGCCAACTCCTCCCAAGAAGAAAATGCTGCAATCGGAGATAGTTTCAACTGGTCTTGCCTGTTCGTTTCCGCCACCAGTCGTTCCAATAAAGTTCGCCTTTCGGCCATGGGGCGCTGTCTAATATCCTCTCCTTCCCATTCCATGAGATCGTAGGCCATGATCAAGCAGGGAGCTTCTTTAAGGTGCTTTTTGCTTACATTTTTTCGCCCAATTCGGGTTTGCAGCACATTAAAACTCAGGGGCCTCCCCTCCTTAAATGGAAGCAATTCTCCGTCAATCGCTACCCCATTTGGCAGATGAGGAATCAATTCCTTGAGTTCGGGAAATTTATCTGTGATCAATTCTTCTCCACGGCTCCACAGGTACCATTCTCCTTCTCGCTTGATCAATTGGGAGCGAATTCCATCCCATTTCCATTCCGCTTGCCATTCGTCAGGTCTCCCTAGTACTTCGGGTTTTTCATCTAATTGATAAGCCAGGTAAAAAGGATAAGGCCTAGATAAATCATCTCCTATGTCTTCACTTAAAAGTAGATCTGAAAAAGTCGTCGTATCTGGCGTCCAAGCTCCCATTAGCCGATGTGCTACGGCATTTTCATCCATACCCGTATGCTTGGCCAAGGCTTTGACCAACAGTTTTTGGGATACGCCCAATCGGAAACCACCCGTGATCAACTTATTAAAGACAAAGCGTTCTCGCTGCGTCAATTGAGACCATGCATGAGTAAGCGCCTCTTTTTTCTCCTCCTCTTCCTTATCTTTTAAGTTAATCAGGAAGGCCATCCATTCCCTTAATGATTTTTCTTCGCGCTCCTCTTCTGTGGGCGGAGGAAGGATCAAGGAAAGCGTTTCAGCCAAATCACCAACGATATGATAGCTGTCCTCTACCAGCCAAAGCGGAATACCTGTAATTTCTGAGGCCCATTCACGCATCAAGGTGGTTTTAACGGACCTTCTGGGCCTACGATGGCTGAACATGGCCATCATCCATATCTTGTCCTCCTCTTCAGCCCGTTCCAAATAGTTTACCATCGCCTGTATTTTGGCGTTGGTCTTGTTGGTTTGGTCTAATTGGGTGACGAGTTCGGCAAAATGGCGCATAATGAAGAAACGCTGTCAACGACCTGATTGTTAAGCTTCTGGAAAAAATTCCAGCCAATGTTGACGTACAAAGGGATTGGAAGCGATTTCCTGCTCGATGGTCGTTGAAGGTCCATGACCCGGATAAACAATGACTTCACTTCCCAAGGGAATCAGTTTTTGGAATATCGTCCGCATCAAGGTAGGATAATCTCCTCCTGGCAAATCTGTCCTTCCGATACTTCCCTGGAACAATACATCTCCTGAGAAGAGTTGGGCACTGGCCTCATGATAAAAGCTAATATGTCCTGCAGAGTGTCCCGGCGTAAAAATGACCTTGATTTCCTCATCTCCTAGGGCAATTACATCTCCTTCATCCACCAACTTGTCGGGCGGAGGTGAGGGTGCAGGAGAGAAACCAAACATAGCACCGTAGGCTTTTGTCGCTTCCAATTCATTGATCACCAGCTCATGGGTAAGGAAGGGAATGTCAAAAGTATCCTTGACGTAGCGATTGCCTAGCATGTGGTCAATGTGCCCGTGGGTATTCAGGAGATACCTAGGGATCAACTCATTCTCCTGAATGTAAGAGAGCAGTTGTTCCTGTTCCGTCTTGGAATAACAACCCGGATCTATAATAGCACACTCCTTCTGGTCATTGAAGATGACATACGTATTTTCCTGGTAGGCATTGAAGGTAAAAGCTTTGAAATTCAGCATGTCAATATTTGCCCCTGTTAAGTTGTAAAATTGTTAAGGATTTTTGTGAAAATAGAAATTGTATAACAAAAAGGCGGAAAATCCTTACTTTAGGCCTGATTTTCCTGCTTCTGTCAACGATATGAAATCAATTTCCCAGTTTTCCTACTTCTCCTTTTTGATGCTTGTGATCCTGATAATCACAGCTTTACCCCTTTCAATCTTTGGACAGGATAGTACGAAAACGGATAAAATTAAGGTCACCGTACAAGTTGCCAATCAACAAAATATGGAGCCTATGCCTGCCATTGTGCAAGCAAAGGTAGGAGCAACAGGACATGTAGTGGCCATTGCTAAGGGAAATATGGAGGAGGGCTATGTCCTCCAATTGCCAGTGGGAGCCTTATACTTGGTAGAAACGAGAGCAGAAGGTTTCAGAATTTCTTTAAAGGAAGTCAACCTTCTCAAAAAGCCAAAGGAACAGGAAATCACCCTCAATGTCCTATTGGGCACCTCTGGAGGATACGTTACCCCAGACGACATCAATGCCCCTGCAACCCTGATTTCAAGTATCTATTTTGAAAAGAGAGCTGTTGACCTTGACTCAACTGCCTTCTCGGAATTAAAGAGAATTTATATCATTCTACGAAAGAATCCGACCATACGACTTTCGCTCAGAGGTCATTCTGATAACCCAGGTACGATTTATCAGAATATAGAAATCTCCGAGTGGAGAGCCAGACAAATTCGGGCCATTCTTATTTCTCGTGGAATTGCTCCTTACCGACTCACCTACTATGGGTTTGGGAATATTCAACCTGTTTCAGGAAATCCCGAAGAAAAATACCTCAATAATCGGGTGGATTTTCACCTGATCTTGTAGGCAATTGGGCCTGTAAGGCATTTTTTCGCCATTTTTCAACATCCATCTACTACCACCTATGCGATTTGCCATTCTGATTACTGCGCTGGTATTGGCTTCCTGTCAATCTGAATCCAGCCAAGACTCCAAGCATGCTGATACCCACGATTCTCATGCTGCATCTGCCGTATCTTTCTCAGATTATATTTCACAGGAAGATACCCTTGAAATTTTGGGAGAAGGATACAATTGGTCGGAAGGACCTATTTGGGTTCCAAACGGAGGATTTTTGCTTTTTTCAGATGTTCCCGAGAACAAGGTCTATAAATGGGCTGAAGGAGAAGGAGTAAGCATTTATCTTGATCCTTCTGGCTATACGGGGGATGAAGGCTCAAGAGAAGGGGCGAATGGCCTATTGATTGATCCCGATGGGAGACTATTACTTTGCCAACACGGAGATAGAAGAGTAGCCCGCATGGGAGCCTCCACAGATAAACCCGCTTCCGCCTTTGAAACGGTTGCAGACCGCTATGATGTGAAGCGTTTCAACAGCCCCAATGACCTATGTATGGACAGCAAGGGCAATCTTTATTTTACGGACCCTCCTTATGGCTTGCCAAAGGGGGAAGCCGATCCTGAAAGAGAACTCGATTATCAGGGGGTATACAAGGTAGATCCTGAAGGTCAGGTGCACCTGCTGGTAGATAACTTGACAAGACCCAATGGAATTGCCCTTTCGCCAGACGAAAACATACTATATGTCGCAAATTCTGACCCTAAAAAGGCGGTTTGGATGGCTTATGATTTGGATGACAAACAAGAAATTGCAGGGGAAAGATTATTGCTAGATAAAACAGACCTAGTAGGGGAAGACAATCCTGGTCTCCCTGATGGATTGAAGGTTCACAAGGATGGAACTCTTTTTGCTACAGGACCCGGTGGCGTCTTGTTGATTAGCCCTGAAGGTGAGCACCTTGGGACCATTCGTACAGGACAAGCTACTGCGAACTGCGCCTTCGGGCCTGGCCAAAAGCATATTTATATGACAGCTGATATGTATCTCATGCGATTGGCCCTCAGAAAATAACCGATTCTCCAATATTATTCGTAGTTGAATCAAACGGGGATTTTTCTGATGGAAGAATCCCCGTATTTGGTTTGCAATCTTACATCCACATCAGGCCTGCTACTTCTTGGTAAATGACTTTTTCATTTAATTGGCATCCTCTGATACTGGTTGAGACGTCGTTATGGGTCAATTGTTAATAGGATTTATTTTTTGTCTCCTTGTAATCCTCCTTATCACCACAGAAATCAATGCATCACTTCTTTTTATAGGAGCTGTGTGTGTATGCCTGTTTCTGGGATTTATTGACACCAACCAACTCCTCGATTCATTCACCAACGAGGCCCTCATTGCCTTGATTCTTCTCCTACAAGTATCGGCTGTAATTGAGCGGTCCGCGTTTATTCCAATTTTATCTAGACAGATTTTCGTTCCAGGCAAACGGGGCTGGTCCATTTTTAGGATGTCAAGTCTCTCTATTATCCTTTCTTCTCATTTGAACAACACGGCTGTTGTAGCTTCTCTTATGGGAATCATTCAAAGCAACAAGCACTTTGTCCCGTCGAAGTTCCTCATCCCTCTTTCTTATTCAGCTATAATGGGGGGCGTACTTACCCTAATTGGAACTTCTACCAACTTGATCATCAACAGTTTTATGGTAGAAGAAGGGATGGAACCCTTAGGATTCTATGATTTTATCTATGTTGGCATTCCGCTAGTCCTGATTGGTGGAATTTATTTACTCCTCATTCTCCCAAGACTTCTCCCCTACAATACAATGGATGAAGAAGAAGAGGAAAAAAAATTCTTCCTAGAAGTTCGAGTCTCCCAAAAATCTAGACTAATAGGAAAAAGTATCGAAGAGAATGGTCTCAGAAACATGGATCATCTGTTCTTGGCAGAGATCATTCGAAACAACCAACTTATTTCTCCTGTAACCCCAGATGAAAAATTAGAGGAAAGAGATCGGCTCGTATTTACGGGGGACATCAATCAGATTCAAGAGCTAAGAAAATTTGATGGTTTGGAGATCCTAGAAGAAGGGATGGACGATATCCTGAAATCAAATCTTCAAGAGGTCGTTATCAGGCACAACTCTCCTGTCATTGGGAGAAAAATAAAAGACGCGCAGTTCCGTACGAAATTTGACGCGGTGGTAGTCGCTCTCAACCGAGGAAAAGAAGACATATCGGGTAAATTGGGCCAAGTTGTGCTGAGGCCGGGTGATAGCTTAGTCTTGGCTGTAGGTCAGGAATTTGCCAAGCACCAAAATATTTCTCAGAACTTCATTCTCATCAGTCCCGTTGAGGCAGAGTCGGCCTACAACTTTAGGGAGAGTTATTTGGCCGTTGGGATTTTCCTTCTCAGCATTGTAATGGTGGCCTTTCAAGTCATGTCTTTGTTAAAGGCCATGTTACTCGACATTTTTATCTTTCTTATCCTTGGCCTACTCAAAACCAAAGACCTAAAAAACAACCTCAATCTTCCCCTATTCCTCATGATTGGAAGCTCCCTCGGCTTATCTAAGGTACTTGTCAATCAAGGTATTGCCTCTAAAATCGGGATGAATATCATCAACCTGACGGGTATGGACAACCCTTATTTGACCCTTTTTGGGATTTATATTACGACGGTTGTTCTTACTGAATTGGTTACCAATTCTGCAGCGGCGGCCCTGGTCTTTCCCATTGCTCTAGTTACAGCAAACCAGCTCAATGTCAGCCCCATGCCCTTTATCATGATCATTGCTTATGCTGCCAGCGCCAGTTTTATGACCCCGATTGGCTACCAAACCAATACCATGGTCTGGAGTGTCGGGAAGTATAAATTTACGGATTACATCAAGGCAGGAACTCCCCTTGCCATCTTATATGGCATTGTGGTTATGCTTCTGGTTCCTTATTTCTTTCCATTTTAAGCTTACCCTCAACCGTAAACCATTTTTCCATCATATCACGGATGTGATCAATTTTGACGGGCTTGCTAATGTAATCGTCCATTCCAGCTTCAATGCATCGTTCTCGATCCCTAATTAAGGCATTGGCGGTCATGGCTACAATCAGGGGATATTCTTCTCTATGAAGGAAATTCTTGCGTATTTCACCTGTCGCTGTCAATCCGTCCATTTCTGGCATTTGCATGTCCATAAAGACCAGGTCGTAAAACCTCATTCCCATCGCATCAACTGCCTCCTGACCATTAGCCGCGATGTCTGCACTATAACCAAGTTTGGCAAGTATTCTGGTGGCAACTTTCTGGTTGACAACATTGTCTTCAGCAATCAAGATTTTGATGTTTTGAATGGTTTCGTGTTGGCTGGATTTCCCTTTGCGATTCTTAGCCAACTCCTCAATGGCCTTTTGATTCTTGGAGAAGGTCTGAATAATATAACGGAGCAATAACTTCCTACGAATAGGCTTACTTAAAAAGGCATGAAACAACTCCTTTTCATCTGCTTTTAGGGAAGAACCCATAGAGGTCAGCATAATCAGGGGAAGAGATTCCTTCTTGAAGCTTGCTCTAATTTGTTTGGCCAACTCAATACCATTTTGATCTGGCATCTGCATATCAAGGATCGCAAAATCAATACTTGAATCTTGCTCTAGCGTTGGAATGGCTTCAAAGGGATGTTGCACACTCACAGATTCTATTCCCCAGCTTTGTAGCTGCTTCTCAAGAATCTTGAGGTTCGTTTTGTTGTCATCAACCAAAAGGGCCTTTTTCCCTCTGATATTTCTTGGTTTAAGGACTTCGGCAGGCGTTTTATCCAGTTCCACCTCCACGGTGAAAAAGAAGGTCGATCCCTCTCCATAGGTACTTTCAATCCAGATTTCCCCCTTCATCATATGGACCAGTTTCTTACATATCGCCAGCCCTAACCCTGTACCGCCATATTTCCTGGTAGTAGATGCGTCGACCTGTGAGAAGGACTTAAACAATCGCCCAATTTTTTCTTCAGGAATTCCAATTCCGGTATCAGCTACGGAAAACTGCAACAAGCATCTGTTTCCTTCTCTATATTCTAGTATTTCGGATCGTAAAATGACCTCTCCTTCTGTGGTAAATTTGATGGCATTGTTGATCAGGTTTACCATCACTTGGCTGATTCTGGTAGGATCAGAAATGATCTTTCTAGGCAATTGATCACTAGGATCGTAAGCCAACTCCAATCCTTTGTCATGTGCCTTTGAGCCTAATAGATCAAGGACATCCTCGACTGTTTCTTCCAGATCAAACGCTTGAGCTTCTAATTCAAGCTTACCTGAATCGATTTTTGAGAAATCAAGGATGTCATTGATAACTGTCAAGAGATTGTCGCCACTGATTCGAATGGTCTCCACAAATTCCCTTTGTTCATTGTCCAAGGTAGAATCAAGCAATAGCCCAGTCATACCGATCACTGCGTTCATGGGTGTACGAATTTCATGGCTCATGGTGGCTAGAAATTCAGACTTCGCAACAGCAGCGGCTTCTGCCTCATTTTTCGCCTTTTTCAAGGCATTTTGATGTTCTTTCTGGGCTGTGATGTCATTCTCAAGGGCGATAAATCGCAACAATTTACCCTTCTCGTCAAAAATGGGAGTCATGTGGAGCGAAACCCAATAGGGCTGGCCTTCCTTGCTATAGTTTAGAATTTCTTCTGAAAAGGTAACTTGTTCTTTCAGTTTTTTAGAAATCCGTTGAATAACCTTCTTATCTGTTTTGGGCCCTTGAAGGACTATACCAGGCTTCTTACCTATCATTTCTTCGAGGCTATAGCCTGAAATCTTGGTAAAGCCTTCATTCACCCATTCAACCTTTCCTTTGGCATTGGTGATGACCACGCCATTATCGGTTTTACTGGCCACCAAGGATAGTAAGGCCATTTGATTTTCGTCCTTCTTACGCTTGCTTATATCGATATAGGTTAAGGAAAGTCCTTCATGTGTACGACCAATAAAGATGTTGAACCAAACCTCTTCCCCTTGTTGGTCTTCTCCATAGCAAACTTCGAATTCAAAAGGTTGCCCACTTTCCATCACGGACTTCATTCTTTGGAAAAGAATTTTTGTCTGATCATCCGTATAAACATCCATCATTCTTTGGCCTACCAATTGATCTGCCTTTAACTGGGTAAATTTCTCGCCGGCTTTGTTGATCAAGGTCCAGACAAAGTCAATGATTTCTTCTTGTTCATCCAACAGAGGCTTAAACATGGAAATGCCATTTCTCGTGGTATCCAAGAAGCCCTCTAACAGGCCTTCTGTTTCCTTTCTAGCAGTGATGTCTGAAAGCGAACCTGTTATTCTAGTTGAATGGCCTTCCTCATTTTTGCTCGCCCTACCTTTACCCAAGACCCATACATAGCTTCCATCTGAATGGCGCAACCTAAATTCTCCATTCAGTTGGTCTGTCTTGCCTTTGATGTGCTCTACAAATCTATTGAGCACCGTGGCATAATCTTCTGGATGAACCCAACTCATCCATTTCTCAGGTGTAACTGTATCGGTGTAATGCTCACGGCCCATGATCTCCTTAAATCGAGGAGAAAGAAATATTTCTTCATTGATTAGGTCCCAATCCCACAAGGCATCGTTCGAACCTTCCATGGCCAGCGTATATCGCTCTTTGGTTTTCAGGATTTCGTCTTCCATGGTCTTTTTCTCCCGATCGTGCTCCACACTAGAAGTTATATTATGACCAAAAACTGCGATTCCTATAATTCTCCCTTCCTCTTTGATAGGATTCAGGCTGAATTCATACCATGTGGTCGATTCTCCCACTTTAAAGGAAGAACTAAATAAAACTGGCTCTCCAGATAATGCTCTTTTGTAATGGTCAATCCATGAAATATTGGAAAGCTGGGGGACTTCTATACGCTTCAAATCCAAGCCAGGTTCTGCCGTGGCAAGGTAGTGGGTCTCAAATACCTCTTCAAATTTAGTATTGTAAGTCAGTAGCTTGTATTCAGCATCAATCGCCCAAATTAGATCACTGCTACTCTCCACCACAGATTTGAAAAAGGTTTTTTCCCTTCCCAATTCGCTACTTCTATCTTTTAATTGGAGTTTGCTATTTAGACTTAATCGGGCAGTAATGTAAGTTACCATAATCAAAATCCCGTACATAAATCCTGAGTAAAACTTCGCCAGCAGTTCTACATGCTGAGGAAGGACAAAGCAAAATATGAGGATGGAAAAGAGATTGATACCCAAATAGATATTCAGCAATCTCAAAGTTGGAAGGTAAGCTGAGATTAGCAATATACAGGTAACAGTTGTCAGGAAAAGATAAGGATTAAGATCCGTTATAAAGTAGAGATAATAACTATAAACCGTCATGAAAGTCAAAGAAGCCTGCGTTAACTGAGATGTTTTCTTCCTAATTCCCTCACTGATAAAGGAGGCACTCAGAAGAGACAACATGAAAGCAACCTGGATATAATGCCAAGTTAAATCCATTGGATTCTCTGGTACCATCATATTGTATAGTATCCCAAAGATCAATAAACCTCCAGATGCAAACACGAGGAAAAACCTCGACAACAACAACTGCCTTGAAAACTCCGACTGGGAGACGCTTTCAGAAATCTCCTTCCTTAAGGGATTGAGCCTATCTATAAAACCCTTCATCTGTTCCTATTATAGTTCGATTTGATGAAGGGAAAATTATCAATACTTATTTATTTCGTAAAGTTCAATTTATGTATAATCTTTCTCGCGTATTACCTATGTAGTATTATTAGACTTTTTCGATCTGAATCAGAGAGAATGCTTGAGGTTTGGCATCAAAGAGCTTCTTGGTTCGAGGCCATACGCTCCCAAACAATTCACTTTTTCGATAGGCGTCTAAGCTTTCCTGCTTATCCCATAAGCTGTAGGTATACCTTACATTGGGATCATGAGCGTCCTGATGTAGTTCTAACTGATGACAGCCAGGAAAGGAGCGGATGGCTTGCTTACTACTTTCGAAAATTTCGTGAAACGCTTCAAGGGATTCTTCCTTGAACTCCATTCTGACAATTCGAGTAATCATATATGTTTCAAACTTCTTGGGTGATAATGGGGTTTCCTTTCCTTTAGCAATATGTTAATTTAGGTCCTAAGGAAATTCCTTATGAAGGTAGTAATTATAGAAGACGAACCCTTGGCGGTAGAACGATTGATCAACCTGATTCATCAATATGAGTCTCATATTAAGGTCGTTGCCAGCCTAGACTCCATTCAATCAGCTGTGGAATGGTTCCATCAAAATGAGACACCTGACCTTGTCTTCATGGACATACAACTCGCTGACGGGCTCAGCTTTGGAATTTTCGACAAGGTCCAGCTCAAAGCCCCCATCATCTTCATCACGGCTTACGACAACTATGCCATCAAGGCCTTTAAGATGCAAAGTGTGGACTACTTGCTAAAACCCATTAGCTTTGAAGAATTGGCAACCGCTATGGATAAATTCGTCAAAGTATTTTGGGAGAAAAAGGTCCAAAGCCCTGTAAAAGTAGATTTACAAGCCCTTAAAGCCTTACTTACACAAAAAGAGAAATCCTACAAAACCAGATTTGTCGTCAAAAGAGGAGAACACATCCACCCCATCGCGGTCTCTGATATCTTATTTTTTTATAGTGAGGACAAGGCGACTTTGTTCAAAACCCGAGACGGACAGCGTTTCTTTTTAGACTATACCCTCAACGAACTGGAAGACAAAATTAACCCAGATGAGTTTTTCAGAGTCAATCGCCAGTATTTATGTCGAATCGACTCCATAGAAAAGATTTTAACTTACTCCCAAAGAAGAATAAGGCTTTACCTGAAGCACACGGGTGATGACACTGAAGTTCTTGTCAGTCGGGAGAAAGTACAAAAGTTTAAGGCTTGGTTGGATCAGTAGGTTTACCTGATTATCCTAGAAGAGAGGATGTGGGAACCCGTATGAGATCTCGAACTGGTTTTCCCTCTACAAAGTGGCTTTTCACAATTCTTTCTAAGTCCTTCAGGCCGACTTTCCCATAACAGATTCTTCCGGGAATAACCATCATACTAGGACCGTTTAGGCAATTTTTGAGGCAGGAGGAAGCGGACACAACGACCTTGCCTTCTAGCTTGTAAGCTGCAATCAGCTTTTCTAGTTCTGATACCAGATTCTCACTCCCCTTATCACTGCAACATCCCCCTCCAAATACACGAGGCTTATGACTGGTACACACAAAAAGCTGATAGACTTTACTCATGAACGAATATAAAAAATTATATATTAAGATTTTTTATTTTCCTATTAAGCCCTTTTTGAGATGTTTCGCTTACTCAAAGCTCACACAAATAGGAAGCGCTTGTGTTTTTTATCATTAAATCAATGCCAAGGGAACAGATTATCCGTAAGTTTGTTTAAACATTGGATAGATTTCATGGTATCCATAGGTGGTTTAACATTCTATTGATGAAAAAATATCTTTCGCTAGTAAAGTTTGCCCACACTATCTTCGCCCTACCCTTCGCCTTGTTGGGCTTGGTTCTTGGGTTTCATTATATGGGGATCAATCAACTGGAACCAGATAAGCCCTGGTGGCAATCCTTGATTCTAGTGGTATTGTGTATGGTCTTTGCGCGTTCTGCTGCGATGGCCTTCAATCGCTATGTAGATAGAGACATCGACAAGGCCAATAACCGAACAGCTCTAAGGGAAATTCCAGCGGGGGTTATCAGCCCTCGTCAGGCGTTGATCTTTATCATAGCCAATTCCGTTCTCTTCATGGGGACAACATGGTTTATCAATCCTCTTTGTTTTGCCTTATCCCCAGTAGCGTTGATGGTGATTTTGGGATACTCACTCACCAAAAGATTTACAGCACTGTGTCACATGGTGTTGGGCATAGGCTTGGCACTTGCACCTGTAGGGGCTTTTATTGCCGTAACTGCACATTTCCAGTGGGAACCCATTATCCTTGGATTGGCTGTCCTGAGTTGGGTGAGTGGATTTGATATCATTTATGCCTTACAAGATGAGGGCTTCGACAAGGAGCATCACCTGAATAGCATTCCAGCTCTTCTTGGAAAAAACCGAGCTTTAAACGTTTCTATTTGGCTACATATGTTGACAGCCAGTATGATTATACTCTTCGGGTGGATGATGGACGGAAGTTGGGTATTTTGGGCTGGAGCGACCATTTTCATTTCAATGTTGGTCTACCAACACCTAATCGTGAAGCCCAATGATCTTTCGCGAGTGAATCTGGCCTTTTTCACCACAAATGGAATAGCTTCAGTTGTCTTTGCTGTCTTCGCGATCAGTGAATTGCTCCTGGTCTAATGGGTTAAGAGCTTATTTCCATCTTAAGGTCTGCACAGCATGGGAGACCTCCTCTTTCATATAAGAAATAACCGGAGCCAATGAGTCATTCTTCAGGGCTGTCCTAAAGTACAAGGACATAATCATAACCTGTGAATTGATCGTATCTGCGTAAAATACCTGAGCTGGAGTCCCCACATTTCCGGCAATTTCGAAAATAGTCCCTTTCCCTGTAGGACCTTGTATAGGGTTTTCCTGTATTCTGGTAGCCTTTTTGGTGTGTTTATAGACGAGCTTTCTGTATTCCTCAAAGTGAGTATTCAAATCTTTCTGGGTCTCGTAGACATTTCGATACGTGATATGCCATTTCAAGTTGAAAGGTTCCATTTGAATGTCTGCCCAACAGGAGTCTGAGGATGTTCTGCTTATTTTTCCGTAGGAAGGGAATTCAAAGGTGAAGGGACAAGAAGCTTCATCAAAGACCTGATAGCTTCGTTCTTCTACCTCAGGCGTATCGATTCGATGGTACCCATATTTTCTGGCGAAGGGGGCTGCTTCCTCACAAGCTAGTAGTCCACTTGTAAGAAGTATAAGAACGACTACGACCCATTTCATGCTCATGTCCATTTCCCGCTTTGATTTTATTCTATATGTATCCTGCAGAACTTTTCCCCTGCCCTCCTTAACCTTTAGCCTAACATAACTTAGCTCTAGGCATTTTCTACCTCTTCGGGGTGAAGGATTACTTTGACCATCGTAATTCGCTTTCTATTGACAGCATTGACGACGAGATCAATATTCCGATAGGTTATTTTTTTATTTATTTCAGGAAAGGAGCCATTTAATTCCAATATGAGCCCTCCAAGGCTTTCATTGTCTCCACGGGCATCCTCAAAGGTTTTCTCTTCTAAGCCTAGGATTCTTCTGATGTCGTGTAAAGGTGTTCTTCCCTCAAAAAGATGTTCATGCTCACTGATTTTGGTATGCACCCAGTCGGTTTTGTCAAACTCATCATTGATTTCCCCAAAAATCTCCTCAATTACATCCTCCAGAGTAATGATCCCGGCCGTTCCTCCAAATTCATCTACCACGATGGCCATATGGATTCTTTGGCTTTTGAATTCATCGAGTAGGTCATCAATTTTTTTATTCTCTGGAACGAAATAAGCATCTCGCATCACTTCTTCGATGGAGGGTTTTTCTGATCCTTTTTTGAGGAAGGGAAGGAGATCTTTGATGTGCAGAATGCCTTTCACCTGATCCAGACTTTCTTCATAAACAGGCAAGCGGGAAAGGCCCTTCCGTTGGATAAATTGTATCAACTCCTCAAAGGTCCATGAAATGTCAATGGCTTCTACATCTACCCGGGCTCGCATGATGCTTTTCACAGTGATATTAGAAAAGTTGACAATGCCTTTCAGAATATCTTCATCCTTGGCCTCCCCGATCTTGGCTTTGCTTGCCTTGGACGTGATGTTTATCGCATTTCGAAGGTCATCCAAAGAAGTTTCAGCCTCCTCAATTTTAACCCTTTTGTAGATAAAGTTGGTCCCCTTAATCAAGGTATTGGAAAGGGGGGTAAGGAATCTATGCAGGAAACGAATAGGACCATAGGTGATCCTCAAGAGCGCAATCCGGTTCTTGTTGGCATATACTTTCGGGATAATTTCTCCGAAAAACAGCAGCAATGCGGTTACCAAGCCAATTTCTAACAGAAAAAAGAGGGCATCTGTCCAGCTCAGCAATGTCTGGAAGTACCTTAGGATACCAGAAGCCACCACAATCGCAGCAACGTTGACAAAGTTGTTGGTGATCAAAATGGTGGCAAGCAATTTTTCATGCTCTTCCAATAAGTGGATAATGCCGTGGGCTAGTTTGGGATTTTTATCCCTCAGGTCCTGAATGTTGGACTGGGTAAGAGAGAAAAAAGCGACCTCGGCACCTGAGACCATAAAGGAGATGATCAACAGAATAATGAGTGCAATAAAAGGTCCAATGAGATTCAGGCCACTTTCTGAATTCAGTAAAAAGAAGGAAAAGGATTCTTGCAACAGATAGCTTCCCCAGCTCCATTGACTACCAGGCTCTGTTTCCACTTTTGTCTATATTTTTAAGGTAAAGGGATATCACAATACAAGTTAAAAAGGTAGATCATCCCCCAGGCTAGTATCCTCTGAATCTGGCTTGGAAACGGGATGTTGCTGCGGATTAGGGTTCGTTGTTGGTGCGTTGGTTTGTGGATTGACGGGGGTATGAATAGGATTTTGTCTGGGTGCACCACTTTGGGCAGGTCGACTATCCAGCATAATGATCCGGATTCCTTCTACATCTATCCTGCTGCGTTTTTCTCCTTGTGGGGTTTCCCAGCTGCTATTTCTAAGTCTTCCTTCTACAAATACTGTAGAACCTTTTCTCAGGTATTTGGAAGCGATTTCTGCGTTTCCTCTCCAAAGGGTAACTCTTACCCATTCGGTTCTATCTGAATTATTGCCCTCACGATCTCGATAGCGCTCCGTACATGCAAGGCTTACAGAGGCATACATAACCCCCTGATCGGTATACCTTACCTCAGGATCATCGCCAAGATTTCCAATCAACTCAACTCTATTCAGTCCGTATTTTGCCATTCTATCAAAATAAAAAAATTAGCCTTTAAATGGAATTTATAGTCCTAGTAGAAAATGCTAGGGTCTATCCATCCACTGATCAACGGCTGATTTTCACTTATATTAATATAAGGTTTTATCAAAAATTTTTAAAACAGCCTTCGAAAAAGCGAAATTAGGGATTTCTTCCGTAGCAATGAATGATGTTTTTCCCCAATTCCGATTTGGAATGCTTTCCAACTTGTATACGTGGATCATCAAATCCAGATGTGTCAAGACATGTTTGAATTCCATTTGGTAGGTTCCTCCTAGTGGATCTTTCTTTGAAAGCCAGCTTTCTTGCTCCACTTCTTCATTAGGGATTTCCCACAATCCTCCCCAAAGGCCCTCCGTATCGCGTTGACGAATCATAACCTGCTTTATTTCAGGAGAAACTAGGTAAAAGTTTAAATAGCGTGCTTTTCGTTTGAGCTTTTTGGGCTTATAGGGAAGGATATGTGTTAGCCCATCTTTAAAGGCAACGCAAGAAGCTTGGAGCGGACAAATCAAACAAGCTGGTTTTTTAGGGCTGCAAATGGTTGCTCCAATGTCCATCATCCCGTGGTTAAAGGCACGGGAATCCTTTCCATCGACCCACTCATCGACTACCTGTTGAAATTTTTTACGGGTCTTCACGTCATTAATAGGCGAGTGATCACCTAAAAAGCGGCTAACGACCCGAAGCACATTGCCATCAATGACACCGGCATTGTTGCCAAAAGCAAAGGAACCAATGGCTCTGCTGGTATATGGGCCTACGCCCTTGAGCTTCTCCAGGGTGGTGTAATGTTGCGGAAATGAGCCCTCAAATTCAGTTTGAATTTGTTTAGCAGCAGCATGAAGATTTCTCGCCCGGCTGTAGTAGCCAAGACCTTCCCAATATTTGAGAACTTCGTCTTGTTCTGCCTCAGCCAGTTCGGCAACAGAAGGAAATCTTTCTATAAAGCGATAAAAGTATTTGATTCCTTGTTCTATACGAGTTTGCTGGAGGATAACTTCGGCAATCCAGATTTGATAAGGATCATAGGTATCCCTCCATGGAAGACGTCTCCCATATTGATGATACCAATCAATAATGTCTTGTCCTGTGCTCACTTGAATTTGTCTTGTGGATTGCGTTTTGATAAGGAATTTTGATGAAGAAAACCACCTGAACGCTAAAAAAGTTATTTGGGAACCAAATACAGGCTTTTTCTATCAAAAAGTTTTGCTATTAACTCTAATCTGCTAAATTTGCACGGCATATTTCGCTCTTAATCAGCGGCATTTCATCCATTTAGCCAAAATATTAATCACAGTGACTAAGGCAGAAGTAATTGTAGAAATCTCACAGAAGACGGGGATTGATAAGGCGGACGTTTCCGCGACATTGGAAGGATTTTTTACAGTGGTAAAAAACTCATTGTCAAAAGGAGAAAACGTCTATATCCGTGGATTTGGATCCTTTGTGGTAAAACACCGTAAAGAGAAAGTCGGAAGAATCATTTCCCAGAATAAGCCCATTGTTATTCCTGCTCATTATGTACCTAGTTTCAAGCCTGCAAAGGTCTTTGTAGAAAAGGTAAAGTCCTCTGACATCAAGGTTGTAGAAAAATCCTGATTCGATAAAAAAACAAGACATTTTCAACCAATTTATTCCTTGGGATGATACTAAGATGGGTAGTTTTAGGAGTTGGTGCGATTTTATTCGTACTTTTGCTCCTCGCTGACAAAACCAACCTTACCAATAAAGATCGTCTGGATCTGGATGGCGCTGGAGTTGAGAGTGTAGATCTTGTGGATCAGATCAATCTTGCCCCAATAGGGAATACTGACCTACAAAAGAAAATTGACATAGCCAGCGAGGCTGAAGGGCAAGAAAAAGCCATTCTCCTCGATACACTGGTCAAGCAGCTGGCTGCTAACAGGGAATTTCCCTATGCAGCCAAATATGCCAGCGAATTAACTCAGCTGGATAGTTCTTTCGACAAAAAGTTGCAATTAGGATTGCTTTCATTTGAAGCCGCTCAATCCTCTATCGCATCGGGAGATACAGTCAACTTCAGAAAATTTTCTGATCTGGCTATGTCTACCTTAGAAGGCGTACAGGAAATTGAGCCTGAAAACGAAGTAGCCCTGCTGTATTTGGGATTGTCTTATATGGAATCTCGGTTACAGCAAAATGCTATGCGTGGTATCAGAACCATCAGAAGCGTCTTGGATATCAATCCAAATAACGTTGAGGCCAGCCGCCTTTTGGGTAACTTCTCTATGAGAACCCAGCAATGGAACAAGGCCGTAGGGAGGTTCGTCAAGGTACTTAGCCTGAATCCTGGAGATCATGAGTCTCGCTTGCAGCTTGCTTTGGCCTATTACCAACTTGGGGAGGCAGAAAATGCCCAGAAAGAGTTGAAAATAGTGTTGGCAGAAAGTAAGAACCCTGAGGTTCTGGCAGCTGCCCAACAATTACAAAGCCGATTTTAATTTATTAACCAAAAAATATATTCATTATGCCTTGTGGAAGGAAAAGAAAAAGACACAAAATTGCGACGCATAAGCGTAAAAAGCGTCTGAGAAAGAATCGTCACAAGAAGAAGAAGTAAAGCCCGAACCTTTTTAGGTCCGGGACTATTTTCGTTCAAGCAGCCTAAAGCTGCATTCAGTTCATAGCTTACAGTTCCTTAGTACCAGCCATACTTCAGCTCCTTTCCCTGAATACTACACAAACAGGGGATAGTAAGCATAATATCTAAAGGAGTGAATGAACTAGTAGTTACCAAAAACGAGGATGGTCTCCGAATCGGGTTGTTGCAGGATAAAAGAATTGTAGAACTTCACCACGAAAAACTCTCTGAGGGTTTTTCTGTGGGTGATTTGTTTTTAGGAAAGGTGGGAAAGGTCGTTACCGGCCTTAATGCTGCCTTTGTAAATGTTGGGCATCCAAGAGATGCCTTCCTGCATTACCTCGACTTGGGACCACAGGTTAAATCCCTGTTAAAATATGTGCGGGCTGTACGCCAAGGAAAAAATGGCTACATCCTGCCCATGGAAAAAGCTAAAATTTTGCCGGATATCAACAAACACGGCAAAATGACCGAGGTACTCAAACCAGGATATGAAGTTCTGGTGCAAGTAGTCAAAGAACCTATTTCTACCAAGGGCCCCCGCCTCAACAGCGAAATCTCCCTACCAGGACAATATGTTGTACTGGTTCCTTTCTCTAGTGCTGCATCTGTATCCAAGAAAATCAGGTCCGCAGAAGAACGCCGTCGTCTCAAAATCTTGGCAGAGAGCCTCTGTCCAGCAAACTTTGGGGTGATTGTCCGTACCGCGGCTGAAGGAAGAGACGCAGCTACACTTGCGAGAGACATCCAGGGGATTGTAGACAAATGGAATGATATGCTGAAGGCTCTTCAGCGTGCCAAAGCCCCAGCCAAAGTGTTGAGCGAGAACAATCGCGCCACTAGTATCCTAAGGGATATGTTGAGTTCGGGTTTTGATGCCATCTATACCGATGATCACCAATCCTTTGTAGAAATAGAAGCATACCTTAAGCAAAACCAGCCCGATATGCTCAAGGGTCTGAAATTCCATAAATCCAAGGCACCCTTATTCCACGCCATGGGATTGGAAAAACAGATCAAAGCATCATTCGGTAAGGTGGCCTCCATGTCTAATGGGTCTTATCTCGTCATCGAGCATACAGAAGCGATGCACGTCATCGATGTAAACTCAGGTAGTAAAAACCTGAATAACAAAACGCTCGAAGAGACAGCCCTGAAGGTAAACATGGAAGCAGCAGAAGAAATTGCTCGCCAGCTAAGACTGCGAGACATGGGAGGAATTATCGTTGTGGACTTCATCGACTTAAAGAGGCCTGAAAATCGCAGGATTTTCAATGACCACTTCAGAAAAGTGATGAAGAAAGACAGAGCCAAGCACTCCATTCTACCGATGAGTAAGTTTGGATTGGTTCAAATCACACGCCAAAGAGTGCGTCCACAGATCAATATCCAGACCTCTGAGGTATGCCCAAGCTGTAATGGTACAGGTAAAATCCAGGCCTCTATTTTGATAGCAGATGAGATCGCCAACAATGTTGATTTCCTCATCCGTCAGAATAAGGAGAAGAAGTTGACCATAAACGTCAACCCGTTCGTGGCAGCCTACCTAAAACAAGGTGGATTGCGAAGCCTACAATTCCAATGGTTCCATACCTACTGGATTTGGGTGAGGGTGAAATCAGATACTTCCCTGCCATTTACTCAGGTAAAGTACTACAACAGCAATAATGAGGAGATAAAATTCTGACAAACTTCTGTCGAATCTTACATAAAAAAAGTTTCTTATTTCTTTCGGGAAATGAGAAACTTTTTTTGGTTGAAAGGCTATTACTTCTGAATAGAAGATTTTTATCCTCCTAAATTATTTGGGGCTAGTGTCTCCTTCTTATCCTTGAATTCATACCGTTTAGGAAACATTGTAGGAGAGCCTAAACTTTTCCTTTGTTTATTGCGTTTGGAATAATAAATTATAGGAAAGAATTTAGGGTATGTCCTTTTTACAGTTGGTGCTAAACTTAAGTTTACTTTTTGCGATGCTAATTGCTCCCTGCCTCGTGCTTATGGCCTATTGGTACCGTAAACAACTGTCTCAAACCCTCATGATCTGGAAGAACCCAGAAATGGTGTTGGTTACCATAACCTTCTCAGTTCTTTCCCTGATCCTTTTTATCGTAGGTACATCTTGCTTTTTTACCTATTTCGATGTGTTAGATTCTGCTCAGCTCAGGATACTCGATAAAAAGAAATTCTTCCAAATAGGTATCATTTGCTCATTCCTACTTATCGGCCTTGTTCTGTCTTATGTGGCAATTCGCATGCTCTTGGTGCGTGTGATTACCGAGAAAGGCATCATCGTCAATGACAAAATTCTTCGATTACCGGATTTCAGAAATGTCATTCATTGGCATGAAGTATCAGATTATTATCTGGTTTCTGACTACCCCAATGTCATTTTTACTTTGATCGTACAGAAAGTCCCTCTCAAGTACGACCGAATTTCTATCCGTGTACCCGTTTACATTCGCGATGATTTCGAAGACATGCTGGAAACAAAAATGTATTCTGCAAGTGCAATTCAGGCCAGAACAGACATCTCCAGCCACAAGTTCTCCGAAAATTAATTACATTTATTTAAGGCGATTTACGAGTTTCATTTTTACGTTCATCATCAAGTGATGATCAAAAACGTATAATTATTTTCCGGGAATGCAAGAGGCACCCATTTCCACCCGTGGATCATTCTGGTTGATTTCAGCCGCTTTTCTCTTTGTGATAAGCGCTGTAACCTATTTGTACGATGCAGATCGTACAGATGCAGAGATTATTGAGCGAATAGGCACTGAAATTCAGGAAGATCTACATAGCTGTATTGAATATCTGACCCAAAATCCAGACCTGGAACCAGGCCCTACGGATCTTTGTCAGCATACCAAGCTCGTTTATAACAGCGATGGATTGCTCAAAAGTTGGTCAGATGAGACATACCTCCCTGCTCAGACCTACATCGACAGATTAAGGGATATTTCCACCCTTCCTCTGATTCAGCTTCAAGATCGGTATTATTACCAGATCCGAAAGGACTACCTGGATTCCACCAACGTATTCCTCATCCCCTTGTATACTTCCTATCCCGTACAGAATCAGTTTTTGGTTCCTTACGTTTTTTTGGGAAGACACAGGAAAGCCACCTCCTCTGACAGAGATTTAGATAATTTCAGAGAATGGCAAATTACCCCAGGAGAAAGCGAGCAAGAAGCTCAAATCCAATTACTCGATCAAGAAGGCCGTACCATCCTATCTATTGATGGTATGCAAGCCATGGCCTACAGAACGAATCTGAGATTTTTCGTTCTGATAGGTTTCTTTCTGGCCTTGATCTCTTTCAGTTTCTACCTCCGAGTTCTTGTGATCCGGAACAAGGATGCCAGATTCTGGATCAATTGGAGTGTTTTTGGAGGGGTGATCCTCATAAGAGGACTCCTTTATCTCCTAAGCTTTCCGGGACAATATCTGGATGTTCAGCTCTTCAGTCCTGACATCCTTGCCTTCCACCCGTTGGCTCCATCCTTAGGGGAAATGTCCTTGAATATCATGACCTTGCTGGTCTTGGTCTTTATCCTTTACATGCAATTCCGCAGAAGGAGCCATGCCTTCCTTCGAAAACTCAATCAAGATACTTATGTCGCTTATCCTGCGATGTTGCTCACCACAGCTGTCAGTTCCTTTATCCTGTATTGGTATGTGAAGGTGTTCCAGTCGATCATCAAAAACTCATTGGTCGAGATCGAGTTTTCCAATATTTTCCAGACCAATATCTTCTCATATTTGATTCTGCTTGACGTAGGAATGCTGCTATTGGCCTGTATGTTTGCCATTATCATTCTTCTCAAGCTCAATACACTCTTCGCCTCCAGATATCATTTCCCTGTGAGATGGATTTTCTTTCAGGTGGTATCACTGCTGGCGTTGAACCTTTATCTCAACATGGGAGAATGGGATAAGGGATTGATGAATGCCCTATTTATAGGAATCATTCTGGTTGCTCAGTGCAGATACCCCTACAAATCCTTCTTTCAACAAGACGTTACCAATTACCTGATTTATGTTTTCGTTTTCTCCATCCTGGTAACCTATAACGTCATTCAGGGGGTAAATGAAAATAACAACCGGAAAGCGGCTCGTATCGCCCAGTCGGTCCTGGGTTCTCAAGCTGCCAACACGGTATTTGCCTACGACAAGGCCACAACAAGAATAGAAGACGAACTCCCTATTATTCAGGGACAATATAGAAATCAATACAACGCATCGGACTTTAGAGATTGGGTGGTCAGTCGCTACCTAAGTCCCAACTTCAAGGAGTTTGATGTATCCCTTTTCCTCTACAATGAGGAAAAAGAAAGACTGGACACCAGCAGTACAGAAGCACCTTTATTTGGGTTAAACTTCGAGGAAATGGTAGTCAACAAAGGGGGGGAAAGAGCCTCCTCAAAATTTGACCTATACCGTCTTCCAGATGCTGCCAATAAATACCTCGATATCTATGTAGGCCGCCATGATTTGATCCTAGATCCTGATTCTGGTGGGGTAACTTGGTTCTTGATGCAGCTTAAGCCTTCCTCCAATGAAGCGCGAGGTCTCTATCCTTCCCTGGCATTGGACCAAAGAGTTTATGATGACTTGAAAAGAATCAACGCGCTAGACTATGCGGTCTATCGTGATGGGGTCCTCTTTGTAAAAAATGGAGAAGCCTCCTTCCCAACCATTTTGAAATATAGTGGCAAAGAAAAGGATCTTCGCTCCTCTAAAGATGGAGATTCCTTCGAATACATCGAACAGATCGACATTGGAAAAGTCGTAGTGATCAGGTATACGAAGAAGTCATTCTACGACTGGGTGACCACTTTTTCTCTGATCTTCTATTACTTCCTCCTGGCTGCCTTCATCTTTGTAGGTCTTCCCTATCTGATTACAAGGCGTTTGAGAAGAGGATACAAAGCCAATCCGATTCCACTACGGGCCAAGATTCGGAATGGGCTCTTGATCATTTCCGTTTTACCGATGATTGTCATCATTGCCCTTCTTTATCCTTTCGTTTCTGCTCATTACTACGAAAATACAGAGCAGGAACTGATCGAGGAGGCCAATCGACTTACCGAGGTTATGGAAAATGATTACCTCCAGTTGAAGCAAAACCCCTTTGGATTTGGTTTACAGTCTCAAAAAATCAAATTCCAGAAGGTCATTGACAGGCTAGAGAAACTATTGCTGAATGACATCAGTGTATTTGACTCAGATGGAAGACGAATTGCGACCACCCAACCTCAGATTGCAGAGAACGGAATTTATACTGACCTGATGCCTGTGGTAGCCCTCAAACAATTGTCGCGGGGACAGCAATCCGAACTCGTTTTAAAAGAATCTATTGGACGGCTTGAGTATCTTTCTGCCTATCAGCCCATTGTAGGTGGAAATGGAAAACCTGCGGGTTACATAAACATTCCTTATTTAACCAAACAAGACCAACTGGAATCTCAAGTAATTGAATTCCTCGCTTATTTGGCAAACACCTACCTGCTTGTCTTCCTCTTACTGAATGTGATTGCAGTACTTGTATCCAATACCATTACCAAGCCACTGGCAGTTGTTCAGCAAAGACTGGGTGATACGGGCTTAGGGGAGAAAAATGAGCCCATCGATTATCAATCCAATGATGAGATTGGAGACATTGTCCAGGCTTACAATCAAATGGTTGGCAAATTGGAACAGTCAGAGGAACAGATTGCGGCGAACGAGCGGGAACTTGCTTGGCGACAAATGGCAAGGCAGGTTGCTCATGAAATTAAGAATCCCCTGACGCCCATGCGTCTTTCCATTCAGCATTTGCTGAGGAGTTACAAAGACAAGCCCGAAAAATTTGAGAAGATGTTCCCCAAGGTGATGAGTACCCTGATGGTGCAGATTGATTCGCTGGTGAACATTGCAAACTCATTCTCTGAGTTTGCCAAAATGCCTGAACCGATCAAACAACATGTACGCGTCAATGATATTCTGACCGAGGTAGTAGATTTGTATTCACAAGCTGATGATGCTATTTGGTTAATCGACATTCCTTCCGATCCATTTATCTCCTACGCTGACAGGGACCAGCTTTCGCGCTGTTTCAACAACATTATCAAAAATGGCTTACAGGCTATTGACGATAATGGCATCATGCACGTTTCTATGAGAGTGCTGAGCGATAGAGCGAGAATCGAGATTAAAGACAATGGAAAGGGCATGACGGAAGAGGTTCAAAAAAGAATTTTTGAGCCTAGCTTCTCTACCAAAACCTCAGGAATGGGGCTTGGCCTGGCTATTGTGAAAAAAATCATTGAAAACATCGGAGGTAAAATCGCATTTAGATCGGAACTCAATGTAGGAACGACCTTTGTGATTGAAATCCCTTCCACAGCGGCGCAGGATGAGGCAGAATCTCTTCAATTACAAAAGATCAGTTAAGTTATCACTACATATGAAGTGGGGATATGGCCTTCTTATGGGCCTTATCCCCTTTTTATTCATCAGCCCTGCCCATTCGCAGCATATTCAGCGAGATAGCATTAGCCTGGATTTTCCCTTACCAGATAGTCAACTCCTCTCACACTCCTTTCTCGTTCCATTTGCCGAGCAAATGACGAACTCTGAAGGAGGGCTTATTGCAGATTCTTTATTTTACATCAACTATGACAAAGGCATCCTTTATTGGAATTCTCTTCCTCAGGAAGATGGCCCCTTCTTGTTAAGCTATTCCTATTTTGCAGATCCTCCCCCGAAAAAATTATCCATTCGAACTTATCAGAATGTCCTAGACACCATCAGCAGGGAAATCAATCCAGACGTTATCATTATACCCAGGGACCCTGCCAGCCAGTATTTTTGGCCAGAAGCAGATAACATCAGAAAGAGCGGAAGCTTGACTCAAGGAATTACAGTGGGTAACAACAGAAACCTTGGAATCAACTCGGGTATTCAGCTTCAGTTAGAGGGAGATTTAGGGGACGGACTGAAGATCGTAGGCGCCATAACAGACAACAATGTACCGGTCCAGCCCGATGGTTCCACGCAGCAAATTTCAGACTTTGATAAAGTATTCGTTAGGCTCTCAAAAGGGGGAATTAGTACCACCATTGGGGACTATGAAGTTTACAAGCGCTCCTCTTTATTTGGAAATTTTTACCGAAACGTACAGGGGCTTCAAGCAAATTATGAGAACAAAAGAGGGAAATTTCAGATCAGTGGAGCAGTAGCCAAGGGGCAATTTCATACAAACTCCTTCATGGGTCAAGAGGGCATTTCTGGGCCCTATCAATTGAGGGGAAGAAACAATGAGCTGTTCTTTCTCATCTTGGCAGGTAGTGAAAGGGTGTACTTGAATGGACAGTTGATGACAAGAGGGGAGAACTACGACTATGTAATCAATTATAACACCGCTGAGCTTACCTTCACCCCCAAACACGTGATCACCAATATCACACGGATTGTGATTGATTTTGAGTACACAGAGCAATCCTACAACCGTAGCCTCATGACTGCTCAGATGGAGCAGAATTTCCTCAAGGATGACCGCTTGAAGATCAAGTTCTCCTACGCCCGTGACGCGGATAACCCTGCTGCACCCTTTGATACAACCAATTATCAAGCAGCTCTGGAAGCCCTTATCAATGCCGGAGATCAGGACTTTGTATTTACCACTGGAGCGACCTTAGTGGATCCTGAATCAGGTCTTGGAAGATATGAGCAAAGAGATACTTTGGTCAATGGAGAGATCCAACCTTATTTCCGCTTTACCACCGACTCCTTGCTTGCAGCGTACAGGGTTTCTTTTTCTAATGTGGGGGAGGGAAATGGCCATTATCAACTAGATCAGACGGTCAATGGAGCCAATCTGTTTGTTTGGGTAGGAGCAGATAGCCTTGGTAATCTTCAGGGTAATTTTGAGCCAGTTCGAAGATGGGCCTTGCCCAAATTGCTTCAAGTGGCCGATTTACAGACCAATTTTGAGCTCACGGACAAGATCAATTTCTACTCAGAGGTAGCGGTAAGTAGCAATGATCGAAACCGTCTTTCCACCTTAGATGATCAAGACAACATTGACCTGGCTAGCAGAAATGGCATAAGGGGCAAAAACATCAAATTAAGTGATTCGCTGACAGCTTATTTCGATGTCAACTACCAATATGTTGGGGAGCGATACACCAATCTCGATAGATTGTATCAGGCTGAATACGGGAGGAAATGGAATTTTGACGAAAACCAAGAAAGGACAACCGAACAACTTGCCCAATACGAATTTGGCCTTAACCTGAAGAATGAATTACAAGTCAGAAGTGAAGGAGGATGGCGGTTTACAGGTCCTGGCAATGTAAGTCAACGACAGGTATATGAAGTCCTGAGCAGCACACCCAAATTCATTCAGGGAAATATGCGTTATACCCGTATTCAAACGAATCAGGAGAGCCTCAACAGCAGTTCCCTTTGGAATCGACTAGAGGGGGATGTTTTTCTTCCCATTAAGCGTTGGAGGCTAGGCAACGTAACTTGGATTGAGGATAGAGATGACAGATTGGGAGATTCAATTCAGCAATCATCTTTCCGTTTTGTAGACCTAAAACCCTACATAAGGAGCGAGAATCTGAAAAAGCTCCAATTAGAACTCTCTTTTAATTACCGAAGAGATCAAGGATTGAATGAAGGGGAATGGCTAGAAAAATCCTTGGCTTATACCGCCTATCTTAGCGGGAAATGGGTCCCGCATCGTTCCTTTTCTTTTCAGCCTACTGTCGCATATCGAGTGTTTCAGGCAGGTGATAGTGTATTTCGTGCGCAAGGGCTAGAGGACAGTCGTGTCGTCAATGTCAACATGAAATCCCGTTTTGCTCCACAAAAAAAATGGGTCTTTGCCAACCTCCTCTATGAAGTTAACTCTGAACAATTGGCAGAAAGAGTAATTCGCTACATCCAAGTCAATCCAGGACAGGGAACCCACGTGTGGCTAGATTCTCTCTTCAACAACGATGGCATTCCAGATTTACAGGAGTTCCAATCTGCGGTAAACCCATTGATTGCCGATTATCTTCAAGTAGTCGTGCCGACCCGTGAGCTTGTTCCTACTTCACGTTTGTCTTTATCGGGTCTTATCCGATGGGATTTCAGAAATGTCATCAAGGCAGATTCCCAACGCTGGAAGGAAATATTCAGGCAAACACGGATTACCTCAAACTTAAGAATGACTCAAAACAAGAGTCAAAATTCGGCCTTTTCCTCCTATTTGATTGACATCACCAATCCATTTGAGGACAGCACACTGGTGAGTGCCAGCTATAATTTCCGTCAGGAAATCAGTTTTTTCCAAAACTCCTTAAGGGGAGACTTAAGATTTTACTACCTAACCAACCAGAGTAAGCTGTTTCTAGCAACGGGTGATGAGTTCCGAGGACTAGATTATTTTGGCAGCAAATTGCGCTATAACTTGGGGGGTGGAACCAAAAATAACCGCTCAGTCGAGGTGGAAGTAAGAGATGGGGGGAAGTTTGTCAATGCCCCTAATTTCGCCGCTAGGAACTATAATATCACTTTTTTAGAAATAGATCCTCAATTTAACCTGCAATTGAACCGTCGTATTCGTCTATCAAGTGGATATTCCTTCGCCTCGCGCATCAATAGAGACACAATCGGTATAGAAGACGCTAGGGTTCAAGTTCATAAGCTTATCTTTGAGGGAAGATTCAATATTGGAGATAGAAACAATATCAATACCCAATTAGAACTGGTACGAATCAACCAGGTAGGAGAAGCAGATTTGGCTGCCTCCCTTGAATTACGTCAAGGATTACAGCCAGGAAATAATGCAATTTGGCGGGTATTCTTAACATTGTTCGTCTTGAAAAACGTAGAGCTCGGAATTACGTATGACGGTAGGGTTTCTTCAGAGATACCGGTAGTTCATACAGGGCGTGTACAGGCAAGAGCCTTTTTTTAACATGCTTCATATTCCCCTTCGAAATTTTTAACTGCTAAAAACACTCATTACATCACACAATTGAATCTGAATATTTGATTTCTCCTAAGGCTCATTGGTGAAAAGGAATTTTTCTTACTTTTTCATATTTGTAGAATTTCTAGTCATTAATTAAACCTTTTAGCGCAAAGCCTTGGGAAATCTTACAATTAATTAATAGACAGCCTGTTCGTGGTTTCTGATTTTAATTGTATGTTCACATCAAACTAATGCACCATGAAGGGTTTGTTACTTCTTATTGGAACTACAATCTTCTCCTACATCCTAAACAAATTTCTGTTGAGGTTCTCCAAAAACTTTGGAGTCGAAAGCAGACAGAATCAGCAATCGAGAATTCGCTGGGGAAGTACTTCCAAACCCACTACCGGAGGGATCACATTCTACGTTAGCTTTCTGCTAGGTAGTATCATCTTATTGATCATTGAACCTGAAATGATCGGCAAAGATATCATGAGCTCCTCTTATCTAGCCCTTTTCCTTTCAGCTACATTGGCATTTCTGATTGGATTTGCTGATGATGCCTATGGAACCAAACCCTTGGCCAAATTCCTAGGACAGGTTATGTGTGGGGTAATCCTAATCGCTTTCGGAATTCACACCCAATACTTCTCCTACGCCGGAGATTATGGCATTTGGCTGGATTATGGCTTGACGCTCTTTTGGGTAGTTGGCTTGATGAATAGCCTCAATATGCTGGACAATATGGATGGCGTTACAGCTACTGTCGCTACCTCTATCATCATGACGACCATGGTCATGGTTATTTCCAGACAAGGCATGCATCCTATGTTCTTGGTCCTGACCATTGTGATGGGTGGATTCATCGGTTTTCTTTTCTGGAACTGGAATCCCGCCAAAGTCTACATGGGAGATACAGGTAGTATGTTTATCGGACTTGTCCTGGCTTTCTTCGGGATCAAATACTTCTGGAACCTATCACCTGCACCTGACAACATCTCCTTTGTGAGAATGATGCTCATCCCAGTGATGGTCTTCATTGTTCCCATTATGGACACTACTTTCGTTTCCGTTTCAAGAATTTCAAGAGGTATCTCTCCCTTCATGGGAGGAAAAGATCACCTGACTCATAATTTGGCTAGAATTGGAGTTCCAGAACCACTGGTTCCTGTAATTTTGGCTATGGTTACCATCATTTCTGGTATGTTGGCATTTTTCGCCTACAAGCTTACACCAGAGTGGAAAACCTTCTATTCGGCCCTATTCGCCATGTATCCAGTTCTTATAGTAGGCCTCTTCTCCTTTTTATACGCTAAGGGAATGAGAATCCTGAAAATGAAAGAGCTATTGGCCAAAAGAGAAGAAGAGAAAAAGCAAGCTGCCGTTGAACGCAGAACAGAATTGGTTATTGAGCCAAAAGGACACTAATATTCTATTAGATTTGAATAAAAAATAACCCGGTTAAGGCCGGGTTTTTTATGTTTGAGCATGCATCTTCTTTACCTTCAGCAACTGTTCATCGTACCAGACTCTCCCGGCAATGTACGCAATTGGGAATTTGCCAGACAATGGTGGGAGTCAGGCTGGGACATCACCGTATGTACCACACATGCCCATTTGAAGGAACATGAAGACTATCCACATCCCAAGCAATTTCCCTACAAATGGACTTATCAGGGCCTTGATATCTATGTCTTTGATGTGGCGTATCAACACATGATGCCTTTCCCAAAAAGAATCCTCGCCTTTATCAAATTCTACAGGCAAGTCCTTAGACAATTGCCTAAGTTGATAGAAGCTCCTGATGCTGTCTTAGCCTATACAGCTCCACTTTCTGTGGGGGAATTAGGAAGGAAACTGGCAGAACATTGGAATATCCCTTTTTTCTTGGAGGTCGCAGATGTATGGCCGGATGTACCGATAGATATGGGTATTATTCGCCAGCCACAACTCATCAAGTGGCTCCATAAACGGACCAAAGCCATTTACGATCGGACACAACACATCTTTCCTTATTCCCCTGATATGAAATATCAGATTGAGGGCAAGGGTGTCCCCTCCAAAAAAGTAACCTCTATTGTCAATGGAACCCAGATTCAGGTATTTTCTGATAGAGCTATGCTTCACCATCCTAAGGGACAGGTTAAACTGCTCTATGCAGGTACCATCGGGATTGCCAATGATTTGAGTCAATTGATCAAAGCTATTGCCTTCCTTGAAGAACACGAAAATCTCAATATTCACTTGGATATAGTAGGGGATGGAAACGATGGACAGCATGTAAGGAAACTATCCGAAGAGTTGGGTGTAAAAAGTATTTCATTTCATCCCAGGGTTTCAAGAACTGAACTTAAGAAGTATTGGGAGGAAGCCCAGATCGGAATTGTTTGCTTCAAAGCGGTTCGTGCGCTTCAGGCGAATGGGGCCACAAAATTTTTCGATTATCTAGCCTCGGGTATTCCCGTAATAGTCAATTATGAGGGTTGGCAGAGCCAAATACTCAAACGGTATAACTGTGGCCTGAGCAGTGAACAGGGCAATATTCCTGCCCTTGCTCGCAACATAAAATTCCTAACTACCTATTCAACTGTCCGCCTACGCATGGGAGGCAATGGACGTAGGCTAGCTCAAACCCAATTCAACAGAGAAGTCCTTGCCAGGCATATGCAAGAGGTCATCATGACGGAAATGGAATCAGCCAAGAAGGATAAGCATAGCAAAAAGGAAAAAGTCTAGCTAGTTTCCTAAAGCTGTAACTGAAGCGTTTACTGCCTCACCATGGAAGGCTGTATTGATGGGTTCTAGCACCAAAGAAGGGAAGATTCCAAAGAGAATAACCAACAACACCAAGATCCCAATTCCGACGGCAGGAAGACTTCCATAGTTCAACTTGAAGCTTGGTGCATCTTCCCCCTTCTCCTGGAAGAACATCATGACGATCACACGGATATAATAAAAAGCGCCAATGACAGAGGCCAAAATACCGATGGTCGCCAAGAAAATAAGGTCTTCACGAATGGCGGAGGAAAATACTTGATACTTACTCATGAATCCTGCTAATGGCGGAATACCAGCTAGTGAGAACAGGAATACAGACATGGCACCCGCAAAAAGAGGAGCACGTTTGCCAAGGCCTTTCCAGTGATCCAAGTTCGTATCTTCAAATTGCTTTTCAGCCATTCCAATCATACCGAAGGCTCCAATGTTCATCAAGGTGTAAATGAACATGTAGAAAAGTACTGCTTTGAAGCCAATACTGGCAGCAGCCAATCCTAGTAAAACATAGCCTGCATGGGCCACACTGGAGTAGGCCAGCATTCTTTTTAAGTTGTCTTGTCTAGCGGCTACGATATTTCCATAGATCATCGTAAAGAGCGCCGAAAGGGCGATCACTTGAACGATCTTATCATGTGCAACGAAATTGAGCTTTTCCATCACGACCCCAAGGGCGATAAAGGCAGCCATTTTACTACCCGTAGACATCAAGCCCGTAAGGGGAGTAGGCGTACCTGTATACACATCTGGTGTCCACATATGGAAAGGAAAAGCAGATACTTTGAACAGTAAGCCTACGAGGATCAATCCACAAGCCACATAAAATATCGGTCCAGCTGTCATCAAGGTATCAGCTACAGCAGAGGAGCTAAGCATTGTCAGGTTGGTGTATCCTGTGATTCCGTAAATGATAGAAATACCAAACAGTAAGAAGGTCGAGGCAAATGATCCCAATAAGAAATACTTTAATCCCGCTTCATTTGAACGAACGTCTGTTTTGTAAAGGGCTGCAAAGATATACAAGCAAATAGACATGGTTTCCAGTCCAATGAAGCTCATGATCAGGTCATTGGCATTGGCTAGGAGAATCATCCCTATTACAGCAAAAATCATCAAGGAATACACATCGGGGATCTCTTTGGCTTGTCTACCTAGGTAATCCTGCAGAAAGAAGAGTGTAAACAAGGCCGACATACACAGGAAAATATGGACTAAGGGGGCGATTCCTCCTGTCTCCATCATACCAAAGAAGGCGAGTTGGCTTTCATTTGATCCTACAAACCAGGCTAGGACAGAAGAGCCGATCAAACCGGCAGCGGCAATCCATGGCAGAGGACTTCTGACTTCGAAGGCATCCAATAGCATGAGAACCAGCCCTACTCCCAACAAGACAAGTATGGGGCTGACGAACTCTGATGAATGACCTAGCGCTTCAACGCTAAACTGGAGCGTATCCATGTAGAATGTGTTATGTGACCTTTATATGCGATGTTCAACGGGCATATAGCCCAAAATCGCCTAAAATTAGTATTTCAAGCTACATCAACCAAATAAAAGTGGGGGCTTCTTATCCAGAAAGATTTAAGGTAAGTAAATGGGTAAATATCGCCTCTTCAAGGTATATGGCACCCAAGAGACAGATTGGCTAAGAATACCTATTCGAATATGGAGTGGCTTTCCATTCAAGAAGGGATATTCCGCTAACATTACAGGCTTACAAGCTTTCCAATGACATTTTCCACAGAATCCTCCGCTCCCATCAAGTTGGTTTGTTCAAAGTAATTGTACCAACCTGCCTGCTCAACCAATTGCTGAAATCCATTAGCAGTCTCCTCATTGGGAAACATCCAGATAGCAAAATAATCAAAGGGAGCCCTTTTGTCAGTAGCCTTATCATTTTCAGACCAGCTAAGAATCTTTGTCCCCTTTTCAATCAGACCTTGAATATGAGGTCCAATCTGGGCCATGTAAGCGCCGCGCTCCTCAGGTGATAGGGCATGCCAGGCGGCTTTGGCATTCCACAGTTCGATAAAATAGATCATAGATTTACATTGTTTTATCGAAAATACTCCTCTCAGCACCTAGAGACTTGGCCAATCGACCGTTTTTGTTGAATGATCTAAAGAGATTTTTTTAAGCCTTGAACCATACACCAACATTCATGAAGCAAAGATCAAAAGGCTTATCCACATCCTTACAATCCCGCTGTAAAGTGAAATTGATTACCTTTGCCCATAAGATCCAAACACCCATTATATGTACAAGTGGTTCATCCGCCCTGCCCTTTTTACCCTAGATGCTGAACAAGCACATCACTTCTCTTTTGCAGCCCTCAAAACATGGTTGAGCCTTCCTGGAGCTGGAGGGTTAACTGAAGCCTTTTTTCAGGCATCCAAAGGATTGGAAAAAGAAGTCATGGGGCTACGGTTCAAAAATCCGGTGGGATTAGCAGCTGGATTCGATAAGGATGCTGTCTTGGCTGAGAAATGGCAACACCTTGGATTTGGCTTCATAGAATTGGGTACCGTAACGCCCAAACCCCAAGCTGGAAATCCTAAGCCACGCCTCTTTAGGTTACCCACTGACAAGGCCGTTATCAATCGAATGGGGTTCAACAATGAAGGAGTAGACGTTTTGGAAAAACGCCTGAGTAGGATGAACAAAGGCGATGTTATCGTAGGGGCGAACATCGGTAAGAATAAAGTCACCCCCAACGAGGAAGCCGTCAATGATTACAAAATTTGCTTTGACCGCCTCTTTGATTACGTCGATTATTTTGTGGTCAATGTCAGTTCTCCCAATACCCCGGGTTTGCGCTCCTTGCAAGAAAAAGGGCCCTTAACCCACATCCTGAACAGCCTCCAGGAAATCAACCACGGCAAATCTTCCACCAAACCCCTTCTTCTTAAAATTGCGCCAGACTTAAATGAAGGACAATTAGAGGATATCGTAGAGGTAGTTCAGAATACGAAATTGGATGGGCTGATCGCAACCAATACGACCATTTCAAGAGCGGGACTTAGCACCCCTCAAAAAGAGGTAGAAAACATGGGCAATGGCGGATTGAGTGGAAAGCCACTGACCAACAGAGCCAACGAAGTCACCCAATACTTGAGAAAAGCCCTTGGACCAGATTTTCCGCTGATTGGTGTGGGCGGCATCATGAATGCGAAAGATGCTGTTGATCGTATCAAGGCTGGCGCAGACTTGATTCAGGTATACACAGGTTTTATTTACGAAGGACCGACTTTCGTTCAGGATTTGGTAAAGGGAATGGAAAAAGGCCTACGATAAGCCCATTCGCCTACATTTGAGCAAAAACTTCACCGCTTTCTTTCTCCACTAAACTCCCTTGCTTGAAAAAGCTTATCCATCTCTTTTTGTCTTTTCCGGAGAACTTCGCCACCTCAAGAGAAAGGGTAAGTACATAGGTATGTTCATCTCCCATGACCACCATATACATACTAGAACGAGGTTTTCCAGTAGGTTCGTAGTACTTCCCTTCGATAGAAAAAAGGACATATTCAAATTCTGAGTCGAAACCTGAATGCTTTTCCAGAATACTCATTTTGCCCTTGGGATAATCGGGTTGAGCAGACCTCATCAATCCTCTCATGGCTTGATCTGCACTCAACGTCAACACCTCTTTGTACTCGGTAAACCTCATAGAAACACCCGCATCTGAGGATAGCATCCACGTGGTCTCGGACTCTGATTCCTCGGGACTTTCAGCTGTCCATTCGCCCAAAGAACTCCAGGGAAGAGAAAGAGTCTCTGTTTGAGCAAAGCAAAAGGATGAAAAGAAAATGAAGAGGGACAGGAAGACGAACTTATTCATATCGTGAATTTTCCTAATGGTAGGTATTTTCACATAAAAGAAAAGGACGAAAGTTGGGGATTGTTGACAGCTATCGTATTTGGACAAATAGTTTTTCAAAAGTTCTCCCATGGAGCCGGCTTTCAGGCAGGTTGGCATCCAAAAACTGCTTAAGGTGCATCACATTGGCCGAACTATAAAAGTGCCATGAAGGAGATTCCTCAACATTCATCCATTGATGCTCAGTAAGAATTCGTTTGACTTGCATCGCCACAGCAGGCGCAGGATCGATCAGGTTGATTTTCCCTCTCGTTATTTCATGGATAGCATTTGACAAGAAAGGGTAATGTGTACATCCCAGGACCAGTTGATCTACCTTGGCCTCCATCATAGGCTGAATCAAGGGTCGCAACAAGGCCTCCACCTCTTTCCCTTCTAGGCTTCCTTTTTCTACAGCCTCCACCAATCCATATCCAGGCTGAATATGCACTTCCTTATCCGCTGCCCAATTTTCCTTTGTCCGATGAAAATGGGCCCCTTTGAAGGTGTTTTCGGTCGCCAAAATGCCGATGTGGCCAGTTTTCGTCAATTTCGCCGCAGGCTTCAAGGCAGGTTCCATTCCCACAAAAGGAATATCATATGTTGCTCTCAACTCTTGAATAGCAACTGCCGTGGCTGTGTTACAAGCCAATACGATGAGCTTGCAGCCCTTCCCCAATAGTATTTCCACCAATTCTTTGGTGATCGTCTTTACCTCCGATTCCTCCTTGTTTCCGTAAGGACAACGCAAGGAGTCAGCTATATAATGGATGGATTCCTTAGGCAATAACGTAGCTACTTCCCTCCATACAGAGAGTCCCCCTAAACCCGAATCCAGCATACCAATAGGTGCCTTTGACATGCTGCGAAGATAATTTGAATTCAGATAAATCTGACATCAAAAAAGAGAAAGCTTGAGGAAAAAATAGGGACGAACCTGTGCAGGTTCGCCCCCGAATTGGGGAAAGATATCCAAATCAAATGCTATGATTTACTCTTCCACTTAACGCTAGTCTCTTGTCTTCAATAATTTCAAGGCTTTACTGTTATTTCCAGCTCGCACTTCTACGATATAGTAACCTGGAGAAACCCCTACGAGATCAATGGGTAGGATATATTTCCCTGTATGAAGATGATCAGCAAATAAGTTTTTAAGCTTGCGACCATGCAAGTCGTATAGCGCGACTGTCAGTTCTCCCGTTTGGTTCATTTCCAGTTCAAGTTGAGTTCTTGAACGAGCTGGATTAGGATATAGACTAGGTGTAAAGTCTTTGAAAGCGACTTCTTCCTCCACTGAGACCGCAGATCCGGCAGCCCCATAAAAACCGACATTGTTGTCATCATGAATCTCATCAATTTTGTTGGAGGGATCGATCACCACGTAAATGGGTTGACCAGTGGAGATATTTCCTGGGACAAGCCAATTAAAAGCAACGGGAGTTCTTTCTCTACCTCCGAATACATCGGTTATTGTGAGAAGGCTCTGTCCATTGATATCAGATAGTAGGATACCTCCATTATCTGGATTCCCCGCATAGAACTGAAACTCTACATCTCCCACATATTCTTTGAAGCTATAGTTTTGGATAAAGGCTGTGATGATAACTGTATCTCCAGCTATATAGGAGTCTGAGGAAAGTTTGATAGACTTGCTCAATCGTCTTTTATCAGGCGTGCTACCTAGTGAAAGGCCTTTTTCGGGATCATACTTCCACGGAAGGATCAAAGTCAAATCAGGCTTACTGGTATAATTATCTGACCAGAAGTTGCTTGTACTTCCACTAGGAAGAGAGGGGTCAACAGCATATGCTAATGTCAAGGCTCCATTTTTACTCCAGTATACTCTTGGGGTCAGTGTGTAATTGGCATCGCTAAAGTTGGGATTTAAAGCATGGGTAAGTGAACTGCTAAAAGAGACCTCCGAACTCACGCTACTCGTATGGCTGCTCATTTCACTACTATTATAACTTCCTTTCACTTCTGCCCCTACCCCAAAATAACTCGCAGATGCACTTACCTCCACACCAAATTTTTGTGTAGTGGTTGCATTAAAGTCGCTGAAATCAGAATAAACCATTTGGAACTCCAGTCCCCCTCCTGTCCCTATACTTTTAGCTTGACCAGTTCCCGGATTAACCATACTGTCTACACCTCCATAGGATTCAAAATTTGCTAAGGATGGGTAGGAAAGAATATTTCCTGGCTCATGGTCGGGCGAGTATTCCAGAGCATCCGTTGACTTCGAATCCATCCATTGGTAAATAGGTGTCCCCGTTCTCATCATAGCCAGGACATATCCAATCTTATGGCCACCTTCATCTTCGACAGGATACTCAAAGAAATCATAGTTCTGCACCAATCCATAGATCTGATCATCTGATCGAGCAATACTTCTGGTCGTGATACTGACGGTCTGGCCATTGGTGTTGGTATTGGAAAATTCCTCCCCATATGTGGTGGTAAGAGATGATTTCAGCCCTACTCCAAAGACAGATCCTTCTGCACTCAATGTCCCACTCACACCCCAATCGGAAGTTAAGTTTGTCTCTAGGGTAAATGCTTCTGAGGTTTTTGACTCATAGACAGACTCGATTTTGTCGGGATCCACAGGCCAATCAGGGAATACATTGTTGATGTCTGCCTCCACTCCATTTAGCATATCATAATGATAGGGAGGAGCATTATTCACGATGAGTGGCGTAACATACTTTCGTACAAAACGGACGGGTTCTCTTAAATACCCTCTTCCATCTTGAAATTCTCCTAGGACAGCCGCATATCGATAGGAACATGAAAAACCACAATTGTTCTTCACCACAAAGTCTTGGTCTCCGATTTTAGTGAGGCCATTTAAATTGGGATCAGCAGAGAAAAGGACCACATTGATATATTGCTCGAAATCACTGTTGTTTACGGTACTGGTAGCTATCATAATTTCCTTCCGGGTATCCCAGTTTACATCGCCTAGACTCAGGTAATTTCCATTTCGCGCTAAGTCGAAAAGTGTTCCTTCTTCATAAGCAGCGCTACCAGATGCTTTGTCTTTAATTTGGCCATTTTCAAAGTCATACACCTGAAAGCTACCATCTCTTGCCCAAACGACCTCCGCCAGGCTATCTTCATTCATGTCACCAGAGGCTAATGCTTGCGCTGGTAAGTAATTGTAAGTATAGGCGTTATATGTTCGGGTATCTAACAAGGATGTGGTTAAGCTTCCTGCCTGGCTTACTCGATCTACCTCGATGACATCGAGTCGACGATCCAATTTATTTTCGTCGTCTTCATTGATCATCAAAGAAGCAATGGCGATTTGATTAGGGAGATTGGAATCCCCATCAAAATAAGCTGAAGTTAGAGATACATTTCCCCAGTTGTTTGCGGCATCCTTGGTGGAATATAACACCATAGAATCCTTCTGAATGATGTTCCAGCTATCCTTAGCTTGTGGAGCCGTTTCCACCTTAAAAAAATGAAGAATGACCTCCCGATCTCCGCCATTATCAGCCATTCTTGCTAAGGCTATATCGGGAATACCATCCCCATCAAAGTCATTTACGGTGAGATCAAAGGCTTCATAGGCAGACCATGCCCCACTTAACGGATCAAAGTCTGTTTCCTTGTTTAGGCCAAGTCTGGTAGTGCCTAAGGCCGAGGAATCGACATTTCTGATATGGAGAACGATTTTACCCAAATTATAGTTGCGAAAGGCAACCACAAACTCATCCTTGCCATCAAGATCGAAGTCCGCCTTGGCCAATTTAAGGGTTGGTTCATCAACACCACTTGTCCTGCCAATGGAGCTGATAAAAGTTCCTTGTACTGAATCTGTACGCAAGTTTTTATTGGAAATATCCGGGAATGATATGCCAAAGCCGCTGTTGGTTTCGTAGACCTGGACCAGTTCATCGTACATATCTCCATCATAATTCAGAGCAAGTGTATTAACAGACCGAAAGCCTGAGGTAGTTTCTGACAGATAGGTATAAGAGTCTTTTTCAGATAGGCTGATATTAGCATTTGAAGCTTGATAGTCGTACTTACCAAGCGTATTGACTAAAGCTGAGGTGTTCGCATCACCTGTGTGAAAAATGGCAATTTCTTGGGCTTGAACAGGCACATTGACCATTTGTATGGGGTGATCAAGGGTGGCCTGTGCCATACCACTAAGGGCAAATAATAATGCTATTGTGCAGATGAAAGTATTTTTCATAACAAGAATTTTGGGCGTGTTAATTGTTTTTCTTGATATGAAAATCTCTTCCCTTTAAGGAATCACACAATTTTTTCAACCAGCTAAGAATTCTTCCTCACCAACGAGGATTTTTCTTCTACCAAGGATTCCTATCTTTCACCTTATCCATACCTTATGGAATATCCTTCCATTTTCACTCCTCTGTACAACCACAACTATTTCTTCATAGCTTTATAGCAGACAACCATTTGTATGAACCGAACTATTCTAACGCTATGGATGTGCATGGGCTTCTTATGCGCAATGGCGCAGCATCCGATATCCTTTCTCTATAAGTTGGACACCAATGGTATTTCTTCAGAAAGAGAATGGAACAAACTAGATCTCAAGGCCGATCTTGGTCGCCCAATTGATAGCCTAGGCGTAGGAGAGATTTTTGACTACTCCCAAAAACCTTATGGCTATTATGTCAGCAGAGCATTATCTGGGCAGGGAATTACGACAACTCTTTATCGCCACAGTGGCATTCGCACCGTAAAAGCTATTCCGGATGGGAAGAAAAATTCACTCATATGGATACAGAGTGAAGATCCGATTATATCGGTTAGCCTGGATGGCAAAGCATTAGATCAGGTGGACGATTATGTCTTTTCCACCAAAGCTAGGAAGGGCCTACTCAAAATCGAAACCGACAAGGAAACCTCCTTATTCAGCCTGAAACGAGCCTTCACCTCCAGAAAAAAAACCTGGGCAGTTGCCAATAGTTTTTCCTCCACAGGAGATCCTTTTTATGGAAGATCAAATTCGCATGGATTCATGGTCTTCAGCAAGCCCATTTACCGACCTGGTGATACGCTGAAGATGAAAGCCTTTCTATTGGATGAAGCAGGCTTACCCCTCAATCAGCCCAAACAGCTCGACATCTTTGGGAAGAAAATCTCTCTCACACCCAAAAGACCCGGCCTTTTTCTATATCAAACCGTTGTCAGCGATTCCCAACAAATTGATCGAGCCTACATGGGTCAATTTATTTTCAGTTGGTATAATCGTGTCCAAAATTCCTTCCGGCTTGAAGACTACGAACTCAATGCATACACCTACAAATTGGAGGTATTTCCTCAACACGACAAAAGGGACCATCCAATCTATCAAAAAGAGGATATCCGAATTGTCCTAACGGGAGAGGATGCCAACAAACAGGCGGCCTTTGGCACAGAGGTTCATACCAAGATAACCTTGGTTTCTATTGCAGGAAGGACGGATACCATGGTTTCTCTTCCTGTTCATTTTTATGAGAAGGACACGGTTCTGCATGAAAGGCAACTGATCTTGACTTTTCCTGATTCTCTCTTTTCTGCTTATACCACCAGGTATGAGGTAGAAGTTACCCTCAACAAACCGAGCGGAGAACAACAAATCTTTACAAAGCGCTTTTCCAAAGTACCCTATAACAAGCCAGTCGGTCAGGAAGTAAACAATCTTCGTCCTCCTTACGCCAAATGGAGAAGAACAGCTGATTCCGCCTATATCCAGATCTTCAATCCTGATAGCCTCCACTATAGTGTCGAACTTCAGCACAACAAAAAGCTGATCAAATCTAGACATGGGCAAGACGATTGGAGTTGGAAAGTGGATTGTGTAGAGAAAGATGTCTTGACGCTCATCCTATATACCGCTCAATTTCAAGATCAGATTTATCAATTGCCTAAAACGAATCATCAGTTGGAGATACAGGTTGATCAACCCCGTAAAATCAATCCTGGAGACAGTATCACAACGACCATTACCGTCATCAACAATGATGGAAAGGGCGTAGCAGGCGTAGACCTAACCGCTTTAGCAACCAATGCCAAGTACAAAGAAAATAACATTCCCCCCGTCACAAATTTCGGAACTAACCTGAGGGTCAAGTACAAAATAAGGGGGCAGGCAAATAGGCCCTTGGAGAAAAACAGGCAATATGAAGGACTTAAGCAGGAAGACTTAGCTGAGTGGGGGCTACTGGACTCCATGAGTTACCGTTTGCGGTATGCAGATCTTCTATTTACCCAATATGAGACCGTTGATGACCGACAGTTTGCCTACATTTCTCCCTATTTAGTAGAAGGTAAAACAGGCAAGAACAAGGCCTTGATCATGGTTTGGTTGGATGATCGGCTAGTTTATTTCTCGGGCTCAGAGACTAAGGCACCTTTTGTTTTCAAAGAAAAGGAGGGCTACCACAGAATCACATGGCGCACGAGCCACAAAAGATATGTATTAGATAGTGTGGAGTTGAAGCGCGGCCAGCACCTATTCCTTGCCCTGGATACAGATAATTTTCCGGTTGACCGAGCTAGCATGGAAATCGTTCCTAATAAATTTTCTAAGCAAGAAATCCAAAGCCTAAACCGCTACATGCTCAGGGTGAATCGGAGGGGGGTTAAAAATGGAGATCGATTCATAGGTAGCTATGAGCAATTCACCTTTCAAGCGGACCGAAGGTTTCAAAGGTACAATTCCAAAAAATCAGCGTATAACTCTGCTTGGGTCGGCCCCTTCCTGGTAAACCAGATTCGATATATCCGACCTGGGGCTTATGGCTATCACCTCCGAAAAAACAATCGTGTCATTCATCCCCAATCTTATGAATTGGTGTATGAAGAGGAAAACCAAAAGAAATATGCCTTTCCATCAGCTAGGGTTCCCGAACTACCTTCTCGTTGGGTCAAAGAACGGCTGGACCTATTGATGATGCGCAGAGATCTATCTATCCGTAACTCACATATAAACGAAATAGCCAGGAGCAATGTATTCCTACCTTCTTCCTTTAAAAGAATCGCCTTCAGGAGTACTGATGATCCACACAACTTCTACTTTACTTATGTAAGTCGAGGCGGTAACAAACTCCCTTCAGGGACCTTTGATATATTTGCTTTCAATGACCAAAACAATTTGACCTATATGGAAGGGCTTAGTTTTCAAGAGGACTATGTACATCTTACGCCCTTTCGAGCTAAACCACTGAAAGACTCGCTGAATTGGATCAAATTATTCCACCAACCTTTTCGCGTTGTCCAGCAAGCAGATCAAACCCTATTTTTCAATCCTCTTTATGAAAAGGGAGATCATAAGTTGCTCATCTACGCCAAGGGCTTGAAGGACCACATTGACGAGATCATCCTGCGGAAAAATGGAGTGATGTTGAGAGGAGCCAGCCATTTCCAAGGAGACACATGTATAGTTGACCATCTAGGGAAGGACATGTATGAGATTTTTCTGATTGGAGACGAATGGATGGGTTATGCGAGACATACTTTGAAGTGGGATTCCTCCATCGAAATCGATTTGGTGAAGGCTACAAACTACACCCAGAATTGGCAAAAAATCCGACGCCCCTTCCCCAATAAATACAGCCTTGTATATGAACAAGGAGAGTGGAAAAGGCAATTTGTCAAATTGGCATACCCTCGTACACTGGAAGAACCCTTCTTCAAAAATAAAATTTCTACTAGAGGGAATACCTATTATTATAAGGTTCCGCAGAAAAAACCCCTTCCTAAACCCAATGAGAAGTCAATCATAGTCCCCGAAGAACCTTTCGGGGTGGGGGTCATTCAAGGAAGAGTCCTGAACAGTGAGGGGGAACCCATTCAGGGAGCAGCCATACATATCAAAGAAACTACTGTTGGTACCTTTACAGATGAATTGGGTTTCTTCAGTTTGGAATTCTCAGATTGGAATGCCATAGTCGTTATCCAATTTTTAGGGTGTATTTCGCAAGAAATTCCAGTATCCCGTATTTCTGGAGAAATCATCTTAGAAACAGATTTTCTTGAAATGGAGGTGACAGTTGGTTACAGTATCCAGAGACTCATTCCCAAAATTAGAGTTCGGGGGATTTCGAGTACACGAAGAAAAAACTATGGAGAGTTGACTGCTCAGGCTGTCGGGGAGAATACCGAAAGAAACGATATATTTAAACAAAAGGAAAGAAAAATACAGGGATATCTGAAGTGGACAAATCCCTTATCAGAAGTCTATGGTAATGAACAAAGCACACAATCTATTGTGTCGAAACTAACAGAAGACTCAGATGGGGACGGCATCCTAGATATCTACAATAACAAATCCTTGACGATCCGTTCAGACTTTAGAGATGCGGCTTATTGGCAGCCAGATTTATTAACGGACTCTTCAGGAAGGGCAACCTTTACCGTTAAAATGCCGGATGACATCACCTCTTGGAACACCTATGTGTTGGCGATCAATGGGAATAGACAAAGTGGCTTTGTTCAAGGCAATATCGTATCCAAGTCCCCTTTGGTCGCCCAATTAGAAGTCCCTCGTTTTTTGATTGAAGGGGATCAATCAGAAGCCTTTGGGCAGGTGATGAGCTACGAAGGGGATAGTTTGGACATAAGCACTAGCTTCAAGCTCAAGGAAGAAGAGGTCTATAGCCATCAACTACGTATCGGCCCTTATCACAAAGACATCATTCCTTTTGAAGCAGGGACCGATTCAGCCGACCTAACCTACTCTGTCCAACTTAAGAATGGCTACTTAGATGGAGAAAACCGTAAGATCAGGGTTCAACCACAGGGAGTTAGTGTGGCCAAGGGTAGCTTCCATTTGCTTGAAGGGGATACCACCCTCAACATATCCCCAGCCAAGGAACAATACATAGCCATCATGGGCCAACCTGTACAGTTGCTCCTACAAGACCTCCACCAGCTTTGGATTTATCGGCACGCCTGTAACGAACAATTAGCTTCACAACTGATCGCACTCAAAACTGAGCAAGCCATCAGAGACAAGATGGATCTCAAGTTCAAAGGGGCTGCAAGGATCAGAAAAATTGAGCGAACCATCCGCAAAAGATATCGCAAGGGAGGATGGGCCTGGTGGGAAAATGGGCCCTTGGATATGTGGATGACCTCCTATGTCATGGAAGCCATGAAAGGGAGCAATTTCAAGGCTAAAGAAGCTTTGAATGAGGCCTTTGAAAAAAGACTGATCAAGCCTGAACCAGAAGAGGAACTCAACATTACCCAACACCTTCACCATACGCGTTCCTTCCTCAATTGGGGAACGCTATCCGATACAGCTGGACTGAAAGCCATCATGTTTGGCTGGGATACCCTTTCTCTAACACCCTTCCAGAAGTTGGAATTCATGGCCATCAAACAGCGAATGGGAAATCCTATTTCGCCCGATAGCATCATGGAATTGTCTTCCCAAACCATGACAGATGGCATTTATTGGGGCACACGGAACTGGAGATGGTTTGGCGGCGATATTGAAGCAAGTTGTTTGGCCTATCGTATGCTAAAGGAGATCAACCCAGGAGACTCTTCCTTGAAACACATCAGAAGATATTTACTCCTCGAAAGGGGTCCTTCCTATGCCAGAAACACCCGTGAATCTGCAGAGATGATCAGAACTTTCCTCCCCGAATGGAAAAAGGAAACTTGGGAAGATAGCTTGAACCTAAGTTTGGTGAGTGAGAAGGGGAGCAGAACCTTTGACTTTCCCAGTATTACGTCGGTAGAAGAAGGAGGAAAATTGGTCAAAACAGGTTATGGTCCCATTTACGCGTCTGTCTTTCGAAGAGAGTGGATTCCCGATCCAGCAAGAATGGATACTTTTTTCAGGGTACATTCAGGCTTATTGGAAGCAGGAAAACCTGTTAGCGTCTTAAAAAGAGGGAAAACCTATCACTTACGGGTAGATATTGAGACAAAAAAGGCGGCCGATTACGTCGCTATAGAAATTCCCATTCCTGCAGGATGTACCTATGCCTCAAAAAACAGGTCTTCTGGTGAAAACCATAGGGAGCATTTTAGAGATAAGGTAGTTATTTACCGACGGACCATAAACGAAGGCAAACATAGCTTCTATGTGCATCTACAAGCAAAATTTGGAGGGAGTTACACCTTAAATCCTGCACGTGTAGAGCTCATGTATGTACCGAGCAAGTATGGGAATAACCAAGTGAAGAAGGTAAAGATTGAATCCCAAGATTAGCATAATAGAAAAGAGGTAGCACTCACTACCTCTTTTCCATTCTTTATTTTGGCAATCTGTTGTTTTCGTCTGGAAAGACAATGACGGGGCTGAAATCCTCAGCTTCTTCCCTACTCATCATTCCATAACTGATGATGATGATTTTATCTCCTACCTGCACCTTTCTGGCTGCAGGCCCATTCAAACAGATGGTTCCGCTATCGGCTTCTCCTGCGATGACGTAGGTTTCAAGCCTTTCTCCATTGTCAATGTTGACGATCTGAACGCGTTCTCCTTCAATGAGGTTAGCCGCTTTCATGAGCGTTCTGTCTATGGTAATTGAGCCGACATAATTTAGCTCTGCCTGGGTAACTTTTACCCTATGGATCTTTGATTTGAATATGTTAAGCAACATAAATGTTGATGCGAGTTTGAGATTGTTCCTTATTAGGATGAAAAAATTTGACAAAGGTTTTCATTTTTTCGAAAAAAAGAAACCTTCATCCTGTTACGAATTACTCGATCGGGTGTTGCAGGCAGGTGATGTATCGTATGTAAGTCTTAAATTTAAACGGATAGAACCTCTACCAGATTCAACAGGTTAGGGTCCATTTCTTGGTTCAATTTACAGGCTTTGGCGAATGAGGTATGAACGATCTTATTGTTGACCTGCCCTACCATGACATTGGCCAAGCCATCCATGAGGGCTTCCACGGCTCCATGCCCCAATCTACTCGCCAGTACCCTATCCAAACAGGTTGGGCTTCCTCCACGCTGAATATGCCCCAAGACGACCACACGTGTATCATAGTGTGTGAATCGGGCATTCACTTCCTTTTTCACAACATCAGCTCCCCCTGTATCATCTCCTTCCGCCACAATAACGATGGATGAGGTCTTGTGTCGGATCCATCCTTGTTCCAGCTTATCACAAATGACATCAATGTAGGTCTTTTCTTCTGGGATCAATACCGCTTCGGCCCCACCTGCTATCCCTACATTCAAGGCGATAAAGCCCGCATCACGACCCATCACCTCAATGATAAACAGGCGGTTGTGGGAATCTGCCGTATCGCGAATTTTATCAATGGCCTCCATCGCCGTATTCAAAGCTGTATCGTAGCCGATGGTAAAGTCTGTTCCGTAGAGATCATTGTCAATGGTACCGGGGGCACCAACGATGGGTATTTTGAATTCGTTACAGAAGATATTGGCACCCGCGAAGGTTCCATCCCCACCAATCGCTACCAGGCCTTCGATTCCGGCTTCCTTGATACGATTATAGGCTCTTTGCCTACCCTCAGTTGAACGAAATTGCTTAGATCGAGAGGACTTTAGAATGGTACCCCCTCTTTGAATAATATTACTAACAGAGTGAGCTTCCATCCTCACAAAGTCTCCTTCTATCATTCCTTGATAGCCGCGACGAATTCCCACTACCTCTATTCCATTAGCAATGGCCGTTCTCACAACAGCTCTCAGGCAGGCATTCATACCTGGAGCATCCCCTCCTGATGTGTATACTCCTATTCGTTTCATATACGCTATAAATAAGCACGTCAGTACTCCTGACGATCAAACTTACTGACAATCGCTGGCAAATATCAATAAATTTAAATAAGAATCATTTCTCTTCTATAGCTCATGGCTTTCTCATGATGATTCAACATGCATACAATTTTCTTCAAAATATTCATTGCCAGTCCCTTGCGATCCTTTTTTAACGGAATCCAAAAAATAAGATGTTTTTTGTCATCATTATTCAGATTTGTCTCGATTTATAGGGGTTTTATTGAAAATTTTTCAATTATTTGAGGAGATTATTTTGAAGCGCTCAATCGTGAAACAGTGGAAAAAATATTGAAAAATTGCTATTCTTAGGCATATGATGCTTTTTTGTAGGCATGCATACTACCTGAGAAGGTACCTAATTAACTAACCGATTGGATAAAATGAGAGCTGTTATTACCGCCGTTGGTGGATACGTCCCTGAAAAGGTTCTTTCCAATAAGGATCTGGAAAAAATGGTCGATACCAATGATGAATGGATCAGGGAGCGGACGGGTATTATTGAGCGCAGAATTCTGGAGGACGACAGAGCTACTTCCGACATGGGAGTTGAAGCGATCAAAGACATGCTCTCCAAAACGAATATCAAGCCCTCCGAAATCGACTTGATCATTGTTTCTACGGTATCTCCCGATTACGTATATCCAGCTACTGCCAACATCATCGCTGACAAAATTGGAGCGCCTCAGTCTTGGGGGTTTGATATGAATGCAGCTTGTTCAGGCTTCCTGTATGCCTTGAGAACAGGAACTCAGTTCATAGAAAGCGGTATGCACAAAAAAGTCGTGGTTGTTGGCGCAGATAACATGACCATGCGTGTAGATTATACCGACAGGAATACTTGTATCCTATTTGGAGATGGAGCTGGCTGTGTCCTCCTTGAACCTGCAACTGGTGAAGAAGGAATCATTGATTCTGAATTTGCAGTTGATGGATCAGGTGGTCAATACCTCATGCAACCTGCAGGTGGTTCGGCTATGCCTACTACCATGGAAACGGTTCAAAATCGTAAACACTTCATCTTTCAAGAAGGACGTACCGTATTCAAGCACGCAGTTAAAGGCATGGCGGATATTACCTATGAAGTCATGAAGCGTAATAAGCTAGAATCTGATGATGTGGCGTACTTGGTACCTCATCAGGCCAACAAACGCATCATTGATGCTACAGCAAATAGAGCTGGCCTACCAGCAGAAAAGGTCATGATCAACATCCATAAGTACGGGAATACCACCAATGCGACCATTCCACTTTGTCTATGGGAATGGGAAGACAAGCTAAAGAAGGGAGACAACCTTTTGCTGGCTGCTTTTGGAGGGGGATTCGCTTGGGGCTCCATTTACCTAAAGTGGGGATACGACCCAGCCTAATCATCTCAATGACATTTTATTTTTTAGCTGAACTTGTCCCTTCCATCCTATAACTTAACTTAGGGAACAGTTATGGGGAAGTACGTCATATTGCTTTTAAGTCTGGTTCAACTTGGCCTTTCTTCCTGTCGTTTTGAGGAAGACAGCGAGTTCATACCCTCAACCGAGATATGCTTTTTCCTTTTTCAGGAGAATGGGGAGGTTTCCTTGGCCAGTATCTCTGATTCAACCCTTAGGTTGAACATAGCGGAGAGCTATGGAGCTGAGGCAGTTGGCATCCATGATATGGCAGGAAAGGAAAACTTCCTTTGGTTAAGCCTAAAAAACCAACAGGCCATTAGCCAATACAATCTCAAGACCGATGAACAACAGCTATTCTCCCTAGACAGCATGGAGGCTGTATTCCTCTGCCCTGGTGAGGACATCCTCCTCATTTCCGATACTGTCAACCGGCAGTTAGGCTTTCTGAATATGAAATCTGGTGAATTGGTTCGCAAAAAACTCAACCACCAACCGGGTGAGGCCTATTATCGATCTGGTAAGTTCTTCGTTTCCTTTGACAGCACTATCCTTGCCAGTTATCAAGAAACCGCCTTCGCCCTATTAGACACCCTAGATTGTGTATACCCCATCATCCACATAGATGGAGACAATCGAATCGGCATCAGGCTTCACATGCGAGAGGGGAGCGAATATTTTGAAGGACAGTTGGACTGGAACAATTCCCAATGGATCGAACCTAGTAGCAGCAGTCCATACAGAATTACCCATTATACCCCCTATCAACGATCCTTTTTTGAGAAGGAATGGGCAGCCGATGTAAGAGTCTTTGTAGAGGGAAGGATTAGAGGAATCTCTGCAACCTCCGGAATTTTAGACTTAGAAATGGATTTTCTAGAATCAAGAGGCTATTTCTTAAGGGAAAATGACTTCCAGGTATATGACTTAGAAGAGGGGGAAATTCGCTCATTTCAGAGACCTGCGGAGCATTTACGGAAGTCCTTTTTCTACTATCCTGTGGGGGGTAGATAATCCATCAATATTTCTTAACTTGCGGCCTGTTTATAAAAACACCTTAACTTGTTTAGACAAGTATTAAGAGTATTAGTTACGTTCGCTAATTCAACTACACAATCTTATGGCAGGCATTTCTGACATCCGCAAAGGCCTCTGTATGAAGTACAATGGGGACATCTACACTGTACTTGAAGCTCAGCATGTTAAGCAAGCTCGTGGTGCTGCTTCCATGCGTGCAAAGATCAAAAGTCTTACCACAGGAAAAATCATCGAAAATAACTTCCAGGCTAGTGCTAAAATTGATGTGATCCGTGTAGAAAGACACAAATACCAATACCTCTATCCTGAAGGAGAATCTTTGATTTTCATGCACGAAACTACATATGAACAAATTCCTATTGAATCTTCTCTAATCGATGGAGTAGAGCTACTGGAGGAAGGCGAAATGGTAGAGGTACTCATCAATACAGAAGACGACTCTCCTTTGACGGTAGAAATGCCTCAATATGTCATTAGAGAAGTTACCTATACGGAGCCTGGTATCAAAGGTGATACAGCTACGAATACCCTCAAGCCCGCCAATATTGCCAGCGGTGCTGAAATCAGGGTTCCCCTTTTCATTAACATTGGGGACAAGGTAAAAATAGATACGGCTTCCAAAAGCTATATGGAGCGTATCAAATAATCAATTTCCCGTACTCATACGACACTAAACTCTGATTTATGGAATTCAAAGAAATCCAGGAAATCCTAAAGTTGGTTAATAAGACCAACCTCACTGAAGTTGAAATCGAAAAAGATGACTTCAAGATAAAAATCAAGCGCAAGGCTCCGGAAAGCAATGTGATTTATACCCAGCAAGCACCTGCCATGCCTGCTGCCATTGCACCTGTTCAACCACAGGTACCTGTTGCACCAGCAAGCCCAGAACCTGCCGTTGAGAAAAAGGCCGCTCCTGCAGCTGAAGCACCTGTTACGGCAACAGCTTCCTCTGCCAATATGAAGGAATTTAAGGCACCCATGATCGGTACCTTCTATCGTGCTACCAATCCCGAATCTGCTCCCTTCGTCAAAGTTGGAGATGTAGTAGAAAAAGGGCAGGTCCTTTGTATCATCGAAGCCATGAAACTGTTCAATGAAATCGAAGCAGAGTTTTCCGGAAAAATCGTGAAAATCCTGACAGAAGATTCTCAGCCAGTAGAATATGATCAGCCATTGTTCCTGATCGAGCAAATCGGCTAGTCGAATTCATTTTCCGGCAAATCAACAGCCTACTCCTTGTAAACCTATGATTTGCCATCAAACGTCCCCCTTGCCGAAGGCTGAGATAGCCTCCAAGGGACTCAAACTGGAGCTAAGATGTTTAAAAAAATATTGATCGCTAACCGCGGAGAAATTGCATTGCGTGTGATCCGTACCGCCCGTGAAATGGGAATCGGAACCGTCGCCGTTTATTCTACTGCGGATAAAGAAAGCCTACACGTTCGCTTCGCAGATGAAGCCGTATGTATCGGGCCTCACTCCAGCTCAGAGAGCTACCTTAACATGGCTAGCATTATCTCTGCAGCAGAAATTACAGGTGTAGACGCCATTCACCCAGGCTATGGATTCCTAGCCGAAAACTCCGAATTCTCACAGCTTTGTGAAGATCATGGCATCAAATTCATCGGCCCTAGCGGAAAGGTAATTGACGCCATGGGAGATAAGTCTACAGCCAAAGACTCCATGAAGAAAGCAGGTGTTCCAGTAGTACCTGGTTCTGATGGCCTCCTAGATTCACTAGATCAAGCGCTAGTAATCGCGGAAGAATGTGGATACCCTGTTCTCCTGAAAGCTACCGCTGGTGGTGGGGGTAAAGGGATGCGCAAGGTCTTCCAACCTGAAGAAATGGAAGCCGCATGGAACAGTGCCAAAGCAGAGTCTGGAGCCGCTTTCGGTAACGATGGCTTGTACCTCGAGAAATTCGTAGAAGAACCACGTCATATCGAGATTCAAGTAATGGCTGACCAGCATGGCAATGTTTTTCACTTGGGTGAAAGAGATTGTACCATCCAAAGACGCCACCAGAAACTCGTAGAGGAAGCCCCTTCTCCCGTAATTACAGACGAGACCCGCCAAAAAATGGGAACCGCTGCCGTAAATGCAGCTAAGTTTGTAAACTACGAAGGAGCAGGTACAGTAGAATTCCTCTATGACAAGCATGGAAGCTTCTACTTCATGGAAATGAATACCCGTATTCAGGTAGAACACCCGGTAACGGAGGAAATCTACGATGTGGATCTTATTGCCGAACAAATTCGCGTGGCAGCAGGAGAAACCATCTCCGAATACAAGAGAATTCCTGGTAGACATGCCATGGAAGTTCGTATCAACGCTGAGGATGTCTTCAGAGACTTCCGCCCTAGCCCAGGAAAGATCATTTATTTCCACAAGCCAGGTGGCCACAGCGTAAGAGTTGATACGCACGCATTCTCTAGCTATGTGATCCCTCCTTTCTATGATTCTATGATCGGAAAATTGATCGTATCTGGAAAAGGGAGAGAGGCAGTCATTCAGAAAATGTCCCGTGCCCTTGATGAATTTATCGTCGAAGGGGTAAAGACAACTATTCCTTTCCACAAACAGCTGATGGACGATGCCAAGTTCCGTAGTGGACACTTCGCCACCAACTTCCTGGAGAATTTTGACCTAAAAGAAGAAGAGGAATAAGCATATTCCAATCTGATAAGATAAGCCTGTCCCTTTGGGATGGGCTTTTTTTGGGTTAAAGGAGAGTACGTTTAGCGGAATATTTAGTGTATGGCATTGAGCTTCCCTTTCATCCGCCTGCGATCAAAGATTCTGGTATAAATGAGGACAATGACAAATTGAATTCCAATACATACTGCCATGGAACCCGATATATTTCCATTGATGAGTGTTGCGAGGATATTTCCAAAAATGGCTGCTACTATGCTCAAGAAAACCGCTATCATCAGCATTCGGGGAAGATTTTCGGTAAGCAAATAGGCCGTTGCGGCTGGTCCTACCAAAAATGCAATTACCAATATCGCTCCAACTGATTCAAAGGAAAGGACCGTAGTCAAGGAGACCAGACTCATCAAGGCGTAATGCCAAAAAGCAACACTGATCCCCGTGGCAGCAGCAAAAACGGGATCAAAACTCGTCAACACCAAGGGTTTGTAGGCAAAAAATACAAAGGCTACAATCGCGATTAACAAGGCAATCAAAATAAGGATGTTTCTAGGGATTACCACCAATCCGTTAGCCAATGACAAGGTATCGAAGGGCACATAAGCAATCTCTCCATAGAGCACACAATCTTGGTCTAGGTCGATTTGCCCTGCAAAAACAGAAATCAGAATCACGCCAATTGCAAACATCCAAGTGAAGGAAATCCCAATGGCAGCATCCTCCTGCAGACGTGCTCTCTTGCTCAGCAACTCAATCAAAACTGTAGTCAATATCCCAAAAATAGCTGCGCCCAATAACATCCCAATGGATGCTCTATTCCCCACTACCAAATAGGCCAGCACAATTCCTGGAAGAACAGCATGAGAGATGGCATCTCCAATCATGGTCATTTTCCGCAGGAGTAGGAAGGAGCCTAAGATGGCCCCACATGCGCCTACCAAGCTGCCCACCAACATGATCCACAAATTATCCGCTAAGAAGAAGTCTGCCCACATAAGGGTGTAGAATTGAAAGAGTTTTTGTTCTTTTGTATACGCAAAGAAACGAATTTTTGATTAGCAAAAACAAATTCTTAGCCTCATCTAAAATTTATAGTTGATTTTCCTTCGCCCATGGTAGTCAAGCAGATAAGCCCAAACGAACTGATTGTAGAGAATAAGCCCTTCCTAGAGCAAATCATCCCCATTGCAATTGCAGGTGCTGGTATCATGCTGATCATTGGTTCTATCCGAGAATATGGCATCCAATCCTACTACCGTTTTACCTACATTATGGGGGCCATTATGTTGTTTTGGGGTTCGGTTTATGTGCTGATAGCTCCCAAGGCCAGTGTGATTCACATGACTATCCGAAATGGCCAGATGCGTGTCAAGCACCGACAGGGAATTCGCATGATCGTAGATCGACTGATTTCCATTCCTGCCATTACCAAGGTAAGGATTGAGCAAGAGGAGAAGGGAAAAAAGAGAAGAGGAAGACCTGCTTTTCGCCTTTCCGTAGAGCTCAAAGACCAGTGGGTACCCATTAGTCATTGGTCAAAACGACCCGTAGAAGACCATCAACAAGCAGCAAAAAATATTCTGGCCTTTGTCAACAAAGCCAAAAAGCAATTGCGTGAAGAGGAGGAGTAACTCTTTTTTACAAAAGACTCCAGTTCCAAAGTACAAAATGCTCCTTGGCTTGAGATCGACGGATAAAACAACATCCGAAGCGAAAAAGGTCTATACTTAGGCTGACCTCATCATCTTGGATGATCTCCTCCCATGCCTTTTCCATTCCATCGGACCAATGGATATCATCAAGGACAATAAGTCCTCCATCCTTCATCTGAGTCTTCAGAAGGTGAAAGTACCTCAGACTAGCTTCATAGGTATGATTCCCATCAATTAACACATAGTCGAATGGTCCTTCCTCCTTCAGAAAGCTAGGGGTCAGCAATTCGTCAAAATTGCCTGTTCGTATGTCAACCTGTAATCCAAGTCGGTCTATCTGCTGCTGCGCGATCTCCGCTACCTCAGGTATTCCTTCGATGCTGATCAACTTCATAGAGGGATTTCCCATGAGTTGCCAAGCAGCAGAAAGTCCTATGTGTGTGCCTAATTCCAGCCCTTTTCCAGGTTGAAACCAACGTGTGAGACGCATCAAAAACTCACCTTCTCCCCTTCGTCTGGAAGAAGTTTTCACCATTTCGCGAACTTGCCTCTTGGATGGAGTGGCAATTTTCCTGCTACCAGCCCCCATGTCCTCAAAACTAAGCCATTGTTCAGAAGCCAACATAGACCGTTTGATCTGGTCAATTTTTTCCCCTTCCATTGACTTTTTCCCTTTTAGGGCTTTTTGCGAAAACTCGAATACAAAGGGAGAATGGAGTCGATAAGAACTCTGACTTTTGAATATATGTCTTAAAAAAGCAACAAGCATGGGTTGGGTTTGAAGGGCTCAATCTACACAGAGGCCATAGCAAAGAAAAAACCAGTCTTTCGAAAAAGACTGGTTTTCTATTCAAAGAATGTTTCTTTTACTAGGGAGTGGTAACCTTGTAATCGAAGAATACCTTATCGAAGATCTGGATACCAGCACCATCATCCTCTACCTTGGTGATTCGCAGAAGGGCGAACTGAGGGCGTGGCGTTTTGACCAGCCTTACAATCACGTACATATCCTGCTCAAGAACTGGAGTTTCAGCTAATTGCTGATCAGCAGAGAAGAAGGCTTCAAAAATAGAGGTATAATCAGCAGTCTCGTAGTTCAAACGAGCGGCATTTGTGATGACAAATACAGAGTCTTGTGAAATGGCTTCGTTGTTAGGCGAAGTAAATGTAGGCTGCCATAGGCCCTGACCTGTACCAGAGGATTCCATGATGTCCATTCTTAGGCTCAATGTATCCAATGATTGTCCCATCGTTTTGGGATACCCTTGACGAGAAGAGAAATTGAAGCCAAAAAGGGAGTCGCTCAATTGGTTCATTATTGAGTCTCCTTCGTATGTCAAGATTCTATAGATCGGTGGATCTGTAGGCTCGGGAAGTACACTCACATCAATAGATGTGGTTGAAGTAGCACCTTTTGAGTCTTCTACAGTGAAGGTATATTCTATGCGTGAGAAGGGAGCGATGCTGGCTACATCAAAGTTGAAAGTGGAAGTAAAAGACTTACCGGTCAACGTTTCTGTGCTTACCTGATTTCCAGAATCGAAGCTTCCATCAGGATTGTAGAAAGCAACATCAATGGTAAAGGTTTTTAGCATCTCATTGTCTCCCATCTGAAGCGTAACAGACTTGGACTCACCTACTCTTCCAGAGAATCTTGGGTTAGTAGGGCTGGTAATGGCGATGGCTGGATTCTGATCTTCGGGTTCTGGTAGATCGATAGGCGCCACCTGATTTTCACAAGCCAAAAACAAGCCTGCCATGGCGATCGCGATTGGAATCCAGAGTCTATTTAAGGTCATGATTTAGAGGTTTCTGTAGTAAATGCTAGCGGGTGTAAGGTTTTTTCAGGATTGCTCAGAAAAGTGAATTATTCTAACAGTTCCTGACTAAATTTTGGATTAAAATAAGCGAAATCTCGTAATTTTTCCTTATTTCACCGTATATTTTTATCCTGAGCTCCCCATCTACCCGATGTAAGATTAATACGCTAAGCTTATGCAAAAGCACATCTTAATGGTGCTTCTATTCCTTGCCACGGCCTTCCTTCTCTCCTCCTGCTCTTTTCAGGGAAATGAATCCGAACACGCCAGAACCATCAACCAATCCATACAGAAGAAGGATTCGATACAGGCTATTCAATTGTTGGATTCCTTGAGTCAAATTCCCCCCCAGTCTCCCGAGGAAATCAAACAGGCACATCAGGCACCCATTGATCCTCCACGTAACTAGGCCTTTAGAAGAAAATGGTCAGACCAACCTCTATAGGGGGAATAACTGGATTTTTATAACCCGTATCCTGCAAGTTTCCTGGTAGAAATTGATTATCTGTAAATTCATCGAACACATCTGATAGACGGTAATCCAGCGTAAGTGCTGCCCATTTGTAGCCAAATCTGGCTAGCAGCCCATACCGCAAGCGCTCAAACTCCCTCGTCTCTGTAGTGGAATTGAACACCGTTTCTAGATCTCGTGTCTTTTCCTTGTGCCTAAGGCCATCTACATCTGTAAATCGTGTTCTTAGGTTGGCTGAAACCAAGATGCTTGCATAGCCCCCAACTTCAACAAAAAATTTAGGGTCCCCATCCTCATCTCGTGTCAGGTTGCTGAATATACTCAAGCTTGCCTGACCATGAGTCAAAACATGACGCTCATTGGTGATGTTGTCGGTGGTTGTATCTTTCACAACGGGAAAAGTCTTGAGGTTAGTTGCCTCATATGCTATGTGCGTCCACGACATTCCGGGTGTAAATCGGAGGCCCAGCACATCTTTGTAGAGAAAAAACTTCAATCCACCGCCAATACTGTAGGTTCCTGAATTGGTACTATTGATAGGAACAGAATCTGGACTACTCCCTGCCAGCATAAAGGTACGGCCCAAAACAAGGGAGAATTTCCTCGGAGGATCAGACGGCAAATCAGTTGTTGGCTTAGGGCCCTTAGATTCTTCAATAGATTCTGCCTCAGGTACAATTCCCGTACTATCTGTGCTTACGCTATCGCTAAAATATTCAGGACGGCCTTCGGGAATCACCACCGTATCCTTGAGCACTGTATCTGTCGTATCTACCTGAGAAAAAGCCGGCAACATCATCAAGCTGCCAATAATCAATAGAATCAGTCTTTGCATACCATTTATGTTGGATCAAAGTAAAGAAATTAAGTTGGAAAGTTGGCAAGCAGCGCTTTTCAACCTAGTTCGTCATCTGGTCCCAAGCCTCGCCGACAGATTTTACTGGAAGTTTACAGGTATAGCCTTCACATACATAAATCGTCAACTCGTCTTGGAATCGATCCTTCAGCAAGGGCAATTGGCTGCTAGCGGCTGCACCTACAACGACCTTGTGGGGAAAATATTTGCCTTCCAGTTCAATCGCTGCTCCCTGAAAACCATCACCCGTTATGGCCACTTCGTAGTGGGGGGTGAGTTGTTTGTACATCATTTGAGCCCATTTGGCATGCCAGGCGGGTGTCTCGATAACTTCTTCTCTCATGATCTCCTGCATAGAAAGGCTTTTTTCTCGCCATTCTTTTTTGTCAAGGATCAAGGATAGGTCGTACATCACATCAGCCAGGACAGCATTCGAGGAAGGAATCACATCGTCCTGACGCTCAATTTTCCTTCTGACCAAGACGGGATCTTCATCTGAGGTGAAGAAATACAATCCACTATCTTGATCGGCGTAATGTGTTTCTACCTGATTGAGCCAACTTTGGGCTTGCTTAAGGTAGGTTTCATCAAAACTCACTTGGTATAGCGCAGTAAATGCGTCGATCAGGTTGGCATAATCATCGAGGAAGGCATTGATAGTCGCTTTACCTTGCTTGTAATTACGAAATAACTTCCCTCCATCGCTCATCTTTTCCATGATAAAGCGGGCATTCTTCTCTGCCAATTCCAAATATTGAGGCTTTTGGAAGGCACGATAGGCATCGACCAGCCCTTTGAGCATCAGGGCGTTCCAAGAGGCGAGGATTTTATCGTCAAGCCCAGGTCGGATGCGCTTGCTTCTAGCCTGCAGGAGTTTTTCTCTGCCTTCTGCCATTTTGTTGGAAAATGCAACTGGATCAAGGGCCCATTTGCCTGCAAATTCCTCCTCGGTCTCCAAGACAAAGAGAACATTTGTCTCTTCCCAGTTCCCGATAGGATGCACATTGTAGTAATCGGCAAATTGTTTGTGTTCATCCCCAAGAACTTCCTTGACTTCATCGAAGGTCCATACATAAAACTTCCCTTCCACCCCTTCACTGTCTGCATCCAAAGAGGAATAAAACCCTCCTTCAGGAGACATGAGTTCTCTCTCCACAAAATCAATAGTCTGGTAAACTACTCTTGCAAAAAGTGGATTCCCACTCGCTTGGTAGGCTTCGGAATATAGACTGACCAATTGGCCATTGTCATAGAGCATCTTCTCAAAGTGGGGTACCTTCCAGTAGGCATCCACTGAATATCGCGCAAATCCACCGCCTAAATGATCATAAATGCCTCCAAAGGCCATCTTTTCCAAGGTAATCATGGCCGCTTCATGCATTTGCTCATCTCCCATGAAGTGGCTCGTTCTCAGGAGGAAGAGGTTATTTTGTGGAAGGGGGAATTTATTGGCTGACACCTTTCTTCCCCCCCATTTGAAGTCAAATTGCTCCATCCATATAGCCTTCATGTGGTAGATATCCTCCATGCTCAATCCACCTCCCATCCCTGGACTTTTGACGACATCCATTTGATTCATCGCAGCCACTAGCTCTTTGGCATATTCTTCTACTCTAGCTGGCTCATTTTCCCACATGGCAGCAATTTGGGAAAGGGCAGACATCCAGTTTTCCTTGGGATAATAAGTCCCTCCGTAAATAGGCCTTCCATCGGGTAAAGCAAGGGCATTGAGGGGCCAGCCTCCACGCTGCGTCATCAGCATCACCGCATCCATGTAAATCTTATCGATATCAGGTCTTTCCTCACGATCCACCTTGATATTGATGAAGTGTTTGTTCATCAAAGCTGCCACTTCCTCGTCCTCAAAAGATTCATGCTCCATCACATGGCACCAATGGCAGGCAGCATAGCCAATGCTCACCAAGATCAATTTATTCTCTTCACGGGCACGTGTAAGGGCCTCTTCTCCCCAAGCATACCAGTTTACCGGGTTATTGGCGTGCTGCAATAGATAAGGTGAACTTTCTTGAGCCAGACGATTGGGCATGACGATCTGTTTTAGTTGATGTAAGATGATTTAGCGGCAAATAAACCTTTCAATTGGCTAGGAACAAAAGGACCATACAGTTCATTCCCAGCTTCATGTTCAACTCGATTGGGAGTCTTGAGTTTTCTTTTTTCTCAATTGTCTTCCAAAAGCAAAAAAAGCCTCTGGATAAGTCTTGTGATTTGTTTTCATCAACTGATCCCAAAAGTTGAAGTAGATGCCATAATTACACTCGAAATACTGATGGTGTTGATGATGGTGAATGGCCGTATTAAATAATTGGAATACCCCTTTTTTGTTCGCCCTAAGTTCGAAGCCCAAATGTCCATACACACTCATCAATAGTAGAAAGACTGCAAAAAAGACCAATATGGACTGATGAATGGGGAATAGAATAGCGAGGAAGGGAATGATTCCTATTTGAATGATCGCTTCTACTGGATGGAAAGCAAAGGCCATAAAAGGACTAGGATTGTGAAAGCGATGATGCCACGCATGAACATGCTGATATACCCATGGGAGATGTAACAAGCGATGAGACCAATAGAAGTAGGCGTCGTGAATCAAAAAAATAATTCCCAAGGACATGATCTCATATAGATAGAAAGGGGAATCACTTTGGGTATACAACTGGGTAAAATGTGCTCCTTGGAGAAGGTCTAGTATTCCCCCACAAAGGGCAAAAACCCCAAAAGAGATGGAGGTATACAGTCCAGCTTTCAATTGAATAGAAAAAGGGGCCGTTTTGGGATGGATCTTAAGGTCCTTGAAGGCGGGCGCCCACCATTTGTAGAATGATAGATAAGGAAGAATAACAGCTCCCAAGGCTACAAGAGGCAAAAGCAAGGTCCAAAACATAGGGGAAGTTCTCACATTCCCCTCTTAAATAAAAGTCCTACGCCATTAGAAAAGGGGAATTCGGCTTTATCCGAGGAGATGATATGCAATTTAGCGTTACTCCCCTTTCCCATCAGGGGATCGTTTCCGTAAAAGCTTAAGGGTTTTGCTAGGCTTGGACCAGTAATTCATGCCAATAGTTAATTACTTTTTCTATATTAATCACTTCGTAAAACAGTTATTGAAAGGCTCAATCCTTAACCTTTATTTGAATAAACTATGGATTCATTGGTCCTAATTTTGGGCGCGTCTGTGGTTCTGATTATTTCCTTCTTCAGCAATATTTTAGCGAAGAGAACCAATATTCCAGCGGTACTGATGCTGATGGTATTGGGTTATGTGTTGCAGCAATTTGCTGGATTTTCACAGGAGTCTATCAGACCGTATTTAGAGATTTTGGGAACTGTGGGGGTGATTCTGATTGTGTTGGAAGCTTCCCTTGACCTAAAACTTGAAAAGGACAAAACCAGTCTCATTGTCACCTCAGGTGTGTTGGCGCTGGTCTTACTCTTACTGACCACCGCCATCATTGCGGTGGGGATTTACCTGATTTATGGCTCCAGTTTCATGGAGTATTTCGCCAATGCAGCTCAACATTTGGCTGACCATGCTGCTGACCATGGAGCAGAACATGGGGCCGATCACGGTGCAGCACATGGTCATGAGGGTGCTCACGCTCCTTCAGAGGTAAATGTCAACTCTTCAGCTTGGTATGTTTCCTTTTTATATGCCATCCCATTGGCTGTGATGAGTAGTGCGATTATTATTCCTTCTGTGGGTGGTTTGATTGATGTGAAGAAGGAACTGCTGATTTTCGAATCTGCCTTTTCAGACATTTTGGGAATTATTTTCTTCTATGCCATGCTGTCCGCAGATCACGCAGAAGAAGGATCCAACCTGATGGTCAATACTTTTGGGGGGATTATCCTGACACTGGTTCTTTCGGTGGTGGTCAGTTATGCCCTTATCATTCTATTCCAATACATATCGGGAGGCGCTAAAATGGCTTTGCTTATAGCCATTTTGATGGGTTTCTATGCCGTAGGTAAGTTGTACCACCTCTCCCCCTTGATTCTGATTCTTGTATTTGGCCTCTTCCTCAACAATCGAAAGCTCTTCTTCCAGGGCAGACTGGCTGAATTTGTCAAAGAACATGAGTTTGAGGAAATACTGGAGAAACTGCACCTGATTACGCTAGAAACAGCCTTTGTCGTAAGGACATTTTTCTTTGTGATATTCGGTATGTCTATTGTTCTTTCTCAAATCCTCCACTGGACCGTTCCTATCATTACACTCATCGTGATGTTGGCTATATATGGTACGCGTTATGGAGGATTGAGAGTAGCCTTGGGAAAGGACATTTATCCAGAGATTTTCGTCGCTCCACGTGGTTTGATTACAGTCCTTCTATTCTATGCCATCCCTACGCATTTGGCTCCTGTCAAGGACATGGGAATAGCAGAAGATGGGGTAACACACCTTACCCAACCGATTTTCGAGCCAGGTATCCTTTTGTTAACGATTCTGCTATCCAGCTTGATCATGACTTACGGTTTGATACGCGACGCAAGAGAAAACGAAGGGAAACCACAGGTTATTCCACCGGATGGTGGAGGAGGTTCCGAAGGTTCTACAGATGGTCCTGCTTCTAATCAAGCGGATGGAGGAGATTCTCCTCAACCTCCTGCAGTGCCTCCTGTGACATCATTTCCCCCTCCTGGACAGGAAATTGATTAACTCCCACTCAGAAGAACGCATATATCGAATACTCTCCCTATCTTTGGATAAGGAGAGTATTCATCCTTTTTAGCCCTATGATTCCACAAAAAAACAAGGTAAAAAACCTCTTAATAGATCTTGGAGGGGTGTTGTACCAAATCCGCATTCAGGAAACCTTGGATGCCTATAAGGCACTTATTCCCTCCCATGACCATCATCCCAATGATGGGACCCTATTTAAGCATCCTCTTTTCAAACAGCTTGATCAAGGCAAAATTGAAATTGATGACTTAGCAGAAGGCCTGATTGAGGAATGGAATTTGGACGTAGAAAAGGAAGAGGTCAAAAAGATATGGCTAGAATTGCTAGTTGGCCTTTATCCTAACAGAACAGCAAGCATACAAGAACTCAGCAAAACTTATAACATAGCCCTGCTATCCAATACCAGTAAATACCACTTCGAGCATTACCGACATGAGTGCGGTCCTATGTTTGAAGCCATGGACCATCTGTTTTTCTCCTTTGACATAGGCTTGACCAAACCCGATCCCATGATTTATCAAATGGCTTTGGAAAAGATGGGGTGGGAAGCATCAGAAACTATGTTTCTCGATGACTCTCAGACAAATGTACAAGCTGCCAAGGCCTTAGGAATACAAACAGTTTGGATAGAAAAACCCGAAGTATTTGAAGAAATTGCCCATACATTGATTCACCCTTGATGAGAAACATCCATTACACTCCTTTCCTGCTCTTTTTTATTTGTCTCTCTCATCTTTTACCTGCACAATCTGTTTCCCCCGATCTTACGGAGGGAATGGAACTCTATAAAGCCCAAAAATATTACAAGGCAGCCCACCATTTCGCTCACCTGATTCAACAGCAAGAACTCAAAGAGGTAGAATTAGTGAGAGCCCATTTTTTTCTTGGGCAATCCTACTTAAGCTATGTAAGAGAAAGGGCAAATTTCAGACATAAATTACCCCTCGCCGTTTCTAAAGCCTATACGCATACCCAGACAGCTGTTGTGTTGGGGAAAAATAGTCGATACCAAGAGGCGGGTGAAGCAGGTCTCGTTTATCTTCAACCTTACCTTTACAATGAAGGCGTTTTTCATTACAACAAGAATAATTTTGATGATGCCTCTTATTACTTCGAAAAGGCGCTCCTCATTGACCCATCTGACTTTCAATCCATGATGGGACAGAGTTTTGCGAGTTTAGCCAAAGGAGATACCAGCGAGGCAGTTGCTTATTTTGAGGCCATGGGAGATCAGCCTGTTATGAACATTGACATGCTTTCTCCTGAGATGGAAAAGGCCTATGACATCCTGTCAAACTACAGCAAGAATCAAGCGGGAATGCTAAGTTCAGAAAATCCCTACACAAACAGCAGATTGGCCTTCCCAACTGCTATCACACTAGAGGAAAAAGAGATCGCTGTCTACCAAGAAGAAAACTTAAGCCTACAAAAAAGCATCTCATTGTTTGAAGAGGTCCTCTCAAAGTATCCAGAGGATACCCAATCAGCCTTAGCATATGCAACCTTACTCAATTCTATTGGAAAAGGGGATACTGCTATGCATTTATACGCACAGGTACTTGGTCGCGACCCTCTCAACAAGGAAGCTCATAAGCAAATAGCTGTTTTTCACCTCAACAAAGCAGTTGAGCTTAAGGAAAATCCTTCCGAAACAGGGGCTTCCTCCTCTGATGCTATGGAGGAGTTGAAACTCGCCTATCCACACTTTCAACAGCTCCATCAAATGGATCCAAACGATCAGTTATGGCTCAAAAAACTCCTTACTATCAGTCGGATGCTGCATTTAGAGGAAGCCGAAATGTATCAGGAGAAATGGGATAGCTTGCTTGCAGGAGAGAAAAAGTAGGGTAAGGGTAGCTTTTCACGCGATATTTTATTGGAAAATTTGTAACTCGTAAAACAAATTAAATAAATTACATAGGTAAATTTGTATCTTTGATAGCTTCTTTACCAAAATGTAACCCTTGAGTAGACTCATCCCCATTTTCATGATTTTGTTATTTGCACTGGATTATGTGCAGGATCTTCGCTTGGGCGGTGAGGTCTCTGTATATGAAATGGTGGATGAAACCAAGAAGCGTGAAAAGTCGGAAGGATGGGAAGATGACCAATTAGAGGATGAATATGTGTATGAAAACATGTTGGCATCCATCATGGTAAATATCCGTTATTCAACCTATGCCAACAGCATCAAATTGGTCTGTTTTTTCATCCCTGAAGTGAGTACCCCTCCACCCCGTTCGTAGCCCTTACGAATAATTATCATATCCCACTAGGTACTCATTTTCCAATTTTCACTGGACAAATGTCCATTTTCCCATAAAAAACCATGTCCGATCAGAATAAATTTCATCCACTAAAAAATTTGCAGTTCGACTTACCGGCTGCTCTAGTAGTTTTCTTAGTAGCTGTCCCCCTTTGTTTGGGTATTGCGAAAGGATCTGAGGTTCCACCTGAACATTTACTTTCCGGCTTAATTGCTGGGATGATTGGTGGAATTATTGTAGGCTTCTTGAGCGGGTCCCCCTTGGGGGTGAGTGGTCCAGCTGCAGGACTTATCCCCATCGTTGCTGGAGTAATATCCTCTCATTCATTCGAAGGGCTCCTTGTAGCTGTTTTTCTTGCAGGTATTATCCAAATTGCTTTTGGCGCATTACGCCTTGGAATCATTGGCTACTATTTTCCAAACTCGGTCATAAGAGGAATGCTAGCAGGTATCGGTTTGACCATTATTTTAAAGGTACTTCCTGATATTTTTGGACTAGGCAAAGACTTCTTTAAGAAATTTTCATGGGCTCCCGAAGAGGGCCAGTTGCACATTTCTGAGCTTGGAAGCCAGTTCATGGAGAACATGAACTATTCGGTTTTAATTATTTCGGCCATTTCCATCCTTCTTCTCATCATTTGGGAACAAAAGTTCATGAAGGAAATTCGACTTTTTCAAATTTTACAGGGTTCGCTGATTGTTGTCATAGTCGGAATTGTCCTGAAGATTATGTTTGAAGGTATGGATGGCATTGCTCCTCTAACACAAGAACAGGTAGTAAATATTGGGGATATTTCAGGATTTTCCAGCTTCATAGCCTTATTCACATTTCCATTCTCAGAGGGGTTTGATTTTCTATTAGATCCATCCATTTACATGGCTGCTGTTACGATTGCTCTTGTCGCCTCACTAGAGACGTTACTTTGCGTGGAAGCCACTGATAAGCTTGATCCATTTAAGCGGATCACACCAACCAATCAAGAATTATATGCACAAGGGACTGGAAATGTTGTATCTGGATTAATTGGAGGCCTTCCCATTACTCAGGTAATCGTAAGGTCCTCGGCAAACATTCAGTCAGGTGGTAGAACCAAAGCTGCGGCCATTATCCATGGTTTCTTTCTTGTCCTGGCTGTCTTGTTATTTAGCTGGCTGATCAATCTTATTCCTATGGCCAGCTTATCAGCAATTCTACTGATCGTAGGTTTCAAATTGGCAAAGCCATCAAATTTCAAAGCGATGTTTGATAAGGGGTGGGACAATTTTATTCCATTTATCATCACAATCATTGTCATTTTGGCTGAGGACTTGTTAATAGGAATTACAGTTGGCTTGGTCATAGCCTTCTTATTCATTCTTTATAACAACTTCCGTCTTCCTTATTTTGTCGACAAAGACGGAAATCCAGATAACAATACTATTCGTTTGGAATTGTCTCAAGACGTTACCTTCCTCCATAAGGCCAATATGTTAAAGGCTCTTCAAAATATTCCTGAGGATAGTAAATTGATCATTGATGGAACTAAATCTATTAACATTGATCAGGACATCAAGGATATCATTGAGGATTTTAAAGTGACGGCCAAGAATAAAAATATAGTCCTTGAATTAATTGGATTCCACAATGTGGATGTAAAAAACCAAGTAGTCGAACTCGAAAAAACCATTGAAGAGAAGTTTGGTGCTAAGGCTTAAACTAGCTCGATGAACAATAAAAAAGGCGCAGTAACCTGCGCCTTTTTTTATCTATTTACTGTCGATTACTTTTTTCCAAATAATCCACCAATCAATCCACCAAGTCCACCTTTCTTCTGCTGACCGCCACCGCCGGCCATGTTCATCAAGTCATCTAGTACAGATCCATCTCCATCAGCATCTAGGAACTTAGAAGCCATGTCCATCAATGGGTTGTTTTGTGCCTGTTGGTTGATGTTGTTTTTCTCATTCACCAAAAGATTTGTCAATCCGCTGATGTCAAGACCACCTTGCTGCTTCTGGTTGGACAGAAAACCCATTACAATAGGGGCAAGATTAGACAAAAGCTGGTTACTCTGCTTGTTATCCAGACCAGACATTTTACCGATTCCATTTTCAATGTTTGACTGATTTCCACCAAACAAATTGGACAGGATACCAGCTGCAGGACCGTTCTCAGTTGTTCCTAGGAATCCTACTAGGTCATCCATGATGTTTCCATCTCCATCCTTGTCAATCATAGACATGATACCAGCTGCATTTCCACCTTCAGTTTGCTTGGCCATCTGGTTCATCATCATGGGTAGGGCAGCAGTAATAGCGTTTTGTGTAGACTGCTCATCCGCACCAATTTGCTGAGAAAGAGCCTGTAGCGCGGGACCGCTTAATTGTTGTGAGAGTTGATCAATTAAAGACATGCTTATATTTAGGTTAAGTGATTGAAGCGAATTGGATTGTTAGCCAGAGCAGGGAAAAGCATCATATTTGCCCGCATTCTCTTAACTGAATGGCCAATTCAGTTTTAAGATAGTAATAATCGAATAAAGTCATCTTTTACTATTTACTTATCGGAAATCTTTCAGGAACTCTTAATTTTAAGGCATGAACGCATACCCGATCAGTATTGGTGATGACGCCCTGAAAGAACTGTCCAAGCTATTGGCAGCAAGACAATACACCAACATATTGGTTCTAAGCGACCAGCACACCAGAAGATTCTGCTATCCCATTCTTAAGGAACACCTCCCTCAACATGAGATTACAGAAATAGCAGCTGGTGAAACCCAAAAAACCATCACCACTTGTATGTATCTATGGGATGCCTTGACTGCTCATAAGATGGATCGTCAATCGGTAGTGATTAACTTAGGAGGAGGGGTCATTGGTGATATGGGGGGATTTGTCGCCTCCACCTACAAAAGAGGGATTGATTTTATCCAAGTCCCAACTACCTTACTCGCCATGGTGGATGCCTCGGTAGGAGGTAAATTGGGAGTGGACTTCCGCGGTTTCAAAAATCATATTGGCTTGTTCAAAGAGCCACAAATGGTATGCATTTACCCTCCCTTCCTAGAAACACTTTCTGATGCCGAATTACACTCTGGCTTTGCGGAGGTCATCAAACACCACCTGACAGGAGATCGCTCAGGCTGGCAAGCTATTAAGGAGCTTTCTGATATTCGTTCGCAGGACTTACCCAAATTGATTCAACATTCAGTAGCCTACAAACAAAGAATTGTTGCAGAGGATCCATCTGAAAAAGGGCTGCGAAAAGTCCTAAACTTCGGCCACACCATTGGCCATGCCGTAGAAGGACACATGCTCGAAGCTGGCACACCGGTCTTACATGGTGAAGCCGTAGCCATGGGTATTGTAGCAGAATCATGGATCGCACACAAAAGAGGAATGCTTCCCTCAAGCGAACTCGATGAGATAGAACAATTGGTGGAAAGGCTCTACCCTATCATCAAGATCGAGGAAGCATCACTTGAGGACATGTACCAAAGGGGGCAAAACGACAAGAAGAATATCAATGGGGTTATCAACTGTACCCTGCTACAAGGCATTGGGGATGCGCTGGTCAATCAAGCCATTAGCCAAGAGGAGTTTTACGGTTCCATTCGCTACTATCAATTAAAAGCAAAAAGCTGGAAGCCTTACGCGGGTTAAAGAGTAGCAGATCAATCATCTTGGATTTTCATATTTACAGGGACATTGATCCAGGTATTTACAAATTGACCATCCTTTTTGGCTGGGGTAAACTGTAGCTGGTTGATGTCTTTTAATACAGCCTTGGCTAGCAAAGGGTCGGGGGTATGGATGGGAATGGCTGCCAGGACTTTGCCTGTTTTACTCACCAATACCCGAACAATCACCCTGCCTTGTATACCTTGTTCTAACAATTCACGTGGATATATGATGGAAGCTGGCAATTCTCTTAGATTAAGAGGAGTGGCCTCCTGATCTGCATCCAAAAAAGTGTTAAAGTCAGGCAAGGGCAATACTCGGAAGTTTACTTGATGTATTATTTCTCCCTCGTCATCAAAAAATGTCCAAAGGCCATTGGGCTCGCCCTTAGAATACAAGCCCTTATAATGAACCCTTCCATCTCGGTACATCTCTATAATTCCATCTGGTATTCCTTGGCGGAACTCCTGCCGCTGGATGACATTTCCTTCCTCATCTGTCCATGTCCACAAGCCGTTGAGTTGACCTGCCTGAATACCTCCTTCCATCCATTCTTCAGAATTAAACATCGTAGGGCTAGGATATGGGGTAGATTCCCACTCCATACTGCCATTTCCGTCAATAACAAGGGGGACTCCCTCCTCATTCCAGGCCTGCATCAAAATAAACCGATTGGCCTCATATTTAGGACTACTTTGCTCGAGTGGAGGAGGAAGGAAGTAACCTGAGGCGGCTAATTTGCCATCATTGTGCCAAATCTGAGCAGAATCAATGGTTTCCCCTTCTTCATATATCAATTCTAATACCTTGACACCAAGGGGATTGAAGTAGGCCCATTTGCCCTTTTTTCGTAGTCTTTTTTGTTTCCCTGCCCCTATCTCTTCCGCCATTCCTTGCATAAAGAGAACATCTGTATCCTTATAGTATTGGCAAACTTCAAACTGATCACCTTCCTTTTTGATTTTTCGAAGAAATTGGGCGTTGACCTTTTTGACTTCAGGCCTTCCGATTAGATAAAGAGAGTTGGTATAATACTTTTGCCCAATAAGGATATGGGCGGTCAAAAACAGTGAAAAGAGGATAAGAATCCGCTTCATGATTTAGACTTATTTAGGCACAAAGTATTTAGGGAAGCAATTTAAAAAAAATGGAGGCAGTTGAAAAGCTTTATCAACTGCCTCCATTACGAGAGGCTTACATATTATCCTCAATCATTTTATAGCACATCTTCCAGTGGTCTTTGATCCCACGACTTTTTCCTTTGGAAGCTTTTTTCAAATCCTTCTTCAACACCAACAATTCCCCCAGAGCAACTGAAGCCTTGTCAGAAGGATTTTCTTTCCCTTGTTCTACCTTATCTATCAAGCCCTTGATCAAGGCAAACTGAAGGTTTCTTCTGTTTACATCCGGGCTAGACAGCGGAAAAGTCATGTATCCTCGTTCTCCTGTAGGATATAATTCGGCAAATACTCCTTTCCTCAAATCCCCCATCATTTCCTGAATCGTGTAGGAATCTTCTCCTGGTTTAAGCGCAGTAGACTCAATTATTCGATCTAATCGGCTGTTGGACAGGAGTGCGTTTAGCGTTCCAGTTTGGAGTCCTTTTACCATCTGAATAGAACCAGATTCCTGCAAGTATCCCATTAGCTCGGGATTCACCAGCCATTCTGGGGTAATAAATACTCTCTTAATGATAAAGGCCATGGCGTCTCTCTGGCGATCAGCCTCAACTGGATAATAGATAGGTCCTTCCTGATCGGTGTTCTTTCGGTCTGTGTAGATGCCGCCTATCACTTTGACCACATGCCCTATGTATCTCCTCCATTGGAAAGCAAATTCGCGATAGACTTCCTTCAGGTCATCATAAGATTCTGAAGGCTGAGTTGTCCATTCCTTGAGCATGGGAGCAACATTGGTTAGGTTATTCAAGCCAAGTCGGCTCGCCTCTACTGGATCTGCGGACAAATCTTCTCTTTGGCCCCTTGGATCTCCTGGTGTAATCCCACCAAAAGCATACACAGGGTCTTTTGCTTTCTTCAAAATCGCCTGGTTCAGCCTGTCCAATTCCTGCTCTGGATTGGTCACATTGGGATACCATCTATAGCCCCAGTTGACGGCATAAGCATCATATGGCCCGACTTTTCGGATAAATCGTACACCTTCATCTCCAGGTTGAGCTACATAATTTACCCTAGCATAGTCCATGATAGAAGGAGACAATCCCATTTTTTGGGTAAAGGGTCCATTTCTCAAGGAATCAACTGGATAGGCAGAACTAGACTTGAAGTTGTGCGGAAATCCTAGGGTATGGCCTACTTCATGCGCAATCACAGCCCTGATCATTTCTCCGATTTCTGAATCTGGCAAATCCAGTGTCCTGGCCTTGGGATTGGCATTGGCTGTTTCTATCAAATAGCGGTTTCGATACGATCTCAGGTGGTTGTGGTACCAAATGATATCAGACTCTATGATTTCTCCACTTCTAGGATCCGAAACAGAGGGGCCCATCGCATTTCGCGTCATGTTTGCTATGTAACGAATAACTGAATATCTCGCATCTTCTGGGCTGAATTCAGGATCTTCTTCGGGTGTAGGAGGCATTTTGCAAATGATGGCATTCTTAAAGCCCGCAGCTTCGAAGGCAGGCTGCCAGTCTTCTACCCCTTTTTTGAACCACGATCTCCATCGTTCTGGTGTGGCAGGGTCCAGATAATACACAATAGGCTTGACGGGCTCTACCAATTCGCCGCGCAGATACGCTTTTGGGTCCTTAGGCTCCATTCTCCAACGGCGGATATACGTCTTTTCGTCTGCCTTGAGGGCTTCAGAACCAAAGTCCACCTGAGAAACGGTAAACCAACCTACTCTTGGATCATATATACGGGGCATCATGATTTCTTTGGGAAGCAGAATCATGGATTGGTTCATCAGGAAAGACATGGTTCCTGTACTCGCTTGTGAAGGGGGCCTTCCAGCACCATAGGTCAAGGAATGCTTCACCTCCACATTGATGGGAAAACTCTTTGCCCCCTCGATAAAACTCCGTTTTGAATCCAGACTTTTTACTTGATACTGCTTCCTTAGGTAATCAGGCACAGGGCCAATGGCACGTACATCTTTGGTAAAGAGAGAAGTGGCATTGATGACCCATGACGATGAATCAGGGCTAATGGTTTCGATCTTAAAGGAAGCAATAATTGGAAAGTAATTGCTGTTTTGAACCGCCTTGTAGATCGGAAGAGAATCTGCTGCTACGGAATTAAAGGTTACGGAACGAAGAAGTAACTGCTTACTCTTCTTTTCCCATCTCACTACTTGCTCATGCACTTTGGATCCCCCAACCAAAAAGCCTGAGTACCTCGTTGGTGTTTGCGCTATTCTTGAAACCAACAAAAAGTCTCTTCCTAGGATCGTGTCAGGAATTTGGAAGTACAGTTTATCATCAACTTGATGAAGTGTAAAGACACCTTCATCGGTTTTGACATCCCCTTTGATCACTTTGTCAAAAGGCTTGTAGGGACTCTTGGTTTGTGTAGAATCTTTTGAGGTGGGTTCTGTTTTTTTGTCCTGAGCCCATACAGTGGAGCCTGCTATCATGAAGGTCATCATGATAGAAATTAGGACGTGCATTGTTCTTTTCATCTACGGATTATTGTCTTACCTGAAAACTAGAGGATTTCGTAAGGAAAAACAATGGTAGTACAGAATGGTCGACAAGGCAAAGATGGGAATCTGCCAATGCAGCTATGGAAAGCGGTTATTCCTTTATCATCATCAAAGAATACATCATAGGAACAATACCCTCTTTTCCTTTGATCTGCCACTGATTCTCACCCGTTTCTACAATATTAGCGAAGCAATCATAGGTAGAGTAATCAAATTCGTGGTAGAATTTCAACCTTAGGTTTTGGTTCGACAAGGAGGTCAACAAGTCAGAGGTCGGATGATTCCAGCCATGTTCCGTAAAGCTTTTGTGGCTTTCCGCATTTTCTGTGTAGGTCTTTTCTTCGGTTGTGATCACCCCCTTATTGAAATAAGAATACTTCAAATCGGACATATTGGCTTCGTCCAGCATCCAGACTACGGGATGAAAGTCGATCATGTAAAAGGTGCCTCCAGGCTTGAGGAAATAGGCGACAATTTCAGCCCATTTGTCCAAGTCTGGCAGCCATCCAATCGTCCCATAGGATGTAAAAATGATGTCAAACTGCCCCGAAAGATGTTGCTTAAGATCGTACACCGAGGATAGAATAAACTGAGCCGTATGCTCCTCTTCCATGTTTAAGCTTTTGGCCAATTCAATTGCCTTGGGGGAGAAGTCAACCCCCACAGCCTTGGCTCCTCTTCTAGCCCAGGAGAGGGTATCCATCCCAAAATGGCACTGTAAGTGCAGCATGGATTTTCCTGCCACCCCTCCCAGTTCATTCACCTCTGGACCAATAAGCGAACTTTTCCCTTGCTTAAAGCCTTCAATGTCGTAAAAGGAGGAATCTTTGTGAATATCTACTTTGGCGTCCCAGGAAGCTTGGTTTTCGTCGAAATATTGTTGTTGGTCCATGATGTGTGATGGCTGTTGAGATTCTTCTCACCAAATACGGACAGCCTAGCTAAAAGTTGGCTAATATGAACCCGTAACGGCTCTTTTTACCTCTTCATAATCCAGGAAGTACAAAACCCTGATAGAAAAGCTGTTTCCTTGTCCTGTACTGAACAAGTCTTGATAATTTTCCCATACCCCTACATTGGCGTCATTGGAGTAGGTAGCAAGGTTATTTTTCCATACAACAGACAGCGTACTTGCCGGAGCAAACTGCCAGGTATAGACTGCATCTACAGAGAAAGCATTGAAATTGGTATTCAGTGTAGGTGTGCCCTCATCATTGTATTGAGTGAATTCTGTTTCTAATAGATAGCCATCTTCACTCAAGGCCCAAAACCTATCATAGGCCACGCGGCTCCAATAATGTCTGATCCTTAGTGTAACCCCCATCAAGGCATTTAGGGTGTAGCTCCCACGGAAAGTATTGGTGAAGGTACGAACGTTTCTACGGCCCGTAATTACCTCATTGATGTTTCCTAGCTCATCATAAGTCCTTGTAGCAAAGCCATATTCCCTTCTACGGAACTGAAATTCAGCATTATGGGAGAGGGTAAACTTATCTGAGAATCGATAGCGTGGGCTGAGTTCAATCCAATTGTCAAGGGAGTTCCATTCTGGACGATTCCAGACACCTCCCCCCAATCCTAATCTAAACTTCTTACGTCCATCCGAGTTGAAGAAGAAATTCAGGCGGCGAGAGTTTGGCTTTCTGAATACGTATCCTGGCGTCCTTGCGTCAAAGTGGTCTACATTTTCTAAAGGATTAACCCCCAAACCGATCCAGAGGAACATAAAGTTTTTAAAACTGGCGTTGGTGTTGAAGTTTATATTGAAGTTGTCATATTCCCTTGGACTGTAGGTTTGTGTATGGTTACTGTTGAGGTTAATGTTGAGGTTATTGAAGATAGAGAAGGGCTCTCTTTTCGAGTAAGAAACTCTGGCGGAATGAGCTACTTCATTTGGAGCCCTTAAAAAACCTAAATCATTAATTTGGTAGGAGTCAGATTCTACGTTTCTCATTACCCCAAACTGCCAATTCCCACTTACCTTCCCTGCTCGAATGAAATAGGAATAGCCAGGCGTATATTCTCTGGAGGTGGTTTCAGGATTCCCTTGCCACACATTACTCGAAACGAAGTTGGCGTTTAGGTTCCATGTATTGGTTTTGTCAAAAAAGCTGGTAAAAACCCCTGTTACATTAGCCTGTCTCCCATGGTTAGCTTTCTGAACATTGGTATTGACCACGGTGATATTGGAGTTGTTTTTCAAGTTTTGATCCACCACCAATACGTTAAAATTCGTCAACGGATCGGCAAGTACCTCCCTCTGATAAGTGGTCGTATCGCCACTAGCCAAAATGGAGTCTCCTTGCACCTGCATGAAGGTCTCATTGGTTACAGCATTGAATACACCGATCCCTGTTCCTGTTTTGGTTCGACCAGAGACTTTGGAGGCATTAACCAGAGGAGCAATTTGGGGGCGAGAAATCACACTTTCTCCATCGCGCATTTCGCCTACGATTTCAGATGTTCCTCCTACCCTTCTGGAATAGAAAAGACCGCCCTTATTAAAGAGTTCGGTACCTTCTGTAAAAAAGGGACGGTTTTCATCAAAGCGGACTTCGAATGGACTGAGGTTTAAGACCAAATTATCAGATCTAACTTGTCCAAAGTCTGGAATCAAACTTACATCCAGCGTAAAAGCCTCATTGATTCCGTATTTGAGGTCCATTCCCCCATTGAAGGAAGGTGCATAGGAACCGTCAGGCTGTTGATTCAAGTAGCCCGAGACGTAGGGAATCAAGGCCAAACGAACGGGGGGATCAATTCCTTCAATGCCGTGCAGGGTTCCATATTGATTTACCTCGCCATTGATGTTGGCGTCAATGGGATCCCAGAAACTCTCTTCCTGATACCTTCTAATAGATCGATAAAAATTGATGCCCCAGGTTTGGACATCTTTTTTAGGAAAACGAAGAGATGAATAAGGAATTTCCATCTCTATGATCCAGCCTTCATCGGTAATTTGGGTTTTGGATTTCCACACCGCATTCCAGTTGTCATCCCAATCGTCCGGGGTGGTGTAAGCATCTCCTTGTACACCGGCTGCAGTCAAAGAGAAAATAAAGGCATTCTGGCGATTTAAATAGGGATCGATACCCACTCCAAAGATATCCACGTTCCTCCCCATGTCATCTCTTAACCCTAACTCCGTCTGGATGCTGTCAGGATTGTCGTCATACATTTTTGCGGCAATGAACAAGGCCCGATCAGAATAAGCAACGTAAACTTCCGTTTCAAATCTAGAGGGCTCAAGGTTGGCAGGGCTCCTTTGAGTAAATCTTTTTCTATCTGGTGTTACCTCTTTGGTCCAGCAAAGATCATCAAGCTTCCCATCAATTTTGGGCTCCTGAGATATTCTAGAAGCGGTTAATTCTTGGGGATCGCTTGTGGCGAGGACTTGAAGGGAAACCAGGGAGAGGAGTAGAAATATTAGAGTTAGCCTGCTCATTGTGTATGGGTACTTAGGTTTTTAACCTGTTGTACAACTAATTAAACTTGAGGATCAATACTTAAGTCTGCGAATGTAGCGAAAAAACTATATGATCATTCAGTTTTATTGATTATCAGTGCTTTAAGCTAGGGTTAATATTGCCAAATTAACTTCAATCAAAAAACTGTTTTTCAACTGAAAGATTTCAGATCAAAAATAGATTCTGTCTGTTCATCATATAATTCGATCCGTTGAACCTGAATGAGATGTAATTGTTTACATTCCTCCCCAATTTAGGTTCATATCAGGGATTCGTTCCTCCAACAAGACTAAGTTTGCATTAGGTTTTAATATAGCAGTATTAGCTGACCTGCCTCCGCCAAGGCAGGTCTTTTTTTGTCTGGTAGGAAGCGTTAATTTGCCTTATGCAACAGCCGCTTGATTCCATAAGGTTAACCTATGAGGAAGTGTATCAAAGCCTGCACAAATGGCTTGAAGAAGCACCCTTCCCCTATCTTCAACTGGACGAAAAGCGCCATAGTGTCAAAGTCCTAAATGAAGAAGCCGAATGGGTAGCAGAATTAAAGCTGCCCTTGCCCATGCCGGCCATTGAGCCTGAAAATCGTGACCTAGCGCATTATGTAAAGGGTTTGGAAGAGGAAATTCCTTCCTATATCATCATGCTCATACAACTAGGCGCTGCCTCTGTAGGCTTTTATGAAGACGGAGAAGCTCTTCAACATAAGGCTATTAAAAAGTACATGAAGCGCCACAAAAGAGGAAAGGCGCAAATTTCTTACCTCAACACCAGAGGAAAATCCAAAGCTGGTTCCCGTATTCGTTTAGCCAATACAGTCAGATTTTTTGAGGAGATCAATGAGCGCCTTACGGATCTGATGGAACTCTATGATGTTGATCGAATATTGTATAGTACCACTCCGCAGCTATGGGGCTTACTGTTTGGTTCTAAGGTAGAGGTCCCATTCGATAAAAAAGACAAGCGCTTGATCAAAATTCCGAGGAACGTCAATGTACCAGACTTTGAGGAAATGGAGCGTCTCAATGAGATTTGTAGGGATGGGTATCTACAAATTCTCACGGAGGAAGGGGCAGAACTCACTGACTATTGATTGGTATCCTTTCAAAAAAATAGCCCCCCATTACTGGGAGGCTATCACACAAATCGGACTATGATTACTCTTTCACGAACTTTTCTAGGAATATCTTATCGCCTTGCTTGACTTGGAGCAAGAATATTCCCTTCTGAAGATTGTCCACAGGTAGGCTGATCAGTTGCTTACCCACACGCACAGATACGTCATGACGCATCAACTCTTTTCCCTGAACGTCCAGAATAGAAATTTCCATTCTGTCAGTTGAGGTAGATTCAATTTCTACTCCAAGCTGATTGGATACTGGATTAGGGAAGATGCTAAGCTGCTGACCCATAAGGTCTGAATTTGAAGTTACAATGTTTACGCCATCAAGCGTCACTTCGAAATCTGTTGCATCTGTAGACGGGTTGTCCGCATCGATGGAAACGGTAAAGGTCTCGGCAGGTACCCCAATGATTTCAACATATACTTTGTAAGTTCCATAAGGCAGGTTATCAAAACCATATTCCCCATTTCCGTCTGTCATGGCATATGCTATGGGTAGATCATTTTCATCCAAGAGATTAACCTGAATGTTGTCCAAAGGAGCACCAGCCGTCTTATTAGCTCCTTGGCTTACCAATCCCCCAATGAAACCAGGACCTCCCGGATTTACACCTGCCTGCATGAAGACGGGTGCCCAAACGTTGGTTAGGTTCACAGAAATGTTGTTCGCAGCAGACCAGTTGAGAGAGGAAAAGTGATAGGTAGGCAAATGGTCAGTATAATATGCTGAGGCTGGCAGCAGCGCGACTTTCACCATGTAATTTCCTGGGAATACGTTGTTAAATGCGTAGAAATTTTGATTGACAGAGGTCGTATCAATTGCGTTCAACGCTAGTTGGCCATTGACTGTATCCATCACGACCAGATAAGCAACTGCATTATTGATCAATAGAGATGAATCTGGTAAATAGACTGATCCCTGAATCACAGCATTACCAGGCTGTGGGACCTGGACAGTGACACTGGCAGCAACCGTATCCATACAACCTGTATTGTCAGTGGTCAATAGACTTACATTGTATGTTCCAGAAGCTAAGTAGGTGTGGATAGGACTAGACTGGGTAGAGGTATTTCCGTCGCCAAAATTCCAAAAGTGAGAGATGGGTGCTGCGCCGTTTGACTGTGAGAAAAAGTTCACAGAACCAGCTGACCCAATATTGAAGGTAAAGGCTGCCACACACCCTAGACCTCCTTGGACTGTAACTGTATCAAAACTGGAAGCTTGACATTGGTTAGCACTATCCGCAATCATCAAAGATACGTGGTACCAACCTGAGCTGTTGTAAGTATGGGTGGGAGATTGTTGCGTAGAGGTATTGCCATCCCCGAAGTCCCAGAAATAGTTGGTGGTTAAGGGAAGGTTAGTCAAGGGATAGAAGTAGAATGTGTTTGGAGAAACAGAATCAGGAGCAAATCCAAAAGAAGCATCACAATTTGTAGGTCCACCTCCACCAGCATAGAATACATTTCTACAATGGGAATCAAAACAACCTGAAAGAGAATCAACGACATTAAGGCAAACCTGATAAGTTCCCGACTGTTGATAGGTGTGATTGACGTTCAGTCCGCTAGCCGTGGAGCCATCGCCGAATGACCAAAAATATTGGACATTGTTTCCTACCACATAACTAGAATCATAGAAAGCAAAGGTTCCCTGTCCATTCTGTGTATAGGTAAAGGCTGCGTTACACTGAGGAGTATTTGAACAGTAAAGGAGGTTAAAAGAGGTTACCCCAGGATTGGCTACTTGGGCAGAATCGACTATGTAATTACCCCCACAATCGTAATAGCTGAGATAGGCATAATAGGGACCTGCACCGAGATTTGAAAACGTAGTAGTAAAGAATCCACTTGAGTCAGTAACAACTGAATCAGAAGCTACATTGCTAAAGGGACTGAGGGAGAAAATTCTAACATTTACCCAAATACTAGGCTCTGGTTGACCATTAGAATTTGTCATAAATCCGTTAACAACGGACTGTGCGTGTCCTCCAATGCTTCCTAGAAGCATCAGAATCAATAAGAAACGAAGTTTCATTCTGTGTTGTAAATTAAATAGTTGGTTAGGTAAGAATTCATCAACAAACACGTCATGTTTCCCCTTTGGGGTTGGGGAAACCTATAAAATATTTATCATATCTCATCTAATCTTTTGAAAATCAAGCGAGAAGAAAGCAACAAAAAAAGCCGATCGCTATCGCAGCGACACGGCTTGACCTAAAGGATAATCGGTAAAAAAGAACGACCCTAACACATTCGGCATTCCGCCAAATGAGATAAAAAACTAGCTTAGCTATGTATAAAACCCTAAATCTTAATTTCCTGATAGTAAGGCTACTGCCTTGTCAATATCTTGCCTCAAGGTAGGGGTGGGAGTCCCACCCCTCTGAGGTCTAAAAAATGTTTTTCCGTCTTCCCCAACTCGCTATCTGCGAGTGGGGAGTGGGGAAAAAGGCTGCCAGTTTCAGAGGCTTGTACATGACCATCCGTAACGATAACCTCTTGCGCTGGTGCCAAAAAGAACGTGTTTTGGTTGTGTTGTAGGGATACTGATGGCGTTTCATCAATCAGCATCTTCATAGTCAGGATGCTGGTTAGTAGGAACAGCAAGACAAGTACTGATTTAGATTTTCGCTTCATCATCGGATTCATTTTTATCGGAAAGAGCGGACATAGCTCTCCCATTCAATCCCAAGGGATTGTCGATTCAAATATTCATTCACTTACATTTTTCTAGTTGAGAGCTTTCAACCTAAAGGCAAAATCCTGGTAGTTGATCAATTCTCTCTTTTCGTGGTTCTCCTCCCAGCCAGCTTCTTCGTGGCTAAGATCTATCATTTCTCTGGTCCTTTTTTCCTTGAAAGCTTCCACCACTTTTTCCATGCTGTCCAATTCCTCCTGATTGAATAATTCAGGCTTGAATTCCTTTACAGGGACAAAACGCTCTCCTGTTCCACCGTGGTCAAACAATTCCTCCTCAATTTTGATGTAGGCTTCCCCATCTAGAATTCCGAAGAGTTCATGGAAGTGGGAAGGAACAGGGCCGAAGGGAATTGCTCGGTAATTGCAGCCCGAAATTGAATAACCTGTTTGCTTGAAGTGAAAGAAATCACTGTAAAAGAGCAACTTGTTCAATTTCGTCTTAAGAGGCTGGAGCTGATGGGCAAAGTATAACACAAAGTTGGCAACCTTCTCAAAGTTGGGCTTGACGTAGCCAGTGAAGGCATTGGCTTCCATATGGAAGTTCCAGATATAGGCCATGACATTTTTCAAGCGGTCCTCTTGCATCATCTCTGCTATCTTTCCTGTAACCTTCTTGAAGCCATTAGGAGAGAAGCTTTCCTTCTTTTCCTCTACGAACCGAAGGAAGTTTTCTGGCTTGGCTGCCAAGCGAATCAGTTTGGCATTGGCCAAAGAGGGAACCTCCCCTGCTTCGTAGTTTCTATAACTATTTGCGCCAAGGTCTAGAACTTCAGACATTTTGGCCGCAGAAAGTCCATATTGGGTTCGAATCAGGCGGATTTCATCAGGGAAAGGAATATGATGCCTCTCTCTGTATTGATTGTATACCTGAAGGGTATTGAGTTCGTCCAATTCCTCCGTGGTATACGACTCACCTGTATCCGGATCGATCATATAATGATGCCAGATCTCAAAGGTCTCCTTACGAAAAACCTCCTTGGCTTTTTCGTACTTCACATCCTTCTTCATCATTGATTTCTCATTTTCCATGTTCAACTGGGGCTTTTGTTCTTGCTTGTGAAAAATACCTCTTAGACCTCTGTTTTATGCTCGCATCAATTGTTATTGATCGTGATGTTTCTTGTTTCCTAATCTGAAGACGACCTAAAAGGATATTTGATGGGCCGCTCTGCTGGATGAAATGAAAGACACCTAACGGGCTTTCCCTCCAATCCCAAGGAGATTTTGATATAGACCTCCTTCTTTCTCACCTTCTTCCCAAACTCCCAAAACTCGGTTCCTTTTAACACACCATCGGGTTTGGGCCCTTTGTAATAGTCATCTACCGTCAACTGATTCAACACCTTTGTTCGCCTTTTGGCTGAAATCTCCAGCTCCAATAGAGCGTTTAGATTCTTTTTGCGCTGATAGTACATGATCCCATGATCATTCTTCTGCGCATAAAACGCCTCCAAAAATTGTTGAACCTCCTCTTTTGTTGGCATTCCTTCCATGGCTGACTATTTCGTCGTTCAGTTCCACTTTACATACGCAATAATGAGACTTTTGATTCACAAAAACAACTTTAAAATAAATTTTTTAAAATAAATTTAAAAAAAATTCAACTTCAAAGTATGAAATCAACACTTAGCTCACCCATTTTTTAACTTAAAGTGGAACTTTTTGCATAAATATCTCATTTATCCTATTCTAACATGGGAATAAAAAACTTAATTATATAAATGGCATCTACAGAATCTTTAGGCTTGTGAAAAATTCACTTATAAGCAGTTGCAATCGGTTCCTCTCCTCCTTTTATTTGTATATCGCCCCTGAATCTCAGTCAATCAAAAGACTGAGTCCCTACAATTAGATAATATGAGAATAATCGCTTGCCTGCTTATCGGGCTTCTGTCAATGGCTTATGCCCAAGATGTACCTCAACCAGATGATTTTCTTGGCTATCCGCTAGGTTCACAGTTTACCAGACACTTTGAGGTTGTTAACTATGTCAAAGCGGTAGAAAAAGCATCCCCCAAGGTACAAGTCACCCCTTATGGCAAAACCTACGAGGGCAGAGAACTTGTGCTGGCTATCGTTTCCTCCCCAGAAAATTTGGCCAATCTGGAGGAAATCCGATTGAATAACCTACGAGCCGCTGGCATGGCAGATGGCAACATCAAAGGACAACGCATTCCTATTGTTTGGCTGAGCTATAACATTCATGGCAATGAACCTTCCCCTTCGGAGGCTGCCATGAAGACCCTCTATGAATTGACCACCAATGATACCGCCAACTGGCTCAATGAGGTCGTCGTCATCATAGACCCCTGTATCAACCCAGACGGAAGAGATCGTTATGTCAATTGGTATAGACAAGCTGCAAACAGCCTCCCAAACGTCTTGCCCGAAAGCTGGGAACACCAAGAACCATGGCCCGGAGGAAGGGTAAATCACTATCTTTTTGACTTAAATAGAGATTGGTGCTGGCAAACGCAGGAAGAAAGTAGACAAAGAGCCATTCAATACCATAAGTGGATGCCTCATGTACATGTGGATTATCACGAACAAGGCGTTAATGATCCCTACTACTTCGGCCCAGCTGCTGAGCCCTTCCACGAGGTGATTACCGACTGGCAAAGAAATTTTCAGGTTTACACAGGAAAAAACCACGCAAAATACTTTGACAAAAGAGGCTGGCTATACTTTTCCCGAGAAATTTTCGACCTCTTTTACCCCTCCTATGGAGATACATGGCCTACCTATCAGGGAGCCATTGGGTTCACTTACGAACAAGCCGGACACGGAACAGCTGGGAGAGGGATTCGAATCCAGAACGGCGATACCTTGACACTCTCCGATAGAATAAGTCACCACTTTATAACAGGCCTTTCTACTGTAGAATCTGCCGTAAAATTGAAAGACTCCCTCTTAGAGAATTTTGATCAATACTTTGAAGACGCCAAGAAGGGAGCCAATAGTCCCTATAAATCCTTTGTCATTAGCCACAAGAATCCACCACATAAACTAGCTTCCTTCCTAGAACTCCTAGACAGAAATGCGATTCAATATGAGGAGGCAAGTGCGACAAAGGGAGAATACAAAGGATATGATTTTCAGGCACATGAAACTACTTCTTTCAGATTGAATGAGTCCGATGTCGTGATTTCCATGAATCAGCCTCAAGCCAATCTTATTCGGGTATTGTTAGAGCCAGAGGCGAAATTGGTCGACTCCCTTACCTATGACCTCACAGCCTGGTCTCTCCCTTTTGCCTATGATTTACAAGCATGGGCAGTTGATCAAGAGATTAAAACCAAAGCCTTTCAAGGAGTTCCGCTCTATGCTCGATCTGCGAAAGAAGGAGATACGCCATATGGCTACGCTTGTAAGTGGGAAGATATGGGAGCAGCAACCTTCTTATCCAAAGCTTTAGTAGCAGGCTTCAAGGCAAGGTATACGACCGTAGAGACGAGTATTAGAAATATCACGCTTGAAAAAGGCTCATTGGTCTTCCTCAAAGCAGATAACAAGGGAAAAAACCTCCTTGAATTAAATAAGTTAGCTGGAGATTACACCGAACTCTATCCTATTGAGTCGGGTTTTTCAGATATGGGGAAGGACTTGGGTTCCGATACCTACAAGTTGATCCATGCACCCAAGATTGCGATTGCCGGGGGCTCAGGAGTCAACCCCGGTGCTTTTGGTGAATCATGGTATTACTTTGAAAGAGTACTCGAATATCCTGTTTCTGTGATTCCAGCAGAAAATCTCAACAGGGCCCCTTTGGCGAGCTATGATATTGTGGTTCTTCCTTCAGGCAGATACCAGCGCTATAGAAAAACGCTTAAAAACTTCGTTCAGCAAGGTGGAAGGGTCATTGCCTTGGAGGGTGCGATGTCTACTTTTGCCGGTCATGGAGAAAATGATCCTTTCAAGACTTCTCTTTCTCAGGCTTTAGAAGAAGCCATCGAAAAGGAAGCTGAGGAAGAAGTAGCGCTACAACCATATGAAGGAAGAGAGCGATCTTCTATTAGCAATTACACTGCGGGAAGTATCTATGCTTTGACCCTTGACCCAACTCATCCCTTATCCTATGGGCTAGGCAAACAAATTCATATCATCAAAAGAAATGGTCAGGCTTATCCTTTCCTATCGAATGGCTATCAAGTAGGGATTCTAGAGAGTGGAAAACCTGTAAGTGGTTTTTCTGGATCACGCCTTCAAAAAAGGTTGAAAGATAGCATGGTGTGGGGTGCAGAGCGACAAGGAGGTGGTCAAATCATCTACTTCGCAGATTCCCCTATCTTCCGTGGGTTTTGGTATACAGGCAAACTGGCCATGGCCAACTCGATCTTCTTTTGGTAACATCCTCAATTGAATGACAATGGACGGTACTGCGGTTATTTATACCCATGGCATGTTCAAGGACAACCACGCCAAAACAGCTCATGGGCTCTTGAGAGGCTCTACCCGATATCAAATTGAGGCCGTCATTGACCCTGTATTTGCGGGAAAAGACGCAGGTACGTTGCTAGATGGAGAAAAGCGCGATATCCCTGTAGTTCCCCATGTGGCCAGCCTACAAGCAATGGGAATCAAGGTGGACTACTTCATTTTAGGGATTGCCAATGCAGGTGGTGTCCTCAATCGTGAATGGTTTCCAGAAATCAAGGCCGCTATGGCCCAAGGAATGGGCATCGTTAGTGGCATGCACGAACCCATGACCGAAATTCCTGAGATCCATTCTCTCGCACAGGAATATGGCATCGAACTCATTGACATTCGCAAACCAAAAAGAAGAGAAGAACTTCATTTTTGGACAGGAGCTATAGAAAAGGTTCCATGTCCCATTATTCCCGTTCTTGGTGTAGACTGTGCGGTAGGCAAACGCACCACTGCCAAAATCATGGTAGAAGCTTGTAGAAAAAAAGGGCTCAAGGCTGATATGATTTATACAGGACAAACTGGCTGGATGCAAGGCTGGAAATATGGTTTTGTATTAGATTCAACTCTGAATGACTTTGTAGGAGGGGAATTAGAACATGCCATTGTTTCCTGTTGGGAGAATGAGCAGCCCGACATCATCTTTGTAGAAGGACAGGCCGCCATGCGAAACCCTAGCGGTCCTTGCGGAGCAGAATTCTTGGTATCAGGCAAAGCAACTGGGGTCATTTTGGTACATCCTCCCGCAAGGGAATACTTTAAAGGCTGGAAAGAAACGGGCAGAAAGATCCCCCCTATCGAGAAAGAAATTACCTTGGTGGAGGCCTTTGATGTTCCGGTTTTGGGGATAGCCCTCAACACAAAGGGAATTCCCAAGCTGGAGGTAGCCAAACAGTACCAAGAGGAACTTAGTAGCCGATTGAAACTACCAGTCTCGCTGCCCATTGAAGAAGGTGTAGAAGAATTGGTAAGGGCTTGTCTCCCTTCTTAATTAGCTATCTTCTTCATACAATATTCAATTAACATATATTCCTCATATTGCTTCCAACTCAAGGGAAATGATAGGATCATTCCTTTGAAAATCATCAAATCATGAAAAAGAAGCTTCTGGTCCTCACTGGTGGAGGAGATTGCCCTGGTCTGAATGCAGTTATTCGTGCAGTAGTTCGTCGTGCCCAACAAGAAGGAGATTGGGAGGTATTTGGTTGTATCGATGCCTTCAACGGAATCCTGAATGGCAAACCTTATCATATTGTTTCCTTGATGGGAAAGGCAACATCAGGTATTCATGTCAGAGGAGGAACCATCATCGGTACCACCAATAAAGGGGGTCCATTCAACTATCCCGTAAAGCAAGAAGACGGAAGCGTCGTGCTCATGGATAAGTCAGACGACTTAATTGCGGGGTTAAATGAATTGGGCTTTGAAGCTGTCATTAGCATTGGTGGAGATGGTTCTCAGGCGATTTCTCAGAAGCTATTTGAAAAGGGGGTCAATATCATCGGTGTACCCAAGACCATTGACAATGATTTGTCTGCTACGGATATGACCTTTGGCTACCAAACGGCGGTACAGATTGCGACGGAGAGTTTAGATAGATTGGTAACAACCGCTTCCAGCCACCACAGAACCATCATCATGGAAGTGATGGGCCGTGATGCAGGTTGGATTGCGTTGAGTGCTGCGATTGCAGGTGGAGCTGAGGTTTGCTTGATTCCAGAGATTCCCTACGATGTACAGAAGGTACGCGAAAAAATAGAAGCAAGGTATACGGACGGTCGTGGCTTCGCCAATATCGTCATCGCCGAAGGCGCCAAGGCCAAGGATGGACAGGTCATTTCCAGAACCAGCCATGAAGCAGGTTACCGCAACAAAGTCCTAGGTGGCGTGGGCTTTACCCTTCAACAAGAACTTCTAGACTGTGGATGTGATGTTTCTACCCGTGTTACCGTATTGGGACATACACAGCGTGGAGGAAGCCCTATTGCTTTTGATAGAATCCTAGCCACTCAATTTGGCGTAAAAGCCTTCGAAATGGTGCTAGATAAGAAGTTTGGGAGAATGGCCTCTTTCCAACATAACACCATTATGGACGTGAGTTTGACAGAGGCGATTTCCTCTTATAATCACATTTCCCAAGATAGCTACCTGCTGCAGACAGCTAGGGGAATGGGGATTTGTTTGGGGGATTGATAGAAAGAAATCAGCAATCGAGGGGATATTCCATGATTGCTGATATTTTTTGCAAGCTGCCATCCTTTCCATTTGGCTACTTCTGTCGCCGCCTAAATTTCTCTCTATCAATTAAACTGCTCTTCCTTCGGTATATCCAATTTAGCATCCAGTTTAAGGCTTTGCTGCCCATTGTATTTCCATCTTTCTTCATAGATGGATCATAGAAAATCTCTATTTCCAATCCTTTCAGCCTCCTGTAGAAGGCATTTGCCAAAGACGGATTATCATTGAGATTGAGAATCTCAAGGGCTTCACCAATTTTCAGTATTTTGTTGTTAAACGTCCTGTTTCTAATGTTGGTATCCACACTATCAGGGATTTTCTGAATATCGAAAAGCTCCCACCAGTTTCTGACAACTTTCCCATCATACCTAATTCGCACATCTGTAATAATAGCGGGACCTATGCCACTATTGGTTAAAGAAAGGGTAAACTTCTCAATAGAATTGTCAACAGCACGATGGGATTTAAAGGTGCTCATTTCAACTCTTGGCCAAACGGACTTCCGTGAATACTCACGCATCATCTCTCGTTCCTCCTTCATGATTTGAGTTTGCTGAACGGATACGATCAAGGCACAGAGACTAATAATCGTTACTCCTATAGCGATGATGTTCTGAGGATTTCTCACTTCTGATTTTAGAGTTTCGCTCATGGGAATTTCAGTTTCAATGTAGCAGTTGGTATGATTCAGTTGGAGTATTATCTAAGAGGCGTTGTGGCGCATATCCCTTGCCCTTGTTCAATAGAATATACAAAATATTGCCATGTACCATCTACCTATCCACTAACTTAGAATGGCTAATTTCTACTTTATTTTGGGGGAATATTCTAAATAGATACATGCTCTCCTAGGTATAAAACCCAGAGTAGCAGGTTGAAATTTGGCCCATCATAAGGCCTTTTTTTATCTTATAATCAGCGCTTATTCAGCATCAAATTTCTGCAGAAAGCTTTGATTTTTTCCCAAGACTGAACAATTGCTGCCTTATCTCCCTCTATTGTCCCCCCATACTCAAATTTGTAGGCCTTCCCTCCGATATACATTTGGCCCTCCCGCCCTTTAGAAATATAGTCGAGATTACGAGAGATCAAATGGCCGGCATTTTCGAACTGGACATTTTCAACATCATGGGAGAAGTTATTTACTTTGAGCCTTTCTTCCAT
>JBCBVV010000060.1:0-37968 GCA_039817415.1 Bacteroidota bacterium
GTAGTCTAAACCGTATTGACAGGTGGGCTTGTTTACACTCTTCCTTTATCTTTGATTTTAATCCTCTAAAATTCTCATAATTTTAATGGATCTTTTCATAAAAATTCCTACATATTAGGTACATATCATTCATATTAAAACTCCATAAACCTATCTACATATATTTCTCCTTTCTTAGAGTATCTCATCTTAGATAGTTAAAGGTCTCGTTTAAGAGCTATACATACCATGTATGTTGGTACCAGCTAAGTTTTACAGTTCTATTTCGATTCCACTTTTTTTACAATTGTTAAGATATTTCAACATATTTAAAAGCCCCACGTTCTAATTTGAGATGAGAAAATTATGGATTCCTAGAAAGATTACCCCCCATTACTGTTAATTAATCGAAATTCGCATCCTTTTTTTCACTCGCCCACAGTTGCTTGTACAATTCTGCTCGGAATTTATCATTCAACTCATAACCAGGAGCTCTGACTTCATTGTTTTGAGACATGATGATGCCTACAAAATTTCGTTTGGGGTCTGCCCAAAAATGTGTGCATTCGTAGCCTCCGCCAATCCAAAGGCCAGCATCTCCATGCCCCTTAATTTTCATAGAATCCCCACTAACCCATAGGTTGTATCCATCGTGTCCATAGGGATTATCCAGTTGGGTCTGAGGTGCATGCATTTCTTCTACTGTTTCTGTATTTAAATATCGGTAGCCATTTAGTTCTCCCCGCTTTAACAACATCCTTAAAAAATCGGCATATCCGTCAGCTGTCCCTAGCATACCTTCTCCACCCAAATACAGGGGATGTTCCATGTCATAATCAGGAACATCCGGACCAAAAATATCCAGCTCTCCCCTTTTGGCTTTTCTCAGGACAGAATCCCTACCCGTAAAGGTGGGCAGCAATTTCTCACCGACAGGCAAGCCATATCGTAAGCCCTCAATCTTCATCGGCTCAGTTATACGCTCTTCCACCAATTGCTTGAGGCTTTTATGGGTCGCTCTCTCCGCCAATAATCCTAGAACGGTGGTATTGGTGCCATAATGGTATTTCGTTCCAGCATGCTGAATCAAAGGTAGCTGGCTCATTCTCTGGATGAGATCCTCAGAGTTCTTCGCTTTCGGTAAATTCTGGGAGGCTATCATGGAATCTAGGCAAGCAAAGCCTGTCGTCGCATAATAAAAACCTGCTTCATGTGTGAGGAGTTGTCGGATGGTCATGATTGAATTATTCGCCACAAACTTAATCGGACAAGCATTCCCCTTTTCACCCCATGTATACTCCAATAAGCTTTTCCCACTGTTCGAAACCGCCACAGGCAAATCTTTAAATTCGGGAATGTAAGCTGAAACAGGATCGTTGAGGGCTAGCACCCCCTCCTCTATTAAATCCAATACAACGGATATCGTTACTATTTTGCTCATGGACCAGATACGAATCCAAGTATCGCCGTTTATGTTTTCGTCAGGCAATAGTTCTTCATTTACAGAACTATATTCATACAAAACCTCCCCATCTATATTTTCCAAGCGCGCATAGATGAAAGGATAAAATCCTTCCTGTACGAAGTTGTGTAAGACACTATCCAATGAATCAGGATTCGTAATCCCTATTGTATCACGCTCAGTTTGCTGTTGACATGAAAAAGCCATGATACATAACGCGAGGGAACAAACAAGAAGGTGTATTTTTTTCTGCATAGCTATCTGCTTTTTCTTAAGCTCGAGTGGAGACTTGGTATAATAACATTGCCTTACCTAAGGTAGCCATGATTTGTCAAAATGCGATAGCGTGGGAATTCCTTAAATTCATAGCTCCCTAAGGCGGTTATTATTTCAGCTATCAAACTGTGTTTCATCTATTGTAATACATCATACATCCAATTCATTTCGGAATCAATCCAAGACTGTAGGTCCAAATCTTGTTGGTCATAATCTCCGAACATCGCTTCTACCAATTCTATTCCTTTCTTATCGTATTGAAATAAGGCATAAAACGGATCTTGATATGCATTAAAACAGTTGTGGTCTTTTGGGACAGGCAACCAGTTAATCTTCCCCAATAGGTTAGTAGTCTATTATTTTCAACTGACCTTCTCCTATGACCATTACCTAGACGATTAGCCCCATTATCTTTGTTAGATTTCCAGTCATTTATCCCAACCGATTCATGTTCATCGTAGTCAAATGTTTCTTGGACACCAAAGAATAATTTCCATTCTAATTTAGTTTAATAATTTTCTCAACTCTGAGCTGATTATTCGTGGGATTTACCATTCTAATTAAATACAGCCCAGCTGACAGGCTAGATATATCAACATTTGTGGATACAGAATTGCCCTTTAATGATTGAAGAATTTTTCCGTTGATATCCAATATTTCAATATGATAGTTGTGCCAAGAACCTGAAATTGAAAACAATCCCTTGGTAGGATTTGGATATAGGGTAATATGATTCTGATTCAACTTTACATCTTGGCTGTTGGTAGTCAACTTACAGGGAGTTACTGAATGGGTATAGGATGGTACTGAGCCACCTACGAAATTGGTCTTGGTTCCTATACAATTGAGTATTTCCATGAAATTACTGACTTTCAAATATTGACCGGAAGGCAAGTAACCTACACAAATGGGCATATTCATATTTGTGTTAGTATTTGCGGCTATTTTACCCCCCATGATACCTGTTGCGCTCACCGCATGATTGGGTAAAATCGTACCACCGTACGACATTTGATAGGTATTTTGTAATTGCTGATTGGATACATTCACAAATTGACTGGGTATAATCTGTCCTTCTGGCGATGCCTCATATCCAGATAATATCGGAACAAAAGAACCATCTTGCTCATCAAAATACAGCCTCTGATTATTATAACTCCCATAGTTTAACACAATCCTATCGGGAAACATAAAGTAAAGGGGATGTCTATCTATTGGAATTGAAAAATCGTTCTCCATTTCTATGTCTACATAATCTGAAGAAGGAAAACTTGAATGGCTAGAAGTGGTAATTCCATCTATCAATAGATTCCTGTCTGTTTGCACGGGTTCTGTAATGACAAAATTCGTTTGATTGCTATAGGTACCACAGCTTACTGTAATTAAACCTTGGCGAGGTACGATCATTCCAGTGGCAAATCCCTGCACAGTCGCATTCTCGTAGATATGTTTACCCTGGGTCCACTTATGGCTATTATCAATTCCAATAGAATTGATATGGCCATCATCATTAAACAGCCTAAGGTTTTTAAACGTCATTCGTTCAGAAAGATTTACCTCTACCCCTTTCCAATGAATATTCCATGCAGTAAAATTCTCAAAGGTAGAATGTACGCTGGCTAAATAGGCTGGAGAATACTCCATCATCTCGCCAAAAAATTGGGTATGCATGTAATAGGAGGAAAAACCAATGATGGCTGAGTACGCTTCATTGTCTTTAAACTCTTGAACAGGCACCCAACCTGTTGCCACTACCTCTCTTTGTGGATTGAGTAAGTGATTATTAGGCACATTAGCAGGATCAAACACATTGACCAAGCCCTCTCTTATGGGTTCTCGCAAACCCTCTGGCCAGTATATAAAGCCATGGCCCGAACAACCACTCGCTACATTGCCCGTCATCACAACCAAACCACCATGAATCCAAAAGCCATCCCCTTGAAAAGCAAAATCTTGTTCGTCTCCTCTAATATCAGGTGCAGATTCCACATCATCCATCGGAAATCCTGGTGGAATTCTCGGATAATTTGGGTTGATCGTGCGGATTGCGATATTTCGCTTAAAAGAGCCAATTTCATCTCCCGCTTCAGTTTGAAAAGCACCACCTACAACATTGTAAGAGACATTGTCTTCAAAATGAACATAAGAAGAGTGGTTTGCATAGGCCCATCCTGGATCATCTTCTACCACACAACCTCGAACATAAGCTGGGGATAAAGTAGGACTTACCCCTCCTCGATGAAAATGAACGGAATAGCGTCCTCTAATATTGGTTCGAGCACCTTGAATAAAGATATCATTATCATTTGTTGAAGCAGGATTGAGCATCCATCCATCAATGGGAATTGTTTTTCGGGTTCTTCCCAGTTTTGAGAATCGAATATTATTGATGTCTACATCTTGGGTATGCATGAACATCGTATGTCCTCTTTCCAAGCTAGCAGTTGCAGCGTTTTCAGATTCAATGATTATGTTTCGATTCAAATTAGCGACATGAACCCTAAGGTCTGGGGCAGGTACATCTGAATGGTTTTTTGTTAAGGGTGCCGTCAATGTCAGGGTGCTTCCAGCAATAGATTGAATAACAGCCACCTCATCACCAGTGGGGGTGTTGGAACTGCTAGTACCTGTAATGGCAATTCTATCTCCTACCTCCCATCCTGAAGGCGCATAAGCTAGCTCGATAACAGTAGCTCCTAATACTGGATTCCTTGCCACTTTTAGCCAATCGGTTTTATCCGCACCATAGATAACAGTTTTTCCCATGAGCACTAAGCCCTTTTCAAATTGTGGCGTAGTCAAATCGGTAATGTCCCCTTCGTCAATTATTGTAATTGTACAAGTGGTACCTGCAGGCACAGGATCAGTTGCTGTCCCCATTTCCAATTCTCCCATCATGCCCTGCACGATGGTTTCCACTAAAAGTGAAGTATGGCTATGTGTAGCAAATTTTAGTTTGCCATCATTCCTGATTATTTTGATTCTTTCGGCGATTTCACCGTCAACGGTCAGTTCCATCCCCATGGGAATGTGGATTTTTGCCCCATTACTAGGTTTTGTTTGATTCGCCCATGTACCAGGGTTTGACCATTCTCCGGAATGTTGCACGACATGGGTTGCCTGGTTTACAGGTAGCAAATCAAGCGGACTTTGAGCTATTGCAGTTGATATACTGATGCAAAAGAAAGTAAAGATTAAGAGCCACTTATGAGTAACCATGATTGGATGTTTTAATAATCAATTATTTGACTACACCAACAATCGCTTTATCTCTTTTTGCCCTACTTTCGTATTTATTTTTTTGGGGATATAAGTCTGCATCGCATTTCCAATAGTTTTTATTTTCTTCTTCTGGTTTCAGTAAAACCTGAAGTTTTTAGATTACCTGCTTATCTCACATGTCATTTTCCCCTATTTCAAACTATTATGGACTATTTGAATATCTCGAAGAGCTAGGTCTAACCGAGCTATTGAAGGACAGATGATATAAAAAATAAGACTTGGTTCTCGATGCTCATTTTTTCAACAGAATTTAGAGACTGTTCAAGATTAATACTTCTTGTTTACAGTTATCTTTCAAGAACCTGAGTGTGCACCTTTTTCTTACGTGAGCCCCACTAAAGCTCCAAAAAATACTGCTTCAGAAGCTTAGCATCCTACCTGTAAACTAAAAATGATACACCTAAACAGTCTCTTAATGTTGGACTGAAATTTTATAAGTACCCACCACTTTGCGCCTATCCAAAACCTTCACGAAGTATATTCCATTTGTTAACGAAGAGACATCAATCATTGATTCTACAGGCTTCATTATTTGTGATAGAATAATTTTACCCTCTCCATTAAATAATTCAATCTTATAGACATCAGGATTGAAGTTTTTCACATAAAGGATATCCTTGGCAGGAACAGGATAAACTATCCCTTCATTTTTTAGTGGATCTGGGCTAATGGAAGTGGTATTTCCTTCTACGGCAAAAGGCCCAACATCATTTGCGGTTAAAGACCTGAAACGAATCGTTGATGTACTGTAATGGTCTGCACCAGGATTGCTTAAAAGGGGTCGTTCTTGCCCTTCAATGTCCTCTCCTATGGAATCAATGTTCAAGGTATTTTCATACAAGGGAGATGCAAGGGTTGTACGCCAAACATGAATAGAGCTATCCCATTCCAGAAAAGGATTTTCATGGACAACTTCACTTGTGTCGAAAGTAGTACTTGTAGCACCGGTTAGCGTAGTAGCATTGCCTGTTGGGTACATCAAATTGTTTATCCATGAAATGTTGCTTCCTTGATCGTTTTGGGTATCGACTATTTCTACTAAACTATTCTCTGATCCACTTATGAGATTATTGGCTATTTTTATCCCCTCTAAATCTTTGTTGTACTTATTGTTATTATCATATCCTATCTCAATGCCATGGGTATTGTTAACCAAGGTGTTAAAAAGGATTGACACCCTTTCTGCTCTAAAATGTTTGGATAAGTTCGAGCTTTGCCCGTCAATTGCATCACCTAAGGTAAGGGTTAAGGGGGCATCCCAACGGGTACCATTAAGTCCTTCCATATAATTATTGATGATTAAATGATCTGTACCGTATATTCGGATACCCCCTGTATACAAGGAAGCCCCTGCAGGAGAGGTTCCCACCGGCTTATTATCACCAAAGAAGTAGTTGCCCTCCACTCTATTTCTGTTTCCATGGCGAAGAGATAGCGTTCCGTAGCTTTTTCTAAAGGTATTATGCCTGATGATGTTGTCACAGGATTTAACGGAAACAATTTCGGGATCACCGTCGCAGTCTTCGAATAAATTATGTTCTACGACAGTAAATCCACTGCTAAGCGACATTTCACTCCATCCAATTCTAATGGATTCCTGTTCATTAACCGCCCTAGGACCATTGTTTTTGAAATGGTTATGATCTATCCTGTCATACTGAGATTGATAATAGACTTCCTCAGAACCCGTATTATCGAATGAGCCATCTACTGTAATGTAATGGCCAGGCATATTTTTATTCTGAAATATATTGTGGTCGATCCTATTATGATGGCTAGGGTAATTGAAAGGATAAGTATTGTCATTCCATACGCCTCCTATAAAGACCCACTTAATTGATTCCGTGCTTGCTAATTCAAACACATTTCTGGTAATCCGTATGTTGTTACTTCCCTCTAATTTGACTAAGGTATTATCTCCTTGTCCGTCAAAGACAAAGCCTTCTAAAGTAACAAAAGCGGACTTCCGAATAACAACATGTGATTCCCCCGTCAAGGTGACACCTCCAATCGTTTCAGCTTTTATGATAACAGGATTAGTTGAGGAGGCGATAATTTCAAAAGTGGCTTCAAAGTCATTATAAGTCCCATCCTTAACAACAAATACCCCACCATTAGCTGATGCATTTACAGCATTTGCTAAGTCATCCGGATCGTCAAAAGTTTGCGCCCATAAACTTGAAAGAGACAAAATGAAATAGAAAAGGAGTATCGTGTTAATGTAGGCTAATTTCATGTCAGGTGAATGATTGTTGTTCAATAGGCAGAATCCATTAGGGGAAATCTTCGAGATAAGTTACACTTCTTTGCCCTTTCTTTGTTGCCAATAACAGATCAAGTAATTGCAGAAGGTAGCAACCCCAACGTTTGGCTATGTGGAAGAAGTTAGCATTTTTTATGACCACTTTTTAACCTGAAGCAGGTTACCCCTTCTATATCACATTTTTATGACTTATTGAGACTTTTGCCGATATATTCAAAAATTGATGTGGCGTCCCCACCACATCAATTTTCCATTTTTTATCCTGAAACAAAGAATTCGTGACTGAGCATATGCATAATCTTATCCCATTCTCTTGATGGGTGAATGGAAATACACATGCTGTCACAGCTCCATTGAATCACTACATATTCTTTTGGGTGAAATTTAAAATAAATTCGCCTGCTTCTTTTAAGTTACCATCTACACACAATTTTAAGGCTTCTATTTGTGCCTCCTCTTGATCCACTACAAATTCGAAAAACGCCCTTTCGTCTGCGGGTGCTATTTCTCTCAATTCTTTAAGCTTTTCATTGTAGGCAACAGTTTGATCCAACATGGTTTTATATAGGATTGAACCTGGTAAAATGTCAATCCCAAGAGTTCCAAGACCTACCTGGATATTGGCTATCAACCTGGGCTCTTGAGAAAAACCATACTTCTTGGCAAAAGGGGCATACTTATCTTTGAGGAATTCTTCAAAAGTGACCCAAGAATTAAAGAATTCCTTTTCCTCTTCGCTAGTTCCTTTTGTCGCCATAGTCCTAGCACTCTTTAAGGCAAAAGCCCTGTTTTGAAGTTCCATGTCAAATAGCTCCTTTACTTTTGTATCTATTGCTTGTAGAGGGGCGATCTCATACTCAGTATGATCATCACGTTCTAAGATAAAGAAGAAAGGCTCTGGGTTTCCTTTAAGATCCATTGCACCTAGCACCTTATTTTCGTCTATTTTGACAAATGTATCCTTGACAGGGATCTCATCATAAACCATGGTTGCTGAAACCCTTCCCCTGTATTCAAGGTTTCTTAGGCGCGCCTTACTTTTTTTGGTTTCAAGGAGAAATCTACCCATGTTCATGATCGTCTCCATGATTTTTGTTTTGGGAAGTTCAATCCTTAAGGGCATTAAGGCTGGGTTGACGGCATATAATTCTTTTTTGTCTTCTCCGAAAAATACAAGTGGATGCACTTCTTCGTTGTTTAAGAAAATTTTACCGTAAAAACCCGAAGCATCAAAAACTTCATCTAGAAGGTGCCCTGTTATGATATCAGAACCTTTCCATCTTCCGTGCATAAATTCCACCGGAACCGGTTCTAGGCTATCGAAAGCTTCAAGGACTTTTTCCTTAGTAGCTTTAGGACTTGCTAAAATCTCATTGATTAAATTTGACATGGCTTGAATTGTTTTTAGTTGAGTAATTATTTGTTGTTGTTTATAAAATCAGCGAAGAGGTCTGCGGCTTCTTGGTTTTTACCTTTGATCCGAAACTCTATTGCTTTGATTTGTACTGCTTCTTGTGCCACTACAAAGTGTGCGAACTCGACATCTTCTTCATCCGCATAGCCAGGCAGTTTTTTGAGTTTTTCGAGGTAGGCTTTCGTTTGATTCAGCATGGATTTGTAGAATTTCCGTTTTGGGAGAATATCTGACGCGAGTTCACCAAAAAACGCTTGTGCCTTAGCTGTTCCTCTGGCTTCCTGGGAGAGTCCATGCTTATCTGCAAAAGGTTTGTACTTTTTTTGAAGAAATGTTTCAAACTCAACCCATGAATCATAAAAGATTTTATCGCCTTCTTTTTCCGCTTTTTCAGCGATTCCCGACATAGATCGTATGGCAAATGCCCTATTTTGAACCTCTTTATCAAAGAGTTTTAAGAATTCCTTCTCTCGATCTGAGTCTATATTAGTCTGACAATAGGCTGGAAAAGAAACCAACAGGAAGAAACATAATAACATATAGCGTGAGCCCATTTTGAAGAATGGGGAACGCGATAGCCTGAGCATAGCAGGTTGATTGGACCTACTTTCTACATGAAGCAATTGGATGTTTGATGACATGATACACTATCCTTAAGTGAAACTCTCAAAAGGATAACAGTAGCGTATCAGAAATTACTTTTTACTCCCTATACTTGGTGATATATGTCACAGTGTCTTTGCACTTCGTGATATATGTCACAGTTTCTTTTTGCTTCTCAAACGACTTAGGTTTTCGCGTGACATCCCTAGGTAGGATGCAAGGTGGGTAATTGGGATTCTTAGTATATATTCTGGATTCTCTTTTAAAAGATAGTGGTATCGCTCAATCCCTTCTCGATTCGCTAGGTTTCTGGCATGTTTGTCTACAAAACTTATGTATTCTTCTAGTAGCTTAATGGAAAGCCTTGCCACAAGGACTTCGTTTTTTTCAAGTTCCCGCCATTTCTCCAAATCCAGCCGTAAACAATGGCTCTCTTCCATAAATAGGATGGTCTCTCGCGACTTTTCACCCATATAATTATCCATAGAAATCGCTACCTCTCCTTCCAGAGCAAACCAATTCACGATTCCATTCGAGCCTTTTGTATAATAACTCCTGGCAGCACCTTTGAGGATTAAGTATGCATATGGACTGTATTCACCTTCGATCACTACTTTTTTACCTCTAGGTATATGTACCTCATCCCCGATTACAGCTAATTGATCAAGTAAATCAGGATTACTTGATACATTGATACCTAAGTATTTCTTAAATAGATCGCTTAACTCCATGAAAATTAAATAACCTGCTGGTAAAGCGTTGTTAAACAATAATTCAGTTACGGGCAAGGCTTAGAAGAATAGCACTTGTTAGGAGAAGTTACTATTTTTTGAATCAACCCTCTCCCCAAACTTTTCATTTTTTTATGCAGGTCTTCATGGGTAATTGCCATTTCTTCCAAGGGTAGGACCATATGCGTTAGCTCCAAATATCATCCGATAAGCTTGAGCAAATGCTTTTTCCGTTTCTAGTGATATTTACGTTGCCAATCATGGTTGGACGAAACGGCCTAGCTGGCTTATACTTTCGATACACACATACAACATGTAGTGTGAAGCTCCAGTTGTTTATTCATTTTCAATGAATTCCTTTTCAATAAATTTTTGGTAACTCTTTCGGGTTAATTCCTTTATTCCATTTAACTGCTCTTCGGTTATTTCTTTTTTAAAGTTAAAGCATGATTTGCCTTGCATTCTTTTTTTTAAACTATCTGAAATTTCATCTAATAGTTCTGGATTGGTATAAACAGGATAAAGGTGATAGGCTACATAGGATTTCCTAATCTGTACAGCTCCAAAAAAGATGTCCTTACCCTTAATTTTCTTATTGGTATTTAGGTAATAATAATCAGGTGCATCTTTTTTTATTTCTAAACCATTATCAAGTGAAGACAATACTTCCTTGAGTTTTGTAAAGTTCTTTTCGGCCTCCATAAGTTTACTTTTTGACGTCCTCCCCAAAAACCGCGACTTTATGGTTCTAGCTTTGGGTCTTCAAATTTGTTACCTTTTAAACAGAGGTGCAAGTAGCCCGATGAGTGCAAAATCTATTGTATCGTACGGAGGCTTTAATTCATTTGGCGAAATTCATTGGGTGTTTTTCCTGTTTTGCTCTTAAATAATCGACTGAAATAATGAGGATAGTTAAAACCCAATTCATATGCTATCTCACTTACGGTATCAATACTACCCAATAAACGTGTTTTTGCCTTGTCTATAATAAACCCATTGATGTGTTCTTTGGCGTTTAGCCCTGTTTCTTTTTTCAATAAATCACTCAAATAGCTAGATGAAAGGTGCATTTTATTAGAAAAATATTCGACTGATGGCATTCCTTCTAGTTTAAATAAACTCGCTTCGTAGTACGATTTTAAATGATTTTCAAATTGACTTACATAATCCGAGTTTTGAGCTGAACGGGTATTAAATTGTCGTTCATAGTAACGCTGGGATAGATTCAACAGCAACTCAAGTGTGGATGAAATCACAATTTGACTATGCTTATCCACTCGCTCTGCAATTTCTCGTTTGATCAACTCCATGCAGTCCGTCAAAGTAGCCTGTTCTGCCTCTGATACGTGCAAAGCTTCAAAAACCGAATAATTGAAAAAGTTGTACGTATCAATCGTCTTTCCGAGTTGTGTATTTCGAATTAAATCTGGGTGAAAAACAATCATCCACCCTTTTACCTTACCTTTTGGATAGGCTTTTCCAGTAGTCTGCACTTGGTTTGGTGCGTAGAAAAACAGTACCCCTTCATCAAAATCATAATGATTTCTGCCATATTGATTGCCACAACTCCTGTCTTTCAAACCAATAACATATAAGTCGGAGCTACTACGGATACCCACATGCTCTTCCCTCATTTCGGTTTGAGCAACATCTATCACGCTTATAAGCGGGTGAGTTGGGCTTTCAAATCCATTCCATTGATGTAGGTGGCTTACCGACTTGATCGAGAATATTTCTGGTCTCATCTTACTCATTGATTTCTTTCATCAGTTGTGCTAAGGCAAGCTTGCTTTCAGGCATCGGAAGTAAAATCCAACAATGGGGCATATCGGGATATTCATAGTAATGAAACGGAATATTCTCTTTTTGTAGTTTTTCCACCAATTTTCTGGCATCAGAAACAAATATCTCAGCCGTACCCATGAATATTGAAATCTTGGCAATATTATCAAAACGACCATAAATTGGACTAACCTTCGGGTCTTTGATATCAAGTTTTCCTGCCCATAACCTCCCTGCTTTTTGCAAAGAATTTATTTCTAAGGAACTGTCTTTGGGAATTACATCTTGGATATCTGGATTCGTCAAGGATACATCTAACCAGGGAGATAAAAGAATGAGTTTTTCAGGTTGAGGTAAATTCACTTCGTTCAAGTATTGAGCAAATGAGATGGCCAAACCTGCGCCCGCAGAGTCTCCTAAAATTAAAACCTCTTTCCCAGCATATCGGTCTAGAAAAATATTATACAGCTTGTGCAAGTATTCAAATGCTTCTTCCGCATTACTTTGTGGCGCAAGCGGATAGTCTGGAACCATTATCGTAGCCTGGGTTTCCTCTACGACTTTGGCTAAATAGTCCCATTGAAGGAAAGCCATGTTTACGACATATCCGCCCCCATGGATATAGAATATCGCCTTTTCCGAAGTGCCATTTTTGGGAGAAAGTGTCCATAACGTTCTTTCTCCAAATGATTCTTCTTGTATGTTACAGGCTTTCTTTACTGAGTTAGTTGGTGGTGCAGGGTCGTTTTTGACATTTTCTAAATCTGACAATGTTCTTCCTAAGACTTTCTTAAGGCCTATAAGTTTGAAAGTGAAGTCCAAAAATTTGGACATGAAGCTCGCAGATTTTTCGTGTGTATAAATCATACCTTGTTGTGTCATAATTGATAATTGTTGACTCATCATCTAATGTTGACAAAGGTAGGTGGACTTCATTTTGAGGGCTTAACACAAAATCTATGAGTTCAAACACAAAACCTATGTTTGAAGCCTTTAGCTGGTTTGTTGTTTTGCTTGAGTATGCTTTGCTATATGATCGGCTGAGTGTAGGAGACTATAAGGGTAGCTGATATTAGATGTCTATTTCTCTTCCCCTTGAATAAATCAGGATAGTTCCTTTTCAAAGTTCTTATTTCCTTTTAATTGACCGTATATCGAGTCAGCATTTAATTTCAAAAATGATATAAGAACTATGGTTTTCATATTATTGACATTTACGGTTTTGGCTATGACGAAGCCACATCCCGAGGGGTACTATTGCTTACAGGTTTTGTTGTGAATAGTGTTTTTCATTTTTTTCAATCCACTTTTTCGCTACATCAATTACAACTTTTTCAATGTTTACTCTTCTTGCTCCTTCCCAATAATAGTTGTGTTCGTTGTCTTCATAGTCTAGTTCTTCCCAAGCACAATAAAGAAGATAGAAGTCATAAACCAAGTCTTCGTAATCTCTCATTTGACAGAACTTGTATAGCTCAATCAAATTTTCTCTCACTTTTTGTCCTTTGGCAATTTGGTAAACATAATAACTGGCATAGCTTAAAATTGCCTCATCACCATTTTTCATTTCAAGTCCGAGTTCCTTGACAGTATCGCTCACATAGCCGATTACTTCAAAATAATTTGTCGGTTTGCTGAAACCAGCGAGCATACATAAAGTGGGACTTTCATATCCAAGCTCCATCATTTCGATAGCCCAATCAACACTCTCATTAGTGTCGACCTGCTGAATTTCAGCAAACGCTACAATTTTATATGTCAGTTCACTTATCACTCTGATCATTTTACGTGGCGCCAAACGAACTGGCTAACATGACACTTGCCGCGATTAGCGGCTGGTAGTGTCATGTTAGCTTTTGCTCACTGCTGGCTGTCTTATTTGCTTAGAGCATATTGGGACAAGATAGATTATTGAGATATACTGACATAATCTGTGAAGAAAGACTCATCTCCAAATCCAGATGACATAGAAAAAAGTTTTTCCCATACTTTGTCATCTCCCCAGTCCTCCGGAGATTCTCCCTCATGAGGAAAGATTCTGTTACGGTCTTCAACAGTATCAAATGTCAATATCATGGCATACTTGTTTATTCTACTTCCTCTATCTCCTTTTACCAAAGTAAGTTGTAAGCCTTTGATTCTATCGTATATGGGAACAATTTCAGCAAGCACAAATTTTTCAAATTCATATGGGTCAGCATTTTCTTTTAGCTCAATTTGATGAATGGATGCGACTTCATTGGAAGTTGTGGGTTGGTAAGTATCCTTGTTAGGATTAAAACAGGACAAAGCTGTTAAACCAATCAACATTAGCGAGATGATATTTTTCATTTTTTCCTATTTTAAAATTTTTGAATTGTAATTTCTCGGTAGGTTTTCTTTTGCTTTCAAGGTTCCGTTGAGTGGGTCTTATGCGGAAGGAGCCATAAGCTCCTTCCAGCACGAGACATCATCATTTCCCCTTAAGCTCAAAAACCTTAGCACTAGTTCATAAGCTTGCCAGCCAAGTACGTTTGTCCATCTTTCACGACCATATAGCTTTGCTTGCCACCTAGGTTGTTATAAGCGCGGATTTCTTTTGTAAGTTCAATGAATTTATCCGTCTCCTTGTATTTTTCAAATTCTTTTCCACCATAAAAGCCCTGCTTGATCCGGAAATTTCTACCGTTTTCATGCAAAATGTAGTAAGCATTTGCGCTGCCATCCCACTGCCATCCTCTGATCTTGTCAAAATGAGACATGAGAACGCTGTTCTGCACATTAAAACTTACGTTATCACCCTGGAAAGGGGCACAAATATTGAGATAGGTTTTAGAACCATTATACAAGACATAGCTAACGGCTTTCTTCCCATTTCCTAAGTTAAGAACACTCAAGCCTCGGATTTTCCTGTTCGACGTATAATTTCCCATATATTTTTCATAGATTTTTGTACCAAAGGTCTCTCCATCAAAGGGCTGCTTAACAAACCAGTAGTCATTTCCTGAATGTCTGATATAATAAGCCATCGTACCATCCCAGGAAAATCCATGTAAGGCATCTGCTCCGGATACACGTACTTGATTAGATTGCGAAAACGCAGGCTGGTTAAAAAGGAAGGCCAGACATAAAATCGTCAACAATTTCAATGTGTTTCTCATAATTAGAATGTTTAAATGATTAATCGGGTTGGTCCCGTTGAACAAATGCAAGGTGCCAGCTTCCTTTCCAAAGCCCCTTCACTTATTCCCCAAAACCTTCACGTATTCCACATAAAAGGGAAAAACCCTAGCACTTATTTTACATAAATGCATTAAATCAAATCCTAATTAATTGAAATTGAACTACTTACGAACATTACTAGGTGCAAGACCGAATTCTTCAGAAAATGATCTAGAAAAGTAATTTGGATCACTAAACCCGACCTCATAAGCGATTTCAGAAATGTTGAGATCTGAATTTTCGAGCAATTCCAATGCTTTTTGAAGGCGGATTGACCGGATAAATTGGGAAGGGGTTTTATTGGTTAGCGCTTTCAGTTTACGATTAACCTGGGTGTTGCTCAATTTTGCGGCTTTACATAAGTGGCTGACTGAGAGTTCAGGATCATCGATGCGGTCTTGGACGACTTTGATCAGTTTTTTTAAGAAACGATCTTCAAGGTTTGGTTTCGCATTGGCCATGACCTTCTGCACAAAATGGTCTTTACCCGAATAGGTGGCTTGAAGCGTTTTTCGAAGGGAGACCAGTCGATCGAGCCGGACAAATAATTCCTCTTTATTAAATGGTTTTGTCAAATAGGCATCGGCCCCTTCTTTCAGACCTTCAATCCTGTTTTCGGTGCTTGCTTTTGCGGTAAGCAAAATTATAGGGATATGACTGGTGCGTTCGTCTTTTTTCAATTCCTTGCAAACCTCATAGCCATCTTTTTCTGGCATCATCACATCTGAAATGATGATATTAGGAATGATCTCAATGGCTTTCTCGATGCCCAGAGATCCATTCATTGCTTTTTCAACTTGATAATTGGCCTGAAGTAAAGCTTCCAGATAAACAATAATGTCTTCATTGTCCTCAATGATGAGCACAACCGGCTTTTCCTCCTGAGGTCCTTTGATTAAAGCAGGAGCTAATAAGGCATCTTCTTTTTGGTCAGTTTCGTTTATAGAAGCTTGTTCATAAGCCTTGGGCTGTTCCTTCATGGCATCTCGTCTGACAGGAAGCGAGACGGTAAAGCTGGTCCCTTCTCCTTCACGACTCTCGGCAGTGATCCTGCCTCCCATCAACTCTACCAATTCCTTGGTGTAGGTGAGCCCGATTCCTGTTCCTTCTCCCTTTCGTGAACTGGACGTATCTACCTGATAAAAGCGATCGAAGATGTGCTCGAGTTGCGTGGGCGGGATGCCGACACCATTATCGGAAATACGGAGGTTTAGTTGGCTCCCAGAGCTGGAAACTGTTGCGCTGATTGCTCCCCTTTCCGGTGTGAACTTGATCGCATTAGACAATAGATTATAAAGGATGTGTTGGATTTTTTCCTCATCATAATCCATAACACATGAAGCTAACTCGGAGTGGAAGTGTAGCGCAATTTGCTTGTTTTGGGCCATAGAATGAAAGGAGGAGGTTAGGTAGCTCAAATAGGGGATGATATCCGCCTGGATGAGGGTAAGCTTCATTTGGCCGGACTCCAGCTTGGAAAGACCGAGCATTTGATTGATGAGGCGAAGTAAATTTTTGCTGTTCCTGGCAATGAGGCTTCGTTCTTTTTCGAAACCTGCAATTTTTTCATTCATCCCCATAATGACAGTCAGGGGCGTGCGGAACTCATGTGTGATATTGGTATACAGTCGTTCTTTAACCTTGTTGAGCTCTTTTATTCGATCTGCTTCTGCTTTTTCCAATCTGCGCGTAAGCTGGAACTTGTAAAAAGTATAAAGCCCAACTAGAAAAATTAGGACATATAGGCTGTAAGCCCACCAGGTTGCCCACCAGGGGGGAGAAATATGTATCCAGACTATTTTTTCGGGCCTCCAATCTCCACCTCGTACCGCTCCCCGAACCTTAAACTCATAGGTACCCGGTGGGACTTTTACATAGGTGGCAAGGGGCTCCAGACCACTTTCTCGCCAGTCTTCATCATAATTTTTGAGCTGGAATTGGTATCGATTTGTTTCTGGTTCGCGAAAAAATAGGGTAGCAAATCGTAGCGAAAAGGCATTTTGATGATAGGGTAGGCGGATAGTCCTTTCAGCAGGAGAATGAGGAAGCAAAGCAAAATCCCTTTGTTCTCCTTTTTGATCAAAGAGTAGCTGAAAATCATAGATAATGGTCTCCAGTTTTTCGTTGTTTGGTGTTTGTTCTACTTGTTGGGGATCGAGAATTTGTATACCTCCCACCCCGCCAAAATAGATACGCCCCAACGAATCCTGATACACGCAAGGCAAGCCCGCGGGCTCCATATGCAAAGGAAAAGGAGACTTGAAGGTAAGGTGCTCCTTGGTATTGGGATCAATCAAGTAGATTTGGTCTCCAAATAACCAAATTCGATTTTGCTGATCCATTTGCATGCCTTTGAAGAAGCGTCCTCCAAGGTCCTTAATCGTGAAAACGGTTGGAGTGGAATTTCCTGGTGTAATATCTAGGACATGTGTTTTGGTCCCCAGCCAAAGCCTGCCCGCATCATCTTCGATGAGTCCACTCAACTCTCCAAAGGGAAGGGAAGGATCATATCCGCTCACATTAGCTTCGAAGGTTTCAAAGGTTCCCTGATCAGGACTAAATTTTTTTAACAAAAAACTGGGAAAATTTGGGTCTGGTAAAGCTACAATCCATATACCTCCATCCCGGGCATGGGCAAGCATGATGCGGGTGAACCAAGGGAATTCGCCCGGAGCCACAAATGGAAATCGATGGAAACGATCTGTTTCCTCATCATACAAATTGAGTACACCTTCTGAGCTTACTGCCCAAATTTGATCCTCTTGATCTATCAAAATAAAGGAGACAGGCCCTTCGCCCCCAAGGCTACGGTCATCAGATGGGTCATGCAAATAGGTCATCAATTCGCCCGTTTGAGGGTCGATTCTGAGCAAACCATTTGGCGCAGGGCGGCTTATCCACAATTTCCCTTTTTCATCAGCAAGCATTCTAAAATTATATCTCAGTAACTCCTGAGGCAAAAACAACACTTCGGGCAGGACTTGCTGATCCAGGTTGGATTGAGGCGCTTGAATCTTGTTATAATTATATTTGACCAGGGTCTTTTTCAGCGGATCAAATTCCAGTAGTTCCAATCCACCTGTCCCGATCCAGAGACGCCCATCCTGGGATTCTGTAAAAGAGTAAACGTCGGCATTGGGATCCGAAAAGTAGTGGTTCTCAAACAGGGACTTCCGAAGCCTGAAGAGATGTTCTCCCGGCCCTGTCGTTGCTCCCCAGAGTGTACCATCTTGGGTTTGGCACATGGCCCAGGGGAATGCCTCAGGTAAGCTCGAAGGACTTTCCGGTTCATGAAAATAAGTTTTAGAGAAACCGCTTTCAGGATCATAATAAGCAATACCTCCTCCCCAAGCTCCTATCCAGATGTTTTGCTCGCTGTCTTCAAAAATGAAGGAAATGTGTTGGTCTTTATCTTCGTCATTAAAAAGAGAAGCAAGCTTAAAAGTAGATGGTGCCTGGTTTTGCAGGCTTTGGAAAGTACCTTTTTTTCGATTCAGGATTTGCAGTCCTCCATTTCCTGTTCCTATCCACAAGTTGCCCTTACTATCTTCAAATATTTCTGTCACTTTATCATGGTGCAGACTGCTAAGGTCCATCGGATCATGGAAATAATGGACAAAATCTTCTGTTTCTGGTCGAAATTTATTGAGACCACCACGGGGATCTTCAGACCAGATATTCCCTGTACCCACCCAGACCGTGCCTTGCTTGTCAACATGAAGCGAATGGCAAAAGAAATGGCTAAGGCTGTTTTTATTTTCTGGTCTAGCCTTAAAATATTTAAGCTCTTGAGAATTAGGAGTAAAACGATACACACCCACAGATGAGGCTACCCAAATATTTCCTTCCTTATCTTCGTCGATTTCAGATACAAAGATATATTCAACTACCTCGGGCGCGAGGTGCGGTGATAGGCAATGTTGGAACGTCCCAGTCTCATAATTGAATCGATCCATTCCCTGTTCTCTTAGGCCCACATATAAATGGCCATTTTGGGCAACATAGAGATGCGTCACATAATCAGAAGCAATGGAAGAAGAATCTGCCGGATTGTGCAGAAAGGTTTTGAGATGATGTCCATCCCAGCGATGCAAGCCAAACTGGGAGCCAAACCATAAAAAGCCAAGAGAATCCTGCGCAATGGTATTGATCGTTCTGCTAAACTCTCCTAAAGGAAGATCTACCGATTCAAAATAAAAAGAAGATTGCTGCGGAATATGTTGGGCTTGTAGAGGCTGAAAGGAATGGCCGACTGTCAGGAGGAGAAAGCAGCATAACATAAGGTATATGTTGGGAAAGGGGCGCATTACTTCCCTATTCTTTCTTCCATTTTCACAAATGTTCCCATTTTTTTGTGTGTATTTTCGAGGATACCTGCGTCGATTTTTAAGTTGTCTCTGTCTACTAGCACCATGAGGGTTTATCCACCAGTGGCAAAATATACCATTTTATTTTATCTCCTAGCTGTAGCGTGATTGATACCCTTTTGTAAGTCCCCGTCAATTACAAACTGCGGTCTTGTCTATATGACGTTGCCACCAGTATTCTTTTTTTATTCGTTTTCGATGTTATCTAATATTTCATCATTTCCCATTTCGGTTAGCGCGTCATCTTCTTCTTTGTTATTTCTTATCTTCCAAATCCAATATATCCCATATAGCTCTTGTTAGGAGGAAGTACTATTTTTCACCGACCTGTTCACTCCAAACTTTCCTTTTTCTTTTTTTTATTCTTTTCCTTGGAGGATTATGTAAACCAATCCAATCCTTCCTATCCTTGGATTTAAGCCAACTCACATAATTATTTTGGACGACTTCAATTTCACTTTTATCACTCCAATGAAAATAATATTCTATAAAATTAGAATTCCCTTCACAAAATGTTAGCAGACAATTTTGCACCCCAGTTATTGTGAAATATGGCATAAATTCAATCCTGTCAGCTAAGATCATTGCCAATTCTCCTTTTGTTAGGTTTCTAGATTGACATTCTGAATAAATATTGGTTGAGATTGAGTTAGTAAAGAAATATGACAGTGTTGATAGAATTTCAGCCTTATAATTAATTACTCTTATTGAATTTTCATTCTGATGGATCATCTTGGAATTTTCAACTTCACCCCCAATTTTATCCAACAGGGAATCAATTTCAACTATAGATTGAGCACAGCCAATTTGTTGAAGTAATACAATGAGTATGTATATAATTATTCCACTTTTCATTGATGTGCATTTAAGGATGTTTGTCTTCTCCTTTAATGATCAATAAAATTGGACATTCCATAAAATAGTAGGTAACGGTTAGCTATGCGACTGACCAAGCCTAGCAGGCTGGGAGTATCGCTTCTGTTCTACGCCTAATTAATCCTATTTTCGATTTCATTCAAGGATGATATTTCCCAAGCCTTCCATTCCATAGAATTTCGATTTATCCTAAGATAATTCCAATTCATTTTCTTTGCCCCTTCAATATCTGATGAAATACTATCTCCTATCATTAGGATTTGATTTCCAGACCTTTTGCTTGCCAATTCTATCTTCTCAAAAATTTGAGTGTCTGGTTTTCTAAAACCAACATCACAGGAAAAAATGGGCCGATTAAACCAAGTCGATAATTCTAGTTCATAGTACGGTCTTTTATATGGGGTAGCTAGATTGGAGATCAGAAATAGGTCATATTTGGATGCCAAATTTTCTAAAACGGATTGCGTTTCAGGAAATGGAAGGGTGGAGTTAATTTCCGCTTCTATGGCGGGAAGGAATCTCTCAAGCTCTTCTTGGAACTTTGACGGAAACCTTCTTATTAAATCATCGATATCCTGAGTTAGGATTAGATCGATGAATCTTCTATGAGTAATTCCAATCGCCTCACTACAGTTCTGGAAAATTTTCGTGAAGCCATTTGTCTTTGTCTCAATTTTCACCAAGGTATTGTAGAGATCGAAAACGATAATTTCAGGCTTCATTTCCTATTTTTTGGCGTAGAACGTTTGGTCTATACGGTTGCCTAGGCCGATTGGCAAGGCTGGAAGGATAGGCATTTTTACAGGAATTTTCTTTTCACTTTCCATTGATCACTAGCTTGCCAACCATTGAAGGTAAATTTCTTATTTCACTCCAATACGTTTCTTGAATATCTGCATCGATTTGAATAGGTAATCTTTCTCCATATAGCCTGTCCTCACCATTTTTTTTGCACCCTGATATCCAATAATGATCCCCTGTCTCAACATCAAAATAATTTGCTTTAAATCCTGCCCCACTAAGCGTCTGGAATGTTTTTCCCTGATAATGAATTGATTGGCGAGATTTGGAGAATCGAACTTTACCTATTCTTGCATTTCCAATTAATCCTCCATCGCCATTTTTTTGTTCGATATACATTATTCTTTCTAAGGGCATAGTGATTTTTTATGTTTCCTGTAAGGGTTTGGCTATGGTGCGTGTCGTGTTTTTTTATTTCAAAATAGTCGTGCTTCTCTTGTCAGTTCGGACTTTCTAACTCCTAAGAAGTCTATAAAACAATCCTCGAGTATTTTATCAAACTCATTCTTATTCATTGTCTTTGAGTTTCTTCTGGATTTCAAGTAATGCTCTCTTGCCATCTTATTAGATAAATCTCTGACAGTCTTACAGTCAAGTTCGTTACCTAATTTATCTGAAATCCAAAGGCCGCCTATTGCTAGTCCAAGTCCATATTGCCAATGAATGAAAAGCATGACAAAAGAAGCTAACAACAAAATCGCTAAAAACCCTGTAACGAAATATGGTGGTCGTAATATTGACAACTTAAATCCTAAATTCATTTCAAGGATTTTTATCTGATTTTTTCTGCTCTTCTTTGGAAATATTTCTGTAAGTGTTGTAGTCGGAGTGATTTCTTTTCTGTTAATGTCAGTCGATTTTATTAATGCTTCCCTTAGCTTATAAAAAGCTTGTTGAGTGGTACAGTCTTCAGAATGGTCAAGACTGATTTTATCTTTTATCGCATCATGGAATTCGCCATAAGTTTTAACATGGGCTAATTCATTAGGCTCAAACCGAATGTCGAATGAGTCCTCGATTTTAAGAAGCATGTCTTCTAAGTCTTCCGAGTCAATTTTTAGATCCATATCTGCCTTTTTTACATGAACGCTAACGGTCTCGCATACCCGTCAATCGCCAGCTTTTGATGGCGATTGACGGGTATGCATGGTTCTGCTCAGTTTTTCTTTTTTTTAATAAATCGTTGGGTCATAAACATTTATTTCATCTTTGTAAAAACTTATCTTTCTGACGAATTCATATTTTGGATTAACGAAGTCTATTTTTATTTCCTTCATTGCTCTTTTTATTATCCGCCTGCATTTTTGATACTCTTTATCAAAAAATCTTTCCCGAAATTTAGTATTAAATTTTAGCTTTTTGAATTTTCCTCTTTTCGAAAAAATAATATAGTATTCATCAAAACAATCTAACGTATTTGGATTAGATATTAGGCTATTTATTCGATTCTCTAAATGATTTGTAATTGTATCACTTATCGATTTTAAATATTCTCTTTTTGGTTCTCCTCTATTTCGTCTTTTTTGTTGTTTTTCTGTTAGAAAATATTGTAACATATATCCGTCACTTGAATATGTTTTCCCCCTTTCAAGTTTCACCTTGAAAACAGAATAACTTTTCTCTAATTCAAGAATTTCATTGATTTTTTCGTTTGCTTCTTTAATTTGAAAAATATGCTTTATTGAATCTTCTTGGTTCCAATGGCAAATAAAAGAAGACAAAAATGTTTGTGAATCAATTTTTGATTCAAGAGTAATTGCACCACAATGCAACCAAAAGAAATTCCAATTTGGAATTAGTGAATCAGTTGGAATCGTGTAAACCTTTTTTTCAATTAAGTATTTTCCGATTTCTGACGATAGTGAATCGTCTATTTCTTTTTGCTCAAAGACATAATTATTGATTATCGATTCTTTTCCATATTCTCCTTTTACTTGCTTGTATTCATAAATGTGATTAATTATTCTGCCTTTAAATGTATTTCCATTGTCACTAAACAAATCTATTAATTGACCTTCTTTATCAAATCGAAAATGGTATTTGAAACTTGAATTAGAAATCGGATTTAGATTAAAATAATACTCATTCAGCTTTTCTTGAGAATGTGTTCTCCAAGAATATTCATCCTTTATCTCCACTTTTTCCAATTCAATTTGTGCTGATAAATTGAAGCTAAAAATTAGCATAAAAATTAGAAGGTGGTTTTTCATCTTTTTTAATTGAGCAGAACATTAGCATATACGCCATATGGCATATAGCCCCTTATTCATAGCCCAGTTTCCTCCTCCCAACCTATTTGTGCTTTCCCGAAAATCAAAAAGACTACTTCAGTCTTCCAAAAGAGGAATGAACGCACTCATACTAAAATAAGAAAGGAGAGCAGAAGAAGGAAAAAGCACGCAACACTAAGCCAAACTCAGAATGGATCAGATGCCTTAGGCCCCCGCATCTTATGAGATCTTCCTTTTTATAAGAGGATTTCCCTCTCCTTCACTTGAGGCGCTTCATTGGTTTGTCTCTTCTCCACTTTTCGCAAAACAGCAACTACAATTCCCGGATTCTAATATTTCTGTAAGCGACCTGGTTGCCATGATCCTGCAAGGCAATATGCCCCCCCTGCGCCTTACCAAATCCCGGCCAATCCTTAAAGCCTGAACCAGCAATCAAGGCCTCCCATTCAGGTCCATTTACAGGAAACCTAAGCGTCTCTACTCCATTAAAGACGAGAAAGCCTTCGTTTTTCTTATGGTCAATGTGAAGGAGATAATGGTTCCACTCGCCTGCAGCTTTGCTCACCACCTCAGATGGTGCAATCACATTGAACATAGAACCTGCTCTTTGAATGTCTCCCCTTTCCTCTAGGTATTCCATCCAATTGTCATCCAAGACCTGTATTTCAGGGCCCGTTTCGTAGGTATGTTTGAAGGTATCTCCTTCCACCACTCCCCAAAAAACACCAGAATTGCCCTTTTCCGAAATCATCCAGTCCAACTCCAATTCAAAACTGCTGTAGGTTTTGTCGCTAACCAGATCAGCATTGGTGGCTTCTGTTCTTTTGCTCGGATCAAACACCAACACATCACCTTCCACATACCAGCCATTGAAGTTCTCTTTTCCCTGCTGGTAGATGTGCCAGCCTTCTAAGTCTTTGCCATTAAACAGCTTTGTCCATGGCTCATCCGAATGACAAGCCACCATAAACATGGCAAGTACAATCAATAGGGCGTTTTTCATATTTTCCATTTAATTTCCTGAATGAAACTACGAGTGATTATCCTGGTCCTAACCGCCTCTCTCATCATCCAATGTCAACAAAAAGAGGCAAAAAAGGAGTTCTCTTTCGACAAGAAAGCAAAACCTAAACAAGTTCTGGCTTCTAACATAAAGGATTTAACGAACAAAGGTGTTGGACCTATCAAATCTGTTACACTTAGTTCCGAAATTGATGAGAAAATGGCCAAAAAAGGAAAAGCCCTCTATGAACAAAAATGCACGGCTTGTCATAAAATTGGCTCAACTTTCATCGGACCACCACCTAATGGAATTCTAGAAAGGAGAAGCCCTGAATGGGTCATGAACATGATCATGAATCCTGAAGAAATGCTAAAAAAAGATACGCTAGCCAAAGCCCTTTTTATGGAGTTTAATGGGCAATTGATGACCAACCAACGGCTAGACAGAGAGGGAGCCAGAGCAATTTTGGAGTATATGAGAACACTTGATTAGGTGAGAAATCCTAGGAGAAAGGGGTAAAAACAAAGTAGCCAAGACTAAAACAATCCGTTTAGGCCTTGGCTACTTCTATATACACTTAGAGCAGTTTATTTTCCACTCTCATTGCTATTCTGCTTTCTTTGTTGAGCGCGCTGCATAGGATTGCCAGCACCACTTCCCCCTCTACGTCTGGGGCTGCTTTTGAACAACTCAAAGCGAGAAGGCTCTCTGTACTCAGGCCAGTAATTGTTATTTCTATCTGTATCGGCTGTCTCTAACAAGGGATCCAGCACGATTCTTTCAACTTCTTTGTCGAAGAAGAATACTTTGCTCACCTGCTCATTGTCCTTCTGCCAAATCTGTACAGGAACTTTGACCATTTCAGAGGAGCCATCTACAAATTGAAATTCAAGGATGATCGGCATGACCAAACCACCTAGGTTGTCAAATTTGATAGAATAATAGTGATAGCCTGCATCCAAAAAGGCCTTTTCCTCAGGAGACAATTTGCTTAAGTAGCGGGTATAGGCTTTCTTATCTTCAGGCGTGATATCCAATGGATCATAGCTATTGTAAAAATCCTTCATGGTAGGATCTCGCTCTACCAAAGATTCCATCGCTTCGTAGCGTTGATCCCCAATGTATTTTGGCGCATTGTCTCTTTTCTCCTTGGCTAAGGCCTTTTCTACCTCTGGGTCTTTGGTGTCTACCTGGAACCACTTTACCTCCTTGATAGCCAAATCGACATGGTCCGTGGTGTAGAACCATCCTCTCCAAAACCAGTCTAAGTCCATTCCAGAAGCATCTTCCATGGTACGGAAGAAATCAGTCGGAGTGGGATGCTTAAACATCCATCGGTTTGCGTATTCTTTGAAAGCCATGTCAAACAGCTCACGTCCCATGATTGTCTCCCTTAGAATGTACAAGGCGGTTGATGGCTTGGTGTAAGCATTGGGTCCTAGTTTGTACACGGACTCTGAGTTGGTCATGATGGGAGAAATCTCATCTTTTGGCAAACTCATGTAGGGTACGATCTTAACGGGCTGAGCCCCCCAGTCGTAATCTGTCTCCCACTCCTGACCGGCAACGGCATCAAGGAAACTATTGATCCCTTCATCCATCCAGGTCCACTGACGCTCATCAGAGTTAACAATCATGGGGAAATAGTTGTGCCCTACCTCATGGATAATTACACCAATGTGTCCATACTTCATGCGCTGAGAGTAGGTCCCATCTGCCTCGGTACGGCCATAGTTGAAGGCTACCATAGGATATTCCATTCCCATGCTTCCGTCGATTGACCAAGCTACAGGATAAGGATAATCAAATGTCATCCTGGAGTAGACTTCAATGGTGTGAGCGACGACACGGGTAGAAAACTTCTTCCAAAGGTTATATCCTTCCTTCGAATAGGCTGACATACACATGATGGTTTTCCCATTCTGCTCCAATGCCATCGCATCCCAAATAAACTTACGGCTGGAAGCAAAGGCAAAGTCTCGTACATTTTCTGCCTTGAACGTCCAGGTTTTTTCTGCGGTAGATTTTTCCTTTTCATTTTCAATGGCCTCGTCTCTGGTAACGATCATCACGGTGGTATCCGTCGTTTTACGTGCCTTGCTCAATCTTTTGCGCTGCTCACTCGTCAATACATCCTTTGGGTTTTGCAAAGTACCCGTAGCGGCAATGATATGGTCCGCAGGGGCGGTGATGTTGACTTCGTAATCCCCAAAGACCAAGGTAAATTCACCTCTTCCTAGAAACTCTTTGTGCTGCCATCCCTCTACTTCATTGTAAACGCACATTCTTGGGAAAAACTGGGCAATGGTGTAGATGTAATTGTCATCCTCCTCAAAATATTCAGCCTTTCCACGGCCACCAGAAGGAACATTGTACCACCATTTTACTTTAAAGGATACATCTTCACCTGGCTTCAAGGGCTGATCCAAGTTCACACGCATCATCGTTCCAGTGATGATATGCTTCATGTCCTGATCATCTTCATTTTTGACATACTCAATGTTATGTCCCCCATCAAAAGGATTGTGCATCCTATTCAACTGTCTAAAGCTCAGACGATCCTTGATTTCACCAGATTGGATCTTGACCGTCTTAGAATCTTTTGCTCTAACGTTTTGATCCAACTGTACCCAAAGATAGTTGAGTACGTCAGGAGAATTGTTGTAGTATGTAATCACCTCGTCACCATAGATTCTTTGATTTTCATCATCTAACCTGACGTTCATCTTGTAATCCGCTTTCTGCTGGTAGTATTCGTGACCAGGAGCACCAGAAGCTGTACGGTAGTTATTCGGCGTAGGAAACTCTTCCTTTAATTGCTTGAACTTGTTGTAGTTCAGATTCGGATTTTGTGCCTGAACGCTTATGGCCATAAGGCCTAATAGCAGCGCTAGGGAGGTAATTCTTTTCATAAAATAAAGCTAGGTAAAATTGAATATGATAGTGATCTACATGAATACACGTCAATCTTGTGCAGCAGATTAGATGTTATCCGTTCTCCTGAAAGGCAACATTGTAAAAGTGAAGTAACCCTTAGACTACATAAACTCCACAATTGTTCCTTGGTTCAATCTTGGGGGAATAAGATTTAGAATCGAAATTTAAAAAGAATTCTAAAGAGAAAATTGAGAATTTTGCCTTCAGCCCTAAAGATTCAGCCAATAGGTCAGCTTCAACACAAGAGCTCGGTTTTTACTCCCGAAGTTTTCAGGCAGGTAATTCTCCGTATAGACAATAAACAAATCCGAAGCTGGCTTGTAACGCCATTGAAAGCGAGCGTTTAGGTTCACATTGTTAAGGACGTTGTTGTACTGCACATAGGTGGTCAAAAAGATCTTATCGGTAAAGGTCAGGTCAATTCGAGGCCCAATGAGGAACAATTGCTCTTGTCCATAGTTTTCGGGAAGGCGCAAATCGTTGAAATCAAAACGCAAGGCAATATTCCCATAAGGTTGATAACGATAAGAAAGCTCTCCCCCAAGGTTAATATTCTCGCCATTGTAAAACCCTCCATAGCTGCTGCTAATTCTGTAGAAGAATTTCTTTCTGGGATTGCTATTATACTCAATGGAGAAGGCATTCCAATTATATTCCTCCCCTTCCATAAAGCCTGTGAATCGGTCTGGATCCAATAGATTAAAACTGTTGGTAAGCCTTTGGTACACATGGTTCACACTCATGTTCAAGGAGGAAGCGTTGTTGAATTCGAATTGATACCCCAAACTATAGCTCTGATCAGTATTGGTTCCACCAGGAATGTAGGTTTGGCTCACATCAAAGGTGGGGCCCATTCGAATGATCGATTCGGTTTTCGGAAAAAATTGATACGCCAAGTTGCCAAAGGCAGAAAACTGACCAGGATAGACCCGAATGCTAGGAACAAAACCCGCTTCGGCATTGAAAAACTCATTCACAAAGTTAAATCCCGCAAAGGCACTAAAGGTCCGTGTGGAATACCGCCCGAACATCAAGCCAGAAAGGTTATTGCGATTGTTAAAGGCATCGAAGGATTTCCCAATAAAGGAACTATGATACCACTTACTGTCCTTGCTCAACATCTCCAAATCAAGACTAATCACACGATTGTAGGTATTGGGTCTCAATTCTGTGCGGTTTCCCAATTGTACTTCACGGAAAATATTGTCGCTGAAAAACTTAGTAGAATCACCAGGTTCCACGCCAAGACTTTGCTTGTTGACGAAGCTTAGGGCGATGCTAGACTGCGCCCAAAAATTTCTTTGTACGGCTGCAACGGTATAATTCTGAGCAGGAAGTCCAATGGAAGCATCCTGCCTCGTCTGCATATTCAGGACATTCACTCGCCACTTTTCATTAAGCGAACCACTCAAGCGTGCTCCATATAAAATGGGAACTTGCCGAAACAAACCTGACGAATCGCGTGCCAAGCCTACTCGTCGTGAGAAGAAGGGCCTTGCACCAGGAAAGCCTGCCTGATCAAACAAGTCGCTATTCTCCAAGAAAAACTGCCGCCTTTCTGGAAACTGAAATTCAAAACGGGTAAGGTTAATGATCTGATCGTCAACCTCTACTTGCGAGAAGTCCGGATTGAAGGTGAGGTCCAGGTTTAGAGAAGGGGTGACCGCTACTTTCGCATCAAAGCCAGCTTGAAAACCGGAGTTTTGTTCGACAGGATCTACTTCTCTGTCGGCGGAGGTATTGGCCGTAACATAAGGAATGAAGGAAATGTTGGTCTTGGCGGGTGGAATGGGATCGTCCCAAACCAACTGTCCGCCATAGGGAAAGGAAGCAGAAATAAACTGAATCGGCGTTCGTATCCAGCTAGTTTTCCGGTTTCTTTTTAATTCCCAACGGTCAATTGCAATATTCCATTCTTTGATATCACTTTTATAGCGGAAACTTTTGAAGGGAATCGCAATTTCAGCGATCCATTTATCATCGTGGCGAATCACCTTGGAATACCATTTGTTGTCCCAAAACCCACTGAATGAACCGCCAGTTGTTCCTCCTCCTGTAACTGTCCCTTCGAGTTGTACCCCCGCAGGCGTGACAACGAAGAAAAAGCCATTCAACTTATCGTTATAGGGACCAATCACCAGTCCTACATTGTCATTTAGGTCATAGTTAAAGTCTCGTCTCAGGGAATTGATGATGTCTGGGGTTTCGTCATCATAACACACAAAAGAAGCATAGAAATTCTCATCATCGAAGGTGAAACGTGCCTCCGTTTGGAAGGGAGCTTTCAAGGTATCTACAGGGTAATTTGTATACCAATTGTCTGCCACGTCTGCTGCCAACCAGTCAGCCTCATCCAATACACCATCCAGGGTAATGCTGCCATTCGCTTTTTTGATATGCAGTTTTGTGCCAGGTTGATTTTGACCGTAGCCACTACGAAATGCCAACAAAAAGGCAAAAAACAAAAGGAGGATTGGTTTAGCGTATGCCATCTTCAAATCTTGGCTTCGGTTGATGAAAAAGGTATAGAGCAGGCCAAAATTAGAAATTAATCGGATACTAATGTTGTTTTTTCGTTTGTGGAGGAAGGAAGTCCTTTGATTGGTAGAGAAAAAAATCATCCTTGTAAGGGGCAATTGACTGGAGTTTCTAGGGATTCTTGATGTTTATGAACCTAGCCTCCTCCCTTCCTTTAGAATCAGATCATGAGCGATATGCTTGACCTGTTTAGGAATAGGTAGGCTTTGGTCTGTTTCGCCCACACATACAAAAAAGGCTAGCAGCAGAATGCTACTAGCCTTTTTCGATCTATTTATCTGTAGGTATTCCTTGTTTGACGTTCCTTTACGGACTCACCAAGGTAATGCTGATATTGGCATATAAGGGATTGGTGAGTGAATTGAGCATGGCGTATTGTTGATTGCCAAAGAAGCCTCGGAAAAACTCATTTCCTCCGGGCAGGGCATCTGCGTTGAAGCTCCAGTTGATGCGATATCCTGCCTGAGCCTGCAGCCAGATAAAGCCAGCAAGTTGGCGCTGCCACATCAGTCTCCAACGCATTTCGCCTCGTCGGATTTCGAGGCTTTCATCATTTAACGTCTCAGAAACGCCATTGATACGGTAGCTCTGGCCTTCCAATTCGAAGCCTGCGAATAACATATTTCGTGTGCTGAAGGAGTAGCGAACGTGTGCCCTAGCTGGAAGCAAGCTTTCTACCCCCCAGGGACTATTTTTAGATGTCCAGTTTAAGAAAACTACTGGAATGTAGTTCATTTCTCCTACTCGGTAGGTACGGGACATACCCACCGCCCACTGAAAGTAGTCGCTTCTACGCCATCCATACAAGGCGGCAGCAGAATAGCGAAGAAAACTCAAGGATTGAAAATTATTCAAGGTGTAGTCCCCACTTAGGTCCATACTTCCCTGAAAGAGGAGGAAGCGTTTTTCATCAAATGGCTTAAAAATGGTGGTGTTGATCCCGCCGGTACGTAAACCATTTTGGCTGATCGAACGAGCCACTTCATTCTCAATTTGGTCATCAGGCACATCAAATTGATAACGCATGTCCCAAATATTGGCCCCTAACTGAACGATCAAGCTATTTCGGGAATATACTGGAATATTGGCCACCAAGCGGAGGCCCTGTGTAGCGTTTATTTGATAGGTTTCCTGAGGTACATTCGCTCCGTCTTCAAAACTTCCGACGGCGGAAAAGCTCGCCTGATAAGGTCCTTGAAAGTCATAGCCTAGAGAAATGAGTTGTTGAGGGCTAATCCCGATGATTTTGGATGAAGCATAGGTTTTTACTTCCACTTCACCGAAGTCAAAATTATCAAATTCGCCAAGATCCAGGTCATCTTCCTGTGCAGTAGAATCTATTTGGGCGAATAGCAATCCACATGACATCCATGTGAGCAGAAAGAACAAAATACGATAAGACATGGCAGTAGTTCTTTTATATGGATAGGGTATTTCAAAAAGTACAGGTAAAAAAATTGCAGGAGATGAATGATCTCCTGCATATCGTTTCAGGTTTGGATGGGTTATTTGACCCGTTTCCAGACGTCCGTACGGCCCAGGGCCTTGACTCCAATATAACCTCTGATATCTAGAGAGCCATCTTTCTTCATTTTAATGGTGCAGCTGTAGAGGTTACCACTTTGTGGATCATAGATGGTTCCTTCTGTCCACTCATTTTTTCCCGTATAGACAAAGTCCTTGAGCATACGAAACCCTAAAAGTGGGGTACTGCGCAAAGACTCGTCAGGATTGTTCTTATCCAGTTTGGGCTTGCCAGTTTCTGGATCAATGGGCTCTTTAAGCTTCACGATACGTCCGTAGTACTTATCTGCAATATTCTGTACTCTTACCAAGGCACGACCGTTGCTGGGTGCCCATACGCCAATCAGACGGTCGGCTTCTTTTTTGTCTTGTCCAAAGGTCGTTCCTGTGCCAAGTATGGCTATACAGAAGAAAAGCAATATTGATCTCATCATGATTTATAATCGTTTACAAGTAGTTTGAATGTTAAAATATTGACCATTATATAAACGGGAAGTCACCTTACTTGGTATGTATTACATCAAACGAAAAATCTCCCGAAAAGGTAAGGGTAGTGTCCATCATGTCTACAGGAATATTGGCATCAATTACCCATACACATTCCTCAGAGGACAGCAATTCTGTTAAATCTGCTTCCTTGGAAACCTGAAGGGTAAGACTTGACTGGCCCTTAGGAACGGGATTCAATACCCCTACTTGAACCATATCACTGGAACTCGTAACCAGCTGCAACACAACATCTGAAAAGGCATCGAAATTTTGTCCTTCTGGTACCGTCAATACAGCAGAAGTAAGCTTAGCTCCTGTAAGTTTCCCTTCGCCCTCTACAGCGGGAGGAAAAGAGGCTTGGGCAGTATTAGGTCCTTGGAAAAGAGGTCCTTCCATGACAAAAGACTGGTCTTTCACGGGATAATTGGAAACCGTTTCCTCTCCACAAGAAGAAAGAAGGGCAATGACACTTAATAAGAGGCCTATTCGGAAGAAGATGGTAAATCTCATGATCGTTAGTTAGGTTACAAAGTTGAGTTGGGTAAACTAGAGATATTTATATCAAAAGTACCGCTTTCCCTAATTATTTAATAACCTTTGGATACAATTCCTAGTAATTCCCCTACAAAGCTTGCTGTAGCTGAGATAGTTTGGCTAGTCTTATGGAATGGGAGAAGGGGGTAATTGGTGTAGTATGCAGGACCTTTTCACAGTAAACCGCATTAAAACAACTCCAGCTTCGGTGAGCCTTACACCTGTCAGTTGAAAAGAACTCTTTCTAGGAATAACACTACCTCATTCAATCGACACCGCAGCCAAGATTATTGTCAGTTGCCCATCAAAGACTAATGACTATTCATAAAACCGTCATTTTATGGCCTTATATTGCTGTTTAACAAACCTATTCCAACCCTTTTTGGTCTTTGATTCAACTACCCAAAAGAAACCGTCCTCCTCGTCGGGCCAATAAGCTTGCCTAGCGGTTCCGGCTGGCATTTCAGCTACAAATCCTATTGCTGCTGGATGAATATCACTGACGTCCGTCAAAATACCCTGAGAGTTTTTACCATCCGACGTAAAAGACCAAAAGCAAATTTCTTTCTCTCTATTTAATCCAATTAAGGTATGGTCTAGATAGTCCTTGGTGCTAAGTTTCCAGAGCACTTCAAGTTTTATAAACTTGTTCCCTAACATAGGCTCGAAGGATCTGCGACATTCAGGATTTTTTTCTTCCTTACTCCCTTCATTTGTAATCCATTGTCCCAATAATGGTGAAAATAGCCCAAGTTTACCACGTCCTTTTTTCCAGTCCATTTGTATTGCTTTATGTTATGGTTAGCATCTTTTTACTTTCAATCATTTTACCCGCTTTACAACGGTCCGCGTAGGGTGCACATCGCGAAGGATTAGCATTATAGCGTATCGGCTTCTATTGTTTCATTCTATGGGTTGCCATTCTCCTTTCTCAAAAAATACATGGTAAAATTTTGGAGACTGAAACACCAAATAAAAATTCCAAGCACTCCTGTAAGTTGTCGGATTACTTGTCAAGATGTGGTGTGTTGGTTCTTCCATTTCGATTATCAGTCTTGCCGAGCGGTAATTTTTTGGGTCAGTTGTTTTCATTTTCCCACGATATGTTTTCAATATTCTCTCTTTATCAGTTACATAGAACAAGATTGAGTCGTTGTCTATGATTTCAAATCGAAAATGGTTGTATTGCCAATCAGCCTGCTTCCCTTCGAAATAGTCCCGATTAATAACATATTGTCCATAGTAGTCGTCCTTGCCCAATACTTTCTTAGTAGTCAACCAGCGAACGATACCTGAAAGCAGCACAAGCCCAAAAATTCCTAGCCAAATGAATCCCACTATTTTTCCAATCCAAAGCTTTCTCGATAGGAGCCAAGCTATCAATAGAATTCCTGTCAATGGGACAAGAATGGAAATGAAGAATAAATTAAATCCAAATCCCATATGTAATCTTCAGGTATCATTATTTAGCTGCCTCACAACCTTTGGTTAAATACAGCATCCCAGCTTAGAGTTAATTACCGATTTAGCCCTTGTTGTTGCCAGATCTTTTAAAATCGACTTGCTCCATTCAATTTAACGATTGAGTAATATTTACGTTCGGCAGTCCGAAGAAAGGCAGCAAGATCAGAACGGCATTGTTCGATTCGAGGCTCTGACTTATGGGTATCGATCACGACCTGATCCTAAACGCTTTCTGAAAGTCCTAGTTCATATACAGATTACAGCTTAACCATGCCAACATAAATGGCAAGGCTAGCCCCTTCCGCACCATGTTGAATCCCTAAGCCCTTGTTTCCATTCGCTAACAGGATACTAATTGCATTGACTTCTGAAAGGGCTTCCATTTCTAATTGAGTGAGTTGGAGGGGTTCACCATCCACTTTAATTGAATCAGGAAGTTTTTCCATGAAATAGACAAGATCACTGCCTTCCTGACCAATGGTTTTAACGTAATAATCCAATTCCAGAAAGGCCAAAATTTCTCGAGCATCGGAGGTCGACTTCACCGCAACTACCCGAATGAGACTACCTACCCGAATTTGCTCTGGGACATGATAGACAACCCGGATATGGTGATTGTGCCGATTGGCACCTTCATCTGTGTTTAATACAAAAGATTGGTAATTCCTTTTTTCTTTGAGCGCATCTAAATCTACATTTTCCAGCTGTTGGATTGGTTGTTTCGCTGGACGGATTTTTTTCGCAGGTGGAAGATCTGAAGCTTCCTCTTCTTCATTCAGGAGCGATAATAGGGGATGTTTCTTCTTACTTGATTGCTGATCACTTTCCAGTCCCTTATATTTCAAATCAATAGAGATCCTTTCGCCTACTGCATTATCATGAAAGTAGATCACATCATCAGTGAGTCCAAGGGTAATCTGATACATAAAACGTCGCCCCTTTTCCAGAATTAAATTATCGAATAAACCCATCCTACCGGGCTCTCCGATCGTTTTGACTACTCCAATCCTGGTCAGGTTGAAAACGTTGGATTTGTTGATCAAAGTTGGAGCTTCTTCTATTCGGTAGGCTTGTTCCCTATAACCGAGCGTTGCTTTTTCGCCATCTTTGTTTTGAAATTTGATCCGTACAAATGCTGTAGAACCATTTTTCAGGTTTGTAGGAATTGCCAGTTCGGTATACCTCAAAGTGCCTTTGCTGGATTCGAACGCCTCCGTTTGAAATAATCGAAAGTCCGTCTGTGCAAAGCTTAAGGCAGCGATACTAAAAATGAAGTGTAGGAAACTCAACTTAAAAAAAGCGCTCAGCCGAATAGAAGTACAATACATAAAAATAAAGGTTAATGGAAATTTTTTCCATGCAAATATCATCAAAAAAAACAGGAAACAACACCCTGTTACAGGCTGTGCGCATCACCGGCTTTGCCTTAACACTTTGAAAGCGTAGAACGACTTGGCTATTCGCCCTGAGAGAAAGGTGCGCGAACTTCATGACCTTTGTTGACAGCGGTTCTATTTCATTGAATAGATAATCCCTACTCCAAACATAAAGCCTGGTCTTTCAAATATTGTCGGTTCGTATCTGTCAATAAGCCTTGAAAAATCGGTTTTCCCAATGGCTTGTAGGCTTATCCTGTCTTTAATCTGATACCCTAATTTCCAATAAGCACCAAAAGCAATATAACTCAATGAACTCTCATAATCTCTGTTGATACCGAATTGCCCATTTATGTAATTGGCTTTTGTTCGCCTGTACCCCCAACCTCCATAAAGCGTGTTTGTCAAAAATAGCTTGTTACTTTTTAGCAAAAACAGACTATTCGAGGCAGTAAAACCTAATACATTAGAAACAGTATTCCCTGTGATTCCTTCTATATCCCGTTCGTCTTTTACAAAAAGTTCATTCATCCCCCCAATACTCAATCTGTATAATTTATTCTCACTGTGAAAAACAGGCTTATTGTATTCTAATTGAATGCCATATCTGTTGCCATTTGCACTCAATTCCATCAAATAATTTGCTTGAATTTCCTGTTGGAAGGGTGTTGCATCCTGACTAAATACAGTTTCTCCAATACCTATAAAGAGAATCAGGATAAGTTGAAGCTTTTTCATTTTATTGATTTAATACGGATTGAATCCCATTCTTAAATCCTATCATTGGAACTTGGCTATGACTTGCCCCCATGAAAAATTCAGAAGTAAGTCTTAGGCTATTGTAATTTCTTGAATTAAGGCGCTCAATTAACTCTTCATTGGGTATTGTCATAGAGGGTGGTTCCTCACTCCCCACTGCTATATAGGCGTGAATAGGCAAGTCTATCACATTGTTTGATAACCTTTCTTCCAATTCAAATAGATAAGCATTGTTCCACCAAATGGAAGAACTAACGGCTACATATCTGCTGAAAGGGCTATTGACTTGCATCATGTTATACAATGTGTTTAGCCCACCCAAAGAATGGCCCATGAGTACATATTTAGTACTATCAGTTGAGTACTCAGAGGCCACATAAGGTATTAATTCGTCCTTCAAAAAAACCTGGAATTCATCTGCTTGACCATTATCTATGTCATACTCCAAGTTTTGGGGGAAGGTGTAATCTCGGAATCTTTTTTCTCCTACGTTTTCCTGATAGCCGATTCCGATTAAAATTGATGGTTCAATGATACCTCTCTGAACCAAATCATTCAATTCTTTGGTGAAGCCTTCAAAGTACCAATTGCCGTCCAATAGAAAGATAATGGGGTATTTAGTGTTTGTTGAATAGTCTGGTGGTAGGTAGGTATACAGGTTAAAATCGTCATCCACTGTCTGGGAGTAGAAACTGGTTTCACTACTAGAACCCTGAAATTCAAACTCATACTTTTTACAGGAGACGAAGGCAAAAACCACGCAAAATAGTAGTGCTGTCTTTTTCATTGTTTCTTTTTGTTGCTGCCTAAAGATAGAACTATGTGCCGTAGAAAGCCGACTGACACAGGGAATGGCTCATAGCCCAAGTAAGTGGAAGTATTTTCAATCAATTCTTAGGTTATCTTTTTCTTTAAAGTAATTGACCATATCCTCTAATCCAATCAGAAATTGATCGTAGTGTACATTTGATTGGTTACGAACCGATTGATTCAATACAACATTTACATTGAACATCTTGCAAATTATTTCAAATGCCTTCCCTTCATACTCTTTACTGGCAGCCATTGATCTTTTCTGGAGCGTACTAAATTTATTAATTTTTCTAGAGAAGGACGCTTCTTTTGCTTTTCCTAAATGGATTAATGTCTGTTGATTTCTCAATTGCTTATCAAGGACCTCGGATACAAATTCTGGTATTTCGAGGGATTTGATACTTTTTGACGCCAAATCGTATAACTGCTTATTCCCATTTTTCTTTGAGGGGAAAGAAAACTGAAATCTCTCTTTTATGGTATTTACGGGCCTAACTTTTTCTGGAAAAGTAAATGAGGGTATTATTTCTGAGCCACCCTGTTTAAGAACTAAGTCCCTTAATCTTACTAATAGTTCATAAAGGGTTATTTTATACGACTTTTGCGCCTGAGTAGCGGTTTCAGAAATCCTTTTTAGGGAAACTAATAGGTTCATCATAGAAACCATTTTTTCAGACAGTGCATCCTCTTCTTCTGGGGTCAATTCTACCTGAAGAACCCGTTTTCTTTGAGATGATTGAATGATATCCCAATATTTTGAATGTTCGAGAAAATACCCTCTGATTAACTTACTTGGTGCAAGGGATTCAGAAAGGCAATTATTCGCGACAGGGATTAATTTTTTTATGGTTCTAAACTGTCTTTCATAAAAGAGGAGATTTTCATGAGTCTTCGGCATGGATCAGACTTTGGAGTATATATGATCTTATACGGATTATTTTAGAATCGTTTTGAAGACTTCAACTTAATATCTTTTCAAAAGGTTTCATGCTTGTATTTTTTATAGGTAAGGGTTTGCTGTGCGCCCTAGATCTGCTTTCACATGTCTGATCTTGCCGTCTAGCTCTCGTTAAGTGAAAATACTATTTTCCGCTGACCTGTTCACACCAAACTTTCTTTTTTCTTTATTTCACACTTTTCTGGACTATTGTAATTTCTCCTAACGGTTAATACATATTTACGAAGTGTTATCAGTTTTATATCCTTATTCAATATCCAAACATTTACATATTTGTTTTTTTTTCAATCAATTCTAAAAGCGAG
>JBCBVV010000061.1:0-37785 GCA_039817415.1 Bacteroidota bacterium
TCAGTAGAAGTTTCTCCATTTCCAAATTGCCATTCGTAGCTATCTACTTCCACTCCAATGGCTTCGAAATTCACCTCGCCATTTACCCCTAAGGTCCAATTCACATCTGCACTAGGACCTGTACGAACTTGTAGCGCTACACTGTCCTGCGCTACAATCCCAAAGGAATCGGTCATGGTAACCACATACCAACCACTTTGATCCAAGCTGTCGCTGATACTGAGATCCAGGGTATTCAACAACTCATTTCCACTTGACCATTGATAAGAATAAGGTGGCATCCCTTCCACCTGAACAAAGGCTGTTACCTCCTGACCTTGACAATAGATCGCAGATGGATCTATCGGTAGGGCAATCTCAGGCTGGACATAGATGGTGTTGATGACATCATTCGTTATGATGGGAGCATTGAAGTCGAAGAAAATACCTGCTCGGTTGATGATTTGAGTGCCAGGAAGCAAAGGCCGTTTATGCTCGATCGTAAAAATGACCATGCCCTGAGACCCCAAAGGGTCTGTAGCTGAATCTGGCAGATAAATATTCCTAAACAGGAATTCCAACACAGGTCCTGGTTTTATAGACAATTCGTAATCATCTGTTGAGGCAACAGCTTCCAGGGTAGTGATATCCAATAAATCAGATAAGGTATCACGCAACAAAACATTGATAGCAGGTGCGGTTCCTACATTTTGAAAGTTGATCGCATAGGTATGGACACTATCTTCATCCTTGATCAAACCAAGCTCTTTATTGGGGAGTCCTTCTGGCTGGACAACTTTGTTATTGGGATCATAAGAGCCTGAGATCGTTCCTGTGTAGGAAAAAATATTATTTGTTGTATCGACATCTCCAACTAAGGGAAGCACGATTGTCCTATTACTATATCCTCCACCAAGGGGAAGGGTAGAATCGGGTACAAATTCGACTCTAAACATTTCAATTCTGTAAGGCTGAAGGTTGGCAAGATCCCAGGTAGTCGTATGGAGAAGGGTATCATGTGTAATGGGAGCAGGAATGATATTCTGGACCTCAAATTGAGAGTCATAATAATAGACGACATTTCCGAACATGGGGAAATTCCCCTTATTTCTTACACAAATTCGCTGCTGATAGGGGAAGCCAGGAGAAATCCGCATCCCATAAGGCAGTACTTCTAGGTCTTGAATAGGCACTCTATACCAAGGAAAATCATTTCCACTGGTATCTACGCCTCCGAAGGGGAAATAAAATGTATCTGGATTCATGGCACACGAAACGACCGTGTCCGGAGTGTAGGCTGTAATTACCTGAACACCTGTATCCAAGGTAAGAGTATAGTCGCCAAGACTATCCGTCAAAACACCAAAACCAGAATCCGAAAGTATGAGAATATTAGAGGTACCCAATTCATTGGTATCCTGCACACAGTTTTGGTTATCATCAAAATAAACACGACCACTGATATAAATTTTGCAGGAATCCTCTTCTTCCAAAATAAGACTCTCATTTTTCAAACATCCCAAAGCGTCTTTTACCACGACTGAGTATCCACCAGGGGCTAAGCTATTTACAGTAGAAGTTGTAGGTCCATGGCTCCATAAGTAGGTGTAAGGAGTTTGACCTCCAGAAGGGGTGAGAGATATACTGCCATCTGCCATTCCACAACTTGCCTCTGTCATAGTAATGGCATTTTGGATATTCCCTGCCTCCACGATAAAGGATCTTTCTGCCTGAAAATTATTAGGTCCATTGACAATAACACGGTATACACCTGGCCCAATATTGATCAAATCTTCTGTAGTGGCGCCATTACTCCAAGAATAGGTAAATGGCCCTCCTACTGGATTGACACTAAGGTCTATACTTCCTGTAGGTAATTGGCAATCGCTATTTACAATGACTGCTTCCAAGGCAAAGGGCACTACCTCAAATTCAATAGGTACATAGGAAGTAACAGGGATAGGACAACCATTGTCTGCCACTCTTGGACCTGCATAAAAGCCAGTCCCACTAAAGGTTGTGGTAGGTGTCCATTGAACCAAAATTTGGAGAGGGTTAACACCAGAAGTCGTAATGGCCGTATTGGGTACACGACTTAAAAAATCCTCTGTCAACCTTAAGGAATCACCAGGATCATCCGAAAACGTCATGCTAAAGTAAGTCGTCACCCCTTCATAAGCTCTAATATGATAGGGTCCTAAGGCTTGCCCACCACTGATCATCTGGATGGGGGTAGGATCAGGAGCCTCGTTATTGGCACAATCAATTCCTACAACTTGAAAATCAATCCTGGATTTCCCTAGGTAAATTCCATCTCTATATTCATAGACTGCTACTGCCATAACAGCTGTTTCCGAAGAGGAATTGTTTCCAATAACTGTTAAGCCCCCATGATTAGGATCAAGGGATACATCCCAATTGGGGCCCATAGGCTGTAGTAAAGAATAACCTGTATTGAAGGCCAAGGGAGTATTTCCATTCCCAAGAGGTTGTTCAAAAACATACACGAGCGAGTCCCCATCAGGATCAAAGGCTGTGAGATCTACAACTACCGTATCTGAGTTACAGACATAAATCTGTGGGTCATATAAAAACTGAGGAGATGAATTGCTACATCCGCTACTATCTAATTTGATCTTCACTTCATTATAAAAGCTACTTCCATTACCATTCAAATTTGTAATCCCTCCATTTCGACAGCAATTGGAAAAGCTAAACGTAGCTTCATTACAAGAACCAGTTGTAAAGACATAGTCTCTAGTATGAGTCAATTCCGCATAGCCCTTTATATTCCAAGAATTACCTGTTTGACAACTGTTAATAAGGCCCGGACAAAGCAGTGTAACATCTGTCCAACTGATAAAATTCCAGGAAGCCAACGGAGTAGCAGCCCCTCCACAGCCAACTGAATTAAACTCGACGGTATTTATTCCATTTACAGGAGGAATATTGCCACTTCCTAAGGGTACATAAGGAGCTGATAAAGAGCCACTACAATCCCAGTATTGAGTGAGCTTAAATCGGTAGATATTCCCACCAACACATTCATAGGAGACCCTGTCCCCAACGATATGTGATGCCAGAAGAGAGGTGCCCATAAATAATAGAGCAAATAAGCCTATTAGACGTAAATGTTGTTTCATGGATAGTTAGTTTGGTCATAAAATGATACAGAGTATGGGTTGGATACTCGATGATATCCAGGCACTATTCAATCAAGATTTTTGATGAATGATAAGTCCATTTTCAGGCAGAATGGACAATAAATATGGGTCAGGCGAGCGGTCTTCAAGCCCAATTAAAGCTTGGTGATGATCTATAAAAGAAGAGATGTACTCCTTTTGTGTATCATCTGACCTATAAAATTCAATATCGGTATTTTTCCAGTTTTCAGCCCAATTTTTCAACAGAAAATCGAAAGTGAGCTGTAAGCCAACATTTTGATGTGATGTCGATTGATAGAAAGGGAGGGACGCTTGACTCCAGCAGCCATATTGAGCGTAAAAAAGGGGCATAAGGAGTGTTTTCCCAAGGATATGGGAAGCATGGAGAGGAAAGCTAAAAAACAGAAGGGCCATTGACCCCAACAGGTGTAGATTTTTTCTCATGGGAGTAGTGCTATACGTTAGGAGAAAAAAAAATCTATACCATGTCAAAAAGCTTGTTGTAAGGAAAAAGGGGAAGAGGATGGCTGTCGATATTAACCAAACTTAAACCACATTTGATTCTATGGTAAATTCGGCCAACGAATCGGCATCCTTTTCATATATTAGAGTAATAAGTCCACACCAACCCTAAGCTTAAGATGAAAAGAATTGCATTTTTCTGTCTGCTAGTATTGCTATCCTCCGCAATATTAGCACAGAGTCCCCTCTTCGAAAGCGATGAAATACTCGAATTTACCCTAACTGCCAACTTTGATAAGTTTGTAGCTGACAGGAGCTTAAAGGCAGAATATTATCCTGCCCACATCACTATTTCTAACCAAGGAAAAGATGAAACAGTCAAGCTAAAAATAAAGGTTCGAGGAAGATTCAGAAGGGAAGAGAATACTTGTGATTTTCCCCCCATTCGTCTAAACTTCAAAAAGGGAGAACTCCCTCACCCCTTCGAAGGGCAAAACAAACTCAAACTGGTTACACATTGTAAAGATGAAGAGACCATCCTGAAAGAATACTACGTCTACAAAACCTTCAACCTGTTTACGGAAAAAAGCTTTTTGACTCGTTTGGCAAAAATTACCTACGTAGATAAAAACGGCAACAGACCTACTGAAACACGCTATGCCTTCATCATCGAATCAGAAGATGACATGGCCAAGCGCAACAAAGCAACCTCCCTACCTGAAGATATCACCATCAGAAAAGAAGAGGTGAACCAACGTATGCTTGCCAGGGTTCATTTGTTTAACTACATGATTGCCAATTTCGACTTCAATGTTACTGTCAGACAAAACATGAAGGTCATCACAAATGGGAAAGGGAAACCGATTGCCATTCCATATGACTTTGACTGGGCGGGAATCGTTGCTGCCCCATATACACTGGAGAAGGGAGACAAAAAGCATCCCTATTTTGCAAGAAGGAAATTTAAGAAGCTATGCCTCCCGGAGGATGAATGGACACTATTGATCAATGAATTCAATGACAAGAGAGAGGCGATTTTCGAACTCTACGAAACTTCTACTTTATTGAGCGAAGACTCGAAGAAAGAGACCATCAAGCTCTACAAGAATTTCTACAAGCATATAAATCGCAAGAAAACCATTGCGGATGTCTTGAGAAAACGATGCAATTGATGCAACGTCCTTGATTCGGATTTGGTCATCTAGACAAGAGAAATGTAGTGGGGCAATTTGCTCCACTTTTTTTGTTCCATCTTTTCTTCGACCATAATTCGACTACCATGACAAGAATCCTGACCACACTTTTCCTTGTAGGGGCCTTCTCCCTTCTCCAGGCACAAAACTGTAAAAGCAGTGTGGCGACTGCCTGGGCAAACAAAAGCAGATCCGTAATCACCATCACCAAGGCAGAGAACTGCAAAAAAGATAGACTGCATTTCCAACTGGGTGCAGCAGGGAATTATCTCTACGATTCTAATACAGAAACGGGTTTCAGCCCACAGCCAGAAAGAATTAATCCCATGGGCGAAGCCTTATTAGGCTTGAGATTTGACCACAAAGGTAGACGAGCCAATGTAATTGGTGCATTTGCGAATGCTGGCTACCAATCTGCCGAATCTGTAGCCATTCTTCTTCAGGAACAAGGAGATACAAGGGAAATCGACCCTATGGCAACATCAAATCGATTCTATGAGTTGGAAGGTGGACTTCTCTTTAGAGAATGGTTTAGAATCAGCGGTGGTGTAGGAACTCAGGAGTTTACCACCATGAGTGGAGAAGCTGTTCAACTAGATTATTTTAAGGTAACCACAGGACTTAGTATTCGATTGACCAGATCTATCAAGTGGAATACCAATGCGTCATTCTTATTTACTGAAGGTGCCAATACCTACACCTTCCGTCCTTCAACTGGTTTGGCTTTCCGATTCAACTTCCTTAAGGCATAAACCCAATCCCCATTTTTAGTATACTCGGTGCTTCAGGAAATTCCTGGGGCACTTTTTTTGTACTCCGATTTATGTTCCGTATACATCAGCCGCAATCCGAAAAGTATTGCTATGTGCCTCTACGGTATCTGATAGTTTACTAGAATAGCCCCCACCAATACAAACTGCTAGAGGAATTTCCATTTCGGCCATGGTTTCAATGACCAGGGCATCCCGCTTTTTACAGCCTTCTCTGCTAAGAGAGAGCTTCCCTAGAGAATCCGTTTCGAGTACATCTACACCCGATTGATAGAAAACAAAATCAGGTTTTACCTTTTTGATGAGACGGGGAAGTTGGTCATCCAGAATGTTGAGGTATTCGTCATCCTGCATTCCAGTCGCCAAGTCAATGTCTATATCAGACTTCTCTTTCTTCAGGGGATAGTTTTTTTCGCCATGCATGGAAAAGGTGAATACCCTTTCTTCGTCCTCAAAAATTTTGGCCGTACCATTCCCTTGATGGACATCCAAATCAACGATCAGAATTTGCTTGGCCAAATTATTCTCCAGTAAGTACTTGGAACCAATTGCGAGGTCATTCAGGATGCAGAACCCCTCGCCATGTCCTGAATAGGCATGGTGAGTCCCTCCAGCGATGTTCATGCCAATACCAGAGCTAGCAGCTTGAATAGCCGCGCTGAGTGTACCCTGGGTGGAGCGTTGAGATCGTTCCACCAATTGAGGGGACTGTGGGAAACCAATCTTCCGAAGGGCCCTTTCGTCTAGCTTCAGTTCTCTGATGGATTCCCAATAATATCTTTCGTGAATTCTAAGAATAGCTTCCTCAGCTACACGGTGGGATTCCTCTAAATGATGCTCGGACAGGGTTCCTTCGTACAACAATTGCTCCCTTACCAACCTATACTTTTCGATGGGAAACCTATGCCCCTCGGGTAAGGTGGGTACAAATCTATCCGAATGAAAAACTTTTAGCATAATATCTTCAATCCAGAACAGGAAGAACCACCAAACATATAAAAAAGTTTATATGTTTTGAAGGAAAAGTGAGTTGATTTTGCGAAAAACTCTACATATTGATATAATGCCATTGATATGAGCACTTTTGGAAAATTCTTGTCAGGAATCTTTCGACTAATCGTCATGCTACTCAGCGTAGTAGCTGCTATCTGGATGATGCAATTCCCGGTATTGATGAACCAATATGAAGAGGTATTGGTCAGCGCACGGGAAACAGCCAGACCGGTTTACGACGAGACTCAAAGACAGGCCTTTCAAGAAAATTATGCACCTGAAGCCTATCTAGAGACCTTGATGAGGAAGAGTGAACCCTCTGATAGTTTGCAAGTCGTCTACAATACGCTTAAGCATTTTCAAGCCTATGACGAGAAAGTGACTGCACTCTCTGAGGCTCCAATCTGGAAACGTCCTTGGGTGTTTTGGAATATCTCAGACAAGACGACAAGAGAGGCCATTGATTTCAAGCCTCAACTGCTGCTTGATACAGAAGGTATCACCTATGGTGTCATAGGCGTATTGCTATTATCTATTGTCCTATTTTTACTTGCCTGGCCCTTGAGAAAATGGAGAAAAAAGAATGCCAGCTAACAAAAGTAATACTCAGACATTCAAGCTCAACCTGACCCGTCCTCATCGCAAGGAACTTCTCCTCAGATGGCTACCTCTCCTCATTTGGATGTTGACCATTTTCATTTTATCAGATCAGGATAAAGATGAAACGGGCAAAACGAGTGGCTTTGTCATGTGGTTGATTTCCTTCCTTCCACTAAATCCCGAATTTGTAGAACAAGATGCCTTCAAAATATTTGTTCGTAAGGCAGCCCATTGCACAGAATATTTCATTTTATCCATGTTAATGTTCCGCCTTCTTTGGTGGTACATGGAAAGAAGATCAGCCTATATTTGGGCCATCATTTTGAGCTCTATTTACGCCATGACTGATGAGTTTCATCAGCAATTTGTTCCTGGAAGGGGAGCGAGTATCATGGATGTGGGCATAGATACGATGGGGGCAGGATTAGGCGTTTTGTTAATCTGGGCATTGTACCAAGGAAAGAAGAAAAGGCATGGGCTTTCGTGAAACGTAACAGCCAAATCAGAGTATAAATCAAGAAGGAAAAGTATGCCTATTCTTTCCCTGTCGAATCTCGATTATTCTTTTATTTTTGTAGGCACACATTTAGATTACATCATCCACATTTTCAAAAAAGGAACACTATAATACAGATCCTATGATCATCGAAGTAAAAGTTCCCAGCCCGGGCGAATCTATCACGGAAGTGGAGATAGAAAGCTGGTTGATTGAGAGCGGCTCCGTCGTTGAAATGGACGACGAACTAGCTGAAATCAACTCTGACAAGGCTACGCTCACCATTAATGCAGAGGCTGCCGGAACAGTTGAAATTCTTGCAGAAGAAGGCGATACCGTTGAGGTTGGACAGGTAATTGCCAAAATTGACACCAGTGCCGCAGGAGCACCTAAAAAGGCTGCCCCTAAAAAAGAAACGGCTACTGAAAAAACGCCTGAAAACAAGGCTCCTGAGAAGGAGAGTGCGGCAAAAGGTCATCCTTCCGTTTCTGCCTCAAAAATGATGGCTGAAAAAGGGATCAGTAAGGATAGTGTTGACGGTTCAGGTAGAGGTGGCCGTATCACCAAAACCGATGTAATCAAAGCATCTAACAACCAAAGCAAAGAATCCAAGGCAGCTCCAGAACCCAAGAAAGAAGCTCGCCCCATTCCAGATATGCCAGTAGTTGGAGGCGCCGAAGAGCGTGTTGAATCACGTGAGAAGATGTCCTCCATGCGCCGCGCCATCGCCAGAAGGTTGGTAGCCGTAAAAAATGAAACGGCTATGCTCACGACCTTCAATGAGGTCGACCTAACCGAAATCAAAAAGATTCGCGCTTCCTACAAGGAAAAATTCAAGGAGACACATGGCGTAGGGCTTGGATATATGTCCTTCTTTACCAAGGCGGTAACCATGGCTTTGATGGAATTCCCAGGTGTGAATGCCAGACTAGATGAGAAAGAGTTGGTCTACCACAATTATGCTGATATCGGGATCGCTGTTTCTACCAAAACAGGGTTGGTAGTTCCTGTCATCAGAAATGCTCACCTCATGAGCCTAGATGAGATCGAAAAATCTGTTCTTCACTATGCCCTCAAAGCCCGTGAAAACAAGGTAACGATCGAAGACATGACGGGAGGAACCTTCTCCATTACCAATGGAGGGATTTTCGGTTCTATGCTATCAACTCCAATCATCAATCCTCCTCAGTCAGCTATCCTAGGTATGCACAACATTGTGGATCGCCCAATGGCTGTCAATGGTGAGGTTAAAATCCGCCCTATCATGTATGTGGCACTTTCCTATGACCACCGTGTGATTGACGGAAAAGAGGCTGTGAGCTTCCTGTTTAGAGTAAAAGAGAGATTGGAAGATCCTTCCAGAATGCTACTTGGCGTGTAATCTCTCCTACGAAATACATCATTGTAATAAGGCTATTCTGTTGGATAGCCTTATTTTTTACAATAACTTTTCCCCTGTTTCGTCTAGCTCGAAGACCCTTCTTAACCATTTCTCCTACTATGCGCATCAAAAAACGCTATATCGTCTTAGCTGTCCTCTTTGTAGGATTCATTTTCCTAAGTCGAATGGACTTCCTAACCATGAGAGATAAGCCAGAAGAGGTCATGGAGGAAATGAAGACCTTGGGCGTAGATGACCTCAGCTTTCAGAGCTACGAGATCGCCGGAAGAGAAATGCACTATATGCATACGGGAAAAGAGGGGAAGCCTTTGCTGATTCTTATCCATGGCACCCCAGGATCTGCTACTGTTTACAATAACTACCTAGCAGATTCCACCCTGTCAACATACTTCCAAATGGCCGCTGTAGACCGTCCTGGTTTGGGCTATTCTAGTTTTGGGGAGACGGAACGGTCTCTTCAGCTACAGTCTGCCTGTATCAAACCTATTATTGATCGGCACCCCACAGACAAAGTCATTATCCTTGGGCATTCCTATGGAGGACCTGTCGTAGCCCGTATGGCCATGGATTATCCTGGGTTGATTGATGGGATGGTGATTGTAGCAGGTTCTGTTTCTCCTGCGCTAGAGCCTAGAGAATGGTGGAGAGCCCCTATTGATCTTCCTCTGGTCAGACAACTATTGCCTCCCGCTTTGCGCGTCTCTAATCAGGAAATCAAGGCTCTATACGACGAGTTGATGATCATGGAGTCTGAATCCATGTGGGATAAAATTACCTGTCCTACTCTTGTCTATCAAGGGACAAAGGACAATCTGGTACCTATGGGAAATGCAGGCTATATCGACAGCATGGTAACCAATAGTCCTATGAAGGATATTGTCTATATCGAGGAAGGGGATCACTTCATTTTATGGAGCCGAATGGATGAAATTGTAGCATCCACCGTTGACCTATTGGGCTATATGATGGACTCGACTGAAACTGTGGATAGGGATGTGGAAGAAGTGAGTGTTGAAGATTAGTCAGAAAAGGATGTTACGATTTCGGATACATTCTCTAGTCTTTCCCATTCCGTCGGGCGCTCAAAATCTAAGCCGGACAGCATCACTTTAGCTTGGGGATAGTTGTCCTTAACCTCTTTCCAATTCGTATCCAACCATTTAGATTTATCCATTTCTAAAAGGTTTACCCCTTTGAGCTTGCCAGAAACCGCTTTACCTATCAAGGGCCACCATAGACTTTCGGTTTCCCTATCCCACAGCACGAATCCATCTAATCCCTCCCATACTTTTTCATCATAGTAGGTATAGCCGCTTAAGGCGAAAGTAAGTTCCGTATCCCCATATTTTCGCTTGTATATGGCTCCCAGGTCAGCCAAAATACAATAGGCAGCCATGATGGGCTCTCCATCCAATTGATCATTGACCACCTCATGGCGAATCAAATCTTTTACCCCATAAGCTTTAATCTCCCCCTTACCTAAAGCCACCAAAAACCTACTACTATCTTCCCAGATTACATCTGCATTCTCCACAGAGGTGAAGGCAGGTTTTAATAGTGCCGGAAAAGCCTCCCGTCCTATTCCATAATGGTATTGACTATCCTCAAGCATGGAGTTGCTAATGTCAAAATGCATGGTTTCAACATCTCCCCCAAACAGCCATCTTCTTCCATTTTTCTCGAAAATTTTACCATTCTCTATAGATATCGGCCGCTGTTGTTTAGGAAGGGGGTTATTCCTTTGTTGTTTTGGCTCTGGGCTTGAAGCACAAGCGGAAAGAAGAAGTAAAAAAAGAAGTGTTGGGAGGTAATTCATAAGTCAGGTTTGAAGAAAACTACACAATCATACTTATACATATGTTCATATAAACGACATTTATATAACTTCAGAATATACCAAAATTCATATATTATTCTATAAAAAAGAAAAGCTGCACAAATTGTGCAGCTCATCATTTGATTTGATCTTCAGAAATCGCTTAGTCTTCCCAGCTTGTCTGGATCGCTTTCCTGATTGTTAAGGAATTTAGTGACTCATTTCTTGACATAGAGAAGGAGTGCTTGGAGCGAAGCTTGGAATTTTTGCGACGAGATCTTGAGGAAACGATGAGCTTCTTCTTCATTGTAGTTTAGGATTATGGCTATCGTGAGATAGCCGGATTAACGAATGATTGCCTAAAAAGGTAATCTAGTATGTAAAGCGGGGTACAGTAGGTGATACGAATGCAAAAGCTATACCGTTTTGCTATCATGAACAATTTATAAAAAAAAGCCAAAAAAGGACAGTTTTTGTGCAATAATGTCAAGGATTAAGAGCATTAATTAGAATTTTTTAATTGCATTTACATCTATCATTTTCACGACTGTCTTACCATTTTAACAAATTTGTAATACGCCAAGGGGCCCCAGACGGGGCAATATAAAAAGACAACAAAATGGCATATTAGTAGATTTTATCATGAATAACATCCATCATTAGACAAATGAGGCCATTTTAGCCGTTCCTCATATTCCATAATCTACTTCACATTGGCTTAATAATATTTTGACATACCTTAATTCTCAACAAGCAATACATGAAAAGAATTGAATAGATTGAAAATTTCGCAATGGGTAAAAGAAAGATTCTTCCTATAAAAAAATGGCAAAGCCCCGTAAGGAACTCTGCCATTTTATAATTAAATATTAGCCTTTTGTAAGAAATTCTTAGTTGGCAAGAGATTCGAATACTCCTGCTACACCTTGTCCACCACCTACACAGGCAGTTACGATTCCATATTTCTTATTCTGGCGCTCCATCTCATTGATCAACTGAGTGGACAGCTTAGCACCTGTACACCCCAGTGGGTGGCCAAGAGCAATTGCTCCACCATTTGGATTCACAATAGAAGGATCAATTCCCAAATCGCGAATGACACCTAGAGACTGAGAAGCAAAGGCTTCATTCAACTCAAACATATCGATGTCATTTAGAGAAAGTCCTGTTTGCTTCAGTACTTTGGGTACTGCTTTAATAGGTCCCATTCCCATGATTCTTGGGTCAATCCCTTCGGTAGCATATCCGACCAATCTAGCGCGAGGCTCGATTCCTAACTCCTTAACCATGCGCTCAGACATGATCATCATGAAAGCAGCTCCATCCGATGTTTGAGAAGAGTTACCAGCAGTCACGGTACCGTTGTTACGGAATACAGGTCTCAATCCAGCCAAAGCCTTGATAGAAGTTCCTTTGCGTGGTCCTTCATCTGTATCCATCGTATACTTCTTTACCTGGCGGTTTCCTGCCTCATCCACGAATACATCTTCCACATCGATTGGAACGATCTGGTTTTTGAAGTATCCTTTATCCAAGGCGTTTAAAGCCTTCATATGAGAATGGTAAGAAAACTCGTCCATATCTTCACGGCTGATGTTGTAATCAGCTGCTACTTCCTCAGCAGTCAGTCCCATTCCCAAATACCAATCAGGATGCTCAGTAGCTACTTTATAGTTCAGTGCTACTTTATGTCCCATCATAGGAACCATAGACATAGACTCGATTCCACCAGCGATGATACAATCAGCCATTCCAGCCTTTACTTTGGCTACCCCCATGGCTACTGTTTCAAGGCCAGATCCACAGTAACGGTTGACAGTCACTCCGGATACATTCATAGGAAGAGACATTAGAGAGATCATACGACCAATCTGCATTCCCTGCTCAGCCTCAGGCACAGCACAGCCTACAATCAGGTCATCTACTCGGGTAGGATCTAATTGAGGAACGGCCTTGACCAATGCCTTGACAACTTCAGCTCCCAAATCGTCAGAACGGACGTTTTTGAAGCTGCCTTTGCTTGATTTTCCGACTGCAGTACGCAGCCCTGTTACGATATATGCTTCCATTTATATGAAAAGTAATCGCAGAGACGAGCACAGGCTCATCCCCACGAGATGTGTTAATCTTAGTTACGAAGTGGTTTACCCGTTGTCAGCATGTGTTGCATGCGCTCCATGGTCTTCTTCTCTGATGCTAGTTGCAAGAAGGCTTCACGCTCAAGGTCTAGCAAATACTGCTCAGATACCTTGGTCATGTTACCTGAGATGTCACCTCCACACAATACATAAGCGACTTTTTTGGCTACCTTGGCATCGTGCTCACTTGCGTAGTGCCCGTACTGCATCGCAGCAATACCAGCGTACAAGCTAGAAAGACCATTTCTTCCCAATACAGGGATAGCTTTTCTAGGCTGAGGAGCTACATAGCCTTCAGCTGCCATGGCCAATACCGTTTCCTTGGCTTCTTTGATACGACGGTCGCGGTTTACAACAATCTTATCGTCTGGACGAAGGATTCCCAAATCGCGCGCCTCATGGGCAGAAGTAGCTACCTTAGCAGTTGCAATGGCCATCAAAGCCTTTTGGATGACATTGATCCCCAATACGGCGTCATTCTGATAAATATCCGCTGCACGAAGTGCCATTTCTTTGGTTCCAGCCCCACCGGGAAGGACCCCGATTCCAACCTCGACAAGACCAATGTACGTCTCTGCGGAAGCAACAGCCTTATCAGCGTGCATGGTAAATTCACACCCTCCACCAAGTGTCATGGCATGAGGAGCTACAACAACAGGAATATTGGAGTAACGAATTCGCATGGAAGTATCCTGGAAGGTCTTCACCGCTACATTCAAATCATCCCATTCGCCCTGAGTAGCCATCATCAACATCAACATGATGTTGGCCCCAACAGAGAAATTTTCCCCTTCATTCGCAATCACAACACCATTGTAGCCATGTGTTTCGGCATAGTCAATGGCTTCATGGATGGCCTTTAGGTTGCCTTCTCCAATAGAGTTCATTTTGGAGTGAAACTGAACATTCAATACCCCATCTCCCAGATCAAGAACAGAAGCATCGGCATTGCCAAGAATCTTCTTCTCCTTATCAAGGTTCTCTAGGATAATCAATGATTCTGTACCAGGAACTGGCTTATATGACTTGCTACTGATGTTGTAGTAGTAAGGCTTGCCATGCTGGATTTTGTAGAAAGTCTCGTGTCCAGCAGCTATCATTTCATGAACCCAGTCAGCCAGTTTTAGGCCTTCTGCTTCAAACATGGACAGCGTATTTTTGAGACCGATCATATCCCAAGCCTGGAAAGCCCCTTTCTCCCAACCAAATCCAGCACAAATGGCGTCGTCAATCTGGTAGAGGTCATCAGCAATCTCAGGAATTCTGTTGGATACGTAAGCCCAAAGTGCCAGGCTCGATTTACGTGTAAATTCTCCTCCCTTGTCTTCAGCAGCGAATAGGGTATTCAGCTTCTTGGACAGGTTGGTTGTATTTTTTACCAGCTTCAGAGAAGGAATATTTACCTTCATCTTCTCGCGGTACTCAAGGGTATTCAAGTCCAAAGAAAGGATTTTTCTAGCGCCTTTCTCGTCTTTGGTCTTTTTGTAGAACCCTTGCTTGGTTTTATCACCCAACCACTTCTTCTCCACCATCTGCTTGATGTAGTCAGGTGCTTCAAACAGCGCTCTTTGCTCATCATCAGGACAGTTTTCTCTGATTCCATTCAATACGTGGAAGGTAGTATCCAATCCTACCAGATCGCTCAAGCGGAATGTACCTGTTTTTGGCTTACCAGTAGCAGGGCCGGTGAGTTTGTCTACTTCTTCAATGGTCAAATCTAGCTCATCGATCAAACGGAAGATCTTTGCCATCGCAAAAATCCCAACTCTGTTGGCGATGAAAGCTGGTGTATCTTTACACAAAACCGTTTTCTTTCCTAGGAAGAGATCACCGTAGTGCATGAGGTAATTGACCAAACCAGGGTCGGTATCGGCTGTGGGAATAATCTCCAACAAGCGAAGATAACGAGGAGGGTTAAAGAAGTGTGTTCCTAAAAAATGCTTACGAAAATCTTCAGAACGACCTTCCGCCATCATATGAATAGGAATACCTGAAGTATTGGAAGTAACAATACTTCCAGGCTTACGGTGTGTATCTACCTTATCAAAAATGATTTTTTTGATATCTAGTCTTTCTACAACGGCCTCAAGAATCAAATCGCAGTCCTTGATTTTCTCGAAGTCATCGTCAAAGTTACCTGTCGTAATCTTTTCAGCTACCTCTTTGTGATAAATGGCTCCGGGCTTGCCTTTTACAGCGGCCTTAAGAGAATCATTTACCAAACGGTTTCTAACCGCTGGGTGGTCAAGGGAAAGTCCCTTGGCTTGCTCTTTGGCATTCAATTCGCGAGGAACGATGTCCAGTAGTAGTACCTCTACGCCAATATTGGCGAAGTGGCAGGCAATGCGAGAACCCATCACACCCGAACCCAAAACAGCGACCTTGTTGATCGCTCTTGGCCAGGTTTGAGAGGCTTGAACAGTACTTGTTGAAGCTACCTGCATGTGATTAATCTAATTTATATCTGATTGGTTTAAGATCGACTCTACCTACGCCCGATCAGAGTATTGTAAATGTTACCCTTTCTTTCCATTCTAAATGGTCCGAAAACTGACAATACCCCTCTATTTTATCTCAGGGCCACTTTAGCATAAAAAATGTTATGCATGCATACAAGTTTATCGAATAGGAGGGAGAAAAACAAGTGAGGTACACACTGCTTGTTAGCATTGCCTATGTATCTAAAAAACCATATAATTTAGGAAGGAGAAGGAATCAATAACTGTCCCAGCGAGCGCGGTACCCTCGTACATCCATGTGTACGGATTGGCTTTTAGGATATAGGCCTATTCCACCAAATGAGCGGATGACTTTTTGATCAAGCAAATCGAGGACGACCTTCTTGTCTGCTTTTTCTATTCGACCATTTCCATCAACATCTCCAATAGACATATCAATGGCTTCTCCTACGATGTGTCGACTCTGACTCGCGCCTCCAACTTTTTTGTTGTAAGCAGGGTGTCGATACCCATTCACCACCTTGATATGAGAAGGATCGTAACCCTCTTTGATGAGCAGCTTTTCCAGCATCAGGAGTTTTTTCAAGACCCTGGGATCAATCAGCCAAATAATATCCTCCCCACCAAAAACGTGATCTTTGTAAAAGGCATCCTTAGGCATCAGGTCTTTGATCCTGTGCTCACCTACGATTTTGGTATAGACATCCTTGTAGGGAACTTTGTAGTATCTGGCTGTTCTCAGCATACCCGCGTAGGGCTTTTGATGGGAAAGGGTCGCCTCTTTATAGTCCTTGGGAAGTTGGCTGTAGGGGAATGACTCAAAACGTGCGAGCACCTTGTCGATTTCTTTTTCTGACTCAACCAGCTTGGTATTGTACCTCAAATCATAATACATCACCCATAGTTTGTCCCGTACTCGATAGGAACTTACATAGGCCAACACAAAAAGTACTCCTATGACTGTCATGGAGATGAAGAATTGTCTTGTCCGAGCATTTCTCATTCTTGCCTGTGTTAGAAAATAAACCTAGCCTGTAGTCTATCAGCAAGTTTGATGATATCCCTTTTCCGTGCTAATTGATCCACCCACTTTTTTGGAATACTATTCAAGCCATAGGTCACCCCCGCTATGGCTCCCGTAATAGCGCCTGTAGTATCCGTATCTTCCCCTAAATTCACTGCCATTAAAACAGCATCCTCGTAATTGTCTGTTTTGAGCCAGCACCAAAGACTGGCTTGAAGAGAATGAAGGACATAACCACTCCCCCTGATATCACTCTCGGCCACCTGATCAATTCTTCCGGAAAGGATAGAATCAAAATGCGTGATTTCCTCTGGACTTGGATTGTTTAGGCCAATCCATTCCTGAACTATGAAGATCGCTTCCTCATAGGCTTCTCTTTTGCCTTTCCCTTCTCCCAATTGAAGCAGCAACTCATTGAGGAAAAAGCATGAGAAAATCGAACGAAAGTGTCCATGAGTTAAGGATGAGACCTTTGCATTGTATGAATACCGATCATTAAGCTCCAGATCCTTGATCAATAGACTCAAGGGCGCAATACGCATCAAAGAACCATTTCCATTGTCCATTTCTTCCATTCCACCCGCCAATTCAGGGGGAAGGGACGTATCTTTTAGTCTAAGAATGGCTTGATTGGTAGATATTCCGATGTCAAATACCTCCCCGTGAGCAGTCCAGAAAGCTTGATCGCGCCACGCAATAAACTGATCCGCTATATGTCGGAGGGAAAAGTCTGTAAGTATGGCTTCTGCCAGGCAAAGGGTAAGCGAAGTATCATCTGACCAAGTTCCAGCAGGCTGGTTGTGGGTACCAAAGGCCTGCATGTCTTTTACAGGAAGGGCTTTTCTTTCTTCTTTGGAGGTAAACTCAACAGGCACTCCTATTGCGTCTCCAATGGCAATACCAACAAGTAGATCATGTGCGTAAGCATCTTTCATGATTGGTCATACGATGATTTAGAGCTATAAGATGCTTCATAAAAAAGATGGTGTTTTCGATAGGTTGAATAATACATCATTCATTATCCGGTTGTTCATAGTTTTCTTTTCGAATGACAAAAACCAATAGCTTCCCTTCTTGATCCTGCTGAATGAAGCCATTCTTCAAAAGTACACGCTGAGAGGCTACATTCTCCTTTACAGTACTGGCATAAATCAACTCAAGTCCCAGCTTCTCAAAGCCAAACTTCAAAACTGCCTCTACAGCTTCTGTGGTAAACCCCTGGTTCCAAAAGGGTTCTCCCAACCAATAACCCAAGTGCGCTTTTTCATGGGGTTCCTCTATATGCAAACTAATTTCCCCAATCAATTCCTCCTTTTCATAGGTAATCATGGAAAAGCAGTAATGTGTCTTGTTTTTGAAGCCTTTAGCTACATAGGCGATGCGAAAGACGGCTTCTGGTTCCCGATAGGGTGAAGGAACATTGACGATGCGATCAGAGATGATTTTGTTGTTGGCGTATTTCAACAAGGAATGGACATCCTCATATTGGATTTTCCTTAGCGTCAGTCTTGGCGTAAACAGAATAGGGAAGTCGGTCATAGTAGAGGGATTCTAAGCAAAAGGGGAATTTAGGATGGAGGATGTTGCTCATTCCATCTATTCGCGTCCATACCATACCAGTTGCACAACATCTCTTCAAAGGTAAATTGTTCCAGAAGCTCCATTCCAAGCTTATTAAGGACCCGATTGGAGCCTATATTATCGACATGAGCTCCGGCAAATATTTCGGTTAGGCCCAGTTGCTTGAATCCATAATCTAGCGAGACCAAAGCTGTTTCAGTGGCAATGCCTTGTCCCCAGTATTTTCGTTTGAGTCGGTAGCCTAGATCATAATACGGCTTTTCAGGTCTGATTTCCTTTTCTAGCTTGAGGCCTGTCCAGCCTACAATTTCCTCATTTTCTTTGTTCACAATCACCCATCTACCGATTCCATTGTCTTGATATTGCTGTCGAACATGGGAAATGATCTCTTGGATCTTTTTGATATCTGTAACAGGAGGGGTTCCGATGTAACGAAGGACTTCAGGATCGGATTCGAGTGACAAAAAACCAGCCGCATCTTCCATTCGGAATTCCCTTAGGATGAAGCGGCTGGTTTCAACAAAAAATTTCATGAGAAGGGTAGTTTACCCTTAACATACTAAATAACGGTGATCAGGTTGTCTCCGGCTTCGGTCATTTCTCCAAAGGCTTGGAGATCAAAGCCTAGCCCTTTCGCCATTTGAACAAATTCACGTTCATATTCAGGCACGACGGCTAACAAAAGGCCTCCACTTGTTTGAGGATCGCAAAGGACATTTTGCTCATATTCGGATATGTCATTCACGAGATGCTGATAGGAAGTCCAATTTCTTTGGGTCCCACCTGGAATGGCTTTTTCCTTGATATAATAATCCAGTTCTGGAATGACGGGAACTTTTTTGAAGTAAATATTCGCCTGTGTACGACTGGCTTCACACATTTCAGACAAATGGCCAAGCAGTCCAAATCCTGTTACATCAGTGATTGCTTTTACATAAGGTTGCTTCGCGAAAACTTCCCCTACCTTATTCAGTTTCACCATGGAATCTCTGGCGATAGTAGCATGCTCTTCCAGCAATTTTCCTTGTTTCTGTGCAGTGGACAAGGCACCAACCCCAATCGGTTTGGTCAGGAAGAGTTTGTTTCCAGGTAAGGCACCGCCATTTCTTCTGATGTTAGCGACATTGACACGCCCGGTTACAGCCAATCCAAAGATCGGTTCTGGGCTGTCAATACTATGTCCACCTGCCAAGACAATTCCAGCTTCTCGACATGCCATTCGACTGCCTTCCAACACTTGCTGCGCTACTTCAGCGGGGAGTTTGTCAATTGGCCATCCCAAAATGGCAATGGCCATCATGGGTGTCCCTCCCATAGCGTATACGTCACTGATGGCGTTGACAGATGCTATTCTACCAAAATCAACAGGATCATCTACGATAGGCATGAAGAAATCCGTAGTACTGATGATAGCAGTCCCATCACCCAAGTCGTACACAGCGGCATCATCTCGGGTGTCATTCCCCACCAATAAATTGGAGTCGGGAATCATAGACTGAGAACTTTGTAGGATCGTAGAAAGAACTTTAGGTGAAATTTTACAACCGCATCCTGCACCGTGGCTATACTGCGTGAGTTTTACTTCCTCTGCGTTGATCATGTAGGTTGATATTGGTAAGCTTTGTTCAACAATATTCGAGCCGCTTTTTCTGGATTAGCCTCATCCAGAACAATTTTACAAATCAAATCTTTTGGTTTTTGACTTAATCCGTATGCATAGGCTTTATCGTAATAGGTCAGACAGATCTTAGCAGCTTTGACATAATCTCCCTGATCTATTGCACTATGAGCGGCTATCTGATTTTGAGAGCCCAATCTTTTCTTTATTCGGTCAATGGCATCTTTCCCTTCCTGGTGATCGTAGTTGGCATATATTTCCACCAGATGGTCTAGCCGTGCTCTTAGGGGAAGCTGTATGACGAAGATTCTTGACTGCTGCATACGTTCATAGAAAACCTCCGGGATGAAGATTTTCCCGATCAACATACTTTCGTCCTCTACCCAAATCCTTTTCGAAGCATCTAATTCCGACAGCCTTTTCCACAAGAGATTTTCAAAGGTCTCTGTGCTTGGCTGTTCCTCTTCTCCTATCCCCCCAAAAGCAGACCCCTTATGCTTAGCAAGTCCCTCAAGGTCAACTACTTGCTCTCCCATCTTTTTTAACTCATGTAGAATAAAGGTCTTCCCACTTCCTGTTGGACCTCCGATTACATGGAACTCATAGGGTAGGGCCATACTCGCATGAACGTGCTTTCGAAAAGCTTTGTATCCTCCTATTAGGGTAGAAGTAGCCAAGCCACTCGCCTCCCACAACTGAGCCATGCTATGAGAGCGCATGCCCCCACGCCAACAGTAGGTCAATATCTTTTTACCTTGGGAAATCTGTGTCGCTTCTTCGACGAAAGACCGCATCTTTGGCCCTACAATCTCCAGTCCCTTTAAAAATGCTGACTGCCTTCCCTCTTGTTTGTAAAGGGTTCCTACAATGGCACGTTCGTCATTGTCAAACAATGGGATATTGACGGCAGCAGGTAGATGCCCTTTTCGAAACTCTCCTGGCGAACGTACATCCACCACAGGAAACCCCTTCTCCCTCTGCTGACACAGAAATTCAGATATGTCCAAGCTTTTTCCCATACAAGAGCCTTCAAACACGCAAGCTAAGCTTTACCTAAACAAAATACAGGGCCTGTTATCCACAAGGCCCTGTACTTAACATAAACAATTAAGATAAGTTTTCAGAATCGATTCTTAGTCTACCAATTCAATACATCTCTCCAGCTCAATTGCTTGGTGATGTACGATCTTACCTCAGAAATCGGGATTCTTACCTGCTCTAGACTATCGCGGTCTCTAACAGTTACTGCATTGTCTTCTTTGGTATCATGGTCAACTGTGATACAGAAGGGTGTACCAATGGCATCGTGTCTTCTATACCTACGACCTACAGAATCCTTCTCATCATACATAACTGTCGTTTCGAATCTTAGGTCATTGAAGATTTCTCGGGCAATTTCTGGCAAACCGTCTTTTTTCACCAGAGGGAAAACAGCTGCTTTATAAGGAGCCAGTAAGGGATGGAATTTCATTACGACCCTTGTATCCATACCTCCTTTGGCATTGGGGACTTCTTCTTCTGTATATGCATTGCTCATATGGGCCAAGAAGGTTCTATCAAGCCCCACAGAAGTTTCCAATACATAAGGCACATAGGATTCTTTGGTTTCAGGGTCAAAGAATCTCAATTTCTTACCTGAGAACTCCTCATGCTGCGCCAAATCAAAGTCTGTACGAGAGTGAATACCCTCTAATTCCTTGAAGCCAAAGGGGAAGTTGAACTGAATATCTTCAGCCGCATCTGCATAGTGGGCTAATTTCTCGTGAACGTGAAAACGAAGATAATCTTCCTTGATTCCAAAAGCTTTGTGCCAGTTCAGTCTGTATTCTTTCCAATATTTGAACCACTCCATCTGGCTTCCAGGCTTGATGAAATATTGCATCTCCATTTGCTCAAATTCCCTCATACGGAAAATGAACTGACGAGCTACGATCTCATTTCTAAACGCCTTACCAATCTGAGCGATTCCAAAGGGAAGCTTCTGACGAGAAGTCTTCTGTACATTGAGGTAATTCACGAAAATACCCTGAGCCGTTTCTGGACGAAGGTATAGGTCCATGGCAGTATCGGCGGTAGCTCCCAATTTAGTAGAGAACATCAAGTTGAACTGACGTACCTCTGACCAATTTTTAGAACCACTTACTTCGCAAGCGATGCCCTGATCTACAATGATGTCTCTCAATTTGGTGAGGTCATCGCTATTCATGGCTTCCTCAAACTTCTCCTGTAACTCTTGTGCTTTCTTGGCGTTCCGGTTGTTTTTCAGGTACTTTTCATACTCTTCTGATCCTGTCTCCCAGCCTTCCTTCTTCGCACGCTTGATGGTATCCTTAAGGGATTTGGCCTCGTACTTTCCGATTTGATCTTCAATCAAGTTATCTGCACGGTAGCGCTTTTTGGAATCTTTGTTGTCAATCAAAGGATCGTTGAAGGCATCAACGTGTCCCGAAGCTTTCCAAGTAGTAGGATGCATCAGAATGGCCGCATCCAAACCGACGATATTCTCATGCATCTGCACCATGGCTTTCCACCAGGCAGTCTTGATATTGTTCTTGAGTTCTACCCCCAGTTGACCATAGTCATATACTGCCCCAAGGCCATCATAGACTTCACTTGAAGGGAAAACAAAGCCATATTCTTTGGCATGAGATATAATTTTGGGAAAAATTTCGTCGTAATTCATCAGAATTTTTTGTTGTCAGCGGACAAAATTAAATAATTCTCAATCAGAGAGAAATGAAAATACCGGTTTGGCAAAAGAATCAGGATTTTTCCCATAAAAAAGGCCACCCTAAAAAGGATGGCCCCTAACAACGTTGCTTTGGTTGCTTTATCTCATGATGACCATTTTGCCCCAACCATTGTTGAAGAATCTCTTGGTCTTTTCATCTCTCACTTGAATTTCCTCACCTGGCATCTTCATGACCACTCGATAGAGGTATACGCCATTCGCCAGTGGGTCGCCGTACTCATCTGTTCCATCCCAAGCGTAATTGGTAATGTTATGCCCAAAGTAAACCTCCCCTAATTCCAACAGGTCGATCATCTTCACCATTCTACCAGAAATCGTGTAAATGTGAATCTGGAATAGCTCTGGAAGATCGGCTCCTGTAAGGGTGTACACGAAACGGGTGGAAGTCGAGAACGGATTTGGATAATTAAGGACTTGAGTAATGGTGCTAGCATTCTCTACTGAGAACTTAATTTCGTAGAAGTTTCCTCCACGACCTGCAGCATTCCCATTTTTATCTTGCCCCTGAACTCTCAAGGTATATTCTCCATCTTCCAGCGGCTCTGTCATACCTGGATTGAAATACAATCTTGCTCTATTCTCTGGGAGCTGACCTGGTTGCCAATCGATTCGAGGTTCACCTTCGATGAAGATTCGCTCAAACTCGATACCAGCTGACACTCCTCTTTTGAAGTACAATTCAAAGGTATTGGTGTCGTCAACTGCTACAAATTGGTTTTCGTCGTTTACCTCAATGATGATTTCAGGTTGAGGAGAAACGATGTCGCCATCCATGATGTGTTTTCCATCAAAGGTTACATCCAGAATGGGGTTTTTATCGTCATTGACCACGTAGAAGGGCCGCACGTAAATGTTGTTGAAGAAATGTATTTCTGGCTGCTTCAGCTCAGGATTGATTTCGACTAAGTATAAGACATCTCCGCTCAGTTCTTTTCCGATGGTATTGAAATTGTATTCAAACTCGACTGCACCTCCATTTACCAGAAGAGGAGCGATTCTTAGGGTATCTAAGATCAGACGCGTTCTATCTTCTCTCTCGACAGAAAGGGCCACATCGATACTATCCAGATCACGTGAGCCGATGTTCCTGGCGGCCATGTGGATGAACACATCCTCCCCTTCGAAAACTGTATCAGACCTAAATTCAAAATTGGTGATTAGGTCAACAACTGCGTCTGTGGCAGGCTCATAAAATACATGCCAGTTATCCATTTGGGGTGCAGTGCGATATACGGTATCTTCTAGATTTGCCTTCAATTCTAAGTAAGGATAATCACCTGAGTTGATATCGCTTAGGTCATGGGTTCCCTTGGACAAGTTCTCTTTTAAAAGGAATTTGGTTCCATTGGGTCTGATGCCATATACATCCACCGTAGTATTCTCTTGATTGATCAAGTCCTGCGAATTCCAATCCCACAACAGATCATCCCATTCTATGGCTGGGCCTACTCGGGTTGAAGTCAAGCTTCCAGCTGTCTCACTGGAATAAATGTCCTTATCAAGAATCAAGTTAGTTCCCGATTGAGGCTCATATACTTCAACAGCAGTTCCGGGAGAATTCCCTTTTCTTCCAAGGATCAAAAAGCCCTCTCCATCCTTCAAAAGTCGAATGTTATCAGAGACACCTACTTGCTTCAAGGCGTCAAATATAGACGGATCCCATAATGGGACCTTAGGATTTCTTCTTGTACCAATGGCGATGTAATCCCCTTCATTCAGATTGTAAATGGCCTCTCTCAGTTTGAACATCTGCCCGGGAGAATTGGTAGTCGGTGCAGTAGCTGCATCAAAAATACCTAACTGCTGCGAACCACTCTTTTCCTCTAAGGTGAAGCGATCGAGAATTACCCAAAGTACCCCATCGGTACTAAAGCCATTTTCACGTGCATTTCCCTTTAATACTCCATTCTTATTGTAAATGAAGTTTCGGCCACCATTTTCCCCTATAAATTCGAAGCTTCCTCCAAAGGTGTTGAAGTCTACCTTTCCTTGAAATTCATTGAATTTAATGTCATTGGGGGTATTTCGCAGGAACTGAGGGAATTTAGCCTGAGCCCATCCTTCTTTCCCTGGAATATATTTAAAGGAAGCTGTACTCCAGCTGACTGGCTCTACATCGGCAAGCCTGACGCGCCAGTAGTATACCTGCTCTGGTTCTAAGTCAAACGGAAGCTCCCATTCCACAAAGGTTGCCCTTCCTTGGATGATAGGAGATGTTTGTTTGAATGAAGAGCTGAATCTATAAACTGTATCTATCTCAAAAATAAAGGGAATATCCTCTTCTGGAGTCATAAAGAAAGCAGATGCCTTTAGGCTGATTTTATTCTCCGCTACAATTCCATATTCCTGCGGATACAAGATCGCTGCAATATTCCCTGCAACTAGTTTAGCTACCTTGGTGTAGTTGTTGTTTTCGAAATACTCTTCTACATTATTCTCGGGATCAATAAAGACTTCGAAGAAGTTTTGACCCGTCATTTCGTTTCCTACAGGATTTTTCAAAATGAAAGAAACGGTATCTCTAAACGCCACCATGGGTATTCTTACCTTGGGATGGCCATTGTAAATGGTTCCGTTTGGCAATTGCTGGCGAACCTCCACTGTAATGGAATCATCCGTAACCAGTCCAAAGTTCGAAACCACAATATTGATTTGGAAGGAGTCGTCTTGTGCAGTAAAGTTTTCAGGCGTAAAGTACACGCTGGATTCATTCACCTCAAGATCGGGCCTTTGAGGGAAGAAAATCGTTACAGCAGGGTCTCCTTGTAGATTCAACTGTCTTCCGTGGTTTCTATATTGAATCCCTTGTAAGGAATCTGTGTACAACCGAAGGGTTTCCTGAATGACCTTGCCAATTGGTTGGCCATTCATTCTTCGATAGAGGTCATTGTAGAATACTCGACCGTGTTGTTTCAATGGATTCAGGTATCCTGCACTGGAATTCGCCAAGTATCCAATGGCCCCTCTGTTCGCTTCGCTTACCCATGTTTCTCCAAAGGAGGTAGAAACCGAAGCCCCTGCAAAGTCCCCACCGTAACATCCCATCGCGATCATAAAAGTGTAGCGATTGAAGTTGTTGTATTGATTGGGTGGACGAAGGGAAATATCAAGAATATTCGAGGTTGAGTGTCCAAAGAAATGAACCACAGAAACTCCATCAGAAATCTGGTCATGATAGGAGGCAGTAGCTGGGTCAATGGTGATATCATCGCTTCTTTTCTGGAAGTAGTTTGCCTTTCCTCCGAAAGGAAGAGATTGATATACATCTATATAGAAACTAAAAGCATCCTCGATTGCATTCTGCTCGGATCGGGTATTACCTCCTCCTAGAAACACCCCTTGCTTCATCCATCTTTCCCATCCTTTGTGCTCATAATCATTGACTTTATTCAAATAGGCTATGCCCATCGCATCATTCAGTACATTGACTCGACCGATAGCAGCTTCAGGATTGATTTCTAGGGAATTTAGGTCGAAGTGGGAGACAAACTCATAGTCTGTTGCTGGATAGCCAAATGTGGGTACCAAGGGTTCAGCACCAACAAACTTTCTGGTTTCATAACGCCCTTTACCCCATAACATGAAGTACTCAGGTTTGATGCTCCAATTGTCTAGGGCATACTTACAAAAGCGCTTAATGGCCCAAGGAGTAAGAGAGCCATAACCAAATTCATCATAAATTTCATCTGTATAAACCACCATGGTCGACAGTGGATTCACGGTAGCCGTATCACGGTACTGTGCCATGGCCTCTGCGGATGATTTTAGGTCTCTGTGGGCGATGATGACATATTCCTTTCCCTGTCTGTCATACAGTCTGTTCAGCTTAGAACCTTCAATTCTGGGCTTTTTAATCCCTCGGTCTGTGGTCAAGTATAGATCTCTTTTACCGTTGAAAGGGAAAATGATCACCCTTGCCTCTGTGCCGTTCATGACACCTACTTGTCTTATTCGATTGGTCAGGTCATAAACGTAGACAGAATCGTCTCCAACCGCATTATCAAACTGGAAATAAGCACGTGTTCCTTTCTCCCAATCGGTGATCTTGATGGTTGAATCTCCAAGCATATCTGTCAACCTGTCGTAGGTTAAAGAAGCCCAGGAAACGTGGTTGTTATCAACTGATCCTCTTAATGCTTCGAAGGTCAATTCTGAATTTTCAGAAAGATTCCCATTTAGGTTGAAAGTTCTGCCGTAGGTGTGCATGTACACACTATTGGTTCCCACGGTAGAGTCAATCACCACACCTTGCCCTGCCATAGAGACATTCAGGATATGCTGGGTATTGGAACGCCCAAAGATTCTGGTTTTTAGGGTAACGGGTCTTCCCGTATTGGCAGCCAAAGGGGTAGACATCTGAATCTTCAGCGGAGGATTATTAACAGGATCAGGATTGGCAATGTATCCAAATCCAGGCCCCATGTATCCTTCTCCTGTAACATAGTCCGAGTTCAGGGTATAAAAGGTGTCGAAAGATCCACCTCCACCAAATAAGTATTGGGACAGGTCCTTGTTCGGCCCATTTGGGTGATAATCTTGGCGTGTTTCAAAGGCGAAGAATGACTCTGGTGTATATAGATTGTAGGTTGGATCAAAGGTATTAAAGACCCTCAGTCCAACAGGATTGTCATCCCAGGTTAGAAAGTAAACTGACTCATCAGTAAAGATGCTAAACTCCTTAGAAGGCTGTAGATCATCTTTCAATACCCCTGTAACGGGATCTCGGTACATGACAGAATCCATTTTCCCATCATTGGCAAAACCAAAAAATTCCACATAAGAAAGCGTGGAACCATTGCTTTGAACATAAATGGGTATTTCTCTACCTCTGTAGAAAACCTGAAGGTTGGCAGGAGGAACTGTTGACAAGTCATGACCAGCCGTTAAAAGATCCTGAAGAGTTACTCTGTACAAGCCATCTTCCTCTACCACAAGCCTGATAAAAGTTTTATCAGAGTTGGCACGGTACCAATCGTTACCGTAATCAAACTGCGCAAATGTAGCAATCGTTGATAGGGCAAAAACCCAAAATAATACGTAATTCTTCATCACTGAATATGGAATTTCAATGAAACAACATGTGAGTAAAGCGTTTCAGAAAAGTTGCCAATGTTGGCGAGAGCATAATCTATGGTAAAGTTCTTTACAACCAATCCTACTCCCGCAGTTGGGAACAAGGAGGTAACTTCTTCACCTTGGCTATTGAAATTGTTTTGTAGGTTATAAAACCCTCCGCGAAGGAAAGCTACCTTTCTACCCAATCCATTTTTGTAAGCCAGCTCAAAGCCTGCTCTAGGATCAAAACTGATATCTCCTCCACTGGCAATCGCTTCTGATCTTGCCCCATCAAAGAAGAGGTTGTTATCAAGGCTCAATAATAAATTGAAGGTATTTCCTAGCCTGAAATCATAGGCCAAACCAACTCTAAGAGCTGGTCTCGTGATTTCTGTACTGTTTTCTGTAATTACATTCCCTGTATTGATAAATGCATCACGGAATGTCTCGGTATTGAACGTCCAGGCATTGATGGTATTAGTCGCATCCGTGAGATTAAGACCTGCGATAAAGCCGTTTCTTTCATATCTCACACCCAAGTCTAGCCCAACGCCCCATGCATTGGCAAACCTACCAATTGCGCGATAAATGATTTTAATATTCGAACCCATACTTAGTCCTCTGACTTTGTTGAGCTTCCATGCATATGAGAAAAGTGCAGCAAGCTCCACATCAGAAAAGGATTCCAACTTATCGAAGTTGAAAGTTCCATCGGGATCAATCAGTTGTAAGGTATTGGGGATATCATCAATTCCAAGATGGATAAATGAGACAGCAAACCTTCTGTCCCCAACTGAATCAACTGGCATGGTGAAACCCGCATAGTTATAATTGGCGATGTTGGCAAAGTAGGAAGCATGCATAGCGGCAACTTCCGGGTATTTCAAAGCGTGTTCAGTAGCAAGGCCTGCTGGGTTCCAGTAAGCAGCTGTTACATCAGTCGCAGCAGCAGTAAGGGCGTTACCCATGCCAAAGGCTCTTGCGCCTACACCGATCTTTAAAAATTCGTTACTGTATTTAACCGGCCCGTCTGTTGGATCGCTGGATCCTTCCTGTGCAAAGCAGCTACCAAGCAGGAAAAGTAGCAGTCCTAAGCACAGCGCAAAGTTTCTAGCCATAATATGATACTTGAATAAGTCTTATTCGAATACAGGTAAAAGTATCATTCTACACTGGCTTATCTTGTCTCTTATCGGATGAATGGTCATAATTCAGCGACAAAAAACTTGAATTTCTAACTTCTGGAATATCCTGATTAGCAGAAAGTCAGCGTAAATGATGATTGGAAATATAAGCACTACAGGACTATTTGCAAATGCGAAAAAACGCCTCTACTAACCTGATTTACTTGGTCATTCCTGTAAAAGCTATCCTGTAAATGAATAACGAAATTAGGCTTGTTTAAGTCTTCCAACCAGACGGCATTTTTAGCCGACCAGGAGGCGATTTAATCGAGTGGGGATTGGCTTAGTCTTTCGCGCATCTCAGCTATGTAGCGAGGGATATTAGGAATAAGGTGGTTTTCGTAGATCTGGAGCATTTCCATAAAGGCATCGCTATAAATGATCTCACTTTCATATATCCTCACCCTTTCTAGAATTCTTTTGAGGATATAGAGCAGATCTCCCCAACGCTGAAAGCCGTAGAGGTACTTTCTTTTATGGAATCGGAGTAAAAATTGTTCGTATCCCCCTAATTCTCCTACATCTACTCCTATAATCTTGCTTGTCATTCGAGGAATTCCAGCAGTAGTAGCGGGTGTCCATGCTTCATAAAAACCATCCAGGGTAGAGGGGTCATCACAGACCAAAATCCTATCAAACATCAGCTCAAACAGGATATGGGCAACAAACCAATCTCGTTTAATTTCTCCATTGGGAAAGAAAGACCGGATCAAGTCGGTCAAATACTTGTTTTCGTATTTGAAGAAATCTGCACTATGGAAATAGGCATCCGCTTCAAAATGGCGAAGCATTCCTTTTCCAAGTTTTTCAAAATCGGAATTTGGAGAATCCTTTAGGGCGGATTCCACCATTCGTGCCTTTAATCGGAGGTTCCCATTGAAGATGGGAAGGAGATCAGGCTGCGCAACTCCCACGATAAACCAATGGTTATCGATGTCTTTGTCTATATAATAATGCGCTACAAAATTCATGACCCATCTCTTCTCTATTCGCTAAAATACAAAAGTTTAATCGGTTTTTCTATTCAGAACTTTAGATATGCGCAAATTTCGAATTTAGACATATCATGCTGTTTTGGAATTATTTCGAATCACGAATTTTAGCATCATATGCACGCATATCAATTATAAGTGTCATATTTTCCTTTTTACATACAAAAAGGCTAATTTCAATATTTAGTAATAAAATGAACTAAATCTGCCTACATGAATACCAGTGCTTTTGCAAATCAGCGGCAACTATTCGGCCATCCCATTGGGCTCTATATTCTTTTCATGACTGAGCTTTGGGAGCGTTTTTCCTATTACGGGATGCGCGCTATTCTTACCCTTTACATAGCCGAATCAGCCATGTCAGATAACCCAGGCTTGGGTTGGGACAACGCGCAAGCACTAGCCCTTTATGGATGGTACACCATGCTGGTATACGTAGCTTCTATCCCTGGAGGTATCCTTGCAGATAAATTCATTGGTCAAAAGCGCTCTGTGATGGTTGGAGCTGTCTTGCTCGTAGCTGGACATGGAATTTTAGCAATCGATGCACTATGGGCTTTCTTCACAGGTCTTGGTTTGATCATCCTAGGTGTAGGTGCACTGAAGCCCAATATTTCCACCATGGTAGGAGGGCTTTATAAGCAAGGAGACGAAAGACGAGACCAAGGATTCTACATCTTCTATATCGGTATCAATGTAGGTGCTTTCCTATCCTCTATCATTGTAGGTGTCGTGGCCAAGGCTTATGGTTGGCACTATGGATTCGGGCTTGCCGGAATCGGGATGTTAGTTGGCTTTCTGGTTTATGTTTGGGGACAGAGATTTTTGCCTGGCATCGGGGAAGCGCCCTTAAAAGGTGCTGATGCTGGAGACGAAGGAACTACCTCCCTAGGAGAACTGTTTAGAAGACTCGCTACAAGCCCCTTACACCTGGCCATTACCTTGATTTTGGCAATAGGCCTCTCAGCAGGTGCATGGTTCCTGATCGAAGAACCAGTTGAAAAATATGCTTATGGTGCACTCGGAATCTTCGTCTCCCTTGTAGTGGGGATGTTGATGATGATCTATAAAGACATTGAAGGAATTGAAAAGGATCGATTTCTGGTTCTGTTAATCTCCTTCCTGATTGTGATTGTGTTCTGGGGAGCCTTTGAACAAGCAGGTGGTTTGATGAACCTTTATACCGATGTAAAAATTGATCGCAATATTCCGCTTCTGGTTGTTGATATCCTTTTAGCAGGCGGAGCGGCAGTCCTCTTCTTTATGGGATTCAGGGATTGGAGAGCAAAGAAAGATACCGCAAATCTCTTCCTGATCTTGGGTGGGGTGGTAGCTGCCATCTATGCTTACCTAAGAACTCAAGCCTTAACCGTTTCTCCCTATGAAGTACCAACGGCTGTATTCCAGTCTGTAAATGCCTTTTTCATCATGATCTTCGCCACAGTAGTGGGCGCCTTTTGGATATGGTGGAGAAAGAAGGGCTGGGAATCATCTTCTCTTTTCAAAATGGCCCTCGGTACTATCATCATGGGGATAGGCTTCCTCTTTATGGCACAGGCTTCTAACCAGGTAACTCAATATGGCGACAAAGCTGCCTTGATTCTACTTGTTCTAGCTTATCTCTTCCATACACTTGGTGAACTTTGTGCTTCTCCGGTTGCCTTATCCTTTATTACTAAGCTAGCTCCGGTCAAATATGTATCCCTTATGATGGGGGTTTACTTTGCCATGACAGGCTTTGGAAATAAAATCGCTGGTTATATCGGAGAAAATTCTCAGGCAGAACCCATCAAAATGGAACTCACAGCTTCTGTAGAAGATTTGAAACCCTTCGTAGCAGATAGTATCCTACAAAAGGGTAAGAATTTTGAGATTGTCGGCGAAGTATATGGGAATGGAAATGAGTTTACCATGGTCGCTGGACAGGCTGATTTAAAGAAATATTTTTCTTTTGAAGGAGAGAGCGAAGAGACCTTATTAGGCTATTTGGAGGAATATCCAGACTCAGAATCCGATCCCTTTACCGCCATTCTTCGATTCGAAAGAGAGGAGAAAAAAGAAGGCAATAGCTTGAGTGCGGATGGCTACAAAGGCAAAATGGAAATCTTTGAAGTTCAGGATGACAAAGAATTCTGGACCTTCATGAGTGTATTTGGATTTACAGTCGCCTTCTCTGTCTTGCTACTGTTGTTCCTGAAGCCATTGAAGCGTCTGACGCATAACGCGGAGGATGTAAACGAAGGAATGGGCGGTCACTAGATTGCCTCCATTTATAGGGAAGAATATGCTATCCGATGGATGGGATTTTCTTCCTTTTTTTATGCTAATGTGAAACTAACCAACGACTTCTATGGATAATACGACCTTTTGGCTCATGGTCGGAGGATGGATCTTTGTACTGATCTGGATCCCCTTTGTCATTGCCACCAATAGAAAAACTCACCCCAAGGCACTGTTCATTCTGTTCTTCGCAGAAATGTGGGAGCGATTCTCCTACTATGGTATGCGTGCCCTATTAACCCTCTACATGACCAAAGTGCTCTTCGCAGCGCTGGCAGATGGAGAAATCAAATCTCTTGGGATTTATGGTTCCTATACCGCCATGGTATACCTATTCCCAGTGGTAGGAGGTTTGATTGCAGACAGGATATTTGGCTTCCGAAAAGCTGTTATCTGGGGTGGCGTATTGATGGCATTGGGCCATTTCGCACTGGCCATCATGGGCATGGGCTTTGAGGATAATATTCCCCTATTTTTCGCCTCACTCGCATTGATCATTGTCGGTAATGGTTACTTCAAACCAAACATTTCCTCCTTCCTAGGGAAATTCTATGATAAGAATGACCCCAGAAAAGATGGTGCCTTTACCATCTTCTATATGGGGGTCAATATTGGCGCCTTTCTATCTACGCTGACTTGTGGATACGTAGGAGAAACCATTAGCTGGCACTATGGCTTTGGCTTGGCTGGTATCGGTATGATGATCGGACTGATTGTATTCTGGGCCATGAGTAGTTCCTTTGGAAACGAAGGCTTGCCACCTGAACCCAAAGAAGGAAAACCATCAGGTCTACAAAGAGATTTACCCGTTTATATTGGTTCTCTGATTGCCGTACCCATTGTTGCTTTTTTCCTTGAGTTGGATGAAGTACTTAATTTCCTCCTTTTGGCAGCTAGTGGCGCCATTTTGGGTAATCTGATCTTGAATGGTATAGATGAACGAAATGAAGGCGATAGCCTAGTAAAAGCAGGCCAAAGTGTCATTTATGGTCTGATTGCCGTGGCAACTGTTATATTCTTCCCTGCCTATTATGGCCTTATACCGGAAACAATTGCCAATGTCAATACAGTCTCCCTGGCGTACTATGGGATCATTGGGGCTTTTGCCTTGCTGATTATCTTCATTGTCTTGGCCGTAACGCAAAAGCAATCCGATGAATTGAGCGAAGAAGTAGATGGAGAAGGAGAGGATGCTACCAAGGTGCCGAAAAAAGCCGTTGGAGAGAGGCTACTGGTCATTCCGGTACTCTTCATATTCCATGCACTTTTCTGGGCTCTTTTTGAGCAGGCAGGTGGTTCATTGACCCTATTTACGGATAAGAATGTAGACCGAGTGTTGTTTGGTAGTGAAATTCCAGCTTCTGTATTCCAATCTTTGAATGCGCTCTTCATCATTTTGCTCGCTCCTGTTTTCTCATGGATGTGGATCAAACTGAACAAATCCGGAAGAGAACCTTCTACACCTTTAAAATTTGTATTAGGGCTGGCTCAATTGGCCTTAGGTTTCGCCATCATTGTTGCAGGTATCAATATGTTTGCTTCAGATGAAGGCCTAGTCCCGATGATCTTCTTGGTTTTGATGTACCTATTCCATACAACAGGTGAGTTGAGCCTTTCACCTGTAGGTCTATCTATGATTACCAAGCTATCTCCTACCAAAATTGTAGGCTATACAATGGGAGTATGGTTCCTTTCTATTTCACTGGCCAACAAAATGGCTGGCGAATTGGGGAAACTAACTGCAACTGAAGGGGGAGGTGAAGGTCTAAACCTGACTGATTCTTTAGCCATTTACGGTGACACCTATTTAACATGGGGTGTGTACGTAGTAGGTGGTGCAGCATTAGTCTTGTTGATGCTAGTACCTATTCTAAGAAAATGGATGAATGGTATTCACTAAGCCAATCCTCTTTAGCTATAAAAAAGGGCCAGAATCAAATGATTCCGGCCCTTTTTTATCTATTCCATTCAAATTAGATTCCCCTTTCTTTTCGAATATGGGCCAATAATTCAGCCGTAGATCGGGCTAGCATTTCATAAACTTTCTGGAAACCTTCTTTTCCTCCATAATAAGGGTCTGGCACATCTTTCCCTACGTGATCCTTATCAAAATCCCTCATCTTAAAGACCTCGGCTTTTTCCTTCTTCGTTCCTTTTCGTAGGTCAAGAATGTCCCCGTAGTTGTTTCCATCCATTGCCAGGATATAATCGAAATCCTCATGATCTTGGGCAATGAACTTTCTGGCTCTCGAGGGCAGATGTACGCCATGTTGTTTGGCAACTTCACGCATTCTTGGGTCTGCGGGTTCACCTACATGCCATCCTCCTGTACCACTGGAGTCAACTTCAAAGTATTTCTCCAGACCTTCTTCTTTTATTTTATGAATGAAGAGTCCTTCAGCCATTGGAGAACGGCATATGTTTCCCAGGCATACAAAATTCACTCTGATTTTATCCATAAGTTCTTTTGTAAGACTGAAGGGTATTGGAAAGGAGCATGGCAACTGTCATCGGACCTACTCCACCAGGAACGGGCGTGATATAACTGGCTTTCTCACTTACTGGCGTAAAATCGACATCTCCGACCAATCTGTATCCAGATTTCTTTTCAGGCGCTGAAATTCGATTAATCCCCACATCAATTACAACGGCATCTTCCTTGATCATATCTGCTGTGATCAAACCCGGAATTCCTACTGCCACAATAACTATGTCTCCCTGAATGGTCATTTTCTTTAACATTTCAGGAGTAGTATATCGATGACAAAGGGTAACTGTTGCTTCTCCTGGTTTCCCTCCTCGTGACATTAAGATTGACATAGGTCGACCTACGATTCGGCTTCTTCCTACCACGACGCAGTGCTTTCCTTTGGTAGGAATTTCATAACGGTCCAACAATTCCAAAATTCCAGCAGGAGTAGCGGGCAGAATCCCGGGAAAGTTTAAGGTCATCAGACCTACATTCAGCGGATGGAATCCATCTGCATCTTTATGTGGAACGATCGTCTTGGTAATATTTTGGGGAACAATGTGCTCGGGAAGGGGCATCTGCACAAGAATTCCGTCTACCAAAGGATCTTCATTGTACGTTTTAACCCACCCCAACAATTCCTGTTCGGTCGTATCTGCTGGCAGGTGCTTGTTAGTACTGGCGAAACCGACTTCAGCACATGCTCTCATTTTACCTTTTACATAAGTATGGGAAGCAGGATTGTCTCCTACGACGATGGCCACAAGATGTGGGGGACGTAAGCCCTTGGAGATATAATTGTCAACCTTGGACTTGATTTCAAGGCGGATATCCTGAGCCGTTTTTTTACCATCCAGTAAATTTGCCTTCATGCAGCTATTGTGTGGTTTAATGATGTGAAGAAGAACATTCTGGTGAATCGAAGCTGTCGTACAATTCATAACCTCAGCCTATTCAGAGGCTTAGCTTAGAGATTGTATCGCGCAGAATTCTCTTAGAGGCAAAGATAAAAAAAAGGCTGCCCCTAATCGAGTCAGCCTCTTCTTCATAATAAAGCAATAGTCAGCAAATGCTAATTTAATACTTTTTTATGCATTCTGGAACAGTTCAGATACTTTATCCCAGTTAATTACGTTGAAAAATGCGCTCACGTAATCTGGACGGCGATTTTGGTAGTTCAAATAATATGCATGCTCCCATACGTCAAGACCTAAAATTGGTGTTCCGCGCTCAGCATCAGCTACTACATCCATCAAGGGGTTGTCCTGATTAGGAGTAGAAGTAACTGCTAGACTACCATCAGCCTTCTTGATCAACCAAGCCCATCCAGATCCAAATCTTGTACCTGCAGCCTTAGCAAATTGCTCCTTAAAAGCTTCAAATGAACCGAAGCTTGTATTGATAGCGTCAGCAATAGCTCCTGTAGGCTCTCCGCCAGCGTTAGGTGCCATCACCTTCCAGAATAGATCGTGGTTGTAATATCCTCCACCGTTGTTACGTACAGCAGCAGAATGTCCAGAAACCCCTGCAAGAATATCTTCAATAGACTGGTTCTCAAGTTCAGTCCCCTCAATAGCAGCATTCAGTTTCTTGGTATATCCAGCGTGGTGCTTACCGTAGTGTACCTCCATAGTGTCGGCACCGATGTGTGGCGCAAGAGCGTCTTTAGCGTAAGAAAGTTCGGGAAGCGTAAATGCCATGATATTGATGTTTATGGTTAATGTTGTAACAATATTGCCTGCGGGCAAATTAATATAATTTCCAAATTCACAAAACTCAGTTAGAGCACCCTTGTTCGTGATCTACAACAATTTCAATAAATTGTTCGCATCTGGATTTTAACTACCCAAGGAGTTCTATCCTATTTACCTTTACCACACTTATCCAGAAGAATACGTGACATTCAAGATGACTTCCTTTGCTTATGAGCCATCAAATCAATAGAAGAAAAATTGTACATGTTTCTATGGTTGGTTTCGCCTTCTTTATTGGGAGGCTCAGTCCTACAATGATTTGTCTTTGTGCAGGGATTGCTTTTGTCTTCAACCTCTTCTTGCTTGATCGAATAGGGGGAAAGCAAATCAAAAAGGGGAATCTCGAAAAAGCAGATCCCGGTCTCCTCTTCTACCCAGCTTCTCTTACCCTCATTGGCATGCTCTTTTTCCAGCAACAAGTTTTTATGGCCATAGCATGGGGAGCCATGGCCTTTGGAGACGCCGCCTCTTCTATCATGGGTCGTGCTATAAGAGGCCCCAAACTTCCATGGAATCCAATGAAGACTGTTTCAGGTACACTTGCCTTCTTTTTGGTGGGCTTTCCCCTGACCACTGGACTTGTTTATTTACTTCCTGAATCTGTCTTACTTGGAATCCCTTTTAGCACTTGGATAGGGATCATTTTAGTAGGCATTTTGATTGCAGGCTGGGTCGAGACGATTCCTAATTTAATAGATGATAACCTATCCGTTCCAATAGCAGCAGCAACTGGAGCCTTTCTCTATAAAGAGAGTGTGATTCATGGACAATTTTTCTTTCCTACCAACCTCTGGATGGGCTTATTCCTGTTGAGCTTGTTTATGGTTTTTAGCTGGGCATCTGGGAAGATTGATTTAATTGGAACGCTTACAGGTGGAGTACTCGCCTTTCTGATCTTTTTAGGAGGAAATTTTCCTACCATGGGCCTCGTGTTGGTCTTTTTTGTAGGGGGAACAGTAGTCTCCCTATTAGGAAGGGGGAAAAAGAAGGAATTGGGATTAGAAGAAAAAAACAAGGGAAAAAGGTCGATCAATAATGCTTTGGCTAATGCAGGAATGGCGGGTTTAGCTGGTTATTGTGCCTGGATCTTTTACCCACAAAAGGAACTGTTTCTTTTCGTCATGGTGAGTTCCCTTGCAGCTGGCTTGGGAGATACCTTCGCCTCTGAATTGGGGAATATTTACGGAAAACGATACTTCAATATCCTGACACTTAGAGAAGATAGAAGAGGACAAGATGGGGCTATTTCAGTAGAAGGAAGCCTCGCAGCCTTGGTGGGCAACCTAATCTTAATCTTTGCTTATGTTATTTTTTCTGCAAATTGGCAGTTTCCCGTCCTCCTTTGTCTAGCTATTTCCTTTGCTGGCGTTATGGTTGATTCCATCCTAGGAGCTAGCTTACAAAAGAATGGCTGGCTCTCTAATGACACCGTCAACTTTTCAATGACCCTGATCACGAGTATCTTGGCGGCCCTCTTTTTCTCCATTTTCTACTAGGACACAATTCAATCCCCCATTTCAACAGAAAAAGAATACCCTCCTACCAATGAAGGGGTTAAAGTGGCAATAGACAATATATTTTTTGAATAAACATTCAATTAATA
>JBCBVV010000062.1:0-36259 GCA_039817415.1 Bacteroidota bacterium
ATTCAGGAACTGGTCCTGTACCTTTTCTCTAATCTTAGGGCCCAAGCCAGCATGATAGAAGCTGGCGCTGTATCCCTTGGCTTTAAGTTTGTCAGCCAGCGTTTCTGTGCCCTTTCTACTTAAGCAATAGATAATGCCAGATTGATTGGGCCTCACAGCCAAAAAGTCCAATATTTTCTGAATCTTATTCTGCCCTGGCAGAACGGTCAAACTCAGGTTGGGTCTATCGAAGGAGGAAATGAAGATTTCTGGCTGACGAAGACCCAATTGATTGAGAATATCTTTCCGTGTGTTTTTATCCGCTGTTGCGGTCAGAGCTACAATAGGAACACCTTTGAAGCGGGTTTTGAGGAGTTCTAGTTGGGTGTACTCTGGACGAAAGTCATGGCCCCATGCGGAAATACAATGAGCCTCATCAATGGCAAATAAAGAAAGCTTAACGCTGTTTAATAAATCTTTTATCTCTGAGGTCAACAATTTTTCGGGAGAAATATAGAGTAATTTGATCTCTGCTAACTTCACTTCTTCAATTACATGCATGTAGTCTTTAAAATCCATGCTGGAATTGAGGTAGGCAGCAGGAATTCCATTTTCTCTTAAAGCCTCCACCTGATCCCTCATCAAGGCGATCAAAGGAGACACTACCACACACATTCCTTTTAAAACCATGGCTGGAATCTGGTAGCAAATGGATTTCCCTCCACCTGTAGGCATGAGCACCAAACAGTCCTTGCCCTCCAAAATCGCCTTGATTACGTCTTCCTGCATAGGCCGAAAGGAGGAATACCCAAAATAATCTGAAAGTGCTTTTTTTGCGGCTTTGAGGCTCATGTAATCGCTTTTGCTAAAAATAGGAAGGAATATGGGAAAGCTATCCACATTTTGTCCCATGTTGGTAAGCTATTTAAAGCAAAGGTGAAAGCTTCACCTTTGGAACACAGACCTTGACTGCTGCTGGACAGTATACAGAGGTATTTGCTTCGGAGAATGGATGTGATTCTACCGTAACATTGACCCTAAATGTCAATCCGACATTCAATACAACTGACAATGTTCAAATCTGCCAGGGTGATACCTATACCTTCGGTACCCAGACTTTGAATGCTTCAGGTACTTACACAGAGGTATTTACTTCCCAAGATGGATGTGATTCTACTGTTACCCTGACACTGAATGTCGTTCCACAAATCAATGTTTCTCTTACAGAAACAATTTGTGATAACGAAACCTTCACATTCGATGGACAGCAGTTGAGCCTAGCTGGTACGTACAATGCCACCTTCACTTCTGCAGCTGGATGTGATTCAGTTGTTAGCTTAACGCTAAATGTGAATCCAACATTTAGTACTACTGATGTAGCAACTATCTGTCAAGGAGAGAGCTTTGCTTTCGGAACACAGACTTTGACCACTGCAGGACAGTATACAGAAGTATTTGCTTCGGAGAATGGATGTGATTCCACGGTAACCTTGACCCTGAATGTCAATCCAAGCTTCAACACTACTGATGTAGCAACCATCTGTCAAGGCGAAAGCTTTACCTTTGGAACACAGACCTTGACTACTGCTGGACAGTATACCGAGGTATTTACTTCCGAGAATGGATGTGATTCTACAGTAACATTGACCCTGAACGTCAATCCGACATTCAACACAACTGACAATGTTCAAATATGCCAGGGTGACACCTACACCTTCGGTACCCAGACTTTGAATGCTTCAGGAACTTACACCGAGGTATTTACTTCCCAAGCTGGATGTGATTCTACCGTTACCCTGACGCTGAATGTCGTTCCGCAAATCAATGTATCTGTTACAGAGACAATTTGTGATGGGGAGTCTTTTGTCTTCGATGGTCAGGTGTTGAGTGTAGCTGGTACCTATAATGCTACCTTCACTTCTGCAGCTGGATGTGATTCAGTCGTTAGTTTGACGCTAAATGTGAATCCAACATTCAATCAGACAGTAAACGCTTCGATTAACCAAGGACAGAGTTTTGCCTTTGATGGACAGAATTTAACCCAAGCTGGTACATATGTTGGAAACTTCCTAAGTGCAGCTGGTTGTGATTCGATAGTAACTCTTAACCTAACGGTAAACCCAGTGGTAGGCTTACCTGCTCCTAGCAACTTGGTAGCAGATAACAGTACGGCATTCAGTGTCCCCTTGACTTGGCAGGACAACTCCTCCAATGAGACTGGATTCGAAATTTTCCGTCAAGGACAATTGTTAACCACTGTTCCTGCCAATACAACGGCTTACTTGGATGATAATCCGCTGAATGTCTTCGGTAGTCCAGTAGAATACCAAGTAAGAGCAATCAATGCCACACAAACCTCTGCCTTCTCCAACATTGCTTTGTACAGCATGCCGGCAAACTTCGGAGATTTGGTCTTGACATTGGTGTGTTACGATTCTGCGACTGACTCGCTGACATGGAATGTATTTAACCCCAATTCGCAAAACCACCCCTACATTTTTGCACAGTGGTGGAGCACTCAGCGCGGGGATAATATAGCGCTTGTTGGCAACTCACAGTTCAAGACTGCCAATAACCCACAATTGTCCTCAACCTTTGGAGATGATAACATCACGGGTATATGGTGGGTAGATGAGACCCTGACACCAGGATCTCCATTTGACCTAGTTACCAATATCAACCTGGGTACGTCTTGTGGAATTACGACCAATGTTAGAGCGGTTATTTGCCAAGGAGAGACCTTCTCATTTGGGACCCGCACCTTGACAAGTGCAGGCATCTACACAGAAGTTTTCACAGCCTCTACAGGAATTGATTCAACTGTCATCTTGACCTTAGATGTGAATCCAACCTTCAATGAGAATGCCAATGCAACCATTTGCCAAGGTGATAACTTTGTGTTCGGAACTCAGACACTGACAGCCAGCGGGACCTATACAGAGGTCTTTACTTCTCAGAGCGGATGTGATTCAACCGTTAGCTTAACACTGAATGTTGTGCCTCAGATCAATGTGTCTATCACTGAGGAAATTTGTGATAATGAGACATTCACATTCAATGGTCAACAGCTCTCCCAAGCGGGAACGTACTCAGCAACCTTCACTTCCTCTGGTGGATGTGATTCAGTGGTTAGCCTGACATTACTTGTTAACCCAAGCGTGAGTACGTCTGTTTCAGCTACGATTTGTGATAATGAAACCTTTAGTTTCAATGGACAAGCACTTTCTCAGGCAGGTACATACACAGCCAATTTGGTTTCAGCTACTGGTTGTGATTCCGTTGTAACGCTGACGTTGAATGTCAATCCTACACAAACAACAGCTATTTCAGCTATCATTTGTGAGAATGAGACTTTTGCATTCAACGGGCAGCAGTTGAGTCAAGCTGGGGTTTACACAGCGAATTTGACCACAGCAAGCGGCTGCGATTCAACCGTTACCTTGACACTGAATGTAACTCAGACACTGACTACAGCTATTTCAGCTGAGATCTGTGCCAATGAAACATTCTCTTTCAATGGACAGCAGTTGGATCAGCCAGGAACCTATACAGCTACCTTGGTGTCAGCTGGAGGATGTGATTCGGTTGTTAACTTGACACTAAGTGTGATTACGACCATCAATACAGCCATTACAGCTGATATTTGTGATAATGAAACATTCAATTTCGATGGACAGACGCTTAGTCAGGCTGGAACCTACACGGCGAACTTCGTCTCAACTTCTGGCTGTGATTCTGTGGTAAGCTTGACGTTGAATGTCAATCCAACCTTTAACCAAAGCGTAAATGCTACGATTAACCAAGGCCAGAGCTTTGCCTTCAATGGACAAAACCTAACGCAAGCGAGGACATACGTAGCCAATTTGTTGACGGCACAAGGTTGTGATTCTACGGTAACACTGAACCTGACGGTCAACCAGGTTCCGACGCTGGCTGCACCTACGAATCTTATTGCTGATAATGGAACCGCCCTGATTGTACCTTTGACATGGACAGACAATTCCAATAATGAGACAGGATTTGAAGTCTTTAGAGATGGTCAATTGATTGCGACCCTTCCAGCCAATACGACTTCATATGTAGATGACAGCAGCGTGTATGTATTTGGTACGCCAATCGCCTATCAGGTTAGGGCATTCAATGCTACTCTGACATCGGCTTTCTCTAATACGGCCTTCTACAACATGCCTGCTAGCTTCCAGGAATTACAATTGACCTTCGTTTGCTACGATCCGTCAACTGATTCCTTGACTTGGAATGTCTTCAATCCCAATCAGCAAGCACATCCATTTATCTATGCGCAATGGTGGAGTGCTCAACAAGGAGATCTAGTGGCTCCTGCAGGAAATTCGCAGTTCAAAACGGCAAACAACCCACAGAATGCAGGGACCTTTGGCGATGACAATATCACCGGTATTTGGTGGGTGGATGAAAGATTGCTACCTGGTCAGCCCTTTGACCTCGTCTTCACCATTGACCTAAACACCAACTGTCCTACGGCCAGATTGGGAGCTAACAGACCTACTCAAATGCCAGCCGGTCTACAGCCCCTTTATGGATATCGTCCTGATTTCCTCAAGGCTATTGATAAGTCATGGATCGAAAGTAAGACCATCGTTACTCCGAATCCTTTCGACAAGATCGTAACATTGGAGAGCGATATTTGGGTTGATCCCGTTCAACTTAGAGTCTTTAACATGGCTGGACAGCTGGTTTACCAGACAAAAGCTTTGATTTCTGAGCCTCATAGTTTGAACCTAGATGACTTACCTAAGGGTGTTTATAACCTAGAGGTGAGACAGGGTGAATTCAGTATTACCAAGCGAATTGTAAAGAACTAGGCTAAGGCCTATTCTTATTGAATCAAAGGGGGCATCGACGAAAGTTGATGTCCCCTTTTCATTTTTGCTTGCTGTAACTCAAATCGAACTTGATATCGACTTGGGAATTCACTGACTTTTCTCCCTTATAGCCTACAGCCTTAAAGGGTAATTTTTATGGCATGCGCAATTTTTACCCTTTACTATGAAATCAGAATTTTTCTTCTTTTCGAAAAAGAAAAACCATGAAAAAACTGATTGTAGCCTTACTATTCCTAGCCACATTAAATCTACCCACCTTTTGTCAAAGTCCCTTGTTGCAAAAAATTGATATTCAACTCTCGTCAGGCCTATTGGTGAGAAATTGGGGAGAATGGCGAAATTTTAAAGATCATAACAACATGAGTTATGAGCTACTATCTTCCAATAATCCATGGCGGTTCTCCATAAATTATCATGTCAATTCTAAATGGGAATTGAGCCTGTCGGGAATGACGACATACAGAGAGAACTTTGAAAATACTTATGTTGACCCAAATCCGATCTATCCTGAATTAACTGAAACCAATAGCTTACGTCCACTTTCTTATGATAGAACCTGGGGTCGTGTAGGGGCAAATCAAATCCACTACAGTATGAGTGTAGGATACTCACTTGTAGATATAAATCGTCTTAGGCTAAAAGGATTCGTAGGTGGGGGATTTAGCATGGTACAGTACAACCAAAGAGATTATGATGTTTACCTCATCTCCCAAGGACCTGCGGAGAAAGTAGGATATGCAAGAAATGGGAGTCTTGAAGACCAATTAGGGCACCTAAAGATCGCATGTGAAGCTAACTATCGCATTTTCTCTTTCCTTCATGCCGTAATAGGAATGGAAGCCCTTCAAACTTTTCCAGGCGGAAGAATAGAGGATGTAGGCTTCAGCCAGTTGTACGTTGGCCTTTCCTTGGGAATGAATGGCGCCGAACGCTAGTACATAACCATGAGTAAATCGCAGTTTGTCATTTCATTTGAAATGATTTAAGGCATTCTGAATATTTCTTCTTCCTTAATTATTATATATCTATCACCGTGCTTTTGTGCTTACAAAAAATTCCATGAAACATACCCTTCTCGTCCTAATAGCCTCGTTTGGTTTCATTTTCTCTATCAACGCCCAAGCTCAGTTTATCCGAAATTTTGACATTCAGCTTTCCATTGGCATACTCAATGATTCATGGGGCAGTTGGAAGGACTTTAGAGATAAAAATGACATGGTGTACGAAGGTACTTCTTCAAGAAATCCACTAAGATTTGCCTTGAACTATAAGGTCAATGATCGCTGGGATGTTTCTTTTATTGGCCTAGGTGATTATCAAGAGGTACTAGAGAACAACTACATCGATCCCAATGTCGAATTTTCTGAATTGACGGAAGCCTCCACTGGAAATCTTATGACCTACAAACGAACATGGGGTCGCATTACAGGTAACCAACGTCATTTCAGTTTGATGGGAGGCTACAAAGTCCTTAATTCAAGTAGATTCAAAGTCAAAACTGCCCTCGGCGCAGGATATACTTCCCTTCGTTACTTCACAAAAACCTTCGAGGTCTACGACAGTCAAGGCCGAGAGATAGGCGTTGTCAACAACAGTGAGAATATCACCTACCGAAGTGCCTTTCCTCACGCCAGGGCTGTATTGGAAGCAAGTTATTGTATCCTTCCTTTTCTTCATGCCACGATAGGAAGTGAATATGTGCTAGGAGTTCCCAATACGGATATCCAATCCTTTGGCTTTGCACAGCTGTATGCTGGCATATCATTAGGGATGAATGGTGGGGCAAAAAAGAAAGAGAAAGAGCAGGAGAACAAGGATAATGCGTCTGATGAAAAATAAAAATTCATCACCCTACATTAACATAAGGCTCAAACAAAATACATTTAACACCCCAATAAAGAGCTCCACATAGAATATGCTAAGGAGCTCTTTGGCGGGGATTCCGTCAATAGCTATGCTAACCAGCCTTCCAACTACAACCCCCATGAATATCACACAAGCCACAACAAAAGAAGTAAACCTGATATCCTCCCAAAGAGCCCCTAATAAGCAAACAATGCCTCCCAGAACCATCACAGCCCCTACCCCTCTTACTTCATTGTAAACATCAGGATGATTCCCTTGATTGCGGCTAGGGTCATTCACATAATTCTTTAGGAAAACGGCACTAGCAGGCTTGAAAAGCCTAGAGTAACTTGCATAAAACATAGCAAGACCAGAAAGTGTCAAAACGATGATATGAAAAATATTCATGATATTATTTGAAGTTGATTAGAAGGTAAAAGAGGGCTCTTCGCAAAATCCATTCTTTACGAAGAGCATTTAGGATAGGCACATTTTCACAGGAAAAGAGATTCTTCTACATCCTTATGAAATGGATTCGGAAAGAAAGGCACGCATGGCATTCGTTGCGGCTTCTGCTGCGCCTAACTGGAAGAAATGATTTCCCTCGATGAACTGAACCCTTCCATTTTTTACAAAGTCAGGCGTATTCTCGTATTCTTCGGGGTGCTGGCCAGGATCTAAGCTACCTTGAAGGAATAGGACTGGCATGGTCATTTTCGCAAATAGGATGTTGTGGCGATCTTCTAGCTCTTGTTCTAGGCTCGTGTGGTCAAATTGCCTGGGAGAAGCTTCAGCGATTCCCTTGAATTTCACCTCATGATCCAATCGTCTTAAGACCTCGGGTGAGATATCTTTTACTCGATACATACTCGCTGCGTAGGCCAAACGAGGGAAACCTGTCCATTTCATTAACATGGGGAACCAAGAGGCAGAGAAAAGTTTATGAGGAGGCTTTGGGTCGCCATGGGGTTCATTGGCTGATTGCTGCATTCTAATATAGCGTAAAACACGTCCTTCCATTCCCTCCACGTTTAGAAGATGATCGGATATGACCGAACCTCTGTCATGCCCACCAAGGTTGAACTGCTCAACCCCAATCTTGTCTAGCATCTTGGCCAATGAGCCCGCGATAGAGGCATATCGATAGTCCATATCCGGACGTTTGTCGCTTTGTCCATTTCCAAGGGTATCAACGGCAATACAGTAATATTGATCTGAGAGATCACGCATTTGGTTATGGAAGGTATACCAACTTTCTGGAAAACCATGGATCAAAACAAAGGGTTCGTTTTTGGGATCACCCGTCGTAACAAAATGCCAGGTAATGCCTTCAGCCTCAGCATACCAGTGGGTGGCTTCCACCTCTCCCAGCATTTCTATTTCCCCATGGGCATTTTCCGCCCCAATGGGATAGGCAGATGGCTTAGGATAACGCATATCAGCCGTAAGGATAGCATCTTCTTTGATACCTCCCTCACGTACATTGGATATGCTTATGTCTTCACGAGAGATATACTCAAGCCTAGGGAAGCTCTGTGGAGAGAGCATTTTGATCAGCTTCAAGATTTCTTTTGGATCAGTTTTTTTCGTCATCATGTCGATTTTTATTTGATCCTAAGGTCATCGATAGAAATGCCAAAACATTTCACCTAGATTAAAAAATGCTTCCCTGGCCTATCTTTTCTTTGACCGTATGACGCTAAGGGTCTGCTGGGTAATCCCCAGAAAAGACGCCACACTGCCCAAAGACACTCGATTGCTGAGGTTGGGATACATGTCCAAGAAAATATTGTACCTATCGGCTGCCGTTTGAAATTGGAGGAGATTGAGCTTTTGAGAGAATAGGTCCAACATCTGGATAGAAAAGTCTAGGACAATCCGAATCAGTTTCGGATTCTGTTCACCTAGTTTCAAGAAATCTTCATATTGAATGATTTTCACCCTACACTCCTCCACGGTCTCCCATTCGTAGCGCTCCGACTTGTTGTAGTAAATGCTATTAATGGGCGCAATGAAATAATTCTCATCAAAGAAGAAATGGGTAATGTCTTTCCCATCCTCTACATAGTATATCCTGAAAAGTCCAGCTTCTATAAACAACAACCTCTTTGCATACCTATTCACTTTCTGGATAACTGTCCCCTTAGGAATGATGGCTCTGTCAAAGGCAGCGTCAATGGACATACATTCCTCTTCGGTGAAGAGTTTTTTGCTTTTGAGGTAGGATATGAGGTCCATGTCTGAGGCATTTTTTACAGGAAAATGGATAGCGGAAAGTATCCAATGACAAGATAGCAAATCCATTTATTCCTACCATAGAAGAGTCGACTCCTACCCATAGATGAAAACAGGTCATGAATAAATTTAGCATAGAAAAAGACTCATATTTCCCCATAAGGAAAATAAATGAGCCTTCTGTTTTGCTTAGCATCACGATGCTTAACCAGGAAAAGTCAGATCATTTTCTCCAGATCATGCTCTTTCATAAAATCAAGGAAAATCTTGCTTGTTTCTTCGGGGGATTCCACATGAAAGAAGTGCCCAGCCTCCACAAATTGTACCCTTCCCCTTGGAATAAAAGTATGTGAATGCTCATACTCTTCAGGATGTTGGCCAGGATCAAATTGGCCTTGCAAAATCAAGGTAGGCATCGTCATCGATTGGAAAATAAATTGATGCCGATCTTTTAGTTCTTTGGCAAAACTCGTGCTTTGAAAGCTTAAGGGAACCGCCAAAGCTGTATGCTTGAATTTGAATTCTTGCTCTATTCTCTTGACTACTTTTTGAGGAATGGTCAATTTGGTGTAAGCAGATTTCCTGTAAACATACCACATGCTAAAGCGGATTTTGTATACCAGGGTCCCCAAAAAGCTACCCATGAGTTTATGGGGAGGTTCAGGTTTTCCGTGAGGTTCGTTAAAGGATTGCTGCATCCGAATGTAGCTAATGATCCGTTCCTGCATTCCTTCATTAGCCAACAAATTATCTGCTGCAATCGTACCGCGATCATGGCTGATCAGGTGGAATTTTTCTATTCCAATTTTATCCAGAAGCACCTTGATTTCTTCAGCTATATGCTCAAATGAATGGTCCCCATCAAGATCTTTAGCCGTTTGCCCATATGGTTTTAGGTCAAGGGCTATCACATGGTATCTTTCTGATAGAGCAGCCACTTGGCGGTGAAAACAATACCAACTTTCAGGAAAGCCATGTATCAATACAACGGTGGGTCTTTTTACATCACCCGCAGTTACATAGTGATAACGAACTCCCAACGCCTCTTCGAAACAATGTGTCACCGTACAATCCTCTGTAATTTGCTCTTGATCACCGGGCTGATTCATCGGTGTGGAAGGATATAACCAAAGCGCTGCAGACATCATTAACAATAGACAAATAGCTGCTAATACGATCCAAGTCAACGTACTCTCAGGTGCAAATTGCCATAACAGAAATCCACATACACCCAATAAAATAAAGGGTAATAATGAACGGATATGTTCATCGGCAATCCACAACATTACCGTAGCAGCCAATAACATAAAAGATCCCATTATTGCTCCTAGATACAGCCCTTCTTCCCCATACAACAAGACAGCAACCGCTATTTCAAGGAAACCCATTAAGTACATCACCCAAGGAGGCAAGTTCCAATGCTTAAACTCCTTCTTTAGCTTCTCGGAGCCAACCACTTTTGCCAAACCCGCGCCGACAAAAATAATGGCGAGTCCGATTTGTAGAATTTTCGTAATCGACATAGTTACATGATTAGGTTCGATTACAAAGGTATGTTGAGGTCAGACCCCTTCTTTTAAGAAATCTTAAAAAGCACCTTGAGCCTTCGATCTTTGCTTATAGTTTTCAATCGTATCCATTGCCCCACAAAATTCAACATTGTTCCAATCAGGATCATAGAAGTAAACCGCCACATTCCCCCCTGATTCTCCATCACCTAAAGGCGGATCATCGTTGTGTTGGACCGTTCCATAATTGGGTAGATAGCCTTTTCTTCTTGCCTCCCGTTCAAATGCCAGTACATCTTCCATGCTATTGCCCTTCACCTCCAAAGCAAAATGAAAAAAACTCATCCCCGATGGAATACTGATTTCCCCCTTTTCATTGTATTCTTCGATCAGTACCAAACATTCCTCATGATCCACACAACTCATGTAACAACATCGGATCAAATAATCAGGCTTGAAAGGGTGTGGCTCTAGATTACTGGTTCGACTGTGAATCATTCCTGCCAGATCCTCATACCACTGGCGACTTTTTTTGATGTCTCTCACATAGATGGAAATTTGTTCCAGATGAGAAATCAATGAAGGTTGAAACACGCCGTAATCCTCCGTTTTGTTGGAGAAGCGTTTGCCAGATAATGTACTAGGCAACAACATGAGCTTACGGACCCATTTTTTTTGCATCAAAAAAGCCATCCTTTGCTTGGCTAAGGGAAAGACATTAGGTGGTTTATAGGTTTCTTTTCTCATCATAATCGTGATGTATGCTTATATATGATCTCTATCCAGTGCTTGTCGCGGTCTTGAAAATGAAAAGCCTCCCAATTATCCTGCATCCTAGCAGAGGAGAGGATTCTACCTTCTCTATAGATGATCTTCAATGCCTTGGCACGCTTCTTTATTTCGTCGAATACATGCTTTTCCTTTGCCACCATACTAAAATGGAGCATGGAATCATTGTCCATCTTTAGCTTATGATGCTTGACCATGCAGATATCGTGATGGTAAAATCCAAAACTGAAAAAATGCATCTCTTGCTGGGACATTCTCATTGCAGCACTACTGTCAGGATGATTAAGGGCAGAAAACTGCAAATCAAATAGCCGCATGTAGAAGTCCTTCGATCGTTTGAGGTCCTCTACATAAAAAACGTGGTGTTGAAACTTAGATGTGCTCATATGGGATAATGGTATTGATTTGTCTCCCTAAATCTATTTCTTCTTCAGCCGATACAATCCTCGCCTCAAGGGTATCCCCATCTTGTAGGTATTGATGCTGTCTCTTGCGAAGGCTCGCCACCTTCTGTTCATTGGTTAAGAGCCAAGTTGCTATACCTTGTAAAAACTTAGAAGGAGCCTTCACGATTACGCCTCCAGGTGTTCCTGTCAACAACAAATCCCCTGCAGATAAATCCATGAATTCTGAAATTTCAGTTAAGGTTTCAGCAGGCTTAAAGATCATTTGGGAAGTATTGGCATTTTGCCTCAATTCTCCATTCACCCAAAGTCTAATCTGGAGATGATGTAAGTGCTTGAAATCCTCCTGATCCATTAGGTAAAGAACCGGCCCCAAGGGCAACATGCTTCTACCACTCTTTCCCTTGAACCATTGGGCATAGTCATCTTTGTATTGTAAGTCACGAGCTGACATATCGTTGGCAATAACCAATCCTGCCACAAATTCATGCAGGTTATCCTCGGTTACCAGGGTGGCTTGAGCAATCTCCTTCTTGATGATCAGTCCAAGCTCTACTTCGTAATCCAAACAAAGGCAATCCTTAGGCCTAATAATGGAACTATAGGCCCCTGTGATGGAACTAAAATCCTTGGTGAACATGACGTTGCCTTTTGAAGATGTTGACAAGGCCGATTCTTCCCTGTGTGAGGCATAGTTTACCCCTTGGCAAATGACCCTTAGCGGTGAAGATACGGGAGCCAGTATGTCTACCTGATCAATGGCAATTGCCTCAGTCCCCAGATTATCCTTGCTTAAGAAGTTCTCTTGATGTGCCAACAAGTCTGGTAGTGAACCTGGCTGTTTCAAAAGGGGAATGAGCCTTTCTCCTTCTTTGACTGCCCAAGCAAGCTGCTGCTGCCGTTTAAATCGAATAATAGATGTTCCCATGAATGGTATGTTTTAAAGTGATTGGCTAAAGGAGGCCCCATAACCAAGACATAGGAGGAGATCCCTTTGTCCTCAGCAAAGATTCGGAGGGAGAAGGAGATTCCTTTTTAGAAATCTTAAAAAATGGAGGCTGAATACATTGGAAGATGTCCCTGATGGAAAAGGATATTCTCCTCACGCTCTCTACAGGGAGAAGCAAGGCATGCTTAGGTTCTCAGATGTTTCCCTGCATTCCACCCGCTTTCTTTTAGGTGCTGATTGGCAAAGTTTAATGCCTTTTCCTCAATAGGAGTCATCATGGAATCATTCCATCTGTTGAGAAATCCAAATACAGAAATAGTAGATACGATTTCTACGATTTGAGGAGGAGAGAAATATTTTTCTAATTCCATGTGATGTGCCTCGATTACCTGATTAGGAACAGAGCCAGCAGCCAAGGCAAAGTTGAGGGCAGCTTTTTCTTGATCACTAAACAAGCTAGAATCCTGAAATTCCCAGATCGCTTTAATCTTCTCAATTTCAGCTCCGTTGATATGAGCTTCCCATGCCGTATGAGCCTGACAATATCGGCAACCCGCTGCATGGCTACTCACATGAGCCACTAAATTCTTAAGGTAAAGAGGAACTTCCTCCTGTGATGATTGTTTTGCCTTCATGGTCCATTTCACCGTTTTTAGGAATACGCTGAAAGCTGTAAAAGTAGAGGTCTTGTTGGTTGAAAAGCCTTTGATGTTGGCGAATAGGGTTACAAAGGCACCCAAAATGTTAGGCTTGTGCGCCATCATTTTGAGGCTATTAGGCACAAAGCCCATCCCCTTTATAACTTGGTCAAAAATCAACCCCATATCTTTTTGGGTCGCTCTATTAGGTGGCTTGATCATCGATTTTTATGCTTGGGATGAAGGTGATCTGAATTTGAAAAGAAGGGAGAAAATCATCAGGCTACGTATGCCATTCTCCTATCTAATCTCAATTACTCCCATACCCATCGAAATACTTTTCACATTTCTTAAAAAGATCAAGTTCCTACTCCTTTTTTGCTCGAATCACGCTAAGGGTCTGCTGAGTTACGCCCAAAAAAGATGCAGTACTCCCCAATGAAACCCGATTGTGAAGATTGGGATACATCTCCAAAAAGAGGTTATACCTTTCGAAAGCAGTCTGAAACTGTAACAGATCAAGCTTTTGTGAATATAGGTGGAGCATCTTGATAGCAAACTCCAAGATAAGTTCCGTCAATGCTGGGATTTGCTCCTTGAGGGCCATGAACTCATGAAATTGAATGGTTCTAACAGAACACTCCTCAATACATTGCCAGCCATATGGTTCGGACTTATTGAAATAAATGCTGTTGATAGGGGCAACCATAAAGTTTTCGTCGAAAAAGAAATGGGTGATGTCCTTACCATCCTTCAAGTAAAAGGTCCTAAGTAGACCCAACTCGATAAAAAGCACCTTCTCGGAGTAGCCATGTAGTTGTTGGATAACAGTATCCTTAGGAATCATCTCCTTTTTAAATGCGTCGTTGATGACGGCAGCTTCCTCTTCGGTAAAGAGTTTTTTGCTTTGCAGGAATGGGAGAAGTTCCATGTATGGATGATTAGGTGGAGTAGTGTCAGGATTACCTTATTAGTAAGGTAATAATTCTGTTGGTAGTGTGGCGAATCACTTGAACAGGTAATAATTAAGTATCCAATACAAAAAATGGTGCTGCCGTTTCGGAATCACCATTGTCTAACCTACATCTATATGTTTTTAAATAGCCAGCACCACACTACAAATTAGAACAACTGTCCTATTTCCCTCTGTAGTGATTCTCACCAACTTGCCTAAGCATCATGGAGAAAGGCTTTTCCTTTATCCAACTTAGGCAAATTCCATTTTACCTTCTTCGTTTAATATGTAATTGAGAAACATGAGAAACGCATTCATCCTCCTAGGAATTCTATTCCTATGGACCCCCTACAGCTTTGCCCAAACCATCAAAGCTACCGACATCAAACTCGGCTATTCCAAAGAGGCAAGTAAAGCAGCCAAAAGAGGAGAGCTTTTCAATGCAGGTTTCGCCTGGAACAAGGACAAAACCCAGCTGTACAAACTTTCTGCTTTCAAAGACAAGAAAACAGATGAATTGCTTGCCGAAATTCAGGTCTACAACCAACAAGGTTCCCTTGACAAAACAGAAGTTGTTCCAGCTACGGAGGAAAACCTAGGAGCCTACGAGATCAAGACGTTTGACGCAAGTAACAACACTTTCAAAAAGGCTTTATCGGGCTACAAAGCCCTGTATATCAACAACCCTACCTTGGCCGGAAAGCCCAAACTGGTCTATGGCAGCTTTGAAGAGAAATATGGGAGTCTTGGGGTATTTCAACGATTCAAATTCAAAAAGGATCATGAGGTAGAGTTAGGCGAGAAATTCTGGGCACAAGTCTTTTTCCCACTGGGTGATGACCTATTGGAACGCAACAATTACCTTTTACAGCCTCCCGCAAGCAAAAAATTAGCTCGAATCATCTACAGCATGAGAAATGCTTATATGCCACAAAAGGGGAAGGCCTTTGTCGCAGGGCTGAAGGCAGTATCAGGTGCAGATGTATTCCTCAGTGGGATCATGGACTTAAGTACAGGCAAATGGATTGAACAGCACGAAATCAAACTTCCCTACGGCATCAACCTTGGAAAACTCGAATACCTCCGTAACAAAAACGGTACAACCTCTATCCTCATTCCTTCAAAAGACGGATTCTTCACCTTACTTACCCTGGATCAAACGGGTAAAGAACTGAATCAAACATCCCTGGGATTGAGCAAAGCAGGAATCAAAAATGGTCCCATTCCTTCTACTTTTCTATTAGGAAATGGAAGCGCTACTCTTGCCTTCACCACCAAAACCGTTGGTTTATCTGGAGGTTCAATGGGACTAGGCGTAGCCAAGGTTGAAAATGGAAAAGAAATATGGGTAAAAGACTTCACCAATGATCTATTACTGGCTAAGGTCATTATGCCTGCCAAGGAAAAGATAAAAATCAACAAGCTAAAAATGCCCGTTATTCTAGGTGTCAGGCAAATAGCCTTAGGGGGATACCTTGTATCACTCAAAGCTAGGAAAAGCAATGGGCAAGAAGCATTTATGATAGCCCAATTCGATGCTGAGGGAGATCTTCAAGCCGTTTATCCACTTCCTGAGGTCCAACCCCTCAAAGATGAAGTGTTGTTGGAAACCTTACCCATGCGATACATCCAGACGGGAGATGCCTACTATATGGTGGTACGGAAGGAAATCAAGGGTTTTGAAAAGGGACAATACACGGAGGTCACAAAAACTCAAACACTAGAAACTACCTACTCCTACAGAGTAGATGAGACCATAACTAGAGGATACGTGGTCAAAATCAACCCATCGAGAAACTCTTGTTCCAATGTATTACAACTGCCTGAGCTGTTGGTGGGCGATAGCCCAGGAATACTTTCTGCTGATGGCACTCTTTTCCTTCAAGGAACAGACCGCTTGATTCTGGTCAAATAAGTATCTACAGGGTCAAACATGCTCATACACACACCATGTACCGTATGTAGTCCCCTATGTAGTTGAGCCATTCTCCCTTGGAGGATGGCTCTTTTTTGATAAGACTAACATAAAAAAATGGTGTTGCCATCTCGGCAACACCATTGCATAAACTACATCTAACCTAAAACTAACTAACTATGAACCGTTGTATCTTTTTTGAGGAACAGGATTGATGAAATGCGATTAACACACTGATAATGAAACCCCTCATTTGGCTTGATTTAATTATCAAACCTTTTGCCACAACCGACATTTCATCAATAAAATTAATTTGCCTGTTCGTTATGTTAAAAACAAAACCCATACCAAACTTGACAAGCTGTAATAATGCTGCCTAAGCTGTCGGTTTTTTTCCTTATTCTGTCATTTTGGGCATCTACTCCGCTTATTCCCGCGTTCAGGCTAATGGACTTTTTGGGGGTCATTTTGTGTATTTAATTGACCATCAAATCATTTGCAACAACAAACCAGTAGCTATGCGTCGATTACAATCACTGATCTGGCTATTTTCAGCCCTCGTCGTTTTCTCCTTGAGCAGTTGTAAGACTGGGCTGAAAAGTTACGCCTTTCCACAAGTTTATCTCGATCAACAGGTAAATGCTTACCTCACTCCGCTAGAAGAGAAGTATGATGACAAGGGACCTATCCTGATGCAGTTTACCATTCAGAATATTGGTACAGAACCCGTCAAACTATGTCGTTGGAATTCTCCACTTGAGGGTAATTTCTCGGAAGACTACCTTAAGGTGTTGAGAAAAGAAAAGTATGTGTTGTACACAGGAAGCCGTATCAAACGAAAGCAAAAGCTGATTAAGAGCTTTGTAACCCTATATCCAGGGGAAAGTCTAAGCCAAGTATTTGACCTTGCAGAAGGATATGAAATCAAGAAAAAGGGGACCTATTCTATAGCCTTCGAAGGGGATGCCATGAACCATCTGCCTTCTACAGAGGCTGTAGAAATAACGGTTAAGTAAGCGTCCTTTAAAATAGTCAGGAGAAAAAGCCAGGCCTGCCTATTTTTATATACACCTCTATAAAAAAATGTCAACAGCTTCCGGCTGTTGACATTTTTTAGTAGGCTCATGATAAGGCTGGGCCTATTTATATTCTTTTGGTGGATCTTTTTCGGGCAAAGAAAGCGAACCAGGAATTCCAAGAAGAGGAAACTCTTTTCTTAGCGGATACCATTCGAAGTCTTCTGGCAGGTAAATGCGACGAAGGTCTTCATGTTCGTTGAAGGTAACTCCCATCATATCGAAGCACTCTCTTTCCATCCATGCAGCAGACTTCCAAAAATCGGTGATCGAATCAATGCTTGGTTCATCCTCTTCTACAAAGGCGGAGATACGAAGACGCTGATTATTGGCCATGCTTACCATGTTGTAGGAAAGCTCAAATCTCTTTTCGTCTGTATAATGGTCAGAAGCGGTAATGTCTACCAAGTAGTTAAAGCCAAATTTCTCTTTGAGGACCTGAACAACATTTCTGAGCTGCTTAGGATCGATTTCAATGGTCATTTCTCCTGCATGCCCTCTTACCTCAATGATAAAGTCTTGTATGGTGCTTTCCTTGATGGTCTCCAAAAAGGTATTTTTTTCCTCTGCCATGTAGCTTTTGTTTTCTGAGATGCAATATTAAAAAAGAAAATCAAAAGAGCCTCTCTTTTACAAGGGAATAGGTCTGCTTATTTTCTCCAAGCTTCAGGATTAGCCCTCCAAGCTTTTACTTCGTCCAAATCTTTGGCCTCCAAATATCCTTTTTCTTCAGCCACCTCAAGGAGTGTTTCCAAGTTTGTTAGCGGAGCAAAGGATGTTCCTGTAGAGTTAAAAGCCTGTTCTGAATGAGGAAATCCGTAGGAAAAGATTGCCAGGGTACCCAATACTTCGAAGCCTTCGTTTTGAAGTGCCTTAACTGCGTTGACGCTACTGTTTCCAGTAGATATCAGGTCCTCTATAACGACTAATTTATGTGTAGTGTTCAAATCTCCCTCTATCAGATTTTTCATACCATGCCCCTTGGCTTTTGACCGAACATACAACATAGGAAATCCAAGTTCCTGAGCGACAATAGCTGCAGGGGCAATAGCTCCTGTGGCTACACCTACGATACCATCTGTTTCGGGATAATTCTGACGAATTTTCTGAACAAAGTAGTCCCTCAAGTAGGTTCTTATTTCTGGATGGGAGAGTGTCAGTCTGTTATCGCAATAAATCGGGGATTCCCAACCGGAACTCCAGATAAATGGTGATTCAAGATTAAACTTTACTGCTTTGATTTTAAGCAAATACTCTGCTATTTTGCGGCTTTCTAAAGGCATTTCTCATTCTCTAGTCGAGCGACAAAAGTATGAAAATTTTCGCATTAAATTTGTGTTTGAGCTTTGAAGTAAAAGACCCCAATCAAAACTTCGATTTTCCCTTGATTTCTTTTGAAGAACTCATGGGACATCTCTTCAAAGGGTCGGAGCTCGAAGGCAAAGTTTTTTATGTAGACGGAGCAGGAGAAGAGAACTTACTACAACATGTCTTTGATTTACAGGCAAATGAAGTCTTTAGAGACTTTAACCTCACCGTTACCTTCATTTTCAAAAGCGAACACCAGAGAGAACAATTCATAGAGACCTTTAAGGATATGTTCACCCAAAGGGATGCTGCAGGTGGTCTTGTTGTGAATGAAAAAGAAGAATATCTATGCATCCTGAATAGAAACAAATGGACCCTTCCTAAAGGAGGAGTAGAATGGCTAGAACCAGTCAAGGATGCAGCCATAAGAGAGGTAAAAGAGGAGACAGGGATAGAAAATGTTGCTATTACTCAGGATATGGCTCCTTCCTTCCACACTTTTAGAAGAAAAAGAAAGTGGATCTTCAAAACTACGCATTGGTTCAAAATGGAGTCTTCCTCAAATGAAAATCTGGTTCCACAGGCGGAAGAGGATATAGACGATGTAAAGTGGCTCAGCAAAGAAAAATGGCTAGAAGTATCAGAAGGTACTTATCCACTTATTCGACATATTTTTCAGGAAGAATTTGCCAAAAGTTTAACTTCTTGACTTATCTTGACAATTGATTGTTGATATCCAATAATCCACGGCAAAGTTATTAACCTGCCTATTGACCCAAATATTCTACCCTACTTAATAAGCGACTCATTTGTCCGTTGCACTTCCCTTCAGGGAATCTCGGTTAACCAAGCTATTGTTCGCATGCGTAAATCATTCCTTCTTGCTATTAGCTTTTTCTTTCTTATTTCCTCCACAAGCTTTGGGCAAGTAGCATTTTGGCAAAAATATCTGGGTGGAGAAGGCTACGATCAGGGTAAACGCCTCCTTCGACTCGAAGATGGTACCTTGATCATAGGGGGAGATGGATTCTCCAAACAGCATTTAGGCAATGAGAATCATGGGGAATCTGACGTTTTTGTGCTAAAATACTCTACCCAAGGCGCCATATTCTGGAAGAAAACCCTTGGAGGAAGCAAGGAAGATGCTCTAGGCGATCTTATTCAAACTTCAGATGGCGGGTTTCTGGTCGTGGGCAAAAGTGCCTCTCAGGATGGAGATATTCCCTCGAACCGAGGCGGATTCGATGTATGGGTCACCAAGTTGTCAGCTTCAGGAAATATTGAATGGGTCCGTATTTTAGGTGGGATCAATGACGATCAGGGCTATACGGCCATAGAGTGCACAAATGGAAATTTTCTTATAGCTGGAGAATGTGGCTCTCCCAACACAGCCTATGCCAGGTACCATCATGGAGGACTTGATGGTTGGATGGCGATGCTCGACAAAAGTGGAAATAGTCTATGGGAAAAGCAGTATGGTGGCGAAGGCAATGAACAAATCCGACGCGTCCATCAAATCAATGAAAAAGAATTTATGGTCATCGCGGCCACCGATTCCAAAGATGGGGATGTACCGAAAGCACTGGGACAAAAAGACTTATGGGTTTTTCGGGTTGATGAACAAGGAGAAATCATTTCCAGCAGGATATATGGAGGACAGGCAAATGACATGATCCATACCAGCCTCAAAGATAAAAATGGCGATTTCCTTCTAGCTGGAACTACATTCTCCGCAGATGGCGATGTAGCCGAACAAAGAGGATTGGGCGATTGCTGGTTGGTAAAAATTGATGCTAAGGGCCAGCTCTTGTGGAACCAAACCTATGGCGGAAGAAGGCCAGAAGGCTTTTTGGATATTCAAGCAACACAAGATGGTCAATATGTGCTATGCGGCCTGACCAAATCAAGGACAAGGGAAGGAGATATCGAATACAATTCCGGTTATTATGATGGTTGGATTGTGAAATGCGATTCTACTGGAAAAAGACTGTGGTCCAGAACCGTTGGCTACCAAGGCAAGGATGTGCTCAACTCCATTTTGGAAGCACCTGAAGGGGGATATTTGCTCTTAGGCTATGCGACCCAAGCCCGAGAGGGTTTTGTGCTACCTGATCACAAAGGAATTGCCGATTTTTGGCTATTGAATGTTAGCGACCCCAGAAGAGAAGGGGTGAAACCCTACCGGACCCCACCTGTCTTATCCGGAACTATAAAAGACAAAAAAACAGGAGCCCCTGTGAAGGCTACCATTACCTTGACAGATAATAGAACCCTAGATTCTTTGGCCTCCACTGAAACCATGGCTGATGGTTCTTTTGCGATGCTCATGCCTTCCTATGGCCTGGTAAGTATCAATGTGCTAGGAGAAGGGTATATGTTTCATGGAGAAAACTTCATGATGGATACAGTGATTGATCGTACCAATATCCAAAGGACATATGAATTGGCTTCCATCGAGGTGGGCGCTAAGTTGATCCTCAAAAACACCTATTTCAATACTGCCAAATGGGACCTGCTCGCAGCTTCTAATGCAGAATTAGAGCGTGTGAAGAAATTCTTGGAACTCAACCCAAGGGTAAGGGTAAAGATCAGTGGCCATACTGACAATACCGGAAACAAGCGTACCAAAGAACAACTATCTCTTAACCGCGCAAATTCAGTAAAGGATTACCTAAAGGAAAAGGGTGTTCCTGCCTATCAAATGGCAGTTAAAGGGTATGGCATGTATCGACCCATTGCTCCCAATACAACGCCTGCAGGAAGAGCCAAAAACAGACGCGTGGAGATTGAGGTTATGCAGAAGTAGGAGGCGGAATCGGCTTAAACGCCCTACAACGTATCAATAAACTCATAAAAGCCCTGCTTAGCTTGAAGCCACTCCGCAGCGAGGACCGCTCCCAAGGCAAACCCCCTACGATTATGGGCATTATGCTCAATAATGATGTCATCAATATCAGAAGTGTAAACTACCTTATGTCGTCCAATGATTTCACCAGCGCGGGTAAACCCAACGGACAACTCATCATCTTGAGGGGCTCTATTTCTTAGTTCTGGACCATTGACTTTAGTTTTTCGGTCTATTCTTTCCATCAAATCTCTTGCCAGCGTATGAGCGGTGCCAGAAGGCCCATCAGCTTTATGGCGATGATGTTGCTCTTCGATGAAAGGATCATACTGCCCATAGGCATTCATCATGTCGGCCAGGGTACGGTTCAGCTTGAAGAGGACATTGACGCCTACCGAAAAATTAGATGCATACAGAAAACTTCCCTTCTTTTCCTCCACCAATTGCTGATAGGATTCCATTTGATCATACCAGCCCGTTGTACCTGAAACAAGGGCTAGTCCGCGATTCATTACAGCCTTGATGTTTCTGTCAAAACTATCTGGGTGGGTAAATTCAATGACAGCATCACAATTATCTGAATGTAGTTGTTGAAGGTCCTCAAAGTTATTCAAATCAATTTTTGCGACTATTTCATGGCCCCGCTTTAGAGCTTCTTGCTCCACAGCTTTTCCCATTCGTCCATATCCAAGAAGGGCGATTTTCAACATATTCTTTCCTTAGTTTCAGGCAATAATTGAGGGAGGTAAGTTATTCAAAAGTCCAGGCTTAGTCCAAATCCTATACTTGGGCTCAAAGCAGGAATAAAGGCAGGTTTCATCTTAATGGCCAAATCGTCTGAGACATCAAAATCTTTGAGGTGAGCATCCACATAAGCCTCAATCGCACCTATCCCATGCCACGCGATCAATATCAGCACTGCCTGATCCCGGCGCTGTCGCCAAGACTCTCTTTGCGTTCTTAAACCTTCCCCATCCCCATTGGCACCATCTGGAATGGTACACCCATTCTCCGAACAAAAAAAGGCACGCTGGTACAAACTATATTGAGAATTGGTGAAGGCAAGCCAGCCTCCTACGGCTGCATAACCGGCATAAAAAATAGGAACTTTCCAGCCAGATCGATTGTAGACTTGTCCCAAACCTGGAAAGATCAAGCTCCTTTGCCAGGCAACATCAGGATCAGGTGTATCCGTCCATGGAGCTGGTAGAAATCCTTTAGGAACTAACACATCTACATCATCTCTCCAAGGGAAATGAAGCCTGAGATAAGCTTTTTCATTTTTGCGCTTTATTTCAGGTAGCTGTTTTTGGAGTTTTTTTAAGAATGGGGTGTTGGATGTGGGAATATAGGATATTAAGCCATTCTCGAGCCCCTCTAGCTCAAGACTGTCTATCCCAAGGCTGTCACCTACCATCGCGCTATCTACAACAAGGCTATCTGTTTGGGCATGTAGCAAGCTACCGCACAAGAGTACCCAAAAGACTAGCACCATTCGTTGTGAAAGCATCATCCTTCCTTTAGTTCCTTTTGACCACCACATCATGAATCAAAGTGGCCGCAAATCTCATGGATGTTGGTTAGATATCCAAAATATCAAGGATTCTTTGCAAATCGTCATTGTTGCTGAAAGGAATGCTAATCTCACCCTTTCCTTCGTTATTCTGCTTCAACTTAATTTTGTTCCCAAATTTCTCTTCCAGTTTTCTGGCAAGATCCTGTAGGAGGATTTCATTTCTGTCAGGCTTCGGGGCCTTCTTGGTTTCGGAAGCTGGGATAGCGGACATCCTTTTCACCAACTCTTTGATCTGCTTAACAGAAAGTTGGTTGTCCTCAATTTCATTCATGACTTCCTTTTGCAGAAAGGGAGTAGACAATTTCTTTAGCTCTCGCGAAATATCTTCCGTTTGGCGAACGGAAAGAGATTGCTTTTCGATGATGTCCAATAATCTATCTGGAATACTTTTTTCCGCAAAACCTTTGAGTGGTTTGGCATGTCCCATGGAAATTTTTCCGTCTCTCAAACTTTGCTGAATGGCATCACTTAGACGTAGCAACCCTAGGTAATTGGCTACGGTAGCTCTTTTTCTTCCGACCTTGTCACTTACCGACTTTTGATCGATTTTAAGCTCTTCGATCAATCTATTGTATGAAAGGGCAATTTCAATAGGGTTGAGCTCTTCGCGCTGGATATTTTCAATCAGGGCGATTTCCAGCATTTCTTCGTCATTTGCCTCTCGCACGTAGGCAGGAATGTCCTTGACTTTTGCCTTTTGAGAAGCTCTCCATCTCCTTTCACCAGAAATCAATTCATATTTCCCGTCCCCCATTTTCCTTACTGTAATGGGCTGGATCACACCAAAAAGCTTGATTGAGTTCGCCAACTCCTCCAATGCCTCTTCATCAAACTCCAGTCTTGGCTGAAACCTGTTCCTTTCAATGTCTCCTACTGGAATTCTAAACTGTTGTGTAGGTTCTGTTTCTTTCCCTTGAAGGATAGCATCCATGCCCCTTCCCAACGCTTTTCTCTTTGCCATGTGATTCTTGCTGGACGAATTGCTTGATCGGGAGCGAGCCAATTGCTTCTATTCTTTCTCCCTCGATCTAGTCTGGACGATTTAATCAATATAGTCCTCAAATTACAATTTTTTTATCAACCTATCTGCCCAACTGCAACACAGAAAGGAGCCTGAAAAGAATATTTCCCTATATTCCTTCAAATTCTGCCATTTCATGTTTACCGATCAACTACTACGACAATTTTCTACTGCTGAAATATTCGCGAAGGGCCAACAGTATCATGAACAGGGGCGTATCCGCAACCTAACCAAACGGGGTCAACTTTATCAGGCTGAGGTAAGCGGTACAAGTACGTATTTCAGTCAAATCCTCCTAGAAAGAGGTGAAATTCAGGCCTATTGTACTTGCCCTTATGAGGCAGGACACTGGTGTAAACATCTGGTAGCTGTAGGACTTGCCATTGCTCAAGGAGAATTTGAAGAAAAACCTTCTATATCCTACGGAATTGAACCCTTGGTAAACTTCGTGCAAAAGTATGTCAAAACAAGCGAAGAGCGATACACGCATGGTTTTGTCGAACAGGTACTAGGCAAAAACCCTTTTCTTCAAGCAGAATTTCTTCGATATGTCAGGGAAGAAGCAGGCCCTTTGGTAGATATTCCGACACTCGGAAAAGAGTGGGCCCAACATATTCGTGAGGAGGAAGAAAATTTTGATCATCAAACTGAAAAAAACTGTCTTTCTCAATTTCTGGAGAGCCTGGATGAAGGCCATTATGATACTGCTGGTCAATATTGGTTGACAGCCTATGAAGCAAAGGTTCTCCTGAAAAAAGACAAGGCTTTGCTTAGAGCCGAATCCCTTTTGTCACTCATGGCCTCACATTTAGAGGATAACCTGCGAGCTTCTATTCTTTCTCCCAAAATCGCCAAACGCCTGTTAGAAATTCTTTTTTCACGCTGGGACTTAGGCGAACAGGGAAAAGGGGTAGTTTACGCATGGGAAGATGTCGCATGGTTGCTAGAAAATTTATGTGCCGATCAGGTTAGTGCGACCTTTATTCAGCAAAAATTTATGGCCTATACCCTATCCCATCCATTTTTGGAACCTGTGAAGGAAAAAATTTGGGAAATTTTAGGTAGTTGACGATAAGCTAAGTCGCTAGATTCTCCCATATTTGTACCATGAAAAAACTAGGAATTATCTTCTTTACTCTCCTCCTTTCCATCTTTTGGTACTCATCTTTGATAGGCCAATCTTTTGGAGTACTCACCCCTGCCCATCAACAAGTCCCAGGCACTAACATCTTCATCAATCCTCCTAGCGGCTTTGCCCCAAGTAGTAATTTCAAGGGCTTCCAAGATTACAGCAAACCAGGTACGGCCATTATGATCAACAGCCTTCCAGCTCCTATGTCCCAGGTTGCAAAGGGCTTCACCGCTGAAATGCTGGCTACTCGCGCCATGACCTTAATCCAAAAAACAGTTATTAGCATAAACGGGATTGATCAATACTTCGTTCAACTTGAGCAAGAGGCAAATGGCATTGTCTTCTCTAAAACCATCCTGCTTTTTGGTGATGAAAACAAAACAGTCATCATCAACGGCATTTGCCCAAAGGATTCAACTCGATTAATAAAGGAGATTGCAACAAGTGTTAGGACAACTCATGTCAAGGAAGACATCGATTCTGACCCAAGGGCTGCTTTAGACTTTACCCTAGATGAAAAGGTAGGCAATCTTCAATTCATCAGCGTACTTGGGAATGGGATGCTTTTCAACAGAGACAAAAAAATGCCTACTGAAAGTCCAGACAGGGTGAATTTCATCGTAGATCGGTCCTATAACCAAGAGGTAATTTCAGATCAACAAGCGTTTTGTAAACGCAGACTCTCCTCCTATCCAGATCCCTTTGTGATGGACACAAACTACGGCCTTAAAGCCGTAAAACTAGATGGACTTTCTGGCTATGAATTATATGGAACAAATAGTAATAAGCCAGAGGAAGCCTTTTACCAACTCATTTTATTTCCATCGAAAGGGGGCTATTACATTTTTTTAGGGACCTTCAAAAAGGGAATAGCTCAGGCAAAACAGGACATCTTAAAGGTCGTGGCTACCTTCAAAAGGAAATAGCTGATTCAAATAAATTGATGGATTTTCAAGATAAACCCTATTGGACTTACAAAACGCCCTGGCTTTTTCTGAGCCAATATTTCAGGATAAACTGCAACTCATTAGGATTGATGTCAAAGGGTCTCAAGTCAATCTTCTGGGAACGTCCATCAGTTAAACGATAGAATAAAGTCGGTGAAGAAGCCTGCTTAAAAAATGGATTGTCTTCATGTTTTTCGTAGATCACCTCTAATCCCTGCACATACGGATAGGGAATTTTCGCTTGCCATATCTGAAATTCTTGTTCAGTAATTTTCATATAGGCCTTACTGCGTGCCTTTGCCATATCCTTGTTGTAGAGATTACCAACAATCAAAAAAATCCATACTGCAATCAGCCATCCTATTTGGTCATCTAGAAAATCTTGGGATACACCCAAATAATCTATCTGAAAAAAGGTACTCAAGGTCCACAATACCACAGCTATGAATCCATACAAGAAAAACTTCCTGTAGGTAGGCTTTCCAAAAATTTCCCTGACTGGCACTGGTATATTCGCCTCCTTTATGAGGGCTGTCTTGACGGGTCTTTTTTTTCGGTCATAGGCGATATCAGCAAAAAAGGAAGGAACAGTCCTGCTCAACTTGATCAAATCCAATAATTCTCTTGGATTGTCTACCCTATCAAAGGCAAAATAAGCCATGACGCCAAAAAAGAGATCAAAAAGTATGATCCCTACCATCAAAAAAATCATGGGTAGAATAGAAGGGAATTCCTCGTTATTAGATTCAAAGGCTTCCCGGCCAAGGAAAACAGACAAAGCACATAATCCTAGAAAAGTGGGTATCATGATCAAGCTCAAAAGGGTGAGCTGCTTCATTTCTTTTTCTGCCTTCGGGTCATTGGCCCAGATGTCAAAAATGTTCATAAGCCTGATCTATACTAGTTGTGTCAAATGTGCTGTGAATAATGTACTCTTTTCTATCCCTTCATCACATCAGTTATCATTTTCCTCGAAGGGTGTTCAACCCATTGATCGGTAGCTAATTTCCAATATGACCGGATGATGTACCTAAGTTCCATGGGATGTATATCAAAATTACTCAGGTCAACTTCCTGCCTTCTTCCGTCCATTAAGATATAAAATAACTCTGGGCGATTTTTTCTGTGGGCGTTTTTGACCCATACGTAAGGAAAGTCTACTTCGATCTCTTTCATCGCATGGAAAGGAACAAAAGTATTCCAAAGGGTAATTCCTTCCTTTTCTACCTTTAGAAAGGCTTTATCCACCAAGTCCTTGTCTTTATACTGGTGTTCATAGGTTAATATAAAGCCAAAAACCAAAATAAATATACTTCCAAGCAGTTGTACGATGGCCCAGTCCAAAGATAGGTTATATAGAAATACCTGTAACGGAATTGACAAGAGCCATCCTCCCCCCAACACAAATAACAAAACTAACTTTTGTGCTTTCACAAAATTGCCCTTAACCTCTAACTTTTCGGGTAAATCTGAAATGTTGATCTCATAATGACTTATTCCCCTTCTTTCCCGCCAAGTATATGCGAAAGGCAAAAGAGAATACCATATCCATCTTTGCCGCTCAAACTGCCTTTTTAGTTCGTCGGGATCTCCAACCCTTTCGAACCAAAAGTGACCAGCAATAGCCATGAATACATGATAACTCAGAATAGGAAAAAGAATAGCCCCCAAAAGAAGGAAAAATATTCTTCCCATATCTATATCCAAGAATTGTAGCCCAAGGGCCAAAAGTGTAATAGAAAGTCCAAGCATGAGTACCCTCATAAAGAGGCTTAGCCACACAGCTTGCCTGACAATCCTTATCACTAATGGGTCATGTGAATATACTTTGACGAATCTTTTCTTCTCCATCCTCATGAATTGTGCGATAGCTCATAAAAGACCATATAAGGATCCAAAAGTTGGGAAGAAAATTACCTTTTCCGAACAGCTTTCAAAAATAGATGATTCATCGGATTACTGCTCAATCCTGTCCATTTCTTTTGAATCATCCTGAATGACCGGTCATAATAAAGCGGAATAATGGGTGCTTGCTCCAACATCAATCGATCCATTTCCTGATACATAAGATGACGCGAAGAATCATCCGTAACGGTAAGGCTTTGCTCATACAAGCGATCAAACTCCTCAGAGAAAAAATGGGTAGTATTGGGACCAGATGGGGCAAAATTCCCCGAATAGAAGAGCCCTAGGTAATTTTCCCCGTCAGGATAATCCGCAATCCAGCTGGCACGCCAAAAGTTGGTTCTCCCTCCATAAATTTCTCTCCTCAAAGCTCCGGATTGAAGGTTTTGGATATTGACCCTTACCCCTATATTTTCAAGCGATTTTTGGACAAAGGCCATGATAGTTGCATATTTTTGATTGGCGTTTAAGGTGATCCTAGGCAAGCCCTCTCCATTAGGAAAACCTGCTTCTGCTAAGAGCTTTCTGGCTTTTTCTGGCTGATAAGAATAACCTGCTACCTTTTCCGCAGAATAACCAGGCATTCCAAAGGGAACAAAACCACTTTCTGCAGGATAGCCCATTCCATTCAACAAGTAAGAGGTAATTTTTTCACGGTCAATGGCATAGTTAAAAGCTTGTCGAACTCTGATATCTAGCGTGGGATGATTTTGCGTAATCTCCATGGTGTCATCTAACTGAAAACCCAAATATTCTGTGTTCAACTGGGGAGAAAGCAAAAAGGTGTACTTTTCAGCATATTCTTCTTTGATGCTTCCATCAACATGTAGCACCTCATCCTTATAGCTATTGTCCAAATCTCCTATGAAATCCAGTTTATTCTGTACAAACTCAATGTAGGCTGACAAACGACTTGGAATGAATCGTACGCTGACGGCATCTAGGTAAGGAAGTCTATTCCCACTTTCGAATTCAAAGTAGTCGGGATTTTTGTGCATGATCAGGATGTTTCCCTCCTGCCATTTATAAAATTGAAAAGGTCCTGTCCCAATGGGATTCGCTTGAAAATCCTCCCCATAATATTCTACAACTTCCCTAGGGACAACATAGCCATAGGGCATGGCCAATAGAGAAAGAAAGGCAGGAAATGGCTTAATCAATTCGATCTGGAAGGTAGAATCATCCAATGCCCTAAAACCGTCAATTGATTTTTTTTGTCCAGAATTATATTCTTCTAGCCCGAAAATTTTTCCACTATATACCCATTTGCCAGTTGAGGCGGTTTGGGGATCACAAATTCTTGTTAAGCTGTATCGAAAATCTTCGGCTACAACTTTTCTCCTATTCGATTTTCCGAATATCGGATGGGCGTGAAAAAACACATTATCCTTCAATCTAAAGGTGTAGGTCTTCCCATCAGGAGATATGGTCCAGCTTTTGGCGATAGCAGGTACGACATGGAGTGCACTATCCAATGCGACTAGCCCGTTGAATAATTGGGCCGTCATCCAAATCCTGCCTCTGGAACGCGCAAAGGCAGGGTCAAGGGTATTAAGCCCTTCAGATAGGTTCATGTGGAAAACTGTCTTGTTTTCCCCCTCGAATTCAGATTTTCCACAGCTTGTCAACAGGCTTATCCCCAGTAAACATGCCAGCGGAAAATATATTCTGAAGATATGGAATAAGGTACGCTTCAATTCTTTATATTTGTTTTAGTCAAAGTAAAAAAATCATGGGCAAAATCATTTGTTTAGCCAATCAAAAAGGAGGAGTTGGCAAAACAACTACTGCAATCAACCTAGCTGCCAGCTTTGCAGCACTTGATTATAAAACACTGCTTGTGGATGTAGATCCCCAGGCCAACGCTACTTCAGGTATTGGATTGGACATACATGGCATGGAAGCCAGTGTTTATTCCGCCATGCTTGATGATGGCACACACCCAAGAGAGTTGATCGAAGAAACTGACTTCCCTAACCTATTTGTTCTCCCTTCTGCAGAAGACTTGATCGGAGCAGAAGTAGAAATGGTGGAGATTCCAGGTAGAGAAACCAAAATGCGTCCCGTTCTTCAGTCACTTAAAGAAGAATATGACTTTATCCTATTGGATTGCTCACCTTCCCTTGGTCTCATTACAGTCAATGCACTCGCAGCTGCAGATTCTGTGATCGTCCCCGTTCAGTGTGAGTATTTTGCACTGGAAGGACTTGGAAAACTTTTGAATACCATTAGAATTATTCGTCAAGGCTTGAACAAAGATCTTGAATATGAAGGTATCTTATTGACCATGTATGACAAGCGTCTCAACTTGGCCAACCAAGTAATCGACGAAGTTAAAAAGCACTTCCAAGATATCGTATTTGATACCATTGTACACAGAAACACCAGATTGAGTGAGGCTCCCTCTTTTGGAATGCCTGTATTAGCCTTCGACGCCAAGTCATCTGGAGCCGTTAACTATATGAACCTGGCCAAAGAAATTTTGGAAAAAAACCAAATGCCAGTTGCAAAAGCCATTGCATAAAGATTACACTAACCAACTATCATCCCGGCACAGTGTGTCGGGATTTTTTTATGGCTCAAACTCAAATAAAAGGAGCAGGCATGTGGAATCGTTTAAAGCATCATTTGGTATAAATACCTCTTCCTGAAGAATGAGATAATGGCTTTCATAGCTCCTTTTCTCCTGGTGAAAGACACTATCACTAGACTCTACAAAACTTATGGGAACATATAGCACACGAAGCGAAACGCTTTCCCACAAGAAAAAAATTACAAAGCCCAAGATTAATCCACCAATGATTAAGTATTTCATAAGACCACTAATGAGGGATAAAGAGAAGACAAGAGTTACTCTCTGGTCTTTTGCTGAACGATCTTAGTCTATCCCCCAAGGGCTACAAACATTTTTTGGCAGAGGAGGAAATTTCATCTACCAAGCTCCCATTCTCTTCAATAAGTGCAGAGTGAAAGCTTAATATTGGTTCGTTGAAGAAATACTCGTGTTGGTAGAACAAGAAAAGACCTTGGCAAAAAAAATCTGTGCAACTAGCAAGGAACCACCATATTTCAACATTCCAGAAGAGGAAAAGCTCAAAATATCGTACCTTAATTTCATGCCGGATCAGATAGGCCATAGTAATTCTCTCATTCGATATCAAAACTGGACATGGTTGATTCACATCCTGTTTTGGTTGGTTCTTTTCGTCGTCCTACTCTTGGCACACTACCAATTCATGGGGAGTCTTGGATATGCAATTGGTCCAGCGAGTATCAACCTAACGGGTTTGATTATACTTGTTTATGCACATTTAGGCTGGTTATTGCCCCAGTATTTTAGCCAGAAAAAATACCTTCAATATGTATTTGGCTTATTGGTATTGGTCATTTCAACAGCCACTTTTCGATTCTTTCTCGGTAGGTATGTAGTCGATCATTGGGACTGGCCATTCAACGATATATTTAACCCCGTATATTTTGTCAGCCTATGTATAAGTGGCATCATCCTCATCTTCCTAAGCCTCCCTCTTCGCTTGGTTCAAAACTGGATAAAAAAAATAGAATTGGAGAAGGAACTCAAAACCCATCAACTTGAAGCAGAACTTCGGTTTTTAAAAGCTCAGGTAAATCCACATTTTCTTTTCAATGCCCTGAACAATATTTACTCATTGTCATTTACAGCCTCCGAAAAAGCACCAGAAATGATTCTGAAGTTGTCCGATATGATGAGCTATATGCTCTATGACTGTAAGAATGAAAAGGTCCCTCTTTCCGCAGAAATAGAGTATGTAAGGAGATTCATGGACCTTCAACAATTGAAGAAAGACGGAGAATTTAACCTTGCCTTTGACGTTAAAGGAGAGATTGGCCATATACACCTCACTCCCATGTTGTTTATTCCATTTTTTGAAAATGCCTTCAAACATGGAAACCTAGAAGATACCTCTAAAGGCTGGATGAAAAGCCATCTAGAGGTAGTGGGAAAACAGCTCCTATTCCAAATTGAAAACTCAGTTTCTGAAAGCCCCAAACAAAGCTTGAAGGGAGGTGTAGGCCTTGAAAATATTAGAGAACGGCTCAAGCTGTTATTTCCCGATAAGCACAATCTTCTCATTGTGGAAGAGAACCAAACATTTCTGGTTAAACTAGCCCTTACAATTGATTAGCCATGGTATATAATTGCCTAGTCGTAGATGATGAAAGACCTGCCATCAAATTAATTGAGGCCTACATTCATAAACTGCCTAACCTGGAAGTAAAGGCAAGCTGTGAAAATGCCATGCAGGCTATCACTGCCCTTCAGCAGCACCACATTGATATTCTATTGCTGGATATTCAGATGCCAGAATTGACAGGTATGGACCTCTTGAAAACCATGAGAGAACGTCCAGAGGTAATACTTACCACTGCCTATCGAGAATATGCAGTTGATGGCTTTGCCCAAGATGTAACCGACTATTTGGTCAAACCCTTTTCCTTCGAAAGATTTGTACAGGCAACCAACAAGGCCATTGATCGAATACAGGCCAAGGAGAAATCTCCTCCTTCTCTCTCCCCTTCAAATTCTCGAACCGAATTCGATCACTTTTTTGTAAAAAGCAACGGCAAAATGGAAAAGGTCAGATATGAGGACATTCTTTATTTGGAGAGTATGCGTGAGTATGTATGCATCCATACCCTCCAAAAACGCCATGTGATTCATCAAACCATGAATAACATGGAGGAAGAACTTCCTAAAGATCAATTCATGAGAATCCATCGCTCCTATTTGGTGAGCCTAAAGCAAGTTCAAGGTGTTATGGGAAATATGGTCCTGATCAAGGATAAGAAAATAACCATAGGAGCGAGCTACAGGAAGAAATTTTTTGATCACCTTAGACTTTTGTAGAAAAAACCAAAATAGGTCAGGAATGAGTAAAACGGGTCAGCTTTTGGGCAATGAGGGTATATCGAAGGGTCTAAGAGTGGCGTAAAGTATATTGTAAAACACAAACAACCCACACAACTTCGACCAAACAAGCACCTACGAGACAAGCCTTTGGCTTGTCTCGGAAAAAACCCTCAGCCAAGCTCGAAAACACGGCATGTCAGGATATTGCCCTTACAACATACCCCTGTCATGAAACAGCACAGAAACGTTCTGACTCGTTCGTTTAGCATCACACGCCCCAACCCGCACGAATCTCTACCTAATGATTTCGTTCGAACGACAAGACTTTTCATGGTTGTGCTGTAGGCTGTCCAAGGTTTTCCTTGGGCGGCTTTTTTTTTATCTATACCAGGTAAAAGATTTGCTAAAAAGGCCAAAAGCCACATAGCCAGTTACTTCTAGATGATTGGCATCCTTCAATCGTAGTTTACAATCATAGCGTGTTCCTCTGGATACAGATAAAACTGTCCCTCCCGTCCAGGTATTCTTTGAGGAATATTTAAAATCCTTGAGAATGAGCAGCTGGCTTTTCCCCTCTTCCTTAAGCCTCTGACGAATTTCCTTGTCTTGCTCAGGATCTGTCGCTTGGACAAATTTTCCATATAATTTCCCATCTGCACCATAATATATTTCTACCGTTCCCGATCCCTGTTCGCCAGGTGCATGCCATGTACCCGTGATATCAGGTTGCTGGGCAAAAGACAGAATAGGGAGCATCAACATCAAGCCTAGAAAGGCCCACTTCATTGTTTTCATCGTATTGGTGTTTGGTTTTCGTTGTAGGTCTATATGTAATAGGACGAATTAAAAATTTAATTCGTGTGCTGAAGGTTAATTTATCATAGAATTTCATCAATACATCGCATGCTATTGGAATATATTCACAAAATATATTTGACAAAAAAAACTAGCAGTATGATGATTTTGGCGTAAAAGATCAAGTTATTTCTGATATATTTATATTTCAAAATGCATAATTTTACAAATCGGCATTTTATTCCTTCTCTTGTGATACCATTTATCAATGCATTGTAGCCATTTGTGCATCGATTGCATCCCTTCTACCATTTAGCCTTCACTTATCGGTATAATATGAGAATATTTGGACACCTGAAATAGATGGCGTAATCGTTTTCGTCATCGCTCTTGTAACTTGTGATCTTAGGTTATTGCACCCCCCACCTTTTATGAGCCTCAAGCAGGCACGATTTTTATTGTTTCACAGACATGCAGTCTGAGAATAAATCATTGTTGAATTAACCCAAAAGTTTTATCCATGCAATTAGCTCCTAAGCCTTCTACGGACAATCTTGATCTTTACATTCAACTGATTGAAAGTCAAAACCAGCGTCAAAAGAATCGCTTGATGAAACTGGGGCTTTTGATCGGACTTGCTCTACTACTTACCTGCGCAGCTGTATTTTTCATCGTTTCTAATCCATTCGGGGGAAAGTCAAATGAACAGCTTACTTACCTCATGTTTCAGTCGGATTATCTTCCACATCAGGACATTATGAATTTTCTGAGCATAGAAGGTCACGGGGTAATCATCAAGGACCGCGAGTCAAACAGAGAGGATACTCTTTCTTCTATTGATGGTTATGATAGCTGGTTGATTCGTAACGATAGAAAAGCTGAATTTACCTCTTCAAATTTTAGACCCGCCGAAACCACTGATGAGGAGGCTGATGAACCCGCCATCAACAAAATCCCAATGGGCTTAATTCTTAGGGGGCAATTAGAGGCAGAAAGAAACATAACTTTCGTTATTTCAGGATATAATCCAGACTTCAAATACTATATCGACCTTGGAAACGGAATCAAAGGCTCTGTGAGAGACAAATCCACCTTCAAGTATCGTGAAAGTGGAAATTTCCTAGTGAAGCTGACAGCCTCTGATGAAGATGGAAACACTCGTACAATCAGAAGAAGAATCAACATTAGGCTGCCAAGACCAGCTGATGAAGTGGTTGCTCAAAATGAGACCACACCACCATCCAACGAAACACTCGTTATTACAGATCTTGGAGAAAATGAAGGCGATGAGCCAACAGATATAGCAGTAGACCCAACGGAAGGGGAAGACGTAGCAGCTGACACCCCGGTTGAAAATGTAGAGGAAATTGTTGAAGAAGCCCCTACACCTGCCGCTGTTGCTAGGACTGACTCAGAAGACAATGTGGAAGAGGTTCAGACAAAAGAAGAATCCACCCCTGCAGCAAGCCAGCAATTAGATTTGAGTAACCAAATCTTCATGGGGACAGAAGTGCCACCCACCTACCAAGGAGGAAACAGAGAACTTCGCAAGTTCCTGAGTCGTAATCTTCGCTATCCTCAGGCTGCCATGGATAAGGAAATTGAAGGAAAAGTGGTGGTTCAGTTTGTCGTTCGATCCGACGGGAGCCTGGATAGTCCTAAAATCATCAAGGGACTTGGATATGGCTGCGATAAGGAAGTATTGAGAATCATCAGCAGAATGCCAAACTGGAATCCTGGAACGCTAGGAGGAAAAGCGGTAAACTCGATGTATTCCTTCCCAGTTTCTTTCCAGATACGATAAGTTAGACTTTAGAATAAGGTTGAGTAAATCAAGAGGGTATCTTCGGATACCTTCTTTTTTTGTTTTATTCATCTTGCTGGGATCGAAGGGATTTGACTATTTCCACAATCTGTATAACTTGATTTCAGGGACTATATACCAGATACCTATGAACAGATACCTATCACTGCTACTTTGTATGCTATTGATTTCATCCTGTAAAATTGAGTCTTCCAGTAGCTCAATGAAGGCAGATGACTATCCCATCAGTTGGGAATTAGAAACCAACCAGCCCTTTTGCTGGGCATCTTTCTCCCTTACCAACAACAGTTCGGATACCCTCAAAAACGATTGGGAACTTTACTACAACCAATCCCCCAGAGAAGTAAAAAAAGTAATTGGGCCTGCTGAGATCATTCAACTGAGCGGAGATTATTACAAATTGAAGCCTTCCAAAGACTTCTCCCTTCCCCCAGGAGAAACGGTTTCTGTTCGCTACCAAAATGAAGCCTTTCTCATCAAAGAAACAGATGGTCCCAGAGGCGTTTATTTTCTGTTTAAAGGGCAAAAAGACAGCCTGCAAACAGCTACAAATTTTGAATTACAAGCCTTTACGAAGGATGACCAAATTCTTAGGACAAAGAACGACCTCGTTCCAGTTCCTACACCCGAATGGCAATACAAGGAAAATGAAAAGCTAAGCTTCCTAGAAATTCCCGAAGAAAATAATGTAGCTATTTTTCAGGATAGCCTGATTATCATTGTCGAGGGAAATTATCAAAAGGAAGCAGAATACCTGAAAAAAATGGTTCAAAGCCTTTCTGAATTGATCGTAAATATTGTTCCTTTTGACAAAAACTCATATAACAAAAGGGGAAAAAACAAGACAGCTGGCATACTC
>JBCBVV010000063.1:0-35451 GCA_039817415.1 Bacteroidota bacterium
CGAAAGGAATGGCTGGTTTAATCAATTCTGCTAGCTGCTCCTAAATATATTCTAAGTTTTTACCCGATTAATCATTGTTCTTTTTCAATCAAACCTAAGCTAGCTGTACTATGAAAAAAACTTTACGCTTATCCCTATTTGTAGGGCTCATCCTTTTGTGTACACAGGGAATAGTGGCCCAGACCGTTTTTATCAATGAAATCCACTACGACAATACTGGATCGGATGTCAATGAAGCCGTTGAGGTTGCAGGCCCTGCTGGAACCAGCCTAGCTGGCTGGTCTTTGGTACTTTACAATGGAAGTGGAGGTATTGTTTACAATACTACCAGCCTTAGTGGTTCAATTGACAACGAGGGTAATGGCTATGGGGCAGTCTCTTTTGCTATTTCAGGGATACAAAATGGAGCTCCTGATGGTCTTGCCTTAGTTGACAATGGTGGTACAGTCATCCAATTTCTAAGCTATGAAGGCTCTTTTACTGCTACAGATGGTGTAGCAAATGGTCAAACCTCAACCGATATAGGAGTTTCTGAACCAGGTAGCACCCCAGTAGGAGAATCCCTCCAACTAACCGGAACAGGTGTTACATGTGTAGGAAGTGATTTTACATGGACTGGTCCTACCACAGCATCCATGGGAGATTTAAACGCGGGGCAAGACTTTTCTGCTTGTGGGGGAGCCGCCGTATGTAACATTTCCTCCATAGGTGAAACCAATACTTCTGTATGTAATGACAATGGAACTACGACAGATGCTACAGACGATTTCTTCACTGTTGACCTGACGGTAAATTTCTCCAATATCCCGGCAACAGGGACACTTGATTTAACTGGAGATGTCTTGAATACACCTCAATCAGTTGCGGTTGGCCTTCTGTCGGGATCATCCCACACCTTCACAGGGGTAGAATTCAGAGCAGATGGAGCCAGCAAATCTGTGACCGCTACCTTTTCAGCAGATTTGACCTGTACCAACACATCTACCGTTACTGGGGTAGCATCTTGTTCTGGTGGTGGAGGTATCGCTGCTGGGGACTTGATCTTTACAGAAGTCATGCAAAATCCCCTTGCTGTAGGTGATGGTGATGGTGAATTTTTTGAAGTGCACAATACTACGGGAACTCTCATCAGTATGGTTGGATGTATTGTTTCGGATGACGGAACAGATGCCTTTACTATTGCAGGTACTCTGGATGTCCCTGCTGGCGGGTATGTTGTTTTAGGATTAAATAACAATACGGGGACCAATGGGAATGTCCCTGTTGACTATGTATACTCGGGGATGAATCTTGCCAATGGGGCGGATGAACTCATCCTAACCTGTTCAGGTGTAGAAATAGACCGTGTAGAATGGGATGGTGGACCCAATTGGCCTGATCCTAATGGGGCTAGTATGAACCTGAATTTTACCGGAGGAGCTTATGCATCTGATAACAATGATGGGGCAAACTGGTGCGAGTCCTTTACTACGATTTCAGGAGGTTCAGACTTTGGTACACCTGGGGCAGTGAATGATGACTGTGCTTCAGCACCGGGTGGAACTTGTGGATTTACAACCCGAGGCGTTACAACTTCATGTGATGACAACGGCACCCCTGCCTTGGCAACAGACGATACATGGACTTTTTCTTTGAATCCTCAGACGGGTACAGGTACTTATGATGTAACACTTGACAACCTCACGGGGACACCAGCATTTAACGGAAATTCATATGGATCCTCTACTCAGATTGGGGGTTCTTACAATATCATGGATGGTAATATCTTGGTTACTTTGTCTGATGCAGGTGCACCTTGTACTGAGACCTTCTGGGTGTATGCTCCAGGTACATGCTCAGCTAATTCTCTAGATGGAACGGCAACTTTCTACACAGATGCTGCTGCAGTTGGTAACTCTGGTCCAGCTAACACAGCGGTAAACGGCTTGAACGATAACTTCATTACCCAAAATGAAACCAACTGTCAGTCAGGAATCTTCACCGTGGTATATGCTGATTTGGATCCTGCGGGTTCTAGTTCTTGTACCACAGGAAGTACAGATATGGCAGGGGTTACGGCTGCACTTGCCGGAACTTCAGGTCAAGGGATCACAGTAACCGTAACAGAAGGGTCAACAGCGGACGACAACGGAGACATCAATACCAATTTGATTACATCAGTCACTGATTGTGGTACATTCAATGGCGACCTCGTTGCCAACACAACCTATCAAGCCGAGTCTCCTGCTTCTACTGAGATTGGGGAATTGAGAGCTTACTACAACTCTGCTTTTGGGGCGGGTACAGGCGTAGGTATCAAAGCTGCTTTGAGAATCAACTTTAGCACGGCAGTTAACTCAATCGGTTTCTATATGGGGGATGTTGAATCTCGTACTGATGGAGAGGATGGATATCCTGCGGTTTTGGCCATGTTCAATGGAAGCACATTAGTTGAGCAAATGATTGTACCTACTTCAACTACAAACCAATCTCTTTGTGATGGGGATGCAGGCTCTAACTTTGATGGCTGTGGAAACGATGAAACGGTGTTCTTTGAATACTTTGGAGAGACTCCAATTACAGATATTGTCATCTCAGTAGGTGAGGTAACGACTAATACCAACCTGGACAATACCAACATTCTTTCTATTGCGGGTCTTTCTTGTGGGGGAACCTGTTCGACAACCTTCCCTGTAGAATGGTCTTCTTTTGAAGGAACCTACACAGGAGAGCAAGTCGATCTTGTTTGGGAAACGGCTTCAGAATTGAACAACAGCCACTTTGTGGTAGAGAGAAGCCAGGATAAAGTGGCTTTTGAGGCAATTGGTGAAGTAAAAGCAGCCAATCAGGATAATCAGTCTTATAACTTTTCTGATCTGGCTCCTGTAACAGGAACAAACTTTTATCGCTTGACTCAGGTAGATTTTGACGGACAATCAAGTCAATCTGACATCATCCAGGTAGAAGTTCAGCCAATAGATCGATTTGCGGTTTGGTCTGTTTATCCTAATCCTACAAAATCTTCTTTGAGAGTAGAGGCAAACATCCCACTTGCTGGTGAAATCACCACAAAGATTTATGCTTCGAATGGACAATTGATCAAAGTAGAGAAGGTAGCCAAGGGTGCAGGTAGTCAGCTCATCGAGCTTGGAACAGGGTCTCTAGCTTCAGGTTTATACCTGTTTGAAATGAGCCTCAATGGAGAGAGAGTTCGCGGTAAATTCCAGAAATTATAGCCCTACAGCTTAGTATATCTTGATTGAAAAAGGGAAGGCGAAAGCCTTCCCTTTTTTATTGTTAACTCAAAAACGATTTAAGAATTCTCCGCAACCAATACAGTGGAGGTCTGCTTGGATTTGATGAGATCAGCTGCCTTTTCTGCGATGGCTACCACAGGTGCATGCGTATTCCCACGTGGGATAGTTGGCATAATCGAGGCATCGACTACTCGTAGATTTTCGATTCCATGGACACGTAATTGATCATCAACTACTGCCATCGAATCAATTCCCATTTTACATGTACCCACAGGGTGATAAAGGGTTTGTGCATTTTGGCGAACATATGTTCCCCAATTTTCTCTGGCTTTTTCAATGTTTTCTGGGAAGTAATAGCCACCAAAGAAGCTTGACATAGCCTTGCTGGTGGCAAGCTTAACCGCTAATTGCATGCCTGCTACCAGCGTATCCACATCAGCCTGTTTTTCTAGGTAGGCATGGTCTATCAAGGGGGCATTTGCCATATCAGCACCATTAAGGCTTATATGGCCCATACTTTCAGGCCTCAGCAAGGTAGGACCAATAGAGAATCCTCGTCCTTTTTTGAGTAGATCAAATCCATGATTTCTAAAGTAGGCTGGCCCAAAATGATATTGAATATCCGGAGCTTCCAGGCCTTCTTTGGTATGAATGAATGCGCCAGCTTCTGCTACATTACTTGAAAGGGGACCCTCTCCCCAAACGAGAAATTTTACAAAATTCGCTGGGACTTGATCGGCACGATCTAGGGAATGCTTATCTCTGTTTTTAAGAACAAGCGGAACAATCACATGATCGATCAGGTTTTTTCCAACACCTTCTAATGTATGCTTGACAGGAATGCCATTTGCTTGTAGTTCCTCTGCTGGTCCAATACCAGATACCATGAGCAATTGAGGACTGTGGTAAGCACCGGCCGCAACAATCACTTCCTTGGCCGCCATGACTTCTTGAAGGTGTGTTTTGGTTTGATAGACAATACCGACTGCCTTTTTGTCTTCAATCAGGATTTGTTTTACCTGACATTGGGTGAGAACTGTTAGATTTTTCCGCTTTTCAATTGGCTTGATGAAGGCTCTAGCAGCACTAAGACGTTTGCCATTCTTTTGATTGACATGGTACAGGCCAAATCCTTCTTGTTTTTCTCCGTTGAAATCTGGATTGGTTTCATATCCCAGTTCTTTCCCTGCCTCTACAAAGGCTTTGGACACGGGAAATGGTTCCCTGAGCGATGCAACATTTAGCAGCCCATTCTCTCCATGATAATCGCTTTCTCCACCTGACTCAAAATGCTCTGATTTCTTAAAATAGGGGAGGAGTGAATCATAATCCCATCCATTATTGCCTAGGCTTGCCCATTCATCATATTCAGCCTTGTTTCCTCGAATATAGATCATAGCGTTGATGCTACTTGAACCCCCCATGACCTTTCCTCTAGGAAGAAATAATTTTCTGCCTCCTGCATGAGGTTGTTCTACGGTTTCTAGGGCCCAGTCTACTTCAGTTTTGAAGCATTTGCTAAAAGCGGCTGGAATATGAATTTCGGGTTTGCTGTCTTTTTTACCTGCCTCGACGAGGAGTACACTGGTATTAGGATCTTCTGATAGGCGATTTGCTAATACACAACCGGCTGAACCGGCCCCCACAATGATATAATCAAACATAGTCCTTTTCTAAAAATGGTATGCAAGCATAATAACTAAACATATAAAAATATGTACGTTTTATCAAGTCTAGGCTGCCCTTATTCCCTTTAATCGAACTATATGAAACTTCATCAATGCACATGATCCTTTGGTCCTTTTGGATAGAGAATTTTACATAGGTGATGTGTATATTGATGCCCAACTACTTGCAGCCGATAGTGGTCTTATTTCTCATCTACAACGGTTGAAAACTATGTCCGAAACTACACCTCCTTTAAAGCCCCAATTAGCCTTGATCCAGGATGACCCTTGGCTGAGTCCTTATGAAGAGGATTTGAATGATCGACTGGATAGATTCAAGCAACGTTTAGAGGAACTTTCCTCAGGCAGTGGAGGCTTTGGGGCCTTCGTTCATGCGCACCATTTCTTTGGATTGACCTATGACAAAGAAAGAAGTGGGTGGTGGTATAGAGAGTGGGCCCCAAAAGCGCATGCCCTTTATTTGACGGGAGACTTTAATGAATGGTCCAGGAATAGCCATCCATTGAGCAAAAGAGATCATGGGATTTGGGAAATTTTTCTTTCAGATGAAGCCTACGGACATCTCATTAGCAATGGCAGCAAAGTAAAAGTAGTTGTGCATGGGGACAATGGGGCAAAAGATCGCATTCCTGCCTATGTCAAGCGAGTGGTTCAAGATCCTGAGACGCATGATTTTGCGGGTCAGTTTTGGCTCGATAGGGATTTTGAATGGACTGATGACGGATTTCATCTTGAAACCAAGGATAGTCTATTGATTTATGAGGCGCATACAGGTATGGCGCAGGAGAAAGAAGGCTTAGGAACCTATCTTGAATTCGCAGAGCATATTCTTCCTCGAGTCAAAAAGTTGGGATACAACGCAATTCAGTTGATGGCGGTTCAGGAGCATCCGTATTATGGCTCCTTTGGTTATCACGTATCTAACTTCTTTGCCCCTTCATCTAAATTTGGGACGCCAGATGAACTCAAATACATGATCAACAAGGCTCATGAGATGGGAATTGCTGTGATCATGGATGTTGTCCATTCCCATGCCGTTAAGAACCATGCAGAAGGACTCAATCAATTTGATGGATCAGGTGATCAATATTTTCATCCAGGTGAGCGGGGAGAACATCCAGGTTGGGATTCTAAGTTGTTCAACTATGGGAAACCAGAAGTCCTACAATTCCTGTTGTCTAATCTTGCCTATTGGATGGAGGAATTTCATTTTGATGGCTTTCGCTTTGATGGGGTTACCTCCATGTTATATTTCCATCATGGGGAAGGGGTGTCCTTTGACCATTATGACAAATATTTCAAAGAAGGGGTAGAATGGGATGCCATTACCTACCTACAGTTGGCCAATCATCTTGTCCATAAGTTGAATCCTCATGCCATCACCATTGCGGAGGATATGTCTGGCATGCCAGGGAGTTGTAGAGGTATCGAAGAAGGAGGGCTTGGCTTTGACTATAGATTGGCCATGGGATTGCCAGATTACTGGATCAAAATCCTAAAGCACAAATCAGACGAGGATTGGAATCTTCATGAGCTTTGGCATACGCTGGGGAATAGAAGATATAAGGAAAAGAACATTGCCTATGCAGAGTCTCACGACCAGGCCCTTGTAGGGGATAAGACCCTTGCTTTTTGGTTAATGGACAAGGAAATGTACTGGCACATGGAGGTCGGACGTCAAAACCCAATCATTGACAGAGGAATAGCTTTGCACAAAATGATCAGGATGATCACGGCTGCAGTAGGGGGGGAAGCCTACCTAAACTTTATGGGAAATGAGTTTGGACATCCAGAATGGGTAGATTTTCCCCGAGAAGGAAATGGTTGGTCCTACAAACATGCCAGGAGGCAATGGTCTTTAGCAGATTACGATAGGCTGAAGTATCAATATCTGCAAGCCTTTGATGTAAAAATGATTCACCTTCTCAAAAGAGAGAATGTGTTACAAAGCCTGCATGCAAAGGAACTGAATATTGACAACGCTAATAAAGTCATTGCCTTTGAACGCGCAAATTTGATCTTCGTATTCAATTTCCATCCGACTCAATCCGTTATGGATTATAAATTCTATGTTCCTGAAAAGGGGACATACGAACTAATCCTCAATTCGGATAAACCCGAACTAGGGGGATTTGATCGCCTAGATGAGTCAACCCCATTCCACACAAAAGAAGATGAACATGGTACCTCCTGGTTGAGTATTTACTGCATCAACCGAGCTGTGCAAGTTTTCAAAAGGATAGAATCATGAATGGAGAGGCCCTGAGGGAGAAGGTGTTAGAAGAAATGGGAGGCCGCTTCGAGTTAGATCATTTTGAATTGGAGATTGGAGGAAGGACTTATTCCTTGGCTACAGTTACCAATGTCGATGACCTATTGGATGAACTCATTCAAAAAGGACCAGGAGATCAGGCTTTCAAGGATGAGCAGATCCCTTATTGGGCGGATTTATGGCATGCTTCCATCGGATTGACAAGGTGGATTGAAGAGGGGAAAGTAGTGGTAGCTGGACAAAAAGTCCTTGAAATTGGATGTGGGCTAGGACTCTGTGGAATTGCCGCTGCTTTTCAAGGAGCAGAAGTTGTGCTGACAGATTATTTGCCAGATGCCTTATTGCTGGCGAGATATAATTGGTTGTTGAACCATTCCATTGAGCCAGATTGCAGATTGTTAGATTGGCGACAACCCAAAGTGGAATGGAAATCCGATATTCTATTGGCTTCTGATGTGGCCTACGAAGAAAGAGCCTTACATCCATTGGTCAATACCTTTAAAACCATGACGACCCAAAACGGTAGCATTTGGCTAAGTGAGCCTGGTCGAAAATTTGCCAAGCCTTGGATTAATCAAATTTTGGATTTTGGGTTTAATTTAACTAAATACGATACCTTTGTTTCTTATCAGGGGATTGATAGCCAGGTAGGTATTTATCAATTATCTCCTGAGCCTTAAATTCCTCCAAGAGATTACCCATGAAGAAAGCCTTACTACTCATCACTTTTTTAGTTTCTTCTTTGTTCGTTTTTTGCCAAATGCCTGCCCGTGGCGACATAGTCAGTTTTGAAGTGGCCGATAGCCTTTCAGTTTCAGATATAAGAGCGCTATACACAGCCAATGGGCTGCCCGAATTTTTTGCTCCGATCAATTATCCAGTTAATCTCTACATTTTGGTTTATGCTACACCTGCACCTACTGGAGATAGCATGACCATTGCTTCTGGCTTGGTAGCCCTTCCTCAAAATGACACGGCATGTTTTCCCATGGTTGAGTATAATCATGGTACTCTTTTCTATGGGCAAGAAATGACCCAATTTGGGGCAGAATGGTTTATCAGTGTCCCCTTTAGTACGGCAGGATATGTGATGGCCCTACCAGATTATATGGGTTTTGGTGCTTCACCATTGAATATTCCCCATCCCTATATTCATTCTGAAAGTGAGGCTTCCGCTAGTGTAGATATGATGCGCGCCACAAGACAGCTGTGTGATAGTCTTGAAATTGGGTTAAATGGGGAAGTTTTTCTTTCGGGTTATTCGCAAGGTGGACACTCCATCATGGCAACCTTTAGAGACATAGAAACCAATTACAGCGCCGAGTTTGATATCAAGGCTGTTGGGGCAGGAAGTGGTCCTTACGATGTTTCAGGAATTTCTACAGAGAATCTGCTATTAGAACAACCGTCAAACTCCTTTTACCTGAGTTTTGTGATGTTCTCCTACGACTTTATTTATGGGGGGCTTTGGAATGATCCTTCGGAGGCTTTTGTTGCACCTTATGATTCCTTATTGCCGCTATTCTACCAGCGAGACAATCTCATGAGACCTGATCCCCTTTTTCCAGATACAGCAGTCAGAATGCTTCAGCCAGCTTTTGTACAGAATGTTCTTTCTGATTCTACTCATCCTTGGCAAATGGCGCTAAGAGACAATGATCTTTATGACTGGGCTCCACAAGCTCCCTTAAGAATGTACTATTGTGAGGCTGACGAACAGGTAAGTTTCGAAAATTCGATTTTTGCCCTATCTCAGTTCGTAGCCAACGGTTCAACCCAAGCAGAGGCGATTTCCATCGATCCTAACTTAAGCCATGGTGCTTGTGCCTTGCCTTCAATTTTAAATTTTAAGGCTTGGTTTGATGGCTTAAGAGGAGGATGTACTTCCATTGTTGACACAACAGCTAGCAATGATACTACGGCTACTTTTATCGATCCGGGATTGTTCTTGACTGAACAGGTTCAATTGTATCCTAATCCTGCAAGTGAGCAAGTGGAGCTAAGCTGGACTTCTCAGTTCAATCCTTACCAAATTTTGATCTACGATCAGGGTGGTAAGGTCCTAAGAGATTTTTCACTGGAAAATCAGCAAGAGGGAGTTAACATTAGGTTAGAAAATCTTTCAAACGGAATCTATTTTCTTAGGCTAAAGGCGAAGGGAGGAAGTTTAATCAAGCCTTTATTGATCCGAAAATAGCGATACAAAATAGACGATGTAAATGGGTTGAAATATGATGATAGGTATTTCAACATATCGAACGTAAGATTTTCTGACATTTTCGTTCAATTTATCTCTCATGCCAAGGGAAATCATTCACATTGTTCTCATAGACGACGATGACATCACCAACCATATCCACCAGACGGTTATTTCGTCATGGGAAGGTGAGCGTGTAAGCATGAAGACCTATGACGAAGCCAGTGAAGCCATAAAAGAATTATCTCAATACAAAACATCCGTTCATCAGGGAACTGATTATATCTTCTTAGATATAAATATGCCCGGGATGAACGGATGGCAATTTTTAGAGGCCTTTGAAAAGCTGGAGCTGAATATTCCAGTCTTTGTCCTAAGCTCTTCGATCAATGTGGCGGACAGAGAGCGAGCTACCTCTCACAACTCTGTTGCTGGCTACATTACCAAGCCTCTAAATGTAGACATTCTCGAGGACTTGGGCCTTTTCAATTAGAGATTCAACATGATCCCGCCTAACAACCATCTCTGTGGGAGAACTGCTCCCAAAATGTCCTGATAGGCTAAATTCCCAAGGTTGTATACTTGGCCGTAGAGACTCAATTTGTCATTGAGCAAGTGAACCTGAACCTTTCCATTCCACACGGAATATTGATCCTGCAATTCAGCACCAATCACATCAGCTGTAGCGCCTTCCCTGATTTTGGTTAAATGCTGGATGGATAGGCTAAGTAATTTATACCTTCCTATGATTTGTCCTGAGAATAAAAATCTAGGCCTGTTGGAAACGTACTTCGTTGCTCCGGCAGTAGGGTTGACCGTTTGGATAAGCTGATTTCCTAGCAAGATGTCCAATTGTACATCACCAAGTACTTTTTTGTAGTGAGCTTGTGTTTCTAACCCCAAACTCTCTACTGCCAATAAATTCTGAGCTAATAGGTATTCAGCATTTTCCTGGAGATTCCCATTGTTGGGAATATCATTGCTATTGACCAATCCATAATCAATGAGGTTGTTGTCATACCTGTAGAAAACTGTAGAAGATATTTTTAATCCTTCTACAAAATTTAGGTCTATTCCTCCTTCCACACTCCATGCACGTTCAGCCTCCAAATCGGGATTTCCGAGGTTCCTGCCTGGAGATAGGATAGGGGTTTCTGAAGCGATGAACCTTTCGGTAAAGTCTGCCGCTCTTATCCCACGTCCTCCCAAGAGTCGAAGGGTAACTGGCTGAAGGCGGTATGAGATACCTATTTGAGGGGATACTTCAAGTCCATAATTGTTGTCCTGGTCTAGTCTTAGGCTTCCATTAATTGTCAATGCTTGGGTAGGGCTCCACAATGAAGTGGCATACAAACCAAAGTGGACATTGGAGTGTTCACCTCGATCCGAACTTACGATATCTCTCAGATCAGCCTGGAAACCAGCAGCTATTTTTAACTGTGAAGAAATATTGTGCTGGTGGTTTAGCTGGGCAAAACCAAATCTAGTGGTATGGAGGTTGGCAGGAAAATCAGGGTTGAATAGAAAGCTGTCTTTGGTCTGTTTGTAGGCTAGATCAAGGGTAGTTAATCCATCAGCCCACTTTTTGGCTATTCGCCCCTGAGTCCAGAATTGATTGACTTGCTCTCTGGAATAATCAAATGTACTCGTAGTATAATAATACCTAGCATTAAAGAGCCTGAAATCAGATGCTGCCCTAATAGAAAAGCTGTAATCTCCTAGGTCTTTTCTAAGAGAAATGGAGGCTGTTCTGATGTTAAAGTCGTTCTTAATTTCTGCGGAATCAGGAAAAATGGATTGTCCAGTAGCCCTGTTAAATTGTACACCCGCATTGAGGTAGCCAATTTTGGTTGGTACTCCTCCTCCGATTTGAGTATTTAGCAAGCCAAATTGTCCCCCACCCAGTTGAGCAGTTCCGAATGCATCTGTTCTTTCTTTACCCTCGAAGTTATGTGTAATGATATTGATCACACCTCCTACCGCATCTGGTCCATAGAGAGCTGCAGAAGGGCCATAAACGACCTCAATTCTGCTGATTTCTGCTGGCGAAATGGGAAGATAATTGTTGAAGTGTCCAGTAAGCGGGTCATTGATTCTTACCCCATCTACCAACATGAGCACTTGGGCAAATGTAGAACCTCTCATGCTGATATCTCCTTGGGACCCAAAGCCTCCTCTGGATTGGACATTAACCCCGGGCAAATACCTAAGAAGTTCGTCTATGGAGTTAACGGGTAAATCTTGAAGCATATCTCCGTCGATTACCAGGATGTCTCTGCCACTTTCACTAACAGTCTGTGGAATTCTTTGGGAAGAAATCATGACTGTGTCTACGTCTGGGCTTTGTGCTTGGACAGCCAAGATCAGACCGCCCATTAGTATAGTAGTTAAGAGAAGTTGTTTCATACGCCTTCAGAATTTAAGGCGCAATCTTACGGTAATTTTTAACTTAAAACAATGTAGAATGACTTAAGGTCGTGGAGGGTGGGGGCTTCCTCCCTTGTGATCATGCTTCCTTCCTTTACGGAACATCCGCATTTCTTTACCAAGCTTTTTGACCTCCTCTTCACTTAAGTAGTTCAAAAGCTCTTCTTTTAGTTGGCTCATTTGCCCTCGGAATTCAGCGCGATGTTGTTGGCTAATGTTATGCATCTTTTCGAAATGCGATTGTAAAACGGGGCGAATAAGTTGTGTTTTTTTGTCATCCAATCCTGATTTATCCAGGATTATTTCTAGTCTCTTTTCAGGGTTTTTGAACATTTCACGATGTTGGGCAAAACGCATTTTAACGAATTGTCCATTGATCAAAAATCCAAGGATGATACCAACGAATAAGGTTGATATTAGTAAAAGGACTGACTGAAGTCTTGTATTCATGAGTTTGACATTCTTTGTTTAGGGAAGATCCTCCCAGTCTCTAATCATCACATCTTCGAGGGCCATCTCTTCCATCCCTGCTAGTGTATCAAAATCTATTTGCTGCTCCTGATAGGCAATCATAATCAGAAAGCCTAAAGCTGCTGCTAGTGCTGGAACAGTTACCCATTTATAGCTGCTCCATAACTTAAGCCCTACTTTTTGTCCTTCCATTTCCGCTAGGCGGTTGAGAACCTTTTGGGAAAAGAAAGGTGAAAAGTCGTAGTCTATTGATTGAACTTCTCCATAAATTTTCTGCATTTCCAACCATTCTGCCTTCAAATCAGCTGAATGTTGAATGGCTTCCATCAGGTGTTTATAGGCGTCTTCGGAGAGCTTTCCCTGAAGCGCTTGGAGCATGTTTTCTTTGTAAGCATTAGAATCCATCATGGCGTTTTCGCTATTTTTCAAGATCCGTTAATATTATTTTCAGTTTTTCCTGTGCCCTAGCTAAACGGGATAAAACCGTTCCAGTTGGGACAGATAAGATATCTGAGGTTTCTTTTGTTGAGTAACCCTCTATCATTCTGAGAACCAAGACAGATCTGAACTTCGGCTCAAGACGACTGATACCTTGCTGAACCCAGTCCCTTTTTGCCAATTGTTCTTCACTCAATGAGTGATCCTGCAAATGAAGAACCTTTTTTCCCTCATCTGACTGTAAGGAGAAAAGATTTCTACGTTTCTGTCGTTTTATTTCATTGAGAGACAGGTTAATGGCGATCCTAGTAAGATAGGTTCCCAAGGCCGAGTCTCCTTTGAATTTGTCTAAAGACCTATAGAATCGAACAAAGGTCTCCTGCGCAATATCTTCTGCCACCTGAATTTGACCGAGCATACTGACAACTGTTCTTGCAATTTGCTGTTGATAACGCTGAACCAATATCTGAAAGGCGCGTTTGTCTCCTTCTCTACTTTGAAGAAGGAGTTCAGCATCCGTTCTGGACATGTCGGTTTTATGGGCCAAGTGTATCAGGTCTTTCAAATTTTGAATTTAGCAGGAAGCCCTTATTTATTCTATTCTTTTGACAAAGTAGATGGGGGTTTTATTCCATCCGAAACATATTTTTTTTAGTATTTTATGCTTTGGAAACCGATCCTATGATAAAAAAACTACTCCTACTAACCTTAATCCTGTTTGTAACAGGCTTTTCTTCCCGGGTTTTGGGGCAATATGTATTAAATGGGTCTGCTACTCAAACTGGTGGATGCTTTACCCTAACTCCAGCTATCGATTTTAGATCTGGCTCTGTCTGGTACTTAAATAAGGTCAACATTAATGATCCCTTTGATATTTATTTTGATGTCTTTTTTGGCTGCGTAGATGTAGATGGGGCAGACGGGCTAGCTTTTGTTTTACAGCAGGTAAGTACTTCAGTAGGTTCTGCGGGAGAAGGGATTGGCTATCAGGGAATCGCGCCTTCTTTGGCAGTTGAGTTTGATACTTGGCAAAATAACAACCAAAACGATCCTGTCAATGATCATGTTGCCATCATGAAAAATGGGATCGTGAACCACAATACACCGAATAACTTGGCAGGACCTACCTCTATCATTGATGGGGTCTCCAATGCAGAGGATTGTCAGTGGCACAAACTGAGGATGACATGGAATCCTGATACCATGATCATGCGTGTTTACATTGACTGCGTGTTGAGGTTGACCTATCAAGGAGATATTATCAATGACATTTTTAATGGAGACCCAGAAGTTTTTTGGGGCTTTACTTCTGCTACTGGTGGGTCCAACAATGAACATAAGTTCTGTCTAGACTACATATCTTTTGTGGAGAGTTTAAATGATACCGCTGTATGTCGTGGACAGTCTGTCCAACTTTTCGCCGGTTCAGGTTCCTCTTATTTATGGACTCCATCTACGGGTTTAAATTCTGATACCATAGCTGCCCCTATTGCAACACCGGACTCCACCACAACCTATTTGGTGGAAATTCAGAATGCCTGTAATGCGCCTAGATTTGATTCAGTAACTGTCTACGTCCAAGATTCTGTAGAGGACATTTTTACCGTAGATTACAATTTGTGTTCGACAGGTGAGGTGGAAATAGAGCCTCCCTATCCTTTTGCTACCTATTCCTGGCCTGATGGAAGTGTGGGGCCTTCTTGGATTGTATCAGATACGGGCACATATATAACTGATATTACCAATCTCTGTGCAAGTTTTACGGATACCTTTAGTGTTGGTCCAGCACTTTTGCCGGAGTTCAGAATTTCTGATTTAGACTGTTTTGGCGATAATGATGGACAAGCAACCTTAGTATTGCCAAACCCCTCATCTAGAAACTTTACTTGGGGATTGATTGCTGGGCCGCCGATAAGAATCGGAGGAAATGGTCAAGCTGCAGATTCGGTTCAGAACCTACTCGCCAATGACTATTGGTATTTAGTCGAAGACACAGCTGGATGTGTATACCGGGATACCTTTTCTATTGTAGCTCCACCTGAGTTAGATTTTGGGCCCGTTGCTATTACAGATGTCCTTTGTGGAGGAGCAAGCACCGGGCAAATTGTCGCCTCAGCCACAGGAGGAACGGGAAATTATCTTTTTAGCATCAATGGGGGAACCTTTCAAGCGGATTCTGCTTTTGGAAGCTTATCCGCAGGCAATTACATCATACGCGTCAGAGATGACAATGACTGCGAAACCAATGTTACCTATACCGTTGCGGAGAATGATCCCATTTTGGTTTCTATTGATGCTAGCAGGGATAATACCTGCTTTGGCGATCTGATTGGGACTGTAGATGCTTCTGGATCTGGCGGTGTAGGACAACTTTCGTTTTCTCTCGATCAGACAAATTTTCAGGCTAATGGTTCTTTTACAGGCTTAGCTGCTGCTACTTATGTGATGACCATAAGGGATTCATTAGGCTGCGAACAAGCTCAAAGCTTTCAGATCGATGAGCCGGCAGAACTCATTCCAGTAGTTGACCGCCAGCAAAACATTGATTGTAACGGGAATGCCAATGGACAACTGGTTTTGGGCGCAAATGGAGGAAGCCCTGTCTACCAATTTAATTTTGAAGGCCAAGGATTCGGATCGGATAGCCTATTCGAAAACCTTGCTGCAGGCATGTATACCTTTGAAGTACAGGATGATAGTGGATGTATCTCAATTGATTCTGTAGAAATTTTGGAACCAACACCCTTGACAGCAGCCCTCAATCAGATTGTGGATGTAGCCTGTTTTGGCGATTCCACAGGTTCTGTCAGCTTGACAGGCCAAGGAGGAAGTGCTCCCTATAGATATGGTTTTGACCCTGCTGCTGTTTCAGCTGATAGCATTCTGACAGGACTGCCCAGAGGCATTTTCGTCATTACCGTGGTGGATGATAGCAACTGTGTAACTACTATTTCTGCTGAAGTTGAAGAACCGCCTCTCTTGGTTGCTCAAACCGTTGATAGACAGGATGTGGAATGCTCCGGCGGAAATACGGGAATCCTGGAAGTCGCTGGAAGTGGCGGGACCCTTCCCTATACCTATGCGATTACAAACACAGGTAATGTAGGTACCGGTTTTGTTAATAGCCCAGTCTTTGATTCCCTTTTTGCAGGGATCTATACCTTGCAGGTGATGGATGAGCAAGGTTGTGTCGCTGAAGTGGATACTATAATTGGGACTCCTACAAATTTAATTGGGGGAATAGATAGTTTGGTTGATGTGTCTTGTTTTGGAGGGACAGATGGAGGAATTTTTATGTCTGCCTCTGGAGGTACTGCTCCCTATGAATATAGTTTTGATGGAGTGAATTTCTCACCTGGACCTGTGTTTAACAACCTATCCATTCAGCAAGATACTGTTATCCTTAGAGACAATAATAATTGTATCATTCCTATTCCCTTTATCATTAACCAGCCGGATTCTTTGGTCCCTACTATTGTGAACACAAGAGATTTGGCCTGTTTTAATGGCAATACAGGTAGCATTGAAATAGGACTAACAGGTGGGGTGATGCCTTATCAATATTCCATCAATGGCTCCTCTTTGGGCAATGAGCCAATTTTTGACTCATTATTCGTAGGGGCATATACATTTGATATAGTGGATGCAAATGGGTGTACAGCTGAAATTGACACCTTCCTTACTCAACCAGACTCTCTTCAGTTACAGGTGGTATTTAACCTAGCAGTAGCTTGTTTTGGAGAGCAAAATGGCCAGTTGGAGTTAGCAGGCCTTGGTGGTGTTGGAAACTATCAGCTTTCTATTGACTCTTCTGCTTTTCAGCCCATTTTTCTTTACGATAGTTTATCAGCAGGCACTTACCAGATTCAAATTCAGGATGATAGTTCCTGTGTCACTGTACAAAATGTAGAGGTTGTACAGCCAGATACCCTTATTCTACAAGTGGATTCAATTGTTGATGTAAGCTGCTTTGGAGAGAATTCAGGAAGTGTCTTGTTAAATGTATCTGGTGGGAATGGGGGAAATATATTTTCTGACCCTTTGCTAGGGCAACAGGATACGACCTTGTTTGACTCCTTATTTACCGGAATTTATGCCTTCGAGGTCCTAGATAGTAGGGGATGTCGAGATACTGTTTCTGCTGTTGTAAATGAGCCCCCCTTGCTGGAAATAAGCTTGGCTGAACAAATAGATGTGGATTGTTTTGGTAATGGGAATGGCAGTATCCTTTCCGCGGCTTCTGGTGGAACGATGCCCTACCTATTCATCCTCAATCAATCTGATAGCAGCCTTGAGCCTTTGTTTGCGAACTTGGTTCCAGGAGATTATGCTGTTAGTGTAATTGATGCTAATGGTTGTACGCAAGTTCTGGATAGCCTTGAAATGACCGAACCAGATACCTTGATCACCAACCTAGCGATTCAGGATGTTTTGTGCTTTGGTGAGTCCAGCGGTAGTTTGCAAGCTGTAACTCAAGGTGGTACTCAACCTTACTCCTTTGATTGGAACGGCTTTCCACAAACAAACGGAGACATTTTGGCAAATATTCCAGTGGGCTTCTATGAAATAGTGGTTACAGATAGTAACGGCTGTGTGGATGTCGCTGAAGCTGTTATCAATCAGCCTGATACCTTGGTGTTGTTTTTGGATTCCTTGCAAGAAGCACACTGTGATTTGGCGAATGGATATGCTAGTGTATTCGCAGAAGGGGGAATCTCCTCCTACATTTACAATTGGGTAGGGACAGATATCTACGAAGGGGACATCCAAACAGGCATCTTGGGTGGGGAGTTTTTGGTTACCGTCACAGACCAAAACGGATGCACCGACACACTTAACGTAATCGTTCCAGAAGATCCTCCTTCAACGGCTTTATTTGAGGCCACTCCTTCTTTGGATCAGCCTTTTTTGCTTTCTCAGGCAAGGGATATAGATTTCCTGAATTTATCCGATAACAATGTCCAGAATATTTGGGATATGGATGCTCCCATGGGGCTATTTGATACGGAAAACGTCAACTTTGGCTATGATGAAGCCGGAACTTATGTGATTAGTCTAACGACCTACAATAAATACTTTACCTGTCCTACAACTTTTACTGATACACTTCTCATCATTCCAGATGGTAACATCAATGTGCCCAATGCCTTTACCCCCAATCAGGACGGGATAAATGAAGAATTCGCCGTTTGGGCTGAAGGGGTGGTTGACTTTGAAATGATCATCTTGAACAGATGGGGTAGGGAAGTTGCTAGGTTGACAAGCATTCAGGATGGCTGGGATGGGAAAAGTCCCAGGGGAGTGGAGCAGCCAGAAGGGGTTTATGTGTATCGAATGAGAGCTTTACTCAATTCTGGTGAAGAAGTTGACCAGGCAGGAACCATTACCCTGATTCGTTAATTGTTCCCAAAATCAAATCCCACTCCTTTGATTTTTTGTCGAATGGGGACGGTAAAATCACCATAGTAGAAGAAGGTATCCAATCTTTCTTTGTCACTTTTGGTTGTGTAATTAGGACCATAAATGCTGCTGTTGCTGATTCCAACGGCATCAGTTCCCCTTAAGTTTCTTGGCCGAGAAAGGGTACCACTCTCTAGGAATACCCCTTTTTTCTTTAATTCTTTCACGTCCTTGGGAACCAGATTTTTAGGAATAATCAATTCCAGTATCCAATAATCAGCCTCATAGACCAAACTGGAGCGAAAGCCACCCACCCGATCTGCTGGACCCAAAAGAGTATCCATATTCCCATTGACGTTAATGACCTCCATGCTCGTAAAACTCTTAAGGATAGCTTCCTCACGTGCTGTCCAGTCAAATAAAATCGATCGCAGTTCTTGAGGTGTACTAGGACGCTCATCAATAGGTAGCCCCAAAGGAAACCTAACTCCTAGGCTTTTCTTATGCCCTTCCTTTTTGCCTAACCAGACAGTAAGCCCTGTAATCAATACTTGCTTTAATTCCCTGCTCTCAGGCAGCAAAAGCCCTACATATACATAATCCTTGTCCTCCCCTAAAAAATATTCCCAATCAGATTTTTTCCATCGAATAGTTTCCTGTGTCCATGACATGGGGATTTTTCGTGCCAAGGGCTGGGCATAGAGATTGGAAACAACAGCAAATACGCCCACTATAAGTATGACAAAAACCTTTTTCATATGAGTCTAAATCTACACCAAAGATAGAGGAAATATTGAGCTCAGAGGTTGCATCACATCAAGGAATTATGCCTTCAAAGGAAATAATATAAGCCATTGATTTTCAAATGATATCATCTACCTATTTATATATGCGGCTAGCTTTTGGCATTTGATTACACTTTATATAATTTGCAAGTTCTAACTCACACTACATTGATGAAGGTTCTTGTAATCGGTGCTACAGGAAGACTGGGCTCACACTTGGTAGAATATTCCCTGGAAAAGGGTCATGAGGTAACTGCTTTCGCCAGAAATATTGAGGATTACCCCAATGAACACCCTAATCTATCCTTGGTAAAGGGAGATGTCTTGTATCCAGCCTTAATCGAAGCTGCCCTGGGAGACCACGATATTGTTTTATCTGTTATTGGCATCCGTAAATATAGAGGTCCAATTACCCTACTTTCTCGGGGAATAGGAAACATCATCGAATGTATGGAGAAGGCTAAGGCCAAAAGATTGATCACCATTACAGGTGCAGGTATCCTCCAAGAAGACGAATCACGTCTAAAAATGGATTCCTTGAGTTTTCCTCCAAACCTTCAGAATCTATCATTGGATCACAGAAGAGTTTTCGATCGTCTCAGAAATAGTTCCTTGGACTGGACTATCGTTTGCCCAACCTTCATGCACCAAGGAGAAAGAACAGGAGAATTCTTAACCAAGGCAGACTACTTTCCTTCTGGTGCAACCAACGAGATTTCTATTCAGGATGCCGCCTATTTTATCACCGAAGAAATGGTGAAAAATGAGTTTGTCAAAAAGCGTGTAGGAATCGCCTATGCCAAGTCCTGAGTAGGACTTTCCTAAGAAACCACCCTCATGAATCCCCGTTACAAGGCGACAGAATATATCCTGAATCGTAAGGCAGCCTCTCCCTCCAAAGTTGAAAAACGGGCAGCCGAGATTTTTGGAGAAAACGTCTTTCACAAGGCTGTCATGCGTCGCTATTTGTCTGATAGTGTCTACCAAGCCTTGACCCGTGCCATGGAAAATGGAGAGGTACTAGATAAAAACATTGCTAGTCCAGTGGCTGAGGGAATCAAAGCATGGGCCATTGACAAGGGGGCAACACATTTTACGCATTGGTTTCAACCCCTCACAGGGCGAACGGCTGAAAAACACCAATCTTTTCTCGATTTTTTTGAAGGAGAAGCCATTGATAAATTTTCAGGGACAGAATTAAGTCAGCAAAAACCAGACGCTTCAGCTTTCCCTAGTGGAGGATTGAGAACGACTTTTGAAGCAAGAGGCTATACCGCCTGGGACAGTAGTTCACCTGTATTTATTCTAGATACGACCTTTGGTACAACGCTTTGTATCCCCACTATTTTTGTGAGTTACACAGGGCAGTCCCTGGACTACAAGATGCCTCTGTTAAGGTCAATTTCTGCCATTAATCAGGCCGCTTTGGAATTGTGTGAGCTATTTGGACAGAAACACCAGAAAATAACTCCTAGCCTTGGACTGGAGCAGGAATACTTCCTGGTTGATAAACAATACTACTTTCTACGCCCTGACCTTTACCAGTCAGGAAGAACTTTGTTTGGTGCGCCTGCAGCTCGTGGTCAACATATGCATGACCAATATTTTGCCGCTATTCCAGAACGGGTTTATGCCTTTATGAATGATCTGGAATGGGAAGCACATCGGATGGGTATCCCATTGAAAACACGTCATAATGAAATGGCCCCTGGTCAATTCGAGTGTGTGCCGATTTATGAAAATATGAATGTGGCCATTGATCATGGATTGATGATTATGGATTTAATAGACCGCATTGCCCATAAACATGAATTTGTAGCCCTGCTCCATGAAAAACCCTTTGAGGGCATAAGTGGTTCCTCCAAGCACAATAACTGGTCGCTAATGACCGAGAGTGGGCGGAATTTACTAGCTCCTGGCTCAAAGCCTGAGGAGAATCTTCTTTTCCTTTCCTTTTTTGTCAGTGTTATTCGATCGGTTTGGCAATATGCTCCTTTGTTGGAAGCGAGTCTTATGTCTGCTGGGAATGAAAAAAGATTGGGCAAGCAAGATGCACCCCCAATGGACATGAGTATCTTTGTCGGCAGACAACTAAATAAAGTTCTAAATGACATCGAGAATCCTCCTAGAAGGAAGAAAAATGAGCAGACGGATCAACTCATGCATCTTGGCATTGCTTCTATACCTGAGTTGTTGCTAGACAATACAGACAACAACCGAACCTCTCCCTTTGCCTTTACGGGAGATAAGTTTGAGATCAGAGCTGTGGGTGCCTCCTCGAATAGCTCCTTGGTCATGACGATTTTGAATACCATTGTGGCAGACCAGCTGTTTGATTTTCGAGCAAGGGTACAAGGGAAAATGAATCGTGGACGTCCCCTCGAAGCGGCTGCTGTCGACATGTTGAGAGAATACATCGCAGAGAGTAAGGGAATCAGAAGAGAAGGCGATTATATGCCAGCTGAAACAAAGTCGGCAGACACAGCTTCACCTACCTTGAGGAAGCTAAGGGCGCTGACAACCTTCGACAGCATAAAGCTATTCAAGTTGCATAAGGTAATGACAGAAGAGGAATTAACAGCTCGCCAAACAGTCCTAGAGGAAAAGTACCATCGGCAAGTTGAAGTGGAGGCAATGGCTTTGGTGGACTTGGTTCAAACCCAATTAATCCCCCTTGTTCATAGCTATCAGGATTCTTTGATCACACTTCTTGAGAAAAAACAGCGCCTGAATAGCCTGAAGAATGTGAAAGGTAGATTAGAGGAGCAAACCCTCCTCCAATTGGAAGAAATATTGACTGCTCTTCACGAAAAAGCGATTCTGTTACATCAAGATCAAGAAACCCAAAATCGGGAGGAAGATGGGATAGAATCCCTATTGACATTGATAGCTGAAGCAAGAGTTTTCATCGATCAACTCGAAGGGCTCATTCCTGATGAGCTGTGGCCATTCCCCAAGTACCGAGAGATGCTTTTTCTACGCTAGCCCCTGATTGATAGGTATATACGGATGGGTTCATCAATCCTCGAATAAGCTTCATATGGGAATTTTTTTGTATGTTAAAAATTCGAACTAATTCCTGGACTATGAAGAAGTACTCTAAATGGGGAAAAAATAACCCCCAAAAAGCTAGGTGGATTATCGCTTTTTCCCACCTTGGAATCTGGTTTAGCGGCCTTGTATTGGGAATACTAGCCTATCTTTTTGAATGGCCGCTACCCCTTGCCATGATTGTGTTATTAGGTCATATTTATTTTGCGGCCCATCTTTTCTATCCTGATAAAAAACAGACTCAAGGATTTTTCAAGGATTCTTATGGAAGAAGGAAATCAATTGAAGCCATTTTATTGGTATCCTATTGGTTGATGCTGATCATGGGTACGCAGGCTTTTCTTTTGCTTGACGATGCACCAATAGTCAATCAATCATCACCATCCTCTAATTACCACTTGACCAGTGGGGAGAATCCTGCCTATTCGAAGTCTACTCAAAAAGAGAAATTTTCTCTTCGTAAGAGCTTGAAAAATTTTCGAAAGAAGACCCAAGCTAATTTGAAAATCATCAAGGCCGAACTGAAAAAGAAGGACAGAGGAGGGATGATCGCTTTGAAAATACTCCTTTCTATTTTGTTGGTGGTCCTAGCTATTGTGATGATTTATGCCATCACCATTCTGGGTTGTGCGCTAGCCTGTGAAGATGCGGGAGGATTAGCCGTTGCTGTCGTCTTGTTGGGATGGGGTGCCACCATTTGGCTTGGTACGGTAGCCATCATCAATATCTGGAAAAGAATAGGCCGAAATCGACCTACAAACATACCAGAATAGCCACAAGAAGTAATATTCTTAGGGCCTCATTTTTCTGAAAATGAGGCCTATTCTTTTTAAACGGGGAATGCTATTTTTTCCTTGAAAATTCCCTTGGTTAGCAGAATTCTATTTCCGTCTTTTGAGCCCTCAAAAATTGTCTCACAACATACATGCTAATCAATCTATGGTATTTAAGGAAATTTTTTCTGTTACATTGATTTTGTTCTCCATCATTGATATTCTGGGTAATCTACCCATCATTATCAGCCTAAAGGAGCAGGGCAAAACCATCGAGTCAGGGAAAGCGACCCTTATCTCCGGCGTGCTCATGATTACCTTTTTGTTTGGAGGAGAATCGATCTTGAATCTCCTTGGTGTTGATGTGGCTTCCTTTGCGATCGCAGGTGCCATTATCATTTTTCTGATGGGAATGGAAATGATCATGGGGATTACCCTTTTCAAAGAATCAGAAAACAGTACGGCAACCACTATCGTACCGGTAGCTTTTCCCATGATAGCTGGTTCAGGTACCTTGACAACTATTCTTTCTTTAAGGGCGGAGTTTCAGGTTCTCAATATCGCCATTGGGATCGCTATCAATTTGATCATGGTATTTTTGGCGCTGCGGTCATCTGGATGGATTCAAAGTAAGATTGGAAAAGGGGGATCAGAAGTCCTTCGAAAAGTCTTTGGAATAATCCTATTGGCCATTGCTGTTAAATTGTTCCGAACAAATTTGGGGATATAGGTCTTTTGGGGATTTCTACCTAAATTTTTAGGAACAAATCGTGTCATCCTTATGAAATGCTCATCTCTGATCTGCCTGTTGGCCTTATTCTTTAGTTATATGTCCATGAGTTTCGCCCAGCATTCTACAGCTGAAACACCGCTTAAGGTAGCTGTCATAGGTTTAACCCATACCCATGTTCACTGGATTTTGGGAAGGCCAAATCGTGGAGATATCAAGATTGTAGCTATCGTTGAACCCAACAAGGATTTGGCAGAAAGATATGCAGTACAACATGGCTACTCAATGGATTTGGTCTATGCCAGCATGGATGAGATGCTAGAAAAAGTGAAACCGGAGGCAGTTACTGCCTTCGGTACTATATATGAACACTTGGAGGTTGTTGAAACTTTTGCCCCACTTGGCATTCATGTGATGGTGGAAAAACCCCTCGCCATTAGTATGGATCATGCAAAAAAAATGCAGTCGCTTGCCAAAAAACACAACATCCATCTGCTCACCAATTACGAAACTACTTGGTATCATTCTAATCACAAGGCTTACGCCATGGTTGATTCTGGCTTGATCGGTCCGCTACGCAAAATGGTCATACACGATGGACATCAAGGGCCTGAAGAAATTGGAATCAATAAGGAGTTTCTAGAGTGGCTGATTGATCCTGCGCAAAATGGAGCTGGTGCCTTGACCGACTTTGGTTGTTACGGAGCCAATCTTTTAACGTGGTTTAACAAAGGAGAGCGACCTTCTTCAGTAATGGCGATGGCCCATACTTACAAGCCGGAAAAATATCCTTTGGTAGATGATGATGCGACGATTTTGGTAGAATACCCTTCCATGCAAGGTGTTATTCAGGCATCATGGAACTGGCCAGTTTCTCGAAAAGATATGGAGGTGTATGGAAAAACAGGCTATATCATGTCTGATAACCGTTCTGATCTAAGGTATCGTTTAAGCGAAAAGGAAAAGGAATATGCCGTAAAACTACCCGAAAGGGAAGCTCCTCTCGACGATCCTTTTGCCTTATTAGAAGCAGTGATCAGGGGAAAACTGACGCTCCCCCCCTACGCTTTGTCCTCCTTAGAAAATAACATGATTGTAGTTGAAATTCTTGAAGCCGCCATGAAGTCCGCTAAAAAAGGAAAACGGATTTATTTAAAATAATGGGTCGATGAACCTACGGGATCATGGGGTGTAGGAGGTGAAAAGCATCCACTCTATGAAAAGTTGGTCATCACTCTTCATTTTTTTCCTTGTTCATCTAGCCTGGGGTCAAAAGCCCATAGGAAAACAGGCTTTGGCATTCAAATTAGATCATGAGGCAGGAGAGATTGAGTTTATATTACTTGATTCTACCCTAGAGGAAAACAAGCCAGTCTTCCTTTTTTGTCAAGGCTCTTTGCCTGTTCCCCTTTTTATCGATTTTAAGCGAAAAGCACCCATCCTACTTGGCGGAGGTGTGATTAATTTTGATGTAGAAAACATCAGGAAACATTATCATCTGATTGTGATTTCGATGCCGCATACCCCCCTTATTGTACAGAAGGAGTATTTGAACAATAGGTATTGCTACATCCCAGATTCCACCCAACCGTATTCCTTTGCGCATGATTATATCGAAGATGATTGGTTAGAGATCTATAGGCAAAGAGGAATGAAGGTATTGGAGTTTTTGAGGAAACAATCATGGGTAGACAAGAAAAAATGCATTGTAGCAGGGCATTCTCAAGGTTCTAAAGTGGCCACTAAAATTGCTGCGAATAATCCTGCTGTCAGTCATTTAGGCTTATTTGCTGCAAATCCAATGGGGCGGATTGATCAATATATCCGCCAAGCTAGGTTAGATGCTCAATTGGGGAAGATATCTTGGGAGGAGGCTGACAAGGTGATTGAAGAGCAATTCGAGTTCTTCCAAGCTGCTCATCATCCAGATAGTCTACAAACTAAACCTGAATATCTTGCTTGGGCTAGCTTCTCGGAGATGTACCTCGATGATTGGCTGAGTTTGAATATCCCCATTTACATGGCTTACGGGACAGAGGACAGAACTGCCGATCTTTGTGACATAGTCCCTTTATATTTCATCCAAGCCGGAAAAGAGAACTTGTCGTGGAAAAGATACTTAGGGTTAGAACACAATTTTTTTCCTTTAAAGGAAGATGGTTCTACCAATTATGAGGATGCCAAATGGCCTGAAGTGATGTCTGCATTTGTAGAGTGGACCTTAAGTCCTTAGGAATTTGCTTTCAAATTTGACTAAATCCCCTTTTCGGATTATCATGATAGGTGAAAATTACATCTATTATGCACAGACTAACTACTTTGCTATTCCTCCTTGTCTGGGGAATGGGATACCTCATGGGCCAGGAGGAAGCTCACATGACTCCTTCTTCCGCCAAGACCTTTACCTCTACACAAACTGTCAAGATAGAGGGTAGATCCTACGAACTGGATACTGAGGCTGGAACATTGGTTCTAAGGGATGAAAACGATCATCCTATTGCTGACTTTGGCTTTACTTACTACAAGGGCAAGATATCTGGGGACCAACCTCGACCTATAATGTTTGCTTTTAACGGGGGCCCACTTTCTGCCTCATTCTGGTTACATATGGGAATTTTGGGTCCCAAAAGGATCGCCATCAATGATCCAGACCTAACTCCAGGTCCTCCCTACCAAATTGTCAACAACGAATACGCTCTTCTTGATATAGCTGATTTGGTCATGATTGACCCCGTTGGTGTGGGTTTGAGTCATCCGATAGGCAAAGCCAAATGGGAAGACTTTTGGGGGGTAGATCAGGATGTCAGAGCTATTGGCTTGTTTATTAAACAGTTTCTGATCAAAGAAGGAAGGTTGAATGCACCGAAATTTCTCCTGGGGGAAAGCTATGGAACCTTCAGAAACGGCTACCTCATGGACCATTTACAATCCAAGGGAATCTCGATGAATGGGGTGATTATGGTATCGGCGGTATTTGACCTTCAGCATCTGCTTTTTCCCTATGGAGATGATCTGTCTTACCTTGTCCATTTTCCTACCTACGCTGCTACCCATTGGTATCATCAGGATGATACAGGAGGTAGAAAAAAGCCCCTAGAGAGCTACCTAAAAGAAGTAAGAGATTTCACCATCAATGAATATGCCCCTGCTATGATCAAAGGGGATGCATTGAGCATGGAGGACAAAAAAGAATTGGCTAGGAAGTTATCGGTACATTCTGGCTTAGAGGAGGATTTTTGGCTTCAGGCCAATTTCAGAGTTACTGCAGGTGAGTTTTTTCAAGAATACATGCGTGATGAAGGAAAAATTGTGGGGAGATTGGATTCACGATTTACAGGAAATACCCTAGACTTATTGTCCCAAACCGCTGACCACGATCCTCAGAGTGCGGCTATTTCTCCCCCTTATATTTCTGCTTTCCTGGATTACTTCTACAATGATCTCGGTGTAGACAAAAAACTTAGCTATACCACCAGTGCAGGGGGGAGGAAAGGATTCAAATGGGATTGGAGACATCAAGGAAACATCTCTTGGAATGCTCAGGCTACTATTTCAACTGCTCCAGATATGGCTCGATGCCTGAATAGAAATCCAAATATGAAAGTGCTTATCCTGAATGGCTACTACGATATCGCTACTCCTTTCTTCGGTGTAGAATATACGCTAGACCATATGGACCTTCGACCTGAAATTAAGGAGAATGTCATCATGAAATACTATGAGGCTGGGCATATGATGTATACCCATAAGGCTTCCATGGAGAAGTTCAGGAAAGATGTGAGCGAGTTTATGCTGGATATGTTGAAATAATCTTGTACGGTTCTATAAGATTGAACAGGAATGTTGCGTTTATGCCTTAACCCCTAAACCCCCTGCTATGAAAAAGTTCTATGTTTTGATGGGCCTGATTGCATGGACAGGCTCATTACTTGCCCAGTATAATTCTGGCTTTCAAGTAGAATACTTTAATGGTCACCATCCAAGTGCCAGGACTGAAGCGATGGCAAAAGCTGACGTTGCGATGAATGATCAGGTGAGTGCCCTGTGGTACAATCCTGCAGGCATTGGCTACTTGGAAAACCAAGAAATCATGTTGTCGACTTCGGCCCCATTTTATGCCTTGTTGCAGTCTGACTACTACTTTCTTTCCTATGCCAGGCGGATCCATTCAAAATTAGTGGCTGGATTTAGTTTGAACCAGTTCCGAGTTGGTCCTTCCTCATTTGATATCACCATTGATGGGACAAGGTATCCATTGGATCGACCAGTTACCTCGGATGCCATTTTTACCCTTGCAACCAATCCTATTGAGCATCTTCAAGTAGGAATAAATGCCCACATTTTTAATTGGAAGATATTTGATGATGTTGCTAGTACAAATAGCTTCTTCCTTGATGTGGGGGCTTTGTATGCGCTTCCTGTTTTTAGTGATAAAGGGCGTTTAAACATAGGTGCCAGCTTGGTCAATGCCAATCGAGCCCGACTTGCATTTGAAAGTCCTACTGGTATCAGAGATTCTAATGTGCTACCCATTATCCTAAGAGTTGGTGTGGCCTTAAAGCACGGAACGGAAGTCTCTTTTCCCTTGCTTGGAACTCAATCCTTGGATTATTCGCTTACCACAGAGCTGGAAAATTACTTGAATGCTGATTTTTATACCTCTATCAGAGTAGGAGGAGAAGCCATTCTCGCCAAATATTTGGCGGTTAGACTGGGCCTATATCGAATGAGCTTGGATGATCGAGGTATAGAGGAGAACTTTTCAAGCCTTATCGATTTTACTTATGGCTTTGGCATCATCGTTCCTATCTCTCAGCTTACGGATGGTGCCTTTCCTTTTGACATGGCGGTCGACTACAACGCCCTCGAGAATCCCCCAAGATCTTCTTTGAGTTTCTTCCAGCAAGTCAATAAGCGGGGTTTTAGCATCAGACTTTTTTCTCCCATCACCTCCAATTAATCATATCATGAATAAGTATATATGGATTAGTTTTGTGTTGCTATTTACCTTGATTGGGCTGTCCATACAAGGGATTTCGCAACCCTTTTATGCTGCGCAAACAGCAGGTCTTCACACTATCTACTTTTCTCTATCCGTAAGGGAAAGACCCTACGTAGGGGTGGGATATAACTTGCATACTTCCAATAGTCCTATCAACGAATGGGGCTTTGAGTGGCAGGTTCCTTTGAATGATCCCTTCAGGGCAGAGCAACAGAGAATCGTAGCAGGCTTTTACCGTACCAATCGCCTAAATAGCCGTCCTTTCATCGGATATGGTCTTCATGCCCGTTATGAAAAAGACAAAGAGGGGGCAAAGAACCATTCTTCCCTTTCGCTTGCCGCCACAGCTATGCCTTCTTATACCTACTCAGCGAGTTTAGATGGAGGACTATATGGGACCATGGGCGGAAGGATTACCTATGTGGCCACTTTGGCTGAGAAAACGGAAGGCGATGCTTCTTGGACAAGTTTACCCAAGCATGGAGTAGAATTGGGGGGACATATTGATGCTTTTTTCGATCGATCAGGTGGATTCTCTGTTAATATCTTGAACACCAAAAATTGGAAATTGAAAAATGGTGATGAGGAGGATGAAAGCGACTGGAACTTGCAAGGGGATGTATATGTGGGAAGCACCTACTTTATCGCTCGTTTTTAGAAAATCATACCTTAATCCAATAGAAAATTAAACTAACCGCTTTTCCTTGTATCCAATACCTACAAGTAGAGAGTGGTAGCATGTTCAATGTCGTCCTCTTGGAGTTCCTCCAAAGAGGACGTATTTTGTTTACGGCTATGAAGGATGAATTGAGACAACACATTCTTACACACCTGGGTCGGGAATTACCAGGAATTGAGTTCGTATTAGATGCCTTTCAAGAGGTGAAAGCTTCCAAAAATCAGCTATTGGTTATTGAAGGTGAAGTTTGCCGAGAATGTTATTTTATTGTCAAGGGCTGTATCCAAACTTCCACGAGTAACAGAAATGGCCATGTGAGTACCATTGACCTGGGCTTCGAAGGGGATTGGCGAACGGCTATGCATTCCTTTATCAACGGCATTCCTTCCAACGAGCAACTAATGACCATTGAAGCCTGCCAGTTGCTGTCAATAAATAGAGACAAGTTTCAGCACCTTGTAGACACCATTCCTCCTTTTGAGTATATCTACAAGGAATTGTTGGAAAAGGCATATACTCAATCCGTAGAACGTATTCAAAGCCTGATGACCATGGATGGCTTGGACAGGTTGAAGTGGTTGCTATCCATTCATCCTTTGATCTTTACCCGCCTCTCCAATAGGCTTATTGCTTCCTATCTAGGATTGGATCCAGCGACCTTGAGCCGATTGAAAGCCCGCCTTTAAAACGTTGACATAGATCAAGCCTTTTGCTTTTGAGATGTTCCTTCTTTGTGTAGAAGGCAGTGAGGCGTTTTCCTGCCTGAGGAAATTACAAAAGAATGAATATGAACTCTTTACGTGTATGGGCCAGATGGCTGTTTATTATCCCATTTGCCCTTTTTGGCCTGCTCCACTTTGGTCCCATTGAATTTAGTCTACCCTATGTGCCAGCATGGCTTTTCGCTCCGGTTTTTTGGGTATATGCAATTGGTGTGTTCCTAATTGGATTTTTTATCAGTGCAGCCCTGAAGAAGCTGGATGGGCTTGCTTCCCTTCTGCTAGCAGCCTTACTGATCGTTTTTGTACTGACCATACATATTCCGAAGGCAATTTCGGGAGACTTCCTAGGTGTAATTGCCAGTATACGCGACGTATGTATGGCATCAGGAGCGATCATATATGGGCTATTTCTAGCCGAAGACAAAAGATTCACAGGCAAACTACTTCTTACCCAAGGAAATTAACCCTTAACCTTAAGGAGATGATCTCAAAAGAAAAATTCGCAGAATACCTTAGATTGGTCCAGACGTTCGAATATGAAAAGGCCCATGAAGAGTTTTATCATAAAAAGCTCATCAAGCATGAAAATGAACAGGCACCCACAGTGGGACTTTTGAAGCACAAGGAAGAAATGAAAGCTTTTCTCTCCAGCATTTCAGAAGAAAAAGCTGCCCTGAAGCAATACCTGATAGGGGATGGGTTTTCTGCTGTGGAATGGGAATATGAATTTGTCCATGAAGATTGGGGGAAAAGAGCCTTCTCCCAATTGTCCATCCAAAGATGGGATAAAGATAAAATTGTACTTGAACGCCACCATTATCAGATGTAACACTCATAGGCCAGGGTAAGCGAATCTTGGCCTTCATTTTTAGAATTACATGAAAGAACACTTCGACGAGGTCTGTCAAAGACTAGATGGCGCTACTTCAGGAAATATGTTTGGAAAGCCTTGTTACAAAAGAGGGAAAAAGGCCTTTGTCTTGTTCTATCAGGATGAAATTGTCTGCAAATTAATAGGTGAGATTCGAGAAAAAGCCCTTTCCATCCCTGAAAGTAAGTTGTTTAACCCCAAAGGCAAGGGTAAACCTATGTCCAATTGGGTCCAAATTCCGGCTGATGCACAAGACCAATGGGCGTATTTCGCGGAGCAGGCATTTTTACTGAATCCTACACCTCAATAAGGTTTAACACGCTTGATTTTTTAAATAGTTCGGTTGATGGGTATATCAACACGCCTGATTATTCCCATTAGAATAATTATATATGAATAGGTAATTTTGACATGTACTCGATTAGAAAAGGTTAAAACAAAAGGTCAGTAAAAGGGGATTTCCACCTAATATCTACCCCGTTAATTTTTACACATGAAAACATTATCATTCATTAAAATTTTATCATTTGGATTTATTTTACTCTTATTTACCTCCTGCGCTGGAACCTACAACTCTGTGAGACCAGATTCCTACAATTACGGAGCAACTGAGTTCGGAGATGGCTTAGAAATCAATTACAAACATGCCATTTTGAAGGAAGCAGGGAACAAAAAATACGCCAAGAAAGAAGACAAAAAGGACATCAAACTGATAGGTGTACGTCTCAAGAACTTTACTTCAAGGACCATTTCCGTTGCTAATGAGGTCGAGTTCTTCGTTGGAGGCCAAGCGGTCAACCCTCTTATGCCTGAAGTAACTCACAAGTTAATCAAACAGCGGTCCGCAAGTCATTTACTTTACCTATTATTGACTCCTATGGTGGCTACTGTTGGCGAGAGTGGAGATATTCCTCTTGGTCTAGTTGTGGCACCTGGCTTAGCAATTGGAAATGGACTTGTGGCTAGAAATTCCAACAAAAAGCTACTGGCTGAACTGGAGGACTACAACCTATTAAACAAGGAAATTGCACCAGGAGAAACAATCTATGGAATCCTTGCTGTGAGAGATGTAGGCTATGACCCAGTACAAGTAAAGCTAAGATAAGATCAGGTCATACAAATAGGAATAAAAAGGTGCGCTCAGGCGCATCTTTTTGTATGTTGATACTATGCTTACCCCTTCCACACTTTTCTCCCACGCTGCTCCAGTGTTCCAAGTTTCTGACATGGAGCAAGCCATCATCTTCTATCGTGATAAACTTGGCTTCACAGTAAGCTACACATGGATGGATCCTCCAGAATATGTTGTCCTCAAAGGAGGAGAAGGTGTTTCACTACATCTCAGCCTCGAAAAAGGTAAGCTCCCTAGCCAAATGTCTAATTATTACATTTTCGTACATGATGTGGAGGCACTTTATGCACACTATGTGAGCCTAAATCTGGATATTCACCGAGAAATCGGAAGCCAGGAGTATAAAATGAAGGATTTTGATATCCTAGATCCTGACGGAAATCGTTTGGTATTTGGGCAAGGTGAGTCTTAGGTAATTAATAAATGCTATTTTTAAGTAGTAAATTATTTTTTTACATATCTTTTTCGTTATAAATTGAACAGGCCATCCTGGCAATTGTTAGAAGCTGCATACAATCACTTTTAACAAGACAAGTATGAACCGAAAAATCCAACTGGCGTTCATTTTTTGTTTAACTGCCTTTATGGTTAACTGTCAATCACCTATGGAAGTAACGAGAAAGAGTACCCATCAATTCCCTCAAATCAAGACCAAAACCTTAGCGGGTAACCAAATGGTCTTCCCCAATGACCTGAAAGGGAAGAAGAGTTTTGTGGCAATGGTTTTTGAAGAAGGAGGAGTGTACATGCCACCACAGAATCAAGCTAACAAATGGGCTGACTTTTACGAATCAGCTATGAGGGAGAAGGGAGTCAATTTTTATGAGATTCCTATGATGGCAGGCGGATATGTATTGGGTAGTTGGTGGATCGATGCCGGGATGAGATCAGGCATTGACCCTGCTCAACACGATAATGTAGCTTGTTTTTATGGAAACAAGGGGAAATACATGAAAATGCTCAATCTCAAGTCTATGGCTGATGCTCATATGTTTCTCTTGGACGAGAATGGAGACATTTTAGCTCAGGTCAGCGGAAACCCTGATCTTTCCAAAAAGCAAGTCTTCTTAGACGCTTTGAAGTAATACTCTATCCTTACCCATATACATTTATCCAAGCTACCACGATGGAACCTATTTTTTCTGCCTTTAGAGAAGATCCCCCCTCCCGTCCTGTTGGAGATGAATTTCCCATCATTGATCCCCGCAATGTAGAGAAAAGAGTAGATAAGGAGAGTGAAGAGAAATATGATGAGGAGGAAGAAGCAGATGAAGGTGGAGCCTGCGAAAGTATGTTTGATTTCTTGGATGCCGTATTTGGATGCTAGAAAAAAGAGAGGCCTAGATGGACCTCTCTTTTTTTTGAAATGGCTTGTCCGTTGTGATAAAACAAATCAATTACGACCTCCCATATCACCAATATGTTTAAGCTGAAATTTTGGAGGTGGGTAAATGGTAGAATCCAATAGTTTTTCATCTGAAAAATCAGATAGCCATGGAAATAAAAGTGCTTCTAAGACTTTTCTGATTCTGCTTTTGCCCTTTTGAAGCAACGCTAATTTGACTTTCAACAGTAATCTGGATCACTCTTTCTGTAAAATGGATAAGTGAGGGGTTCTAGCTGCCCATATCTTTGTCATATCATTTTTTTAACGAAAAATACATAGATATGATAACAGGTTTCTTGTCCAATATGATTGTAAAAGGTGGTATTGCCCCTGTATTTGATAATCCCAAAGAGTATGGATTAGATTACGAAGATGTCGAGTTTAAATCTGCCGATGGTGTCCATCTTAAAGGATGGTTGGTTAAGGGTGGAACAGACAAAATTATCATTCAATCTCATTTTGGCGTTCAGTCCTCTCGTTCAGGTTATACACCGGAAGGTAAGGGTATGGTTAAGATGTGGGATGAGGATATTTCGTATCTCAAGCACGTAAAATATTTAGTAGATAAAGGGTATTCCGTATTGATGTACGATTTTAGGAGCCATGGTGATAGCGCCCCCAATAAAAGCGGATGGTGTTCATGGGGACCTGATGAGGCACAAGATGTGGTAGCAGCAGTGGATTTTGTAGCTAATCACTCGGATTACAAAAATGCTCAAATTGGCTTATTAAGTCTTTGTATGGGAGCGGCAGCTTCGACCTATGCTTATGGTGCAGGTGCTTTACAAAAGTATAATATAAAAGCCATGGTGGCTATTCAGCCTATGCGCTATGATGATTTTATGAAGTCTTTTGGCTTACCAGGTTTCCTGAATAACTGGGTGAATAAAGAGAACAGCAAACGGGTGGGATTTGATATGACCGCAAAATCCTTCAAACAAGATGTCCCCAAAATTTCTGTCCCAACACTCGTTATGCAGAACGACAAAGATGAGTTTCTGACTAGGGAATCTATTGATGAATATTTCAATGATTTAACTGTCGAAAAAGATATGGTTTGGGTATCAGGGATTGGTACCAAACGAGCAGCGGGCTATGATTATTTGACTAAAAATCCAGAGAAGATTTTGTACTGGTTCGATAAATATATCAAGTAGAGTAACACCCCTAAAAATACATTTAAAATGGTTAATGAACAGCAAACACAGATGCTAACCATGTTGGCACAGGGACTTTCTATGCCTCCAAGAACACCTATCCTAAGAACCCCCAAAGACTATGGGATGGAGTTCGAAGAAATAGAATTCACTACTGCTGATGGAGTGAATATCAAAGGTTGGTTTATTCCCGCTGATTCCGATAGGGTAATTATTAGTAATCACTTTTCTCCGGCAAATCGTTATGGTTTTGCAGGACATTTGGAAGGATTGGATTTTGCAGGAGGTTTTGAAGTCAATTTTCTTCCTAGGTACAAAGCACTCCACGATGCTGGTTATAATGTACTAGCCTATGATTTACGCAGTCATGGAGAGAGCGGTGATGGGGAAGGAAAAATATCAGGTGTAGGGTATTATGAATGGCAAGAAGTGTTAGCTTCCCTTGATTTCGCCAAATCAAAAATAGAAAATGCGGAAATCTCTCTTTGTTCCATGTGCATGGGGGCAAATGCTACCATCAATGCGATGGAAAAAAGGCCAGAAGCATTTGAAGAAGTAAAAAGTTTACTGTGCATCGCTCCACTTAAAGGACGAACAACGATCGAAAGGCAAGCAGGGCAAATGGGCATTGATTCGGTAGAGGCGGTTGAAGCGTTTGAACCTATTTATCATGGTATCACGGGGCTTACCGTAGAAGACCATAATATTATACCTAAATTCAAGCATGTACAGATTCCTACTTTCTTTTTTCAAGTAAGAGACGACTCCAATTCACGTTGGACAGATGTACAGGAAATGTATGACACTACTCCAGCAGAAGACAAAAAAATCGTCTATATGGAGGGAACGTCTTTGCGTTTTAAAGGCTATAATTACTTCTCTGATAATCCGCAGGAAATGGTGGAGTGGTTTAATGCACACATGAAGTAAGTCCTTTAAAAATAAGTAAGCAGCAAATAGAATTTGAGTTTATAATGCCTATCTCACTTGATTTGAATCTCCTATGCCATGTGAGATAGGTATTATGAAGAGG
>JBCBVV010000064.1:0-34922 GCA_039817415.1 Bacteroidota bacterium
TTTCAAAGATCTTTCTACCCCCCAATCCAACGCCAACCTTTAGTCAGCTCCCCACGTATTTAGACTAAAATTGTCTTCAACTTTTAGGCCTTTATTTGGCCCCCTTTTGTTTAAGGGATTGCAAATAACGACCTCTTTTTTTTCATTTCCAAATTCATGCCAGAAAAAAAATCATTTTTTTTATTTTCTCTCCTTTCTTACATGAATAAAGAACGCTTGTTTGACCAAGGGCTACAAACATAGCTCCTTCGAAGACTCTTTTGCAAATTCAAATTATCTTTATTTTCCACATAATTTGCTTCAGATATGTTCATAAATTGTGAAAGCGAATATTTGGATTTTCCATATAAATCTAACTCTCCGATTTTGAGGTCATTAGAGGATGTAGGAGCCATTTATCCAACAAATACCCCATTAATATGCCTAGACTGTAACATATCAAATCAGTCCAAAGAAAACTGAAACCCAAGATCAGGCCTCCTACACGTGTTTCTCTTATGCTATCAATCCAAGGTGCATGGTAGAATTGAAGAAACTCAATCGAAAAACAAAAAATCAACGAGAACATTGCTGCCCTTACAGGAGGTTTCATCACTCCCAATAGGCGACCCCCCCAGTAAACCATCAATGCATATAAAGCATCAGGGGCAAATTCCCCTAAAAAACATATCCATCCACCAGATTTCTCACATACCAGCTCCATCTCCTTGTAAGAATTCCTCACCCATAGACCCACTGGAATGATCATGCCAATCAAGCCTAGATAAAGCAGTTGAACTAGCCGTTTTCTTTTCAAATTAGGATTTGCCTTCATCCCTTGTGGAAAAACTAAGCGTGGATAAATATTTCAATTGTCGCATTATATCAAATGGCCCATTGGTAGAATGCACATGCTTCCATGAGCAAAGCGATACCCATATGTACAAAAACGCCCCCCATGACATTGTTGCTCCGTAAGGCAATCACTCCTAGTATATAACCACCGAATATTGAACTAATAGATTCTCCCATAGGCTTTGCAAAATGTCGATAGCAATAGACTGATGACATAGATCCTACTGAAGCTACTCCTGCAGAACTCGCCATTCCTATGACCATAAAACCTCTGAAGGAAACCTCGGTCCAAATAAAGTCCAAGGCATACACTGTTTCATACATAACATATGCTAACCAGATTGGAATATCTTCTAGGCTACGAATGTGATGATACTTGAGTGTAGGATAATAATTCTTAAATCCTTCAGTATAGGATGCTGCCACAACCAAGGGAACCATGCAGGCCATTAGAATAACATAAGGCTTATAATCAAAGCCTTTGAAACTTAATCCATAAAAGGAGTTCATTCTTCTCCGATCACGCCACATGTAAAAAAGGAATAGTGGAAGAAAGATTCCAAGAATACTCGTCATATTGCCAAGTATCTTAAATCCCAATCGACGGGCCGCAGGACTTTCAAAGCTTTTCCAAATTGGAGTGTGGTAATAAAAGGCAGCATCAAAGCTAAGCACCAGAATAATAAAGAAACTCCTTAGCCAAAATTCGCCGCTTCTAAGCATATCCCAATTCCTATGCCACGCCATGTAAAGGAATATGGTAACATAATAAGGGATGGCATAGAAGAGAAAATAAAATAGAATGGTGATTTCATTTCCGAATTTCCATTCCTTGTTTCCAAAGCCTAATTGTAACCAGCGCTCTACTGTGTAATTATCGAGGTAGGTGTAATTGACATACACAGATACCGCAAGAAAAATCAGGGTGCTCAGATAATACCCCAAGTTGAATTCCTCTTTCCAATGCGCAGGGAAATAGGCCAACAGTTTCTTAAATGATTCTTGATAGGCTTTTAACATAAAGGGAGGTTCTTGCATTCAAGTTGTGGATTTTTTTGGATTCTACCACAGCAGAACGAAAATGGTGATAGTTTTAAGCCCCCAATAATTCAAGGAAATGAGATACCTCCAGCTATTGTTGTTATGTTTTTACCTCCTTTCTTGTGGTTCCTCGGGAGAAGCTATTCAATCTACACGAAGCAATTCCGAAGAAATGACGAAACGTCCTTATGTAGTGCTGGTCTCCATGGATGGCTTTCGTTACGATTATTTAGACAAATATAACACCCCTAACATACAGGCTATTGGGGAAGCTGGGATAAGGGCGGAACGTATGCTCCCCTCATTTCCAAGTTCGACCTTTCCCAACCATTATACCTTGGCAACTGGATTGTATCCCGCGCATCATGGAATTGTGGCTAACTCCTTTTATGATCCCGATCGGGAAGAGTTATATATGGTAAGGGACAGATCCAAAGTTGAAGATGGGACTTTCTATAAGGGAACCCCACTATGGGTATTGGCAGAAGAGGCTAACATGCTTTCTGCTTCCTTCTTTTGGGTAGGTTCTGAGGCAGACGTAAGGGGAATCCATCCTACTTATTACTACAGATATGATGGAAGTATCCCCAATCAACAAAGAGTAGATCAAGTTTTGGAATGGCTTGCTCTACCTGAGGACAAAAGGCCACACATGATAACCCTCTATTTTTCTGATGTCGATTCAAAAGGTCATCGTTATGGTCCTGGCAGCAAGGCTACTCAAGAGGCTGTAGAGGAATTAGATGGATTGATTGGTCAGTTAGATAGAAGGCTTAGGGAGACGGGGCTTCCCATTACCTTGATTATCACCTCCGACCACGGCATGAAAAAAGTGGATCAAGACAATCCCATTCTTCCCGAAAGGCTGGTAAAACTAAATGGCTTTGATAAAATCGTCAAATCCAGCACCCTATGGACCCTCCACAGCAAGGATAGCTCGCTAGTGGATTCGACCTATTCAAAGCTTAAGGCCATTTCTCACCGATCAGGCTATGTGGACTTTGAGGTTTTTAAGACAGATAGCATACCTGAAAATTTCCATTACAGCCCTCATGATCCAAGAATGGGACAAATTTTAATTGTTCCAAAAGCGCCGAAAGTACTTGGCTCCTGGGGCATTCCAATAGGTATAGGGCATCATGGGTTTAATCCATATGATTGCCAAGATGTGAACACTATTTTTCTTGCCAAAGGGCCAGGCCTTAACAATGGTGTTAACATTCCTGCTTTCGAGAACATTCATGTTTATCCCTTAGTGGCCTTCCAACTAGGACTGAAAATACCTGATAACATTGATGGTCAACTTGCCTTTTGGGATTCTATGAAGGTATTTAAGCTACCTCCAGCAGAAAGGTTGATCAACAGTAGTGAGTATACAAATGCATCCATTGTTCGATAAAAAGGTTAATAAAAAGAGGGTAACATTAGGCAGTAAAGGGGGAATTTTACATATTTTCCACATACTAGACTCATCGCAATAATGAATAGAGCGTTAATTATAGAAGATGAACCCTTGGCAGCAAGAAGGCTGTCTCGTATGCTACAAGAGCTGGAACCTGATATGGAAATCCTCGATATACTGGATTCAGTTAAGGGTGCCGTTAACTGGCTGAAGATCAAGGAAGCAGATTTGATTTTTCTTGATATTCATCTCGCTGACGGAAACAGTTTTGCCATTTTTGAGGAGGTGGAAGTTGATACACCCATTATCTTTGTAACCGCTTACGATGAGTACGCTATCAAAGCCTTTAAACTCAACAGTGTAGACTATCTCTTGAAGCCTATTGAACGAGAGGAATTGGCGCAGAGTCTAAAAAAGTTCAATAGCCAGAAGGCCATGGTGCCTGCCAATCCCCAAATTGATGTTGCTGCATTAATAGAAGCGATGCAAGCCCCAATGGCCCCATCAGATACCTTTCAGAAGAGGTTTATGGTAACAAGTGGGGAAAAGATAAAATCAATTCCTATCGAAGAGGTTGCCTACTTTTTTGGGCAGCAAAAATATGTTTTCCTTATTACCCATGACAATAGGCGCCATATCATCAACTATACATTGGGCCAATTGGAGGATTTATTAGATCCTGAGGAGTTTTTTAGGATAAACAGACAATTTATTGTAGGATTTTCCGCCATTTCTCAAATGTTTTCGTACTCCAAAAGCAGGATTAAGGTAGAACTTACTCCTACCAGTGATATTGAAGCGATTGTCAGTATTGAAAAAACACCGCGCTTCAAGTCCTGGTTAAACCGCTAGGATTCCATCCAGCCTTTCAATTAAGATTATTTAAGCTTTCCCTATGATGACCGCACCTAAAGCGAAGCAGGTTCCTCACGAACATATCACACATGGAGATCATAGATTCGATCCCTACCATTGGCTAAGAGACAAAGAAAATCCAGAAGTCATTTCCTACATAGAGGAAGAAAACCGATACGCAGAAGCACAATTGTCTGATGTATCTGGTTTCAAGGACAACTTGTATGAAGAGTTAATTGGCAGGTTAAAAAAAGACGATAGCTCAGCCCCTTACGAAATGGGAGGCTATCATTATTATTCAAGGTTTACAGAGGAAGGAGAATATCCTATTTTTTGTAGAAAGGAAGGTTCCTTAGACCAAGAAGAAGAAATCATCCTCGATGTCAATAAGTTGGCCCAAGGGAAGGCTTTTTGCCAAGTGGGTAGTCTTTCTATATCGCCAGACAGGAAGATGCTGGTATATGCAGTAGACTTTGTAGGAAGAAGGATTTTCCAACTATACGTCAAAAACATCGAGACTGGTGAAATCCTAGAAGGCCCCATAGAAAGTGGTACGGCTAATGTCGTTTGGGCAGAAGATAATCAAACCCTGTTCTACAGCGTCAAGGACCTACAAACACTCAGGCCTTATGCCATCAAAAAGCACAGACTTGGCAGTCCACAAGAACAAGATGTGCAGGTATTCGAAGAAAAGGATGATACATATTATGTATACGTAGGGAAAACTCGTTCCAAACAATACCTCATGATTTCCTCCCAAGCTACTTTGAGCAGCGAGGTAAGGTTTATTTCCTCTCATGAGGTAGATGCAGACTTTAAGGTCATCATCCCTAGGGAACGAAAGCATGAATACAGTGTCGCCCACCATGGGGACTTTTTCTATGTTCTGAGCAATGAAAAGGCTACCAATTTCAAGGTTATGAAATTGCCAATTAGCAAATCTGGCAAGGAAAACTGGGAAGAATTCATCCCACACCGCGAGGGAGTATTGTTAGAAGATATAGATGTATTCAAAGATCATTATGTCTTATCAGAGCGACAAGATGGCCTAACCTACATTAGGATAAAGAATTGGGATCAGGAAAAGGATGAATTCCTAGAATTTGATGATCCTGCTTATACTGCTTCTGTGGATCACAATCCTAATTTTGATACTCAAAAGCTTAGGTATAACTATGAATCCCTTACCACACCCGCCACAGTTTATGAAATTGAACTAGGGAGTATGGAGCGTGTCATTCTTAAACAACAAGAAGTCATTGGGGATTTTGATCCAGCCAAGTACACCTCTGAAAGAATTTTTGCCAAAGCAGAGGATGGAACAATGATTCCCATTTCTTTGGTTCGACATATTGAAACGGATTTAGATGGGACTGCTCCCCTACTCCAATATGGTTATGGTTCCTATGGAATTACGGTAGATCCCTATTTCTCAAGTTCTCGTTTGTCCCTGCTGGATAGAGGCTTTGTCTTTGCCATTGCCCATATCAGAGGATCCAGTACCATGGGAAGAGCATGGTATGACAATGGTAAGCTTCTCAACAAGAAAAATACCTTCAAAGACTTTATCAGTTGTGGGCGACATCTCATAGGAGAGAAATATGGTTCTCCCGACAAGCTTTATGCCATGGGAGGAAGTGCTGGAGGATTGTTGATGGGCGCAGTCATCAATATGGCTCCCAACCTTTATAAAGGAATTATTTCAGCTGTCCCATTTGTAGATGTAGTATCTACTATGTTGGATGACAGTATCCCTTTGACCACAAATGAATATGATGAATGGGGCAATCCAAATGATCCTGTATTTTACGATTATATCAAATCCTATTCTCCTTACGATAACATAGAAGCAAAGGCATATCCTCCCATGCTCGTTTTATCAGGATTACACGATTCTCAGGTCCAATATTGGGAGCCTACAAAATGGGTTGCTAGACTAAGGGAGATGAAGACTGATAACAATGTCCTTCTACTTCATACCAATATGGATGCAGGCCATGGCGGGGCTTCAGGGAGATATGAAGCTTATAAGGAGGTTGCTTTAAAATATGTATTCTTATTAAAACTGGCAGGAATTACAGCTTAGCAATAGCACATTGTTATAAATATGCGTCTTTCTTTATATTAAGGAAAGACTATTGCACTATTTATGAAAAGCTACCTCACACTACCTCTATTTTTTATTATAGGCATCCTCCTAGTTTCTTGTAGGATTGAGTCTGAAGGAACTGAAGGACAGGATTTGGTCCTTAGAGAAATCGCTAAGTTCGAAGCCAATCCAGACAGCATTGCTGACAATTATTTGGAGTCAAGCTATGACATCTTCTACGACCTCTTTGCCATTAACAATATTTGGTTACTCCAAGAATTATCATCAGATATCATCACTCCTTTGTCTTTAGGGCCTAGTTGGGATGACAATTCTGTTTGGGAGGAAATTTCCCTTCATACTTGGGGAACTGATAATTTTCAAGTTGTTCAAAGTTGGGATAGGCTAAATGAAAGCAAGGTTGATTTGTTTAATAGTCGACTTGTCTTTGATCAGGCTACCTCAACAGATGAGATAGATGCCATCATAGCAGAGCGAGACATGTTATTGGCGTATGCGGATTGGATGTTGATTGATCTATTTCGCCAGACAATTGATGTAGATGAAAAGGGCCAATCTACCATTAGAAAAAAAGGAGAAGCAGTTCAGTATGCCATAGAAAAATTAGAAGCGGCTCTTCCCAAAGCAAGCGGAAAAGAGAGATTTACTGACCAAAAGGTCTTAACGCGCTTAAACAAGTGGTCCGGCATGGGCATGTTGGCAAGATTATATCTCAATCGTGCTGTTTATGATGGGAGCTTCAATTTTCAGGCCTCGGACATGGAGCGTGTGGTAGAATTGTGTGATGACATCATCCAATCTGGAGTATTTAAACTCGCCACTTCCTACTGGGACGTATTTAAAAAAGATAATGGCAGCTCCCCTTCCACTCCCACTGAATTGCTTTTTGGATCAAAGTTGAAGGAAAATGGTGGCTTCACCAACTCTATGCTGATTTTCACCTTAAACAGTGCCCATTTCCCTAATAATTCCTCATGGAATGGTTTTACCAACTTAGCCGAATTTTATCAAGCTTGGGATCAGGATGACCCTAGGTTTGAAGGCCCTAGAATCGACGGATTGAAGGCTCACTTCGGTATTAATGCTGGGCTTCAAACGACAGATTCAGGAGACACCCTAAGGGATTCCAATGGCATGCCTGTGATCTATGATTCAGAGAGAAGCGGTTTGGGTCCAGCCATTCTACAAGGTTCTCGTTCTGTAAAGTATGAACCTGATTTTGCTACAGTTGCTGCCAGCCCATTTTCTGGAAAAAATTTATTTGCCTACCTAAGGTTAGGAGAGATTTACCTGATGAAGGCAGAGGCAGAGTTTAGACTGGGTTTAGGAAGTGCCCTTTCAAGCTTAAATTTACTTCGTTCTGCTAGAGGTGCTTCAGAACTGAGCACCATATCTGAACAGGCTGTATTGGATGAATATGGCTTTGAGTTATGGCTCGAAGGTCAAAGGAGAACGCATCTGGTACGCTTCGGCAAGTTCAATGAAGCTGTAAGCACACGTCCAAATGGGAGTCAGGTCAACAAAGCCATTTATCCCATTCCCCTTCATGCATTAGCAAATTTCCCAGAACTAGAGCAAAACGAAGGATACTAAAATTTTACTGGAGGTTTACGCCATTTGCTTCAGGTTGAACCTTATGAAAATGAGACTTAGGGCTTCCACAAACCGGACATTCATAGGTCTCTGGTAAATCTTCAAAGGCTATTCCTGGCTCAATGCCATTGAAACTATCGCCAAGATCTATGTGGTACCTGGATAGGCAATCCTGACACTCCCATGCCTCTGGAAGGAGAGTTTTCTTCTGAAAGGAAAGGTTTTCTGGAAGAAGTTCATTTTGATCATCCCCTTCCCCTAACTGTTCGAAATACAATTGGCTAAGCTCCATCAGCAAGCCAGGTAGTTCGATTTTATCTACATCCTGGGCATAGGTTAGGTACTTTAAACTATTTGGATTGAAATTCTCACAATAGAGGACGTTGTAAGTAGGCCTAATTTGGAAGTCATTCACAATCTTTGGCTGTGGATTTTTCTCTATGACAATGGAAGTAAAATTGATGCCATAACTGCTCTTAATAGAAAAGGTCAGGCCATAGGTACTGATGTCATTTTGATCAAAGTTTCGAACAATGAACTGCTTTAGGGCTAAGGCTTCTCCATCTATCAGCGGAAGGTGCCAATTTAACTCAAGGGAAGAGTGCCGCACATTGATTCCGAATTTACCTAATAGCTTTTCCCATCTCAGTCGATCTCTACGATCAATCCCCTTTACAATAAAGGATTTCCATGGAGTAAGACATATTTTCCCAATCTTACAATCGAGGCAAAGCGTACACATTGCCTTGAGGAAAGCCAAATCATAACAATTATTTCTCCAATACAGCCCTAACCAATATTTATCAATGCTCATTTTGTTCATGCCTTCATAATAAGGGAAGGCTTGAAATGGCAGTTGTAAAGGCTGAGATATAGTCCTGTTATTGGTGTCCAGCTCGTTGTTCAACTCCTCAAACAGCTCCTGTATATTTTCCATCTCCTCGTAGGTGCTTTCAATTGTCCTCGCTATGAGGGCAATGTCCCAGGTATATATCAGGGCGGGGAAACAATGAATCCCCTCCATATTGGGTAAGCGGAGGTAGAGGTACCAATAATCCTCCTCGGGAGAAGCAATAAAATTCAGTTGTGCAGCGAAAAGGGGTACAATTTGCTGCTGAGGATCAACGATGTTGATTTCTAGACTGGGATCATCTCCAAATTGCTCTAGAATGTACAGATATGTGGCACCATTCAACCAAGAGGTGGAAGAAAAAATATCCGCTGTCACATAAGAGGAGGAAATATTTTGGGTCTTCTTCCGGTTAAGGAATTCATACTTAATATCTTGAAACTGTTGAATCAAATTCGTTTGACCTGAAGAAAAGGGAAAGAGAATATCTTGCCTTGAACCAAAATGAATAGATTTCAGCCCAAGCCTTTCCGCCATATCTATGATCTTCCTCAATTCACTTGGAGAGAGAACGCCTCCCTTGACTTTTATGCGGATCAGTTCCTTTTGTTCGTCAGACATATCCATAAGTTCTTACACTAGGTGTTCAGTTAGGAAGCTTTTCACCTCTGGTTTACAACTACCGCAGCCCAAACCAGCTCCAGAAATTTTACATATTCCTTCAAAGTCTGTTGTTCCTTCCTGGATCAGATCTTTGATATTACCTGTACCTACATGGTTACAGCTACAAATCATCTTGCCTTTGACCGCCTTGGGAGCCTTGCCAGAACGAAGTAGTTCGTTTCTTTTTTCAGATAATTCTACCTGTTCGTCAATGAGCGTTTTATATTCCGCAAACTCAGCTTTGTCCCCAATGAGAATGGCACCTACTAACTTGTCATTTTTGACAATGCACTTTTTGTAGTAGCGTTTGTTGAGGTCCGTAAAGATGATTTCCTCGTAATTGGGATCGTGTTTAGGATAATGAATCTCACCAATACTACATAGGCTCAAGTCCTCAAACTTAAGGATATTCATAGCCGTCGAACCTTGGTAAATACTACCCAAATCTCCCCATAGATAATGGGCTAGGGATTCGGCCTGTTGCTCTGCGGCAGAGGTAATGCCATACAGTTTTTGCTTAAATTCAGCGATTTCTCCTATACAATAAAGATTGGGATCGCTGCTTTGCAGGTACTCATTTACCTCCACTCCTCTAGAACAATTAACCCCTGCAGCTTTGAATAACTCAATATTGGGTCTTGTTCCAATGGCAAAGACCAGCGTATAACAAGAAATTATTTTCCCACTCTTCAGGGTAACTGTTAAGTTTTTACTTCCCTCGGAAGAGAAAATGGTATCTACTTCATTATCAAAGTAAATTTGAATTCCTCTTTCTGCCACCTCCTCAGCCAATACCCTGCTACCGGTCGGGTCCAATTGCCTGACCATTAACCTAGAACCTCTCTGGATGACCGTAACTTGGACTCCAGTCGTTCTGAGCGAAGCGGCTAATTCTAGCCCCAACAAGCCTCCACCTGCAATCAAGACTCGCTGTTCCTGCTTGGGGAGTCCAGAGGCATTTAAATACTCTTTTAATCGATCGGCATCCCCTCTTTCTCTCATCGTAAATACACCTGGCATCTTCATCGGAACCTCTCTAGGGATATAGGGGCGACTTCCTGTAGCTCCAATCAGGACATCATACGAATGCGTTTTTCCTGTATGGTCCAGAATTTCTTTTTGTTGGGTATCGATCTTTTCTATGGCTGTTTCAGGGTAAAGCTTGATGTTCAGCTTTCTCAATTCATGTCGTTTGATCTTCTCTAGATCCTCCCAGCTTAATTGTTCACTTATATATTCTGGAAGAAGGACACGGTTATAGAAGGGAAATTCTTCCTTAGAGAAAACATGAATTTCATCAGTTTGATTGAGGGTCCTGTATGACTCCACAAATCTATAAGCAGCTGCACCCGCACCGATGATACAAATCTTTTGTTTGGGTTTGACATATTTATCTACCTCAACAGTGGCATATTTAAAGTCGGGTTCCTTGGAAACAGGATCAAATCTGTTGGCAGTAAGGTTGTTGGCTCTGGAGAAACTTTGGTTGAGGATTTTCCCCCAATGCATGGGAAGGAACACAACACCCGATCTGATAGTCCTAGAAACCTTAGCCTTTACCCTGACCTCCCCTCTAGGATTTTTGACAATGACTACATCGCCATCTTTTATGTCTCGTATTACTGCATCCACTGGATGAATTTCCAAAAAGGCTCTTGGATAATGGCTATTTAGCTTTTGGACCTTGCCTGTCTTGGTCATGGTATGCCATTGATCTCTAATTCTGCCTGTGGTGAGAATGAGGGGAAAGGAGGTTGAAGGAGGCTCTGATGGAGTTTGGTCTTGAGATGGGATGTTGAATTGTGCCTTTTGGCTAGGAGTATAAAACTTTTTGTCTGTAAAAAGTCGCTCAGTACCTTGATGATCTTCGTATGGAACGGGCCATTGAAAAGAACCTTCTTGTTGTAGTCTATTATAATTCAGCCCAGAAATATCAATATTGGTTCCTCTGGTGAGTGAGCAATGTTCATCATAAATTTCTGAAGCATTGTTAAAATCAAAACCAGCATATCCCATCTCCTGGGCAAATCGACAAAGAATCTCAGCATCTGCTAGAGCTTCTCCTGGGGCATCTATGACTTTGGGCAGGTAATTTATCCTTCTATCGGAATTGGTCATGGTACCTTCCTTCTCTAACCAACCTGCGGCTGGTAGGACCAGGTCTGCAAAAGCGGCTGTATCGGATCTATTCGAAATATCCTGTACCACTACAAATCGAGCATTCTTTAGGGCTCTTTCCATTCGGTTAGACTGAGGCAGGCTTACCATAGGATTTGTACAAATAATCCAAACGGCTTTCATGGAACCATTTTCCAAGGCATCAAACATTTGAGTTGCTGTCAAGCCTGGTTTAGCCGGAAGGTCCTGCACCCCCCAAAAGTTGGCGACTTCTTTTCTATGATGAGGATTTTTTTGATCTCGATGAGCTGCTAGTAAGGTAGACATTCCTCCTACCTCTCTCCCTCCCATGGCATTAGGTTGGCCGGTGAGGGAAAAAGGTCCAGAACCCGGCTTTCCTACATGCCCTGTCATAAGGGATAGATTCAGCAAGCTTAGGTTTTTATCCACTCCAAAAACACTCTGGTTTAAGCCCATGGCCCACATGCTGATAAAGCCCTTTGCATTTCCTATTAAGTTGGCTGCTTTTTTAATCAAATCAACTTCAATCCCACAGATCTTTGCTGCCTTTCGAAGGGGAATTTGCAGGAACCAGGCCTTATAAGCTTCAAATCCTTCTGTGTGGTTACGGATAAATTGCGCGTCTATTCTCTTCGTTTCCCAAAGCCTACGTGCTAGGGCTGCAAATAGATAGACATCGGTACCGGGTAAAATTTGCAGGTGCAAGTCAGCAATAGAACAACTAGCTGTTTTCCTTGGGTCAACAACAATGATCTTAACTTTGGGATGTTGCGCTTTATGGGCTTCAAGTCTTCGGAATAAGATAGGATGGCACCAAGCAGGGTTTGCACCCGCAATGAGAAAGGTATCTGCCAACTCAATGTCCTCATAACTGATCGGTACACTGTCTTCGCCAAAAGTCTTAACGTAACCGGCAACCGCTGAACTCATGCACAAGCGAGAATTGGTATCGATATTATTCGTCCCTATAAAACCCTTCACCAGCTTATTAACAAGGTAGTATTCCTCCGTTAAGCATTGCCCAGATACATAAAATCCGACAGAATCAGGTCCGTGCTTTTTGATAATGGAGCCAAATACAGCTGCCGCCCTTTTCATAGCTGCATCCCATGATACACGCTTTAGCTGACTCTCTCTACTATACCTCATATGAGGATATAATAACCTATCTGTTGTATCCTGAACCACATAATGAAGGTTTCGCCCCTTAGAGCATAACATACCTTTATTGGCAGGATGATCAGGATTTCCTTCTACAGAGAGTTGGCCTTTGTAATCTTTTTTCACCAAAATGCCGCAGCCTACTCCACAGTAGGAGCAGGTAGATTCATGCACAGTCGTTTTCCTCATGGAACTGACGTAAACAGCTTCACAGAAAGAGCAGGATATCTGCTATTTCCACGGATTCAAAGATAAAATTAGCTTGGATGAGAGTAGTAGGTAGGGTTCCTAAAGAATGAGTTAATACAGGGGTAATATATGAAAATTACACTAGATGTCTGTTTGCCTCATCCTCCTTGCCCTATAACTCCCTAGTGTTCAAGAAAATCGATCAAGTGTTTTCTATATCGATAGTAATCTGGATGATTCAGGATTTCTTTTCTTTCCCTTGGTCTTTCAAAGTCAATAGATAGAATATCGCCCACCTTGGCGCGAGGCCCAGAGGTCATCATGATAATTCTATCCGCTAGGAAAATGGCTTCATCAACATCATGAGTAATTTGGATAGCCGTGATCTTTTCCTTATCCCAAATTTCAAGCAAAACGTCTTGTAATTCTGCTCTGGTAAGGGAATCCAACATACCAAATGGTTCATCCAACAATAATATCTTGGGTTTAAGGGCAAAGGCTCTGGCAATCCCAACTCTTTGCTGCATACCCTGCGATAGCTCACTCGCCTTCTTGAAAAAGGCGGACTCAAGCCCTACCCTACTGAGATAATATTTCGCGATGTCCTCCTGCTCTTTCTTCTTGGCATATCCAAACACTTCCCTTACCCCAATCATGACATTCTCCAATGAGGTCATCCAAGGCATCAAGCTAGGAGACTGAAAGATCACTGCACGATCAGGCCCTGGACCAGAAATAGGCTCTTTGTTAATCAAAATTTGCCCGCCTGAAATATCATTTAAGCCTGCCACCATGGTCAACAGGGTTGTTTTCCCACAACCGGAATGCCCAATAATGGATACAAATTCTTCCTTTTTGATCTCCAATTGAAGGTTCTCTAGGACGACGTATTCTCCTTTAGGCGTAGGATAAACCTTGGTCAGGTCCTTCATTCTCAACATGACTTCATCAGTTGAAGTCATGGTAGATGAGGCAGGTATATTGGCGATAGGTGTTACCATAATTTGATTCTTGATAGATAAATGATTGACTATGCTCTTCTTCCAAATGAAAATCCTTTGCTGATTCGTGGCTTCAAACCAGGCAAATGGAAAGTTTTTGTGGATTGGAGCTTGGAGTTTTCCCCCAGCTTAACGAGATAATTGAGAATTTCTGTCCTGACTCGTTTGAATTCAGGATCAGTGTTGAGGGCCTTTTTGTCTCTTGGTCGCTCCAGTTCAATGCTATACTCAGGTCCAAGTGTAGCATTAGGTCCAGGATTAAGGGGAATAATGCGATCGGCCATCAAAATTCCCTCATCTACATCATTTGTGATCAAACAGGCCGTACGTTTGTTGGCACTCCATATCTTGAGGATTTCCTGTTGTAGGTTACCTCGTGTTAAGGCATCTAGTGCTCCCAAGGGTTCATCCATCAACAAGACATCTGGATCCGTACACAAAACCCTGGCTACAGACACTCTTTGCCTCATCCCCCCTGATAATTCAGCGGGACGTTTGTTCAAAGCCGGGGTCAGATTAACCATCTTCACAAACTTCTTGATATGTTCATCCCTTTTCTTTCTGTCCCAAGAGGGGAATACCTTGTTTACAGCCAAGGCAACATTCTGATAGACAGTCATCCATGGCAACAGGGAATAATTTTGGAAAATGATGCCACGCTCTGGCCCAGGTCCTAAAATCTTTTTCCCTCTATATAAAACCTCCCCTTCCGAAGGGCTTAGTAGACCACTGATCATATTGATAAGGGTAGTTTTGCCTGAGCCCGTAAATCCGACGATGGCCAAAAACTCCCCCTCATATATTTTTAGGTTAATGTCCCTGAGTACGTGGGTTTTGTTGGCTCCCTCACCGTACCATTTGCTGACACGTTTAAACTCAATTATAGGCTCTTTCATAATTTTGATTGATTAAGGGAATCCCAGGAAGTTGACAAGCTTGATGGTATGATGACAAACTACCTTGCTCTTTTGCCAACTTGACCCGGTATGATCCCTGAAAGAAACAACTAATTCGATCTGTTAATTAGGCAAGGGCCTTTTCAAATGAGACTGATTTTTGGATCCAGAACATGATTCTATCTAAAAGGAATCCAATGATTCCAATGACAAACATGGCCACAATGATTTTGGCGTTAGAATCATTCGCTCCGTTTTGGAACTCCTCCCAAACAAAGGTTCCTAAGCCTGGACTTTGAGCCAAGAGTTCGATGGCAATGACAACCATCCAAGCAACGGACACTGTAATCCGTAGGCCCGTAAAAATCAGAGGAATAGAAGAAGGAAGGATAATCTTGAAGATCTTTTTGCCTACGCCCAGTTTCAGGACCTTCGCTACATTGATGTAGTCTTTATTGACGGAGGATACTCCTACACTGGTATTGACCAAGGTCGCCCACATGGCACATAGCGCAACTGAAATACTCGATATCATAAAGGAGGTATCCTCAGTGGTGCCAAGGGTCAGCGTTTTGACAATCATAAATACCAAAAGTAGCCACACCACAGGCGAAACTGGCTTAAAAATCTGAACCAACCAATTGAAGGCAGTTCTCAGATTGTCATTAAAACCAATCACAATCCCAATAGGAACTGCGATAAAACAGGCCAGAAAGAACCCAAATAAAACTGTTTTCAGGCTGGTAAATATTTGGTCAACAAATGAAGGTCTACCTGTGTAGACTATAGCGGTAAGTCCTTGCGACTTCCTTTGAGCATTGGTATTGGCAACCTTAGCCTTAAAGTCTGCCTTTTTTTGGCTAATCACCTGATAATCTGCCCAAAGGGTTTGAGCTGCAGTAAGAACTTGGGCGGGTGAGGGTAAGGTATTGGGTTGGCAACTCTTTTCTCCTGAGAGAATACAGGCTTCCACTTCTTTTGCTGCTACTTCGCCCTGTGTTTCTAGGGCAGATTGAATTTTATAGGAAGCCTCCATTTTGTAGAGGGCTTGAGAGCCAAAATGCCAGATTAGGATAAAAGTACCAATCGACAAAAGGGTAATTCCTAGCTTCTTTAGGCCATTAAGGACACTCGCTTTACCCGGTACGAGCCCTTTTAGTTTTTCACCGATGTCCTTGAGGACAGAGGATTTTTGTGGTATCTGTAAAGCTGCTTCTTTCATTGTCATCTTAATTAGTTGTCTTGAGATGGGTAGGGAAAGAAAGCGAAGCTGCAAATCGACTAATCGTCCCAGCATTTACAGCTTCTACTTTCTATGAACCAGAATAAAACTTGTTACTGAGAGGCGTCTTTGTTGCCAATCTGGAAGCTGTTGATATATCCTATGGGATCTTTTGCATCGTATACTTTTCCATCAATAAAATCCTTGCTTGGGGCCTTATAGCCATCTGTTTCAGGGATATCACTGGCTGGAATCTTTCCTTCTTTAACCAAAAGGGCAGCCGCCTTTTGCCAGATATCGGGGCGGTAAATCTCTTTGATCTTGTCGCTGTACCAGTTGGCGGGTTTTGCCTCTGGAATTTGTCCCCATCTTCTCATTTGAGTCAGGAACCAGATTCCATCAGAGTAGAATGGATAGGTCGCATTATACCGGTAGAATACATTGAAATCAGGCATAGAACGCTTATCCCCTTTTTCAAACTCAAAGGTTCCTGTCATAGAATTGGCAATCACAATGGAGTCGGCCCCCACATAGTCTGGCATAGATAAAATACCTACTGCCTTAGGACGATTCCCTTCAGCATCGAGCCATTTTGCAGCTCTAATCAAAGCCTTGGTAATGGCAAGGGTTGTATTGGGATATTTCTCAGCAAAGTCTTTTCTCATCACAAAGACTTTTTCTGGGTTGTTTTTCCAGATGTCATAGTTGGTCGTTACAGGAACTCCAATTCCACGGAATACCGCTTGTTGATTCCAAGGCTCACCTACACAGTATCCATAAATGGTCCCTGCTTCAAGGGTAGCTGGCATTTGGGGAGGAGGCGTTACAGACAACAAGACATCAGCGTCCACTTGGCCTTGAATATTGCTAGCCGTATACATACCTGGATGAATTCCTGCCGCAGCCAACCAATATCTGATTTCATAATTGTGGGTTGAAACGGGAAATACCATACCCATCTTAAACGCGTCTCCGTTGTTTTTATAGGATTCTACTACTGGCTTAAGGGCATCTGCCTTGATCGGGTGAATCGGTTTACCTTCACTGTCCTTAGGGATATTTCCCTTCATTTTTCCCCAGACATCGTTGGAAACAGTAATACCATTGCCATTTAGGTCCATTGAGAAGGGAGTGATCAATTCTGCCTGACGGCCAAAACCGGCACCTGCAGCAATCGGCTGACCGGCGAGCATATGAGAACCATCTAATTGCCCATCAATCACACGGTCGAGAACATTTTTCCAGTTTGACTGAGCTTCGATGGTTACGAAGAGTCCTTCATCTTCAAAGTATCCTAATTCCTTGGCTATGGCCAAAGGAGCCATGTCGGTTAGCTTGATAAAGCCAAAAGTAAGCTGAGGCTTCTCAATGGCAAGCGTTGCTTGGCTGGTGGTGGCGGTGGAAGTAGTTGCACTTCCGCTTTCCACACATGCTGACAGTCCCATTAGACTGATAAGCATCAGAATTGAAAAATATGATTTAAACATGATTTGGTTTTTCGATTTTGGTGAGGATTATTTTTCCTTTTTACTGGCAAATAGTGTAGGCTTAAAGGTGATCATAGCCCAAGCCCAGTTATTTTGGGTGGCAGTCCCCGGACGCAATTCTAGCATAGTCGAACTTGCCATTAGGTGAGAATAACCCAGGTTGAAGGTAACAGCAGGGGCTAGTTTGACGACATAAACAAGATCAAGCTCCATTCCCATGGCCCTATTTAGTTCATTCCCTCCTTCATCTAGTTGAACTGATCCTGTCAGGAATTCATGTGCATTGGCCACTAAGGCTCCTTTTTTTAGCTTAAACTTCGTCTTTACATAGAAGTCTGTAACACCAACATTTCCATTTGCAGGGCCTACGAAGAAATAGTCCATAAAACCGTTGTGTGCATGGTTGGTACCGAAATCTGGAGAGAAATTGGTAATGGTGTTTTCATCGGTATCTGTATCGTCTTTACCAGAGATATATTCTACCCCAACTTTAACAGGTGTCAACTTAGTCTTAAGAGTTAGATTTACCCCAGCTAGGAGGGCATTTACATCAGAGGTTCTAATTTTCCCCGTTTGGTAGTAAGCGTCAGCTCCAAGAGTCAACTTTTTTCCTAGCTTGACACTCGCAATTCCACCTAGGGTTTGCTTGTAATAAACGGTAGAGTCGGCTGGATTTTGGAAGCCGTTGTTCAAGGCAAGGAGCGAGAAATTACCGAGCTTAGATCCTTTGTTAAACCATGCGTAGGCCATGTTTTTGTAGGAACCTGCAACTGAATAGAATCCTGCAGAAGGACTCTGGATATAAGCTGGTTCAGCCACATCATCATCTGAGTTCAAGGCTCCTCCAATATGAAGTTTCGTTTTCTTTTCCTTGTCTTCGAAAATTAGGAGCAATGCGTCATGCCTTCTCCCTTGTTGGGCCCATTCCAATCCTCCGAGTATTCGTTGGTTATCATAGGAAATGATTTGGCGACCAGCTTTGATTGATAATTTGGAAGTTAGGAAGTATTGACCCCAGGCTTCACTTAGGTAGGTATTCCCATCCTCTTGCTTAAAAATCTGGGGTACCTCGCCCCATACTCTCACATCCTGGAGTGAAAGTCTGAACTTATACTTTTCAGCAGCATAATCGAAATAGATGCGGCTTCTTTGTTCGGTAAAAAAGGCAACTTGGTTTTCAGGTGTCGTAGGTGTTTTAAACCCATTTCTAAATTCTGTCCTTGGACGAACCTCCCCTGTCAGGGTAAACTGCGCATAGGAATTCATCCAGCAACAAATTCCCAGGGCAATTAAGCCCAAATACTTAATTTTGAATATTGAATTCATAGTAATTTAGGTTAGTATGTTCCCTAGCGAGGCAGAAGTCAGTAGATTCCTTCGAATACGAATTCAATATATAAGTATTTAAACAAAAATACCTAATTAATACTTAATTATTACTTAAAAATACGTAAAATCCATCCCTACAGCTCTTACGAGCTGATTTGAGAATTCAAGAAAAGAAGTTGGAATAAAGGGTTAACAGTTGATTCAGCTGATTAAGCCAAGTTCTTTGGCTTTTAAGGTAAGTTCGGCAAGGTTTTTCACCTCGAGTTTCTTCATCAAGGAGAAACGATGTGCTTCAACCGTTCTGATGCTTTTCCCAAGGTGCTCTGCAATTTCTTTGTTACTCATGCCCCCAATGGCAAGTTCAAGGATTTGCTTTTGCCTTCTGGTGAGAGAAACCAGCTCCTGTGGAGATTCGGGGATGCTATCAGGCTCAGAGGAAGGAGTCTTTACTTTTTCGAGGTATTTTTTAACGAGAATGGTAGAGATATCTGCTGAAAAGTATTTTTCCCCTTTCACAATGGTCTGAATAGCCTTGATAAACTCGTCTTTGGAGGTGTCTTTCAACAAGTAACCAGATGCACCTGCTTCTACTGAGTTTAAAACATACTCATCAGAATCGTGCATGGAGAGAACAAGGGCCTTGACATCGGGAGAGGTTTCTTTGAGTTTGCTTACGGTCTGAATACCATTTAAGACCGGCATTCTAATATCTACGATAAGTAGATCTGGATTCAATTCACCTACCATACCCAAGGCTTCTTCTCCATTAGAGGCTTCTGCAATCACCTCAATGAAGGAGCTTTCCTGTAGCAAGGCTTTGATTCCATCCCTTACCAAGGAATGATCGTCAGCTAAAACTACTCTGATATGTTCAGTGGGACCACTCATGTCTTTTGTCTCATTCTACCTAGGAAGAATTACGTAGAAAATTCTCCCATTCCCGAAATATACTGTAAGTATTCTTTGTTCCCAAGAAATTATCCTTCATTCTCACTTCTGGCTCCTGCTAGTTTTGTAGGATCTAGTGGAACATTTACGGTAATTCTTGTGCCTTCATTGGGAGCTGATAGGATAAACAATCGTCCATTTACATAGGCTATACGCTCCCTCATGAAAGCAAGGCCCATGTTCGACCCGTCCTCAGATATTTCTTTTTTGCCCATTTCCTCCATGTCAAACCCTTTTCCATGGTCTTCCACCAGAATACTGAGCATATTTTCGCTATGGGCCAGGGTAATCAATATAAATGGAGCCTCAGCATATTTAATAGCGTTGTTCACCGCCTCCTGAATAACTCTGTAGATGTTGGTTTCTACAATTTGAGGCAATCGGCCCTCGAAATGGGTCTTATTTTCAAATAGAATTTCCTGCGCACTTAGTTTCTTCAGTTCGCCAGCCAATCGAGACAAAGCCGTCGCGATCCCATAATCACTCAATTCAGGTGGCGTCAAATTGAAAGTGGCCATCCTAACTCCTTTGATCAACTTGGAGGTGAGGAACTTCAGATTTTGTATGTTTTCAGAAGTCTTTTCTTGGCTATGCTTTTCAATATTCAGGGCTTCCAGGTTGAACTTCAAGGCAGTCAGCATCTGGCCTATGCCATCATGTATATCCCGTGCAATTCGTTTTCTTTCTTTTTCCTGCGCTTTGATTACTTGTAGAGAGCGAGCACGCTGGATACGAACTTCTTCCTGAATACGGTCTTCTGTAATCGCTTTCAGTTTTTCCTCAGTCTCCTTCCGCCCTGTGATGTCATTACAGATTATCAAAAAATCCTGCTGGACACCTGCTCGGTTTACAGGGACAATAGAGGACTCTAGCCATGCGGCTTTTCCGTCTCTTGTTGTAATCGACCATTCTCCTGTCCAAATATTGGAACGTGGTGTACGAAGAACGGAGGCAATGTATTGTTGCTCTCCTTCTTTGGTGGAAAGGATTTCAGAAAAACTCCCCATAAATTCCTCTCCCTTGTACCCAAGAAAATCCTTCAACTTTTTACTGATGTAGATAATATTGCCATCGAGGGTAGTTGAAGCAAAGAGGGAAGCTTGGTCAAGTGCATAATTCAAAGCCCTTAACTCAACTACTGATTGTTCTTTTTCCTTGTAGAGCACTGTCATTTCCTCTGTTTGTTCTTGCGCAATTTCTTCTGCCTTGATTAAATCCTGCACGATTTTTTTGACATAATTTGCCATGGGCCGGAAAATGAACAGTAATTCGATAATGAGGGTAGCCAAGGCAAAAATGAGCAGCATGTCCTCAATCCTTCTGAGTTGGATGACCTTGTTTTTGGCCTCTTCATCATATTTGAATACAATCTGATCCATTTTCTCCAAAAAAAGAGGCTCGTGCTTCAGGAGAAGACGAGTGGCTTTGTCAAGGTTGTTTGATGAAGGCTTGTTGAAATCTGAAAGGGAGAGGCATGCTTGATACATGGAGTCGAAATGCGGTTCTATGTCCGCAAACATATCCATGATTTCCTGGCTGTTATTTCCTGGCAAGCCCAGTTTAGAATTCCCATTTTTCAGACCTTCATGAGAGCTTTTCCATAAAGCTACGGTAGCCTTTAAGCCCCGCTTAAGTCTGATAAAAGTTGTCGAATTAGCATTTTCCGATTGGAGGGAGAGGTTTAGAACTTCTTTTGAGATTTTCTGGCTCAGCATTCTCTGACGTCCCGCCACATTGACTACTCTAGAGTCATTTAATTGTTTGTCTAAATGGCTATTGATAAGGCCATGACTAATCAACAAGACGATCCCTATGGCGGTCAAAGCCAATAAATACCATTGGCTGAGTCTTCTGAAAAGCAGGGTACTTTGATTAGACATAATAATCGACTGGAGAGACTAAGAGCAACACATTCAGCTTAATGCTTGCTGAATAAGATGCACGGAAGAAGGAGTCAAATCAAGTTCAAGCGCCTTTTTTTGTCCACGATCACTCATTTTCCTCCATGTTTTTTGTAGGATATCAATCACCTTTTCCGCTGGGTAGCCTTCGGCAAAATCATCCAAATAAAATTGAAGAAAGACTAAGCATATCACGTCCTCTAAGATTTGGGTTTCAAGGTCCTTCCTTAGTTTTTTCTTGGATAGCAATTCTTTTACCCGCTCAATTTGGCTTTCACTATATCCATGAGCAGACATGATTTCTGCAGCCTTTTCCCCATGGAATACTTTAAGCTTGTTGCGCCAGGCATAATATCCCTTTTTGTCCATAGGAAAACTTGAACGAGGAATTTCCCAACGACAAATATGCTGACACCTGGCTGCAAGATGAAGTTCCTCTGAGGCATTTGGCTCAAACTCCTTCAGAAAACTCGTCATTCTGAGTCCATATAAATGTTCATACGCCCATGAATTCCCTTGAAATAAGGTTTTCCTTGGATCTGCTTGATTAGCAGCATCGAAGTCTTCGATACAAGCCTTGAAGGATTGAGAATACATGTCCATGTCCAGATCTTTAATCCCTAAATCCAACGTAGACATATCCATTTTCAATTTTTACAGGATAAACGGCAATGCTCTCCACGCTCTTTTGAAGATTCTCCCCTGTTTCAAGGGAAAAAGTCTTCTTATGGAGGGGACAAGCTACCTTGGGAATTCCTTCTTCATCCCCTAGTAGGCCTCTGGAAAGGACCATTTCCAATTTATGCGGGCACAGGTTTTGGCTGGCATACCAGGCATTTTTTCTACTGAAACGAAAGACCGCGATTTGCCGGTCTCTGTATTTGATACAAGCACCTCCATCTTTTGGAAAGGCTTCTACAGGAGCCGCCTTAAACCATGTAGTTACTTCGTCTAGGCTTACGGATTTATATTTTTGGAGTAATGATTCCATTTTTTTCTTCTTTACAAGGTTATTTTGACCATCTCTGAGGCATTTTTTGATCTCTCATCGGAATAAAATTGAGGTTATCATCTGCCTCGTCGGTATTAACAAAGTGCGTAAAACGCTTCCTCAACTCTGGATTGTTAACCACTTCTTTCCATTCACAGGAAAAGGTGTCTACTAACAATTGCATTTCAGCTTCAAGTTCTTTTGCAATACCCAATTTGTCATCAACAACCACCTCCTTCAAATAGGAAAGACCACCTTCCAATTTCTCCAACCATGCTGCTGTTCTGGTCAAGGGGGCTGCCGTTTTCATGTAAAACATGAGGTATCTATCGATATAAGAAATACAGCTTTCTTTGTCGATTCCTTCGGCCAACAACAAAGCATGTTTGGGTTTGGCTCCCCCGTTCCCTGCAACGTAAAGGTTCCATCCTGTTTCCGTGGCTATCACACCAAAATCCTTGCAGCGAGCCTCTGCACATTCTCTAATGCAGCCTGATACCCCACCTTTGAGCTTATGCGGGGATCTAATTCCTCTATATCTGTTTTCTAGCTCAATGGCAAAACTTACAGATTCATCCATCCCATACCTGCACCAGGTGGAACCCACACAACTTTTTACGGTTCGAAGGGCCTTACCGTAGGCATGCCCACTTTCAAAACCAGCTTCGATCAACTCCTCCCAAATGAGGGGCAATTGATCAATTCTTGCTCCAAACAGGTCGATTCGTTGTCCTCCCGTGATCTTTGTGTAGAGCTGGTATTTTTGAGCTACTGCGCCCAATGCGATTAGCTTTTCTGGCGTAATTTCACCGCCAGGGATTCTAGGCACCACGGAATAAGTTCCATTTCGCTGAATATTGGCCAGGAATCGGTCATTGGTATCCTGGATGGTATCCTGTGCGGAGGCAGTTTCGTTGTAAATGCTTGCAAAGATAGAGGCTAGTGCAGGTTTACATATCTCACAACCATCTCCATTTCCAATTGTATCTAATGCCTCATTATAGGTTCTGATTCTTTTAATCTTGATGATATCGTAGAGTTCTCTTCTCGAGTAGGGAAAATGACAACAAATGGTAGGCTTTACCGTCTTTCCCATGGCTTTTAAACTCTCATTCAAGAGGTCAACTACCATCGGTTTACATCCTCCACAGCCTGAAGTAGCTTTTGTAGCGGAAGTTAATCCCTTCAAATCCTGACAACTCCCATTGTTGACGGCTTCACAGATTTGCCCTTTGCTGACAGATTCGCATGAACAAATAACAGCTTCATCTGGCAGGTCCATGACTGATCCAGCCACAGATTCTCCTCCACGAGCACCCAGGATCAAGTCTTCAGGATTGGGAGGAATAGCCAATCCATTCTTACAAATTTGAAGCAGCATGTTGTAGTCATCTGCCTCTCCGACCAAGATGCCACCAAGAAGTTTTGTCCCGTCTTGGCTAATATTTATTCTTTTGTAAGTCCCTTTGAGCTTATCCTGAAAAGAAATGGTTCGAACCTCCTTTCCTTCTGCCAAAGCCTCACCAAAAGAGGCGACATCCACACCGATTAACTTCAGCTTGGCGGACATGTCAACCGTCTCAGCCATCGACTTAGCTTCACCGACCATATGACTCAAAGCAACTTCTGCCATGTCATATCCGGGTGCTACCAGACCATATATTTTTTCTTTGTAGAGCGCAGCTTCCCCAATCACGTAGATGGATGGATCTGAGCTTTGCATAAATTCGTCCACTACTATTCCTCCTCTATTGCCTACCTCTAATCCACATTTCCTAGCCAATTCGTCCCTAGGTCTAATACCAGCTGAAATAACCAGCATATCCAAGTCCTCAAGCTCACCATCTTTGAAGGCTAAGCCTGAAATAGCCTCTTGACCTTCGATGCTTGTGGACATTTTACCCAAAAGGACTTTGATACCTAATTCTTCAATGGTTTCTTTCAATAAGGCGGCACCTGCATCATCTAACTGACGAGGCATTAATCGATTGGCAAGTTCCACGACTACGGGACTCAACCCCATATCCATCACGGCTTTTGCCGCTTCCAACCCAAGTAAACCACCCCCAAGTACACCTGCTTTGAACTTGCCCTCTTCCTTTATTTTTTGACCATAGGACATGATTCCATCAAGGTCTTCTAGGGTTCGGTATACGAAAACACCATTCTTTTCTACTCCTGGTATGGGTGGAACAAAGGGGTTTGAGCCAGTTGCCAAGACCAAGATATCGTAGGCGTATACCGTTCCTAGATGGGAGGTAATTTCTTTCTTCTCTCTGTCAATGTTTGTAATTAATTCTCCTGTATGGAGGCTAATCCCTTTGTCACCATACCATGTAGAAGGAGCCATCAACAAATCGTCCGCTCCTTTTTCACCAAAATATTCACTTAAATGAACCCGATCATAGGCAGGATAGTGTTCTGCTCCAAAGACTCTTAGGTCGTGAGTTCCTTGAAGTCCTCTGGCAACGAATTTTTCGCAAAACTTATAGCCTACCATCCCATTCCCCACCACGACAATCTTGATCATAGTTACTTAGTTAAGAAGTACAATAACGTATGCGCCATGCGTATACCTAAAAACAATAATACAAAATTAAGTACTATTACTAATATTTATTAAGTATTTTTTTACCTTGCTTAGGTAATCAGATACAATTATGGTATTTATACCCAAGCATACACCTTCAAGAAAGGGACCATCAGGTAGTTCCGACCCTACTTGCCCATCTATAACACTCGTTGGAGCCGGGCCAGGAGATCCAGAGCTTATTACAGTAAAAGGCCTAAAGGCCATTCAAGCTGCGAATGTGATTCTTTATGATGCCTTGGTAGATCCAAGGATGTTGAAGGAGGCATCAGCAGATTGTGAATGCATTTTTGTAGGCAAACGAGCAGGAAAACACTATTCATCTCAGGAACACATCAATCAATTACTCATAGAAAAAGCCCTTGAAAAAGGAAATGTAGTGCGGCTCAAAGGAGGAGATCCTTTTGTTTTTGGGAGAGGATATGAGGAACTGGATTATGCTAACATACATGGTATTAAAGTGCATGTTATTCCTGGTATATCCAGTTGTATTTCTGTACCTGGTCTTCAGCATATACCTATGACCTGCCGAGGAATCAATGAAAGTTTTTGGGTTGTAACCGCTTCTACTCGTTCAGGTGAATTATCGAAAGATTTGGATCTGGCTATTCAATCCTCATCGACCATTGCGATTCTTATGGGTACAAGAAAAATTGACCAAATCGCTAGAAAATTTGCTGAGGCTGGAAAAGGGGATATTCCTTGTATGGTGGTTCAGAATGGCTCAGCTTCAAACGAACGCTTTGTCATTGGGAATATGCATGCTATTCAGAAGAAAATGCTCCAACATCAAATAGGTGCTCCAGGAATCATTATTGTAGGTGAGGTCGTTAGGCTCCACCCAGCATGGGAAAATGCCAGCCAGCCATCTCTATTTTCTAAGTCCTCCAAAATTTCTACCCATGGAGCAATCAACTCGTAATCCTTTATACCCTATTTTTCTCAAACTACACGAATTGAAACTCTTGATCGTAGGAGCAGGAGAAGTAGGATACGAAAAGCTATCTTTTATCCTAAAAAGTAGCCCTAGGGCCAATATTACCATCGTGACAACCTCGGTAAACCCTGCCATCAAGGAACTCTTAAGAAGCGGAAATTTTGATGTTACCATCATCAATAAGCCCTTTCACCCAACCGATATCAAAGATCATGATCTGGTCATTGCCGCAACTAACTTTCAGGACCTAAACGCAGTAGTTCGAACGGCAGCGAAGGCAAAAGGAAAGCTTGTTAATGTGGCAGATACGCCTGATTTGTGCGATTTCTATTTAGGGTCAATTGTCACCCGAGGCCCATTAAAAGTAGCCATATCTACAAACGGACAATCTCCCACTTTTGCCAAGCGGTTCAGACAAGTGTTGGAAGAAATACTTCCTGAGGAAGTTGAGGACCTTATTCAGAATTTAAAGCTTTACAGAGATCAATTAAGCGGAGATTTTGAAGAAAAAGTGAAGGCCTTAAATGAAGCTACCGAAAGCCTCATTCAACAAGGAAAACATACCTAGGGTCCTATTATTTACATAGGATCAACATCCACCACAACTCTCAAGGTCTTATCTGGTGCCTCCTGATAGTATCGATCAATGGCTTCATCCATACTAGTCCGTACTTTTACTGGGTCGAGTGCCTTGCCCACTTTAAGGAGGAACTGCATACGGTAGACATTTCTAACCCTTGCCACCAGGGCATAGTCTGGCCCCAAAATATTTTTTCCAAATAAGGGACGGAGGAATTTGTCCATTCTTTTGCTCTCCACCTCTAGGAAGGAACGATCTTTATGCTTGATCTCAATTCTGATCAAACGGGTAAAAGGAGGATAAAACAATTGGTTCCGTCCTGGCATTTCTTTGCTCATAAATTGCTCAAAGGGAATCTGAATAGAGCGTAGAACAACATTATCAGGAACATAACTCTGGATGAGGACCTTGCCTTCCTTTTCAGAACGCCCTGCCCTACCCGCTACTTGGGTGAGCAATTGATAAGCCTTTTCGTAGGCACGAAAATCAGGAAAACTCAATAAATTGTCAGCCAGAATGACACCCACCAAGGTAACATTCTCAAAATCAAGCCCTTTGGATACCATTTGGGTACCCACAAGTATATCAATTTGTTGATTTTCAAATCGATTGATCAACTGCTGATAGGCAAACTTCCCTCTGGTTGTGTCCAAGTCCATTCGCTCAACAGTATGCTCAGGAAATAATGCCTGAGCGGCTTCAGCGATCTTTTCGGTTCCAAAGCCTCCCCACCTCATGGTATAGTGATGGCAGTTATCGCATTTTTGTGTTTGGAAATGGGTATATCCACAATAATGACATCTCAAATGCCCTTTTTCCTTGTGAAGGGTCAAGGAAATATCACAATTGATACACTGAGGGACATGGCCACAGGTTTCGCACATGAGGTAAGGCGCGTAGCCACGGCGATTCTGGAACAAAATAATCTGCTCCCCCTTTTCGAGGGTTTCCTTCATTGCATTGACCATGACTTTGGAGAAAACACCATCAATTTGTCCTTTTCTTCGCTGCACTCGCATGTCAACGACTTCCACCTTGGGAAGCTTAGCAGCAATGGCGCGTTGATGAAGTTCAACCAGATGATATTTTTTGCGCTGAGCATTAAAATAAGTCTCAAAACTTGGGGTCGCAGAACCCAATATGACAGGAATATTCTCTTGGAATCCATAATAGACACTCACATCCCGTGCATTGTATCTTGGGGCGGGTTCGCCTTGCTTGAAGGATTGATCGTGTTCTTCATCAACTACAATCAATCCCAAGTCTTGAAAAGGAAGAAAGATGGCGGAGCGAACTCCAATAACTGCCTTGTATTCACCTTTCCTTACTTTTTGAAAGATTTCAACACGTTCATGTTCGTTGAAGCGACTATGATAAACCCCAACTGCATACCCTAATTCATGTTGTACACGATCAATGATCTGCTTGGTAAGGGTAATTTCTGGTAAGAGGTATAGGACTTGTTTGCCTGCTGCCAGGGCTTCCTTCATGAAATGGGTATAGAGGTGGGTTTTACCTGAACCTGTAATACCATGGAGCAAGATTGGCTTTTGGGTTTCCTCCTCTATGTGAGCTTGGATCGTTTCAGCTGCCTTGGATTGGGCTTCATTGAACTGGATGGGTTGAGGTTGAGCTTCATACCCATACAGTTCCATTCGATCTACCCTTACTTCCTCTTCTTCCAAATACCCTTTTTCAACCAGCGCTTTCAATGCCTGCGAACCTACACCCAACTCTTTTAAGGTCTCGGTTTTAGGCAGGGTCTTTTCTTGAAAAAAGGCCTGAATCACGCGCATCATGATATTTTCCTGGGAAGGAGCCCGGCTCAAGGAATCAAGTGCCTCTGACATCTTATCTTGATGTTGAAGAGGAGCTGTGAGCTTTATGTATGTTTTGAATTTAGGCTTGTACTTTTCTTCTACCTGTTGGTACAACCGAATGAGGCCTCTTCCCGCCATAGCCTTCAGTCTTGGAGAGGGGTTGGCTATTCCCCAAATCTCACTTGCCTCCTTGAATCCCAAGACCGGTTGGATACTCAGGGCCTCCATTAGCAAATATTCTTTCTCCTCCAGTTCCCAATCTTCCCATTCTAGGCCCTCTGTCATTTCAATTCGCAAACTGCTTTCAGGCTTCATCCCAGCTGGAAGGGCAGCCTTAAAAACTTGGCCTACACTACAAGCATAGTAGAAAGCCATCCAATCAAACAATCGGAGATGAGACTCTGGGTAAACAGGAACCGGATCAAGCACCTCATCAATGTATTTCAGTCGCTCATGATCCAGTTCAGCGGGAAGCTCTGGGTTTACATACCTTATGAGACCAGTATAAATTTTGCTTCTTCCAAATCGGACCAATACACGCTTTCCTGCAGCCACTTCCGCTAGCATATTTTCCGGAACCCTATAGTGAAAGTTTGACTTTAAAGGGAGGGGTAATATGACTTCAACTATATCCAAACCCGACATTACGCTTGTATTTTTATCTAAGTTACAGAATAATTCTACTCCAAATACTCCTGTGGATAAATGGCGATTTGTCCACCAAAACTAAGAGCCTGTTTAGCTTTATACTTATTGTTTACAGTTGTCTTTCAAGAACCTGAGTTTGTATTTTTCCTTCTCATCTTAGCACAAAGCTCAAAAAAACTGCCTCAGAGCCTTAATATCCTGCCTTTAAACTACACATGATCAACCTAAACAGTCTCTAACTCTTATTTCTGCTAAACAACTGTTCATCCCCTCATTTCGACTGACTAAATAGCAATAGTGAGAAATTCCAATTTTTGGTATAATAATTGATTTATTCCGAATAGCTCATTCTTTCCCGACCTGAGTCACTCTTTGGCTCCATTATGCGATTAAGGGAAATAGATATCCTCAGGGGTATCGCAGTTTTACTTGTTCTACTTCATCATCACACCTTTTATACCCCCTTCAATATGGCGGGCTGGTTCGGTGTGGACCTGTTCTTCGTATTAAGTGGCTATTTGGTTTCAGGTATTCTCTTTAAGTCCTTTAAATCAAAGGGTACCATCAATCCTGGGTCCTTTTTACTGAGACGAGGCTTCAAAATTTACCCTTTATTCTATCTCGTCATCTTCTTTAGTTTCCTCATCGAAAGTCTACGAGGAGAACAAGTTGGCCTATCAAATTTGCTATCTGAGGCGTTCTTTTTCCAAAATTATTCAGAGGGCATTTGGTTTCATACATGGTCTCTAGCTGTAGAAGAGCATTTCTATATCCTTCTGGCATTCATCTCCTGGGCCTTGTACAAGGCCAAACAGCTTAAAGACGCCAGACACTGGGTTCTTATTGGATGGTTGTTTGTTTTGAGTTGTCTTTTTATGAGAATCTTCCAAACGCTTCAACTTCCTTTCTCCAATCAAACTCATTTGTTTCCCACACATCTCAGGATTGATTCTTTGATGATGGGTGTACTCCTATCCTTTCTACATCATTTTAGAAGAAAGAGAATGATCTCATTCTTCCAGAAATATAGCATTTGGTTGTATGGTTTCAGCTTTTTACTTTTAAGCCCGGCCTTTTTGCTTCCTTTAGCACACCCTTTTATCCATACTGTTGGATACAGTCTATTTGCTTTCGGGTTTAGCCTTTTGCTTGGGCTTTTTGTTACAGATAATCAGATCAATGAAAAGATAGATCGCCTCATTTCAGGCAGAATCGCCAATGCCTTGGCCGATATTGGGAGGTATTCCTATGGGATTTACTTGATCCATATTCCATTTCTATACTATGGAATGGGATTGATACACAAATTGCCCATTTCTTTACCTTCCTTTTTCGAATGGATAACTTACCTCCTCGGAAGTATTCTTCTCGGCAGAGGGTTGAGTAAATGGATAGAACAGCCATTCCTCTCTTTAAGAGACAGACTTATACCAGCAGAGTCCAAGGCTATTTCAGGCGTTGTGCGCCAAGGGAATTAATAGTCGAAATATATCTTTCTGCCTTTATTCCATGGTCCAAAAAGGCTTGCTGCATGGCAATCCCCACCTTAAAAGCGAGATCATCTCCCTCACATAAGGCAAAAATAGCGGGTCCAGCTCCAGAAATACTACATCCTAGGGCACCTGCATTCATTGCAGCTTGTTTGACCGAATAAAAGCCGGGAATCAACTTACTTCTATGTGGTTCAGCCACTACATCCTGTAGCGATCTTCCGATCAGGCTATAATCCTCCTGCATCAGGCCGGCAACAATTCCCCCCACATTGGCCCACTGGGTAATTCCATCTTTCACACTGATTTCCTTGGGCAGAATGTTTCGTGCATCTACTGTCAAGATCTGAAGGTCAGGTAAGACCACAGCAGCATACAGCCTATCAGGTGAGGGAATAGAAATAGTATCTAAGTCCTTGGTAGATCGAATCAGAATGATCCCCCCAAAAAGACAGGGACCGACATTATCTGCATGGATGGCTCCACCAGATGCAATCGCTTCCCCTTCCAGCGCAAATGGCAAGAGCTCTTTCTTGCTTAAGGGCCTTCCCATGAGTTCATTCACCGCAAGGGCGCCTGCCACAGCACTACAAGCACTGGAGCCCAAGCCACTCCCGATGGGAATGCCCTTGAAAATTTCCATTTCAATTCCCTGACGAATACCAAGGTGTTTCATCAAGGAAAGGGCAGCAACTCCAGCTGTATTTTTTTCCGCCTCTAGCGGAAGTACTCCCTTGTCTCCTACTATTTTGGTAATCGTGAGGCCGGGTTTATCAGAGAACCTAACGATGATATCATCACCGGGGCGATGTATCGCAAATCCCAGGGTATCAAAGCCACAGGCTACATTGGCGACTGTGGCAGGTGCAAATACGTGAACTTCGTTTTTCATAAAAAAATCCGCCAGAGCACAAAGTTATGCATCTGGCGGAATTTCGTATGATAATTACTGAATTATTCAATCATCAACTTCCTGTATACCTGAAACTCCCCTACATTTAGCTGGAGGATATACATTCCTTTGTCCTGAGCACCTAGGTTTATGTTTCTAATAATCTGTTGTCCCTTTCCAAGAACTTCACCGAATACTTTCTTCCCCCTTAGGTCGAAGACTTCTAGACTCACTTCATTGATATCTTTCAGTTGTAAGTCTAGGGTAAGGTTGCCTTGAGAAGGATTTGGATAAACGTCTAAGGAAGTAAACAAAGCCGCTTCAAGGTCAGATGGCAAACCAATGGTTAGGGTCTGGCACTCTGTCCTTTCACAGTTGCCATCGTCTACAGTTAAGCATACCTCAAAATCTCCAAGAGACTGATAGGTGTGTGTTGGATTTTGCAGGTTGGAGGTTGATCCGTCGCCAAAGTCCCAAGACCAATTAGTAGGTGTACCTGTAGACTGATCATTGAATTGGAGGCTTTGGAATACAGCCTGATCTCCACTCACACTGAAGGTAGGTTGAGGGGCTGGCTCGACAGTAACAAAAACTGAATCTCTTCTGAAACAACCACCAGATTCTTCCACAAGCACACTGTACATCCCAGAATTGCTTACTTGAATTCTTCTACTAGATTCTCCTGTAGACCAAGTATATAAATCGGGTAAAGGTCCAGCATCTAACGTAATAACGTCCCCATCACAAATAACAAGATCAGGCCCCAAATCAACATTCAAGGTAGAGGAGGTAACATTCACAGTATCAATTGATACACATCCATCTGCACTTGTCAATTGAAGGATATATTGATCTGCCTGGGTTACGGTAATAGAAGAAGTAACATCTCCAGTAGACCAAAGGTATGAGGCTCCGGTTCCTGCAGGGCTTAGGGTAAATGATTCGCCTGGACCACATAGTTTCCTATCAGGCCCGAGATTGGCATCTGCATAGGTCCCCATGGTAAGATTTACCTCATCATATCTGGCACAACCTGAATCGGTCGTTACGGTAACTCCATATAAGCCATTCTGTGTAACAGATATCGTTTGTGTGGTTTCATTGGTTGTCCAAGCGTATGTAGCGTTGGTATTTCCAGCGTTGATTTCAAAAGGAGGACATACCATTCTATCAACTCCTAAATTAACTGATGGAAGAGGATTTACGCCGATATTTACTGTATCACCCGTTAAGCATCCAAAAGGAGAAGTAACAATTACCGCATAAGTTCCGGGTGCTGCTATAGATACGGTTTGGGAGCTTGCACTAATGGGGCTCCAATCGTAGGTCGTACCTGGGTTTCCTGAGCTAGCATCTAGAATAATATTTTCTCCGGCACATATGGAGGTATCCGCACCAAGGTCTGTATCAGGCACAAAGTCAACAATTACATTGATAGAGTCTACGGCAACACATCCAAGAGAGTCAGATATTTCAACGGTAAAGGAACCCGATTCAAATAGTTGTATCACCTGATTGGTAGAGGAATCAGGTAGCCAAAGGTGGTCAGCCCAGGGATTTTCCGCATCTAATTCGAATGTATCACCTGGACAAAGACCAATATCCGAACCAAGGTTGGCATAGGTATCCGAAACCAATAAATTCATGGTGTCAGACTGAATAAACCCAAGTGTATCGGTAACATTCACGAAAAACTGCCCAGTTGTAACAGCAATAATGTTACAGAAAGTATCAATAGGATTGTTGTTCCACTGATAGGTAGTAGCACCAGGTGTACAGACATCCAGAATTAATCTTTCGGCAAAACATATAAGGGTATCAGGGCCTACATCAATGATGGGTCTATCGGCAATGAAAACATCATCGAAAGCAAATCCATCAGAAAGAGAAACTGAATCGGATACAGAATTGGAAGAGAAGGCAAATCTCAAAAGTACAGAAGGTTGTCCTCCCAAGCCATCTAGTCCATGCTGAGCGATAACATATTCTCCAGGTCCAGTATTCACACTGTCGAGACCAGACCATCCGAGAGGTTGTCCACCAGGGCCGCCAAGCATCCCTCCATTTACAGAGGAGTCATTGTACCAATTGACAGGATCAATGTAGGCTCCTACGGTCTGCCAGGTCATCCCTCCATCTATGGAAGACTGGAAGCAAGTACCATCTTGGCTGAATTCACTTTGCCACCAAATAGCAACTTGGATCCCCGGATTTTGAAGATTGGTAAAATCAAATTCTGGAGAGGTAACGGCCGAGAATTCACCTGGGAAGTAGCTCCACTGTGGGAAACCAGCAATATTATTGGAGTTACCCGTTACCCATGCATTGACACCTGAATAAGCCGTATCAATGGAATAATTGGTAGGAAGCGTCAAAACCCATGAAGATGGGCTACTATTGGGATTAATTTTGCCTGCAGTCCAACCACCAGCGCCGCTCTCAAAATCTTCAAAATATGGATAGGTCGTAACCTGAGCTGTCGCCGACTGCTGAAACAGCCCTAAACAAATCAACAAGCAAAAAAATCGAATAGTGATGGAAGATAGAGTTCTTGTCATAATTCGCCACTTGAATTCATGATATCCGAAGATACAACTATATGTACAGAATGAATAAGCCGCAAGCTAGTCAAACGGCTGATTTAATAAAAAATGAATAGAATCTTCAGCCTTGGGCACTTATTTGGTTGACATCCTCGGGCTTTTCATACTTGTGCTAATTTATATAGGTCTAACAACAAAAATCCCCTCCATCAAATTGTTGATAGAGGAGATTTTTTCAGTTGGATTGTTTGACCTTACGGCCTAGTTGTTTAGCGAAAACTCAAAGGTTACGTCCGTCCAACTTGAAACCGACTTACCGTTTTTCTTTGCAGGCTCGAATGTTAAGTAAGGTGCAAATGCCTCTGTAGGTATCCTAAGCAAAGGGTGGAAGGAATTTACAACTTCATGAGAGAAGTATTCTCCATCCTGGCTAACATAAATTTTTAAGGTAACCGATCCTTGTATGCCTGCATCTTTGGCAGCCTTGGGATATCCTAGTTCAGCCTTTACCTCCTCAAGATTCGTAGGTAAAGCATCTTGATCCAAAAATTCTTTTTTGCCCGAAAGAGCTGAGTTCTGCGCTACCATGGCGGTCGAGCTGTTCAGTTCCATCATTATTGCCTTGAGTTCAGGAAGATAGTTTCCTGCCACCATCAATAATGAAAAGAGAACAACCAGAACCAGTTTGATTTGCGCAAACATAGGTGTTTGTGGTTTAAGGGTTTATTTTAAAAAATGGTATTATACGACCTAATAAATCAAAGGGCATGCCAAGTACATGACCTTGTTATTCTTTTAACGAATTTGTCC
>JBCBVV010000065.1:0-33801 GCA_039817415.1 Bacteroidota bacterium
ATGCATAATTTAATAGGAATCTCATGATATTTAAAAGAAATTCTCAAAAAATTATGCATGCATACCATATTTCACAAAAACAAAAGAGACTATGTCTAACACAGTCCCCTATTTTATCTTGATGTTATTGAGCTATTATTCCCCTTTGCTTGCCAATTTCCACCTATCCCATTCAGTAGCTTTGATAAGGTGATCGAATATTTCATTGTTTTCGTAAATCCCCTGGAAATGCTCTGCTCCTGGCCCAAATGCGAAAACAGGAACCATGGTTGCAGAATGTCCACCTGAGGAAAAACCAAAATCCAGATCACTGTAGGATCTTCTAATGGCGCTTTGTTTTCCCACCAGACTAAATCCACCTGTCTCGTGGTCGGCAGTTACTACAACAAGGGTGTTTCCATCTTTCTCGGCAAAGTCCAGTGCTTTATGAATCACCTTGTCGAAATCTTTCATCTCTTCAACAATGTATGTTCCATCATTGGCATGACCTCCCCAATCAATCTGCGAACCTTCAACCATCAAAAAGAATCCCTTCTTGTTATCCGAGCTAAGGTAGTCAAGTGCCATCTCTGTGGATTTGGGTAAGAAGTCTCCCCTACCCTCCGTCATTTTCGGCATACCATCCATAGCAAGAAGGTATCCTACTTTCCCTTTTTCCTGTATCGGCTTTAATTCAGTGGTATCAACATAAAATCCAGCAGCCTCAAGACTGTCTAAATAATTTAGCCCATCTTTTCTTTTAGAAAAGTATTCAAGCCCCCCACCTGCAAAAAAGTCTACCCCTGAATGAACCAAATATTCGGCTATGGCCTCATGCTCATTTCTCGAATAAACATGGGCATAAAAACTTGCTGGAGTGGCATGTGTAATAGAAGAAGTAGCTATGACTCCAGAACGTAGTCCTTCAAATGAAATCATTTCGATTAGGGTAGGAACAGCTAAGGTATCATCATCCACCCCAATAGCTCCATTGTAGGTCTTTACACCACATGCAAAAGCCGTCGCTCCAGCTGCCGAATCAGTAATCCGCTGTCTAGAGGAAGAGGTTTTTATCAATCCAATTTGCTTAAAACGCTCAAATGAAGGAGTTCCTTCACCATAAAATAAACTAGAAGAAACTTGAGAAAGACCCATGCCATCCCCGATCAAAAGAATAACATTTGTAGCCCTTTTACCTGAAACATGTTGAGCCGCTTCTGGTCTGTTACAAGATAACAGTAGAATTATGGACAGACTTAGCAATACCCTTAGTATCAATTTCACAATAGTCATGACAGGTTCATTTTAGTAAGGATTCCGATTTTCAAATACAGGCTTTCAGATTAATTATACATGGCCTAGGCGAAAATTTTCTGAAATTTATTTGGTTAATAAAATTAACTAGATTATAATTGTAATAAGTTAGATAAAATAACCATTATGGAATCACAACCTTTGAGTCCTCAGGAAAGCCTTAATTTAATTACTGAGGTGATTACAGCAGCCAAACAGAGGCAAGAAGAATCGGGTGCCATTTATTTATATTGGGGGCTGATCATCGCTGCTGTAAGCGGAGCGCATTTTGTATTCCAGTTAAATGGTCAGTATGAATGGATACCCTTTCCATATTTGTTAATCCCGATAGCCGCCATTCTGTCTTATTTTCTATTTCCTTATTTCAGGAAGACCAAAGTCAAAAATCAGATAGGATCCATTATCAATGGAATGTGGGCATTTTCTGGATTTAACATGATGGTCATGGGATTTGCACTTGCCGCAGAACTGGGCAATCACCTAACTCCCTTCATTTTAATTCTTCTTGGCATTTCGCTGGGTATTTCTGGCTTGGCTTCTGACAACAGAGTCTTGCTGATAGCTGGGATAATAGCGAATATTGCAGGAATGGCGGGATTTTGGATTCCATTGGACTATCTCCCACTGCTCATGGCTGGTGTCAGTCTAGGCTGCGTCATGGTACCTGGAATCATCCTCAACAGCGCATACAGAAAGCGGAAACATGTATAAAGATCTTGATCCTTTGATTCACTCTAAACTGCGCTTGACCATTATGTCTCATTTGGTCAAACAGAAGGTTAGTGATTTTAAGGAGCTCAAAGATATGACAAAGGCCAACTCTGGTAACGTCAGCATCCAACTCGGAAAGTTAGAAGAAGCTGGGTACCTCAAAGTGGTGAAAGGGTATAAAAACAATTACCAACACACCTCTGTAGAGTTGACCGATAAGGGCCTTGAAGCATTTGAGACATACGTCCAAGCCTTAAGAGCCTATATAGATTTAGAATAGCATGATGTGATAAAATAAGGTAAGCGTTTCATTGAGACGCCTGGGATATCCATGACTTTATTTTTTCCCTGACCCTTGAAGTGATTTATGGGTCCCGACCTAACTATGTCCACTATTTCCTCTTACTTCATAATCATAAAGCAATGAAACGAGTTAGCATTATCAGCGTTTTTATCTGTATTGGAATGGCCATTTTCATGTTTTTTTCCTCCCAAATGGCCATTGCCAATGAACCGATTGGACCTTCTTACGATGCCATCTGGGAAGCACAACCCGCCAAAGATTCAAGCCTCGTCAATATTCAAGACAGGATTTACCAAAGTTTTGTCCAAAGCTTTATCCAGCAACAAGAGCAACCCATATCTGAAATCATCACAGAATTAGCTGTGCTGGACAAAGAGAAAAATCAGAAGTTGATAAGATACTGGATGAGTTATGCCGAGTACTATCATTCTATTTTTCATCTTCAAAATGACAACAAAGAGGCAGCCAAAAAAGCTTGCATGTCCTCCTTGGGAAGACTTGAAAAGTTAAAGGGTAAAAACTCGGAAGATTATGCGCTCCTAGCCATGGTACAGAGTTTTGCCATCCAATTTGTCTCCCCTATGAAAGCGCCCTTTATCTCCAGCAAGGTGAAAAAGTATGCTGAAAAGGCCATATCTATTGATGACCAAAATCCGAGAGCCTATTATGTTTTAGGAAGCAATGATTACTACACACCCGAACAGTATGGAGGTGGAAAAAAGGTGGTTGAATATCTCTCCAAGGCCATTGACCTACCCGAACAGGCGGTTTCCAATCCCTACCTGCCTAGTTGGGGCAAACAAGAAGCCTATGAAATGATCGTTAAGTTCTTCATCAAAAAAGAACAATGGGAAGAGGCCAAACAGTACTTCCAGCAAGGCGTAGAAGCCTATCCAGAGAACTACCAGCTCAATAAGCTCGCCTCCAAATTGGTAGGTAAATAAACATCCTTCCCTTCCTACAGCTGAAACCAATCTTATTCATTCGGGGGGCACTCCCATATGCCCCCCTCTCATTTCCTTTGCCTATGAAAACCATCTTATTCTTCCTGGGATTATTTGGCTATTGTTTTGCCCAGCTTCCTGTATCAGGAAAAGTGATTGACCAAAATGGCAATCCCGTGTTTGCCGTCAATGTCGTTCTCAAAGCTGATCCTTCTCAAGGTACTTTGACCGATTTAGATGGCGCATTTCAATGGGATAAGCTAAAAAAGAATGATACCCTCTTAGTTGTTTTTCCTGCCTACCAAAGCTATCAAATCACTTTCTCTGAGGTTTTGGAAAACCAACCACTGCTTATCAAACTCAAGGAAAAGGCTCTTTCTCTTGAGGAGGTTCAAATCAGAGCTAGAACGCCTATCGCTGATCAGTTTTCAGTGATAAAGCTCAAGAAACTGGACATTTATTTGAACCCAGTTTCTGCAGCAGATCCCCTTAGGGCCATCACTTCCCTGCCCTCTTCAACCAATACGAATGAATCGGCTAACCCTAGTTTGCGAGGAAGTGCGGCAGGTCGAACAAGGGTGGTGGTAAATGGGGTTCCTATTTATTCTCCAGTAAGAAATACTCAAATCAATGGTCTAGGCACTTTTAGCTTATTCAACACAGAGTTATTGGATGCACAATATGTCTTTGCCTCAAATCCACCTCTCACCTTTGGAAACAGCAGTGGGGGCCTCGTTCAAATCGAAACCCAAAAAGAACTCAAGAAAAATTCTTGGCAGCTAAGTATGAGCCTGGCAAGTGTAGGTTTTTTTAGGAACCAACAACTTGGAGAAAAGTCATTTCTACAAGTATATGGGAATTACCAGTTTTCAGCTGCTTTCACGGGAATACAACCCAATTCTTTAGGCTTTCTCAAGTCCTTTGGTACAAGAGATGTTGGGCTGCATCTACGTACGGCCCTCAATTCCAACTGGTCATTTAGCCTGATGTCTTATGGCATTGCTGAAGATTACGAGGTAGAAACGGAAGTCTATTCCTATAAAGGACTCGCAACTGGGGATAAAATCAGGTCCTTCCATGTAGCTGGCCTGGATTGGCAAGGTAAATCTTCGGGTCTAGCCATTCGAGCAGGTTGGGATGGAAGTCAATCCAATTATGCTTATGGCAATATCAAATCTCACACGAAAACTGTGCAGGAGTATGCCTCTCTTTCCTACAAAAATTTCCTGAATAGAAAATGGACCCTTCAAGTAGGAGCGAACTACGATGGATACGGCCGCAGCTTTGATGACACGACTTCGGTATATTTCTTTGCTCTTGATCCCTCCTCTCCTTATCAGGCCATTGATACCCTTGCCCGAAGGCCTTTGCTAGAAGGACATACCTATGTCAAATTTGAACCCAGCGAAAGCCTGCACCTTGCTGCTGGCCTAAGAACAAACGTCCCTTTAGGCGAACTTGATCCTTTCCTGAGTTTTCAATTTTCGGCACGTCAAGAGTTAGGGAATGGACATTCTATCTTGTTGAGCGGAGGTAGGTACCACAGCTACACGGTACCTGGATTCTTTTTCAGAGGAACGGAACTATTAGAAAGTAATCAGGTAGCGATAGACTACAGCTATGAAGGAGAATTATCGCAAGCGACCTTTGCCATTTTTGGGAAAAAAGAGAATGGCCTACAAAATGACGACTTTTTCTTTATCAGAAGAGCGGATATTTTCGGTCTAGAGGGCTCTATTCAACAGGAATTGGGAAGATATAGCCGATTTACCCTTGCCAGTACATACCTCATTCACCAAATCCGTTTCAATGTGGAAGGTGACGTTTTTAAAGGAAGTAGAGATCTACCTATCTTCCTTAAAAGTGGCCTAAGTATCAATCCTCCTAAATTATTCTCGATTAACATTAGTTACATAGGGCGACCTGGAACAGTCTTCACAGCGATTGATGGGGGGAACTTTAGAAACGATTTGAACGCATATGAACCCATTTTCAATACAGAGGTGAATGCAGAACGCTTGCCAGCCTACCATAATATTTCTGTAGGATTGAGTAAATATAAATTGACCTCATATGGAAGCCTTGTCGCATTTTTAAGCGTAAACAATGTCTTAAACCGAAGAAATCCCCTTGCTCCTCTGTATAACAGAGAATATGACAGCCTAGATTATGCCATTTTGAGCCTTCGAACCTTCTATTTTGGCCTTATTTGGGAGATAAATGGCAAATAGCAGAAGTTTTAATAGCAAATTCTGCCAGTTTTAGGGAATATTTGACAGCGAATCTTCCTTTTTTATCAGCAATCCTGACAATTTCTCCATTCTAAAGGCATGTTGGCTTCCAAAGCTGATTTGGCACATTCAGAAAATTTCTGGTAATCTGGATAAACGGAAGTTTTTAAAACAAGTAGCCTATTTTCTTTTTTTCACTGATTCATTTTCCAACCTTTTTATAGCAAATGGGCTTTTTCTGACACCTTTGGCACGTTGGTACAACTCCTGCAATAGTGAATGTGTAGTAAATAGTTATTGGGGTTAACCCCTTACATTGATCATTACCTATCACATCATATAACCCACAAGAAAATGGAAAATCTGCTAAAAAAATTCTTTTACACTGGCGTAGGACTTGTTTCTATCACTGCTGAGCGTCTTCAGAAAACTGTAGACGAAATGGTCGGAGAAGGAAAAGTATCTGAGGACGAAGGAAAGAAAATCGTGGACAGCTTCATCGAAGATGTCGAGAAGCGTCGCGACGAATTTGAGTCCAACATGAAGGAGAGCATTGAGAAGTTCACTAGCAACATCGAAACGCCTGAGTTCATGAAAAATAACTTCTTTACTGAACTTTTCGAGCGCATCGAAAAAATCGAAGAGAAGTTAGGAATCGAGTACGAAAAGCGTAGCGAGAATCCTGTGAAGGATGCAGTTGAGGACATGGCTAAAGCTGCTGAGGAAGTAAAAGAAAATGTAGAGCAGAAAGCTACTGATGTGCAGGATGCCTTGGCTTCAGGTGCAGAAAATGTACAGAATGCAGCCCAAGAAACAATTGACAATGTCAAAGACGCCATTGATGGCGACGAAAAATAATCGGATGTTTTTTATTGAGTAGGTGAAGAATGCCGGTCTGCGACAGACCGGCTTCTCTATTTTTATGCTATTGAAAGAGGGCCTTGGTCCTCTCTTTTTTTGCCCTTGAGCATAATCAAATTCACAGAGGTAACGACATGCTTGATTCCAGATTCTAGATCACGGATGGCCATTTACTTGGTAATGAAGCGTGTAACACGATCATCCATCCATCAAGCATGGGAAATTTTAACAGCAAGCCTTGCTGACATTCTTCCGTTTTAGCTGTCATTAATGGAAACTTTAACAGCAAATGACAGAATTTTGCTGCCATAGCTTCCTTTTCCTTGGAATTGGCAGACTCAGCTCCAAGCGCAAGAAAAGCCTAAGAGGAGAAGGGGAAATTTTAACAGCAATCAAACGTGTCGAAAAACGATTCCGCCATATAGGGGAAATTTTTATAGCAAATTCAGCCAATTAGGATGTTTTGGCACGATGGCACAAAGCCTGCAATAGTATGAGCAAACACGCAGTTCTTTTGCTTAACCCATTTCAAACGAAAACTTTAAAAAATATATAATGGAAAATCTTCTGACAAAATTCTTCTACACTGGTTTAGGTGCTGTTTCTTTAGGAGCCGAACGTCTACAGAAAGCTATTGACGAAGCGATTGGTGATGGCAAAGTTAGCGAGGAAGAAGGGAAGAAAGTCGTAGAAAGCTTTATCAATGATTGGGAAACTCGTCGCGATGAGTTCCAGACTCAACTACAAAGCAACATTGAGAAGTTCACCAACGGAATCCAGGCTCCTGAATTCCTAAAAACTAATTTCGTAGCTGATTTCTTCTCTCGTCTAGAAAGAATCGAAAAGGAACTTGGCATCGAAAAAAGCGAGAATACAGCGGTACAAAATGCGATTGACGAGGCGGCAGCAACTGCCACTGAGGCGAAGGAAGCCATCGTAACAGCCGTTGAAGAAGCAGGGGAAACAGCCAAGAAATAAGCCCAGCTTAAGGTAAATACCGATGTTTATTCATAATAGTAGGTGAAGACGACCGGTCCTTTGGACCGGTTATTTTTTTGTCATCACACAAATTCTCATTCTCCTGTTTCAGCAAACCGTTTGTCCAAAAACATCCCTCCCATCGCTTTTGGCCTTTCCTTTTCTGCGAATTTCACTTCCTTTAACTTTCCCCCAACTAGCCTATAAAAGTTGTGACTGACAGAGACTTTACTCCCACTCATTTTTGCATCTGGAATATATAGGATGGAAATCCCGTTCATCTCAAAAGCCATGGGACGGTATCCCGCTAATGATTCCAATAAATCAGATGAAGTTCTGTCCTGATCCTTATTGCCATAGGTTTGCGGCATTTTGACAGTAATATCCTGTGGGCATGGAATGGGTGTACCCTGGGTATGAACCGGCCTTTCACAAGAAAAAAGAAGTAGCACTGCTGCTACAATCAGACTAAGTCGTCTAAATTGATTCATGGTTGTTGCGAATTATGTTTTACACATTTCATCTAAGCATTAAACCATGTATCCTCCAACTCCTCTACTAGTTGTCTGACCTCTGCATCTTCCTTATTTTAGGAAAATGAAACGTGTTGCTCATTTAATGCTGTTTATAGCAAGCCTTGGTTTTCTGCTAACAAGTTGCTCCAAGGCACCCGTTCGGTCCAACATCATCGAGGCGTCAGAATTTTATCCATCTTCCAAACCGTGCACAAGATGGTGGTGGTTTGCCACAGAAATCAAAAAGCCAGACATTAAGCATCAACTAGATTGGGCGAAGAACAACAATTTTGGTGGCGTTGAAATCGCTTGGGTCTATCCACTATACCGCTATCAACGGATGTATGCCAGATCCTATAACCGCCATTATCCCAAGGATACCACAGCTCAAAAATGGCTCAGTCAGGAATGGTCTGAAATGGTAAGCTTCACAAAGAAATATGCCGATTCGATTGGCTTAGCCTGTGATTTCACCTTTGGCAGTGCTTGGCCCGTAGCAGGGGACAACATATATAAGGAATTAACGAGCAAGATATATGGTGATACTTCCTTTAGGCAGACCTTAACCTTTGCCTGGGGATGGCCTGATACCTTATTGGTCATTGACCACCTAAAGGAAGAAGCATTTCAAACTTTTGCCCAACCTGTCGGAGAGGCCCTCGAGGAAGCTTTAAAAGGGTCCAAATCTGCCTTTTTTACAGATTCGTGGGAAATCAAACTCAACTTCACCAATAAGATTTGGACAGATGGATTTGATTCAACTTTCCAGCAAGAATTTGGCTATGATATCATTCCCTTCATGGAGGAAGGCATTGATTCCTTTCCTGATGTACGCTACGATTATATGCAGCATTTGGATCAATACGTCACGGAAGGCTTCTACAAACCTTATGTAGAAAAGTGTGAGGAATTGGGAGCTTGGTCTAGGGTTCAGTGTCTGGCTGCCCCAACCGATGTCATGACCACCTACAGCCTAGTTGATATTCCTGAGACAGAATCCATGCTCAACAATCCTAATTACTCTCGAATTGTGAGTTCGGCTGCCTGTCTAGCTTCCAAACGAATGGTTTCCAGCGAAACCTTCACTTGTATGTATGGATTTCCGGCTACTTACCTTCGCCAAGAACAAACCGCTGACTTAAAGATGGTAGCAGATGCGATGTTTGCACATGGGGTAAATCAGCACTTCTACCACGGGATGCCCTATAATCCTCAAGGAGTAGATTCGATTGACTTTTTTGCGACCACTTATTTTGGTCCTGGAGGGAGTCTAGAGCCAGAATTACCCGCTTTCAATGCCTATATGGAAAAGGTTTCCGGCATCATGCAGAAGGGAAAGACCTATTCAGACGTGGCCATTTACATCCCATATGAGGATGGAGTCATGAAGGGGGCCTATCCTCCAGAAAGAAGAAGAGTATGGGTGTGGGGAGAATATGAACTGCGCTACATATACGCTCCCAGAGAAACAGAGGGATACCATCCTCTTTGGATCAACAAATGGTTCTTGTCTCAAGCTTCCTACAAGAATGGGAAAATGACGGTCGGTGATGCAAGCTTTTCCACGCTATATATTGATGTGGAGTACATGGACATCAGGGGACTCAAAGAAGTGCTGAGGTTGGCCAAGGAAGGACTGCCCATTTGTCTAAAAAAGTCTCCTCAGCAAGCTGGAAAGAATAAATCCTCAACCTTTGAGGACATGATGAAGGAACTTAAAGCCCTCGAGAATGTGAAGGATAATTTTCAGCAAACCATCGAACATCCTCCCTTGGTAGAAACAGATTCCTTACCTGATTATTGGTGTAGAGTAGATGAAGAAGGCAATCATTATCTATTCCTAGCCCAATTACCAGCCAAGGACCTAAAATATCCAGTTTATTCAGGCCAGTCCTTGATGGAAAGTTCGGATTTTCTAGACCTTAAGCTCCATGTAAATGGGAAGAACATAGAACAAAAAATAGAGTTTAAACCCTATCAATCGGTTATCCTCAAGATTGATCCGGCAGGTAAAGTAGAACTCATGGACATTGAATATAGACCCAAGGACCCCATTGTAAGGCCAAGAGAAAAGCAGCGAATGTATTTCTAATGGCGGCTATGTATATTATGTCTCTCCACTAAGGACTAGCAACAAAATATGCGCGATTCAGTACTGATCATCATTTTCTTTTCTATCATCATCTCAACTCAGGCGAAGGATTTCAATATTCTTGACTTTGGAGCTAAAGGGGATGGCGTTTTTCTGAATACAGAAGTTATCCAGAAGGCAGTCGACAAAGCGTCAAAAAAAGGAGATAGCAGGGTGATTATTCCCAAGGGAACTTTTCTTTCAGGTTCCATCGTTCTCAAATCGGGTGTCCACCTTCATTTGGAGGAAGGGGCCATTTTGTTGGGAAGCACTGATCCTGCACATTATGTCAAACTGAATCGATGGAAGGCCTTCCTAATCGCAGATGGGCAGGAAAACATTGGCATTACCGGCAAAGGAACCATTGATGGCCAAGGAAGGGAAGTCGCGCTTCACCTGGATAGCCTCTTTTATGCAGGCAAATTAGATAGTGCCCATTTCAACTTTGTGGAGCGCAGACCCAAGTATTACACTCGCCCTCAACTCATAGAATTTGTGGGCTGTAAAGGCATTGAGGTCAGAGAGGTGACTCTTAAAAATGCTGCCTGTTGGGTTCAAACCCATCATGAATGTGAGAAAATCATAATTGACAAGGTGACTACCATTAGCGATGCCTATTGGAACAATGATGGCATCGACATCCAGGATTGCCATAACGTTAGGATTACCAATTGCTTTGTCAATGCAGCCGATGATGGTATTTGCATCAAATCACATTCGGCAGATCATGATTGTGATAGTATTTACATCGCCAATTGTACGGTAAGATCTAGTGCCAGTGCCGTGAAATTTGGAACACGCTCGCATGGGGGATTTACCAACGTTCACATCAAGAATATCAAAGTATACGATACATTCCGTTCTGCCATTGCCATTGAGTGTGTGGATGGAGCCAGGCTAGAAAACGTGCTAGTCGAAAACATAGAGGCAACAAATACAGGCAATGCCATCTTCATCAGATTGGCCAAGCGTTATACCAAGGAAGTAGGCACCCTTAAAAATGTAACACTCAGGAATATCAAGGCGGATATTTCCTTTGAGCGTCCTGATTATGCCTATGAACTGAGAGGCCCTGCCCTGCCCTTCTTTCACAATATATTCCCAGCTTCAATTACAGGGATTCCGGGTTATCCCGTTGAGAATTTGACCCTTGAAAATATAGAGATTCATTATCCCGGAAAGGGGAATAGAGGCCTTGCCCATATGCCTATTTCTAGGTTGGATAGGGTCCCGGAGAAAATCAAGGATTATCCAGAGTTTAGCATGTTTGGCGAACTCCCTGCTTGGGGATTATATATAAGGCATATCAAAGGACTCCGAATGAAAAATATCAAAATTGGAATCAAAGAAGCAGATTATCGCCCTGCTATGGTATTGGATGATGCCCATGAAGTGAAGGTCGAATCTCTTGAAATTGAGGGAGACAAAAAAGAAAAACTCATTATCCTACACAATTCTACTAAGGTCCAATTTGAAGAGGGAGAAAAAGTATGGGAGGAATAGGCAAAGGAATTGTTCGTACTTCTATGGGTGGATTGAGTCTTTTTATCACCCTTCTTGTCTTAACCGCCTGTCAAGGGAATCAAGAGACTAAGGTGGATGCTCAAGCCTATGTCCAAGCTGACGAGTCCTATGGCAAAGGGGCCTTGCTTTTAACCCGATTTTCTTCACTGGAAGAACTCAAAAAGGTGGTAAGAATCACCTATCACGATGCTTATGGCACCTTAAAAAAAGCAGGAGAAAAGGGGGTCAAGTCCGTACGATTGTCTCATGCCAGCGGTGGTTCCTCTGTGAAGGGGGAATTAGCTGTGGGGGTCGATCAGGTTGATTTTGTAAGGGCGCAGGATAGCGGATTTTGGGCCAAGGTAAACTTGATTTTTGAATCTCCCTATGCAGTTTGGAAGCGCAATGACATGAAAAGGGTCTTTGCCCTATCAAGGAGAAGAGGAGCCGTATTTGGAGAAGGGGATGTGGCATTTTATGATCTCGCACAACAAATGATGCTCAACATCAGCGCAAAAGACAAGCATAACATGAGTGCCAAAGACTTGGCAGACAAGGGCTTCATCAATACCTTTAACCATGTTACTTCACAAGCCTTCATGACCACCCTATTCTCCGAAAAACTGGCAGATCTGGTAGCAGATGCACATGAGAGGACCAATATGCCAGAATTGATTACGGGTGCTTTTACATCCAAACAGCTGAAGGACATGAAAAATGGGCCTGCAGACAATTACCTCGATATCATCAATAACGAATGGGGGCAAGAGCTAGGGAAAACCCTCAAAAAGAAATACAACATCAAACGTAAAACCCAGTGGAGCCGAGTTTTGCTGACAAATTATCTCAACGATATCCAATCCTACTATACCTGGGCCTTCAACATCACATTTAAGCCCTTCCGAGAAGAGGATGAACTAATTGCCCGTTTTTCTAGCAAGTTGAATGTTGTAATGGATGATGCACCTACCGTTCGAGAGCGATAGGTATTCCTACCTTTAATCATCCAATTTCTTCAAGTAGAAACGAGCTGTCTTTGATTTGTCATCTCGTAACTCGTAGGTCTCTTTGATTTTGGCAAGGCCTTTTACTTTCCATCCTTCCAATTTGGAGAACCACTTTTCGTCATTGATTTTGACATCTCTTAGAATAGCCTCACGAAAATCAGCCCCTTCCAAGTCAGTCTGAACCAAGATAGCACTCCCAAAATGTGCCCCACTTAGGTTGGTCCCTCTTAGACTTGCTCTTGTGAGGTCATTCCCAAAAACAATGGCTCCACTTAAGTCTGCCCCATCGAAAATGGTTCCCTGTACCTTGGCGTACCGGATAAGGGTACAATGCATATTGGATTTGATAAATTTTGCAGCTTGTAAATCCGTGCCTTCCATGACAGTCTCCACCAAACTTGCTCCTTCTACATTGGCCCAAGCGAGATTCGCCCTGTTCATGCTCGCCCAACTTAAATCAGCTTCAACTAGCTCTGCCCCCCACAGGTTAGCCCCTCTCAAATTGGCTTCTTGAAGGTTCGTTTTTGATAGATTGGCCCCCTTCAATTGGGCGCTGACAAGGTTAATTCCGCTAAGGTCTTGACTAGCTAATTGAGCATTTTTTAAGTCTGCCTTGGCAAATGAAGTTCGCTTTTTAATCTCTTGAAAAGACTCAGCGTGCATATTCAACAGAATCAAACGCTGCAAAAGATGCCCACGTTCAAGGCTATAATCTGTTTCTTTCAGGCTATCTCCCTCTACATAATGATAGGTCTCTGGTTCGAGAGATTGACTGAGTAAAGCAATCTTCGTAATACTTTGTTTGGATAGTTTTCTTTCAGGGTGGTTTGCGGTTTCTTCCTCCAGTTTATCCAACAATTGGTTCATGTAGCTTAGCCAAGCACCCTTCCTGACTGCTTCAATTTCTTCTTTCTGCAGGTCAATGAGCTCACGTTGAAGGGAGAGCTGCTGGTTTTCATATCGATAAAAATCCCAGATCAGTTTGGTAAGCCCCGATAATAGAACAAGGAATATCCCTATGGGGACAGCGCTTTTCTTGATGAGAGTTTTGACACGGGAATAAGAGAGGTTCTTGGCATTTCGTCTCCAACTTCTCATAAAAGTACCTAAGGAGATCAAAAACATAAGGCTTATGACTATTCTTAGCCAAAGAGGGACGGTAAGAAAAAAAGATCCCACCATTAGCAAGCCGCTTATGCTCAGGAATGTCCCTAGGAGTATACTTTGTATTCGACTGCTTTCTTCCATCAAATTAATCGGCCCTGAATTCCTTAAAATAAAGAAAAAGCCTAGAATAATGCGCTATCGACCTATGTTTACTCAATTTAAGTAGAAGGGGGATTGGTGATATTTTTTCCCCAATCCCCCTCCTATCATTCTACATTCATTCTATATTACATCTGCGTGTCATAAACCACAGGGAATTGATCGGGGATTTCTTCATTGCTTTCTCCTAGGTTTTGTCTGAGGTCGATTTCGATTCCTCGGGAAATTGTAGAAATAGGCACATCATTAGCAGAACCTTCAAAGGGATTTTCTCCCGTTCTTCCGATACGCTCCATGGTATGAAAAATCCAGGCGACAATGACATAGAAAGGCACTACCAACCAGATAAATAAACTTCCTGCCAAGGGAAATGTCTCACTGATGGTCTGACCAATTTCTGAAAACTGAGGAATGAGAGCCAAAGGCAACAAGAGAACAAAAATCCACATAAAATAGTGGTTTAGTGTCGCAAAGTGCCTTGGATAGGGGAAATTCTTGATCCTTTCCGACTTTCCTTGTAGGGTAAATAGCTCCTCTAAAACACCCTCAAGCTGTAAAAAGGCAAATTCCCAGATAGAACCGCTCTCCTTCAGCTTTCTCAGGTGATGAGATTGCAGGTAAAGAATGGCAGTCTGCTTATTATTTTTACTCATCACATAGGCCATATCCTCTTCCGACAAATAAGGCTTTAAGTCTGCTTCCACAGTAGAATCACGCTCAGGTGGATGAACAAGTTCCTGCCATTCTTGATTAGACTTTTCTTGTCCTATTGTTTCCCATGGTTTAGGTGCCCGCATCGCATGACGCAAGGCAGTCATCCAAGCAATGTGCCTATAGGTTAGGGTCTTAACTTCATGTTTTAGCTCTTCTTTGGAAAGGGGAATGGAAGCGTATTCGTTGGTTACCATGTCCTGAATAAACATCCCAAAAGTTCGTGATGTATTGACGATGCCTCCCCAAATTTTTCTGGCTTCCCAAATCCGGCCATAGGCAGAGTTATTCTGAAAGCCTATGACAAAGGCTACAGCTGTACCAATCAAGGCTAAAGGCGTCCAGGGTACTTTTAGCCATGCCAAATCAAAAAGCTGATGTAGGGCTACAGCAACTACGATGACAATGAGAAACAAGAATGTCTCAAAACGTGTCCATCTGGCCATGTCTCTGGCCCGGTAAACTTTTTTGGTGTACATAATGGTGGTTCGGTTGGGAGAAGGTTCTTTTCACAAACCCTTCTCCAATTCTTTCAGGAATTTACAAAAAATGCAGTTTGACGCTAGTTGAGCTACTTAGAAATATATAAAAAATATCATTTGTCTTTCTTTATCCCTTGTAGGATTAGGAAAAGGGGGATTCTGCTTCTCCTCAAGAATTCTTTTTCATCTGTCAAAAAACGAGGATCTGGCTTAGACTCTCTCAATTCTTCTATTTCAAATCCAGCCTGTTGAAACAGCAACCAATAATCCTGAAGGCTCCTATGGTATTTGATTACTTCTTTGCCAAGCCAATGATTCACCCTTGGACCCGAATGGAAATAGTCGTCTACAATCCAGTTTCCCCTTCTACCCTCCTGATGATAGGCCTCGTAAGAGGAAGTAATAACGGGATGCTCAATTGAACAGACAAAACATCCATTTGGCCCGAGAGAAGAGTGGATGTGAGCAAACAGAGAAGATAATTCCTCTATATAATGAAGGACCAAGCGGGAAACAACCAGGTCAAAGGGAGTTTCTTCGCCTTGCCATTCTTCAAGTGTCGTATGCTGTATGTGAGCAGGATGGCCCCTTAGGTTTTTCTCCGCCAATAGGTACATGTTGGAGGACCCTTCAATCCCCTTGTAATAGGATGCGCCACGCAGAAGAAGTTCTTTCCCATAGCCCCCATCCCCACAGCCTAAATCTAGGACCCTTTTCCCAGAAACATCTCCAACCAACTCATCCATTATCGGCTTTTCAATTAATTCATTGGGGGCATTGCCCTTTTGGCGTTTGGATAGATATTGTTGGAAAAAATCCTCATCATCGTATGCGGAATGGCCTTTGTAGGACATAGGTTTCTTCTGTTAGAAGGTATAAAGTTTGTAGTTCTTGTGGTCCCTTTCTCTAATTGTTGGTTGATAACACCATCGAAATTTCTATGACGAGCAGCACGATCTTCCTATCGCAAACAGGAGATAGTGTGAGACAGGCCTTCTATTCTTTGAAGAGGAGAATGGACTAGCTTTGTTGAATAATTTATACAAAAGCGCAGGAGCCTAAAGAACATTCAACCAACATAGTTGAGATTTAGACCTTTTCCATCTTGACAAATGGCTTTTCTGGCAGAATGACTTCTATTTTGGCTGAGATGTCAACCTTTCCTCCCTCCAAAACGATGCCCATTACGCCCGCTTTTCTGATCAGATTCCCTTCCTCATCTTTGTCCAAGAGGGCTTTCATTAAACCCTTCTGGATGGATTCTAATTGAGAACATGGATTCCTCAAACCCGTTAGCTGAATCTTGGCTTCCCCAATCTTGAGAACGGTATCTTTGGGCAGGCTCAATAAGTCTATGCCTTGGGTGGTGATATTTTCTCCCATTTGGCCTTCCTCAACGGAAAACCCTTTTCCTGCCAATTCCTCAAATAACTCAGAATGGATAAGATGAACCTGACGTAGATTGGGTTGGTTGGGGTCCCTTTTTACCCTGGATCTATGCTTAACAGTTAAGCCCATATGCGCATCTCCTTCTACCCCCAAGCCTTTCAACAACATGATGCTCTCACTTCTGAACTTGCTAAAGGTGTGTTTGTCGCTCTTATTCAAAGCAATCACAAAGCCATTTTCCATATGCTCAACCCGTTAGATATGAATAGATGCTTGGTATACGAAGCCCCAAAGAAAGGGTGCAGATTTTTCTTCTAAATAGGAATCAAATCCTGAAACCAAAATCTCATAGATGAAGAATTTTCATCCTCAGAATTGGAGGGTGCTTTATACGCTCGCATTACCCTTTCCCCCTTCCTAAATCTGATAGGATGGGAAAATATTGGCCCATCGTAACAGAAGGTATGAAATTCACCATTTTCTCCACAAGGGTCTACATGTTCAGGCAAGTCCTCCAAAAATGATTGATCAATTTCCCGCCCTAGAAAGGATTCTCCCAAGAATTCCCCCTTGATACAAACAATCACTGCCTTAAATCCCAACTTGATAAACTCCTGAATTAATGTTCGACTATCCTGTTTCCAGAGCGGATAAACTCCTTGCAAATTGTGCTTGGCTAGTTCTAGGTCTCGATAGGCTTTTAAATCCTCCAAAAATATATCCCCATAGGCTATATGGCTTACTCCCTCCTTAACAAATGACTCCAGTTCCTTACCCATGATAGCATCGTACTCTTCCATATTGGGTTGCTCGGGTAAGCTGATTTTCCTTAAGGGTAGACCTAAGGAAGCAAGCTGCCTATCCAGCATTTCATTCCGTAGACCATGCATCGAAACCCGCTGATAATGTCCATTGACAGTGGTGATCAATTGTTGGACATCATAGTTCGAATCCTGCATCAATGCATACAAAGCCATGGCAGCATCTTTCCCAGAACTCCATGAAAAATAGGTCTTGTGAGGAATTTTCATGCTGCAAAATAGCCTTTTGTTCTGAACATATTGACCAAATGTATAGCTCCAATTCCTTCTTAGCCTATTCTCGTAGATAATTAACATTTATTTTGGAGCAATCACTCCAAAATATATACATTTGTATTGGAGTGGTTACTCCAATACAACTTAATCATAAGAACCTAAGAACATGAACCGTTCAACCTTATCTGTTTTTCTCAAGATTTCTGCCGTTCTCTGGATCATCTGGGGAGCCGTGCACGTACTTGCAGGTGTGATGGTGATGAAGGGCCATATTGAAGGAAACCCTTCTGCTTCAGTTATCGCGGTAGCAGATGCTGAAGATCCTACCTCTCTAACGATGGATTATCCCAAAGCGGCCGGAGCCTTGATGGCCCAGCATGGATTTAACCTATTTTGGATTGGAATTGTAACCTTCATTTGTGCCTTCTACATCTGGAGGAAGAATGGAAATGCCATTTTCCTGGCAGCCATAACTGGAGGCCTGGCAGACATAGGGTATTTTATATTCCTGGATTTAGGAGGGCATGTCCATTTTGTTCCAGGTACAGTAATGACCTTGGTCTCAGCCTCAGCCATTATCCTGAGCTTCATTGCCTATTTCCAAAGCAACAAAATGGAGCTTTTCAAGGATGCAGCTTAGTAGACTAAGAATATTCATTTTTGTTATCCAAGCAGGTTTTGTAGGAGGAATCTTCGCACAAGTAAGCAAGCCAACTTCCACAAAACCTGCTTTTTTGACAGAAAGAGCGGATGAGGACTATTCCTATTTGAAGGATAGCAGTAGGTTGAGGGGGAATGATGCCCTTAAATTCATTGCCTTTGGGGAATCCAAGAATAGCTATTTGAGTTTAGGAGGAAGTTTTAGACCTAGGATAGAGCATTTTTCCAACCAATTTTGGACAAACAATGATCTGACCTACTACAGTCAAAAAGCAAGTTTACATGCCAAGCTTCAACTTGGAAAGCATCTTAGGATTTTTGGGGAGCTTTACCATGGCTTAGTCAGTGGTAATCCCATCTTTTTACAGTCTGATGAGCTTGATGTTCACCAGGCTTTTATAGAATTCGAAACTTCCTTACCAGATCATGGACTTTTCTCTGCAAAAATTGGCAGACAAGAATTGAAGTTAGGAGCAGGGCGGTTGGTAGACCTAAGATCCGGGGTGAATATTCGAAGGGCCTTTGACATGGGAAGAATAAGCTATTCGGATAAGAAATGGGCCATCCAAGCCTTTTATGGGAAAGAGGTCAGCATACAATTTAATGCCTTTGATAATGTAACCGGCCTTTTCAATAGAGATCAACTCAATCCACTTTTGTGGGGCGTTTTTACTCAACTGATAGAGAAAGGTAACAAACAGTTTCAAGGACAGAATGAACTATACTATCTGGGATTTTACCGTGCTAACGGGACATTCAGCGATGTAACAGGAGAAGAAAGCAGACACTCTTTGGGAATCAGGAGATCGGGGAACCTCCATCATCAATTGAGCTACAACACTGAATTGATCTTTCAATTTGGATCTTTGGGAGATCAGGCCATTCGTGCATTCAGTTTTGAAACGGATTGGCGATATACCTTTATCAGCGCAAATTGGAACCCTTCACCAGGCTTAAAGTTAGATTGGTCCAGTGGTGATGCTGAACAAGGCGATGGTCGGGTCAACAGTTTCAACCCTATGTTTGTCAATCCTGCCATTTATTCTCTCGCCGCAGTCAATACACCTGTGAATTTGACAGGAATTCACCCTTCCATCTTACTGTTTCCACACCCCAAACTCTTAATCAATTTTGAATATGCGCTTTATTTTCGTGCTTCCAGCCAGGATGGCTTATATATCCCTCCACAAATCCTTAGTCGACAAGCAGACGGCCAGCTAGAAAGGCATATTGGGGATGTTATAGGGTTATATGTTCAGTTTACAGCTAATAGGTATTTCTCTTTTGATATTCGAACTTCCTATTTCATCCCAGGAAGTTTTATCGAAGTTTCGGGACCATCAGAACCTATTTTTCATATTGCACCAACAGCGACATTTATGTTCTAGTTCATTATATTTGAGGTTATTTATGATATAACATAAATCCATTAATTCAAGGGATATGCCTAGGGCCAAACAATTTGATGAAGAAGAGGTGGTGGAAAAGGCCATGACTTTATTTTGGAGAAAGGGGTATAGAAACACCTCTCTTACTGACCTGATTGAATATATTGGCATCAACAATGCTAGTATTTACAATACCTTCGGTGGAAAAAAAGAGCTATTTGATCGCACGATAGAACATTATAGAAAGCAGAATTATGAAGGGATGTCCAATTTCTTGGCAAGCCAGCATGACATTCGATTAGGGCTACGATCTGTCTTTCGAAAAATCATCATGGATGATTGGAAGGATGAAGACAAGAAAGGATGCTTTATCGCCAACACCATTTCCGAATTGCTTCCCCATGATCCAAAATTAATGGGTATCATACAAAGTTATAGGAAGGATGTGGTCAAGACTTTCCAGTCTTTTCTAGAAAGGGGAGTTAAGGATGGTCAGATTCCTCCAAACAAGGATTTATATAACATTTCCAATCTCTTGTATACCCTTATGATGGGGCTAAAGATAGAAGCAAAATCCAAGTTAGATCCGGAAGGTTCTAGCTTGAGAGTAGATATGGTCCTTTCCTTATTGGATTAAAAAGCCTTTAGGGTAACAATATTTCTTTAAGGGCCCTTTCCAAACCCAGAGGATCATCGAGGGGGATATAATGGCCACTTTTTTCCAAAAGAGTTAGTGGGATATCTGGCTGCTGTTCTATCATTTTTCTCATATGAGCATAGCATAGCGGATCTTTCTTTCCTACGATCAAATGCCGATCAATTTCCATTTCGCTAAACTTATCGGCCATGCTGGTCATTTCCCAGGACTTCCCCAATTCTACTGGCTCTAGAATGGTTTTCATGGTAAGATTTGTACTCCGTTTCCCATGTCTTTTGATGATCTCTCTAATTTGGGTACCGTTCCTTCCGAATTTATTTCGCATCAAAGAAGAAAGGAGGCTCCTTTGCCCAAATGGACTGGCAATGAGTTGCTTGAAGACTGGCAATTTGAAATAAACATGACTCATCGCATCAAGAGGTGTACTAAAGGGATACAATACCGTATTCAGAAGAACGAGCTGCTTGACTCTAGCTTGGTTTTGATGGGTCCACATGATGGCAGGGGGACCACCGATGTCATGTGCTATCAGAGTAACCTTCTCGTCAGCTCCCAACAGCTTATTTAGCCATTCATCTAGAATCTCTTTTTTACTAGAGAAGGTGTAGGTATGATCTTCAGGTTTATCCGACTTCCCAAATCCTAACCAATCGATGGCGATGGCCTCATAGTGATGCTGGACCCATTGCATTTGGTCTTTCCACAATAAAGAATTGGTAGGCCAACCGTGTAGGAAAATCACTTTATCCCCTTTTCCCATTCTGGTAAAAGCTATTTCATGTGGGCCAAAAGAAAAAATATTCTCCATGAGTTAGTCTATCTCGTCATCCTGATTATGAAGATGCGTCAAAAATATCACCTCTCTACATGAAATTGATCATATAGAGAGGTGATAATTATAAGACCTTCACAAAATGAAGTAGATCACTTTGGTTAATCTTCCAAGATTAATTGGCGAAATACTGAGGAAAATCTCGCTCAAGATTAGCTTTAAGCTCCTTGATTTGTTCGGCCATAGGATGCTTTCTTTCTAGGGCTAACATAATCTGATAGCATTTCCAGCCTTCCTCAAAATTGTATGAACCATTATAAATACTTCCCAAATCCTTCCATGCACCCGTAATATAGGGATTGACCTTTAAGGCCTCATAGAAATAATCCATTCCCTTATCAGGGGAAATGGGGGTAATTCCATTAGCCGCAAAAATGTTGAGCATGAATCCATGGGGAATATTCAATTGGATCAATTCTTCTAGAACTTCCACCTTGTCTTGGGCCTCCTCCTCACTTCTTGACTGACTCATAGCATACATGAAGTTATTCAATATGGTATCTTTTTCTGCCAGAGGAACGACGTTTTTCACACGCTCCAGGGGTTGAATTCCAGATGACAACAGATACTCAAATAGGACCAATAGTGCACTTAGGTTATGTTCCTCTTCGAGGTATTGATCAGATTGTTGGAAAAGGAGAACAGAATCAGCCTCTGGGGTCGGATAAAAGGTAAACTGAAATACCAGAGAGTTAATCAAGGATACTAGGCTGGTATTTGTGTCTTTTTGGGGAATCATGTTGTCAAAAGAAAGTTCCTTTCGTTCATCCTTGATGAGTTTTACCTCCTTAAAGGTCATTTCCTTTTCGATTTTTCGCATTACATCTACGAAGGTAAAGGACATCGATGCAGGAATTTTCTTCTCTTCAGCAATTTGTCTAAGGATAGCTGGATGCACTTCAAATTCATAGGTTAGTAGGTGCTCGTATGCATCTTGAAATGCGGCAGGTATATTTTCCTTGCTAAAGGAGATTTTGAGTAATTCTTTATCCTCATAGAAAAAGGTATAGTTATTCTTTTTGCGCTTTTGGGTGATTTGTTCTCCGATTTTGCTATCTGTTGCTTCGATTCCAAATGTAGATTCTAAGGCCACCTGATCGCCCATCATATTTTCTACTCCCCCCTTTGCCAACATATTGCCAAGGCCCTGCCTGTTATTGAATTCTGCGACTCTGTAGTTGATGATGCTATGGAGTGGGACCATTCGAAAGAGCGTATCTTCCCGGTATCCATAAATCATTTTTTCCTTCAGGTCATACAGGACTCTGGCCCCATCTTCCTCCAAGAGTTCAAAAGATCCATCAGAATATAGTAGGTAAGCAATTGAAGAAGTAGTTTCTCCTTCCTGCATGTCTCCGACTAATTCTCCCCCTTTGAAAGAGGAACTGATCTTAGCTGTTTGTTGAAAGGAAATTTGAAGGGCGTCTTGGGCGTAGCTCCTAGCAAATAGAAGACATACAAAAAGCAGAATGCTGTGTTTCATAAAGTAAGCTGTTCATTTGGCAGCAAGTTAACTGAAGTCAGCATAAATGCCATTTTGCACAAAGGTTAATTTCCTGTCCTCCCCCAATTTTTATTGGGTGTTGGTCCAAGCTCCAATTCAAGCATTCCTCCATGGGCAAATCGTTGATGAGAGAACTGAAAAGCATTCCATACAGCTCCATTTAGGCTGGCTGATTGGATATATATATTTTCTGGGGAATTATCCTGAACCTTGATCACAAAGGTTTTTCCAGGATAGTAAGCAGGATGTAAATCTATTCGCACCTCATCAAACAAAGGAGAGGTAATTTCATACTGGGAATTTGCCCCAGCTCCTCCATCCATTTGGAAAAGGCCGATTGCCATCAAAACCCCCAAGGCTCCCATTTGACCTTGATCTTCATCTCCATTATACCCTCCATAAGGAGTAATGTCACCAAAGGTGATTTCTTTGACTTCTCTTACCCATTTTTGGCTCAACCAAGGCGCGCCAGCATGGTTGAATAGGTGCGCCATTTGGCAAGAAGGCTGGTTTTCATAATCTACCCAGCTTTCTGCATGTTTTCCATGATCGGTAATGAATTGATTGGAGCGCGATTTTGAAAAGGATCTCTCTAGTCTTTTCTGGAACGCCTTTTCTCCCCCCATTAATTCGATTAATCCAAGTGGATCATGAGGCACAAAGAAGGAGTAGATCGCAGCATTACTTTCACAAAATCCTTTGGTAGAAAAGCCTTTCCCCACGGCTTTAAATGGCTTTATCCAATTTCCTTGTAGGTTTTTGGGATGGATAAATCCCTTTTTATCATTCCAAAGAAGACGATAATTTTGACTTCGATGATTGAATTGGGCATAATCTTCCTCCATTCCCATCGATTGAGCCATTTGCCCCAAACACCAGTCCTGATAGGCATATTCCAAGGTCATGGAAGCACCATCCTTATGATAGCCCTTTCCAGGTAATCCTTCTGGAACATATCCCAATTCGATGTATTCCTTCATTCCCCCTCCTGTAGGAAGCTGCCCGTGTTCGTAGCCTGCCCTATCTCGAATTCCACCAGGAAATGCGTTCTTTTTCAGTCCTTCGAAAGCTAGCTGGCTATCATAGTTTCTGATGCCTTTGTTATAAGCAGTAGCAAAAAAGGAGGCTGCAGGATCACCTATCATAACATAGGTATAGTTCCCTCCTGAAGGCCCTCTAGGAATAAGGCCACCATCTTTGTACATATTGACCATGGAACTGCAAAATCCATCCATGATTTCTGGATAGGCCATTGACCAAAGGACATTAAGCGTCCAGTGACTTCCCCACCAAGCATCAAAGTTATATTGTGGAAATATAGGCTGGTTCTTTTCATTCAAAGGAACTTGCCTAATCTTGGCTCTTTCCCCTGTCATGTCACAATAGCTTCCATCCACATTGCTGACTGTTCTACGACCCAACAGCGCATGCCATAAGTCTGTATAGAATTTCACCTGTTGTTTTCGACTTCCTCCTTTTACCTGAATTCTTGAGAGCATCTCATTCCATTCCTCTCTTGATCCTTCGACCACTCGCTCAAAATCCCAATGTGATAATTCTGACTTCATGTTCATCCAGGCATCCTCTATACTTGTATAGGAAATGGCTGCCTTCATCAGGATGGGTTTTCCATCTGCTTCTAATCGTAGGTAAGCACCATTATTTTTACCATACATAAGATCAGATTGGGGAAGGAGTTTCCCGTTTTCCCAACCTCCCATGTCTTTAATGGCGTGATCTAGTTCGATGGCAAAGTACACATAGGTTGATTTCGGTCTTCGCCGAGTGGGTCCCATCAGAGAATACCCTTCTATTCGATGCTCGTCTACTTTCTTGACCAAGGATGAATCGGTATCGCTATGTGCCAAATAGGCTCCGGTAAACAGATTGATAAAGGCAGAATCCGACGAAGGAAAGGTGTACTTATGAAAACCCACACGGGTGGTAGAAGTTAGTTCTGCTACAATACCATATCGGTCCAACTCAACTTTATGATAACCTGGCTGGGCGATTTCTTTTTCGTGGGTAAAGGAAGACTTCGTGTTCTCCATTCCTTTATGAGCCAGTACTTTACCTGTAGTAGGCATAATGGGCAAGGCGGACATTTGCCAAGCGTGGACATGGCTAAAGCATCGAATGTGTTGTTTGTCATAAAAGTATCCACTTTTCCAAGAGCCTTTTGTCCATGTATCAGGGCTCAGATTGACCATTCCAAAAGGTCTTGTAGCGGATGAAAAATAGAACCATCTACTTTGGTGGGTATCAATAAAGGGATCAACCAGATCGACTGGATGTTGGGCGAAGTGGTTTGTTCCCCAACAGAGGAGACAAAGGCATAAAAAAAATCTATTCATAGGAGATTGGCTTCTCCTAAATATACAAATAGCGGTTTATTTGAGGGCCTTCTCTTGAAGCATTTCAAGGCTAACGTACTGTAGTACTTTTTGATGTGTACTGGCTAATTTAACTGGTGGAGCAAGACCAGCATCATAGGCCTCTTTCCATCTCATCGCACAGAGACACCATTGATCACCAGCTTTTAAACCAGGGAAGCCATAAGCTGGAAAGGGAGTTTTCAAATCATTCCCGCAGCTGGCAGAATAATTCAGAAAATCATCCGTCATGATCGCACAAATCACGTGAACACCTCTGTCATCTGGCCCTGTGTTACATGAGCCATCGCGGTAAAATCCAGTAATTGGGTCCAGGCAACAAGCTTGTAGGGGTTCACCAAGGACGTTTAAGGAAGGCTCAAGGGTCATCATGTCTGTTTTTGGGTTTCCTGTATGTAGATTCAATCCTATGAATAGCCCTAAAATGGGCAGGATCACACTAATGGCTTTCATTCTTTTATGGAGTCAACTTATACTTTAGTCCTTTTGTTCTACCAGTTGAATCGAATCTCAAAAGTTCTTTTAGGGGACGAAGGGCGTCGTTTACCCGTAAAAATGTGGCGGATACAGGAAAGTACGTAGGGGATTAGACATATCAACCTGCTCCAATTTGACCGATAATTAAATTTCCCATAGTTTGTATTAATTGGGTTATGCACTCGGAAAGGTCAATCATGAGTAGGAATGTCAACAAACAAGCCATTTCGTAATGTTTAGGATTCTCATTCCCTTTTTAGCCCTATCCATCTTAAAACTAACTAAAGCTACATATGAAAAGAATTGTCCTTGGGGCAGTTTGTTTGTTTTTATATGCTTCCCTTCAAGCCCAAGAGACCTTCCCGGTCAATGGGGTAAGAGATGCGAGAACGCACGTAACAGCATTCACCCATGCCACCATTCACACCAATCATCAAACTACACTAGAAGATGCTACCTTGTTGATACAAGAAGATCGCATAATTGGTGTAGGGAATGGGATTGAAATCCCCAAAAATGCCAAGGTCATAGACCTAGAAGGTAAACACATTTATCCTTCATTTATAGACTTGCACACTTCTTATGGAATGCCAGAAGTGAAGCGCCCTGCCTTTCGACGAGGAGGTAGTGAGGTCATCCAACCTCAAACAAAAGGGCCCTACAACCAAAACGATGCCATCAAAGCCCATATTAATGCGGTCGAAGTCTTCAAAAAGGATGAAAAATGGGCTTCCTCAATGAGAGGACAAGGCTTTGGTGCGGTCCTTACCCATCATCCAGATGGCCTAGCACGGGGTACCTCTGCCTTTGTCACCTTGCATGATGGAACTGAAAACAAGGTAGTTTTAAAAGGGAAAGCGGGCGCACACTATAGTTTTGCAAAAGGGACTTCTACCATGAATTACCCATCATCAATCATGGGCTATATGGCACTTCTACGCCAGACGATGTTAGATGCAACATGGTACCAACAGGTTGGTAAAAATAAATTCCACGACGAAGGGCTCGAAGCCATGTTGGCGAACAAAGGCCTCCCTCAATTCTTCACCACTCGAGGGAAGTTAAATTTTATGCGGGCAGATAAATTGGGAGATGAGTTTGGGGTGCAGTATGTCATCAAAGGAACAGGAGATGAATATCAAAACCTCGATTGGATCAAGAAATCGAAAGCTCCAATTATCCTTCCGTTGAATTTCCCTAAGGCTTATGATGTTACTGATCCCTACGATGCCCTCAATGTCAGTTTGGCTCAAATGAAGCACTGGGAACTGGCTCCTTCCAATCCAGCAAGACTTATAGATGCGGGCATGACACTTGCCTTTACGACTGATGGGATTCGCAACAAAAAAGGATTTATGGCCGCTCTTCAAAAAGCTATCAAAGCAGGATTGAGTGAAGAAATGGCCCTTAAGTCGCTCACTAGCACGCCAGCTGAATTGGCAGGTGTAAATGATATGTTGGGAACTTTGGATAAAGGAAAATTAGCCAACTTCATTATCACCTCTGACAACGTTTTTTCAAAGGGAAATAAAATTTACCATAATGTGATCCAGGGTAAGTCATTTCCTATAAATGCCTTGCCCGAAGAAGATATTAGAGGCGAATACATTCTGGAGGTATCTAATTGGATCCATAAGCTGAGTATTAGTGGTACTGCTGAAAAACCATCTTATCAGGTAATTTCAGGTGATTCAACCAAGCTCAAGACAAGTGGTTCCTTCAAGGATGGATGGCTGACACTCTCCTATTCCACAGATAAATCCAATACCCAGACCATCAGACTTTCTGGAACTCGTAGTGGAACCAATTTAAGTGGAGAAGGCCAAATGGAGGATGGAGATTGGGTCTCTTGGGTAGCAAAATACAGAGGACCATCTGAGGCAAAAGGAGGGGGCAAAAAAGGTCCAAAGGGTAAAATGGGAGAGAAAAAGGAAATTAAGTTGGGGGACGTCATTTTCCCCTTCGTAGCCTATGGTTCTCAGGAATTGCCCCAGCAGGAGGATGTACTATTCCAAAATGCTACTGTTTGGACCAATGAAGCTGATGGCAAAGTTGAAGGAATGGATGTATTGGTGAAGGATGGAAAAATTGCCAAAGTTGGAAAAAGGCTAAAAGCAGGTAAAGCCAAAGTTATTGATGGAAGCGGAATGCACCTTACACCTGGTGTGATTGATGAGCATTCACATATCGCATTAAGTGGCGTAAATGATGTAGCCATCATTTCTTCTATGGTAAAAATGAAAGATGCGGTAGACCATGAGAGTATCAATATGTATCGTCAGCTTTCAGGTGGAGTAGTGGCAGCTCAATTGCTTCATGGTTCTGCCAATCCGATTGGGGGCCAATCAGCATTGGTTAAGTTCCGCTGGGGACAGACCCCTGATGGCCTTCTGATTAAAGATGCAGACGAATACATCAAATTTGCACTTGGAGAAAATGTAAAGCGCTCAAGAAGTAGCAATTCTATCCGTTTCCCACAATCTCGAATGGGAGTAGAAATGGTCTATGTTGATGGTTTCACCCGTGCATTGGAATATGGGGAGAAATGGAAAGCCTACAAGGCCAACCCTGCGTCTACAGAGGTACCTCGTCAAGATTTGGCCCTTGATGCCTTACTCGAAATTATCAACAAAGAGCGTTTCATTACCTGTCATTCCTATGTCCAGTCGGAAATCACGATGCTGATGCGTGTTGCAGAGCGATTTGGATTCCGTGTAAATACCTTCACCCATATTTTGGAGGGCTATAAAGTAGCTGATAAAATGGCCAAACACGGAGTGGGAGGATCATCCTTTGCGGACTGGTGGGGCTATAAGTTTGAGGTATACGAAGCCATCCCTTATAACGCTACCCTCATGGCTGCTCAAGGCGTAACGGTTGCGATCAACTCAGACAATGCAGAAATGGCCCGTCGTCTAAATCAAGAGGCTGCCAAATCTGTTAAGTACGGTGGGATGTCAGAAGAAGATGCCTTTAAGATGGTTACACTAAACCCGGCTAAGCTTCTCCATCTTGACCACAGGATGGGTTCGATTAAAGTAGGAAAGGATGCAGATCTTGTCCTATGGACCGATCACCCCTTGTCAATTTATGCCAAGTCCGCAATTACCATGGTAGATGGAACCATTTACTACAGCTTGGAGAGAGATGAAAAATTGAGAGAGGAAATCCAGGCTGAGCGCATGAGATTGATCGAGAAAATGAAGTCAGAGAAAAAGGCTGGAGGTCCTACTCAGAGAGCTTGGGGGCGCCCACGCCATAGCTGGCATTGTGATGAGATCATTGACTACCAATTGGAAGCCACACACGGACATGATTAAGAGGTCTAACCAATCAAAAAGAACATTGTGAATAAGTTATCATATATCATTTTTAGTGGACTATTTCTACTCATGCTTTCTAGTTATGGGCAAGTAGTCCCCTCGCCAGCCCCTGCTCAAACAAAGGGTATAGTCTTGAATGGCGCTACTCTCCATCTGGGAAATGGCGAAATTATTGAAAACGGAACCCTCGCCTTCGCCAATGGAAAAATCGTTCATTGTGGGGGAGAAGTGAGCGACTTCGTCGGGTATGAGGTCATTGATGTTTCAGGAAAGCATATTTATCCAGGATTCATTCTCCCCAATACCCCTTTGGGACTTGTAGAAGTAAACGCCGTTCGGGCAAGTGTGGATTCTCGCGAAACGGGCGGATTCAATCCAGAAGTTCGAAGCATTGTAGCCTACAATTCAGACTCACATGCTATTCCAACCACCCGTACCAATGGCATTCTCACAGCTCAAATTGCTCCTCAAGCTGGTTTGGTCAGTGGTTCATCTTCGATCGTTCAGCTCGATGCTTGGAATTGGGAAGACGCAGTTATCAAGATGGATGGGGGCATTCATATGAGTTGGCCACAAGAAACACTGGGACCAAGATGGTGGATGGGTGAAACCAACCGTCGTCCTAATCCTAATTATAAAAAATCCATTGAGGCACTGACTCAGACTTTGATGGACGGAGCTGTATACGCAGGGGAGTCTTCTCCTCCCACTATCAACCTTAAGTTGGAGGCCATGAAGGGCTTGTACGATGGAAGTAAGACCATGTTTGTAGAGGTCAACAATGCCAAGGCTATCATCAAAAGTGTGAATTTCTTAAAAAAGCATGGTGTACAGAAGATTGTGGTCGTGGGAGCCTCGCAGGCTTGGTATGCGAAGGACTTTCTCAAAGCCCATAATATCCCGGTCATCCTACGAGATGTCCATTCTCTTCCTTCCACAACTGAGGAAGATGTGGATATGCCGTACAAACTGCCAGCTCTATTGCATAAAGAAGGAATTACAGTATGCCTAGGCTATCGGAATCCTTTTTCGGCAAGGAACCTGCCATTCTTTGCAGGAACGACAGCAGGCTATGGATTGAGCAAGGAAGAAGCCTTAAGTTTGATTACTTCTAATACGGCTAAAGTGCTGGGTGTAGAAAATCGCCTTGGTACCCTAGCCATAGGGAAAGATGCCACCCTTTTTGTTTCTTCAGGAGATGCACTTGATATGCGTACCAATATCTTGGAACATGCATTTATTGAAGGAAGAAAAATCGAACTTGACGATAAACATCAAATGCTTTACCGAAGGTATAAGGAGAAGTATGAAGCGATGAAGGAATAATTAAATCTGACCTACTATATTTTTTTTAAAAAAAGGGAACGGATTGAAGAAGAATTACTTTCTTTTTCAATCCGTTTTTTATGGTTCAGTCCATCCCAGTATTGAAGGTACCCTTCAAAAAAAATTGAACATCTGTCTTTTTGAATTTTTGAGCTTGGTTATGAAAAAGTGCCCATATATGCAATGAGAGGACTTTTTCCCTATCCAAAGATATAATTTGCGTTAATTATAACTTTTGGAATATTTTATCATAAGCTATATATTTGATCAGATGCCCTAAATATTATTGACTTGTTAATTTTGGCGGCGTGTAGTTTAGCCAAATTATAAAGGTCTAAACAGCATTTCCCGCAAATAATGACACACTAATCTTCTGTATTCAGCCATGATTTACCCCATTATTAACAGACTGAAAAGTTACTGGCTCTACCTTTTTTTGCTGATCACGGCAATTTTATCGCTCGCTTACGCCCCCAAATTTATGGGTCCAGGTTTGAGTTCGCCTGAAGCATTTACCTCTTATCTTAATGGCAATTTCCCGTCCCAATTGACATCTACTTGGACTTGGAATCAGATAAATCGTGCCACTGGAATGAGAAAAATGATCACTGCCAGAAGGATTCCGGGAACTATGAAAATGGCCTTTGCGGATGTTTTTGGAGAAATTTACTCTTGGGATTTTTCGGATCCTAATCCTTCAAAAGTACTGTTGGGAGATATAGATCCCTCAGGCACTTACACCAATAATAGATTTGGCCTTAAGGGAATCGCCTTTCACCCTGAATTTGGACAAAGCGGCTCGCCTAATCGCGAGTACATATACGTTTCCTATGTTCATCATGATACCAAGCGAAGAATAAGCAGGTTCAACATATCAGCCTCTACTGGATTGCTTGACAACTCTTCTGAATTAGTCATGATAGAATTGGTTACCCCAGGAGGTTCATATCATAGTGTGGGGGAATTGGAATTTGGTACGGATGGATTTCTTTACATACCCTTTGGTGATGGACATGGAGGAAATTTTGGTCCCTTGGCTGGAACTACCATTTCTGATACCATCATGAATAATGTCCAAAGAATAGACAACAACCTTTCTGGCGGAATATTAAGGATTGATGTTGACATGGACCCAAGTAAGAGCCACGCCCCAAGGAAAACCCTTCCACAAGCATTTCCTGGCGAAGTTTCGGGTGTAGGCTATTGGATTCCAAACGATAACCCTTGGCTGGATATCAACGGGAGCATCATGGAAGAATACTACTCTCTTGGGCATAGAAATCCGTGGAAAATGACCATTGACCCACTTACTGGGGATGTTTGGGATGCAGAAGTTGGTCCGGCAAATGGGGAAGAGCTCAATAAGGTGGACAAAGGTCATAATTATGGATGGCCTTATCGAGTAGGACCCACCGGGGTGATTGCATGGGATAGAAGCCCGCCTAGCGCTCCCCAACCCAATCCCTTTTTAGGTGTCCTAACAGAACCTATGTTGTCTCCTGATAGAGCAGATGCCACCAGTATGTTGGTAGGATGTGTTTACAGAGGTAGCCTCCATCCAAGTCTATATGGTAAGGCCATTTGTGCGGATCTATCTAAAAAATACATATGGGCAGTTGGTGGAGACAATACCAGTGGAAGGACTTCGCTTGATACATTAGCCCCAATGCAGGGAAATGCATGGACCATTTTTGAAGGCCCTGATGAAGAAATTTACATGTTGGCCACTGGAGGGAATTTATTCAAACTTGAAGGCTCTACCGGAGGGAGTTCTAGCCTTCCCACTACCCTTTCGGCAACGGGAGCATTCTCCAACCTAACCAATATGACTCCTTCACAAGGCTTTATTCCATATACCGTAAATACTGCTTTGTGGTCAGACAGAGCAGATAAGTTCAGGTGGATCGCCATCCCCAACGATGGTACACATGATACACCCTCTGAAAAAGTAACTTTTTCCAATGAGGATTATTGGGAGTTCCCTGAAGGGACAGTAATAGTGAAGCATTTTGAATTGGCCTTAGATGAAAATAACCCTTCTGTAACGACTAAGGTAGAAACAAGATTCATTGTAATAGGTAGCGGGGGAAGTGTATATGGGATTACGTATAAATGGCGTGCAGACCAATCAGATGCCGACCTGTTGCCCGCTGGAGATACGGAGAATTATACGATTACAGCAACAGGAGGAGGAACCTACACCCAAACCTGGGAATTTCCTGACAGAACTCAATGCTTAAATTGCCATAATGAAAATGCTGGGGATGTACTTGGAATCAATACACGACAGCTTAATGGGGAGTTTACCTACCCTTCTACTGGAGCTACTGACAACCAATTAAATACTTGGAATCACCTTAACATCTTTGATGTATCACTGGGAGATTCAAAGGATTATCTACGAAACGTTCCCCTTGATGATTTGAGGGCAACTAACCAGTTCAAGGTCCGTTCCTACCTAGATGCAAATTGCTCCTATTGTCATCAACCAGGAGGAGTTGCAGCAGCATTTGATGCCAGGATCGCTACCTCTATTCATAGTCAGGGCTTAATCCTTGAACCCGTTATTAGTGCAGTCTCAAAAAAGACACACATCGTAGAGCCAGGTGATGCAGCTAATTCAGAACTTTGGGTAAGGGATAATTCCATATCAACTGATGCGATGCCTCCGTTGGCAAAAAGCATTGTACATGATGAATACATGCAGGTTCTGACAGATTGGATTAATGGTCTTGAACCGACTCAAACTGATACGCTAGGAGAAGTTGGCAATACACAGATTACCCATTCTTGGCAAACACTCAATTTCCAAAGAAGCTATACTTCCCCCATCATCGTAGCAGGGGCAAGTTCTTACAATGAGAATGAGCCCGCTAATGTTCGAATTAGGAACTTAACCTCAAACAGTTGTGAAATCCGACTAGATGAATGGGAATGTGACGATGAAACTCACCTTCAAGAAACAGTAGGCTATCTCATCATAGAAGCAGGTGTACATGTGCTCCCCAACGGGCAGAAACTTATTGCGGACCAAATCTCTGCCAACCAAGACTTTGCTACTTATACCTTCCCAGTAAGTTTGGCCAGTACACCCGCCATCCTAGGACAAGTGGTTACTGAATTTGAAGCCAATGCTGTTGTAACACGTTTCGATCATACACAGCTATCAAATGCTGGCTTTAGGATGAAACTTCAGGAGGAAGAAGGGAGCGATGGCATCCATGCAAACGAGACCGTCTGCTTTATCGTTGCTGAGGAAGGAAATTACGACGGTTATTTACCTCTTGAAGTAAAAAGGCTTACCAGTCTGGTAGACGATAATTGGACCTACCTGGAATTTGAACAAGACTATGAAAATGACCCAGTATTCCTCAGTCAGATTAGTTCCAATAGAGATAGTGATGTTTGTGGCCTGAGGTTCAGAAATCTTTATGGTGGAGATGCTGAACTACTGGTAGAAGAAGAACAATGTTCTGATGCCGAGACTACACACGCAGCCGAGGATGTAAGCTACTTCGCCTTTGCAGAGTCCGGATTGATCGTAGGAGATATCGAAACTACCAATCTACCCATTGAGTTGATCAGTTTCACAGCTTCACAAGAAGTGGATGGAGTCTTAGTAGAATGGACCACCGCTACGGAAATAGATAACGACTATTTTGTACTTGAAAAATCGCTTGATGGTATACTGTTTCAGCCCGTAACAACTGTTGACGGGAAAGGAAATTCTCAGAGTCTACAACATTATGCCTACAAAGACGGCATATTGAAGTCGCCAGCCCTCTATTACAGGCTAAAGCAGGTTGATTTTGATGGTCAATTTTCTGTATCCAATATCATTTCAGTATATGCTTCTGGAAAATTATCGCCGGAAGAT
>JBCBVV010000066.1:0-32540 GCA_039817415.1 Bacteroidota bacterium
TTGCCCAAGGTGAAAGAATGACAAATAGGAGCAAAATGAACACAAAATGCTCCTATTTGTCATTCTTTCACCTTGGGCAAGGGTAGGTATGTATCCAGAAAATGAACTTGGAGATCGCAATCATCTGGCGTATGTAGACTCAATTGCCTTTGGATGTATGGCTGCCATTGTCGCACACCGATATAAACTTCCGAATTGGCTGTACCAAGCCTCCACTGCTGTCAGTCTTATCCTTCTCATCCTTGTCCTTTTCTTTAGAAAAACAGTTTACCAAGCTGGATGGGTAGACCTAGGGCTAAATGTGAGTGTTCTCTCCTTGGGCATCGCTTTGTTGTTGTTGAGGATACACCATCGATACCAGCAAGACAAACTAAAAGTCCCCTCTATTTTGTTTAGCCTAAGTAGAATGGGGAGTTATAGCTACGAGATATACCTAAGCCACATGTTTGTGGTATTGCTTGGAGCTAAGATATTCCGTGCCAATGAATTGGGAGACAGTTGGATCATTCCTTTTTCAGTAGTTATAGTAGGTCTATCCTATCAACTTGGTTCTCTTCTATACCATGTTTTTACCCAACCCGTTAATTTAAGGCTTCGACAAATTTGGATGGAAAGGATGAATCAATAGCTAGTGAAGAAGTTCTATACTCCCTTCCTCACCTTAATAAAAAAAGACTCCCGAAGCCTTCCCCAAGCGCTTCGGGATAATTAATAATCACAAAATCGCGTAGCGTGCGATACTGAATCCAATAACGGAATTATATATTTTATATTCAATAATTATATACATTATTTACCATTGGTTCGATTATATAATTTTATCAACCCTCAAAAAAATCAGCAGGCTCACAAAAGCCTGCTGATATTAATTTCCTATGTAAAAGGAAGGTATTTACATCTTTCCGTAGCGCTCCGCCCACACTGTTTCAATTTCTTCTAGTGTTTTTCCTTTGGTTTCCGGTACAAACCTCATGGTAATAATGATGGTGATTCCGATGAAGACCATGAAAATAAAATATGGGAGAGAACCATTCCAAAAGTCTCCTGTATTGGCAGAACTTTCTACCACAACTGGGAAGGACTGCGAAACCAAATAATTGGCAGCCCATTGAGCAGCTACTGCGATGGACATAGCTACAGATCTGATGGAATTAGGAAACATTTCAGAAAGAATAACCCATACTATTGGTCCCATGGACATGGCAAATGAGCCAATAAACATCAGGATTCCAATAAGAGAAATGATTCCAACCTGCTGAAACATCAAGGTAAAGCCTAGCAAGGCGAATCCTACCATCATGCCTATTGATCCAACGATTACAAGTGGCTTTCTACCCCATGCATCTACGGTGAACATAGCCAGAATGGTAAAGGCAACATTCGTTCCTGCCAACAATATCTGCTGGGCCAATACATCATCTTGCCCAAACCCTAGGGCCTTTTCAAAGATATCTGCCCCATAGTAAAGTACAGCATTGATTCCCGTAAATTGTTGCAAAATAGATAGGACAGACCCAATCAATACAATTGGCAATACAGATCGCTTCAGGATATCACCCAAACCTACAGAGGTACCACTCTCCTCAGCCAGAGATGATTCGATTTGCATATATTCTTTCAAAGCAGCTTCTGCTCCGTGGAGATCAGAAAGGACCTTTTTGGATTCCTCTTCCTTCCCTTTCAGAGCTAGCCACCTTGGACTTCTAGGTACAAAGAAAAGTAAGATCAAGAACAACAGGCAGGGTATCAATTCAGACCAAAACATCCATCTCCAACCGGTTTGAAGGTTATACTCCTCGCTTTGTCCTGCCCCGATATAATAAGTAGCCAGGAAAACAATGAAAAATCCCAAGACAATGGCCATTTGATAAACAGTCACCATCTTCCCTCGTATGTCTGCAGGGGATAATTCTGCGATATACATAGGGGCATTCATCGAGGCAATACCAATCCCTAAGCCCCCTATAATTCTGAAGATTACCAACATTTCGACTGTTTCTGGTACCATGGAAGGCAAACCAGAACCAAAGGCTGATAAGGTGAAAAGAATTCCTGCGATTATCATGGAAGTTTTTCTACCCAATCTTTTACTCATGGGACCTGCAGCAATTGCCCCCACCAAACATCCTAACAAGGCACTTCCGACGACCCAACCTTTGGTAATCGCGTCCAGTTCAAAGTATTTGCTAAAATAAAATTGGGTGCCATTGATTACCCCTGTGTCATAGCCGAATAAGAATCCCCCAAGGGATGCCACCGCACTGACGAATATCAGGGTTCCGATTTTTCTATTCATAGTAGCCTTGTTAGAAGTAGTAAGCGAACCATTTCCTTTAAAATGATTCTTATGGTTTTAATTGAATATGTAATTTCCTGAATTTCTTTGAAAGCTGAGGGGTTTCAAGCATTTATTTTGACCCATTTTCCAACATTTTTTTCGAATTCTTGAATAATTCTCTTTGGAAAGTAGGGAATTGCTACTTGGTTTTTCTGGATTCAATTATATGTCCTCCACTTTTCAGGAATCTCTATTCTATCATGATCATTTCTACCCAAATCTTTTTATCTGTTTCGAGTTGAAGGATAAACCTTCCCCTTTGTAATCCACTCAGGTCTATTATCCATTCTGATTGTCCCATGTCGAATGTACCTGTTGAAAGCTTTCTACCGGCCAAATCCATAACTTTCCATTTCTCTATTTGATGGCTAACTGCCTTTTCTAGGTAGAGTACGCCTGCACTTGGATTGGGAAAAATCTTGGGTGCGTAGGAATCTCCTCCTTTATCTTTTGAGGTAAGCAATGGTAAAAAACTAAGCATCTTGGCTGAAGACAAATCTGACCAATCACAAAAAATCAAATAAAACCTTCCATCTCTACCATACATCAAGGACTGATACTCGCCCGCTTGGCTATTGGCGAATGTTCCTGTATACAAGCTTACTGACTGAGAAAAAGTCTGGCCCTTATCGTTGGAGTAAGCATATTTTGTCTGGAAGGTATCGTTCACCCTTTGATTATAAATTAGATGTATGATGCCATCATCAGTCATATACCCTTGCGCATAGGCCCCCATATCAATATGTTTAGATTCTTTTATTCCATTGAAAAAAGCATGGTAAATGATAGGCGAATCTTCTTGATGGGGTTTGTGTGAAAGAACCCCATAATGTTGGTAGGCAGGATGGGCAATAGGTTTGGTGATATGCGATTTTTCTCCACCAGGAATGGAAAATGAAGCTTTCTTAATCCAGCTATCCCCTTCCCTACCACTGGTGAAGACATGTATGACACTTGCGTCCTGATCACCTGAAGTAATCATTAAAGAATCTTGATAAGCCCAGTTGATATCAGGTCCAATGCTCTTCAGACTATTTTCTTCAATTGACTGTTCCATGGTCCAAGTCAATCCTCCATCTATCGAATTTTTGAAGTTAAGGGTGGATTTACTGATAAGGGGGAACCCAATAATATGGCTGTAAACAAGATATAGATGCCCATTTCCTCGGGCGATTAACTGAGGATAATCTGCAATTGAATCTTGAATGTGAGGGGTACTTCTAAGGCTCCAGCTATTTCCATCATCCAAAGAAACATATAATTCTAAGTCTGCAGTCAAAGCAGCAATATTAGGATTCTCATTGACTCTCATGATGACGAGGTAAAAGTTTCCCAAAGAGTCTACCGCTAAAACGGGATCTGGAATTTCTTTATGGCCTGCCTTAGGTGTAATTGAGTCTATGAGTACCCACGATTGCCCTCTATCAGTAGACCGATGAACGAGAACACGGGTTTTAAAATCAGCAGCTCGCTCCATAGAAGCCACCACGAAGGTTCCGCTTATACTGGATTCTATACTTTCTAATTCAACGATTTGCCCTGTTCTGAGATTTGAAACCGCTTGCCCCATGGAACTTTTGGTTGAACATAATAGAAGGGGAAGTACGACCAACAAAAATGCTACCTGTTTCATCTGTCCTTGAATAATAGTGATACCAAATATTCAGATACAATTGAATCAAAATCCTGAAACATTTATTCTAAAAAATTAATTATTTTACAAAAGATAAATATTTAGCACATAGCCCGAAATTCGTTCTTTTGGATACTTATTCCATTTAAACACAAAATTGTAATCAGCACAATCCCTGAATTCATGATGAAAAACCTTGCTATTCAACTAGCGAAGGAAGGCTTGCATGTTCACCTATGCCATGAAGAACTCCCTTCCCGAACTGTCATGCATAACCTAGACCACGATATCCCAAAGTTGGTCGTATGGCCCAAAAGCATACCCGAAGTTCAAAAAGCCCTTCAGCTTATTTCCCCTTTCAGAAAACTATATGATATTCCTGCTACCGTGGTATCCGGTGGACATGGTTATGATGGAGGAGCCATGTGCAAGGGTATTGTCATTGACATGCAATACATGAATGCGTGCACGATCCATCATCAAAAACTCATGGTACAGGCTGGCTGTGGCTTAAGGAAAGTCATTCAAGTACTCAAAGCGCATAATAGAGTTGTCCCACATGGAGATGCACTCACCGTCGCTGTAGGAGGACATTTTATCTCTGCAGGTTGGGATTTGGTCCTTACCCGGACCTTCGGGATAGGGTGCCAATTAGTCGAAGAAGCCACCTTTGTCCACTGGGACGGTAGCTTTGAATACGTTACCGAGCAATCTAATCCAGAACTCCTTCACCAAATCAGAGGTTCGTTCGGAGGATTTCGAGGCATTGTAACTGAACTATGTTTGCCCTCTTTTGAACTGCCCAATGAAACTCATCTGGCAAGTGTTCATGTAGACCCCAGTATATTTCCACCTGATATTCTTGAAACCTCTTTTTATTTGCCTAAGGAAATCTCTTCTACTTTCCGATTTTATTTTCATCAGAATCGCCCACAATTTGAATGGGTTGTAGGAACACTTCTAGAGAAAGAAAAGACCTTGAACATCCTCGCAACCAAAATATCTCAGGAAGCATCCAAATTGGTTTCTCAACATTGGCGTTGCCATGATCTATTTGACGTGCGCATGTTACCCCTATTAGACAACACAAGAGATGACTTTGAAGCAATAGCTCAAATGACAACGGAAGAATTCGAAGCAGTTGCCATGAATTACTGGAAAAGGGATGTCTACCTACGAGAAATGAAGGTTGCCTACACGCAACAGCGGTCCTATTGGGTAGATATAGAATCGTCAAATGATATTTTTCAGGATATTTTGGATTTCCTTGCCACCATACCAGCCTCTCTCCACCCTTATGTTTATGGAAATATTACCATTGGCGGAGGGACATTTTGGGAGAATCGTGAGCGACTATCCATGCCGGTTGGAAAAGCTGTCATCCGCTTTGAGGTTCATTCTATGAAGAAAGAGGTTCACCATAGCTGTGCTCAAGAAATTGCAGATACATTCACCCAGATTTCAGAACCCTATTGGGAGAAAAAGTTAGCAGGGGCAGTTTACAGTGGGGACGAATTTGTGAGGGAGAGATGACTTAGTCAGGTAGCCCTATGCAGAAAAAAACTGTTTAGGGTTACCTGGATATGATTTGTTTGGTAGGATGAAAATGCAGATTTTAACCTTTGTACAAAGGGGTTGTGTGAAAGGAGTCATGAACATGAAGGTCTGTTTCTTACCGTTTTTCTATTTGATGTTAATAGGTCTATTGGCCACGAATCAACATCTACATGCACAATCTTTTCTCCAGCAAAAACATGAAATAGTACATAGTCCTTCCACTCAAGTTGAAAGAAAATTACAAACCTATCAATGGCTTACTTCATTCTACCTTGAGCCCTTTCTCCATAGGAGTACAAAAGATAGTAGCCTTTCTCATGCTAAGGCCTATCTCAAGCTAGCTCAGTCTTCTTCCAATACCTACCATCAAAGTCAGGCTTACCTCTTGTTTGGTCAGGCCTACTTCCTATCAGGGAAGAATGAGCTAGGAAGGACTTATTTGCAGAAGGCAGATAGCCTGAGTCAAAAGTCCGCATTTTCGGATATACAGCTTGCCTTACAACTCGCGCAGGGCAAGGCCTCATTAGCAGAAGGCGACAAGGAATCTGCGGGAAAGTATTTTCAGGAGGCTTTGGAGAACAGCCTTGCCGTACAAGATATAAACTCCTTAGCTACCCTCTATCCATCGTTGGCTCAATCTCTACCTTCCCCCCTTGATGAAGCGAGAACGGAAGAATATACTGCCTATTTGCAAAAGAGCCTTGACCTTAATTCCCTAGCACATGAATCTACAAAAGTACAACTTGCAAAGGCGTCCCTCCTTCTTTCCCAACACTACCAGGAGGTAGGAGATGATTCCCTGGCTGAAGTATATTTTCAGCAGACATATGACTTTCTCATTCAAGTCCAATCCCCTGATTATCAATACAAATGTCTCAGTCTTTACTGGCAATTAGAAAACCTTGCCTACGATAAAGGCCTGATTAAATTGGAAATCAAGTGCTTGGAAAAGATTCTAGCTATAGCACCAACCTACAACTTGGATCAACTCAAAGCATCCGCCTTGTTCAATTTAGGTTTAAGTTATGAAAGCGAATTTAGCAAAGCGATCAGGTACTTACAGTGGTCAAGTTCGTTTGCCGATTCCATTCAAGACTACGAAAATCAGGCACTAGCCAGAAACAACCTTGGAAATTTTTACAGCAAAAATGAGGACGATGATCGAGCGCTGGCCTACTATTTAGAAGCTGATTCTATTTTAACGGCTGCTCTTGCTGATACCTTTATCAGTACAATCGGACGCAGTATTGTTATTTTATGTTATCCACTCCTAAATGCTGGGGATAAGTTTTTGAAAAAGGGATCCACTCAAGAGGCCAAAGAAAAGTACTTTCGCGCTTGGGGAATGACAAAAAAGTGGGGCGGTAGCTATGACAAAGCCTATGTATTGGGTAGTGTTGTCCGATTTTTTCAGAAGGTTGGTCCACAGGATAGTGCCAGGTATTATCAAGATTGGCAAGAAGAGATACTTAATTCGATTCCTACAGATCAGGTCGCCCCAGGTAGAGAGTTATTTATCAGACAGAACATTGCGAATGTCAAGTTAAAGAATGGAGATCCTTCATATGCCATTCAAAAATACCTGCCTTTGTTTCTATCCTTTTCCAAGGGCGGCAATAAATATTCGGGGGTGATCAAAGATGGTTCATATCTCCTCTATCAGGCTTTTCGATCAGCAGGAAAGAATGAAAAAGCCTTGGAGATGCTCGAATTGTATCAGGAGCTCAGCGATAGCTTAAGCAATGCAGCCAATCAACAAGCCACCATTCGCTTTGATTTTGAGCAAAAGGCCTTATTGGATAGCCTGGAAAACGTTCAGGAAAGGATTGAACTCAAGGAAGAATACGACCAACAGGTTCAAGTGCGTAATTATGGAATTATGGGCTTGATTCTCCTGGTTGTGGGTGGACTGTTTTGGTACCGCTATCGTCGTGAGCAGCAACGCGCCGAGACGCAAGCGGCCGAACTTGCAGCAGCCGAACAACTTAACCAACGGCTTCAACAAGTAGATAAGTTGAAAGACCAGTTTTTGGCCAATACCTCCCACGAATTAAGAACCCCCCTCAACGGAATCATTGGCATTTCTGAGGGCTTATTGGGGCAAGAGGTTAGCCACGAAGAACTTCAGCAAAACCTATCCATGGTGGTTTCATCAGGTAAACGTTTGGCCTCCTTGGTAAATGATTTACTTGACTTTTCTAGAATCAAACATGCGGACCTTACTCTTAGACAGCGGCCAACCGATCTTTTTTCCCTCGTAGATGTCGTTCTACAGGTTTCCATCACCATGGCCCAAGGAAAAAACCTTCGATTGATAAACAAGGTTTCTAAGGAATTGCCTGCCGCATCAGCGGATGAGGACCGACTTTCACAGGTGCTTTACAACCTCATAGGAAACGCCATCAAATTTACCGAAGAAGGTGAAGTAAGCGTCTATGCTGGAAAGGATGAAATCAAGGAATTAGGGATAAAGGGAGAACATGGAAAGTTACTTGTGGCTATTCAAGACAGTGGGATAGGAATTGCAGCAGATAAATTGGATGAGATTTTTGAGGAATTCACCCAAGCTGATGGAAGCATTCAACGAGAATACGCAGGTACAGGCCTTGGACTGAGTATATCCCGACAGCTCATAGAAGAACATGGAGGAAATATGTGGGCCCAATCCACATTGGGGAAAGGATCCATTTTCCTATTTACCCTTCCCATCACAAATGAACTTGTTGAGGCTACTCCCTATCAAGCCAAATTAACGCCTTTGGTCATACATGCTGAGAAGGAGGTAGACTTGGCCCCCCAAAGGAATTCAGCGGATCAAGTTCATCTGCTCATCGTAGATGACGAACCTATTAATCATCAAGTACTTAAAAATCACTTAAGGAATACACCCTTCCATCTTCATTCTGCAATGAATGGCCAAGAGGCGTTGGACCTATTACAGCAACAGGATCAGCGAATGGACCTGATATTACTGGATGTGATGATGCCCCGTATGTCAGGTTATGAAGTTGCCAAAAAGATTCGAGAACAATTCCTACCATCGGAACTTCCCATCATCCTGATTACAGCCAAAAACCAGGTAAGTGATTTGGTTCAAGGCCTCCAGACCGGGGCCAATGACTTTTTGGCTAAGCCCTTCTCCAAAAGCGAGTTTCTGGCGCGTTTACAATCTCACCTGAGTCTACGCCAGATCAACAAGGCTACCTCTCGCTTTGTGCCTATCGAATTCATCAATACCCTCAAACGAAAGGATATTACAGAACTTCGCTTAGGCGACTACATGGACCAGGATATGACCCTTATGTTTGCTGACATTCGTAGCTATACGACCTTGGCCGAAGGGATGACACCAGAGGAGAATTTCCGCTTTGTCAATGCCTATATGCAACGTATGGGCCCCATTATCAGGAGAAATAAAGGGTTTGTCAACCAATATTTTGGTGATGGAATCATGGCCCTTTTCCAGCAGTCTGCTAGGCATGCGCTTCAAGCGGCCATAGACATGCAAGAAGAAATCAGATCCTACAATGAAATTCGTCTTTCTAAGAATAGGAAATCCATTCGTGTGGGTATGGGAATTCATACCGGTCCACTTATCATGGGGATTATTGGCGATGAAAACCGAACAGATACAGCTGTCATAGCCGATACGGTCAATGTTACAGCTAGACTAGAAGGCCTTACCAAGTACTACCAAACAGCTGTACTGGTAAGTATAGACAGCTACCATCAACTAACCGAATCCCAACAGTCCCAATGCAGATACCTTGGGGAGGTACAGGTAAAGGGGAGAAAGAAACCCATGGGCATATACGAATGCTTTGCTGCAGACACTCCAGAAGTAGCTAGGCTAAAGGAATCTAATAGAAAAACCTTTGAACAGTGCTTGGAGATGTTTACTGCCGGAGATATGAAGGAAGCTTTAAAGGGATTTGATTCCATGCTGCAAAGGGGGGATAGGGTGGCAACTTATTTTGTGCAAAAGGCTAGGTATTATGTAGAGAATGGGTTACCAGAAGGTTGGAATGGAGTTGAGGTGATAGATGGGAAATAGTCAATTGATATTTTTTTCATTATTTACAGCAAGCACAACAATCAACACATATGAAAACTAGTAACATTTTTTTCGGGGCCATCCTATTGCTAATGTTGGGAATTGAACTCTTGGGATGTAGGATAGATGGCAGCAGGGATGTATACCAAGTTCGCGCGATCAGACAAATCTCAAACGAAACCGATTACCAAGTAAGCATCCAGGTGTTTGGTAGCATAGATACGTTTTCCTACACTATTTCACCTCAATCCATCCTAACAATTGAAGGATTTTGTTATGAATCGAATGGTGAGGAGGAGTGTTTCATGGATTGGAATCAGCTCGCATTCGGGCAAATCGTCTTTGATGGAGAAAAAATACAACGCTTCGAACTCACCGATCCGGATATTTTCTTTTCTCAAAGAGCCATAAATAGTTCGGTTTTTAATAGGCTAAGCTATACCCTAGTAGAAGATAGTCCTGACCTACGGGTTTATCAATACAACATCACAGAGACTGATTATTTTGTAGCTGAAAAATTATAGGTATGGTTAGCATTTTCTGACTGTAACTTTTTTTGCTGCCGTGTAAAGGTCCATAGTTTTCTGAAAGGCCTCATCAGCCGCGTTCATCTCCTTTGTCAGAGAGTGTCCAAGGTCTTCCGCAATAGGATAAAGTCCTTTCCTTAATGCTTTTTTTATGGATTTCGTCTTTTTTTTGATGGCTGCTAAAACTTGTTTCTCTCTTTGCACTGATGCAATCATCTCCTGAGCATATCGATTTATATCTAGTGAAGCCTCAGCAATGCACGAACTATTGGGATTATTATCCTCTAATTTGATGATGGTAATGGCTAATTTTTCAATTTCTGATAAATAGAATTTGTTTAAACTATGTTTACTCTTGAACTCTCTCGCTCGTCGCAAAATAGTTTCAATATCATCCTTTACTTGATGATTCTGATGACTGTCCAAATACGGCCAAAATGATCCCTCGGTAAGCACATGGTTTGATGGCGGTTGGATGTTTACCTGAAGATCGAAACCTCCTACATATTGACTTGTCATTAATACGTAGAAACTGAATGTAATGGGGAAAAGCTTATTTGCTAACATAATTTCCTCAGAATGTAATGAAATCAGGATTGATCATAATAATAAATAGATTCCACCCCATTATTCAATTGAATTATTCAACGATCTGTAATAATGATAAATTATCATGTACGCATGAATCACTACCACACTTTTGAGCATGTTCAACTCTGTTGGTATTTCAATTAAATCCCATTTCTACAACAGCTTTGAAGCGAGGGCCAAAGACTTACCCTACTAATACATTAAAATCGCGTAATTGTAGGGGTACAATCATCTATTAAAGTCCATTCAATAGGTAATAAGCCAGCTCACACGTAAATTTCTATTCTTACTACTTAACAACACAAAAATGGGCAGAACAGTAATCCTTACCAAAATACTTAGGACTTTGTGGTTAGTCCCCTTCCTTTTTGGATTAAACATCCTTGTAGCCCAAAGCTCCAGCTCGCTTGCATTTTTGGATGGTGGTAAGCTCAGTTATACGCCTTTTGCCATGGAAGGCCAATCCAATGCAGTCAATAAAATCCCCGATTTCTCTTACGCAGGCTACATGAAAGGAGGGGTTCCACTTCCAGAAGTTCCTGTTCAAATTACCCTAGAAGCCCAAGAAGGCGACAATCGAGCGTCCATCCAAGCTGCCATTGATTATGTAGAATCTTTACCAATCAATGCACAGGGTATTAGAGGGGCTGTTTTACTTAGAAAGGGTATTTACGAAGTGAATGGAATCCTCAGAATAGAAGAAAGCGGTGTGGTCCTTCGGGGGGAGGGACAAGGCGATAATGGGACGGTTCTCTATGCAACCTATGCACAAAACCATGATTTTCTAAGAATTCAAGGTAGGAGTTCAGGTATTCAGGAGGATGTGGAAACTACCACCCCCATTTCCAGCGCCTTTGTTCCAGTGGGTAGTGATCAATTAGTCGTAGAAAGATCTACCTCCTTTCAAGTTGGAGACTTCATTTCAATCAAACGAACACCCAATCAATTGTGGATTGACACCTTGCAAATGGCACAATATGGATGGACAGCTGCTTCTTACGCCATCCAACATGAAAGAGTTATCAAAGCCATTGAGGGCGATACATTGACTATTGATATTCCCATGGTGGATGTTATAGATAGCTTGTATGGAGGTGGAACCATATCCCAAGCTTTGGTAACTGGAAGAATTAGCCAATGTGGTGTTGAACACCTAAGAATAAAGTCTATATACGCCAGTAATGCTGACGAGGATCATGTCTGGAAAGCAGTCAGGCTACGAAGGTGTACTGACTCTTGGGTGAAGGGGGTAACTGCGCAGTATTGTGGATATGCCTGTGTAAGTATCGAAAATGAATCGAATTTCAATACGATCCAGGACTGTGCTATGATCGATCAGAAATCACAAGTTACAGGGGGAAGAAGGTATTCATTTAATATTTCTGATGGCTTAGGGAATCTTTTTCAGCGCTGTTATACCTCAGAGGGTCGTCATGATTTTGTTACCTCTTCTCGTGTCACCGGCCCTAATGTATTTTTAGATTGTTTGGCTGAAAACACTACCAACGATATTGGGCCCCATCATCGTTGGACAACAGGAACACTATTTGACAACATTATGGGGGGAGTTATCCGGGTGCAAAATAGAGGAGCCTCAGGTTCAGGACATGGCTGGGCTGGGGCACAAACCATGTTTTGGAATTGCATCGGAACGACGATCAAAGTCGAAAGTGCCCTAGGAAGTCTTAATTGGGGGATTGGTTGTGAAGGAACGGATCAACAAGGCAATGGTTTTTGGGAAAACTGGAACCAACAGATTTTACCCAGAAGCCTATATCTTCAACAATTGGAAGACAGGCTAGGACCACAAGCGGTTAAAAACGTCGCCCTGCCCGAACAGCTCAATGGCAGTATTTATCCGATGCTAAGGCGGTGGGCAGGCGAAAGTGATTTGTCCCACCCTCAGGATAAATTTTCCAAAAGGATCAAAGTGATAGAAGACGTTCATGTAACAGCAGGTTCTTCTCAAAATGATAACTTTGGAGAAGAAGCGACCCTGAGTAGCAATACTTCCACTAACACAAATGCCACCTCTGAGATTTACTTAAAATTTGATGTATCTACCATCAATACTGTTTTTGATAAAGCCCTACTACGGTTGAAAGTAGCCCAAAACAGTGGTATTCCCAATCAGGAAGTTATATATATCGAGGATGATAGCTGGTCTGAAAGCAGCCTGACATGGAGCAATAAAAAGTCCGAATCCAGTAGTCTAGGTGAGTTTACTTCTCGAACCACAGACTTTTGGGTGGAGTTTGACCTCAGTCAACAGATTCTCTCCGAGGTAGACCAAGACGGAATATTGAGCTTAAAGATCAAATCAAAGGGAAATAATCAGTTAGTCAAATTTTATTCATCAGAAGATACCGATTCAAGTAATTGGCCAGAAATTGCCATTGTACCTCGTCTTGAAAAGACTGAGTTCACTCCTATCGCAGATACCTATGTGCAGACAGGGATATATTCAAATGATAATTTTGGCTCAGCTAAACACCTTGCTGTTCAAGCCTCCGATTCACCTGGGGAGGAACAAATTAGCTTCCTAAAATTTGATTTACGTGGACTCAATTTGGACATCTCACGAGCCACCTTAAGACTTAAAGTAGATAGTCAACAAGCACATCCCTATTTGAGTTTGTGGTTTATTCAAGACAATTCTTGGGCAGAGAATCGTGTCACTTGGAACAACCAACCTCTGCCATCGGATAGTTTGAGTCTGCGCTTAACTCCTGGCAAAGGCAATTATCTTGAATGGGATATTACTCAAGAATTGAATCGATTGAGTGAGGATTCCATGTTAAGCTTTATGCTCAAAACTACTGATCTAAATACCTTTTCAAACTTTTTCTCCAAGGAAAGCGATAGCCTTGCCAACTCCCCCCAACTGCTAATTGAAAATATATCCACCCTACCATTACTGGCAGATAGTATAGACCCAATGGAGGAGCCGCCACTTCGCCTTTCTTGTTTCCCCAATCCCTTTAATGAATTCTGTACGATAGAGTTTGATCTTCCTCATACTGGCTGGGTAAAAATCGAAGTATTTGACAATCAATCTCGAAAGCTTATCACCCTCAAGGAAGAGTCCTTCATTCAAGGAAAACATAGCCTTGTATGGGAAAACAATCAAAGTTTTTTACCTGGACTATACTTTATCAGGCTGTCTAGTGAACAAGGCAGTAGGGTGAAAAAGGTAATTCTCACCCATTGATTAGATAGGCAAATGGATACAAAACAGTAAGCAAGACTTTTAGCTACATTTGATTCAGTTTGGTATCCATTTGCCTATTATTAATAATTCTGTAAAAGGGGCTGCTCATCCTGTCAAGGCAACTCTTCTAGCTACATCTTATTTGATGGTTCAACCGTCTAAAGTTGTAATAGGCTACAGAAAGGCCTTACCCCTTGAAAAGCACAGCCTAGTTAGTCCACAGGACTAGAATAAGGCTAGACTTGGTTCTATCTTTTTTCCCAAATTGACCCTCCGTATCAAAGCTTCCACGAAATAGTAATCCGCATAGATAATGGGAACGTCTACCTCTGAATCTCCGGGAATACTTCCTACACTATGATCCAACAGAAAGGGAGGAGTCTGTGCGATAAATTCTTTACCCGTTAGTGTTTTTAGGGTCAAATCTACACGAGGTAACATGTGATGGTGACAGCCAGGATCTAATTCACAAAGAATCAGCATACCACAAGCAGCAATGGAAGCTGCGGATGCATCTACCGGCTCATGGGGTATCTTTTCTGCGTTGAAATCCCAATACGGAACACCGTGGCTAGGCATATTGGGGTGATCGTACATGAAATTTGCTATATCAATAGCTTTTTGGTGAAAACGCTTGTCGCCTGTTTCTCGGTATGCCATAGCAAATCCATAGAGTCCCCATGCTTGCCCTCTTGACCAAGAGGACTCATGACTTTGTCCTTGATGTGTATGACGATTACGAATTTGCCCTGTTAAGGTATCGTAATCAATGACATGAAAGGTACTATGATCTGGCCGCACATGGTTCTGAAGGGTAGTCAAGGCGTGCTGATAAGCTATTTCGTAATAGATAGAATCTCCACTCAGACGAGTCGCCTCAAATAGCATTTCAAGATTCATCATATTGTCAATGATGACTGGAAACTCCCATGTTTCTTTGTTAAAGTCCCATGATCGAATACAACCTACCGTAGGATTGTATCGACGTACAAGTGTCTTAGAGGCTTGGAGAATTACATCCTTGAATGCTTTTTCTTGGGTATTTTTGTAAGCGTGGCCAAAGCTATTGTATACCTTGAAGCCTAGGTCGTGTGTGTGTGTATCAAACTTTTCTTTTTCAATGAATTGGGTCCATTCCATGGCTGCCTCCTTAAATCGGAGGTCCTGGCTCACTGAATATAACAACCATAGCTCTCCTGGATAAAAGCCACTTGTCCAGGACCTTGAATTCGTTCCATGTAAACTACCATCTTTGTGGGCAGATCTAGGGATAGTCATTGAGTCTGGGGCCAGCTCGGAAAGATGAGCCAGTGCGACCTGACTAATACCCTGTAAGTGATTTTTATAAAACCTTGTTGACGCTTCTCTTTCTCCAAGTTGGAAATCGGAACAACCAACTATAACAGCAAGTATTGCCAGAAGTAAAAAACTAAGTACTTTCATGTATCAAAGGTCTTTATGCTATAACCTAAGAAAAAACTTTGGGCTATAATAGCTTATCATTTCTAAGCTCATCTGGAATAAATAACATCACTTATTATGATAAAATCCTGGCGTTGGTATGGTGAAAAAGACCCTATTCATCTGGAAGATGTACGTCAAACATCTGCAACCGGCATCGTATCGGCCTTGCATGGATGGCCAAATGGAGAAACCTGGCCACTGGAAGAAATTAAGAGGTATCGAGATCATATCGCCTCGACAAAAGGCCTGAATTGGAATGTGATCGAAAGTATCCCTGTTGTGGAATCCATTAAACAAGGAAAAAACGATCGAGACGAATGGATTGAGAAATACCAAGCAAGCCTCAAACATGTAGGAGAGGCAGGGATAAACGTTATTTGTTACAACTTCATGCCCGTCTTAGATTGGACGAGGACGCATCTTCAATGGCCCTTACCCCAGGGTGGATATGCCCTCTATTACCTAAAAAAGGCGCTCATTGCTTTTGACGTATTTTTGTTAAAGAGGAATGGAGCTTCCGATTCTTACGGAGAAGAGGAAATCATAGCGGCCGAAGAATGGCTACACCAGCAAAGCGAACAAGAAATAGATCAACTTGTTCAAACGCTCATCGCAGGACTACCTGGATCTGAGCTGGGTTTTGACCTTAACTCATTCAAACGTGAAATAGCACCTTATGAGGAGATTTCGATAGACATGTACCGATCCAACCTTTCTTATTTTTTGGATGCCATTTTACCCATTGCTGAAGAAGCAGGAGTAAGCATGGCCATCCATCCAGATGATCCGCCCTTTTCGATTCTTGGTTTACCACGTATCATTTCCACTCAGGAAGACCTTCGATACTTGTTTGATAGACATCCATCCCCATCAAATGGTCTTACTTTTTGCACAGGATCCTTAGGAGCCAGATCAGACAATGACATTCAAGCTTTATGGGATGAATTTGCCAGCAGAGTAGCTTTTTTGCATTTGAGGAATGTATCTGTCAATGAAGCAGGAGATTTTTGGGAGGATGATCACCTTGGCGGAAGAGCGGAGATGGGCATGTTGATCGATGCCATTTTAGCGGAGGAAAGAAAAAGAGGACAAGAGATTCCTATGCGTCCAGATCATGGCCATCACTTGTTAGATGACCTGAAAAGGACAACCAACCCAGGATATTCGCTCATTGGGCGGTTGAAAGGGCTAGCCCAACTCGAAGGAGTAGAGACAGCCATAAAATCTCTCCGAGAACATTACAATTTGTAACGGTCATTAGCCAACATTACACATGAATATTCCACCACTCAATCGCCAGTTTTTCAGCCAAGACTCATCTCATTCTAAAGCTTATCCTGAAAAAGTCATTCAGTTTGGCACAGGCGCTCTGCTAAGGGGCTTAGTTGATTATGTGATTCATCAATCTAACGAAAAGGGGGAATTCCAAGGCCGAGTTGTCGCAGTAGGCTCTACGGGATCTGGCCGCACCCACCTCATGAACGAGCAGGATTGTCTGTTTACCCATTGGATTGAAGGCATCCAACAAGAAAGGGAAGTTCGTCATGGAGTACTTAATCAAGCCATCAGCCGAGCTTTTTCTGCAGTAGACCGATGGGAAGAGGTGTTGAAGGTTGCCGAACAAGCTGACATTGAAGTGATTGTATCAAATACAACTGAGGTTGGCATCCAATATGTTGACGAAGATATTTTTCAATCCCCACCTTCCTCTTATCCAGCAAAGTTAACTGCCTTGCTTCACCGTAGATGGGAACATCATCCTACTCAGGCCATGGTTATTCTGCCGACGGAGCTTGTCATCGACAACGGGAACCAATTGAAGAAATTCGTGTTACAGCATGCCCAACAACACGATCTTGACCAGGGATTTATCAAGTATATTCATCATCAAGTTACCTTTTGCAATACCCTAGTTGATCGGATTGTAACAGGCACACCTGAAGAAGAAAAATTTGAAACAATCAGCCAGGAATTAGGCTACACAGATCGCTTGTTAACGGTCTCAGAACCCTATCTTTTGTGGGCCATTGAGGGGCCAGATCATCTGCATTCCATTCTCCCCTTCACTCGTTCTATGGAAGAGGTCATCCTGACAGAAGATATTTCCCCCTACAGAGAGCGGAAGCTTAGGTTACTCAACGGTAGTCATACCATATCAGTAGCTTTAGGACACCTTGCAGGCTTTCAAACTATCCATTCTTGTATGAGTGATCCTCATATGGGCCATTACATCAGTAGTGTGATGAAGGATGAGATTGCCTACAGTTTACCCGAAAACAATCCTGACGCCATACCCTTTGCCGAGGAAGTTCTGAACCGCTTTCGAAACCCCTTCCTCAACCATAAGCTCCTAGATATTGCCTTTCAGTACACCACCAAAATGGCCATGAGAAACGTTCCAACCATTATGAGGTATTGGGACAAGACTCAGAAGATTCCCAAGCAAATGGCACTAGGATTTGCAGCTTACCTGATCTTTCTGCGCCCTACCAAAGTAGGTCAAAGGAAGTCTGAAGGAATTTGGAAGGGTATTGCCTATCCTATTAGGGACAACAAAGCTGCTTGGCTTAAAGAAAAATGGGATAGCTTTGTGGCAGAGGAGTCTTACGCATGGCTTACAGAAGTTTTAAGTGATTCAACCATTTGGGGAGAAGATTTGAGTAAAATAACGGAATGGGTAGACATGGTTCACGTTCACATGCAAACCATTTTATCAGATGGGGTAAAATTGAATGCCTAAAGTAGAAAAGGGAAGAATCAATGATGATGATTCTTCCCTCTTTAAGTGAATTTATTATTCCTCCTTATACTAACAGTACTATGGTCTACAAGCCAAATAAGCTTGGCAACCACAAACTCAACCATGGAACATAGGTTACAATGATCAGGGCGACAATCATCGCCAGGAAGAGGGGCAGTAAAGGTTTTATAATCTTTTGAATGGTAGTTCCTGCAACCCCGACCCCAACAAATAAAACTGATCCAACTGGGGGCGTACAAAGTCCAATACAAAGGTTTAAAATCATGATGATGCCAAAGTGGGTAGGATCCATGCCTAACTCTGTGACCACTGGCAGAAAAATAGGGGTAAAAATCAGGACAGCGGGTGTCATATCCATAAAGATTCCCACAAAAAGTAGGATCAAATTGATGATCAAGAGTATGACAATCTTGCTATCACTGATCGAGAGAAGAAGTTCAGTAATATTTTGAGGAATGTTTTCATAGGCCATGATCCATGACATACTCATGGAAGTTCCGATCAATAGCATCACAATGGCCGTCGTACCGACTGAACTCAGGAAAATTCCAGGTAGATCCTTCCATGACAATTCCTTGTACACAAAGGTCAATAGCAAACAATATAATACGGCTACGGCTGAGGCTTCTGTGGCTGTAAAAATTCCAGCTACAATTCCTCCAATCACCACAAAGAGCAGCAAAAGACTGGGCAGAGCTTTTAAGAAGGCTTTGAATACTTCACTAGTTGTACTCCTCTTTCCAACGGGCATCTTCTGCTTCCTGGCCCAAAAGAAGGCAATGATCATCAAAAATAGGCCTGTCAAAATACCTGGGATGTAGCCTGCCAAGAACAAAGCAGCAATAGAAACACCTCCACTGGCCAATGAATAAACGATGAGGACATTACTAGGAGGAATGATCAGGCCAGTGGTAGCAGATGTTACATTGACTGCTGCTGCAAATTCTTTGGAATAGCCTTCTTTTTCCATTCGATCTCCCAACATACTTCCAAGAGCTGAAGCTGCGGCGACTGCCGATCCGGAGATGGCACCAAATAACATGGCAGCTATGATGTTCACATAGGCAAGTCCTCCTGGAAGTGCGCCTACTAGCGTTTTGGCAAAGTCAATCAATCTGCGAGCAATTCCCCCCCGATTCATCATTTGGCCCGCCAGCACAAAAAATGGAATGGCCAATAAGGCGAAACTGTCCAGACCTGTTGCCATTCGCTGCGCGACAGTGGTAAATGCTGGAATGGCGGGGATACTTACGAGCATGGTCAATATACTGCTTAATCCAATGCTCCAAGCTACAGGCACACCTATGCCTAGTAGTACGATGAAGGTGAGTATAAGAATGAATACTTCCATAAACGATTTCTTAGTAGGGAGAGAAACTCATGATTAGCTGTTCTTGGCGCTGAGCTTGTTCATGTTGAAGATGTCAACAAGCTTATAGTACATAATCAAGACGCCGCTGAGCGGAAGAACTGCATAGACCAAGGTCATAGGAATTCTAAGGGCAGCAGATAACTGACCCAAAGTTTGGGTAATGTACAGCAGGCGTCCCCCACCAATCACCATCACGAATAGCGCAAAGAGTATGATGAGCACATTGATGCCTGTAAAAAGTAGTTTTTGTCCACCTTGGGATAGTTTTGGCATCAATAGGTCAATGGCAAGGTGCATCTTCTGCCCTGAGGCATAGGCTGCTCCCAATAAACCAATCCAAATCAAGAGAAAACGAGCCAATTCTTCAGACCAATCAGCTTGACTCCCCAAGACATAGCGTGTAAGAACTCCCCATAAGACATCCAAGGTCATGAGCATCATCAATGCCGTTAGGAAATAACCTAAATAGCGATCTACAATTTCTTTCATATCTGTTGAGTGATTATTTCTAGTATTGAGCCAAAGGATGATTTAGGGTGTATTGATGATCGCCTGGATTATGGCATATTTTTCCGCCTGATCCTTGTATTCCTCCAACATTTCTTTGGTTAGATTGGCAAACTTGGTCTTATCAGGACGAATGATCTCAACGCCAGCAGCAATGATTCCATCAAGGGCCTCTTTTTCTGCCTCTTGCCACAATTTCCTCTGATAAATCTTGGCCTCATCTGCAGCTGTTTGTAACCACTCTTGCTCTTGAGGGGACAGATTATTCCAAGCGACCGTACCGATAACCAGAAGATCAGGCACTGCCGTATGTTCATTCAACGTATAATACTTACACACTTCGTAATGTCGTGAGGTATAAAAACTAGGCAGATTATTTTCAGCTCCATCTACCACACCTTGTTGTAAAGCTGTATACAGCTCCCCCCACGAAATTGGAGTAGGGGCACCACCAAGAGACCTGATGAGGTTCATGGCCGTCACACTTTCCTGTACACGTATTTTTTTGTCTTTGACATCTTCCGGACTACGAATAGGTTCCTTGGAATAGAAGGAGCGCTGTCCAGCATCAAAGAATGTTAATCCTCTTAACCAATATGCCTCACTCCCTTTTAATACCCCTTTGCCAATGTCTCCATCAAATACACGATAGGCATGTTCTCTATTTTTAAAAATATAGGGAAGGCTTAACACCTGAAGGTTTGGCGCAAAGTTTTCCATGACAGCAGCTGAAACCTTTGTCATAGCCAAACTCCCAATTTGTAGCAATTCAAGACACTGTCTTTGTGTTCCGAGTTGTTGGCTAGGATAAATCTCTACCTTCATTTCCCCCCCCGAAAGCTCTTCGACCCGCTTTGCCATATATTCCATTCCTTGGTGAACGGGATGATTTGTGTCCAAGCCATGGGCAAGTTTCAAGGAAGTTACTGAACCAATCTCCTTGCACGATGGCAGGAAAAACATGGCTAAAATCAAAATTCCTATGTTACCTATGTACTTCATCATGGCTTGATTGATTGAATTAATTTCAGTGGGTTCTGGATTCTATCTTTAAAAAGGTTGAAAGAACTTTCTTTCAGGATATTCTTAGATATTTTTATTGAGCCTCCTGATAAACAGTTCTTCCTAGAAAATTGAGGCATATTTTTCTTCATTCCGAGTGAATTAAAAAAGTGCCCCTTACTTGATAGATTAGGGATCCTTCATTCATTAGGGAAATCAAAATAAGACTTGGCATTTTGGTAGCAGATGTCACCTAAGACTCCCCCCAGCCATTTCATATCATGTGGAAGTTCTCCATTGTGAACATCCCTACCTATCAGGTTGCAAAGTATTCTCCGAAAGTACTCATGTCTGGGAAAGGAAAGGAAGCTTCTGCTATCCGTTAGCATGCCTACAAAACAGCTTAACAAGCTCATATTGGAGAGCGTATTGAGTTGGCTTTCAATCCCATCCTTTTGGTCTAAAAACCACCAAGCAGAGCCCCATTGAACTTTCCCTTTGATCCCCTCTCCATTGAAACTTCCCATGATGGTTGCTAGGGCTTGGTTGTCTTTGGGATTCAGGTTATATATGATGGTTTTTGGAAGCTTGTCCTCATTATCTAAGTCTGATAAGAAGCGGATAAGGGAATGTATCTGGGGATAATCTCCAATGCTATCAAAGCCTGTATCAGGTCCGAGTTTCTTCATCATCCGCTCGTTGGTATTCCTTATGGCCCCCAAATGGAGCTGCATGGTCCAAGAACGATCGGCATACATTCTTCCCAATTCTCTTAATAGGAAGGACTTATATATGCTCATTTCATCCTCTGAGAGACTTCCCCCCTCCAATTTCTTCTGAAATACCTGACTGGGGTCAATGCCCCTCAATGTGGCAGAATGTACTCTTCCTACCCCATGGTCTGATATCCTACATCCTTGTTGATGAAAAAAGTCCATTCGGCTCTTCAACACATCCAATAAATCCTCAAGCTGTTCAATGGGCTTTCCGACTGCATGAGAAAGGGACTGTATGTACCTTATAAATCCTTCTTTCTCAATAAGAATTGCCTTATCTGGCCGAAAGGAAGGATACATCTTAATATCAGCTTGGGACTGGGCATGAGCAATATGATGCTCAAGAGAATCCACCGGATCATCTGTCGTACAAATCACCTGGACTTTCATCCTAGCTAGTAAGTCCCTTGCTCCCATGGTACCATCCTGAAGCTGATTGTTACATCGCTCATAGATTCCTTCCCCAGTGGAAGGGGATAAGATGGCTTCTTCCCCAAAATACCTACGAAGCTCAAGATGAGTCCAATGAAACAATGGGTTCCTCAAGGTATGGGGAACTGTCTCTGCCCATTTCATGAACTTTTCTTGATCAGAGGCTGATCCAGTGATATAAGCTTCCTCAATTCCCAAACTCCTCATGGCCCTCCACTTGTAATGATCTCCAGCTAACCAAACTTGACTTAGGTTTTTAAATTGCCGGCCATTCGCCACCTCTTCAGGAGGTAAATGATTGTGGTAATCAATAATGGGAAGATCCTTTACCACATCATGATATAAATGTTGAGCTACCTTATTCTCAAGAAGAAAATCCTCATCTAAAAAGGGCTTTACCATAGGAGTATATCATTGATTTAAGAGAAGTAAAAAGAACCGTCAACTAACCTTTTGAGAGCCTAACGTATGAGGAACATCGGTTTGTTGAAAAACTCGGCCTGGTCCTATGAGAAATGTTGGGATCAGGCCATACACCTGATCCCATCATTTTATAGCTCCCATCCGGGTTCGTAGGTCCTGGTCCATAATTTTTGTACCTCTGGGTTTGAGGATTTTCCTGTTTTGGGATCCACCGTAAAGGGCTTTTGGATTCGATAAGCGATATTGGCCAACAAAGCTAGGTGGTTACTTTTGTTTGCATCTTTGATGGGGGCTTGCAAGCTTTCCTTTCCACGAATTGACTCAAGCATGTTAGATGCATGCTGGGTTGACATATCGCCTCCCCCTCCAAGAGCAAGTCCACTTTCATTGGTTTTGCTACTCTCCTTTACCAATTTACCCTGCCTATCGTAAAGTCGGAAACTGCCCCTGTCTACAAAGACACTTCCCTCGGTTCCATAGATGAGCGTTCCTCTTCCTGAACCATAAGTCTGTAAGGCGTTTCTACTTTTTCCATCCCAAACGATAGACTTGTTATCTGAAAAGTTGAAAGTGGCATACATGGTATCATACATCTCCCAGCCATCTTGTACAAAATGCTGTTTGGAGGCATTCACGGAAACCGATTCTGGAAAATCTACCCCCAAGGCCCATCTTGCTACGTCTAATTCATGGACAGCATTGTTTCCCGTTTCAGCTGTTCCCCACTTCCATCCATACCAATGCCAGTTGTAATTCCAGATGTCATGAAAATACTTCTGCCGCGGTGCTGGGCCTTGAAACAACTCCCAATTTAGATCTGAAGGGGGAGCTTGCTGTACCTGATGAGGCACCTCAGGACGACCATTGTTGTAAAAGGCTACCGCCTTATAAGGCCTCCCAATAACTCCTTCTTTGATTTCTTTGATAATCTGAATGGTGTGTGCAGACGAACGTTGCTGATTTCCCATTTGGACCAACAAGCCCGTTTCTTCCTGCCGTTTTACCATGAATTCCCCTTCGAATGGATTATGGGCACAGGGTTTTTCAACATAAACATGTTTGCCAGCATCGAGTGCCATACAGGTCGCAGGGGCATGCCAATGATCAGGGGCGGCCACAAAAACCAGGTCAACTTTTTTGTCCTCTAAGATCCTCCTAATATCCTCTTCGATCTTGGGTTTGTAATTGATCTTATCCTTAAGATTTCCCATAGCTCTGCTTACCTGAGACTGCTTGACATCACAGAGGTAGAGAAGTTTGGTATTGAATTTCTTTTGTAGAATGGGATAATAGGCTCCTACCCTTCTCCCTAAACCCATGAAGCACACATTGATTCGATCATTTGCCCCAAGAATAGAAGCATAGCTGGAAGCCTTCATCGAAAGCCCTAAGCCTGCCGTAACGATGGCGCCTTTTTTAATAAATTCTCTGCGAGTTGACATAGTAGTGTATTAGAATTCCCTGATTTTGATACTTCTGAAACTGACCTTGTCCCCATGATCTTGGAGCAGGATCAAGCCCTCAGACCAACGGCCAAAAGACTCCCAATCCTTATACTTACTGTAGTTGACCAAGGCCTCAAAGATTTGGGAATAACGGTCATATTCCACCACTTTTTCGTTGTTTAACCAATGTTCCACTTTCCCATCCTTGGACACAATCCTAGCTTTGTTCCACTTACCTACCCCTTTAAACTGTTTTCCTCTCCCTTGGACGGATAAGTTTGTGGCTGTGATGAGGTCATACAAAGAGCCCACTGTTCGATTTCCTCTTATCCCCTTCTTGGCATCAGGATGTTTCTTATCATCCAGAATTTGGAACTCACAACCAATCGCAGAACCTGCTCCTTTATTCAAACTAGGGTCAACAAAATACTTGATTCCACTATTCGCCCCCTCTGTGATCATGAACTCTAGCTCCAATTCAAAGTCTCTGTAATTTTTCGTGGTAACAATGTCGCCAGGTCCCGTCGCTTCTCCCCCATCAGTCGCCTGCACGGTAAGCACTCCCTTCTCAATATCCCAGCCGGATTCGGGAAATCCATCCAATTTTGCTCCTCGCCATCCCTTGGTGGTTTCTCCATCCCACAACAGACGAAAACCCTTATTCTTTTCCCATTCGGTTAATTCATTATGCAAGTAACTAATTTGAGCTACCGCAGGATCAACAGGCTTTCTGTAGGCAGCGACATCTTCTGTAAGTATTTGGATGTTCCTCCATTTGACGATATATCCCTCTTTTTCATCGCTAATGCTATGAACCTGCAGGCCAATAATCCCTTCGGATGTCATGTCATCTATTAACCAGGAGGTATGCACCCCATTCACATAGGTTCTAATATCATTTCCCAAACACTCGATTCTGAAGCTATTCCATCGCCCCAACTGAAAGGCTGTTCTAGCCTTCTCATTACGAGATAGAGGATAAAGCCACCCTCTTCTAGCCTCATCATAAATACCTGCTGTCCACGACCTTACTCGATCTGGATCAATCTCACACTGGTAACCATACATTCTATCATTCTCTTTTAGGTTGCTTCGAAATTGAACACCAGAATTCAGGTCATTGGGGAGATAAACCTCAAACGTTAAAATGAAGTCTGAATATCTTTCCTGGGTACATAAAAAGGTATTGGGGGATTGAGTTACAGCAGTCCCCACAATGTTCCCATCCTGAACTTCATATTGAGCCTTTCCCCCATGGGTTTCCCATCCTTCGAGGTTTTTTCCATTAAAGAGGGTCTGCCAATTTTGGGCATGACTGTTTATGCTAAAGGCAAAAATGAGGAGAATTGAAAAAAGGTACTTCGCCATGTTCCTAAGGAGGTGAAAGGGTTGATAAATCTCAGAATAACAAGTGTTTAATGGCCTTCCTCAATCATTTTATATGAGAAGAACGAAGGCCAAAGGACAATAAAATGACCTAATTTGCTTTGAAAGCAGCAAATTGTTCATTCAATATAAGAAAAGGTCCCGCTAAATGAGGAATCGAATACATGCTTCTACAGATCCAGACCATCAGATCGTTTTTTTTCTCACCTTAGCCCCACTAGATCATATCAATAAGCATTAGCAATGCCCATCCTACAACTATTCAACTCCTAAGGTACACCTAACAACAAAAAAGGTGGAGTAGCCAAGCATCATATAGAAAACAGGCTTGGGGAGTGTGCAGCAAAGTTTGGATCGTATGCGTCATTAGCATGAACTCCAACCCACCCACTCATCACCATGAAAGAAATACTATCTCTTCTCCTTCTTTGTAAATGCCTCCTAGGTATGAGCCAAACTTATACGCCCTTTGACCTGGACACCTCTGTATGGCAAGAGGAGTATTATAGCCTATCCAATTATCGTGAACAATACCAAAACTATGTCAATGGGGATACCCTTATCTCAGGGCGAACCTATGCCCAATTATGGCAAGTAGGCAGGACCACCTTCAATTTTATGAGCCCTGTCGTCAATTGGATAAATTCCGATATATACATGGGAGCTATCAGGGAAGATTCCAGCAGGCGCATTTGGTATATTCCCACAGGTCAAACCGCAGAGAGACTACTCTATGATTTTAACCTGTCTGTAGGCCCAACTTATTCCTTTAAGGACATTCCCTTGGACTCTTTTGTGGTCAAACGCATTGATTCTGTAGAAATTTGTGGAAGTCAAAGGGCGCGTTATTACATTGAACCTCTTCCTGGCCCTTTTTTAGATTCCATTTTTTGGGTGGAAGGCATTGGAAATAACCAAGGCTTGTTGCACAGATACAACTACTTTGAGGATGGGGTCATTCCCTTCTACAATTGTTACCAACAAGCCAACTGTGGAAGCTGTACCCTGGTCAATCTCACTCCTCCCATTTCGGAAACACAGCTCATTCAACTTAGCCATGTCAGCCCTTATGGAATAGACCTGACTGTCCTACAAACTCATGTCTTGACAAGCGTTCAGCTTTTTGACCTACAAGGTAAATTGCTTGTTCAAAAAACCGGTAGGGGAGAATCTACTATGCGTTTGTCCGTGGCCTTGCCTAAAGGAGTCTATTTCCTTACCGCCCTTACACAAAGCGGACAACAGTCCATAAAGGTGAGGCTATAAATCAATCGAGCCATCGTCAGCTTGTAGCTAATGATGGCTCTTTTGTTTTGTCTTTCTGTACCTGAAGATACTCTAGGATGACCTCTTGTTTGACTGGAGATTCTTGGGCTATGCTGTCCCATGGGCTTGGGTGTAATACTCCACCCATTCAAACCAAATCACTAGCTCAAATGGCTGGGTCAAGGGGGAGTATTGAACTTCCCCCATTTGTCAGACCACTCAAGGTGGATTTAGAATTGATCCAAAAAAATAAATTTCTTAGCTGTGCAATAGATACGTTTTTCGTTCAGGAATCCAAACTATGGTTCTTACGGAGTAGGGTAGTTTAAACTTTGATGTAGGAGAATTTCATTGCAGAATGATGTTCAAAGACTTTCGTAAAAACTGCCTTCTCAGAAAAGACTTTTGACAAATTGCTTTCGTAAATATCATATTGAAGAGATGGGCCTAGATTTTCATTCAAACATAGTTAACATGATGAAATACGATGAAAGAATTTCAGCTGCTTGTCTTGTGAAGAATTCCATTGGGGCGTGAAGGTAGCTTCATCAAAGAATGGAAGTGTTTCGACTCTAGTCTGATTAGATTCTTGCTGATGACAAGCAAATAAGCCTGCCAACATGACGAGAAGAGGGATTCTATTTTTCATAGTTGATGTTTTCATCTTCTAGTCCGTAGCAAAGGGCTGCTTTTTTTAGGCCAAATATTCTCCCATTCCTCAATTCATAATTGGCATACAATCCTCCGTTTTTTCTAAACGCCCTTTGCATTCCTTCTTCTTTACCCATATTTAGGTTTAAGATTTTATAGGGCTCTCCTGTGGGATACCATTGCTTTTGCTCCCCATGAGCTTTCCCTGAATGGTAATTCAAATGAGTAACAAGGGTATGGCTTGAATCAGATAACCATAGTTTCTTTTCTCCGTGAAGTTTCCCTTTATGATAATTTGCTAGCTGTTTCAAGATTCCATTGGCATACCAACTGATGGCTTGATGCTGTTTCCTCCCCTTGAGAATGCCAATTTTTTCTTTTAAGGTACTGTCAGGGTGATAACTTACTGCATAGCCGGAATAGAGCTCATGATCCAGATACCAAAGGGAGATCTTGTTGTCATAGTTTAGTAAGGACCTATTGACAAATCGATCAGGTATTTCTTCTACCATTTCTAATGAAGGAGGAAGTTGATCAGTATTTTCTTTTTGCTGATCTGAACAACTGACGATAAGGACACATAGGAGAAAAAGGAAGGAAATATGACTTTTCATCTATTTATATTTTCATAAAGAATCACCAAGAGTTTAGCCACTAAAACCTTGATGATTCTTTTTGGGTGAGAAAGTATGTCTGGGACTAGAAAATTGTGTTGGGTGTTCCTTGAAGGTCCCCAGCAAAAAGGGCAATTATGTTTCCTAAATAATACTCATTGATGATGTGATAATGGTAAATCTCTTCGCCATTACTATGTGGAGTAACACCAAAATGCCCCCCGGAGGCATCTAAATCAGTAGGATATGATCCGTCCATTTCTTTTCTCCCGTAAATCAGAAAACCATCTGACATAATTCCCACTAGTTTTTCATCGTCATGTGAAAGAACTGTATTCTCAGGAACGTCAGAGGACTCAATATGATAGTGATATCCAGATGGACCATTATGCGCTCCGGCATAATCAAAGGTTTCAACAATCATTTCCTCTATAGGTCTACCTGGACCTTCTTCGTCATTGAAAATAGGAACACCGGTTACAGAAATTCCAATCGCACCCAATCCTGTAGCTGTACTTGTAGGAGCAAGTTCGGGTGTCGAAGGAACTGTCAAGGTATAGCTACGATTTTCTTCAATACGGCCAGGCGTTTGACGTGTTGCGACTACTGGCTCGATATATAAGGGATGTGTTTCTTCCCAGTAGGGAGAGGTATGATTGGGCGTTCCATTTGACTCAATCGTAATTTCATCGCCATCAAATGAGACTGTAACCGCATCGGGATTGAATTCGGAAAATGCAGAAACAGGTGTACTGTTAATACCAGTGTCATTTGGATCAGTATCATCCAGTACAAAACCATCGGGCTGGTCGCATGACACTCTACTCACATTGGGATTACCTAAGCCATCCTCATCTGCATCTTCGTACCAAATTGATTCCACACAGGGCTCATCAACATTTTCTCGGCAGCCTGTAAAAATTAGCATTAATAAGCCCAATAAGAGAGTTAAAAAGGGCAAAACAGATTTGATCATAATTAAGAATCTTAATAGTTAATTGCTCAATAGACAATTAGCCAATCAAAATCCTTCGGCTAGGTTTACTTTTATTTCACCTGAAAGCAGACTTGGTCATAACTTTCTGCATAAAAACCTCAAAGTCAGACAATTGATCCTCGTTGAGGATATCTTTTATTTCTTGAAAATGGTGATAGGTTGCTTCAATTTTATTCTTCTCAACCAAGAGAAACTGATTCAAGAGACTATCCTTGTCTATTCTACACGGCTCATCAGAGAGACATTTAAAATACAGAGCCAGTAACTTTTTCTCGCGCTGATTAAATTCCCGCATTTGGTGTTTATGAGTATCGGCAGAAGCTTCAAAAGTAGATCTTTGTAGTTCGTCCAAACGAAGAAGCTCGATAATCTCATTGCGAATATTTTCTGAGGAAGAATTAGGTTGCCTCTTGGGCTTAGCCAACAAGAAAAAGGCTAACACAACTACATTTAGCCCCACCAAACTCGCAACAATATATTTGTAAAACTTTTCTTGACTCATCATTCATAAATTTGATATGAACGGATAAAGGACTGGCAGAAATGATCTACTACCGCCATATCTGAATAGTTTTCTTGGTAATAATAGGTATACAAAGCCATTGAATTCACCAATAGAATGAGAATAGTAGCAGCTACAGCGAACCTCCATTGACGCAAGGGCACTACTTTGGTACTTGAACGTGCAAGTTGGTCTTCAATCTTTGCCAATAGAGCTGATTGAGGTCTTGCCCGTCGGCTGCCTTTCATACTTAGAAAAACATCCTCTTCCCATTTTTCTTGTTCTTCATTCATCATCCTTTTTCCAGTTTGACAATTACTTTTTCACTTTCCTTCTATAAGGGTACATTTTTTCCAATTCCAATCTCATATTTTTTTTCGCCCTCTGCAGCAAAGACTCAACTGCCTTTAACGAAATGGTCATGATATCAGCAACTTCTTGACGAGGAAGATCTTCAATATAACTTAAAATAAAGGCAGTTTTTTGATGGTCAGAAAGGCAGTCCATGGCCTTATACAGCGCAATAGAATTCTCTTTATTTTCCAATAAAACGCCAGGATGCACGAAATCTATGGATTGGGAATCAGAAAGGCTATGCTTATAAATGGTAAATCGGGTCTTTTTTTTCAAATGATTAAGCGAGGTGTTCACTACAATTCGATAAATCCATGTCTTGACGGAGGACTTTCCCTTAAATGATGCAGCATATTTGCAGATTTTAATAAAGACGTCTTGGGTGATGTCTTCAGCCTCCTCTTTATTTTTCACATAACTTAAAGCCGTATTGAAAATGATCTCAGCATATAGGTCATATAACAAGTGAAAAGCTTTATTGTCTCCACTAGCAATTGACTGTATCATTTCAAACTCGTGCTTCAACTAGTTTTCATTAGTTTCCGTGTGTAGCTATCACTTAATTTCAGCTTACATCCTCAGTTGCAGATGCCTAGAGCCACTTCATCCCCTTGCCCCTCCATCTCTGACCTATTAATCGGTTCAGGGCTTCCCCATCTGCCTGCGTCTATTCTTAAAGGTTTACCAGGCTAGTTTTTTTTCAGGTACTGAAGTAAGTTTCACCCATGTAAGCAGATTTGAACTGCTGTGTACTTACTTCATGCTATAAGTTTGATTTTTTATCCCAGAATAAGCTATACCTCTGGGTAGGCGAAATATCTCTTATATGGATTGATTTGTTTGTAATGGCCCATTTAGCTGCCCTTCTTATCTGATAGTGAAGTATGGCCTTGGCAAGCAGAATAGCCTATATTGAGGTGCTCTTCTCTCTCCTACCCCTGCTCAGTGTATGGATCAAGATTAAAATTCAAATAAAATACCGTAGGAATTATTTCTTGAGGATGGCGAGATGGTAATGAAAATAAATTCACGTTTCCTAAACACTGCAAAAACAAAATCGGCTTTCTGAGTAAGAAAGGCCGATTTTAATGAATTGTACCCACAGTAGGATTCGAACCACTTACATATCACACTCATAATCAATGCTTTACCATCTATCCATACAAATAGGCATCCGAATAGGTGTCGCTAAAAGATGGAAGAAATGGACATAATGTACTGCTGGTGAGGGGTTTAACCCTCACTTCTCTCCATATATTTAGTGGATAAATCGCCTAAAAATGGGGATAAATAAAGGCCCACCTTCTTTCATAATTCATTGATTATCTGCATATTAAGATATATAAACAAGGAAATAACATCCTTTTTCTCCCACTCCCGATGTTACCTGAGTTTTACCCGAACTGTATAGCCCATCAGTTTAGGTTTCATTTATCAAGTAACATGTATTTCAATGGCTAAGTCCACTCAAGCAAGTTCAACCAAAGCTGCTGAGGCAGTTATCATTCAACAACATTCATCCGTGGTTTCTACCCTCCAGGTAGATGTCAACCAAATTCCTGATCTGTCCAAAACCAAGCCCAAGGCTGTCAATTTGGCGATGGAGTATTGGACGCCCAAGCAAGCAGGTGAGAGCAAAACCCTTGTGTTCATGCGTATCACCAAGGAGGATAAAATTCCAGATTTCAATGATCCCAGCCAGTTGGTAAGCAAGGATTGTGTGTATTTCATCGAACAAACCGATCAAGGATTACAGATTCTCCGAAATGCTTCTTCAAGAATGGTCTCTATTGCCTCCCATTTTATCGAAGGTGAGGTCTATCGCATTACCTTCAAAGGGATGCTCCCCAACAAGACCAACAACAATAAGTCTCATCACTGGGCCATCCAACCTGTGGAATTGGTAGCCTAATTCATGGGTAGGGGATTGAAACTCCCCTACCCTATTCCCTTCCATCTTTTATTTATCATAAATCAGACATATCACGAATCAAATGACTATACAGCAAATCTTGAATCAGGAAAGCATCAATTCCCCCTCATCTAAGAGAATTGGATTCAAAGAACTGAAGAAGCTCAGGCAACTTGGTTTTCATACTTATCCTCATAGGCCCCTCTCCTACTCTAGTTTGAAGGAGTTTGGTAAATCGCCCCTACACTATATTGAATACTTGACCAAACCCTCGGTTTCCTCACAAGCTATGATAGCAGGGAAGTTGTTTGAAGCCCTGCTATTTGAAAAGGACATTGAAACTGATTTTCTTGTTTTTGAAAAGCCCTTGCCTGACAAGGACTTTAGGAATAAGGAAAATAAGCAAGCAAGAAGCCTAGCCTTTTTAGAGGCGGCTACTAATGGAAAGGAGGTAATTGAATCATTTGAATATCAACGAATCCTAGGAATAGCTGATCAAGCCCAATCACATCCATTCTGGAAGAGGGTTAAAAAATATGCCTTCAAGCATCCTGACAAGAAAACTATCATTGAACCCTCCACCAGGTTAAAGCTAACTGGTATCCCTGACCTTGCTTTCAATCGAGGGAAAATTGGAGTAGACATTAAGTTTGTAGGTAGTGTGGCAGGATTCAGAAAACGCATATTTGGAAGGACCTATGCCTATTGGATGCAAGCTGCTATGTATTCCCTGATTTTTGGGTTTAGGGAATTCTATTTTTTCGC
>JBCBVV010000067.1:0-31401 GCA_039817415.1 Bacteroidota bacterium
CAATTACCACATCGAGTGTACCGTCTCCATTTAGGTCTATGTTGGAAGGGTGAGGATTGTTAAGCCCTCCTATCCAAGGATACTCCAGTTGAATGCCATTGATGTCATTGACTGGTATGCTATTGCTAATTCTATACTCTTGTCCACTTACTAGTTGGATAGCCCCGAATGCCCAAAATAGGAGGGCATATATCCAGTTGTAATTCCTCATGAATGAATAATTTTTTGATTGTGGAGAATTTCGTGTTTTTTTCATCCAAAATCTATCCTGATAACAGGAAGATTTTATCAATGTCTATCTTTAGGCTAATAATGCTTCTATAAAAAGAGACGTTCCAAATCTTGTTTACGTTGGTGACATTCACATTTAAACTTTAGCAGTGAATCTTTTAGAACTATTCCAGTCCAATCCTTCTGTCTGTACGGATACCCGCAAGATCAAAAAGGGAGATCTTTTTTTTGCCCTAAAGGGTGCCAATTTCAACGGAAATATGTTTGCAGAAAAGGCACTTGAAGCAGGTGCTTCTGCAGTAGTTGTGGATGAGGCCGCCTTTTATCAACCAAGCGATAGCCGATATGTTCTGGTTGATGATACTTTATTTAGTCTACAAGAGTTGTCCCGAGAACGACGGAAGGCCTTAGGGGTAGAAATTTTTGGACTAACAGGGAGTAACGGAAAAACTACCACCAAAGAATTATTGGCTTCTGTTCTCGAACAAGAAAAAAAGATCTTTGCTACCAAAGGTAATTTCAACAACCACATTGGAGTGCCTTTAACGCTACTGGACATACCTGAAGATGCAGAACTGGCCATTGTGGAAATGGGCGCCAACCAACCTGGTGATATCAAGGAATTGGCTGAAATTGCGCTTCCTAACATGGGGCTTTTAACGAATGTGGGTCATGCCCACCTTGAAAAACTCGGAAGTCTGGATGGAGTCAGAAAAACCAAAGGAGCTTTGTTTGACTTTGTTGGAGGAAAGGGAGGGAAAATCTTTGTCAATGTAGCTGACCATAGAGTGAAGCAGGCAGCTTCTCCTTATGGAAACCAGATCACGTATGGAACGAAAGAGGCCGATTACCATGCAGACATCCTGGACAGCAAGTTAGGGGGAATGAAAATTAAGGCTTATGGCCCAAGGTGGAAAAAGGGATTAAGCCTCGAATCTCGACTCAGTGGGGCGTATAATGTCATGAATATTCTGGCGGCAGTAGCCGTAGGCGATCAGGTAGGAATCAGCCCTAAAGGTATACAGGAAGGCATTTATCAATACATTTCAACCAACAACCGCTCTCAAGTGGTGGAGCTAGGCAAATTAAAAATCTGGCTGGATGCCTATAATGCAAATCCCTCTTCCATGGAAGCCTCCATTCATAATATTTTTCAGTCAGGTGGACAGGCTATAGGCTTGATCTTAGGGGATATGTTTGAATTAGGAGAGAAAGAAGCTGAAATGCATGCAGAATTGGGCTCTTATATTCAGCAGTTTCAGCCTAAATTGTTGGTAGGTGTAGGCCCAAGAATGCAGCATATGGTTGATCGTTATCAAGGGGGAGCCAAGCTGTGGGTTAGCCGCAGAGAAGACCTTCAACAGGAATTCGCTGAATTGGTCAAAGGACTTGATACCCTCTTGATCAAAGGATCAAGGTCGATGGCAATGGAAAAACTGATGGATGCCCTTACTCCTTAATTACCCCTACAGAGGAAATCCCGCATAGAGACTCTTCTCGCATGAATTGAATCAAACGGAAAGACTGAATAGCCGTGGTATCCGTGTGGAATCTATAAATGGTAAAGTCCAAAGGATAGGTTCCATCTTCTTTGTCAGCAAGCCATTCCCCAGAAGGAGTTAGGATGGTATCCTGTAACATGAAACTTTCCATTTTCTCTTGACCTGGGAGTTGGTACAAAAGCTTCAAATAGAGATTCTGGTAGGCATAATCCTCTTTGAAGTTGACTCGAATTCGATAAAACTCTCCTTTATTTACGTCAATGGGGATATCCAATGTATCGCCCATTCCCCAGCAAGTATCTCCAAAGTTATGTTTGTAAGAATAGGAAACTGAATTACAACCAGAAGTAAAAGCAGCTCCAAAGCCCATGATACAGATCAAAATAATAAATGCAGGCAGCTTAGAATATTGAGTCATGGTTCGGTTTATTTCTCCGTTAGCTTACTTTGGGTTCTGCGGCTTATTGGACTGATTGTCTCCTCCTTTAGGAGGTCCCTTTCTAGGACCTTTCCTTCTTTGTGGGTTGTTGCCGCGTTTTCGATTCTGGTTCTTATTATTTCTATTTCCTTGAGGCTTGTCTCCCCCTCCTTTTCCTTGGTTTGACCCTTCTTTTTTCTGGCCTTGCTGGCCGCTTTTGTTATTCTTTTGCTGGCCCCCTCTTCGATTGGGATTGTTTTTTCTATTGTTGTTATTTCTGTTTCTATTATTTTTTCTTCTTCCCTGATTGCCTTGCTTCCGCTTCTTTTCATCGGCCTTTCGCTCTTCTAGCAAATCAGTTGCCCCAATGAAATCTGCCATTTCGTAGGAATCATCCTCTTCTCCGTCATTAGACCCTAAGCCACCAACAGACATTTGCCCTTTGATAAATACCTCAGGAGTCTGCCCTTTTTTATTGGCTTCAATGACTTCTTTGACCTTGTTTACATTTAAAGGATACCAGGTAGTTTCTTTTTCATGTGTGAACCACATCATTCTTTTGAAGATATCTGTCTTCACAAGTCTGGCAGTCCCTTTTGCTGTACGAATTTCATTGACTCGTGGGAAGTCATCTAAAGCGTCTAGATAAGTTTCCAGCTCAAAATTCAGGCAGCACTTGAGTCTTCCACACATCCCAGATATTTTCATGGGATTAAGGGAGAGGTTTTGGTAACGTGCAGCAGAAGTACTAACGGTCTTAAATTCTGTAAGCCAGGTAGAGCAACATAGTTCACGTCCGCAAGATCCGATGCCCCCCACTAGTCCAGCCTCATGGCGTAGACCAATTTGTTTCATTTCTACACGAATTCGGAATTCTCTGGCTAGAACTTTAATCAGTTCTCTAAAGTCCACTCTATGGTCTGCGATGTAGTAGAATATCGCTTTAGAATTGTCTCCCTGATATTCAACTTCGCTTAGCTTCATGTCAAGCTTCAGCTCCTCTATAATTTCTCTTGAACGAACAAGCGTACTTTGTTCCTTATCTCGTACGGCATCTAGCTGTTCAATATCGCCTTCATTCGCTTTGCGATAAATTCTGGGAATGTCCTTGATGTTTTTGGAGAAGCCTTTCTTTTTCATTTGAAGTTCGGCTACCACACCTCCGAGAGAAAGGGTTCCTACGTCATAACCTCTATCTGATTCTACCACTACGCAATCCCCTATGTGAAGGCGAAGGCCATTGACGTTTCTAAAGAAATTTTTGCGGGTACTTTTGAATCGGACTTCGTAGACATTGTCTACTTCACTTTGATCTGGGGTAAGCATATTCCCCAACCAATCATATGTATTCAGTTTGTTACATCCTCCCGTTGCGCATCCACCAGACCGGCCACAGCCTCCTGTTCCGCATGAACTACATGCCATGTGTTATATATTTATTACCCCAGGTAAGGGAAAGAGAGAGGATATGATAGCTATGTAAGTATCTACAGATGTATATTCTGAGCAATAGTCGGGGATTTATATTCAATCCTGTCTTATGCTATCACCAAATATATATATGTGAGCAATGGCTCATGTATTCAATTGGTCGATCCAATCCCTGCTATTCCTTCTACCTCTAGGGGTATTGTTTGCAAAAAGTTACCAAACAATGTCATACAGCAAAAAGAACGAATAAGATCGCTGTATGATCCTGTCTAGGCAATTTGGGAATCCTAAAGGTATTTCACCAAATATCTAGCCTATAATTTGATACTGAATATAGAAAACTTTCTGAATAGATGAAAAATGCTGTCTTCTAGACAGGAAAAGCTATTTACTGCTGCGACATCTCCATTTTGAGGTAGCGCTTGTACTTTTGGCTGTTGAATCGATTTTGGTAGGTTTTGAACAGCTCTTTTGCAAGTGGCTTATTTCCCATGGCTAATTGCTGGAATATTACCCTAGAGATGAACACGTCATGAGGCTCACCATAAAGAAGCGAATCCGCCAGAGCTAGCTGCTGGCTTAGTACCTCTTCATAGGATGTAGAACTCAATTCTACGGATTGTAAGTGTGAAAAATAGGCGTTCAAATAGAGGTAATAGTAATAAGAGAAGACTGCGCCCTCATTGTTGATATTGATCATATCCAGGAGGGAGGAATCAACATCGTTGTTGTAGGCAGCAGATAATTTGAGGTAGGCTTTTTGATAAAGGGCTTCATTTTTTTCCAATTGGACAAACCAGTTGGGGAGGGTAGTGAATACTTCTTTTTCGACCAGAAAGACTAATTCTGCAGCTGTCATGGAGTCAACGGCCTTAGCATAGGTCTTGAAATCATCTGTCAGGACCACATGTTGCCTTCCTCGAATATTTTGTCGATTCAGTTTCCGCTTTTTCTCTTGATAATACTCAGCTATTCCAGCAGATCTACCTAGAAATCTTACAGAGTCTAATTGTTCTTCTTCGGAAAAGAATGCCTCAATTTTCAGACTTGTATCGCCAGGGATAAGGACTACATCTAGTGCTTCTTCATTTAGGTAGATAACGGCGGGGCGTGGGCTATTCACACTAAAGACCAATTCCTGCGTGGAGGAATCTTTTAGTTCAGCCGCGACGATTTGACGTTTTCCCTCCAGAATATTGTTGAACTGCCCAAAAGATTCTGGCAATTCTGATAAACCATAGGCTTTGATTTCTACTGCTGTCGAATCGTAGAAATTGTAGCTGGGATTGGCTGGACCCTGATTTTGAGCATAGAAGGAAAGGGCCATGACATAGACAATGGCAAAAATAAACATGATCCAAGGCCAAACCGGGTGTTTCATATCCTGTGCGTTCCAAATAAAGGATAGATCCATGACTAACTTCTGATAATACTGTGCATTCTAAGCGACAATGCTGTGAATGTCATTTGAGAATTGGCATTCCTGCTGACGGCCCGATAGGTGTCCTCCATATTCCAAACCATCCGCTCAACCTTGTCGGAATCTATAACTTTGGCAAAATTTTCCTGAAACTTTTTCTCCTCTTCTGTTGCAAGGGACAATTGGTCCAATCCAAGGTGAAAAAGTAGGGCATCCCGCATTTTTTTTATCGCGATTTCCAGAAATAACTTCTGAAATTCTTTGCTTTCCCTGGCTACCTGCTCAAGTTGGGACTGGATTTCTGCATAATCCCCTTTATAGATGGCTCTCATCCAATCTGCATAAACCCGGCCAATCTCCTTGCTTCCATCTGTGGTAACTTCCCTTGCCTCAGCAATGCTTCCATCGCTTATCCTTGCAATGGATTCGGCTTCCTCTTGGGCAAAGCCGCGTTTATCCATTAGATATTGACTGATGTGATCCTGAGAAAGTCTGCTCATCATGATGCGTTGAACACGAGAATTGATCGTGGTCAACAGCATAGAGGGATCACTGCAGGTGAGAATGATAAGGGTTTTATCTGGTGGTTCTTCTAGAAGTTTTAAGAAGGCATTGGCTCCTTCCACATTTATTTTTTCTGCATTCCAAACGATGACAACCTTGTATTTTCCTTCAAAGGCCTTGAGGTAAATTTTCCGTTTTAGCTCTCTGATCTCGTGGACGGATATAAACAGCTGCTTATTCTCTCCTCCTAGTGTTCTTTGCCATTCGCTAAAACTGAAATAAGGGTCTTCAAAGAAGGGTTCTCTGAACTGGTCAAAGTATGAAGCACTTAACAGCCTTTTTCCTCCTTCAGTTTTTGAGAAAATGGGAAGGATATAGGTGAGATCAGGATGAATTCCTTTGGAAATTTTGATACAGGAAGAACACTTGCCACATGAATCCCCATTTACGGGCTGAAGACAGTTCATGTATTGGGCGATGGCGGTCGCCATGGCAAGTTTCCCTACACCGGATGGCCCTACAAGGAGTAGTCCATGTGCTAACCTTTTGTTCTCAATGGTTTCCTGAACTTTCTTGACGGCCTCATCCTGTCCAATAATGTCTTTAAATCTCACGCTTAGGGGATTCGATTTGTTGTTCTTCAAACAAATGTAATCATTTCAGAACAAGATCACTCAGAATGAAATTTCAGTATTGGGTCAGTATTTAAACTTTCTTCCACATTCGGGTTTGAGAAATGAAACAGTCAATGGGGGTGAATCCCGTAAATCTTAGAGAAGGGAGATGCTTATCTAGATAGGAAACGGCCAAATGATTGTTAGGTAAATCGCTTTGGTGCAGAACACACCAACCATCTTTTTTAAGCTTGCTAATGGCGAGGGCTATGGTCGCCTCAGGATACACCTGTGTTTGAAGGTTATCTACGATCAGGTAATCAAAATAATTGTCTGGAAAACCCTCTAAGTAAACCAGTTTTTCTGCTCCCCCACAGATTTCCACATGGAGGTTTTGCTTGATAAAAGAAGGGTAGTCCTCCGCTTCAGTATCCATGAAGTACATAAGCTCGGCGGCTACTGGCATATCCGATTCTAGAACGGTTAAATGAGTAGCTCTTTGAAGCATCCAGAGGGAGCCATGGTTCATGCCAAACTGAAGAACTTTTTGACGGGCTTTGATCTCTCCTTCCAGGAATTCGGTTGCGCTAAATACCCATTCTGGTGAGGGATATTTTTTCTCTGCGCCTTGGAAACGATAGAGAGAATATTCCATCATCATGGGAAGATACCTTAGTTCTGTCAAGAAGGGGAAGTTTCTTTGACGGTCGGTAATTCGTCTGCTTCCACGGATGCTACCTTGTTGAGCACCCATTTCCCAATCCACCTGAAACATACCAAGGAACCCTTTTCCCTCTTTCGTAAGTTGAAAGTGAGGTTGATCAGAGGTCCACAATCCAGAATATCTTCCCATTACCTTTTCTTTTTCCAAAAAGTAAGAGAAGTATCTCGTAGCGAAAACAGAGATAGAAAGTGCCTATTACAGGTGTAATCCTGCCTCTTATTTTGTAGGCATCGTGTCCATTAGAGGCTACTCTTCCTTGATGGAGAGAAGTTTGTTTTTATTGCTAAGTGCATATAAAGCAAAGGAGGCGAGCCAATGTTCACCGGCATAGTCGCCACTTGTCATTTTGGGGAGACTTTCTGCCATATGGTAATTTGCCAGCCCTACCAAAAGGTCTTTTTTGGCTGGTATTTTCTCAGAAATGGCGTACAACACCCAGGCTCTGCTGAAATTCAATCCGTCTAGGTGAACGATCTTTCCATCGCTCCGATCACTTACGACGGCCGGTTCTAGGTACTTGAAATTGGGTAAAAACTCGTTAAACCATTTAACAAACTCATCCTGAGGAAGGATCCGGCTCATAATATCGACTTCCTCTAGGCAGGGGGAAAGAAAGTCAAATCCTCCTGGTTCCCAGCTAATAGGACCATTTTTATCATTCAAATAATAATCTTTCGCCCTGCTTTCGATCAACTCTTGTAGTTCTTCATCGCCAGCATTTAAGGCATAATCGTAGGCAAATGTGAGCCCAAAAGCAGTATTGGGATGCTCTCCTACTCGAATGGGATAGGTCAACTTAGGTAAAAATTCAAGGTATCTGTTGACGATTAGCCTTTCAAGAGGTCGAAGATTGGATCTCCATTCTTGCCCTTCTTTGTCCTCCCATGTATCTAACTCTTCGACCAATTTGAGTAGCCAGGCCCAGCCATAAGTTCTCTCAAAATTTTTGTTGTGAGAATCCTCGAAATAACTGACTTCTTTCAGGATGTTATCACGCGTTAGATTCTTTCCCAATTTTTGCCTTATTCGGGCTGCATTCTCAACTTCTGGAAATTGTTTTAGGATTCTGACCAGAGACCAATGACCATGAACAGCGGAGTGCCAGTCGAAACAACCATAAAATGCTGGATGAAGTTCACGTGGACTTGCTAGATAGGAAGAGTCACCCAGTACCTGATTTAGTTTATTGGGGTATTCTTTGTCGATACAGTGAAAGGCCATTTTACTGAGACGGGAAGCCTCTTCTAGGCTTAATTTAATTTCTGGCATATCAGAGGGCAATTGGTTATCTGATACGGGTTCAGTTGTACATGCACTGAAAAATAGCAGTGCAAAAATAATGACACTTAAAATCCTCATGGATACAATTTATCAATTTCTCTACATATTATGAATGTGCAACATGAATAATAGATATTTGCCTTTAAGGGCTATTTATTGGGGAGATACGATAGTTTTTCCTGCTAAAAATACCCATTAAAGGGTACGTTTTTCGCTTGGAAAATGTCGATTATTAGGAGTCCCTACCACAACCACGTTAGGAGCAAAGGGCTTAATACGAGGGTATTAGGCCTATTTTCTCTCTCCAACTTACCCCCACACAAGTTGAAGATTTCTTTACTTAAAATTTACATCTAAAAATATTGTTTATCGTAAAGTAGTAATAAGTATAACCAATTAAACCTTGCCTACCATGAAATTTCAGTGTCCCCACGTAAGTACTTACGTAAATTCTGCTGGCAATGTAGTTGTCAAAGTTCTCCTTCCACTATCTCAGGAATATCAATCTATCAATGAACAGGTTGACTCCAGTTCAGGTAGAATTACCATTACTATTGACAATCCTGGAAATCAAATTGTCAATACTGAATCATTTGGACCCCATGAAATGGATCCTGGGGTTAGGGATGTTACAGTAACAGTCATTGATCAGACTGTAGGAAGTGATGTAGGAGAGACCACTCTTGTAGACAGCGCCTTTTATTCTGGTCCTCAATTTGAGGACGAACTTTCACCTTACATTTACACGGTTCAGACCAATGCTGGACCCTTTGAAATCCATGTTCTATTGGACATTAGTGAGGATTTCAGCAATGTACTCCCTAACAACGGCTTGAACGTGAATGGAACGGATTACATCCTCGAAATTCACGAAGTTGCTGAAAACCGCAATGGTATGCCTTTGCATGGTTTTCTGGTAGAAGATGACCCTGCTCAAGTTCCTGGTGCTTTAACCTTCGAGGTGAACGACCGCACCAATGGCCGAAGACGAAGACCACGTAGAAGACGAAAAGTCCACGCTGACCAAAGGTAACAGAAGAGATTGATAGGGGAAGGGTTTACCTTCCCTTTTTTTTTGCCTATATTCTAGAAACAACTTCCTGTTATGAAGCAATCCATTGGCTTAACCCTATGGGTTATTTTTTGCTTCCTCCCTTGCCTTTTCCTTTTTTCCCAATCCTACCATCCATCGGTTGCGGAAACTCTTGAGCTATTGAACACCGAAGTGACTATAGAACAGTGTAGTCTTAGGTTGGAATTGGCTTATACCTACAAAAACTCAAATACTCAAACAGCAGCTAAATATGCTGATGTAGCTTTGATGCTGGCCGAAAGGCTTAAGCATGTAGAATGGATTGGTTCAGCCAAGCTTGAGCAAGGGTCCATCGCAAGGCTAAGTGGGGAAGTAGGAGAAGCAACTAAACTACAATTAGAATCTCTCCAGATCGCGGAAGAAAATTCCCTTGCAGTACTAGAGGCCAGAAGCCTGGTTGGTTTATCCGCTACCTCATTTGTTAAGGGCGAGATAGACAATGCCATTCAATATTATTTGAGAGCCTTTGAGAGATATTACAAAGAGGAGGCTCCTATTGATGGGAAACTGAATGCGCTTACCGCCTTAGCCAATTTATACATGGAAAATAATCAGCTTGGCGAGGCGAGAAGATATCTTGATTGGGCAAAGGAGATTAAAACCCTATCCTTTGAACCCAAATCTATCCTGTATTATTTCTCTTATTCTGGGGATTACTTTGAAATTACAAACCAGCCAGATTCCGCGATCAAGTACTATGAAACGGCTCTTTTAATGGCTCGAGAGAACGGTGATTTTACCTGGGAAGTTAGTAGCTTAATGGATCTTGCGCGGGTACAAAGCGACCTTTTGGAAAACCCCAGAGTAGCCATTGATTCTTTTCTCCTTCCAGCTGCAGACATGTTAGAGACTTCGAAGGACCTCAATTTGAAAGTTAGGCTCTATGAAGAACTTACTTGGGCTTATTATGATATCGACCCTAAACAATCTTTGGATTACTATGATCTGTTCTATCAGGCAGATAGTACGCTCAGAGATAAGGAAAAGGATAAAAACATTGCAAAATATAAGGCTCTTTATGAGTTGGAAAAGGTGGAGAAAGAGAGAACACAATTCATCCAACAGCGGAATAATCTATTTCTCCTTTGCATACTGCTCCTTCTTGTAATTGCTGCTGCCGGTTTTGCGTATCAAAAGAGAAGGTTAGCTACTCTCTTGGAAAAGAAAAAGGTTCAGGAAGAAAAGCAGCTTGTGTTAGATCAATTGAAAACACAGGAACTGGAATCCATCAATGCGATGGTGGACATTCAGGGGAAAGAAAGAGAACGAATAGCGGGAGAATTACACGATCGGGTCGGGAGTCTATTAGCGACAGTCAAGTTGAATTATGTAGCCTTGCAAGGTCCAATTAGAGATTTGGGGGAAGATACCTATGAAAAGTATCAGAAAGCCAATTCCATGCTTGACCAAGCCTACAATGATATCCGAGCGATTTCACACGACATGAATTCTGGAGTTTTGGCTCAGTTTGGGTTGATCCCCGCTACCCGAGAGTTGCAGGAGGCAATTCAACGCTCCGGGAAGCTGGAGGTTAACCTTGATACCTTTGGGATGGAAAAGCGCCTCGATAATAAAGCGGAAATCTTCCTTTACCGTATCATTCAGGAGGCAATGGCAAATATCATCAAACATGCAGATGCAAAGGTGGTAGATATTCAATTGTCTAGAGACGAGGACATGGTGAATTTAATTATTGAGGATGATGGCAAGGGATTTGAGGTTGACAAGATAAATCCTTCTTCAGGAATGGGTTTGTCAAATCTGAGAATGCGGGTGGAACAATTAGATGGTACCTTTGATATTGACTCTACCCTAGGGAAAGGAACTTCCCTGATTATTGATATTCCAGCGGAAGCCGACAACTAATCTATCCGGATTATGAAGATTAACATTATCCTAGCAGACGATCATCAAATGATCATTGATGGAGTTAAATCTATTTTAACACATCAGCCAGTCTTCAATGTGATTGGAGAAGCTACCAATGGAAAAGAATTGATTCGGATGGTGGAGATGAATCCTCCGGATATGGCTATTGTGGATATTTCTATGCCTGAAATGGATGGGATAGAAGCGTCTAGGATCATCAAAAATAAATGGCCTCATGTCAAAATTATTATCCTCAGTATGTTGGATAACTATAAGGTGATCAAGCAGGCTAAGGAAATTGGAGTTGATGGCTTTTTGGCAAAAAATATGGGCCAGGAAGAGTTATTTTTTGCTGTAGAAAAAATAGCCCGTGGTGGGACGCATTATTCTGAGGATATTATGCGCATCTTTTTTGAGGAAAGAGCTGAAAATGGCAACCACCTGAATGCTGAAGAATTTAAACTGACTAAGAGAGAGCTGGAGATCTTGAAATTTGTCGCCAAAGGCTATACAAGTCAGGAAATAAGTAATTTTCTATCTCGGGCAGTAGGAACGATTGAACGCCATAGGAAAAATATGCTCAACAAGGCTAAAACCATGTTGAATCTCAATAACATGACTGCCCTAGTTGCTTATGCCAAGGAATTGGGCTGGCTTGATTAGGACATAATGCAATTAATCCTGACAGATATCTTGGAAAATCAGGAAAATCTTTATTTTAGCCGGAGCTGAAAAGGCGCTAAGTTTTTAAAAAACATGAGACATTTAATCGGAATTGTTGAAGAATCTATTGCTCAACTTGGAATCAATCCTGATGAAAGCAGAGGACAAGTTCCCGGAACCTGGCTGCTTCAGAAAGGAGAAGCCAAAATTCTGATTGAACTCCTAAGCCTAGATGGCAAGACTGTCACGCTTATTCAGATTTCAGCTCCCCTCGTTCAGTGGCCAGGCGCGAATGAACAGCATGTTGCCAAAGAGCTTCTCAAAAAGAATCACCAGTTGATTGATGCTGGTTTCTCCCTACACGAAGACACCATTTTCCTACGAATTAGTCGAGAGACTGCAGGTCTTGATGTCATCGAGGCCATTCAAATGATTGGAAAAATGGGCATGTACGCAGAACAGCTTGATGATTGGATCAAAGAGCTGACTACGCAAAGAGTACCCATTGGCTTTAAGGCCTTTGCGCAAAATTCCTCCTCTGAAGAATAGTTCTTTAGCTAATGAGCTGAAGTTGTTCCCTTTTCCTTTGATGGAATTCTCCTACCGTTCTTTTATGAAAGAAGGGGTAAAGGGTATTGTCCATTAACCAGGAAGCACTTTTGAAATAGCTTTCATGCTCCACAACAGTTTGTTTGGGAGTTTTCTCCTTGAAACGAATAAACTGGACTCCTCGATAAAGCCCCCCTTCAATGTAGGCGATAGCTAATTCCTTCTTTTCAATATCCGCCTCTAATAATTTGAGGCCAATGATGAGCCTGGGACCCAGAATATTCAGCCAACAATAAAATTGCATGCCCACCTGAAGAAAGGGAATGTTTTCCTGATCTGGATAGTAGAAGGAACCTTCCTGTTGAGAATAGCCAAATACAAAATTAACCATAGGGCCCTTCCAACTTTCTCCCGGCTGGCTTTCTGTATAGGCTTTCCAGACCTCATCGATGGGATGATCAAAAGCAAATTCATCATACTGCTTTCCGTATGCTTCAAGCGAATCACCTTGATGCAGGCATCTGAGTTCACTAAAATCTCCTGCCTTTTTGACTCTCGATGAAAGAAGCTTTTGGACCTTTGAGGGAAGGTGTTGGAAGGCTTCGAAGTTGAATTGTTCGCTTGTCATTTTATTGCAAATTGTCTGTGATCATGAAGCCCAATTGCTCCGTTCCATAGAAGAATGAATAAAGCTTCTAAGGCTGGGTAGTCTTTTGTAATATTGACCAAAATTTGGGAAAAATATGAAGAAGGTTCTCATCATCCTTTATTATTGGCCACCAGCAGGAGGTGGAGGTGTTCAGCGTTGGGTGAAATTTGTGAAATACCTACCGGAATTTGGATGGGAGCCTATCGTCTATGCACCTGAAAACCCTGACTATCCTTTGCAGGATCCTTCTTTGTTAAAAGAGGTCTCTTCGGATGTAAGAGTGATTCGCCAGCCTATTTTTGAACCTAGAAAGGCGGTACAGAAATTCCTTGGTGGTGGAAAAGACAATTCCAAAGGAAAAGGAGGAAAAAGTGTAGACGGATTATTCTATCTGGATCCCAAAGAAAGAAGCCTAAAAGACAACTTGACCATATGGGCTAGAGGAAATCTCTTTATTCCGGATGCTAGGACTACTTGGGTAAAGCCTTCCATAAAATTCCTTCATAAATATTTGAAAGAGAATCCTGTCGATGTAATCGTATCAACTGGCCCACCTCATTCTATGCATTTGATTGGACAGGGTCTCAAGAAAAAAATGGGACTTCCTTGGTTTGTTGATATGCGAGATCCATGGACCAATATCGAATTCTTCGAACATCTTATGTTGAGTTCATGGGCAGAGGCTAAGCACAAGAGGCTGGAGAAATCAGTTTTACTAGGAGCGGATCATGTTAATGAAGTCGGTAAGGACTTTATCCGTTATGATCGATCGCTTGGAGTAGAAAATATTGATTGGTTGCCTAATGGCTATGATGACAAGGATTTTGAAGGAGAGGGAGAAGCTGTAAGTCCCCACTTTATGATCAGCCATATTGGAACGTTTGAGAAGGATCGTAGCCTAGATAATTTGTATAAGGCGTTGGGAAGCCTGTCTGAAGAGTTCCCCACCTTTAAGGAGGACCTGCGCTTACAGCTGGCTGGAAAGATAGCACCTGAGGTCTTGGAAGAAATGGCCGAAAAGGGGCTAGAGGATAATGTGGTCAACTTGGGTTATATCAGCCATTCCCAAGCGATACAAGCCATGCAAAGATCTCAGATTTTGTTAATCCTGATCAATCAATCTGAACGAAATGCCAAAGGGAAATTGACGGGAAAGATATTTGAATATATGGCTTCAGAGCGTCCCATCCTGATCATAGGACCAGAAGATGGAGACGCCGCCGAAGTTATGTATGACTGTGAGGCAGGTTTTGCCTGTGATTTTAACAATCTTGAGAAATTGACTGCTCATTTGCGTGAACAGTACCAATTATATAAGGAAAAAGGTGTTATCCCTTCACAAACGAAAGGATATGAGAAGTACAGCAGAAAGAATCTGACAAAAACCCTTGCGGGATTATTGGAATCGATTTCCAAATAGGGACAATGGGCAATGACATTTTGAACACCCTGAATGGTCAGGCTTCCAATTTTACGCCAAAGTAAATGTCTCTCATATTAAGCTGGACGTCCATGGATATCAATGGGATAATTCCATCTATAGAGGTAGATTCCATAATATGCCAGGAGCCCTCAGATGTACGGCTGAACACTTCCACTAAATACTGGTGTTGGCTTACCAGGATATACTCACGCATGCTTGGAAGCTGGCGATAGGCACGGAATTTATCTCCTCTATCAAGAATTTCTGTTTCATCAGACAGAATCTCAACTACGATCTGAGGATTGGTGATAGCTCTTCTTTCCATTTTGTCAAAAACAGCATCTCCACATACGACAGTCAAATCAGGGTAACAACGAACATTTGCTGGCTCGATGGATACCTTTACATCACTGGTGTAGGTTTTACAGGTCTTGCCTGCAGATCTTAGGGCGAGATTCAGAGCAGTAATTAGGTTAGCCGTTAACTCACCATGCAGGGGGGTAGAACCTGACTTCGCGCGGATGAACTTATTGTAGAGTTCATACTTGTTGTCGGCATTGGCTTCTAATTCTAGGTAAGTTTCCAAGGTATGGTTATTAAGTGTTGTATTTTCCATGAGCTATTTGTTTGATACACTTAAAGTATGCATTTCAGATTGTGGATGGATTTATCCCCACCCAAAAGGCTATAATTCAAACGCGAATCCTACATAACCCCTCCCCTTTGGTCAGGATTTTCATTAAATGAAATATACACTCATTGCCAGCCTATTAGAGGAGGAAATGAAGATGTCAACGGGACTACAGGGTAGATTCCTGAATAAATGAAGGTGATGGATCTCAGATCAGAGACACTAGTTATCCACAGCAAGCATCATGCCCAAATGGCTCGATTTTTATATTCCTTAAAAATGACCGAGAATTAATAAATTAGGGGAAATGCTTTCCACAAATGAAACACTATTTTCCCCTTCTTCTCCTACTGTTGGCAATAGCTGGATGCAAGCCATTTACCTATCCCACCTACATCCCTCATTATCATGTAGGCCTGAGCCAAAGCTTTCCAACGAAGGACTCAGTCATGATTGTGATAGACAATCCCCTAGATGTCCGCATTCGTGTAAAGGTGTTAAGTGAACAGGAAAATGAGATCCTCAAACAGGCAAATCCCATCATTGTTAACCCAAGAGAAAAACGCGAAGTTTATTTCCCCTTCGACAGCTTGGAATGGGCTAACCTAGATATTGGATTTAACTATAACTGGTATGAGGTTAGGTTGACAGATAGTTTGCCTGAACTTCGTGTTCCCTTTAGGTCAGGGAAAGCTTACAAGATCATGCAAGGTTATCATGGATCTTTTTCGCACAATAGCGATTATTCTAGGTATGCGTTAGACTTTACCATACCTGTAGGCGATACCGTAAACGCAGCTTGGGATGGCTATGTGGTGGGTGTGACCCAAGGGCACAGTAGGGGAGGAAATGATAGGAGGCTAAGAGATTACTCGAATTTTGTCACCATTTATCATCCTGATTACGGCGTGTACACCCAGTATGTTCATATCATGAAGGATGGTGCGCTAGTTGAGATAGGTGATACCGTTTCAATGGGACAAGCTGTAGGACTTTCAGGCCTCGTGGGATTTACATCCGCTCCTCATCTGCATTTCAATGTAGTCGCCAAGGATAGTTTTGACCAAAAATTGAAATCTATACCCGCCAAATTTGGGAAGACCTTAAAAGGGAGTGATATGAAGAAGGGTATTCTCATTAGAAGAAAATAGGAGGAAATCCGTAGATCGCCTCCTATTTCGCTATGCTCTTTTGGTAAAATGAAAAAGGACTACTTTTTACCTTCTTCTTTTTCCATCATATTTTTCTTCTTGTTCATGACGTATTTGTCTAACCACATGTCTTGTTCCCATAAGATGTGTAGGACAGACTCTCTGGCAGAATAGCCATGACTTTCCTTTGGAAGCATCACTAACCTAACCGTAGCTCCCAATCCCTTCAAGGCATTGAAATATCTCTCAGATTGCATAGGATAGGTACCAGAATTATTGTCCTCCATGCCGTGGATCAACAATAAAGGAGTCTTCATTTTTTCTGCATGCATGAAAGGAGACATACCATAATACACCTCAGGTGCTTCCCAATAATTCCTTTCTTCAGATTGGAATCCAAAGGGAGTTAGGGTTCTGTTATAAGCGCCAGATCTGGCAATTCCTGCTGCAAATAAATCTGAATGAGAGAGTAAATTGGCCGTCATAAAAGCACCATAGGAGTGCCCACCTACGGCAACTCTCTCCCGATCGATATAACCCAATTCATCAACCGCATCGATTCCTGCCTTGGCATTCGCGACAAGCTGCTTGATAAAGGAGTCATTAGGTTCAGTTTTCCCTTCTCCAATAATAGGGAATGAGGCATCATCCAAAACGGCATATCCCTTCATCAACCAATAAATTGGAGAACCATAATAGGGATAGGTAAACTCATAAGGTGAGGATGTAATCTGGCCAGCTGAAGATTTATCCTTGAATTCATAAGGGTAAGCCCACATGATCATAGGAAGTTTCTCCTTTTTCTCTTTGTCATAGCCTGGAGGAAGGTAAAGGACTGCTGACAAGTCTACTCCATCTTCTCTTTTGTATTTGATCACCTCCTTATGTGCATTTGAAATAGCCTCATAAGGATTTTTGAAGTTGGTCAAAGGAGTAAAAGTCCCCTTCTTGATATTTCTGAAGCCTAGTGTAGGATATTGACTGGGAGATTCAACGCGGGACAGATAGATGCCCTTCTTCAGGTCAACTACATTGTACATACGTTCAAGCGTCCCATTGTCCTCGGCTTGCCAAACTCTTTTGGTTTCTCCACTTTCCACATCCATTTCATCAATGAAGGGGAAAATCCCTTTAGCCGTATAACCAGCTCCCATCAAGGTCAGTTTTCCTTTTTTGACATCTAGTACATTTCTGTCCCATTCGTTTTTCTTAGAGACAAAAGAACCAGGGCTACTGTAGCGATCCTGGTAGTTTCTATCAAATAGAATGTTGGGTTCAGCACCTGGATTGGAAGGGTCAAACTTATAGGTCTTGGTATTTCTACTTGACCACCAAAAGTCATAGGCCATTGCCATGTTATCAGTCCCCCATTCGATACCAGAGAAACGATTGTGAACTTTGATCAGAGATTTTCCTTCTCCATTGAAAGGAGCCTCCAAGGTAAAGGCCTCATCTCTGTATTCTACTTTTTTAGCAGGGTCTCCCTCGTCAAGTGCCATTACATACACGATGGTATGAGGCTTATCTCCTCTCCATTGGAATCTTCTTCTCCCCTTGCGAACGGCATTAAATCCTTTGGGGAGTTCCTCCATTAAGGGTACCTCTTCAAGGGTCTCAATCAGTTTGCCTTCCTTGTCCCTGATCTCATAGGTAGTTGGGAAGCGATTGTAAGGAACCAAATAGGAGAATGGCCGAGATATTCTGGTTAGCATAACATATTCTCCATCAGGAGAAAAGCCCATGCTGGTGTACATATCTGTTTTAAGCCAAGGCGTCATTTTACCATCCAAGTCAATTTTGACGATGGTGGATTGAGCTAAGGTTTCAAAGTTTGTTTCGTCAATTCTGTCCTTCAGTAAGTCTTGGTAGGTACGATTTTGAGCCTTTTGGCCATCGTTTACCGAGATCTTTGGCCCAGAAGGGATAGAGGCTGTTCTGTCGATTAACTGATTGCGATCTTCTGGGAGGATGCGCAATAGCAGGCTTTTATTGTCGCGGAACCAAGTGTAAGGCCTTGACATGTTACCATTGATAGCTGCATCTGCCAACTTTCTGGCTGTGGCGGTCGGAATGTCTAAGACCCAAAGTTGAGCTCCAGTAGCATGTGTGTGGACAAAGGCTATCTTACGCTGATCAGGTGACCATGTAAACCCACTGAGTTTAGGTTTTTCTGGTAAGCCTTTTACTTCTACTGGATCTTCACCTGGAATCTTAATTTTCAGGTCAATGAAATGACGGGTTCTTGAGCCAGTATTGTTAGTCGGATTGATACGGAGTCCCGCTAATCTTAGCTCAGGCTGGGATAATTCTTCAATGCTTTTGTACTGGTTTCTATAGGCGAGAACAATGACTTCTCCCTTATTGTCAATAAATGTAGCGGGAGGAAGGTTTACGTCAGCCAGTTCCAGTATTTCCTTGGATGGAACTTGATATCCAAGATCGATTTGTGAAAACATATAAAGGGGTGCTATAAGCATGCTTATTAACAACCATTTCACATTAAAAGCAAGTTTCATGATAGAGAAGTTAGGTTAGACGGATGTACTTGCTTAAGTATACATAAAATCGATATGTAGAAATAGCCATTTGTCTATGGAATCAATAGACTAATCGAATGCTTTGAAAAGTTTACGCAAATGAACAATTGACTACCTGACAAGGAAAGATCTACGTGTCGTATATGGACCTACTTTTATCCTGATTTCATAGGTGCCTGTATTCCATTTGTCTACTTCAAATGCGAATACATCCGAGGAAGAAGAAAGGTATTGTCTCCTCATTAATCTCCCCTGATCATTATAAACCCTTAGCTGTGAACCATCAGGGAAAAAGCCTGCCCAGTCAATGACGGCATATTCCGATGTAGGTTCTGGAAAGTATAAAATCCACTCATCCAGCATTCTTTTTTCAACTACTTCTGGTGTCAGGTTCCAGGCAAAATCTTTAGAGCTTGCTTGACAATTCCCTCTACCTCCCACACGTACATGATACTCCCCATTTTTTTCTGGGCGAAGAAATCGATCGGTTTTACCCAGCATGAGTTCGTCTTCAAACCACCATTGAATATTGACGAAGCCTTCATCAATCCACAGGCTATCACCATTAGTTTGCACAATAGGATCTACTGTTTTTTGAACAAGTTCGATTTGTAAGGAAGCGGTATCCTGACAATGTTCATTGGAGACTTCATAGTAAACATCGTATAGTCCAGCAGCTAAGCTATTGGTAACGAAAAAAGGATGATTTACCTGCTCACCGAAAAACTTCCCGCCGTAAGGAGTGGCTGTAAGTAGGAGAGTGTCGCGCCCTACGCAGGTTGGATCAATCTCAGTAAACCTGATATCGGGTAAGGGTAATACGTCAATGATGTCAGTGGCTGTATCTTTGCAGCCCCACATTTCGATGACATATCCGACTTCTCTTTGTCCCCAGCCGCCAATGGATGGATTGAAAAAGGAGCTGTCAACGCCTAGACCTATATGATACCCTCCTTCAGGCTTGCCCTCTGGTAGGAAAAAGCCATTCTCATTCTCACAAAGAAAGGTATCAATTCCTGCCCATTCAGATAGAGGTACAGGAATAATTTCGATCATGTCGGTCAGGGAGGATGAACAACCATCACTTGCCTGATAGGTATAGGTAACCTCATATCCTGCTGGGTCAAGCCCTGTTGGAACAAAATAACCATCTGTGATTCCGTAGCCGGAGTAGGTTCCACCTTTTGGAGCAATATTGTCTAGCTTTATAGAAGGGCCATTGGCACATACTTTAGGGAATGGAGTCATGCTTAGGGTAGGGCTAGGCTTGATGACTATGGGTAGGGGACTTGTTTCAAAAACGGTGTCTGCCCTTAGCCATTGAATATTCAAGCTATGAACGCTATTCGTAGAAAAAAGGCGTTCGATATCCACCCTGATTTCACCCTCGCCTACTTCCTCAAGCACTAATTTTTGGGTTTGAAAGCTTTCCATTCCTCCTCTATGAGAACCTGCCATAATGATGAGGTCATTTTGGGCATCTCTGTACTTTTTTCGTAGTCTATATTTCAGCGTAATTTGTTCATTAGAACAATACTCTGCTTTGCTTGAACTAATGTGTAAGCCAGGATTTTTTCCAGATGTTTGTTCAGTCACTACCTGAAGTTGACTTTTCTGAGCATGGAGGTAGGTTGGTAGTAGGAGCACAAGAAATATGATTCCTCTGAAGGATGATTTGACTACATGCATAAATTAGTAACGCTCAAAGGCTCTTTTTCATCAATCCTCTTAAAATTAAATTCATATTTGAGTAAATAGAATTCATCATTGATTAAATTCTAAGGCTATAAACTTCTCTTGAAAGGCCTATATCATTTCATCAATTGGTCGTTTTGGGGAATGGAAATCACAAATTTTACAATAAACATCAGATAAAGATGGATTCTGAGGAGTATTTCAAATCGAAGAAAAAATCCATGGCTGAAAAAATCATTAGTTTCCTGCTAATTCTTACCCTAACGAGTATGTTCTCTACCTCATCTTTTGGCCAGCAAAATCGCTCTATTAAGCCCGTGAACCCCAATGCGAGTGCAGAAGCGAAGGCGCTATTACAGTATTTGCATGAAATTTCAGGAAATGCCACTTTATCTGGTCAACATTGTCCGCCTTTGTTGGGTTCGAAGAGGCTTTCTGTAGTTCACAGATTGACCGGGAATTATCCAGCAGTATTTGGGCAGGACTTTGGTTTTAGCTTTCCAGGGTACTGGGATGGGATCAATTATCGACAAAATATAGTCGATGAAGCTATACAAAGGCATAGAGATGGGTTCATTATCACCTTGATGTGGCATGCTGTTCCTCCGACTATGGATGAGCCAGTTTCCTTTGCTGAGGGAATCCAGTCAAAAATTTCAGATAAGGACTGGAATGAGATGCTGACTCCCGGAACTTATTTGCATGAAAAGTGGAAATCTCAAGTAGATGTCATTGCATGGTTTTTAAAGCAGCTCGATTATGCTAAGGTACCTGTTTTGTGGCGTCCTTATCACGAAATGAATGGTGGATGGTTTTGGTGGGGAAAAAAGAAAGGTGAAAAGGGTTATGTGAAGTTGTATCGCATGATGTATGAACGACTCACCAATTTCCACAAGCTCAATAATCTAATTTGGGTTTACAATACAAATGAATTCAAACTGGGTGTTGATCGGCATGACACCTATTATCCAGGTGATGATGTTGTCGACGTGGTGGCAACAGATGTCTATCGAACGGGCTACAACGAAGAGAATTACAAGCAATTGAAGGAGTTAGCAGATAAAGGGGGGAAAGTAATGGCACTTGGAGAGGTTGGTATTCCACCTTCGCCCCAGCTAATAAAGAAACAAAAAGAGTGGACTTGGTTTATGATTTGGGAACATCCTAGAGAGGAAGGTCCAGAGAAATTTGATAAACTTTACAAGAGCAAACGAATCTACAAGTTGAAGGATTTGCCATGGGTAGATCGTGGCGATCCAAGAGTTCATTATCCCTTTCTAAAAGATTAAAAAAAACGGCCATTGAAATAAAAGTTCAATGGCCGTTTGTAATGGGTATAGGCTGCTAGATACAGCAACAGGATCTAGTTTTGAAGCACGCCTTTTCTGCTGACAAAGGCATCCAGCATCCATGATTTCTTCTCCAGTCCTTCGAGGAATGTTCCCATCATATCTAGCGTACCATCGTCTCCAAGATCATCTGCGCTTTTGATAACATCTCTGATCTGGCTAATCAAAATCCTATGGTTATCCAGGATGATTTTTACCATTTCAATATCGTCATTGATTTCACCTGCTTCCTGTACTTCAGATGAATTCAGATAGTCTGAGAATTGGCTGATGGGCCTGTGTCTCAAGGTCAGAATTCTTTCTGCAACTTCGTCGATCTTTAACCTAGCATCGTTATATAATGCTTCAAACTGGGCGTGTAGTTCGAAGAAATTTTCTCCTGTTACGTTCCAATGGAAGTTGCGAAGATTCTGGTAGTAGATATGGTAGGACGAAAGCAATTGGTTTAGCTTGTCTGTTGTCTTGGAGAGTTTTGTTGGATCGAGTCCTAGATAGTTCATAACTGCAATTTTCGAGTATTGTGAGAATAATACCCCCCTTTCCATTGGTACGCAATGGAGTGAAAGGTAGTAAACAAAAAGTGGTTTGTATATGATTTTTGAGGCAAGAGTGAAACCTGAAAGGGTCAGATCTCACCAAGGTCAAATATGTTGATAAATAGATGTATTTTTGAGCCTATGTGGTTGTAAATCATATACTTAACAGTACGTAAAAATTGTTCCAAAGTTTCTCTAAATCGCTATTTCTAGCGAAGGGAAATTTGGAAATTCTTGAGGGAGGAAATGAAATCTGGGTCAGTAGTTTCGCCTACCGTAGAGGAGCCAGAAAAGGATGCCAACCCCTGGAAAAAAAATCACGATTCCCGTCCACATCAATTTGTCTTGTTGGCTGTGGTAAGGGCTATCCCAGATGCTAAATACCACGAAGGCAGCAAATAGGAGAAAGGCGAGTGAATAAATTCGAATCATAGTTGTTTTGCTTAGAACAAAGTTCGTAAAATCCATTGAGAAATTCGAATCTCAGATCATTCACTCGCCTACTTAATTTACATCTCTGCTTTGATTTTGCTGATCAGCTTCCCCACTTTGATGGTCTTGCCTTCAAGCTCTTTGGTCACCGTCAATAATTCTACTTTTTTCTTGTTGTGAAGGAAGTAGATTTTTTGTCCAACTCTTAGCCCGACCCCACTATTCGACCTAGGAGAAAGATTGGGATTCATCACACCAGGAATGATCAGTGGAATGGATTTCATGGTGTTGTTGCGAAGAGTGAAGGTTACTTCTTCAACTGGGGTTACGTCTTCGGCAGCAATTTTATCCACATTCTGTAGGGTGGAATGATTCGGCTGGGAGAACATTAGAAAAATGGAAATCAATAAATAGTTCATATGATACATGTTTCCCGATAGAACAGTCAATTCTAGACAAGGTTATTGGTATAAGGGTTTCAAAGCGGCCTAACATTGAAGATTTTACAATCTTTGACAAAATGAAACAGCTTGATACACGAATCTAAAGGGATCCAAATTGAAAACGATTACAGTTATCAACATACCATGTATGTTAATTCATCTTTATCGAAATATTAATAAGGTTATTTTTGCGACAGCCCGAGTGTGATAGGTTCAGGCTAGTACAAACACTTTTAGAACTACATCAAGCTAAAATCAATGAAGCAGTTTTTACACATTGTGTGCGCAGCATTTTTCATGCTGGGTTCCGTGTCCCTTTTTGGTCAGGGGGTAACAACTTCTACGATCCGTGGAACTGTTACTGGCGGTAAAGCCGGCCTTGCAGGGGCATCCGTAACCGCGACTCACACCCCTTCAGGTGTGAAGTATGGTGTTAACACCCTAAATGATGGGAAGTATACCCTGGCTAACCTTCGTGTAGGTGGTCCCTACAAAGTAGAAGTAAGCTACATTGGCTACAAGAAGCAGACATTGACTGACATTTATCTGCGACTAGGCCAGAAACTAGAACTCAACTTCGCCTTAGAAAGTGGAGATGTGAGTGTAGATCAAGTTGACATCGTGGCTACACCCGATCCGATCATGAATTCCGATCGTACGGGTGCAGAAACAAACATTAACAATACGCAGCTAAGGAGACTACCTACCATTTCACGTTCGGCTTCCGATTATACCCGATTGACACCTGCCGCTTCTGGCAATTCATTCGGTGGTAGAAATGATCAGTTTAACAATTTCTCGTTGGACGGATCGATTTTCAACAACCCATTTGGACTGGATGCTGCTACTCCTGGTGGTCAGACGGATGCACAGCCCATTTCTCTCGATGCGATCGATCAGATTCAAGTTGCCATCGCTCCTTACGACGTTACACAGGCCGGCTTTACAGGTGCCTCTGTTAATGCAGTAACAAAATCTGGTACCAACAGCTTCAACGGTACTGTATTCGGATTCTTCCGTAACCAGGATTTGACAGGACAGCGTGTAGCTTCTACTGATATAGTGGTTCCTGATTTGAGCCAGCTACAGACCGGATTCAGTTTGGGAGGTCCATTGGTAAAAAATAAGCTATTCTTCTTTGTAAACTTCGAAATGGAGAGAAGAAGCGATCTTGGTTCTAACTTCATCGCTAACAATCCAAGTAGAACAGGTGAAAACGTATCTCGTGTAGAAGAGGCTGACTTGATTGCTGTGCAGAATGCTTTGGCTTCTCTAGGATATGAGACTGGAGCCTATGAAGGATACTTGCACAGAACAGACAATGAAAAAGGTATTTTCAAGCTGGACTGGGCGATCAATGATAAGAATACGCTGACTGCTACCTACAATTTCTTAAGAGCTTCCAAAGATAAGCCTGCTCACCCATCTGCCTTGGGTAGAAGGGGACCTGATGCAACTACCCTTCAGTTCTACAACTCTGGATACCAGATCAACAACAACTTGAACTCAGGAATTTTAGAACTTCGTTCTATTCTTGGAAATAAGTTTGCGAACAAGGTTCAGGTAGGATATACTTCTTTCCGCGACTTCCGTAACGCTTTCTCTGCTCCGTTCCCTGTTATCAATATCAACAGAGATAATATCCGTTACATTGTTGCTGGTCATGAGCCATTCTCGATCAACAACGTATTGGATCAGGACGTATTCCAGATCACAGATAATTTCAATGCCTACTTGGGAGATCATACTTTAACTGTTGGTTTCTCTGTAGAGCGATTTGATTTCAATAACTCTTTCAACCTGGGTGTATATGATCCCTTCACGTATGGTGGTGGTACCTTTGGACCTGGTTTTCCGTCTGTACAGGCTTTTCTTGACACTGTAAATTCTGGTGGATTTGCGGACGAGGCTGCTTTTGCACAAGGTGTGTTTGATGGAAACGAAGAGAACGACACTTGGGCGCTTGCCGAGACCAATGTAGGTCAAGCAGCATTCTACGTACAGGATGAGTGGACGCCAACGGATGATTTGAAATTGACGATTGGGGTAAGAATGGACCTTCCTCTATACTTCAATACACCAGAGAAGATTCAGGAAAATATTGACAGAAACTGTTGTTTCATTCCTGATCTGGAATATGTAGACGAAGATGGAAATACAGTAACTTTCGATCATACGCAGCTTCCAAATCAGGTTCCATTGATTTCTCCTCGTCTTGGATTTAACTGGGATGTATCAGGAAAAGGAACAACTCAAGTTCGTGGTGGAACAGGTTTGTTTACAGGTCGTTTCCCATTCGTATGGATTGGAAACCAGGTTGCTAACCCTAACTTCTTCTTCTACAACGTTACTAGCCCTGATTTCAGATTCCCACAGGTTTGGAGATCTAACTTGGGAATTGATCAATCATTCGGGGAAGGATGGACCTTTACGGTGGATGCAATTCACACGAGGGACATCAACGGTATGATCGTTCGTAACTACGGATTGAAGGCTCCTTCTGGGACTCTTGTAGGTGCAGATAACAGACCAATTTATACAGCTGCTGATCGTACCAATGACTTCGCTAACAACGCATATGTGTTCACGAATACTAACATTGGGTATAGCTTCAACTTAAGCCTTCAGCTTCAGAAGGACTGGGGAGACGATTTCTTTACTTCCTTGGGATATAACTTCCTTGATGCGAGAGATGCTTCTTCTATTGAAGCGGAGATCTCTTCAGATGCTTATGACAGAAACCCTGCCTTTGGCAATGTAAACGTAGCGATTTCAGCTCCTTCTCTATACGGTAATCGTCATAGATTTGTAGGTTCTGGATTCAAGAAGTGGACTTACGGTTCTATGGGAACTACCCTTGGACTATTCTTCGAAGTAGCACAAGGTGGACGTTATAGCTACACTTACTCAGGTGATATCAACAGGGACGCTTCTCCTCTGAATGACTTGATCTACGTTCCAACCGCATCTGATATCAATGGTATGCAGTTTTCGGGTGATGAAGCTTCACAGGCTTCTCAACGTACTGCGCTTGAAGGTTACATCCAGCAAGATGAATACTTGAGTGGTCGTCGTGGAATGTATGCTGAAAAGTATGCTATCCTTAGCCCATGGTATAGCCAGATTGACTTCAGAGTTTTGCAAGACCTATACTTTGATGTGAATGGTGAAACGCATACCATCCAGTTGAGCCTTGACTTCCTAAACCTAGGAAATCTATTCAACTCTAATTGGGGTGTTCGTCAGCTGCCTATCAACACGCAGCCAATCGGTGTAACTGTGGATGACAACAACGTACCCACTTACAGCTTCGATGAGGCTTTGAATTCGACTTATACCAACGACTTTAGCCTACTATCTAGATGGCAAATGCAGGTTGGTTTGAGATATATTTTCTAATGCTATCATTTCTGTGAATGAAGAGGGGAAGGCTGAAAGGTCTTCCCCTTATTTTTTGGTCAATGGGTAAGCTATCTGAAAACCAGCTTATTAAAGCTTAAGCTAGGCATCGCCCTCCTTCCATTTTCCATGACGAATTCTGATAATTCAATTATGGTTTGGAACATGAATTTACATCTTTTTACAGGTGAGCCTTGCAATTCATACTTCAAAATTTTCACCACGTCAATTTGTTTTTTGGGGCGTAAGAGAGGTTGAGTAGGGTCCTAAATCCTAGTCTTTGCGTGTAGTAGTAATCACCATCCCATACACGTGCGATTATACCACTAACAACCACTTTTATGGAATTTTATCGATTTCATCTTTTTTGCTTATGCCTCTTACTAAGCGTTCTCCTGAATACATCTTTTGCTCAGGTCACTGGCCGAATTACGGAGGAAAATGGAGAGGAAATTGTCGCTGCTAATGTCCTTGTTTATGCCTTGCCCGATAGCAATCTCATGAAGGGACAAATTTCGAAACAAGATGGAAGTTTTGCCTTCCATACACTTAGACCAGGTACCTACTTGCTTCAAGTGAACATGGTTGGGTTTAATTCTTATCAAAGCAACTCCTTTACCCTTAGAGCTCTCCATGAGGCCTATGATTTGGGTAAAATTGTCCTCGAACCTAAATCGGTACAACTGGAGGAAGTTGAAATATCTGCCCAAAAACAACTGTTCGAACAAAAAATAGATCGTCTGGTAGTAAACGTGGCTAGTTCGGCGACTGCAGCAGGGAATACCGCACTAGAGGTTCTAGAAAGAGCTCCTGGGGTCATCCTAGATCGTTCGAATAATAACCTTAGCCTGGCAGGAAAAGACGGAGTCATTGTCATGATCAATGGCAAACGAAATTATATGCCAATTTCAGGAGTTATCCAGCTTCTAGGGGGAATGAGTGCGGAGGAAATAGATAAGGTTGAATTGATCACGACTCCTCCGGCCAACTTTGATGCGGAGGGTAATGCTGGCTATATCAATATCGTCTTAAAAGAGAATAGCAATTATGGATTCAACGGTTCTACCACTGTAACAACAGGTTATGGACGTGGAGAAAGAGCCAATGCCAATGTCAACCTGAACTACCGCCGCAACAAGTTCAATGTCTTTGGCACCTATTCATTTTTACTGAATGGGCAAGAACAGAGATTCGAAGCCTATCGAACGCAGAATATTGGAGATCAGGTTCTCCAAGTTGCAACGGTTAGTGATCGTGATCCCACCCAATTGAATCACAATGTTCGCTTTGGGATGGACTACCAGTTGAGCAAAAAAACGGTCATTGGAATACTTGGTGCTGGATATGATACGAAGTGGACCATGGATGCCTTCAATACCTCCTCCCTAGATTATAGTAGTCTTCCCGATACCTTAATCAACCTAGATGTCTATGAATTGAATCAATGGAGACATTATATGGGTAATTTCAACATTCAGCATAAGTTCTCTGAGAATTCCAATATTACCTTCAATGCTGATTATCTCTATTATCGAGATAATAACCCTACTACCTATGATAATACCTACCTAGATGAAGGAGGAAACACCATTCTGACCGACCAGTTGAGAAGTGGAAAGGTAACGCCAATTCGAATTGCCGTAGGAACCCTCGATTATACCACTCAAATCAAGGATAAGGTCAAGCTTGAAACGGGGATCAAGGCAACACTTTCTCGTTTTACCAATGATGTAGAGGTTTCAAATTTTCGTTCTGAATGGATGACTGACCCTTCCCTCACAGGAATTTTCTTTTTGAAAGAAGAAATAGGAGCTGCCTATGCCGCTATCGAAACCAATTTGACAGAAAAAATCTTCATGAAGGCTGGCTTGAGGTACGAATACACACAATCCAATTTAAGTTCTGAGGAAGAGGAGAACATTGTAGATCGTACCTATGGCAACTTCTTCCCAAGTATTTTTTTGACAAGGAATATTGGAGAAACACAAAGCATCAATCTTTCCTATAGCAGAAGAATTACCAGGCCCACCTTCAATGACATGGCTCCTTTCGTTCAGTTTTTGGATCCAACTACATTCTTTTCAGGGAATGCTGCTCTACAACCCTCTATATCGGACGCGATAAAGCTTGATTATAGGATAAAGACTTTCATGTTCTCCTTAAGTTACACATATGAAGACAGCACAATCGCAAGGTTTCAGGCAAGAATTGATCCGGAAACCAATCGACAAATTACCAATGCTACCAACCTGAAAAGTACAGAGACGATCAATCTGTCTGCCACCTTCCCACTTAAGCTTACTGATTGGTGGGATATGCAATACAACCTGAATGGAACCTACGGCCGTTTCCAATCCTATTTTGATAATGAACTTGTCACCGTTGTCAGACCTGTTTTTAATGGTTTTACATCCCAAAAATTCAAGCTTCCTAAAGGCTTTCACTTTGAAGTTTCTGGCTTTTATCGTTCGCCCTTTGTTTTTGGAACAGTAGACATCAAGTCCATTTGGCAAGTGGGGACAGCCGTTAGAAAGACGCTTGGAAAAGATGGGAATGGAGGCACCTTGACCTTCAATGTCAATGATCTTTTCAACTCCTTAAAATTTGTAGGAGAAACTAATCTACCTGAGTTCAATTTGGTGAATAGAGGTGTATTCGACTTTAGCCAGCGTACCTTTTTGCTAACCTATTCCAAGCCCTTTGGAAGTAGCAAAGTAAGGGCCGCTAGGCAACGGAATACAGCGAGTGAGGAAGAAAGAGGTAGAGTAACCAACTAAGGATTTTTCAATAGTAATTTAGTTTAGTAATGAAGAAGGGCGCTCTGTGACTGAGCGCCCTTTGTGGGTTTATTCATAATCAGAAATATGATATAGAAGGACGTTTTAAGCGAGAATATTTCGTGTATGGAAATAGAATTATTTGTAAGAAATTGATTATCAATTATTTACTCGTCAAGAGTTTTTGCTCTTTGGCTTTCAGAGCCAGCCATTAGGCCTGTCTAGGCGTATTAATAGTAAATGAGACACAATATGGGACTATTTCAAAAACCAAAATTCAATGATATGGGGCTCCCTAACAAGGATCTCTTAGAAAAGTATGTAGGTGAAACAGCAGTAGTTCTAATGCCTGTTTTTCACGAATCAGAGAGCGGAATTGTAAAGGTTCGTTCAGTTTGGTGCTTTGCCAAAGCTAGTTGGGAACATGATGGAGGCGCGCTAGAACCAGGACAGAAGGTGAGAGTAGTATATGCCGAAGAAAAGCAGGGAAATGTACTACTAACGGTGATGCCCGAATAAGGACGAAAGTAAAGTTAGATTTGATTAGATATACCTAAAGTGACCAATTCGAGGGGCCATCCTATCAGGATGGTCTTTCTTGTTTCCATATTCATTTCACGAAAAATATTCGATGATTGAAATAGGTGTAAGTATAAAGCCTTGCTTGTCAGGCTATTATGCGGTTGGCTAAACTCGGCTATTGCTAAAAAAGTTTAATAAATGAAAAATTGCCATTGTCTAATAAATACTAAACCTAATTATTCAAATAATGTGTACCATCGCAATGTTTATTCAAGATTTTAGAAACATGGACTACCGAACTTCTGTTCCCTTCCATTTTTATGATGAGGACATCAATAATTCTGGGAGATCAACGATCGAATTGAGCATAGGAGATGGAGAAATTGAACTTGGTACGAGAGGGGTTTTTCAGTTTGATTCCAAATTGGAAAACCTTATTGGCTTAAATGCGGGGAGGGTTGAGATCAATGGTGAATTAAGACCAGCGATTAGAGATTCTTCTGACATATACGAAGGAGATATTGTAGAAGTAATAGGAAGCTTTCGAAAGACTTTAATTGTAGCTAGGATTTAATTCATAGGAAAGACATTCCTATTCCCTTATCCTACGCCCAGCCCAAAGGTTGGGCTTCATTTTACAGGAAACCCTATTAAAATCCATACAATAACCTTAGTTCTGTTGAGGATTGATATAATGATCTTGAAGTATAGTTTGGGAAATAGAATTATATGAAAACACTTAAATTCTGTATCGGAAAATGAAATGCCAATGAATATGTAGGTGTACGTATAGTAATGCTTATAGGTAAGCCATCCTTTTTAGGATGGCTTTTTCCATGCTGGAGGCGAATAATTTTCTTCTGCTTAAAGAGGTAATGGGTATATGTGATTGACTATTAGTTATTTACTTGTGAGTCTCCTCAAATTCTTATTTGAAACATAAAATGAAAGTACATCTTAAGATCAGAACATATTTAAAGCCATACAATAATGAATACGTTACATATTACCCTTCAAATCTTTGGCTCATGTGCCCAAGAATGTATTGAGAAATCTGTAGGGAGGTTGATCTTAAAAGGTGATCAGCAAGTGATCTCTTCTACTGAGAGCGAGTCAGAATCATCCATCCTAAAATCATGGAGAAATGGGAGGAGTATTTGGCAGCTTTTGTTGTATCACCTTTGGATAAGTTGCGTGGGCATAATGGTTAAATTTTTTTGGGATATCGTATTGTGATAGCTATGAACAAAGAAGCAAACTAAAATTATACCTTTACTCATTTTATATGCATCCTGGGCTTGGTAGTGATTACCGGGCCCTTCTTTTTTGAAAGAGTGGAAAACCCATCAAATTCTGATATGTATTCCTATATACAACTGAATACAATACTATGGATATTAGGCATACCTAGATAAGTATCAATACCCTACAGCATAGCCAATGTGATATGCATGAGGAAGCCAGGGACTTCTTGTGTAGCCCGATTCGAAAGAGTCGGGTTTTATTCTTGTGTGGTCATGATGTATATAAAATGGCTTTCATTCATAGCTTCCTAAAT
>JBCBVV010000068.1:0-28992 GCA_039817415.1 Bacteroidota bacterium
GTAAAAACCATCCAGCAAGCCAAGCAATCACTTGGACTTCGCCCTGACCAGTTAAGGTCTATTAGTTTTGGATGGCAATTGGAAGATGGTTTCCATATTTACCACACACATGAGGTCGTGCTACGATTTAAGAAAGGCTATGACATCAACTCTATCCAATCTTTGCTTGATCAGTATGGAGCAAGCTTCTTAAGAAAAGACTTTCTTTCTATTGTATTGGATGTGGAAGATGTCAACAACTCCCTTCCTCTAGCAAATGCAATCATGGAAAGTGGAATGGCCGAATTCGCTTTGCCAGACATTTATGCAAAGTTAACCCACACCAATGACCCTTTATTTGGGGATCAGTTCCAAATGCATAATACAGGCCAGACGATCGATGGATTTTCTGGAACAAATGATGCTGACTGTAATGCGCTTGAAGCATGGGGTATTACTACGGGCTCTTCTTCTATCACTGTTGCTGTTATTGACGATGGAGTAGAAGCACATGAAGACCTTGATACGCCCTTGGCTGGTTTTAGCCCTGCTAATAATGGCAATGGTACACCTATTTCAAATGGTGCGCATGGCCAGGCTTGTGCGGGTATTATTGCTGCTAATCACAACAACCTTGGTGTGATGGGAGTGGCTCCTGATGTCAATATCATCACTGGAAACATTTTTGTTGGGGGGGAAAGTACCCAAGATCTCGCCAATACAATCACTTGGGCCAAAAACCAAGGTGCTGACGTCATGTCTAACTCTTGGGGCTATGGATCTTGTACATTCTCTGCATCAAACCTGACCAATGCATTAAACGATGCAAACTCGAATGGTCGTGGTGGACTCGGATGTGTGATTGTTTTTGCGTCCGGTAATGACTACCAGAGTTGTGTATCCTACCCAGGTAATGTCGGATCCGTAATTGGTGTAGGTGCCTTCGGTAATGACGGTATCAAATCAGACTATTCGAATGCAGGTCCTTCTCTGGATATTTCTGCTCCTTCAAATGATATCAGTTCGGCTGGCTTTTTGGTGGGTGCGGGCGTAAGAACCATTGACCGCATGGGTTCATCTGGATATTCTTCTACGAACTATACAACTTCTTTTGGTGGTACTTCTGCGGCTTGTCCAGTTGTGGCCGGTGTAGCTGCTTTGGTGCTTTCTGTAGATGGTTCACTTACCTCCGCTCAGGTGAAAAATATCCTATATACCACTGCCAAAGACTTTGGAGCTTCAGGCTTTGATAACTCTTATGGAAATGGTGCTGTTGACGCATTTGCTGCGGTACAAGCTGCTGGAGGTTCCAGCGGTGGAGGTGGGAACAGTTGTGCTTCAACTGTAAGTAGCTTCCCATACAGCGAAAGCTTTGAAAGTGGAACAGGTGCATGGACACAAGCTAGTGGAGATGACCTAGATTGGAGCAGAAATTCTGGTGGAACACCTTCCAGCAATACAGGTCCTTCTTCTGCAGATGATGGGTCATTCTATATGTATGTTGAGGCTTCTTCTCCAAACTATCCTTCAAAGACGACTATTTTCAATGGTCCTTGTTTTGATCTAGGTGGGGTTTCTAACCCTGAGTTTAGCTTTTCCTATCACATGCTTGGAAACGCTGTAGGAACATTGACCTTGCAAGCCAGTACCGATGGTAGCAATTGGACTTCTGTTTGGTCTGAAAGTGGTACACAAGGTAGCGCATGGAACTCTACTACGGTAAGTCTTTCTGCTTATGCTGGACAGAGTGAAGTTAGGTTAAGGTATGTAGGAACTACAGCCAATAGCTGGCAAGGTGATATGTGTATCGACAATCTATCCCTTGTAGACGCCGGTTCTGGCGGAGGTGGTGGGTGTACCGATACAGAGGTAACACTTAGCCTTGTTTTGGACAACTATCCCGGTGAGACTACTTGGTCTATCGTCAATGGATCTGGGGCCACAGTTGCATCTGGAGGACCATACAGCACTGCCGGAGCTAGCGTAAGCGAGACGTTCTGTTTACCTGACGGATGCTATGACTTTGTTATCAATGACTCCTATGGAGATGGTATCTGTTGTGCCTATGGCAATGGTTCCTATAGCTTAGATGCAGGAGGAACGAACTATGCTTCTGGAGGAAACTTTGGTAGTTCAGAAACCACTAACTTCTGTGTTGGTGGAGGTGGACCTGCAACATGTCCAGCTGTAGACTTTAATGCCTATACGATTAGTTCTTATTCTAATCAGGATATTACGGGTACAAATGCCATTCAAAATGGAGGAGCTACTTTAGCCTTGTCCAATAATACATGGAAGTACATTAGCTTTAACTACACTGTTACTGCAAGCACAGTGCTTGAGTTTGACTTCCGCTCTACTTCTCAAGGAGAGATTCATGGGGTAGGTTTTGACAATGACAATAGCCTAAGTTCAAATACCATCTTCAAAGTTCACGGTACGCAAAACTGGGGCATTACCAATTACGACAACTACAGTGGAAGTAGCTGGACTACCTATTCCATTCCTGTAGGAAGCTCATTTACGGGATCATTTGATAGACTGGTCTTTGTAAATGACAATGATGCTGGCAGTGGAAATACCTCTCAGTTCAGAAATGTGAAGGTATACGAATCAGGAAGCTGTGCAAGCGGTTCCGCTATGGTTATGACTACATCTCCTCAAATGCCTGTTTTGGGGACAGAGGCTGAAAACGTCTTGAATATTTTCCCGAATCCTGTACAGTCTAATCTTCAGCTAGCGTTCAATAGCGGAGATGATCCACTTCAAGTAAGTGTAAGAGATATTACAGGTAGAGAGGTGATGCGCGTTAAACTGGAAGCTGGTAAAAGAGACATCCAGGTTAGCGAACTAGCCAATGGAACTTACTTCTTACAGGTAACAGGTCCAACTGGATCTGCAGTCGAGAAGTTTGTGAAGACCAAATAAAAATGAATTAGTATCCTCTAGTACATTTATTTTACTGGAAGGGCCATCCTATTCAAGGATGGCCCTTCTATTTTTTAGGCAGAAATAGGTTACTGGTTCTCTTGGTTATCTTCAGTCAATTTAGAAAGAATACCGCTTGCGACCTTAAATCCTGACTGGCCAATCAGGTGATTGTCGCAGTAAAGTCGGACTTCATAAAGGCCTTTTTCCAGCCCCTCTTCGCCAAAATTGAACTCCATTTCCACTTTCTGCTTATCTTCTTTAAGATATAAACTGGTTTTGTCGGTATATGATAATTCTCTGTTCCTGAATATGAAATTTCTTGGTGTTTCAGGATCTACAGCCAAGGTTTCTCCTGAAGGTTTGGCTAAACTCACATAAATCCCTTTGTATCCCTTTTTGAATTTTCCGTGTTGATGAATGTCAAAGGTCATGCGAACCTTATCTGAATTCTTTTTTCGAATGGTAATATCTGCTTTATCAGTATTCTCCCTTTCACTGAATAGAATGTTTCTCGCTTCAAGCCATGTCTTGGGTAAGCTTACATACTGGATTTTTTTATTTCTCAGTGCATGGGTTAGAGAATCGTTGCAAGAGATGGCTTGATTCTCTAAGCTATCTGATTTCTGAAGAAGGTTATATTGGTTTTGTGTTAATTGGTTGATTTCTTTTTGGAAAGTCTGGATGACCTTTCTTTGAGAAGCCCTTAGACTATTCCTGAGCATATTTAGGCTAGCTTGACTAGCTGCTTTTGCATTTTCTAGGCTATCAATCACCCTGTCCATCCTTAAAATTTTAGAAGACATGGCATTCATTTCAGCCTGCTTTTCCATCAACATGGCCTTCATATTGAGGTTTTCCTCTCTTTTCTCTTGAAGATCTTCCTCTGTCATACTGAGCGTTTCCTCCAATTGTGTCATTTCTTTCATCAAGGATTCTGTGGTTATCCTTACAGAGCTACTTTCTTTTTTTGATGAAAAATATATGATAGCAAATAGGGAAAGGACCAATCCAATAATGGCCAGCCACATCCAGTTGGTGAATTTTGTTGTCATAAAGGTGGAATATAGGGGTACAATTCTTTGACGAATAACAATGAGTAAGTCACTGAACTTCACAAGACTGATTCATTGAACCTAATGTCAAAGAAAGGAGGGGCACTCTGGCGATACATTCCAGCTTAAGAAAATTGTTTCTTCTTTTTTTCCTCCTACTTAACTTATTTGCAGCATGAGTTTGAAAACCTTTGTCGCAAAAATTTGGGCAGCCAGAAGAGCCCGTTCGATGGAGAAAGAAATGGATCAAGCCATTGAATGGCAGGAAAAGACCTTTCGTTACCTCATCGAAGAAGGAAGGAAAACTGCTTTTGGGAAAGAACACGATTTTGATTCCATCAAAAGCATAAAGGACTTTCAAGCTCGTGTGCCCGTTCATAATTATGAGCAAAGTAAGGCATGGTTTGATCGAATTTACAAAGGAGAAGCTGATGTGAGTTGGCCGGGGAAACCACTTTACTTGGCAAAGACATCAGGAACGACTTCAGGTGCCAAGTACATTCCCATTACCCAAGAATCCATTCGCCGACAGATTCAGGGAGCAAGAGATACCCTTCTGCTCTATATAGCTGAAACAGGAAAAGCCGATTTTTTAGATGGAAAAATGATGTTCCTGTCAGGTAGCCCTGAGATTGAAGAAAATCCATATGGCCTCAAAACGGGAAGACTATCAGGCATCGTCAACCATTTTGTTCCTTCTTACTTGACATCTAATCGCGTTCCTTCCTACCAAGCCAATATCATTGAGGAATGGGAAGAAAAAGTATCTACGATTGTTACAGAAATTAAGGACCAGGATTTGAGGCTGATTTCTGGGATACCACCATGGGTTCAGATGCTATTTGAGGAACTAGAGGCTCAGACGGGTAAACAACCCCTTGAGGTATGGCCCAACCTAGCGCTTTTTGTCCAAGGAGGAGTGAATTTTGAGCCTTATGCTCCCATATTTGACCAATATTTTGGTGGAAAGGTCGATTTGGTAGAATTATTTCCTGCCTCTGAAGGATTTTTTGCCTATCAGAACTCCCAAAAAGATAATGGTCTTCTCTTGTTACCGAACAATGGAATCTTTTTCGAATTTATTCCTATGGATAAATATGGTCAAGAAGATGCACCTAGGTTGACGATAGGAGAGGTGGAATTGGATACACAGTATGCGCTAATCGTAAGTAGCAACGCAGGGCTTTGGGCCTACGATATTGGAGATACGGTTAAATTTACCTCATTGAATCCCTGGAAATTACGCGTTACAGGAAGGGTAAAGCACTTTATTTCTGCTTTTGGAGAACATGTTATCGCAGAAGAAGTGAATGCTGCAGCTTTATCCGCTTGTGAAGTTGGCAAGGCAAAAATACAGGAATTTACAGTAGCACCCTTGATCGTTGAAGAGAAAGGAGCCTCTGCACATGAGTGGTTCATAGAGTTTGAAAAAGAACCAGAAGACATGGAAGAGTTTGAAGAGGAGTTGGACAATTATCTTCGCATGAGGAATGCCTACTACAACGACTTGAGAGAAGGTAATATCCTTAAACGCGCCATTGTAAATAAAGTGAAACTCAACTCCACAAGAGCTTATATGAAATCGGAAGGGAAATTGGGAGGACAGAATAAACTCCCACGCTTAAGCAATGACCGAAAGATCGCCGATTTTCTACGAGAGTTCGTCAAAGGCTAAGTTTTCCATACAAATGAAATATGGGAGCATTATTCATGCTCCCATATTTTTATGATATCTCCTTATAACTAGGAAACGAGGTCGCTCATAACCCCTTCCATTTTCTTACCAAGTGCTTCATACACATCGTCAAACTTCTCTTTGCTCTCCAAAGGAGCTTGAACGCTTACATAAAACTTGATTTTAGGTTCAGTTCCAGATGGGCGGGCAGAAACCTTTGTCCCATCTTCAGTAATAAACTGAAGGACGTTAGATGAAGGAAAGTCTAGCTTTGCCTCTTCACCGGTTAATAGATTTTTCTCCACCAAGGACTTGTAATCAAGGGCCTTCACAACTTTGCTGCCTTGAAGAACGGCAGGAGGGTTAGAGCGAAGATTAGCCATCATAGCTTGAATCTCTTCTGCACCTGCTTTTCCGGTTTTTTTGATGGATTTCAAGGACTCACGGAACATTCCGAATTGTACATAGATTTCCATCATTACGTCAAAGAGGCTCTTCCCTTGATCCTTAGCCCAAGCAACCACCTCAGCTAGCATGGCACAAGAAATGATAGCATCCTTATCTCTTACGAAATCATTGACCAGATATCCGTAGCTTTCTTCTCCTCCTCCGATGAATTCCATTTTACCCTCTTGAGCCTTGAGAACTTCGGCGATGTATTTGAATCCAGTAAGGGTATTGAAGGTAGTTACATCAAAACTGGCAGCCATTTTATCCAAAAGATCAGTTGTTACAATGGTCTTGGCAATGTATTGGTTGCCATTAAGTTTCCCCTTTTCTTTCCAAGCTTTCAGCAGATAGTAGATCATACAAGTAGCAGCTTGGTTTCCATTCATAAGCTGCCACTCCCCATGATGATTCTTTACCCCAATACCTACTCTGTCAGAGTCGGGATCGGTTCCCATCACCAGGTCAGCGTCTAGGTCCTTAGCCAATTGAAGGGCCATGCTCATGGCCTCAGATTCCTCTGGATTAGGGTAGACAACAGTTGAGAAGTTCCCATCTGGAGTGGCCTGAGCTTCTACTACATGAACATTGTTGAATCCAATTTTCTTCAAAATGGGTGGGACCATAGTAATCCCCGTACCATGGATAGGAGAGAAGACAATCTTCAAATCTTTCTGTCTCTCAATGGCTTCAGGAGTTACGACATTGGTGGTGATGGCTTCTAGGTAGGGCTCATCTATAAGGGTAGAAATTCTTTCAATTTTGCTTTCGTCAGCATCGAATTTTACCTCTTCAACACCGGAGATTTTTTGAACTTCTGCTACGATGTTTTTATCGTGTGGAGGAGTAACCTGGCCCCCATCATCCCAGTAGGCTTTGTACCCATTATACTCTTTAGGGTTGTGTGAAGCCGTTAAAACAACACCACCTTTACATCCTAATCTGCGAATGGTAAAGGAAAGTTCTGGGGTAGGTCTTAGCTCTTCGAATAGATATACTTTGATCCCATTAGCAGAGAATACCGCTGCGGTAATTTCTCCGAAGAATTGGGAATTATTTCGGCTATCGTATGCAATGGCAACAGAAATTTCCTGCCCAGAATAGGTCTGATTCAGGTAATTGGCAAAGCCTTGTGTGGCCATACCAATGGTGTATTTATTCACTCTATTGGAACCCACACCCATGATACCACGAAGGCCTCCGGTTCCAAATTCAAGATCTTTATAAAATGAGTCTACTAGCTCCTCAGGATTTTCGCTATCCATCATTCGACGGATGTCTGCTTTGGAGTCTTCATCAATGTTGCTTTCGAGCCAAAGGGAAGCTTTTGCCTTAACGGCAGGATCTAACGCCACCATGTAGGGATGAGATTTTTGGTTTGTCTTAATTAAATTGGATTGAAAAGATCGCTTGAATACCAGTAAACTACGGATATTTGTTTGCCTTTTAAAAGGATTTTTTTGCCCTTTTTCAATCATTTACGAAACAACAACTATGCCTTAACCTTTGGATGATACAAATTGAATGGAAAGCCCGATCTTGATTATCTATAGCTAAGTTGTTGGATATTTTTTGTGGAGGTAGTAATTTGTTCTGACACATTGCCCATTATTGCTTCCTATTTACCTGTATATTTTTCCAAATGATTTAGGTTCCTCTTTATGAATCTGAAGGCTGTCATTATTGAAGACGAAGAAAAAAGTCGAATTGGACTTCAAAACCTTGTTGAAGACTACTGTCATGACATTCAAGTCATGGCAACGGCTGAAGATGTCCCCAAAGGGGTCAAAGCTATTGTCAAGCACAAACCGGATGTGATATTTCTTGACATTGAAATGCCCCAGCATAATGGTTTTGAATTATTTGAGTTCTTCACAGAGCCAGATTTTGAGGTCATTTTCACAACTGCCTATGATCAGTTTGCGGTAAAAGCCTTTAAGATGTCAGCCGTGGATTACCTGCTTAAGCCCATTGACCTAGGGGAATTGAGGGCAGCTATTGAAAAGGCTAGAGAAAAACGTATCAACCAACATTCACTCGAACACCTAGCACTCTTAAAGGATAATATGTCTGACTCAAGATCAGACAGAGTGGCTCTTCCCACGCAGGAAGGATATCTTTTTGTTTCCCTTCACGACATTGTGAGAATGGAAGCTGATGGAAACTATACGAAGTTTCATTTGGGCAACGAGAAGCAGATACTCGTGAGTAAAACCATGAAAGAGTTTGAAAAGCTATTTCAAGGGAATAATTTTTTCCGAGCTCATCGGTCTCATTTAGTTAATTTGGAATGGGTATCAAAATATACCAGAGCCAAGGCACCCACCCTTACCATGAAAGACGGAACAGAAATCACCCTTTCCCCATCCAAGAGAGAGGCTTTCCTGCAATCCATGCTAGGTTTGTAATGCTCCTAAATCCTAAACCATGAAATCTATATTCCATGATCAATTCTATTTCAAGCTTGGGCTACTAGGGGTTATTTTATTGGGCTTCATTCCCACAATTGGCTTTTCGCAAGATCCCGCTCATTATCTCTTGACGGATAAAGATGGCCTTCCCTCAAACGAAATTTATGGGATGATTCAAGATGAAAAGGGGTACATCTGGATCAGTACAGACAATGGTCTTTGCCGTTACAACGGACTAAATTTTGAGAAATTTACCCACCCAAATCAGCGTTCCAAGGCTACTTCCATCCTAAAAATGGATAAATGGGGTAAAATTTGGGTGATGAATTTTTCTAACCAGCTTTTTGTAATTGAAAATGGGATCATGGAAGAATTCATCTTCTCGGATTCAATCGAGTTAGAATTCAAGAATTTCTTTCTGATGGATACCATGCTGGTCGTTCCCCTGCCAATTCGGACTATTGGATCGATGCTGAGATTTAACCTTGTTGATAGCAGCTATGTATTCAACAAGTATCCTCAGGGATTAACGGGTTTTCAATATTCAGAATCAAAAAGAAATCCTTTTCTGATCTACTTTGAAGAAAGGTGTTATATGCAAACTGGGGAGGGTTGGGAATTGATTCCTACTGATAACATCCCAAAGATGTATGTGGAAACGGGAAAGATGGGACATAAGTCCAATTATTTGGCAGATAATATTTTGTACTCCAAGGAATGTAATGACGAGCAGCCCTATCTTTTGGTAGATAAAAGATGGAAAAAAATCCCGATTACCAATTGGCCACAAGGTAGTTCACAAATTATCCTTGATCTTGTCAATCTCCGCGATGACGAATATTGGATTATAGGATTTGATGGGACAGCTTCCTTTCAAGCTAACTATCGCTTAAAACAAGAGTTAGATTATGTGTTTCAAGACAGGAAGATATCCTGTGGGATTTATGACGCTGAAGGAAATTACTGGTTCGGTACCCTTGGCGATGGAATATTGGTGGTCCCAGATTTCAAAACGAAAATCTTTCGGGCCAATAATGGAGAAGCTCACAGGGAGTTAATGTCCTCTGATATTAGGTCTCTTGGTACGGATGGAGAAAACCTATGGATTGGGGACGAAAAAGGAGGGATCACCATTTGGTATCCTGAGGCTGAAAACAGACCCGCCAAAAGAATACGCTTGAACAAAAATTCCTATGAACTAAATGATTTCTTTTGGTCTCCAAAGGATCAAAAAATGTTCGTTTCGGGTCAATCTGCATATGTAATAGAGAATGAAACATTGCTAGGAAGAGTTTGGGGAGGAAGTGTGAAAGATGTCTTCTATTTCAAGGATTTAATCTTAAAGATGGATCCATATTCACTGACTGCAGTTAAGTTCAAAGAATCTGGAGAGGTAGATCTTTTTCATCGAGCTAAAAAATCAAAAATTTCACCCTTTAAATTTGGTATAACCTATGATGGGGGAAATTATGGTTTGCGTGAAAATTGGGAAAGGGTATGGGACAGATCTGGAAAGTCCGTTTTGTCCTCATCACTATTTCTCAGATCGGTAAGAGGATGGTCAGTATGGGTAGATACTTTTCATAAAAAGAAGGACGATTTCACGATTTGGGGAGCCTTCGCAGACAAGCTATGCTACTTTGAAGCCGATGGAGGATTCCATGAACTACCTGACCCTAAAACAGATCAAGCCATTTTGGGTAGGGATATTGTTCAATGTGATAGAGGAAAAATATGGGTAGGTACCACCAACCAAGGCATTTATGGAATAAGAGGCGATACAATTGCCTTTCACTTCTCTACAGAAAATATACTTCCTACCAATCAGTTTCTTCGATTGAAAGCGGAAGGGGATACCCTGTGGGCTTGCGGACCTGAAGGTTTATTCAAGATAGTTCCCAAGGATAGTACAGTGGAAGTCTTCAATAAGGCTGATGGTTTGTCATCAAGTGATGTATATGATATCGAAATTTGGGAAGGATATATTTGGTTGGCGACAGGAAAAGGCCTTCAAAAAATTCCTCGTTCTGCCTTTCATCCCAATTCAATTCCTCCTCCAATTTACATAGATGGAATTGCCCTCTTCGAAAGAGATACTCTCCTGCCTCCTTTTTCCAAACTTCCCTACAATAAAAACAACCTGAGGTTTAGTTTTCAAGGCCTCTCCATGAAAAGTCAGGGGGAGTTTACGTACGAGTATAGAATGATCGGGCTAGATTCAAGTTGGTTAGAGGTGCCTTCTACTCAGTCAGTTGCTAGGTTTCCTTCTATTAACCCAGGCTCTTATAGGTTTGAGGTGAGAGCCTTGAATGAAGATAAATTCTACAGCAGCGAAACGGCCAGTTTCCCTTTTTATATTTTGAAACCTTGGTGGAGAAGATGGTGGTTTTTTACACTCTCCACCATTATCCTTATTGGAATCGTTGCCACGATTTTTTGGTCCCGATTGGCCCGTGAGAAGCGTGAAAGAGCCTATGAAAAGCAGTTAGATAATCTGAGAATGACAGCTTTACAAGCTCAGATGAATCCCCATTTCATTTTCAATGCATTAAATGCGATCCAGTACTATTTTACGGAGAACAAAACAGAAAATGCCCTCAGCTACCTCAGTAAATTCTCCCGTTTGATCCGGACGATTTTTGAGCACGCTAAGCTTAACCGAATCAGCTTGGAAGAGGAGATATCTTTTCTGAAACTCTATGCGGAACTGGAAAAGCTTCGATTTGGTGACAAAGTCGCTGTCCATTGGGACATAGATCAAAACCTTGATTTGGGAATGGAAATTCCTCCTTTGTTGATTCAGCCTATTCTAGAAAACAGTTTTAAGTATGGCTTACTTCATAAAAATGAAAAGGGAAATCTCTACCTTAAACTAGAAGATCATCCCCATCACATTGCCATTCTAATAGAAGATGATGGAGTAGGCCGTGCTGCTGCAAGCAAAATGCGCAAACCCAGAATCAAAGGGCAAACATCAACTGGCCTCAAAACAATTGAGGAACGTACGCGAATTTATCATCAGGAAGTGGGCTGGGAAAGTTTCAAGGGCTTGACCTTAACAGATTTGTATTCTGAGGAGGGAGAAGCCAAGGGTACAAGGGTTGAGTTGGTGTTGAAAAAAGAGGAATAGAGCTCACTTTATCGTTTTCGGAAATCGTAAAAAAATTCACTCATTGAGAAGGCAGTTTTATCTTCCCTCAGGGGGGATTCAATCATTCTCGCTGGAGATGATCTATGTGAATTCTATATTGATGTCAAATAATGGCAAATGAGAATCCCCTGGTTGACAAAATCCAAGCCGCTACAAATAAATGTGACAGCGAAGGAGATTAAGCAACAGGCTGAAGGAATCGATTTTGCCGGAGATTTAGAATTAATAGCACATAGACCAATTTGGATCAAGACGATCGTTTTTCGATTGAGTTTGATCGACAAGCACATTAAGCAACCAAGTCATCTTCATAAAGATGTTTCGGCAAAGGCAGTTTTACTTGATAGGGAGCTGGAGCCAAATGATCGCCTGGAGATGCCCATAATCATGTTCCTACAGCACAATCATTCGAACATGAAGCACAAGCTGGCCCTATGGATCGACATCGACACCGATCCGGGCCAGCCTCGTTCAGAATGGACGGGAGATTTTTCACTCAATTGATTGACTTTCCCAAATACTGTCCATAAACTTCCTTTCGAAAAATTGGCATCAGTCCCTCTAATTCCATTGTTTTGCATGCCTAAGGAATAGCTTATGCAGACCATAGAAGAAATGATTGAAATCCTTGATCTGGAAAAAATCGAGGACAATATATTCAGGGGAAAAACCTACAAAACACCTTGGAAAAGGATTTATGGAGGACAGGTATTGGCTCAATCTCTTCAAGCCGCGATCCGGACAGTCCCTGACGATAGACACCTACATTCTATGCATGCCTATTTCATTTTGGCGGGGGACATCGATAGAGAGGTGGTATACATCGTGGATGATATCCGCGACGGAGGAAGCTTTACCACGAGAAGGGTCCGAGCCGTACAACATGGACGAGATATCTTCATCATGTCAGCTTCTTTTCAGCGAGAACAAGATGGAAAGGATCATCAAAACCAATTGCCAGATGTTCCTATGCCAGAAGATTTGAAAACAGATATCGAAATGGCTGAAATATTCAAGGATATGTTTCCAGCCATTTATAAGCAGTTCCAGATCCCAAGGCCAATTGAATTTAGACCTGTAGAGCCGTTTGAAAAGCTATACAATGGTCAACATCCTCCTATGAGACATGTGTGGATGAAGGCAAAGGGACCTTTAGGAGATGAATTAAATGCTCATAAGACAGCTTTGGCCTATGCCTCAGATTATAATCTGCTGACAACCGCTCTAATTCCCCACACTTTCAACATCAACTTTTCTAAACTCCAAATGGCTAGCTTAGACCATGCTATGTGGTTCCATAGACCCTTCCGTATGGATGATTGGTTGCTATATGCACTGGAGAGTCCTAGTGCTTCTGGGGCAAGAGGATTTACCAGAGGGAGTGTATTCGATCGAAAAGGTAGATTGGTTGCATCTGTTGTGCAGGAAGGACTCATTCGAGAACCCCAAAAAAAGCAATAGATTTTGTGAAAATCATGAATACTATGCTTTTATAAAAATCTGTTTTATGATGCTAATGGCCTTTTTATTCGGTTCATGATTGATAAGTATAGCCACTTCTCTGACTATTGATTTGAGGAATAGGATGAATTCTCATTAATTTACTTAATCTAATGTACATCCATGCACAATCATCTTCTCTTACACAGGTATGGCAGTTTACTTGCCTTGTCCTTTTTTCTGGCCTCTTGCCAACTGTTCAATACAGATCCTACCTCAATAGAATATACCGACGTCGATGAACTTCCTGGCCTTATTGAAGGCCAGATGTATATGCTCATTGACGATCAAATGTATAGTTTTTCGGAGAATGGAGAAGAGTTTGAACCGGTAGAGTGGGCAGCGAATTATCCTGGAATGACACATTTGGCTTTGTCCCACTCTAAGAACAAACTGGCCATTGTACAGGATAGTAATCTGGTGAGCATTGTATCCACCCGTAATGGTGACCTTCAAGAGCAAAGGAGCTTGAGTGCTAATGTAAATCTGATAAAGTGGCCCAAAAATGATAATTATCTGACCATTCTTTCACTCGATAACAGCTTTAGTTATCTCGGAGGAGCACCCCCCTCGACTTTTAGTATTCCTCAATTTTTGTTGGACGATTTTAGAATTCTGGGATTTGATATGAAGTCCACAAATCACCTATGCTATTCCTATTCTTATAAAGATGAGCGTGGTACGAGATATGCGATTTGGTTTAGGGATAGGGATGAGGAAGAATCATTCCTGATCGGGAATCTCATCATGAATGATATTAACCTTTACACAAGAAGAGGTACAGGTATCGGGATTGGTACAGGCGTTTTTCCACCGAGGACAAACGTCTGTTATGACATAGACTTTGAGCAGAAAGAACTTAGGTTTATTGACTCGCAAACGCAATTTGCACGAGGTAACAATCCTAATGGGTTCATTCTATTCGTAGACTACGATAATTTACCTCAATTACATTCTATCAAAGTGAGCTTCCCATCTGAGCCGGGGGCCATTACGTTATGGGAAAATGATAAGGAATTAGACGAGAAAGATATTATTGCTGAATGGAAACCATGAAACACACAAAAATTACCATCAGTCTTTGTTGGATAGGAGTTATCTTGCTCAATCCTATGTGGGCCCAATTCGACAAGGACTATTCTCCCTTGCAATCAAGTGGAGAAATACCAAAATATGTGATCCAAAGGGCTTCAGTCCGTACTTCGGAAGACCTTAAGAATTCAAAATTGGACATGACAAAAGAGCAGCAGAAAGAGTTTTTTGCCCTCTCCAATTATGTACAACGACAGTCTTTCCTGACAGGAAACATCCTCTTTAATGATGAAGTCTCATCTTACCTCAACGCCATAAAGGATATTCTGCTAAGGGATATGCCGGAAGTGAGAGACTCGATAAGGGTGTTTGCCTCTAGGTATGTAACTCCTAATGCTTCTTGTTGGAGAGATGGGACAGTTTTTTTTAACCTGAGTTTACTTGAGTACCTCGATTCGGAAGCACAGCTTGCCTTCATTATTTCGCATGAAGCGAGTCACTATATTCGACAACACAGTTATCAAAAATTCAAGCGGAAGACCAAAGTAAGAGAATTGGCCCTGCAAAAGGGAACGGAGGTAGATGATCTATTTGAGCAATTAAGGTTCTCTAGAGAAAAGGAAATAGAGGCTGACTCCCTAGGATTGTTGATCTACCTGAACAGTAAATACGATCCCGATGAGGCGGTTAAAGCACTCGAAGCCCTCTATCAAATTGATTCACGCGCTACAAAATTACCTACCCTTGATATCCTTGAACTCTTTCATGTGAAAGGGTTAGAGGTGGATTCTATACATGATTGTCTTACGGGCTTGGAGGCAGGTCAAATAGCTATGTCCTCCAATTTAACCATCTCTTTCAAGGAATCTGAAAGGGATGCTCCAAGAGAACAACCACAGGCCCAGGATTCTTCCTTAGGCACTCACCCTTCCATTGAAGAAAGAGTTGGGAGAATTCGAAGACAAATTGACGAGGGAACCCTATATGCTTCTGGGCAAAAGTTTCTAGTAGGGGAGAGGAGATTTTTTGAGATTCAGGAGGTAGCCAAATTCGAATGTATACAGAAGCACTATGAGCAGGGCAAATACACAGTATCTTTATTCGAAGCACTCTCATTGGCCCTAACATATCCTGAAAATGCCTACCTACAGAGTATGGTACTCAAATCCATGTATTGGATTCAGTTCATGGATAAAACAGGAAGTTTTTATCAAGTGGTCCCCTTACCTTATTATTATCTAGGAGAGCCATATGGGATATTTTTGTGCTATCTCCGTTCAAAATCGGAAGAGGATATCAGAGGATTAAGTCTCCTGTTAGCACGAGATCGACTTGGCAAGCCTTGGTTCAAGGAAAAAGAAGACATCCTCTTATGGGCTGGAAGAATATTTGAAATCAATGAAGAGAATCAGGATGCCCAAGCTTGTTATAGAAATCTCTTAAGTCTCTATCCTGACAGCAAACACAAGCATTTTGCCGCACACAAAATCTCCACATTAAAATGAAAAACACAAGCTTGATGTACATCCTATTGCCCATATTGATGTTTCAATTTGGCTGCAATCCTGGTCAATTGATTGTGGAGCGGAGTAATTCGGATACGACACCTTCAAAGATTGATAAAGTAATTTCGATTAACCCTGAATTTACTAGCATCAATCTATTTAGAAAAAATGAAGAGCGTATCATGCCCGATGAAGGCAAAAGGGAAATGTTCAATCAGGTCCTGAAAAAAAACGCCAAAGAAAGTGGGATTGAATTGGTCATTTATGATAGTGACCATTTGAAAGTGACTGATACCGACTATTTCAATTACCTGCTTCCATTAAGGCAGCAAATCCTTAGGAGTAATCTTTCCCAAAACTCAGCTTTTGATCGGAAGTCAAAAAACTTGGGAGGACATAGTAGCCCACAGACTTGGACTTTTATAGAGAATCCCATTTTTGATTCAGACTATTCATGGCTATCAGATAAATATGGGACCCGATATTTCGCTTTACATGGAGTAATTTCTTTGGCCTACAAAAGAAGAGCATTACTGGGGATGGCCATATTTTTCCCACCAGTAGGACTCTATTACCTGATTCGCCCCCAGTATAGAAGTATTTACTATAGCTTCCTGGTAGATGTGAAAAAGGGGGAAGTTGTCTATCGGGAGCTTAGAGAATTTGGCGGTGAATTCTCAAAAAACAACCTCGAAGCCATGGTATTTGATAGTTTTAACATTCTTAACCAGCAGCCATGAGACATATTTGCCTGTCGTTTCTGTTCCTCGTGCTAAGCACTGCCTGTCTCTCTCAGATTAGCGGTTATTTAGGGAAGAGGTTTATTGTCCACGCTGACTTAACTGTGCCCTTGTTGGAAAGGGGATATCATATTGGGGCCGAGTATGCCTTTACAAGAAAGATTGGGATGAGTATGGGATTTTCTCAGATTTCAAGAACAATCCGAGGAACGACTCTTTCCCTGCCAGGAGAGAAGATTACTTTCAGCGGTCAACAATTAGATTTTACCTTTAAGCGATACTTTATTAAAGCCTTTACGGCACCTAGAGGAGGGTATTTGTTAGTACATCTTAGAGCGGGGCAAGGAGATGTTGAAGGATTAGCGAAGAAAACGGCATTAAGTAATCCTCCAGCACAGGCTTCTGATCTTTTGTTGATCAATATTACTAACGTCAATGTACAATCATGGGGATTGGGAATGGGCTATCAGTACATGTTCAATCGCAGGTTTACATTTGATGCTTCTTTTCGTTTTGGAGTAAATAACCTAGGCGGCATTCCTGATGAAAAAGCTAGAGATGCTTTTCAGGAATTTGCGATTTACAACCAATTCAGCTTTACCAATATAGCTGGCATTGGTAATCGCCTCAATTTTTATGGTCGCCCTATTGGACTTTCCGGTTTTGTCTCTATAGGATATCTGCTCTTCTAAAGACATTCTTAAGTGTCCTTTTTAAAAGGTACCTTCTAAATAAGGAGAACTGGGTAGGTATGTCAACGGCTTGGCTTATTCGTAACTCAAGACTTCGCTTTTCGTTCCATGAATAGGAATTAATTGACGGAGCTGAAGGTATAGCATAAATTATCTTCCCAATCCGTCACTTAGGCAAAGTCTTGGCAAAGAAGACGGAGTAACCTTCTTTCAATTCGAAATCACCTAAGTTGGTAAAAGAAGGCCTCATATTCTTTATTTAGATTGACAGAAAGAATGTAATTTGCCCAGGCTTTATTTTTGAAATAATATGAAAATTATCATAGCTGGTGCCGGAGAAGTGGGATTCCACGTTGCGAAAATGCTTTCTCATGAGGACCACGACATCGTGATCATTGATAAGGTGGATGAACGCCTTACCCACGCTGAGTCCCACTTGGACGTCAGTACCCTAAAGGGAAATTCCTTGTCGATTCGTAACCTAGAAGATGCTGGTGTAAAGGGAGCTGACCTGGTTATTGCGGCTACCTCCTCCGAGGAGACGAATATTACGACTTCAATCCTAGCGAAACATCTGGGTGCTAAGCGGACCATTGTTCGCATCAGTAATCCTGAATTCCAGATAGAGCAGGAGAAAGTCGATATGAAAGCTTTGGGGATCGATGCCATGGTATTCCCTGAAGACTTGGCTGCAGAAGAGATATTCAGGTTGATCAAACGTTCCTCTTTGACAGATTCCTTTGAATTCGAAGAAGGAAAGCTCGCATTAACTGGCTTGAAGCTGGAGGAAGGCGCTCCCATCATTGGAAAAAGCCTGATTGAAGCGGATAAGATGGATCCCGATATTAATTTTACAGCTGTCGCGATCCAACGAAAAAATAAAACCATCATCCCCAAAGGAGATACTGTATTTAAGCCCTATGATCACGCTTATTTTATCAGTAACTCCAAGTGTGTTCCAAAATTAATGGACTTTGCTGGTAAAGTTTCCTTTGAGATCAAGAATATCATGATTCTAGGTGGAGGGCTTATCGGTAGATTGTTTGCCAAATTGGTGCAGGACAAATACAAGGTCAAATTAATCGAACAAGACAAGGAAAAATGTTTCGAACTAGCTGACGAACTTGTCAATACCATGGTGATTCATGGCGATGGATCGAATGTTGAGTTCTTGGAAGAAGAGGGTATTGAAGACATGGATGCTTTCCTTTCAGTAACCGGAGATTCAGAAACCAATATCATATCCTGCCTGGTAGCCAAAAATCATGGTGTAAGGCGTACCATCGCCTTGGTTGAGAACATCGACTATATTTCCTTGTCTCAGGATATCGGAATCGATACGCTGATCAACAAAAAGATGATCACCATTAATGAGATCTTTCGACATGTGAGGGAAGGAAAGGTGGAGGCCTTGACAAGTCTACATGGGGTCGAATCAGAGGTGCTGGAATTCATTGTCCATTCTGCTTGTAAGATCAAAGATGTACCTATTAAAAAATTGAAATTCCCAAGAGATGCGATTATTGCGGGGGTAATTCGTGGGGAAGAAAGTATCATCGCAGATGGGAATACCTATATTGAAGATGGGGATAGGGTGGTCGTATTTACACTCCCTTCAGCGGTACATAAGGTAGAGCAGTTTTTCAAATAATAGTATCCTCCCTTAGAATCAGAAATGAGAAAAAGCCATCCCTTTTGGGATGGCTTTTTTTATAGTTGGACTATTTGTTTCCTAGAATCTGGATTCTACGTAGTAGCTCAGATAGTACTTCATTCCGTTATGGTAGAATAGGGTAGAGCTAACATCCAGTACTTTCTGAAGGCCGCTCTTAGAGGTAATTACCGCCCTGTTGTTATCAAAGGTTCCGTTATCAGGAATCTTCGAGATATTTTGAGCGACCATGCCTCTGTAGTATGGATCTGGGTAAAGTCTTTCTAGGAAGGATTTACCACTTTGATCATTGGCTTCATGTCTGGTGTAACCCGTAAACTCTTGTAGGCGATCGTTGAATACGAGGAAGTGTCCATTGTGATCAGAGACTGAAATTCCTTCGTTTTCTAGTGTCTTCAACCTATCGTAGATAGAAGCAGGAAGGAAATCTTCCAAGGGTGTATCGAATACCATACCTACCTCTGCAAAGCCTTGCTTGAGTTGATTGGTGTCCAAACCAATTTCGTCCCCAGCGTTAGGTTCCTCTGCTTCAGGTGTAGCCTCTACCATGGGTTCTACGGCAGCTTCAATGGTTTCAGTTACCTCCGCTACTGTTTCCTCAGCAGCTTCAGCAACTGGGCTTACCACTTCTTCTTTTGTTTCTTCATTGTTGTTTTGAATAAAAGAGAAGAATGGAGAAGCTGTAGCGAGATCGTTTTGAGCTGGTTCTTCAGCAGCTACCTCTGGTTCAGCAGTTACTTCTACAGCAGGGGCTTCAGTTTGTTCCTCTGCTACAACTTCCTCAACTGATGCCTCAACTTCAACGGCTTCTTCAACAACTGGAGCTTCTTCAGCTGCGGGGACTTCAATTTCGATTGTAGTTTCTTCCACTACAGGTGCTTCTTCCGCAACGGCTGGGGTTTCTTCTACAGTTGGAGATTGGAATCTCCAGACGTTAGTCTGTTCCTCCTCAACAGCCGGCGCTTCTTCTGTCGTGCTTGTTTCTTGAGCAACTGGAGTCTCAATGACCTCCTCTGTAGGAGTTTCTACAGGCTCAGCGGCTGATTCTGCTGCTGGGTTAGGTGATTCCGTAGCGCCAGATATAAAGGAGAAGAAAGAAGAAGTAGGTGTTACGTTTGACTCTTCTGCTGGTGCTTCCACCTCAGTAGTTTCTACTACTTCTGGAGTTTGAGCCTCTATAGAAACTTCTGTTTCCGGGCTTTCTATTTCAATTGTAGTTTCGGCAGTAGGAGACTCTTCCACAGCAACTGATTCTTCTTCAGCTGGGGTTTCTTCAACCTTAGCTTCTTCTCCAGAAATGATTCTGTTGAAGAATGAAAGTCCTTCTTCAAGCTTATTATCTACCGCTTCAGCTACATTTTTGAGGGTTTCTTCAACCGACTCTGCTGCCTCAGAAACTACTTCCTGTGCTGCCGCTAGAGGGGTTTCAGCTTCAGGAGTTTCAATTTCAATTTCTGTTACATCTGTTGGAGCTTCAACTTCGATGTTGGACTCAAGCTCAGCTTCTGGAGTTTCGATGGCAATGTTTGTAACACTAGCAGGAGCTTCCATTTCAATGTTGTCTTCCAAAATGGGAGCTTCAACTTCTACTGTAGTTTCAGCTACGACTGACTCCTCCGCTGGAGTTTCTTCAATGGAAGGTTCAGCCACAGGGTTGGACTCAACTTCATTGGTAATCACGGTGAAGAATGAAGGAGCATCCTCTGTAGGTTCGGAAGCAGCTTCTTCCGTCGAAGCCTCAGGTGCTTCTTCTGTCTCTTCTTTTTTATCTTCCTCAGGAGCATTGATGACAGTAAAGAAGGAAGGCAAACCATTGTCGGAGGTGTTTTCTTCTTCCATGTCTTCAGCTGCTTCTATAATGGATTCAGCCTCTGCTACTACCGCATCTACCATTTCGCTTGCTTCCTCAACTGCCTCCTCCGCAGTTGATTCAAGGCCTTCTGCTAGATCAGTTATTTCTTCTCCAACTTCGTTCGCAGCAGCTTCAACCGTTTCTGTTTCAAGGCTAGCTGACATGGCAGGTGCAGCCTCTTCAGTTGTTTCTTCTTCGTTTGTAACAGAAGTGATTTCACCAAATCCGGAGGTAATCGTAGCAGCAAGCCCAGCAGCTGCTGTAGCGATTCCAGCCTCCTCAAGAAGAGATGATTCTTCTGATGGGTTTGCAGGAACAGCTTCTTCCTCAGTACCCATTCCCAACTTGGCCTTCAGCTCTGCAATGACATTGTCTTTTTCAGCTAATTGATTTTCAATCGCTCTGCTAGCTTCCTCACGAGCTAATTCTTTTTCAGCATCAACTCCAGCCAATTGCGATTTAAGTGCTTCAATGACACTGTCTTTGGCTAGAAGAGTTTGCTTGATATCATCTAATTCCTGCTTGACTGCGTCAAGTTCAGGTAATCCAGTGGCTTCGTTGTTGGTGATTCCCGCTGCGAATGAGGATTCGCCGCTTTCACTACCTGGAAGTGAAATAGATGGGAAGGCTGTAGAAACTGTTTTTTCAATGGTTGATTCCAGTTTGCTGGTCATTTCAGATAACTGGTTCTGGAGCTTCTCAATCAATGAATTTTTTTCTTCCACTTCATTCTTAAGCTGAGAAACTGCTTCTCCAGCTGGTTCAGCATGTTCATCTTGTGAAGGGTCAAATTCTAGTTGAGTTGTCAGGCGAGCAATTTCAGCGTTCTTCTCATCCAGTTGTTTTTTTAGATGAGCGAATGCTTCTCCGGGGCTTAGGAAGTTACCTTCTTGGTTGTTCATACTAAGATTATCAAATTCGGCCTTTAGTCCTTGAAATTCTACTTCTTTGGCCTCCAGTTTTTGACTGACTCTATTGATAAATTCCTCTTTACTAAGGCTTTCACCATTGTAATCAATGAGGATGTTTTGTTGCGAGAACTGTAGTAACTCAGCTTCCTTTTCAGCAAGTCTGGACTTTAATTCTATGATTTCTTCTTGATTATCCAAGGGGTTCTCAACAGGAGAACCACTGGCATAAGACAGTTGATCTGAGGAGATATCAGTAGGTGTATCGACTGGAGTAAGAACGGATGTATTTTCGAGTGTTTCGCTGAGTTTAACTATTTCTTCCTGCTTTGCTTCTAGCTGGGACTTGTACTGTTGAATTTCCAGCTTCAACCCATCAATTTCTTCTCTCTTCTTGCTGATGAAGGTTACGGGACTTACTTCTTCATCTTCTATTTTGAAGCTTCCCAGCAGGCCTTTTAGTTGGAGAATCTCATTGTCTTTTTCTGTCAAAAGATTGGCAGGTATCTCACCTTCTTCCCTATCCAAAACTATGCCTTCGTACTTTTCAAGGCTTTCTTTAAGCCTAGAAATTTCATTTTCCTTCTCCTCGAGGTCTTTTTGCGTCTTTATGATAAAATAGGAAGCACTTACTTTTTTGCCATCAACTTGAAGATTGTCTAATTCTCGCTGCAGCTGGGCAATTTTTTCGTCCTTTCTAAACAACATTGATTTTTTGCTGCGAATGAACTCTGCAGGATCAACCCTTTCGCCTTCTACTTCCAGAAGATCTAAATCAGCGTTTAGTCGTTCGATTTCTCTATTTTTGTCAAATAGAGCACTGTCGATTTGTTGTTGGTTTTTTCTACGCCAATAAAGCCAGGCTGTAATGATTCCGATGAGGAATGCGCCTAGCATAAAAAACGAAATGACAAGTATATCCTTTTCCATTGGGGATTATTTTTGAAAGTAGACTTCTACTCTTTTGTTTTTCTTTCTGTTTGATTCAGTACTGTTGGGTACCAGCGGAGCGACTTCACCTTGGGACCTGATCAAGATTCTATCAGCTTTGAACCCGAGGTTGACCAATTCCTTTTTCAGGAGTTCAGCCCATTGTTTTCCCACTTCGTAATTGGTGGTGGCTTCCCCATCATCTGCGGTATGACCGACCAAAAATATTTTGCCTTGTTGGTACTTCATGACCATGGGATCTAGAATTCTAACAGGGGCCGCAAGTTTTTCTTTACTAAAGAATGCCTCTTTCCCTGTTGTAAATTCAACGCTGATAGCAACCACCTTATTTCCTTCAGGTACTGGATCTGAAGTAATTCTATTTCTTAAATCCTGACGGTTTTTGGGGTTTGTAGGCTGAATCATCCTTGCGGAAGATACGTTAGTGACATCAGTATCTCCACAATGACCTCTCACCTTGCATACAAAATAGTAGTTCCCAAATATAGCCCAGCCTAAAAAGGTCAGGACGCCTAGTATAATGATGCGCATATCGGTAAATGGTGTTGTTTTATGCCTTGTATTACAATTAAATCAATAATATTCAAAGTCTCAGAATAGTGCTTTCAACTTAACAATAATTTACACTTGACTAAATATTGAATTAAATCAGGTGTAGCAACAAAAATAAAACTTATTAACCACCAAAATAATTGTCCACAAACCGTTAGAATTACTCCAAAAAAGGTGGCCTCCCGGCCACCCCTATGAGTAAGGTTTAGATGTCTCCAATTTGATAGTGTCACGGATTTTATCAGAGAAAGGAAAAAATGTAAATCCGTATAACATCGGTTAATCTCTCTATTTTGGGTTAATTCTCCAAATAAAGGGGAGAATAGGCTTGTAAGAATTTAGTGAATATATGGCTGTTTTTCAGTGAGTTATTGAAAGAAGTAGAGAAGTGGAATCGCGCAAGTACTGCGATTTAATGTAAATGAGCTATTTCGGTGAATTGAAGATTCTAATAAATGAAGTTTTAGGAAGGGCAATTTTAAATGAGGATGTAAGTTTTTGGTGGAATATTGTTGATTTTTTTTTCGCCATTTGTCATAAAGAAGCCTGGTTCTTACATGAATTCTTCCCGTATGTAGAAATGAAATTGGGTTGAAAGAATTATGATAGAACTGAAGAGTTAATTCCTCCATGCTGAAAAAGGATAGGGTCCTATTGTGATAAAAAAATAGGATAGGATAAAATTGATAGGCGAATTAAAGTGGCCCTATTTGACGAAATATTGTAAAATGTAGATCACAAGAAGAGAAGCTACGAAAAATCGACTATTTTGGTTATTGTATCAAAATGGTGTCCTAAAAAAAGCTCAATATTAATCCAGTGTAAAGTTATACCGTTTGAAGGCTATGTTGTATCCACCTTTTTCAAGGTCGGTAACAAAAAATTCAATCATATCTTCCTCTTCTGGGTCATAGGAAGCCTTTAAATTGATCCCAAATATTAGGCCTACTGATTGCCAAAACACGGCAGAGACCCTGCTTTTATTGTCTTTGATAAGAGAAAACATTGAACCGCCCGTTTCTCGATAGATTAACTTAACTAGTATCTTTCCTTGAGACCTACTCATTTTTTTTATGTCCTTCTCATAGCGTCCAAAAAGGTCTTTCTCCTTTTCCTTCATGTACTCCTTGAGTTTCTTATCATCCTCAATCGTGGCCATCTCGGCTTCCACTTCTTTAAGAATCTCACTGACCTTTAAGGCATAAGGATAAGCTTTGTGGACATTATATCTCAGGCGTGTGAATTTTCTAAGTCGTCTTCGTCCTCTTTTTCTTTCTCTGGCAGTAGGCGCTCCATCTGATATTCTGATCGTATCTAGTCTACCAGCCAAATATGTTTTCCCATCTTTCTGATAGGTATAGAAAGTCTTGCTACGAGGCTTTGTATAATCAGTCTCCTGGGCATGAAGAAGGCTTGGGAATAACAGAATTCCCATAAATCCTCCCCATATCCAATAAACCAGTTTTTTTACCATACATCGCGTCTGTTTGTTGCCTTATAAAAATGGCAGTTTTTTTTGATATACGCATCTTTCATAAGGACAGTTTATCCACCAATAAGTACATAGGTAAGGAGATCATGAAAAATTTCCCTAACTGATTTGTTCATTTAAGCAATTTGTGATCAAATATGTAATTTTACGTGAATTGACAATTTATTGGGGTGAATGGAATAGTTATTGGTATTTACTGATTGTAGAATTGTTTGAATAGATGTAAGATTTGGTCCTACATCCATATGCGTTTTCAATTGCCCAAGCCTAATTTTGTAAAGCAATGCCGTCCTTATGAAACGTATTAACCTGATTGTCAGTTTTCTCCTGCTGTCTGTTTTTATTGTTAGTCTCGCCCATTCTCAAACAAAGAATTTTTCTGGAGAGGATTCCACCATCTTTGTCTCTCATGGAATTTACGTTCCCCAGAAGCCTTATCGATCAGGTAAAGAGAATTGGGCTGTGGTGATTGCTGATATGAACAAGGATGGACATCTTGATCTCGTAAGTGCCTCCAAACCAGACGGCAGCATTCATATCCATTTGAATGATCAGAGGGGAATTTTTCCCTCCAAAAAAGCCTATCAAGCCCCAACTGGCCTTAGAGCAGCTATCAGTTTAGATGTCAACCAAGATGGATTTGAGGATATTTTAAGCTGTACGATGAACGGTCAATTGGTTTGCCTATTAAATGATACCCGAGGAGGTTTACAATCCGCTAAAGTCTTCTCAACGGGTCAAATGGCACACAGCTTACTTGCCTCCGATCTTAACCAGGATGGGAAAGAGGATATTCTTATTGTCTCCACAAAAGAAAATAAAGTATACACCCACATCAATCAAGGAAGGGGAAACTTCTCAATAGGGGAAATATTTGAGACAGGTCCAGATCCACGCTCAATTGCTTGTGGAGATATTGATGGAGATGGTTTGGATGATTTGGTGATAGGAGGCGACCATGGATATTTATACCTACACAAACGCTTAGGTCCTTCTCTGTTTGCTTCTCTCAGAAAGCTTCGATCAACACAAGATATTTGGAGTCTTGCCCTTGGTGATCTTAATGGGGATGGGATGCTCGACATTGCGGCTGCTTCTTACGTAGGGACAGATTTGTTTATTCATCTCAATCAGGGAGATGGAAACTTTCAGAGGGAAATCGAATTAGAGAGTGGTCAACATAATTTTGATCTGATTTTGGCAGATTTGGATCGAGACAAGGACCTAGACATCGTTACCTGCTCAAATGTTGACAATTCCCTCAACTTTCATTTGAACAAGGGAAAGGGTGAATTTGCACCCATGGTTCAAAGAAAAACGGGCAAATGGAGTGTCGCCTTAGCAGCTGGTGATCTAGACAAAGATGGAGATCCTGATTTGGTAACGGGATCAGTAGATGATGGCATGCTCAATGTTCATGCGAATAGAATAGTTGAAATCGAACAGCCCCTACGCACAAGAAAGTATACCATTCGTGGAAAGATTTATGACAAGAAAAGTGGTCGAATGTTAACGGGGGTGAATGTTAGCCTAAAAAATAGTGATGACAAAAGCCTTGACATTCTCTTTTCTGACTCGAAGGGAGGCTACGAATTTGAATTGAGCCCTAATACCTCTTATAAACTTGCTGTAAGGACAGAGGGATATCCTTTCTACAAAGAAGATTTTAGGATCGAAGAAGCCAACTTAGAAAAAGACGTTTACCTTGAAAAGCCTCAACTGGCTTACATTTATGGGAAAGTAAGGGATAGGAAAACCAATTATCCGGTTGATCGAGCAAGGGTGTCTCTTTTCAAAGATGGTGACCAGATAGGTAAAACAATTACGGTTGGCCTGAAAGGAGATTATCGATTCAATAGGGTGGCGGTTGACAACAATTATGAAATTCGAGCCATAGCTGAAGGGTATGAAGATGAACTGCAATGGGCAAGCCTCTCCACTCAAGATATTGGGAAGGGAAGAAAGGTGGATTTGTTTATGAGAAAGGAAGTGAAGGGAAGGTGTGTGTACGGGAAAGTAATAGACCAAAAGACAGGCAAAGAGATACCTAAGGCTGGATTGATATTCAAAAACGACTTTGGACAAACTCTGGCCAAGTTTAGAGCCGATCAGGGAGGCAATTACAGAACCTGTTTGCCTTATGGCCATTATGAAGTTACTGCTGTAGCAAAAGGGTATTTTTACAAAGTATCTGACTTCGATTTAGCAGAAAAAGATGGGAAGGAAGATTTGAACTTTGACATCATGTTGAAGCCGCTAGAAAAAGATTCCTTTGTCCTCTTGAACGTTTACTTTGATTACAATGATTCCACCCTTCGAGTAGAATCTGAGGATGAACTACTGCGCGCGCTTAGAGTTATGAAGCAAAACCCTCAGATTGTGATGGAAATTGGTGGACATACCAGTTCTGAAGGACATGCTTCCTACAATCAACGCCTCAGTCAAGGGCGTGCCAATGCGGTGTATTCTTATTTGCTGGCCAATGGAATTTCTAGAAGAAGACTGGTATCTAAAGGATATGGAGAAGACAGAAGGGTTGTCCTCTATGACAACACTGAATCCAAAAGAGAAAAGAATCGTCGAACAGAATTCAAGGTCCTTCGGATTCAGGAAGCAAGGACTCGGTCAAATAGATAGGAACGTTCATCTTCCTTTTTGATAGGCGAAATAAAATTTTTTGTGGAATTGAGGCTGAAATGTTTTCCTATATTTGAATATGAGGACATTTCAGCTTTTGATGTTAGGATGTTGTACCTCCCTTTTAGGGCTAATTAGCTGTCAACCTTCAAGTACGCCTGAAGGTATGATCCGTCTGGAAGGGGGGAGAGTTGGGGCTTTTGAAGTGGATGGCTTTTTTATAGATCAACATCCTGTTACAGTGGGGCAATTTCGCACATTCGTAGAAGCTACTGGTTATCAAACAGAAGCAGAAAGATTTGGTGATGGAGCTATTTTTGTCTTTGAGACAGGTGAATGGATGCTGAAAAAAGGGGCGAATTGGAAAATGCCTAACGCTTCTGATGGTGGTCCTGCCCCAGACAATCATCCAGTTACCTTGGTCTCATGGAATGATGCCCAAGCTTACTGCAAATGGGCAGGGAAACGCCTTCCTTCGAATAGAGAATGGGAGTATGCTGCTAGAAATGCCAACAATACCAGTACCGTTTATCCTTGGGGAAATGACCTAAAGCCAGGAGGAGCTTACAAAGCCAACTTCTGGCAAGGTGCCTTCCCGCAGCATAATTTTGGGGAGGATGGCTTTATGACGACTTCACCGGTCGGGCATTTTGGGAGTTCTCCTCTTGGCTTACAAGATATTGTAGGAAATGTCTGGGAATGGGTGGAAGAATGGTCTCCCATTGAAAGAAGTGGGACAGGTCCCGAACGCATGATGAGAGGGGGCTCCTTTTTATGTGATTTGGATGTATGTCATGGGTTCCAAATCATAGGCGAAAGTAGTTCTACGCCTGAGACAGGCTCTTTTCACATCGGATTCAGGTGTGTGAAGGATTTGCCCTAAATGTTCTCTCCATTAATTTAGGATATTGTCCTTGTTGAGTTCTTGGTGAACCATGAAAGGAGAATCTTTCTCTCCCTTTAACCAAATTGTGAGTGAAGAGATCACGCCTTGGTCAAGGTTAAATTCGTATTGGTAGCCATATTCTGCCAAACTCATAAACCGATTATCTGATATCCTCAATAGCTTTTTTCGAGGGCTTCCTGGCAATTTGATGTAGAGGTCACCACCACTTATCCAGACCTTGGCTTCACCATATGAACCCACAAATCGTACAAGTTTATCTGGCAATACGCCAGTAGGAAACTGTTGAACATAGGAAATATGATCTAGGGCATAACCTAGATAAAAATGATCTGGGAACTTATGTTGGGCCAGCTTATAGAATTTTTTCGCTTGTTTGTATGCTTTCTGCTCAAGATGATGATTTGCACGGATGATGATTGAATCTTGAAACCACAGGATCTTCTCTTCTTCAAATGACTTTGATTTACCATTCCAATATTTCATGCTGCTTTTCCCCTTTTCTTTAGGGGAAAAAGTCAAGGTGTATGAACCACTGTAAAGTCCTAGAGAAACGAGTTGATGATCAGAAATAGGAAAAACCTGAACAGGAGGCCTATTCACCCCACGATTGATCATATTTTTTCCTTTTGGTGAGACAATTAGGCTAGCAGCTAACTCATTGAACTTATATTGTCCAACATAGGGAAGGACTTTTTTGATTGGATCTTGATGTGTTTTCGCATAGGAGATTACCTTATCAGTGAACTCCAGGTTGGTAGTTTCTTCAGGAAAAAGAGTCCTCATCTTGGAGAGAATCTGTACAGCTAAAAACCTTGATTCAACTACGAGAATTCGACCAAGCAGCACAGATTCTCTCCAAGATGAGGACTCTTTTTCCTGAAGAAACTACCAACCTGGAGTTCACTG
>JBCBVV010000069.1:0-27170 GCA_039817415.1 Bacteroidota bacterium
ACAGAAACTCATCTATAAATAATGCGTTTCTATTTTTCTAACGTTGAGTTGAATGGCACAAAAACCCAGTATCCCAAGAGGAACCAGAGATTTCGCACCAGAGGTGATGATTCGCCGTGAATATATATTTAACACCATAAAAAAGGTGTTTAAAAAGTATGGCTATGCTCCATTGGAAACGCCATCTATGGAAAAGCTATCCGTCCTTACTGGGAAATACGGAGAAGAGGGAGATCGCCTGATATTCAAAATCCTTAACAATGGTGATTTCTTAAGCAAAGCCAAGCCTGAAAATCTCAACGATAGCAAAAAACTCAGTTTTGATATTTCGGAACGAGCCTTGCGATATGACCTGACGGTACCCTTTGCTCGTTTTGTAGTCATGAACCAAGGCAAACTGACCTTCCCCTTTAAAAGGTATCAGATACAGCCCGTTTGGAGAGCTGATAAACCCCAAAAGGGTCGATATAGAGAGTTTTACCAGTGCGATGCAGATGTAGTAGGATCAGACTCCTTGATCTATGAGGCTGAATTTATCTCAGTTTTTGATGAAGCACTGACCAATTTGGGATTGCCTGGTTTTTCTATCCTTGTCAATAATAGAAAGATTCTCTCTGGTTATGCTGAGGTTGTTGGACATGCAGATAAGCTGACGAGTATTTGTATTGCCATTGACAAACTTGACAAAATAGGAGAAGAAAAGGTCAAAGGAGAATTGGTCAACAGAGGGATAGATGAAACAGCTGCAGATCAATTGTTTCAAATCATTGGCTTTGGAGGAAATAATCGTGAAAAGATTGCCTTTTTGAAAGAGAAACTTGCCAGCTCAGAAATTGGGATGGAAGGAGTGTCTGAGATGGAAGGGGTACTGGATTATTTTGAAAATTTCCAGCTAGGAAATGGGACGGTTGAGTTTAACCTTGAATTGGCCAGGGGACTAGATTATTACACGGGGACCATTTTTGAGGTCAAGGCGCATAATGTTCAAATAGGTTCTATTTGTGGGGGTGGTAGGTACGCTGACCTGACCGGTGTATTTGGCGTAAAGGGCCTATCTGGAGTGGGGATTTCATTTGGTGCCGACCGCATATACGATGTCATGGAGGCACTTGATCTTTTCCAAGGTATTGAATCCTCACCGCTTAAGGTTCTTCTTGTAAACTTTGAGAAGGATCTTGTTCCCACCTATTTGAAAATTCTATCCTCATTGAGGGCTGCAGGAATTAGCTGTGAACTCTATCCCAAGTCTATTAAGTTAGGCAAGCAGTTTGCCTATGCTGATAAGAAGTCTATTCCATTTACACTTGTAGTAGGAGCAGACGAGGCAGAAAAAGGCCTGATTAAACTAAAAAATATGGAATCAGGAGTTGAAGAAATTTTAAGTCTTGATCAAGTCATTTTAAGAATGAAATTTTCGTATATGGAAAATAATAATTATGATAATATAATTATTAGCCCCATGATCCCAATAATTCCTAGAGATTATGAAATCTACAGCTTAAAAAATAAGAGAGATAATTCAGCAATATCTAGAATTTATCTGCTTAAAAATACCCTTTCTAAGGCTTGGTTAATAGTTGGGGAAAATAATTTGAAGTATCCCATCTCGAAAAAAAATGGAGAGGCTACCAAAAGATTAGTCGATAATTTCATAAATCCAATCTCTTTGATTTATCAAGATATTTCTAAGTCAAATTTTTATATTTCGAGTTATTTAATTGTCAATGAAGATGTAGAATTCGATAAGGATTTTGCTAATAGGATAGAATTTGAACACAAAATCAGACTTATTAGATCAGGTGAATTGGCAAATGTCTTAAAAATTCCCAATGCCAATCTAGATAAATTGTTTAGTCAACTTTCTACAAAGTGATAATTGTTTGTTCGAAGTTTTTAGCTCATTTAAAAAAAGAACTTTCCGTACATTACTGACTTTCAGATATCTAATTTGAGTCTGACTGAATGAAATTCATTTTTTGAGACTATAATTGTCGAATTAATAGAAAATCAGGTTTGTTATTGCAATTATATTAATCTATTATTGTCAGGTAATGAACAAGCAATTTAAATACAACACTACCCACTTTTACGGTTACTTCTATTTTTTTAGAAAATAGAGATTGGGATAGCTTGTATTAAAATGTAGAACAAACGACAGCGTCCCAAGTGAGGGACGTTTTTTTTTGCTTAAAAGACAGATATGACTCCTTTGGCTCAAGTATCAACAGAAAGGATTGCCATTCAAGGTGTGAAAGGTGCTTTCCACGAAATTGCTGCCCGTAAATTCTTCGGTCCTGCTATTGAATTGGAGGAGTGTATGAGCTTTCCTGATTTGTTTCAGGCAATGGACGAGCAAAGGACAAAAATTGGGGTCGTAGCCATAGAAAATACATTGGCAGGAACGATTCTTCCCAACTATGCCCTTTTGAGGAATTCTACCTTCAACATCATGGGGGAGATTTACCTCAGGATTGAACACCAACTTTGTGGAATAAGAGGGGGAAAAATAGCGGATCTGAGGGAAGTGTTTTCACATCCAATGGCCATAGAGCAGTGCCGACAGTTTTTTAAGGATTACCCCCACATCCGACTGGTAGAAAGTGAAGATACGGCTGGAAGTGCAGAGATGGTCAACCGAGAAAACAACCCAGCATATGCCGCTATTGCAAGTGAACTGGCTGCTAAGCATTACCAACTCGATGTGCTGGCCAGAAATATTGAAACCAATCCCTTTAATTATACAAGGTTCTGGATCATTGCAGAGGAGGTAAATCTTCCAAATCTGTCAAAGATCAATAAGGCTTCCCTTTGTTTTAATTTGAAGCATCAAGTGGGAAGTTTATCTCAAATTCTTCTCTTGTTAGGGGGACATGGGATGAACCTAACTAAGATTCAATCCTTGCCCATCGTAGGCAAAGCTTGGCAATATTTCTTTCACATTGACCTAGAATTCGATGACTATGAGCAATATCAACGAGCCATAGCATCCATTCAATTTCAAGTGGACGAATTAAAAATTTTGGGTGAATACACTCGAGGGGAAAAATGACACAAGAAGCATCTTAACTAATAATATAAGCGTTCTTCCTAAAACCGACTTGCTATGATAATTCCAGCAGCTAATCGTCTGAGTGAAGTAAAAGAGTACTACTTTGCGACCAAACTAAGAGAGATCAGGAAAAGAAATGCCCAAGGTGAGAACATCATCAACCTTGGAATCGGAAATCCAGATCTATCACCTTCTGAATCTACTATCAAGGCCCTGATCCAATCAGCTGTTGAGCCAGCTAATCATGGTTATCAGCCCTACAAAGGAATTCCCCACTTGAGAAAGGCATATGCCGATTGGTATATGAACTCCTTCGGTGTGGAGTTAAACCCTGAATCAGAAATTTTGCCTTTAATGGGCTCCAAAGAAGGGATCATGCACATTTCGATGGCCTTTCTTAATCAAGGTGATCAAGTATTAGTTCCCAATCCTGGCTATCCTACCTATACCTCTGTATCCGACTTGCTGGGTGCAGAGATAATTAGCTACAATCTGAATGAAGAGGGTGGCTGGCAACCGAATTTTGATCAATTGGAGGCCATGGATTTAAGGAGGGTAAAAATTATGTGGGTTAACTATCCACATATGCCTACTGGAGCTCCAGCAAAAAAGGAGACTTTCGAAAAACTGGTTGCCTTTGGGAAAAAACATCAAATTCTCATATGCCATGATAATCCATACTCCTTGGTGCTAAATCCCTATCCTATGAGCCTTTTGGGAGTAGAAGGAGCGAAGGATGTTGTGCTAGAGCTGAATTCATTGAGCAAGTCTCACAACATGGCGGGCTGGAGAATGGGGATGCTTGCAGCAGCACCTGCTTATGTTGAAACTGTCCTAAGGGTCAAGAGCAACATGGATTCAGGGATGTTTTTGCCTATGCAACAGGCAGCAGTTGAGGCACTCAGCAATAGCTACAATTGGCATAGTGACAGGAATACAGTTTATGCTGAGAGAAGAGAGCTTGTTTACAAAATTCTGGATCAACTGGATTGTGCTTATAACAAAGAGCATGTTGGGATGTTTGTTTGGGCAAGGATACCAGAGAGTATTCAATCTGGGAAAGAATATTCGGATTTGTTGCTGAACCAAGCACGAGTATTCATTACCCCTGGTTTCATCTTTGGGAGTGAGGGCGATAAGTATATCCGTATATCGCTATGTTCCCCTTTAAAAAACCTGGAGGAGGCATTGGCCAGAATCCAAAAAATGTCTGTTCCGCAGCTTTAAGTCATGATAGTAGCAATTGTTGGATTGGGTTTGATTGGAGGTTCGATCGCAAGAGATTTAAGAACAAATGGACTTGCCACTGATTTACTCGGGGTAGACAAATCCGAAGCCCACCAACAAAAAGCCATAGAATTGGGATTAGTCGACGAGATTGTATCCCTCGAGGATGCATGTTTTCGTGCGGATGTCGTTTTGCTTTCGATTCCCGTATCTGCTTTGAAGCAAGTGTTGCCATTTTCTTTGTCGCATATTCGGGAGGAAACAGTCATCATTGACATGGGTTCGACTAAGAATATGATCGCTGAATCCATTGCGGATCATCCAAGAAGAGGGAGAATAGTATTGGCTCACCCTATGGCGGGTACCGAAAATTCTGGTCCTCAAGCAGCGGTAGATCATCTATTTTATGGAAAGGCTGCCATCATTTGTGATCGAGAAGAAAGTGATCCAGATGCAGTGAAAATTGCAGAGCGAATATTCAAAAGCTTGTTTATGCGAATCCTTTATATGGATTCAAAGGACCATGATCAACACGCAGCCTATGTATCTCATGTATCTCACATCACCTCTTTTGTATTGGCGCTGACGGTTTTGGAGAAGGAAAAGAGTGAGGCCAATATCTTCAACTTGGCAAGTGGTGGTTTTGCCTCGACTGTTCGATTGGCAAAGAGTTCACCAAAAATGTGGAGGGATATTTATGAGCAAAATGCTGACAACCTTCTGGATGTATTAGATGAATACCTTGAGAAGATGAAACAATTTAGAGATTACATTGAGCAGGGTGAATTTGATAAAACCCGTAAGCTCATGGAAGAGGCAAACAAAATCAGAAAAATACTAACCAAATAGATTCACACAAATGAGCAACCTAACATTTACTCCCATGTCAGAATGGGGGCTAGGTCTGGGGGAAAGAATGAACATTTCCGGACCCTGTAGTGCAGAAACTCCTGAGCAGGTGATGGAAACCGTTAAAGGTGTGGCTGCACATGATATCCATGTCATCCGTGCAGGTATTTGGAAACCACGGACCCGTCCGAACTCTTTTGAAGGAGTAGGAAGCGTGGGACTAAAGTGGCTAAAAGATGCTGGTCGTGCCGTCCACAAACCCGTATGTACTGAGGTAGCTAACGTCAAGCATGTCTATGAAGCCCTTAGAGGGGGAATTGATATTCTTTGGCTGGGTGCAAGGACAACAACTAACCCGTTTGCCGTTCAGGAAATTGCAGATGCCTTGGATGGGGTAGATATCCCAGTCATGGTAAAAAATCCTGTCAATCCAGATTTGAAGCTTTGGATGGGGGCCATTGAGAGACTCCAAAAAAAGGGCTTAACCAAGGTGGCTGCTATTCACAGAGGCTTCTCAGTTTATGGAGAGAAAAAATATAGGAATCGCCCGATGTGGGAAATACCTATTGAATTGAAGCGTACGCTACCTGATCTACCTGTTATTTGTGATCCCTCTCATATTTGTGGAAACCGCGAATTGCTTCATCCCGTTTCTCAAAAGGCGTTGGACCTAGACTTCAATGGCCTCATGCTGGAATCTCATATCACACCAGACAAGGCATTGAGTGATGCCAAGCAGCAGGTTACACCAGAAAGACTAGGAGAAATCCTGTCTACCCTGACTTATAGACAGCGTACCACTGATAATCCAACTTTTGCATCTCAACTAGAAATTCTACGTGATGAAATTGATGAATTGGATCACCAAATCATCGACCAATTGGTCAAGAGAATGGTGATCGCACGTCAAATTGGCCAATACAAGAAGGAAAACAATATCACGATTCTTCAGCCTGGCAGATGGGAGGAGATTATTCAGGACAGAGTGGGATATGGGTTCAAGCAGGGAATCAGCGATGATATCCTTTCCCAGATGTTGAAACTCATCCACCAGGAATCAATTAGGCATCAAACTAAGGTAATGAATGAAGAGGTAGAGGAGCCTAGCCAGAACAATGCCTAGCAGGCTCATTAAAATATGGACTAAAACATTGACCTAAAACAAAAACCACCCTATCACAGGGTGGTTTTTTAGAACGGGAGAGGTTAAGAAAAAAGATCTATTGTTTCACTATATATGCTTGAGGGAATTTTCTTTGCATTCTCTTATCAATATCGCTTACGGAGACTCGTCCATCCTTATTTTCGTCTAGTCCGCTATTTTGCTTGTAGGACTTGCTTGGCCTAGCATATAAGGTGTAGCAGGGATCTTGGTTAATAGCCTTTGGATATAGGATACCCAGATATAGGTCAGTAAGGCTTTTGTAATTTCCATATCGCTCCCTAACCGTCTGAAGATATTGATAAACATATTCCATTTGCTGGACATGGTCTGTCGATCCAATTTGTGAAAGACTAGCACCCATCTCTGAAGCAGTAGCTGGCATAAATTGAATGAGTCCAGTGGCACCTGATCCTTTAAAGTTTCTAACGGCCGCATCAAATTTCGATTCCGAATACATCACGGCCATTAACCATTCTGGTGGGATTCCCAATCTCTTGGCTACTTCCCTGACCTTTCCTTCGAACTGAACGGGATTGTGAACATATACACTGGCTTCATTCATCAAATACAAGGAAGAGCCCCCTGCTGCTGCGGGAATGGCCATTGAACCAGATGAAGATGAATAGGACCCAAGAGCAGCCATAGAGGAGGCTCCGAGTTTTTCTGCAGAAAATCCTATGGAAGGGTTGAATAGCGTATGGGTAAGTAGATTGGTTACAAATACAGCAATAGCAAGAATGGCTATATTTTTAAGATTGCCCCTCATATTCAGATTCAAGGGTCTCGCAAGACTGGTTTGCTGAATTGGAGGTGCCTGATAGTAGCTTTGTTGATAGGCCTGCCTATGACTTCGATTTAAATTGGGTCGATAAGTCCTCATTCCGACTGCACTTTTAGAGTTTTTGCTAAATTATTTAGGGATAAATCCGATTATCTTTAGCAATTATAGCTCGTAATGAATCGAAAGTCAAATTATTTTAGCAAAATATCTAAAATTGTTAGGAAAATGTTTATTCTGTCGAATTTAATGTGGATAAGCTGCTAAGCTTCATTTGATTTCATATGGAGCTCACCCCATTCCTTCATATTTTTGATAATAGGCATGAGCGTTAATCCATAATCTGTTAGGCTATATTCTACCCTCGGGGGTATTTCTGCAAAAATCTCTCTGTGTAAGATTCCATCTGCTTCCATCTCCCTCAATTGGCGGGTAAGCATCTGCTTGCTAATCCCCTCTATCCCTCTATGAAGGATACCAAATCTATTCGCCCCTTTGGAAATCAGGTGGAGAATAATGGGCTTCCATTTGCCACCGATTTTGCTCATACAAAAAGTAACAGGACATATATCTGGACTAATTGAAACAGGCTTTGACATAAAATTCAATTTAATCATTTGAAAATCAGTAATAGTCACAAAATTGAACCTATATTATATTATTATAACTACTTGATAAACTGGATATAAGATAGTTTTTTGTTCCTAAATAGCCAAGTAATGGTGATGTCTCCTTGCTGGGTTTCAATAATTGAACAGATGAAAGCTATTGTCAGAACAGGAAAAGGAAAGCAGTTTGCTAACATGAGAGTCGTGGAATTGCCATCCCCAAGCCCTGGCCCTAGGGAAATAAAGGTCCAGGTGTCATCTTCCAGAATTAATCCTGTAGATCAAGGTATTATGAATGGAATGCCTTTTATCACCTACAAAGAACCTCAGGTAGGTGGGGTAGATGGTGCAGGTATAATTCTAGAAACAGGATCTGAGGTAAACAATTTCAAGAAAGGAGATCGTGTTTTCTTCTACCGATATTTCTCTGATGTTGGTTCTTGGGCGGAGGAAATTCTAATTGACATGGAACAGGCTGCTTTGATCCCTTCGAATATATCTGTGGAGGAGGCAGGAGGAATTGCTTTACCTACCTTAACTGCCTTTGAATCTCTGAAAGTACTCACACCAAGGTCTGGGGAAAGCATTCTTATTCATGCAGCAGCGGGGGGAGTAGGAATAATGGCAGTTCAAATGGCCATGCACATGGGGTTAAATGTTATAGCTACTGCAGGTACAGGAGATGTAGCCTTGTTAAAAAAGATGGGTGTAAAGGAGGTCATCGATTACAAGAAGCAATCTTTTGAGGAGGTTGTTAAAAAGGGAGGAGTAGACTTTGTATTTGATTTAGTTGGCAATGAGGTTTTGATGAAATCCCTCTTATTGCAGCCTAAAAAGGTTGTTTCTGTCAACTACCCAGACCCAAATAAGCTCCATCGAACTGGTCTTAAAGTACCTGGAATTTTGAAGTGGGTCATGGGATTGGCCAATGGAAAATACCGTAAAGTGGCACGAAACAATAATGTAGAACTTATTGGTCAAGTAACAGGACCCAATGGGAAAGGATTAGGAAATGCAGCTGAAATATTGTCTCAGATTATCCCGCTGACCCTAAAAAATCCAGAGAAGTTATCCATTTTGCAAATAGAAAAGGAGGGAATGGAAGGAGCGAAAGTAGGTAGCCTGATCACATTTTAACACGCTAATTTCCCCCAACATAAAATGCCCATTCCAAGAAAGGAATGGGCATTGCTATATGCTATTTTATTTACCAATTATTTCCCATGAAGGTGATACTCAAAGAAGCCATTGGATCATCAGCACCTAATAAGGTAGCCAAATCCACCGTGGAAATGGATAACCTGGCCCTTGGCCCTAAACCAACGGAAGCTCCAAAAGGCATTCTCCACCCATGTTGAGGATTGTAGTAAGCGCCACCTGTAACATAAATAACCTTCGGGATAGGGTTCCAAGTCACAGCTCCATAAACGGTTCCTTGATCTATATCGATGACGGATAGGTTGCTGCTTCTCATAGGTATGATACCTTCAATGTTTCCGGTCAGATTTTTTCCCAGTTTAACGGTTCCTCCAATTCTAGCGTGTGTATTCAGCACCACATTGATTTCATCTGATGCTTGGGTATCTAGGAGGTTGAATAAATTGACCGAGGCTTCTCCGGCATTGTAACTGTCAATTAAGCCGCTTCCGAGGGAGTCAATGATACTGGCAGTAGAAGCAGAATGCGTATTGACGTTTTTGTTGAATGTCAAACTTCCAATGTCTACGATGCTGGCAGATATATTTACTCTGTCGGCTATATCCATACTTAAGCCCAACTCAAATGCGTTTCCGCCACCAGCATTACTGATCAGCTGTCTTTGGTAATTGGGGTCTTGAATGTTGATATTTCTATAGTCTAATTGGTACAATTCCGAAAAAGAAGATCGGCCCGTAAAGGTTTGATTTGCCACAGATCCATTAAGGTATCCAATGCCAAATAAACGTGAATAGGCCACCCCACCATATAAGCCAAATCCTTCTACCCTTAACAGGGGAAATCCATAGCCTATTTTCAAAGAGCGAAAATGGCCGTAGTAGAATTCTGTTCCATTAGGTGTATCCAGTAATTCTTCAGGACTGCTCGCATTTTGATAGGCATCTGATGCAGTTCCAAGAAGGGCTAGACCAAGAAAATTATTGGGGATAGTAGCAGTACTGGTAAATCTGTCCTGTAACTGGACGGCAAAGCCTCCAAATTTGGGATGAGCATAGGAATAGGAAAGCCAACTGATTTCCATTTTTCCGTCATATTCGAAATTATCCTCAGGTGGATAGCGATTTATGATTTCGTTTTTGGCTGTACTGTCTAATAAGTTATCAGTCAAACTAAGATTGAGGACTTGACCTAAGTCCAATCCATGTGAATAAAACGTTCCTCCGACTTGAAGAAAGCCGGTCCCCTTTTTCACAGAAAGGACCCTTCCCAAATGGGCAGGATTTATGCCAAGTGCTAGGTAATTACCATTGAGGATACTATCCCCACAACAAATTGTACGCCCGTCATCCACATACATCTGCGCTTTTCCAGATGTGGGAAGAAGTAAGGTGAACAACAAGACGCTTACGACAATAAATATAGATTTCTTCATAGGAGGATCGTTAGTCTTAGCAAAACGATGGATCAATAAGATTATTTCGAGGGAATAGACGACATGAATTCAGGGCTATTTATTTCATGTGCCAAAACCTTGCCATACAAAAAAGACACCCTTCACTACGAAAGGTGCCTTTTGCTGTAAGTTTAGGGTACTTATTGCTTACTCTTGCGTGATGGGTCGAATCTTTATGTTTCGATACCATACATTGTCGCTATGGTCTTGAAGGGCAATATGTCCCTTTTCTGCTTTCCCAAAAGCTGGATACTCATTGAACTTAGAACCTGCAACAAGCTCTGTCCATTCTTCAGATCTAATGTCAGTTTCGACTACCTTTCTTCCGTTGAGCCAGTGTTCCAGTTTTCCTTCATTATGAATGATTCTGATGTGATTCCATTCTCCGGGAGGATTCACAGCTACAAATTTGCATTGAATCAAATCATAAAGGTCTCCTGCTCTGTGTTTCTCAATAGCCCCGTCGGGATGGAGTACATTGTCCAAGACTTGCATCTCAAGGGCGGAATGCCATATTTCTTTTAAGTTATCATCCTCCTTAGCCAAATAGAATATACCGCTGTTGCCCGCAGTCGAAATCTTCCACTCAAGACTCAATTCGAAGTTGTCATATTCCTTTTCGGTCATGATTTCTCCTCCGTCTGTGATCTTGTTAGTAGAGGGATCACGTTGAAGCGTAAGGTTACCCTCTTCAATCTTCCATGAACTTCCCACTACATCCTTTTTAAAGCCTTTCCATCCATTGGTGGTTTTGCCATCAAAAAGTAACTGCCAGCCGGCTCTTTTTTCTGCTAGGCTCAGTGTATTGGGCGCCAATTGTTCTGCGCTCAAACTATTGGTAAATCCTGGCTTATTTACCGGGATTCTGTTGAGGGTGTACCAGGCTTCTGTTGTCCAAAGTTCGTGTCCCTTAGCAGAGACAAATGGCTTCTTGAGCCTGATATAAACCACATGGCCTTCCTTCATTCCATCTAATTCAAGGAATACCTTTTTCCTGTCCTGGGCTACCTTGACTGATTTGATCTTGAGGTTCTGAGGATTCATTTTAGGTCCCCCGTAGTTTTCTGTTGGCAAATAGTACCATTGCATAACCTCGTATTCTTCTGGCTGGAAACCGTCTTTTAAATCCAAGGGCTCAGTAAACTCTATTTCCATTCCATTGGATTTGGCTCGTACGGCTAGCATTTCAAAGGTTGAGCCACCCGTGTAAACAAGTCTTTGCAGGCCGTACCACTTTTTGCCAGTTTGTCCCCAGTTACCTGGATTGCCAATTTCTCCTACGTATAGATTGCCATCAGGGCCCCAAATTGCACGATTGATCCCGCCTTCGAAACCTTGCGAAAAGCGGAAGACACAGCCTTGATCTACTCCTTCAACTTGCTCAACAAAGGTTCTTTTCAAACCACCATGTGTTACTTCGCCATGCAACATTTGGTTTTTATAAGGCCCTTTGTTGATATAAGTAGGCTGAGTCGGTGAATTGCCAATCTCATCTTGTGGTAACCATACGATGGGTGGGGTAGGGGTAATATTAGCAGTTCCTTCGAAGTCCACAGATCGGTTTCCATAAAATGCGCCCTTCTCAAGACGAACCAATTTACTGGCAGGAATCCAATCTCCCTGGTTGTCACAAATGAAAATATCTCTGTCAATCCCTAAACCGACGCCATTGGGCGTTCTAAGCCCATAGGCCATAAATTCTAGCTTGCCGGTTTCTCTACTTATCTTTACCGCTCTACCTCTGTCTTGAATTTGTGGGTAGGTGCTTTTCCCTCCAGGCTCAATGGCCGTAGCCAATGCACCGTAGAAATACCCATCCTGATAGACCAAGCCAAAAGAGAATTCGTGGAAGTTTGAAGATACGTCCCAGGAATTGGCTACGGTATAGTATTCATCAATGATATCATCACCATCATGGTCTATTAACTTAGTTAATTCCTGTTTTTGAAGGATGTAGATGGTATCTTCAACAACTTTCAATCCAAGAGGTTCTGCTAGCCCTTGGGCAATTTTCTTCACCTTTATCTTTGATGGATCATCCTGACCAATCACATTGTCAAGCATGTATACACTGCCATTGGGATCCCAGGTGGATACAATGAGTTTTCCATCGCTCATGAAGTCCAATCCCCCTACCATCGGCTCAAAGCCATCTGGTCTGATTTGGTCGATTCTAAAGGAAGGGTGAACCTCCTTTAGGGCAAACTTATCTCCAGGTATTGATTTTGTCAGCTTTTTAGGGTCAACATACTTTCTGGATTTACTGAGCATGCTGGCATCATATGACATCATGCTAGCCGGTACGACCTCATAGGATTGACTTCCATATTTGATATACTGGAAACTTACCCCTTTTCCTCCCCCAGCTTGAAAGTACTTGAGGGTAAATGGGTGTTTTCCTTCAGCTAAAGTTACTTCTGCTTCTTGTGGATCAAATCCATGCAATCCATCATTATCTATGACTAAGTTACCGTCGATAAACAGTTGAGAACCGTCATCAGAAAGGATTCTGAACAAGTAATTATTGGCCTTGTCAATATTCAGGTAACCTTTGAATTCTGCATAAAAGTCGTTGGTAACATCAAGTTCTTCTAATGGACTTAGGAAACTTCCATCTCCAATGGCGTTGATCTCACTAACTGATCCTACATAGTTTGGAAGAGGGCCTAATTTTACCTCAGAAAGGTTGTTTGTATTCCCATTAAGTTTGTGAATGTGAACGATAGCACCATTTCCAGCGGAGTCGGGATTAGGCTGCTGGAAAATAGAGGTGCCGATCACATTTTTATTTCCTCTTGGGGCTCTGCTTTGAACCATGGTTTCTCCGTCCAACCCTAGGATATAAGACACCATTTTCTTGGCATCGGCCAATTGAAGACCTATATGAGGGGTCATGGCTGCTGCTCCCCAAACACCGGATCCCCCATTGATGATTTTGTTGGCAAGTTTGGAAACGAAGTAATTGGTGAAGTTGTATTTCTCCGAAATAGCTTGATATGCAGGTCCAATAGCCTGTTCTTTTTCATTGTGGCAAGTTTGGCAATCGCTTCTTGCGATGAGGCCTTTTCCGGGGTGTTCGGCTTCTTCTGTTTCTACCTCTTCATCTTCGCCAGTTAAAGTAGGATAATCATGCATCCAGGTGGTGAGGGTTGTGGAGGCATTGGCATTTAGCTTTAACTTTCCTTCAACCATGTAGATGGCCTCACCGGGTAAAATGCGAGAAGCCATGCTGTCTACCTCAAAAACGCCATCTGTCCCATAGCCATATTCAGAAATCATGGAATTCATATGGGTTTGAACCCATACTTCCAGCCCTGAGGGGACATTTTTGGTGGTGAAAATACGTTCTAGTCCTAAATGACCATCATCATGGATCAATATTTCGGGCTCTTCCTTGACCATGATTTTATCTCCATTTTCAAGGATCAACTCATATTGGATGTATCCTTCCTCATGGTGGGTAGCGTGGCCACGATATTGGACTTTATGGGGAAGGACTTTCCCATTTTTCATCAAAATCCAAGGATCTTGAAAAGGGCTTTGAAACCATGCAGGTCCTTTAGAAATGGGTTGGGGGCCATGTGCCCTCGTGAATACAGGCCCATCAAACTCAACTCCATCTCTCCAGGCCTTATAAATAGAGGCGTTTTCAGCATCATAAGCTATCCAGAAATCGTCCCTTAATGCCATGGTTACCATTCTGGCTCTCCAGTCTAGTACGGAACGGAAAATCCAGGGATCATTTCCTCTGGTAACCTCATGGTGAACGTCCTCAGAAGGTTTGAAGGTAGTAACTCCGATAAGGAGGATACCAACTACTCCTAGTAGCAACCAAATTATTCTTCTCGTGTTCATAGATAGATTAGTAGTAGGCGGCGAAAGTTTCGAATGTTCGTAAACATCTAAAACTAACAGTAAAGAGGCATTTTTTCAATTTGTGAGCCAATAAATGAGCAAAACTCTATGCTTTACCCCTACGAAATCGATATAGGTCCAAGGTTGTATTGTTCAACAATTGCATCACAAAGAGATACCCTATAATTTGGAAGTATGAAGTTGACTTTTTACAAGTACCAGGGAACGGGTAATGATTTTATCATGCTGGATAATCGTTCTAAGGCTCTTGAAGATATCCTCTCACAGGAAAAGATAGCCTTTCTCTGTGATCGTAGATTTGGGATTGGGGCCGATGGATTAATCCTTCTTTCGGATAGCGTGTCCGAAGATTTTAGGATGATGTATTACAATGCAGATGGCAATGAAAGTACAATGTGCGGCAATGGAGGAAGGTGTCTCGTAGCCTTCGCACATGAATTGGGAATAAAAAAGGACAAGCTCTCTTTTGATGCCATTGATGGTTTGCACTATGCATGGGTGCAACATGGAATGGTCAGACTCCAAATGGTGCAGGCCAAAAATTACCGCCAAAAAAACGAAGCTATACACTGGGTGGATACAGGTTCACCACATTTGGTCTTGATGGAGGAAAGAGAAATCAAATCGATTGATGTAGAAGTGGAAGGGGCAAAACATAGGTGGAGCAAGGAATTTGAGGAGATCGGTGGAACCAATGTCAATTTTGTGAATGTTGAAAGCGGTAATCGATTGAATGTGAGAACCTTTGAACGAGGAGTGGAAGGGGAAACCTTAAGTTGTGGAACAGGGGTAACCGCGGCAGCTTATGCATATTTGAAGAAAGAAGACAAAAGCGGTAAAGTCGCTATTCGCACCTTAGGTGGAGACTTAAGTGTTGAAATTGAATCCATTGGTGAAGAGGATGAACAAGTATTTTTGGAAGGGCCTGCAAAGAAAGTGTTTGAAGGCACCATTGAGTTAACTGAAAGCTAAATTATCGGGCATATTATAGCCTATAACCACCTTTTATGGGGCCATTATCAGGTAGAATATGTTAACTTCATTGAGGTCTTTTTTTAGACTGGTAGCTAGAATAGAATAAAGGAACACACGACATATGGCTCGCAAACCTCAAAAGAAATCGTTTGGTATTTCCGAACTATACAATACCCATCCTCAAAAAGCTGATGAATGGTTGTGGGGGAGGAGAACCGATGATGCCGGGAGAAGAAAATTTTTAAAGAAAGGGGCTCTTGCTTTCATGGGTTCCATATTAGGTGGGGAAATTGTCTTTGGTTCCCAGATGCCAAAGGATTTGATTCCAGTAGGACTATTTGAATACCATGACGGTCCGATCAAGGGCAAGCATCGAGATCTGGTAGTTCTAAACGATCGCCCCGTAAATGCTGAAACTCCCGCACATTTGCTCAACGATTATGTGACTCCTGCAGAAGTCCTTTTTGTTAGAAACAATGGCATCCCCCCTATGGACATAGATCCTGATACATGGACCCTTACCATAGAAGGTGAATCTGCTGCCCAATCCAAAACCTATACCCTGGCTGAACTCAAGCAAAAATTTCGCACCTATTCCTACCAATTAACCCTAGAATGTGGAGGTAATGGTCGTTCTGAATTCAACCCTCCTGCAAAGGGAAATCAGTGGACCACGGGCGCTGTAGGTTGTCCCAAATGGACTGGTGTCAGGTTAAAAGATGTGTTAAATGATGTCGGTGTAAAAGCTGATGCAGTTTATATAGGGTATTATGGGAAGGATACTCATCTCTCAGGTGATCCCAACAAAGTCGTCATTTCAAGAGGAGTGCCTATTTCGAAGGCAATGGAAAACGAATCGTTGATTGCTTGGGCCATGAATGATGAAGATATTCCACTGATGAATGGAGCCCCGCTTCGCCTTGTTTTTGGAGGTTGGCCTGCTTCTACCTCTGGAAAATGGCTCAGCAGAATTTCTATCAGGAATAAAGTACATGATGGTCCTAAAATGGGAGGATCCTCCTATAGAGTGCCCTGTAAGCCTGTTCCACCTGGTTCAAAGGTTGAAGAAAAAGACATGTGCATCATTGAATCTATGCCTGTCAAATCCCTGATTACTTCCCCCAAATCGGGTGGACTTCTTTCTTTGGGCAAGACACTAAAGGTAAATGGAAAAGCTTGGGCAGGAGATCTTTCTGTACGTAGGGTTCATGTCTCTATTGACTTTGGGGCAAGTTGGAAGGAGGCAAAGCTATCTCCTCCAGTAAATAGATTGGCATGGCAGGAATGGGAGGCTAACTTACAGTTTCCTAAAAAAGGATACTACGAAGTTTGGGCTAGAGCAACAGATAGCCAGGGCAATATGCAGCCTATGGTTGTCCCTGGATGGAATCCCAAGGGGTATTTGAACAATGCCTGTCACCGAATTGCCATAAAAATTGATTAAACCATGAATCAGTCTGAAGATCAACCTACACCCCCACAAAATGAATGGAAGGAATCTGCCTTCCTAAACATGCTTATGCTTTCGCTTGGTATCACCTTTATGGGTGTGATGGCAGCCCTCATGATTATCTTTATCATCCAACATCCCGAAGCTTTAAAAGCCAGTGCCGAAGAAGAACTCGTTGAGGAAGGTGTTCAGGAGATTATTGATGGGAAAGATGTACAATCTGGTTTCATCGCCGAAGGAAACTATATGTTGGTAAAAGGCAATTGTACTGGATGTCATTCAAGCAAACTCGTGATTCAAAATCGTGCTACTAGAGATGGATGGAAGGATATCATCGTTTGGATGCAGGAAACCCAAAAGCTGTGGGACTTAGGGCAGGATGAAAACAAAATCCTAGATTACTTGGCTAAGTTCTATGGGCCAGAAAAGAAAGGAAGAAGGAGTCCCCTTGCAGTGGAGGAATGGTACAGAATTGAATAAACTAAGACAGGCCTTTGGTAACTTTTGATACATTTTTTCTCAACAAAATATGCCAAATTGACTTCTAATAATGGATCACTCGCCTCAAAAATAATAGCGGGTGAAAAAGATGTGTAAAGCATGTTTGAGAAATACCTCGATACCTTCGTTCAAGGTTATACCAATTACGCCAACTACCTGTGGATGGAAATTACCTTCCAGGTAAGGCCCTTTTGGAAGAACTATTTCTGGATGCTTATTGCAGTTTCTGCATTATTCTTCCTCCTTGAGTGGGCAAAACCTTGGAGGAAAGACCAGGCTAGGTTTAGAAAAGACTTCTGGCTGGATTTCTTTTATATGTTCTTCAACTTTTTCCTTTTCTCCCTCATCATCTACAACGCTTCCTCCTCTTTGGTAGTTGATTTGTTGAATGACGGTATTTTATCGCTTACAGGCTTTAATTTACAGGCTTCGAATCCCATGCAGTATTGGCCATTATGGGCGATTCTGTTGACGGGCTTTGTGGTAAGAGATTTTATCCAATGGTGGATTCATCGGTTGTTACACGCTTCTCCGCGGCTTTGGGAATTTCATAAGGTTCATCATAGTGTAGAACAGATGGGTTTTGCAGCCCATTTAAGGTATCATTGGATGGAGAATGTGGTCTACAGAACCATTGAATATATCCCTCTCGCCTTGTTGGGTATTGGTCTTCATGACTTTTTCTTGATTCACATATTCACCCTTGCCTGGGGCCATTATAATCACGCGAATTTACACATCGATGATCGAATCATGGGGGGAATTGTGGCCTCTCTCTTTACACTTATCCTAGTGAGTACCAGTTTTGAATTAGGTCTCTTTATGCTAATGGGCATGACCCTTCTGGGTGGTGTGCTTGGGGCTTTCGTATTGGGTCCCTTTATGAAGTATATTTTTAATAGCCCAGAAATGCATATTTGGCATCATGCGTATGAATTGCCAGAAGATCGACATAGAGGGGTAAATTTCGGATTGACCCTTGCCATATGGGATTATATCTGGAAGACAGATTATATACCGCATGAAGGGAGAGATATTAGGTTGGGCTTTCCAGGAGTGGAAGAATTTCCTCAATCATTTGCTTCACAAAATCTCCATGGTTTTTCATCACCAGAGGACAGAGGAAGGGAGTAAATCCGGAATAGCCGGCTTTGTCAGAATTTATATCTCAACTGTAGTTTGAACTCTGTTCGCTTTCTGTCTCTGATTTCCTCAAGTCCAGAACCAATCCGACATTCTTCAGACTCCGTTGATTCTGTGGTAAAAGGGTCTCTTTCCAACCTACATACATTCCTGAAACGACTTTGAGCTACCCTTGCCCAAAACTCTAGGTTTCTGGTAATTTTCCAATTAAAAATGGCGTAATATCGACTTCCCTGTCCCGAATAGGGAGGAATGGAAAAGAAGCCCAATACGTCATTTTCGTAGGCATAAATCCTAGCCTCGTAATCAGATACGTCAAAAAGGGCATATCTTCCTGTCAATTTTACTTTGTACCCAATCTTCCAAATCAGGTCTTGATACATGAGGAAGCCTTGATGCTGCTCCTCATCTCCTTGGGTATAAAATGCTCCTTCTATCCTTGTCCGATATTGAATGTTTCGGTTGATAGAGGATTGAAAATGCAAGCGGATTGAATTCTTCCTGGTGGGAATAAGATACTCCAGTTTTTGATTAGGGAGTTCGATTGAGGCATTTCTCTCTTTATTGTCTGACCGAAATCGTACATATACCTCAGTTCCTCTTTTGGGTTTATAGGCAAGTTGAGAAAGAAATTCCCAGCCTTGGGAGGGAAAGCTTGCCTGAAACCTATTCCATGGAAAATAGAATTGGTCAAAATAAGAGCTCCAAGTCCATTTGGGGTTGGGGGCAATTCGCAACCCAACATAGACGCCTGTTTCATTAGCCAGTGCAGTGGGTCTTTCGGCAAAAACATACCCCTTAAGCGAATGAAAATCCTTGTCATAATGTCTAGCAAGGATAGAAATATCTACTGTTGAGGATAAACTCCCCATGAGTCCCCCACTGACCCCAATACCGCCTGATCTTGATCTAGCTGCTTCTCCAAAAAAGTTGAAGTTCTGAACCACCACATCAACGTCTATCCCATTGACATAATTGAGGTCTCCTCGAAAATCAAACTGGTTATAATCATTCAGGGCTTTATTCAATTCTGAGCCAAAGCTTTGCTGATAATGTGTGGTTCCCAGAGTAAGTCCTCCTTCTTTATACTCGAATCTTCCACCGTACATGGTTTCTTCAACCGCTCTTCTATTCGTCAATTCGGAGGCCGTTCTATGTAACCCGCTCGTTTGAATACTTCCGGCTTGTAGGATCTCATTTGTGAGGGTATCTGTTTCCTGAATGGAAGCATCTAACTTAATTCTGGAATAAAATGTGGTAAGGTGAAAATTTCCATATCGAAGGGTTACGGCCGCTCCTCTTTGAAGTTGATTTTCATTGACGCTAGCATAGGGAAGAATACCCGTGTTGGGTTGTTTGACAGAGTTGATCACGAAGGCGCCTTTCCCAAAACCAAGACCTCTTGACAAGACCATTCCTTGCCCGAATTGAAGGGTATAATCTCCTATTACCAGTCTTTCTATGGGCCCATATCCCCCAATTGAGACATGCCCACTTAAAAAGTCATACCCATATTTTTGATTGGCTGGATCCCACCCAAAAGTCTCCCCTGGATCTTTTTCTCCTGTTAAGGCAAAGGAGAAGTTCTTCCCATAACGAGCCCTTAGCCTCGTGTAAGAACGATATGGGCTTCCAGCATATCGACTGGAAAGGGAGGTATCCTGCCCAATTACAGTATTCTCTGCATCTAAAATATCTCGAAATGTGGTATCTGCGGCTGTGTATCCTTTTTTCTCTTCTCCGATCCATACAAGACGCTGGATAAACTCGAAATTTACTCCTTCTGACACTTCTTTTACACTTGGTCCTCGCGAGAATTTAGCCCTTGGTGAAATATCCTTTACACCTGAGGCAAGCACATTGATGTAGGGGCGAAAGGCCTTGATGAGGTCAATCTTAAATCCTTCTACTGCTTGCAATTCATAAATAGAAGTTAGTTTTCCGTATTGTATGATGTGTTGCTGCAGATTATTGTAAAGAACCTTGTTAAATCCTGGAAGGAGCAAGAGTTCCTCCTCTGAGGCAGAGTTCAAATCTAGTGGACGTTTTCTAGCATCTTCTAAAAAGTCAGTTAAGAAGGTGTAATCGACTTGCTCCTCAACTTCCTGCCCAATGATAAAGTCTTCTATAGCAAGGTCTACCTCATCACTTCCCTCATCATTCGGGCGATTCTGAGCATGACTCAGGGGGAGGATCAAGATGATGATCAATAGGCTTAGAAGTAGATGTTTCATGTAATAGGTAAAGAGGCTTGGATGAATTTAGGATGTTCTTTTGGAATACTTCAACAAGGCTACAAATCAAGCACGAAGCAATTGTTAAATTATTTCATCCTAAACTGAATTGCATGGCATTTATATAGGGAAAAACTTAGTTTGCAATTACGCATTGCGTACAAGCAACAAATCGATCCATGACAAATAATCCCATGTTTTCCCCTTTCACCTACCTGATCAGAAGAAAAGAATTGGCTTCTCATTTGGGAAAGGGTCTTGCCCTTCTACTTGGAAATGAATTAAGTAGCATGAACTATGCTGCCAATTATTATCCTCAATTTCGCCAGGATAGTACCTTCTTGTACTATTTCGGTTTAGATGTTCCTGGCTTAGCTGCCATCGTTGATCTAGAAAGTGGAGAATCGATTTTGTTTGGCCAAGAACCCACCTTGGATTCCATGGTCTGGACAGGCCCAGAAGCAGGGTTAGACGAGTTAGCCTCCAAATGTGGTGTAGAGAAAACACTTCCCATTGAAACACTCGGAGAATTTTTGTCTCTTACAGGAGATAGAACCGTGCATTATCTTCCTTCCTATAGACCAGAACACACGATCAAATACAGTACATGGTTGAAGAAAAATTCCAAGGAAGTAAAAGAGGGTGTCTCGGAAGCCTTGATTCATACCATTATTAGGCAACGCAGCACCAAGGTGCACGCAGAAATTGAACAATTGGATAATGCGGCTAATGTTACCCATGCGCTGCATATGACGGCTATGAAATATGCCAAAGCTGGCATGAAAGAATCAGATGTAGTAGCAGAATTGTACGCAATTGCGATGAGGGAAACTGGCTATCCAAGCTTCCCGATAATCTGTACCGTTCATGGAGAGATTCTCCATAACCACCATTATCATAACAACCTCAAAGAGGGTGATTTGCTTCTAGTAGACTGTGGAGGGGAGAGTGCCATGCATTATGCTGGTGATATGACAAGGACCTTCCCAGTAAGTGCTAGCTTTACCCAAAAACAAAAAGAAGTGTACCAGGCTGTTTTGGATGCTTCAGATCAAGTGGTGATTAACCTAAGACCTGGTGTCAGCTACAAGGAAATGCATTTGCTTGCTGCTCGGGTTCTAACGGAGAACCTGAAAGCTATTGGGCTGATGAAGGGAGATGTAGAAGAAGCTGTTGCCCACGGAGCCCATGCCTTGTTCTTCCCGCATGGATTGGGACATATGTTGGGCTTGGATGTGCATGACATGGAAAATTTAGGAGAGGACTTTGTAGGTTATGACAGTACCACAAGACGCAATCCCCAATTTGGTTTGTCTGCTCTTCGACTTGGGAAGGAACTGCAGGCTGGATATGCCATTACCGTTGAACCAGGATGTTACTTTATTCCGGGCTTGATTGACAACTGGAAAGCAAGCAACAAACTAGAAGCTTTTATCAATTATGAAGCCTTGGAATCATACCGTGATTTTGGAGGCATCAGAATAGAAGACGATTATATCATTACAGAAAACGGCTCACGTCTACTGGGAACGCCTGTACCTAGAACAATTGCCGAAGTCGAGGAAGTGAGGGGGGCTGCCCTTTAACATCCTTATGACCATGAATCGCCCAAGCTCAATTGAAATCCATAAAGACCTAAGGACTACATGACTTATCAGGAAAAACTGGCCAGATTTCGCCAAGAAATGGCCAATAGAAAACTTGACGCACTTATTTTATTTCATACTGATCCCCATCAAAGCGAGTATTTATCAAAAGAATGGCACATTATGCCCTGGCTAACCGGTTTTACAGGTTCTACAGGGACAGTTGTCATCACGCAGAACGAAGCGGGGGTTTGGACTGATTCTCGGTATTTTATCCAAGGTGAAAAGGAATTGGCTGAGAGTGGTTTTGATTTGATGAAGCTAAGAATTCCTCATACGCCTGAGTATGTAGAATGGCTTATCGAACAACTGCCAAAGGGGGGCGTGATAGGAGTGGATGGCAGGCTGATTTCCATAAATAGAATGGAAGCATACTCTAAAAAGTTTAAGGAGAAAGGAATTGAGCTGCTCGATTGTGGTGGCTTTTTGCAAACCCATGGTGGAGCTGAGGAAGTTGAACATGTTTTCGATCATTCCACCGTTTTTACAGGAAAAACAAGAGAGGAAAAATTGCAGGAGATCAGGGGGAAGATGAAAGAACTAGGAGTTCAGCATCATCTTTTGACTACCCTTGATGACATTGCTTGGGTGCTGAACCTTAGAGGGAATGATATTTCGTATAACCCTGTATTTGTCTCATACGCTCTGATTAGCCTAAATTTGGTTTATCTCTTTGTAGATGAAAAGAAAATTCCTCTTGACCTCAGAAACCAACTCTCCGATGACAGTATTCATGTGTTGCCTTATGGAGAGATAAAATCCTATCTCAGCCAACTTCCTGAAGGAGAAAGCTTGTTCATCGATGCTGGCCGAGTGAACTGGGATTTGTTCAAAGCCATACCTGAGCATGTTAAGGTCTTAAGAGGCAAGGCTTTTAGTACTCATTTGAAAGGTGTCAAAAATGAGGTTGAGCAAAGACTGATCAGAGAGGTCATGCGCAGGGATGGTGTGGCACTTGTCAAATTCTTTAGATGGCTAGAAGAGGCAGCTGATGGAGAAGGAATTAGCGAGTACGAAGCTGGTCTACAACTGGAGGTGTTTAGAGGGATGCAGCTCAATTATGTTGGACCCAGCTTTAATCCCATTGTAGGATATCGAGGGAATGGGGCTATTGTGCATTATCGAGCTCCAGAGCTAGGTTCTTCTCAGATCGTCAAAGAAGGATTGCTCCTTGTGGATTCTGGTGGACAATATCTTGATGGAACCACAGATATTACCCGCACCGTGGCAATGGGAATTCCAACACCTGATGAAAAAAGAGATTTTACCCTTGTGTTAAAAGGGTATATAGGATTAGATCAGGCTATCTTTCCCGAAGGAACCAAAGGATACCAGCTTGAAAGTATGGCGCGAATGCCCCTTTGGAAGCACATGAAAAATTATGGGCATGGGACAGGACATGGAGTTGGATTTTTCCTAAATGTACATGAAGGTCCTCAAAGTCTCGGACAGAGTGCTTCAGGTGGTTCCGCAGTACCCTTAGAAGTAGGGATGCTGACCTCAAACGAACCTGGATTCTACCTAGAAAACAAATATGGAATCAGAACAGAGAATCTCGTCCTTTGTGTAGAAAAAGGAGAAAGTGAAGGCTATGGCAAGTTCTTAGGGTTTGAAGCGGTTACGCTCTTCCCAATTGACTTGAAGCTAGTTGAAAAGAGCCTGCTCAATCAGGAAGAAGTGGACTGGTTGAATACTTATCATCAACAGGTGTGGGACCATCTTAGCCCTGCATTGGATTTTGATGAGCAAATTTGGTTGAGAAATCAATGCCGACAAATATAAAGAGAGAAAAAGGGCCAATTTTGGCCCTTTTTTATGAGGCTATTTTGCTGCTATCTCTTGTACCTTACTCCAAACCCTGAAGACATTTTTGTAACAAATCTTTTCAATGTCCTCATGGCTATATCCTCTCCTTAATAATTCTGCGATTAAGTTGGGATATTGAGATACATCTTTGAGGCCAATGGGCAAGGTATCTCCAACACCATCAAAGTCAGAACCAAAACCTACATGATCTACACCTACCAAATTGATGACATGCTCGATATGGTCTGCCACTACACTCACATCTGAATACACGTAGCCGTTTTCTTCCATGTATTCCTTTTGTTTTTGCAAGTAAATCGAATCTCTTCTTCCGCTGACAGGATCTTCATATTGTTTGAGAAAGGCCCGCATTTCAGTGGATCTTTTTCGGATTACCGAATCGACAAAGGTGGATCCAAAGTTGATTTGAATGACGCCTCCATTTTCTGCCAATTTTTTGATCATGTCATCTGACATGTTGCGCTCAAATCCGGGTGTATATTTTCGGCAAGAGGAATGAGAAGCAATTGCAGGTGCCTGGGTCAAGGCCATGACATCATAAAATGTACTGTCCGATACATGGGAAATATCTACCATGATCCCCACTCGGTTCATTTCCCTCACAACCTCCTCGCCAAATGGACTCAGTCCATTCCATGTACGGGTCGTATCGTAAGAAGAATCACAAATATTATTGACCTTGCTATGCGTCAGGGTGATATAGCTTACCCCTCTGTCATGAAAGTGTTGTACATTTGCCAAGTCACTTTCGATGCCAGAACCGTTTTCCATTCCCATAGGGAGTGCAATTTTTCCTTCATTTTTTAGTCTTTCAATGTCAGCGGGACTTTTGGCAATACCGTACTTATCAGGATGTGTATTGACTAGCCTTTCTACCATGTCAATCAAGGTATCGGCTACCATCTTAGAACGTCCTTCTATCTTCTGTAGGTTTGCAGGCAGATAAATAGACATAAATGGAGCATTGAGACCACCTTCTTTCGCTCGAGTAAAGTCAAAATCTCCATCCTGTGTGTCAGAACCAAGATCTAGGTACTCTCTTTCAACCTGAAATTTTTTTACCCTTAAACGATAGGGTAGGTCAACATGTCCATCTGTGATGACATAGGTTTGAGCTAACTCAAAAGCCTGGCTAAGATAGGATTCATAGGCAGCCTTGTTGGCTTCTTTCTCTTGTTGAGGAGCTTGTTGACAAGACGTGATCCCCCATAATAGGATTATGGACAACAATTGGATATGATGTGGTTTCATGCGATTGATTCTATTTCTAGAAGAGAAAATACAAAATTTGGGAATAAAAAAATCAGGATATCCATAAGAATACCCTGATTGCCATAAGTGTATGTGTCTTAAACTGTCGTGAGTTTTCTTGGTGTAGGCGAATGAGCCAGAAGGTCTACATATAATGTGTAGCACTGCTCATACAAATCCTCGAAAGCGCCCGTAAAAGCGTTTTTCCAGTTGATATCTCTTGTGCTATTGAGATTGACTAGGGTAGAAAGTGCCTGTTTTTGCTTGTACCACATCATCATCTTTTCCTCAAAAGGGATAGAGGCTTTTTGGCAAACCAACTGCATGATTTCACGTGGATTTCTGCTTAGAGAGGATGTATCCACTACCAAAACGGATTGCCCTTTTGCTTGAAGGTAATGGAATAGCTTATGTTGCATGTGATAAGCCGTATCCAAGAGTGTGGCAGATTGGAATCCTGGAATCAGAGAGGAAAACACAGACTTAGGATGCCTAATCAAAATGATATGGTGAAAATTCTCTGCAAAACTCAAATCAACCCCAATGATGTGCTGGGTCATACTTTTAACAAAAAGTATGGGGGTGGATTGCTGTTCCACAAGGTTTGCAATGATTTCAGTGGGCCGGGAGTCCATGCCATCGAGAATCTCTTCTCGTAAGGGTTCCTCATTACCTGTTCTGCGAAGGTAATGAGCATGGAAAGGTTCATCTATAAAAGTAGTATCACTTCTTAATGAGAAAGCAGAGGATAGAACATAGTCCGGATGATGCGGACCTGTCCACAAGCAGATGCGGGTATTGTTCATAGAAAGAAGTAGGTAGTAATAGTAGTCATTTTAAATATAGCTAAATCTAGACATATTAACAATTTTATAATGGGCTTTTATCCAATATTCTTAAATATGCACTAAGCAAATTATCTTATTTTTGGTATTGATAATGAGTATGTTATGGTTAGTATAGCTTGGATTTGTTCGCCAGTTTTTTGGGAGTCCGATGTTAGCTGATTCTGCCAACATTTTTCTCTATTTCGATTTTGGCAATTCCTTTTCCAGTTTTCTGATGGAATCACTTATGGCTTGGTGACGTTCTTGAAGAGAAGCAAATTGATCTACCTCGTTTTGTAGCAGTTGGTCAAAATCCTCAAAATTATGGTCAATTTTTGTTCTGATGTGGTGAACATAGGCTTTGAGTTTGTCAAGTAGCTCTCCTTTTAATTTTTTTCTTCCTTCTTTGATCTCTTTGGAGAAACCATTCAAGATTTTTCCTCTCCTCATAGCAACCGAACCCCCAGCGAAAATTAATCCTACAGCAGATATGATGCCGCCGGTTATGTCGAAGGCAGTAACCGCTGCCAGAACGGCTCCTACCACCGCAATACCACTTCCTGTCGCAATATCAGGTGAAAAATTTGAGGCTTGAGGGAAAATCTCTTTTCCTACGAAATTATCTGTGTTCTTCATGAATTCCTGATACCTGTCCCTCAAATCTCTTAAAACAGACCTCCTCCTCTCTGAAATCACGCCAAATATATCATCGCTTTGCTTTAGAAGAGCATGGCTATTTTGAACCTTTAGGTTGATAATCCTCGCCATTTGAGAGATGGAATCGGCAATTTCTTCTACCCCTTCATTTAGTTGATGGGTAAAGTTTTTTTCTAATTCTAGTTCTAGGTTTTTTGTCATCCCCTCCAGCCAGAATTTAGGAGATTCTGCTTTGCTAAAGATGGAGCGAAAAGTTCTTCCTGTAATCTTGAAAAATCCGAGTCCTTCAGAAAGTTCTTTTCTGGAAAGGGCTGTTATACGGTCATATTCATGTAATAGCCCTTCTGCCAATCGGTCTACCTGTTTGTTTGACCTGTCCTCCTGATCCAATAATGTATTTCGGATATCGTCTCGAAAGGTCTCATCAGCTATTATTTGTTTCTCCAATTGATCTAGAGATTCTTTCACACGTTCATGGACAGTGGAGGTGGTATTG